>NZ_JAMXLB010000001.1:1605623-2123038 GCF_024054195.1 Flavobacterium sp. NRK F7 | reverse complement strand
TTTTTTTTATATTTGCTAAAACGTTTTCGAAATGCAAGATAAAACAATCGATTATATTTTAAGATATACATGGCAAGCTGTAGCAAGAATGTATAATGAAGAAGCTTCTAAATATGGAGCTACAATGGCTACTGGTTTTGCTTTATTAAGTATTGATAAAGAAAAAGGAACTCCTTCTACTATGCTAGGTCCAAAAATGGGAATGGAAGCTACAAGCTTAACTAGAACCCTTAAATCTATGGAAGAAAAAGGATTAATTACTCGTAAAAAAAATCCTTCAGATGGTAGAGGTGTCATTATAGAACTTACTAAAGAAGGTCAAGAAAAAAGAGAACTTTCTAAAAATACCGTATTAAAATTTAATGAAACCATTAAAGAACATGTTTCAGAAGAAAAACTGATTCATTTTATGCAAGTGGCTGAAGTGATTAATGAATTAATTGCGGATAAGAAAATTTATTCAGAAAAGGAATTTGAAAACAAATTATAACCAAGTATATGAAACGTAATATTAAAAAAGTTGCTGTTATTGGTTCTGGAATTATGGGAAGTGGAATCGCTTGCCATTTTGCAAACATCGGTGTAGAAGTATTATTATTAGACATCGTTCCAAGAGAAGTAACAGAAGCTGAACAAAAAAAAGGATTAACTTTAGAAAGTAAAGTGGTTAGAAATCGTTTAGTAAATGAACATCTAGCAAACGCTTTAAAATCGAAACCCTCTCCTATTTACCATCCAAGCTTTGCCAACAGAATTACTACGGGTAATACTACTGATGACATGCCAAAAATAGCAGATGCTGACTGGGTAATTGAAGTAGTTGTTGAAAGATTAGATATTAAAAAATTAGTCTTTGAACAAGTAGAAAAATACAGAAAACCAGGTACCTTAATTACGTCTAACACTTCTGGTATTCCTATTCATTTTATGAGTGAAGGAAGAAGCGAAGATTTCCAAAAACACTTCTGTGGAACACACTTCTTTAACCCAGCTCGTTACTTAAAATTGTTTGAAATTATTCCTGGACCAAAAACCTCGCAAGAAGTATTGGATTTCTTAAACGGATATGGAGAAAAATTCTTAGGAAAAACTTCAGTTGTTGCAAAAGACACACCTGCATTTATTGGTAATAGAATTGGAATTTTCGGAATTCAAAGTTTATTCCATCAAGTAAAAGAAATGGGATTAACTGTTGAAGAAGTAGATAAATTAACAGGACCTGTTATTGGTAGACCAAAATCAGCTACTTTCAGAACAGTAGATGTGGTTGGTTTAGACACTTTAGTACATGTGGCCAACGGTATTTATGAGAACTGTCCAAATGATGAATCTCACGAATTATTCAAATTACCTGCTTTCGTACAAACCATGATGGATAACAATTGGTTAGGTAGTAAAACAGGACAAGGTTTCTATAAAAAAGAAGGAAAAGACATTCTTACTTTAGATTTAGACACCTTAGAATATAGACCGAATAAAAAAGCTTCTTTTGCTACATTAGAATTAACCAAAACTATCGATAAACCAATAGATCGTTTTAAAGTATTAGTAAAAGGTAAAGATAAAGCGGGAGAATTTTTCAGAAAGAATTTTTCAGCAATGTTCCAATATTGTTCCAACCGTGTTCCTGAAATTACGGAAGATTTCTACAAAATCGACGATGCTATGAAAGCTGGTTTTGGTTGGGAAAATGGTCCTTTTGAAATTTGGGATGCTATTGGTGTTGAAAAAGGAATCGAATTAATGAAAGCGGAAGGTTATGAACCAGCTGCTTGGGTAACCGAAATGATTGCATCAGGAAACAATTCTTTTTATTCTGTAAAAGAAGGCGCTACTTATTACTACAATATTCAGTCAAAAAAAGCAGAAAAAATCCCAGGACAAGATGCTTTCATTATCTTAAATAACATTCGCGAAAGCAAAAAAATATGGAATAATAGCGATTCCATTATTACTGATTTAGGAGATGGTATCATCAACTTAGAATTTACTTCAAAAATGAATTCTATTGGTGCTGGTGTCCTTCAAGGTATTAATAAAGCAATTGACATTGCAGAAAAAGAATATAACGGCTTAGTAATTGGTAACCAAGGAGCTAATTTCTCTGTTGGTGCGAATTTAGGAATGATTTTCATGATGGCTGTGGAACAAGAATATGACGAATTGAACATGGCTATTAAAATGTTCCAAGACACGATGATGCGTTGTCGCTATTCTGCAATACCAGTAATTGCTGCTCCTCATGGCATGACATTAGGTGGTGGTTGTGAATTAACCATGCATGCTGATCGCGCTGTTGCAGCTGCTGAAACCTATATCGGTTTAGTAGAATTTGGCGTGGGTGTTATTCCAGGAGGTGGTGGTTCTAAAGAAATGGCTTTAAGAGCTTCTGATTTATTCCGTAAAAATGATGTGGAATTAAACGTTTTACAAGAATACTTCTTAACTGTAGGTATGGCTAAAGTGGCTACTTCTGCATATGAAGGTTTTGATACAGGTGTACTTCTAAAAGGAAGAGATATGGTTGTAGTAAATAAAGACCGTCAAATTGCAACTGCAAAACAAGTGGCTTTACAAATGGCAGAACAAGGTTATACTCAAGCTCCTAGAAGAAAAGATATTAAAGTATTAGGAAAACAAGCTTTAGGTATGTTTTTAGTAGGTACAGACAGTATGGAAGCTGGTAAATACATCTCAGAACATGATAAAAAAATTGCAAATAAATTAGCTTACGTAATGGCTGGTGGTGATTTATCTGAACCAACACTAGTAACGGAACAATATTTATTAGACCTTGAAAGAGAAGCTTTCCTATCCTTAACTGGCGAAAGAAAATCTTTAGAGAGAATTCAATACATGTTAACGAAAGGGAAACCATTAAGAAACTAAGAAATTATGAAAACAGCATATATAGTAAAAGCGTATAGAACTGCAGTAGGTAAAGCACCTAAAGGTGTTTTTCGTTTCAAAAGACCAGACGAATTGGCTGCAGAAACTATCGAACACATGATGAAAGAATTACCTAATTTCGACAAAACGCGCATCGACGATGTGATGGTAGGTAATGCAATGCCAGAAGCAGAACAAGGATTAAATGTAGGACGTTTAATTTCATTAATGGGATTAAAAGTAGAAGACGTTCCTGGTGTTACTGTAAACAGATATTGTGCATCTGGAATTGAAACAATTGGAATGGCCACAGCCAAAATTCAAGCAGGAATGGCCGACTGTATTATTGCAGGTGGTGCAGAAAGCATGAGTTATATTCCTATGGGTGGTTATAAACCCACTCCAGATTATAAATTATCTAAAGAAGGGCATGAAGATTACTACTGGGGAATGGGATTAACTGCAGAAGCCGTTGCGAAACAATTTAATGTTTCTCGTGAAGATCAGGATGAGTTTGCTTATCATTCTCACATGAAAGCTTTAAAAGCGCAAGCAGAAGGACGATTTGATGAACAAATTGTTCCCATTACTGTAGAAGAAACTTTTGTAAACGAAAATGGAAAGAAAGAAACGCGTTCTTATGTTGTTACAAAAGACGAAGGTCCTAGAGCAGGTACCTCAGTTGAAGCTTTATCAAAATTAAGACCTGTATTTGCTGCTGATGGAAGTGTAACTGCTGGTAACTCTTCTCAAATGAGTGATGGTGCTGCTTTTGTTTTGGTGATGAGTGAAGAGATGGTAAAAGAATTAAACTTAGAACCAATTGCTCGTTTGGTAAACTTTGCTTCAGCAGGTGTAGAACCAAGAATCATGGGTATTGGACCTGTAAAAGCAATTCCAAAAGCTTTAAAACAAGCCGGTTTAAAACAAGCAGATATTGATTTAATTGAATTAAATGAAGCTTTTGCTTCTCAATCTTTAGCTGTAATACGTGAATTAGACCTTAATCCAGAAATTATCAACGTGAATGGAGGTGCAATCTCATTAGGACATCCTCTAGGTTGTACAGGTGCTAAATTATCAGTTCAATTATTTGATGAAATGCGTAAACGTGGTAATGCCAAATATGGTATGGTAACCATGTGCGTCGGAACTGGTCAAGGTACAGCAGGAATTTTTGAGTTTTTAAAATAAGATTACAGTAAATAGAATATAGACTAACCGAAAATGAAAATATGGAATCTGGAAAATTGCTTTTCTTTTCTTTATTTTCTTTTCTCCAAAAATCAAAAAAAATATGTCAGATATTATTAGAGGAGGTCAATTCCTAGTAAAAGAAACAAAATGTGAAGATATTTTCACACCTGAAGATTTCTCAGAAGAGCAAATCATGATGCGTGATTCTGTTATCGAATTTGTGGATAAAGAATTATGGCCCAATAAAGAGCGTTTTGAGAAAAAAGATTATGCACTTACAGAAGAAGTAATGCGTAAAGCAGGAGAATTAGGTTATTTAAGTGTTGCAGTTCCTGAAGCTTATGGAGGAATGGAAATGGGTTTTACCAATACCGTTTTAGTTTGTGACTACATTTCTGGAGCAACTGGTTCTTTTTCAACGGCTTTTGGAGCACATACAGGAATTGGAACTATGCCAATTACCTTATACGGTACTGAAGAGCAAAAACAAAAATATGTTCCAAAATTAGCCTCTGGAGAATGGTTTGGAGCGTACTGTTTAACAGAACCAGGAGCTGGTTCTGATGCTAATTCGGGTAAAACAAAAGCAGTTTTATCTGAAGACGGTACTCATTATAAAATCACAGGTGGAAAAATGTGGATTTCAAATGCAGGTTTCTGTTCGGTTTTCATCGTTTTTGCACGTATTGAAGATGATAAAAACATTACTGGTTTTATTGTTGAAAATGATCCTTCAAATGGAATTTCATTAGGAGATGAAGAGCACAAATTAGGTATTCGCTCCTCTTCTACGCGTCAGGTTTTCTTTAATGAAACGAAAGTTCCTGTAGAGAATATGTTAGCAGGTCGCGGCGAAGGCTTTAAAATTGCAATGAATGCATTGAACGTAGGACGTATCAAACTAGCAGCAGCTTGTTTAGAAGCACAAAGAAGAACTATTTCAGGTGCTGTTAATTATGCTAATGAAAGAGTACAGTTCAAAACTCCTATTGCAAGCTTTGGCGCTATTCAATCAAAATTAGCTGAAATGGCAACCAATGCCTATGCTGGAGAAAGTGCTACTTATAGAGCGGCTAATGATATTGAAAAAAGAATCGATATTCGAGTAAATGAAGGAAATTCCCACCAAGAAGCTGAATTAAAAGGTGTTGAAGAATTTGCAATTGAGTGTTCTATCTTAAAAGTAGCAGTTTCAGAAGATGTTCAAAACTGTACAGATGAAGGTATCCAAATTTTTGGAGGTATGGGATTCTCTGAGGATGCTCCAATGGAAAGTGCATGGAGAGATGCTCGTATTGCTCGTATCTATGAAGGTACTAATGAAATCAACAGAATGCTTTCTGTAGGTATGTTAGTTAAAAAAGCAATGAAAGGTCATGTTGATTTATTAGGTCCTGCAATGGCTGTTGCTGAAGAATTAATGGGTATTCCATCTTTTGATGTTCCAGATTATTCAGAATTATTTGCTGAAGAAAAAGAAATGATTGCAAAATTGAAAAAAGTATTCTTAATGGTTGCTGGTGCTGCTGTTCAAAAATTCGGACCTGAATTAGAGTCACACCAACAATTATTAATGGCCGCTTCTGATATTTTAATCGAAATTTATATGGCAGAAAGTACAATTCTTAGAACTGAGAAATTAGCTAAGAAAGAAGGTGCTGATAAAGTTCAAGAACAAATTGCTATGGCTCAATTATACTTATACCATGCGGTTGATACCGTGAACCAAAAAGGAAAAGAAGGAATTGTTTCTTTTGCTGAAGGTGACGAACAACGCATGATGTTAATGGGTCTTAAGCGTTTTACAAAATATACCAATATGCCTAACGTAATTGGTTTAAGAGAAAAAATTGCAGCAAAATTAATTAGCGAAAATAAATATTGCTACTAAAATAGCAACTGTAATTTTTTGGTTTAGTTTGTTTAAAAATCCACTTTGATAAAGTGGATTTTTTTATGTTACTTTATTTATGCATTTCCTAATAAACTATATCGGAACATCTATATCAATCTTCAGATTATCTCCTTTTCCTTCATCTTTCGGATCTTCTTGCTTGTTGAAAATTAAACCAAACATCATAATTAAGGCTGTTAAAACAATAACTTGAATAATTAAGGCTTTGTTAACCAAAGGAATTTTACTGTCATCAGGAATACTTAAAAACAATAAAATGGTAATTAATCCTCGTGGAGCAATATACAATAATGGCATTAATTTTACTTTAAATATTTTTAACTGTATCGCTCGCACTAAATAAATTAGAATTACAATTCCTATAGCTAATTCAAAAGTATGTGGATTTAAAATATCTTCTGTTTTCATTAAAAAACCAAACAACAAAAAGAAAAGCGAACGCACTAAAAAGGCCGCTTCAATAATCAATTCTTTAAACTTTTTAACCTCTTTATCTAATGAACGTGGTTTTAAATATTGAATGGCTTTAAAGCGTTCTAACTCATCAAAATTTCCAATAAACAAACCAAATAACATAATAAAGATTAAGGCTGGCAAATGGTAAATTTCAGAAATAGCAAAGATTAAAATAATTAAAAGTACAATGGGTGCAAACTTAATATGATGGTCAATTCGACTTAATAAAAAAGCTAAAAATGCAGATGCAATAAACGAAATCAATAACATCAATAAAATTTGTAAACCAAAGTGACCTAAAGTATCCAAATTAATTACTGAGTTTAACGCAATAAAGTTAAAAAACAAAACTCCAATAATATCGGAAAGACTACTTTCATAAATGGCAAATTCTTTATTAAAAGAATTTAAATGTCCTACACTTGAAATCGCAATGGCACTACTTATAATGCATAATGGCACCGCATTGATTAAACCGTCTTTATAACTAGAATCTAAAAAATAATAAAAAAAATGGCCAATCACAAAAGCAGTTACAAATAAAGGAATAATAGCTGTAACCAAGGTTTTCCCCACAAAAGGAAGCTTCTTTTTATTTAATTCTAACTCTAAGGAACCTTCTAAAACAATCAACACTAATCCTAATGTTCCAAAAAAGGGTAACAAAGAATTTAAATCGGGAATTACAATATGAAAAACATCTGTAATTTGTTTTACTACCCAACCTAAAAGTAACAACAAAATTACCGATGGAATTTTGGTTTTAGACGAACTTATCGTAAACGCATAAGCCAATAATAGTAAGACACAGATAGTTATAATTATAGCAAAATTCATACAAGAATATTTTTTAGCAAGATATAAATACTTTGCAAATTTAACAGTATAGAAACAAGAAATTTTTACCTTTGCTTCAATATTTTTAAAATGATAAACCCTTCAATTAACGGTTGGATTGACAAATTTTTTACAGAAAATCAAAGTAATTTTAAAGCTTATTTTGATTATGAATCTTTTTATCAAGATTTAAGAAATTCGGGCTTCATTTATGGACATCCCGTAAGCATCATTTTAAAAAAACCGATTGACCTTTCGGGACTTTCGTTAGACGAAATTACAAAAATTGCTTTTTTAAATACGTTGTATGCTACTTTTTGTCTCAAAACAAATGATACAGATACTTCCGTATTTCTAAAAAGTATTAATTCTTTCTATAAATCAGTACAAAAGGAAAACTATACGTTTCTAACCAAATTACTTCCTACTGCTTCTTCGAGTTCGCAATTAGAAAGTATTATTAATGATCGAATCCAAACGAATCAAAATATCATTACGAAGAGTTTTTCGCATATTGTTATCAATGCTATGCTTTTCGTGGATGTTTTAGGGTATGCCAATTTTATAAACAATTCCGATTTTTCAGATAAATACTTAAAAGATTTTGAATCGAGTTGCATGAAAGTGGTTTCTATTGCTTTTAAAACCAAAGTGAATAAATCTAAATATGATGAACTCTTAGTAAAGCTATTTGAAAATTCATTACGCTACACTAAATTTCAAAATATTGAAAACTTAACTCTAGAAGAAATTAATTTCAAACGATTTGATTCTATAATTGAGAAACTATATCTTTTGGATTTAGTTGAAATGGCGATGTGGAGTGACCAAAAATTAGAGACTAAGGAGTTGGAATTGTTAGAAGTATTAGTAGCTAAACTAAGTTTAAGAAAAGCCTATTTAGAACCTAGTTTACTTGCCATTGAACATTTCATTACCACTTACAAAGACGAAATAGCATATTTCAATTTTTCAAACCCAGTAAAACATTTTTACGATCAAACCAATAAAACGGTTACTAAATTAATTACTCGTAACAAAAAAAGATTAATTAAGGAAATTTCGGAAAGCAAAGAATTAATGGTGCTTTTAGCAAAATCAACAACAAAAGAACTGGATAAAGAAGAAAAAAAGAAAGTAAAAAAACAGTTACTCGATATTTGTAAAACCATACCTTCGTTAACTATCTTTTTACTTCCTGGTGGCGGCATATTATTACCTATCTTAGTAAAATATATTCCACAACTATTGCCTTCTGCTTTTAATGAAAACTTAGAAGAAGATTAAGCCCTTTAAAATTTTAATTGGTATACTTCGTCCAAATCTTCATTTGAAGTAATATTTACCCCTAAATCGGTCACATAACCCGAATTCAAACCGTAAACCCAACCGTGTAAAAATAATTTTTGGCCATTTCTCCAAGCATTTTGAACTATTGAAGTTTTAGCTAAATCATATACCTGTTCTTTAACATTTAACTCTACAAAACGATTGAATCGATCTTTTTCATCTGTAATGGCATCTAATTCTTGTTGGTGAAAACGATACACATCTTTAATGTGACGAATCCAATTGTCAATTACACCTATAGAATCATTACCCATAGCCGCTTTTACACCACCACAACCGTAATGACCACAAACAATAACATGCGTAACTTTTAAAGCATTTACAGCATAGTCCAATACACTTAACATATTCATGTCACTGTGTACAACCATGTTTGCAATGTTTCGATGTACAAAAACTTCTCCTGGTTCTGCACCAATGATCTCGTTTGCAGGAACGCGACTATCCGAACATCCAATCCAAAGAAGTGGTGGTTGTTGTCCTTCTGCTAAATGATTGAAATAATCTGGGCTTATTTTTAGTTTCTCTTCTACCCATTTCTTATTGTTTTCCAGTATTTTTTTATAAAATTCTGCCATACTATTGTTTCTAAATATTTATGTTGATTGTTTTTTTAATTTAAAAAATTCGATAAAACTTGCAGGATTATCTACTATTCCTCGTTCCGATTTTAAATGTATAAAAATGTTTTTATTCTTAGCTTGCACCACAAAATCTTCCAAAATTTCTACAATATCATAATCTAAATAAGTAGTCTTCCTAATGTCTAATTCCAAACGTGAATTCTCAGGCAAATTAAACAATTCTTTTTGAATGGAAGCTTTATTTAAAAAAGTTATTTCTTCTGCTAAAGTCATTTCAATGACATTGTTCGATTCCGATTCTTTTTTATTTAAAAACATAGAATTTTGATAACTTTTTACCAAAATTACAATTACTCCAATAGCTAAACCAGTAAATATTCCAATCAATAGGTTCGTAAAAATAATTACGATTACCGTTACTATAAAAGGAACAAATTGTGTCCAACCCAAAGCAAACATCTTTTTAAATAATGAAGGCTTGGCCAACTTAAATCCTACAATAATTAACACCGCTGCTAATACAGATTTGGGAATATGATTCAATAAATTAGGTATAGCTAAAACCGCGACTAACAACAAGATACCATGCAGTATTGCCGATAGTTTTGTTTTGGCATTGGATTGTACATTCGCAGAACTACGCACAATTACTTGAGTTACAGGTAAGCCTCCTATCAAGCCCGAAACCATATTTCCAACTCCTTGCGCAAATAATTCTCGATTGGGTGGTGTAATATTTTTATCGGGATCCAATTTATCAGTTGCCTCCACACTTAATAAAGTTTCTAAACTAGCCACCAAAGCTAATGTAAAGGCAACTACAAAAACATCCATAGTAAAAACTTGTTCAAAATTAGGAAAACGCAATAAGTTTCCAAATTCTGAAAGCTTTTCTGGAACAGGAATTTGTACTAAATGCTTACCTTCAATTGCAAGACCTTGGGTCTTACTAAAGAGTATTTGCAAAATGGTACCAATAAAAACCGCTACTAAAGATCCTTGTATGATTTTAAAAATGGCGTGTTTCTTAGATAAAATAGTGTCCCAAAATAAAATCAACACTAAACCTAAAACACCAATAATTAAAGAACCTAATGTAATATTATCAATTACATGAGCGATTGCTGAAAAAGTATTCTCTCCTGATTGTTCTAAAAAACTATCTGCACCTTCTGCTTCTAAATCGTAACCAAAAAAGTGAGGAATTTGTTTCAAAATAATAATGATCCCAATTCCAGTTAACATGCCTTTGATAACACTATTTGGAAAATAATATCCAATAACTCCCATTTTTAGTATACCAAATAAAAGTTGGATTACACCTGCTAAAACAACAGCTGATAAGAATATTTCAAAGCTTCCAAGAGAAGCAATTGCTCCAGCTACAATAGCCGCTAAACCCGCTGCTGGTCCACTCACTCCAATTTTGGATCCACTTATAGACCCTACAACAATTCCTCCAATTATACCCGCTATTAGTCCAGATAAAGGAGGTGCATCACTCGCTAAGGCAATTCCTAAACATAAGGGTAATGCTACAAAAAAGACAACGATACTCGCTGGAATATCATTTTTTAAATATTTAAACATAAAATTCATTTTAAAAAAATAGTACTAAATCAACTTATTTTTTTAAACAAAATCAGGTGGTGGAATAAAAATAGAAGCCTTGTACCGACACAGTAGTGCATCATCCATTAAAGCAAAACGAGGTAATTGAAATTCAAAAGAAGGAAGAGTAAATTGTAGCGTTTCGTTTTGTGTAATGAGTTTTATTTCATCAAAAGAAATATCAGAACCGCTTTCCTCTTCTTCATTTAATTCGTAAAAAGATGCCAAAGAAGATTTCTCCTCAACTAAACTAATAATTGTAGGTGTCGCTAAAAACGCTAAAAAAAAGACGAGACTTAACTGACATAAAAACTTCATATCACAAATATAAAGTGATTTTATGTAGGATAAGACTATTTTACTTTATTTTTTTAATAGGTTTTTACTCCTCTTCCATCCAAGCTTGCATCATCCAAATGGTTTTTTCCTGCTCTTTGATAAAGTCGCTCATCATGGCATTGGTTCCTTCATCATTATGAGAAGCCGCTTCCTCTAAAATTACTCTTTCAATTTTTAATAGTTCGGTTAACGAATCAATAACCAATTGTACCGCTTCTGTATCTTTTGAAATGTCTTTTCCAATTTTTAAACTATTATTCGCTAAATATTCAGTAAAAGTATGCATGGGCTTTCCGCCTAAAGTAAGCACACGCTCTGCAATTAAATCAATCTTTAACTGACTGTCATTGTATAATTCTTCAAACTTAACATGTAAATCGAAAAAACGTTTACCTCTAATGTTCCAATGTAAACCTCTCAAATTTTGGTAATACACTTGAAAATTAGAGAGCAATATGTTTAATTTTTCTATAATAACTTCTGATTCTTGAACGGATAAACCTAAGACATTGATTTTCATAACACTTTGTTTTTATTAATTTCTACACAAAATTATTTCAAAAAAATGTGGCTTTTATTATAAATCAAATTGATAGTTTTTATATTTTTATCAAAAATATTTATACAATGACAATTACACAATTATATTATGTTTTAGCAGTTGCTGAACACAAAAATTTTACCCTTGCAGCAGAAAAATGCTTTGTGACCCAACCCACCTTGAGCATGCAAATACAAAAATTGGAAGACGAATTAGACGTTTTGATTTTCGATCGAAGCAAAAAACCGATTCTTTTAACAGAAGTGGGACAAAAAATTGTAAATCAAGCTAAAAATATTGTGAATGAAGCGGGTCGAATTAAAGATATTGTCGACCAGCAAAAAGGATACATTGGTGGGGAATTTAAAGTGGGTATCATTCCAACGATTATGCCTACCCTATTACCTATGTTTTTAACCAATTTCATCGCTAAATACCCAAAGGTAAATTTGGTTATTGAAGAAAATACAACGGAAGAGATTATCCAAAAACTGAAAAACGGTCATTTGGATTGTGCTATTGCAGCTACTCCATTAGAAGAGGAAAACATTAAAGAAATTGTGTTGTATTACGAACCTTTTGTAGCGTATATTCCGGATACGCATAGCAGTTTTGACAAAAAGGAAATTGAAGTAAGTGATCTAGATTTAGATCGCATTCTTTTATTACAAGACGGACACTGTTTCAAGAATGGAATTCTCAATCTTTGTAAAAACAATGCCTATATTAATGAGAACCATTTTCAAATTGAGAGTGGTAGCTTTGAAACCTTAATAAAATTAGCAGATGAAGGTTTAGGCACTACCCTTTTACCCTATTTGCACAGCTTGGATTTGAACGAAAAAAATAAAGTCAAGTTGCGACAGTTTAAAAATCCGAAACCTTCTCGAGAAGTGAGTTTGATTTATCCTAAAAACGAATTAAAAATTCATATTATCAATGCACTACGCGATACTATTTCAGGTGTAGTACGAGGTGCGATTGCATTTCATGATGTAGAAATTATCAGTCCGAAGGCTGCAAAATAAAAAAGGAGCAAATTGCTCCTTTTTTTAGTTTATATAAATTAAACATTGCCTTAATTCAGGTTTTTCTTTGGTAAATTGTAATAACCAATCTCGTAATTGGTCAATTTCATAAGGCAATAATACTTTTATTGCTTTTTCTAACTCTTTACAAAACAGTTTTGGGTCAAAACTAACTCTTTCAAGTATAGATTTTGAATAAGAAAACATTGATCTTGCCATTGTAATTCAATTAATGTTTGTTAGACTTTGGGATAAGAACGTATGTAAATATACCTTTTTTTTGAAAACTATAACGTTGTAGGTCTTAAAAATAATGCTAATATTATGCTAAAATTTCAAATTAATTCATAACTAACTATGAATCAGTTGTTTATTTTTTAATTGCACGAAGCATTTCCCGTTTGCCTGGTGCTCCTGGAAGCTTTTCAACCGTAAAACCACTCGCTATCATGGCATTTTTAATACTGGTTCTGCAGGCATAGGTTACCAAAACGCCTTCTGCTTTCAACGCTTGGAACATCTTAGTAAAAATACTTTCCGACCATAATTCGGGTTGGACACGAAAACCAAAGGCATCAAAATAAATTAAATCAAATTTGTTTTCATCGGTTATGGTATCAAAAAACTGATTTCTTTTGGTTAACCCAAAATATTCCGACAGCATTTCCTTTTGTTCCCAATTGGATTGGTGCATGTTATGAAACCGTTGTGTTTGCTCTGTTGCCTGTAATTGGTCTGCATAATTCAATTGTTGGATTTCCGAAAACGCAACCGGATACGCTTCAATACCGGTGTAGTCTATGTGTTGTTTTCTTTGTTCGGCTTCCAATAAGGTAATTAAAGCATTTAAACCGGTACCAAAGCCAATTTCCAATATTGCAATAGCGGATTGTTCTTTAAAAAGGTCCAAACCATTTTTGATAAAAACGTGCTTGGCTTCTTGAATGGCACCGTGTTTCGAGTGATAGCTTTCATTCCATTCGGGTAAATGAATGCTGGTGGAGCCATCCTCTGTCATAATAATTTCTCTTTTCATAGCTACCCTTTTAAAAGAAAAGTTATCTAAAAAAATAGATTTTGTCAAACTGAACTTGTTTCAGTTTCTCTAATAATTACATTTAGCATTTATTTAGATTCCGAAAATAAAGATGCAAAGCGTTTACATAAATTCGGAAAGACAAATAGTATCTTTTTAGATAACTTCCTGTATCACTATTGAATATATAGTTTCTTAATTCTTGGAATAGGTCCCAAACACTTTTGCTGATGACAAGCAATACAGGCATCAATAGCCGCATTAAAATGTTCTTTTCGGTTCAAAGAATCAGTAAAGATTAGTTGTTCCGCTTCAATGAATTTTTGCGCTTGTTCGTTAAAGAAGGCATCTCTATCGGAAGCCGTTGTTAAATCAACTGTGTGAATGCTTGCAAAATAAGAAGGAAAAGAACCCAAAGTATCACCGTTAACTATTTGTTGTTTCAGTTTGTTGTTTTCTGCATAAAACTGTTCCATCAAACCGGCCATTTCGGAAAACTCATACATTTTGAATGCTTCCTCTTCTTGCTTTTCAGTAGCCGCTTCCTTTTGGTTACAACTACTCAAAAAAAGAACCAGTATTCCTAAGTACAACTGTTTCATTATTTTGCAATTAAAACCCCATCAGCCATAAAAGAATACGTCACTTTTGGCTCGGTGATACTATCAATTGCTTCTTGTGATTTCCCAGCGTCTTTTGCATAATGCTGTAAATCTTCTACACTTTCTACACTTACAAAGGCTTTACCATTAACGATAACTTCTTTATCGGTAGCGTTCATGGGTACAAAGAAACCGTAATCTTTAAATTTCACAAAGGTTTCTTTATCGTCTGCCAAGTCTAAGGTCATCCAACATCCTTTTTTCTGACATACATTATGAATGGTTGATTTGAATTTTACATCAATCGTATCCCCTTCTTTTAGACCGTTGAATTTTTGCATCATCTCTTCAGAAGACAAAGCCCCTTCCTCGTTGATGGTTGCTCCAAAAGAAGCATAGTTACTTTCATTCGTAGTTTCGGCAACCGTTGTTTCTTCTTGTTTTTTCTCTTGGCAACTGAAGTAAAAAGCGGCACATGCAGCCACTAGCATTATTTTTTTCATGGAATTCGTTGTTTTATTTACTACAAAAATAAATTAATTGTTTAAAAATAAGTATTTTTTGTTGATAATACCTCTATTTATTTTCTTTGCCATGTTAAAAGAACAAATCTTTTTTTGCTAAATTTGCAATGAAAATCGGTGAGGGAGAAATTCCGTTGATTTTTTTTTAATAAAACTAAATAAACAACTAAAAAATGGAAATTAAAACTATAGCAGATATCGATATCAAATTGGCTTCTGTATCAAAGATTAAGGATGTTGATTTTGAAACCCTAAGTTTTGGAAATGTTTTTACCGATCATATGTTGGTTTGCGATTATGAAAATGGCGTTTGGAAAAAACCTTCGATAGAGCCGTATGCTCCTTTTATGATTGATCCTTCTGCTAAAGTATTTCATTACGGTCAGGCAATCTTTGAAGGAATGAAAGCCTACAAAGACGAGCAAGATGATGTGTGGCTTTTTAGACCCGACCAAAATTACGAGCGTTTTAACAAAAGTGCCGTAAGAATGGCGATGCCAGAAGTTCCTGAGGACGTTTTTATGGGCGGTTTGAAGCAATTATTAGAAATTGAAAAAGACTGGGTAAAAAAAGGAAAAGGAAGTTCGTTATACATTAGACCTTTTATGATTGCAACGGGTAAAGGTGTGGTTGCTGCACCAGCCGTTTTCTATCGTTTTATGATTATTTTATCTCCTGCTAAATCCTATTATTCAGGAGAAGTAAAAGTATTGATTGCCGAGCATTTTAGTCGTGCCGCAAACGGAGGAATTGGAGCAGCTAAGGCAGCAGGTAACTATTCTGCGCAGTTTTACCCAACCAAATTAGCCAATGAAAAAGGCTATCAACAAATCATTTGGACCGATGATGCGACGCATACCAAATTAGAAGAAGCCGGTACGATGAACGTATTCTTTAGAATTAACGATACCTTATATACAGCACCTACGAGCGAACGTATTTTAGATGGTGTGACCCGTAAGAGTTTGATTGACCTTGCGAAACGAGAAAACATCAACGTAGAAGTGCGTCCGGTATTAGTAACTGAATTAGTTGAAGCGGCTCAAAACGGCACCTTACAAGAGATTTTTGGAGCGGGAACGGCAGCTGTGGTTAACCCAATTGTAGGATTTGAATACCAAGGTACCTATTATGAATTACCAAAGTTAGACCAACCCGTTGCTTTAGCATTAAAAGAAAAATTGAATAATATTCAATATAAATTAGAAGAAGATACTTTTGGATGGACGGTAAAAATCTAATACTAGGTTTTTAGTTCCTCATTTCCAATACCTTATAACTACCCTGCGCTTACTGTACCCACAGTAAAGGCAGGGTTTCTTTTTGGCAACTCCCTCCATTTTCATACAATTATTGTAATAATGGATTTTTACTTAAAAATCCAGGGTATTTCGATTCAAAAACTACTTTTTTAGCAACTACACCCCTATTTTTAGGAGGTTAAAACCCCATTAGAGTTCGAGCAACGCCATCTGAGTAAGTGGAAATACAATCTGAGTACGAGCAACGCCGTCTGAGTAGGTGGAAAGACCATCTGAGTACGAGCAACACCGTCTGAGTAGGTGAAAACGCCATCTGAGTACGTGAGTAGACCGTCTGAGTACGAGTTAGACTATCTGAGTAGGTGGAAATGCGTTTGTAGGGGGTTGTTTTTTTATTTTGAGAAGAGATTGTTATTGATAAGATAAAAACAGGTAGAAATACCTGTTGTAAGTAGCAATGAGAAACGTTATATTTGAAGAACAATAAAACAAAACAAACATTTGGATATGCCTCCAAAAATGGGTAGATTGGTGGTATAAAGTAGTGTATATATAATATTTGTGTGCAAGCTGAAAATGAACTTCAAAATCGACATAGAACAATTCAAAAAGCAAATAGAAGCCTTCAAAAAAGAGTCGGTTGAATTGGGAAATGTAATAAATCCAATACTTGATAATTTTGACTTAAATAAACAAGAAACCCTTGAAATTTGTCAAATTGGAAAGTTCGCATACAAAATTGATTGTGACATTAGAATTGTAGACAAACCACAACCACCAAAACCTGATTTCATTATCGAACTAAACGACAATTTAATCGGACTTGAACACACTCAAATTCTAACAGAAGACGCTCAAAGATATTTCAGAGTTAAAACACTTTTGGATTATGCAGAACAAATATTTGAACAGAAATATCCCAATATCAATGTTCACGCAACTATTTCAGTACAAAATGACGAATGGAATTATAGCCAAAGAGAGAAACCCAAATTAGCTGAAAAAATTGCCGATTATGTACAATGGACAAGATTGGAAAAGGACTTTGAACTGCCTGAAAAAATAACGAATATAAAAACGACAAGACATTCCCAAGTTTCATTCTCATATAAAGAGAAAAATTGGCAAGCTGAATACCTAACAAGGGAACGTCTGAAATTAGAAATAGAAAAAAAAGAATCCAAAATTTTGGGATATAAAAAAAGTGAAAAACAATTGACTGAACTATGGTTAATTCTTTTAATTGGCTCACTTTCTTCTGTATCTTATGAATTAAACGAATCTGAAAATTATGAAATGGAATCAGAGTTTGACCGAGTTTATTTAATGGCTGACTTTGATGCTAAAATATTAAGAGTAAAATGAAAAAGCCAGCAAACAAAATTGTATAAGTGAAATACGGGCTAAACTACTAAAAAACAAACGAATTGAATATTAACAAACATAATAAACCGAAAGTGAAGTGTCTCTAATCCCACACTACGCTTATACTTGACCGTTAGCAGTTATTTATCCATAAAATGAATCTATATCTAGACAATAATATCTTTATATATTTAGAGAACGAAACTCTAAAGCTTAGTGATTTAGAGAATTTAATAGAAAATAGAATAGATAAAATTTTTTTTTCAACATCACACATACAAGAGACCCTCGAAATAAAAGGCAAAACTGAAAAACAAAGAATTGAAAGAATAAATCAAAGATTAAATACTATTGAAAAATTCACAAACAACCATTATCTAAATGAAAATTTAAATAATCAAGTTAATAAATTTATAGAAAGTCCCTTTAATGTTATTCAAACCATTACTGAAGTATCATTTACTCAAGATTTAATGAAAAATATGGTTAATTTGATAACAGAAGAACAAAAAAAAGAAGTCCGAAAAGTGTTAAATATTGATTCTTCAAAAATAAATATTTACAGTCCATTAGAAGTAATTGATCAATTAACAAAGAAACTTTCTCAGTTTGGTCAAGAATATACTTTTCTAGATATGATTCAAATTGGTATCTCAAATCATAAAGACGGATATACTTTAGGAAGAAGCAATATGATTGCTGCAATTTTTGAATTATTAGATATGCTAGGGTATTGGAAAGATAAAGCAACAGCAAAATCAAATTATGCAAGATTTTGGGATAGTAGCCATACTTTTTACGCTTCTTTCTGTGATTATTTTATAAGTAATGATAAAAGAACAGTAAATAAAGCTAAAGTTGTTTACGACTTATACAATATTGACACAAAAATAATTATACCAAACATTTAAACAACCACTAAAATTGGTTTTAAAAAAAGCGAAGTTTTGGGTTTTTATTGGAAAAACTAGTGCTTACACTTCCCCCGCTCCGCAAAGTCCCCCAACTTTGCGGTCGAATTAATGGCACTTTTAGTTAATTTACTAACACAAAAAAATCATTTATAAATCGTTATATGAATGTTTTTTATAATTTAGCTCAAAGTCGGAAGTTTCGGACTCCCGACTTTGTTCAGCTAAGTAATTTTACTTATTGTAAGTAGCAATTAGAAACGTTATATTTGAAGCACAATAAAAGTACAACAATCATTCGCATAACACCTCCCAAAATGGGTAGATTGGCGCTATAAAGTAGCGCGTATATGCTAAGCGGTCAGTTTTCAGCCCTCAATATTTTAGAACCTAATGATGAAAAACAACCAAAGAATTCTTTTAATAATTATTTCAATGTTAATTGGAATTTTAGAATTAGTATTGCTTGTAAATCTATTTCCACAAACTGGAATGGGAAGAATTCTTTATATTCCTTTTTGGATAATTTCATATCTCTTAATTTCAATGTTGTTGACGAAAAAAAGTAAGACGTTGAAAAAATCACTTATCAACTTGATAATCGTTCATTTAATATTGTTTCATATAATTTTGTGGAGTTGGCCTCAATCAGCAGCAATACAGAAAAATTTAGTGAAAGAGTTTTATGGAAAGGTTTATAACTAAAAAGCTCGTAGCTGAATTCAATTGGGACTTTTTGTAATGGAATCCGCTCCGCAAAGCACCTGACTTTGAGGTCGATTTAATAGTACTTTTAGTTAATTTAGTAACACAAAAAAATCATTTATAAAATCGTTATATCAATGATTTTATAATTTAGCTCCAAGTCGGGAGACTTTGCGCAACGGAGCAACGGAGTAATTTTACCTGTTGTAAGTAGCAATTAGAAACGTTATATTTGAAGGACAATAAAAGCACAACAAACATAGCATACCTCACAAAATGAGTAGGTTGGCGCTATAAAGTAGCGTGTATATTTTAGTTAGCCACAATAACACCAAAAATGACCTGGATATACTTCTCAATAGCATTACTTTTATATTTTTCTCTTTATTTCTGGAGCAAATACTCAAGAAAAAAATTTAATACTTGGAGAAAAACTAACCACATGCAAGTTTTAAAAAAACTCCGTAACGATTGGAAGGAAATAAGAATCAAAACTGACGACTGTGTTATTATAAACTTTGACACAAAAGTAGATAGAAATTCTGCCACATATTCACTGTCAAATGAAGATGAAAATTTTTTTGAATGGATGTCTAGAGATCCAAAAAGAGTTGATTTAGTAGATTTACATTCAACAAAGATATTGTGTAAATACAAAGAGAGTGGTAAGATTAAAAAAGAATTTTCAACTACTGTTCACATGGATAAAACTGTAGTAGAATTTAAATTAAGATTGAGAGATTATATAAGTGTATATACATCTAATGATTTTGATGATGAGAATTATTTTATTGATTTAGAGTTCTTAAATGAAGAAATTGATTTTACAAAATTTAAGTAAGAGTAAACCAATTACTGTGGCTAACAGCGGTTTGTAGCAATTGCTAGACTTGGCTTGTGTTCGGAATTTTGCTGCACCAGTTCGTACTTTGTGCCCGGGTCTCCGAAAATTCCACGAGGAGTTTTGTACTTGTACTCTTTTGGTATAAATTTACACAACTGTTAAAAGCAGAAAACCGTTGTGTGTACTTCCTAAAATGACCGAGAGATTAAAAAATAACACTGAGAAATTGTATGAGACTTTTGAAAAGTATCATAGTAATTCTGCAATGAATGGAAGTCCAAATTATGATGACTTGGACAAGTGGAATAAGAAATTATTTTCAAAACCATTGCGAGAATTAGATGAAGATGATTTATCTCATTTCACAGGAAAAGCAATGACAACTTGGGGAAATGCAAACGACTATAAACATTTTCTTCCTCGAATTTTTGAGCTAACAGCTGAATTAAGAACACCTTACGAAATTTGGATTGCATTTGACAAACTTACTCTTGCAGAATTCCAAAATTGGGCAGAAGAAGAGCAAAAAGTAATTCACGAATTTATGATTGCACTTTGGGAAAGTATTGTAAATGACAACAGCCGAAAAGCAGAATTTGAATTTAAAGATTACTTTTCTGCTATTGCACATTTTTACCCAAAATTCTCTGATCTGCTTGACGTTTGGACTCAATCGGAATCAAAAGCTGGAATAAAGCATTTAGCTGAATTTATTGTTGACGAACAAACGACACTTTTTGATAGAAAAAAAATCAGCGGATTTCACGATCAAAAAGAAAACGTGGAGGAATTAATAAATTGGATTTTGTCAGATAAAACTCTTAACAAAATTCAACAGAAATATTTTGAATTTGAAACAGAAAGTTTTGCTGAAAAAATTTCTTGGGCTGAACAAATAATAACAAATAAAAGAAAAAGTACTGCACACAATAATGTATAACCGCAAATTAACGCATATTAACCCGTTACTCTAGGTTATACATGACTGTTAGGCGAGATTTTACTGAAAAACAGAAAAAATATGAAAAACATTAAATTAATTCTTATTTTATTAATTGCGAATACTTGTTTAGGACAAAACACATTTAAAAACGAGAGTTTAGGATTTAATATTGAACAACCTGAAAAATGGATTGTTGCAAAAAGTGGAGAAAGTCTAGAAAACATAAAAAAACAAATAAAACTCGATACAGAAACACTAAATAAATTATTAGAACAAAATAAAGGAACTATTCAAGTAGTTACGTTTTATAAATATCCTATTGAAACAACTCCAGGAATTATTCCAACTATAAAGGTGAATTTGCGGAAAAATAATTCTAAAACTTTCGATGAGTTTAAAAATGTAATTGAAGAAAGTTTTAGCAGCATAAAAAATGTTTTTCCAGATTTTCAATATTTATCAAACCCAGTTAAAACAAAAATTAGTGGATTAGATTGCGTAAAAGCTGTCTGCGCTTACACTTTAAAAGCAAAAAATGGCGAAGAAAAGGTTACAATAACAGTCTATGCTGTTCCTATAAAAAATCAGTTTTACCAAATAACATTTATGGATTCAGAAAAAGAAGACAACACCGAACTGTATAATGAATTGGCAAAAACAATTGAAATATACTAAAAAAACTTCTCTTAACAGCGTTTTGCTTCAATGACTACTTCCAGACTTTGCGAAGCTGGGCGCTATTTTGCCTCAGAAAACAACAAAAAATTATAAACCATGGTTTTGAAAAATATTTTAAAAATAATATTTTTTCTTATGTTCTCTATATTTTGCAATGCACAAAATGGAAAAATAGTTGGAAAAATTATTGTAAATGATAGCGAAAATATAAAACATCTTCCGAAAAATATTTATGCCTTTTTAAAATCAAAAACAATAAATGATAGTATTCTTTTGAATGAAAATTTAGAATTTAAATTTGAAAATTTAAAAGCAGACACTTTGAAACTTTCATTTTCAGTTCGCAATTATCCAACAAATATGTATTATATAATTCAACTTAATGAAAATGAAATTTATACAGCTGATATTTCAATTTGTCCAGTTTGTCCATATAAAAATTCGGAAGAGAAACCCAAATGTATAAAATGCGGAAAAAAGGATAAAGTAATACCAATTGTTTATGGTTTTATCAGCAAAGTCTATTTTGTAAATAAGAAAGGTAAAAAAGTAGATAAAAACGGAAACGAAATTACAACAAAAGAAAAAAAATATCACGCAGGAGGATGCTTAGTTTCAGAATGTCAGCCTAATTGGTATTGTGAAAGAGATGATACTGAATTCTAAAAAAAAACAGCATATAACAGCGGTTAAAGTAAATGGCTTTGTCTGCTTTGCAAAGTCTGAAGTTTCGAACTTTACAACGGAGTAATTTTACCAGTTGTAAGTAGCAATTAGAAACGTTATATTTGAAGGAAAATAAAAGCACAACAACATTCGCATTTACCTCATGGGTAGATTGGCGCTATCAAGTAGCGCGTATATACTAGTTAGCAGTAATTATGAAACCAACTTTAGAACTTCCTATAACATTACGTCAACCAGAATTGGATGAAGTTCCTATGAATTCTTCAGTTAAGGAAAGATTGGAATTACGGAAAAAAGCAAAAATTGTAGAAGGATTCAAAATTCTGTCAAAAGACAATAATCCTGAACACGAGGAATTAGCATTTAATTTTTACGCAGAAATTAATATTGACAACTCAAGACTTTGGAATTTAATACTCGAATTGAGTAAGCAACTACCAGATGAAATTTCATTGATTTTTAATCATTTGGATTGTGAACCTGAATATGGAAAATACTCTGACAAAAATCGAACTCTTGAATTTCTTGCCAAATACGAGACTGAAATTATTTCTGATACGTTTATCGACATTGGAATGATATTTCACTCGGATTCTGAATTGATTGAAATTTTCGTTCCTGAATCTAAATACATAAAATTTTGGGGAGTTGACCAAGAGTCATTTCTTGAATCAATGGATAAGTTTGACCTGAAAGAAATTGACGGAATTGAATTTGTGGATGAATATCCAAAAGTCAGAGAACCTTTAAGGTTGTTCAATGAAAATGCAACTGACTCAAACGAACTGATTGAATTAATAAGAACAAAATTTAAATAAAACAACTACAGGTAACAATAGCTATAAGTAATTGCTGGTTCTCGCCTACTTCTGAAAATTATAGCGGATTTTGCTTATGCCAGTTTGCACAAAATGCTTGAGTCTCTGAATTTTCTAAAATAAGTTTATATTTGTTAGAACTTGGTTGCAAATAATATTCAACCTCAACTTCAATTTTAAAAAATCAGTTGTTGGCTTACTGTTAATAATTAGTAGTCTTAGTATTAAAATGTCAAAATATCCGAAAGTTGTACAAAAAGAAAAGATGGGAAATTATCCAGCATACGTAAAATCGGGAGGAGGTTATGTATGGGATGAAGTGTTAGAATATCGCGTTTGGTGTTATCCAGAAAAAGGAGCACCTGATTATGATAATGGTGATGACTATTTTTATGTTTTTGATACTTATGAAGACGCCCTTGAATTTAGTGAGAACAATGTAGGAACAACCCCTCCTATAGCATTAATTTTGCAAAAGGAATATATAGACGAACCTGAACCAGAGCATTATATTCATATCAAAGAAGAAAGACTTACCGAATGGCCTGTTGTATTTTTAAACCGTCCGCAACGCATTGAAACTACTATCCCTAACTTCTTTTCTCCAAACGCTCCCAAAAATAGATTAAATATTTTAAAAGGGATTGAAGAATGAAAACTGTTCAACAAATCAACTAATCATATGGGATATTATACCAGAGTATTTTGTACGAGTCAAGAAAAGCCTACCATAAATGACTTACTAGAAAATTTAAACCTTAGTGGTTATCCTATTGAGAGTAATTCAGATTTGGAAAATGAGAAAGCAGTTGAATGGACTAAATTTGAATTAAACTATGACTCGGAAAGGATGCCATTACTTGTTGAAATTAATGAAGTTGGAAAATCAGATTCGCTTGCTGAAGAAGAAATAGCCGAATTTTTAGAATGGATTGGTAAACCTAAATTCTTTGAATTAAAGAAAAAGAAAGTAATCCATCATTTAAATAAAACAAAATATATTGTTTGCATTCAATTACCTACTTCAGATATTGTTGATAAAGGTTATGAGGTAAATGGTGTCTTAATGACTTATTTAGAAAAAAACTTTTCAGGAATGATTCAAGCGGATGGTGAAGGATTTTATTTTAATACTCAATTATGGTTTGAATTAGAATAGATACGATATAATGCATTTTTTAAATTACCTTAACAAAAAACTCTAAAAAAGAAAATGGAAGAAAAGAACATAATGTACTTTGTCGAAATTATTTTTATTATCACTTTCTTTGTTTGGTTAATCCTAGTTAGTAAAACCATATTTTTCTATTGGGTAACCATAAAAAAATGGAAAAAAACACAAGCCATTATTGTAGAGTGTGAAGTAAAGTGGTTTCGGTCAAAAACTGACTCTGATACAGAAGGTTGGAAAGAAATGATTCGATATAATTACACGGTAAACTCAAGAGAATATGAAAATGATTGTGTGACAAAAAACATTAGAATTCTTACCCCTTTTAAGGATTTTGCTAAAAAATATAATTTCTCAGAAAATCAGAAAATAGAAATATCATATGACCCTGAAAATCCCAAAAACGCAATAATTGACACAAGACTTAACCTATTAACAGTACTATTTCCGCTCATATTTTACATTGTTTCATATTTGTTGTTTTTTAAAAACTTAATAATATTATAGCTATTTTAGTAATTTAGAAATTTTATCTTTAACAGAGAATAAAAGGTTCCGAAGTTCTCAACTTCGCAAAGCCCGAAAACGTTGTGCAATATTTTACCAAAAAAACGTAA
This sequence comes from Flavobacterium sp. NRK F7, assembly GCF_024054195.1. Lineage (GTDB taxonomy): Bacteria > Bacteroidota > Bacteroidia > Flavobacteriales > Flavobacteriaceae > Flavobacterium. The sequence continues at coordinate 2,098,128 of NZ_JAMXLB010000001.1, read as the reverse complement.
AAATGAAAATAACCCAAATTTTAGTTTTAATTTTTCTCTTTATTTGTTTTTCAAATTGTAAAAATAAAAACCCAGAAAATGACAAAATAGAATATAGTGAAATTGAAATAAAAGATAAATTTACAAATAAACTAAAATTAGATTATGCAGATAAGTTAACTGTTGCAGAAATATGTCCATTATATATTGGTAAAATATCTAAAGAAGTGAAAATATCGTATCAGAATTACAAAACGGTTGAAAAAAATAAAGCTTTAAAAAAATATAAATTTCCAATACAAAACTCATTAGAAATATTTATTGACACAACAAGAATAATTGGAATTCCAATGGGATTATATGAATATTCTAAAACAGAAAAAAGAAATGATAAAATTGCAAATCCAATTTTTATAAAAAACATTAGTAATGATACTTTAACTATTGGTTATGCAGAATATTTACCTATAATTATTGAAGCGAAAAATAGAAATGGAGAATGGCAACCAATTCAAGAAAGAATGAGATTTGAGTGTGGAAATGGAATTGTAGATTTTTATTGTCCACCGAACAATATTGTCATTTGTGCAATGCAAAAATATGGCGGAAATTTTAAAACCAAACTTCGACTTAAATATGAATCATTTGCTTCAAAATCAAGTATATTTTCAAATGAGATTAATGGAGAAATTAATGAAAAACAATTCGTGAAATAAAAAACATTGCACAACAGGCGTTTGGCAAGATTGCGAATTTTGAAGTAAATTCACGTTTACGTTTCGCAAGAATTTTTATCTTTAACAGAAAATAATCGGTTCCGAAGTTTGTAACCTCGCTAAGAGCTGGACCGTTAGCAATACTATTATCAAACATTACTAGAAAATGAAACTCCTTAAATTATTTATTGTTTTAACTTTTTTTATTTCATGTAAAAAGAAAGATCCTTTTATTAAAGCAAAAGCGATAAAGTCTGAAATTGATACGTTAGAAACCCAAAAAGATATTGAGAATTATATTCACAAAATTGACACTATTTATAAAAAATTTGAATTAAAAAAAATAGAAGATTTTGACAGAGGAACTGAAGATAGTTTAAATAAAATTCTAGCTAAAAAAGTTAAAATGTACGATTGCTTTTTAAAATCTGATTTTGACAATAATGGTTTAACTGATTTATTAATCATTGGGGATAATCACGATTGCATAAGCTTTAGACCTGGAATTGAAGGCGAAAAATCTTGTGATTATAGTACTTTAGTTTTAATGAACTACAATAATAAAATTAATGTAATTGATATTAACAAGAACAGGCATTATCCTATTGTACCCAAGGTTGAATATGAAAATGGTGAAGCTTTTCTAATGATCTATACTCCTAAAACTTTAGGAAATAAATTTATACCATCTGAAAAAGAATCAAAAACAAAATTAACCTTTAAGTATGGTAATTTTATTGAATATAATGAAAATCAAGAGGAACATAATATTGAAAAAATTGAATACTCAACTTCAGGATGTTATGGAGTATGTCCAATTTTCAAATTAGAAATTAATAAAGATAAATCTGCATTATTTATTGCTCAACATTTTAATTTTGATGACAATAGAGAAAACTACTCAAACAAAGAAGAAGGAAAATTCAAAACCATAATTTCTAAGGAAAAATTTAATGAACTCAATGCTATAATAAATTATATTGATTTTGTTAACTTGAAAAATTCTTACTCAGTAAATTGGACTGACGATCAAAGTTCAACTTTAAAAATAACTTATGATAATGGCAAAACCAAAACAATTGGTGATTATGGTTTAATTGGTACTTATGGTTTGAAAAGAGTTTATGAATTGCTTTTCGATTTACGTAAAAATCAAGATTGGAAATAAATACTACTGCTAACAGCCGTTTTAGCAAGCTTGAAAAAAATAAGCGTAGACTTTACACTTGGCATAAAAGTTTCATTGAATGGAGAATTTGGCGTAGTTATAAATTCTGTAACTGACGAAAATAATCTTTGCGGATTAATACGTTGGGACACATCTACAATTTCTGATATAGAAGATTGGCGAGGTCAATTTGGAACATTTATTTCTCTTGGCGGAAAAATAATAAATCAAGATTATGAATTTAAATTTATTAACAATAACGGGACATTAAAAAATGGATAAAGTTGGGATTTGGAAAAAATACGAAATGTTTGATTTATTTAAGGATTTGGAACAAGCTGAAGAAGTTTTAAGTAAATTAACTGGAGGATCTTCCAACAATTTCAATTCTGTTGAAGACTTTTATAATGCATTTGTTGAAGAATTATATGATTTAAAAGGTCAAAATGTACCAAACTTCGAGCAAATATGCTTATGGTTCGCCCCTACTTCTGCTTGGGATGATTTTGTTGGCTTGGACGGAATGGAATTAGCAAATAGGATTTACGAAAGAGCTGAAAAATGGAATAAAAATAATTTATAAAGCCTGTTGCTAATAGCGATTATAAGTAATGACTAGTTCAGTGACTATCTGAAAATTGTTGCACCAGTTCGCACTCTGTGCTCGTGTTTCCGAAAATTCCATGAGCAGTTTTGTACTTGTACTCTTTTGGTATAAATTTACACAACTGCTACAAGCTGCCAAACGTTGTGAGCAATACTAATTGACTAGACGAAACAGAACTCAATTAAAACGATGAAAAACTTAATAATATTTATATTTTTTATTAGTTGTAAGGTTTGCGCAACTCCTCAAATTCCTGATAAATTAATTTATAAAGGAAAAGAATATGAGTGGAATAGTTTTAGTCCAGGACATAAATATTTAGAAGATAAAAAAATTCCAAAACCAAAAGACGCAATTGAAACGTCTGCAAATTATGGTTTGTATATATTGACTTATACAATTGAAAATGATTCATTATTCTTAACCGATGTAGAAATATTAATTGAGAAAAATGATCAACTTGGCAATCGGTCGGTTTTTAAGGGTTTCTTCCCTACTCAATCCAAAATCTTTATGAATTTCTATTCCAACATTCAAACATTCCCATATGGAAAGGAGTTTTATACAACCAAAAACAATTGGACTGATATGTATTTTGAAAATTATCTTTTATTTGAATTTAAAAATGGGCATGTGGAAAAAAACTTTGATTTAACCCATAGAGATTTATTAAAACTTAAGAAAAAGCTGTTTTCAAAATTTAAGAAAACTCCCGAATATCAAGAAGCGATAATTTATCAAGCTGAAAATTTGGATAGCTTCAATGAATTTAGACCAAAGAAATACAAAATGGATGAATACTTACATTTAATAATTCTTAGACTAGTTAAAACTTTAAATATATAAGTACTGCTCACAACAGCGGTTTTAAGAAATTGAGGATTTAGGCAAAATTTAAAGGTAATTTTATATATTTGACTTTAGTCCTAATGGAATGGTTCGGGAACAAAAATCTCCTACTTCTTAAAACCGGCGGGACGTTGTGCACAATTTGTGAATCGAAGGAAATATCAAAAATGGAATTGTATTATAGAATAATTGAAATAATTGACGCAAATCTAATTTATTGTCTGATTCCTATTATCCTGACTTTAATAATTATAAACTTTTTATTCAAAGAGCGCTATGAAACTAAAAAATCACTAAATATATTTCGTTGGATAATAATAATATATTCAATAATAACTTGGACATTCTATCTGTTTGGAATGAATATAAATCCGGAAAAATATTCTTTTATTGACAGAGCAACTGGACCTTATAAAATTGCTTATTGGATTATGTTTTTATGTGCATTAATTTTTCCATTTACTTTGTTTTATAAAAAATTAGCATCAAATTTTTGGTATGTTCTTTTAGTGGCTTTTGGAATGAAAATCGGATATTATTTTGAACGTTACGTAATATTTGTAACAAGTCTTCATAGAGATTATGTTCCAAGTTCTGACAATTCTGAATTTACTAGTTTACCTAATTTCGGAATAGGATTAATTCTTATACAAGGAATAATAATTGCTATCCTGAGTTTAGGAATGCTTGAAATACTAAAACTAAAAAAAACTGTGCACAACAGCAGTTAACCTCAATGGCTCGGGCTTGGTTTTTTCTTCGGAAAAACCAAGCTCAAGTCAAACTAATTTTATATTTGTTAAAGTTAGCCTTAATTTGCCGTCACTAAGGATAGCTGCAAACCGTTAGACACAATTTAAAAACAATGAACACATTAGAGAAAATTGAACATATAGCTAATTGGACTTCGGAAAACTATAATGGAGAAGTCAATAAAATTAACCATGAAAGTGGTGAAACAGATTTTGCCCAATTACAGGAAATACTTAACGAAAAATTACCAAAAACCTTTACCGATATCTATAAATATTTTAATGGTGAAATAGGTAATAATTCTGGTATTTTATTTGGACATGAATTTTTAAGTACTAAAAAAATTATATCAAAACTCGAATTTGCTATAGGTCTACTTAAACCTATTGAGCGAAAAATAATTGACCTCAATAAATCTGAAAAAAATACTGAACGAAATCTCAAACTTATTTTTTAAATCCATTCCAAACAAAAAAAAGTTTGGGTTCATATCAAAAAAATGGACTAAAGCGATATTTAGTTGTGCTCAGGGTACATATAGCCAAGTTTCAGTCGAGTATGATAACGGTGAAATTGTAAGGTATTCTTTAAAAGAAGAGTATTCAGATAAAATATTTGACCTTGGAGACGAAATTTATCAATTAGAAAAGAAAGACTATAATTGGGACAGTTTAGAATTTAAATTGACGCCCGACGGTAAATACTCAGTGGAAAGAAAGGATTATATATGGGAGGAAGAAGTAGATTTCACTTCATGTCCAGAAGGCAAAATCAAAAAGAAATATTACCATTATAAATGGATTCCAATTTTTCATGATTATAGTGGTAATTTCATTGGAATTGACCTCGACCCAGATAAAAAAGGAAAAAAAGGACAGGTTATCATTTTTGGTAGCGAAGAGGAAAACATGGTTGTCGTTGCTGATAATTTTGAAGAGTTCTTGGATTTGACAATCAAAGAAATGAATAAAAATCCGAAGGAATTTGCGTCTGAAAATCATATACATGATGTTTATAGAAGAATAAATAACTGTGCCTAACAATGTATAACTGCAATTACGGAGGGTTAGACTACCCTTCGAAAAGCTCAAGGCAGGCTAGAATCCTCTCAGAATTGCTAACGTCGGTGCTAAATCAAAAATTATTACCTTTAAATCTGTAATTTACGGTTATATAAGACCTTTAGCAGTAATTAAAAAAATGTAAATGAAATGACTTTTGACATTCTATTTGATATTGTTGAAAATAAAGCTTTAGAAAATAAAACAGACTTATTAATAGCGGAAAGAATTCTTGAAGCAGAAAGAGATTGGATAAAACCTCTCTATGACTTAAACGAATTTATTCTCGAATTGGAAAATGAAATTGGGGGTGAAACTTCAAAAGATAACTTGACAAAATTATTGAATCGTTACCAAAAAAACGGGTTCGTTAATTCTGCTTGGAATACTGAAAGTGTTACAATCTTATTGGAAATATTTGAGTATACTGAGGATATTTGTTTGAAAACTGTATTTGAAAATTTATCAAGGAAAATAAATGCCAAAAAATAAAAACTATTGCTAAAAAGCCTTTGTTGAGACTTAGAATTTAGCATTAAAATGACTATTATATTTCACAAGAAATTTTATCTTTAACAGAAAATAATTGGTTGCGAAGCTCGCAACCTGATCAAGCATTGGAACGATAGCAACAACTCTGAAAAGACCTTGTAACAATTAAACAGTACGACAATGAAAACCAACCTACTTTTATTTTTTAGCATTGTATCGCTGTTGACTTCATGCAATGGCCAGACAACTGATAAGAAAAATAACTCAAACGCATTTGTAAATGGCGACACAGTAAAGGAACTGGGCAGCAATATAATGGTTGTTTACCAAGACCAGAAAAATGTTTATTGGTTTGGAAGTTGGGAAACAGGAGTTTATAGATATGATGGAAAGAAATTGATAAATTACACCACAAAGCACGGTTTGCCAAACAATAGAATTGATGAAATACAACAAGATGCATCTGGTGCGCTATACTTCACCAGCTTATATCCAAAACCAACCATTGTTAAGTTTGACGGAAATACATTTAAAACATTAGCTCCAATTCCTAGCAATGATTGGCAACTTAAAGCCACCGATTTATGGTTTAAACATACGTATGATTTGGAAAATTACGTGTATCGGTATGACGGTACAACGTTACATCAATTGCAGTTGCCTAAGCCACCAAATCTGCCCAATCCTTTCGGAGTCTATAGTATTTACAAAGACATCAAAGGAAATATTTGGTTTGGTACAAACCCTGTTGGTGTTTGCCGATATGATGGAAAATCGTTTGATTGGATAACCGAAGAAGATGTGACCGAGTTTCGTAACGAAGGAGCTAACGGAGTGCGTTCTATTACAGAAGATAAAAATGGTGACTTTTGGTTCAATACCGAAAACCGTTATCGTGTTTATGACAGCCTAACATTAAATAGCAATACGTTTTATACAAGACACGAAGGCATAGGCAGTTTAGATGGACAAAAAACAAGTGGCCTAAATGAGTATCTATCAACAGTAAAAGACAATACTGATAATTTATGGTTTGTAACTTATCGAAATGGTGTTTGGAAATACGACGGGACGAAAATTACGCATTATGCCGTTCTAGATAATTCACAAGACATTACGCTATTTAGCATTTACAAAGACAACAATGGTAACCTTTGGCTTGGAACACACGAGAACGGGGCATATACATTTAACGGTCAAACATTTGAAAAGTTTAACCCCTAACAGAAAAAAGAGCAGTTGCTAACAGTGGTTTGGCAAGATTGCGAATTTAGTAGTAGATACAGGTTTATTTCTCGAAATAAATTTTATCTTAGTAGAAAGTCCGCGGTCATGAAGCTCGTAACCTTTCAAAGCCGCGAAATGTTGGCAAACATTTAAACAAAACAGAATTTAATGGGATTTTTTGATAAAATATTTAGTAAGAAAAATAAAGCGCTTAAAATTGATTTTGCGGATGTCGGATTAAATTTAACTGACAGCGGAAAAGAATCCATTCGGAAATTTGCAAATAGAAACGATAAGGAACGAATGGGAGATATTATGATGTTGGGCGACAAAGGTGACCCAAACTTTTTTTATCTAATTTATTATGCAGTCCTATTTGATTCTGACAAGAATGTGCGTTTTGCAGCCTTAAAACGGTTGCACAATTTTAAAGACAACCCAAATTTTGAAATACTCATTAAGAAATTGGGAGAACCAAATGTTGGAGAAGAATTGGAACCGTATTATTCAATGATGTTGTCTCGAATTGACAAGATATCGGGAACAGAATTCAAAGACAGAATAAACGGAACATCTGAACAGAAAATCAATAGAACGCCTTTAAAAAACCTTGATGAAGCAAGAAAATTTGTTCAAGACAACTTTGAGAATTCAGAAGAGACTTTATGGATTTCAGATGAATTAAATGACCCTGTAGGAATGAATATGGCAATAATTGCGGTTGGAATATTAAAAGCAGGTTATATGCCAGATGGTTTTGACCAAAAAAATGGTTACAGAATTTATAAGTATAAAAAACAATAAAAACGATTTGCCAACAATGACTATTAGTAATTCTTTGTTCTCTCCTACTTCTGAAAATTCTTGCTAGTTTGCATGCGCTAGTTTGCTACTCTCATGTCAGTTTGGTGTGTACTTGTAAAGTTAAGTGCTACGTCGCGCAACTATTCATAACTGAAACATTTGCAAAAAATTGAAAAAACTAACTATCCTATTTATTTCCTTACTTCTTTTTAGCTGTAACGATAAAGAGCCAAAAATTATTTATGAATTTTCTGAAGAAGAGGCTTACGAATTGATAAACACCCATTTTCTTGAAAAATTAAATCGATACGATTCAGATTTTATAATTTATTGGAACAATAGAATTCTTAAAACACCTGAATACCAGCACACCTATTTTGGAACTGACTCCTTACTAAATATGCCGTTTAGAAAAATATTGATTCCCGTATTTTCGAAAGAGTATTGGAAAACTGACAAAATAAAAAATATAAAAGTGATAGACTGCGAGGAATTTGATTCATTTTTTAAAGTGAACGACTCAATTGATTTGGAAAAATTATGGAGTACCAAGTTTAATAATGAATATGTACATAATGTTTCCTTTCCAATTTACAATCCAAAAACAAAAATTGCAGTTATAGAAGATTATCGTTACAAACCTTTTCTGTATTGTGGAACTGGATTAGACAACTTTTATTATTATAAAAAAACAGTAAACGGTTGGGAAAAGCTAAAATAAAGAGTGTACAATAGCGTTTTGTTTCAATAAGTATTACTAATTTCCCTATTACTAACTCACTAAATAATTTCATGACATTTAAAAATACGAATCATACCTATACCATTCTCGGAATCTTACTATTGCTGATGAGTTGTAAATCAACTCAAAAGGTAGCAAAATCTGGGTTTCAAGAGAACGATGAGGCTGTCAATCTTTATGCTTTTATTGGAGAAAAAATTGCTGTAATGGAATTTGATCCCAATGAAAATAATACAGAAATTAAAATAGACTCGATCACTGGAGATAGTATTAGAACTGTATCCTATGTTATAGATCATGGTTTTAAAAACAAATATAAGGTGGTGCAAAATGTATTCAATGACTTAAAGACAGATACGATTGAATTTGTGGCTTATGACCATTATGGAAGACCTGGATTTGAAAACTATGACTACGTACTCTTATACCTTTCTTTAAATAAGGAAAAAGGGTATTTCTATCATCAGAAATACCAATTTGATCCTGTGCAAAAAACAAAAAAAGGAACTTGGAAAGGAAGCCATGGTGAAAGCATTGAAGAGTTGTTTAACCAAAAGAAAAAAGGAGTATTCACAGCTGGTGGATTATTTGATAAGTAAAAAGAGTTGGTAACAACCATTTTACCAAAAATTTTATCTTTAACAAATGTGAGACTGAAAGCTGAACGGATGAAATAAAGTAATCGGTTTTAAAGTGACTAAAAATTTATAAACTTTGTAACCTTAAAAAGAATTTGATGCAACCTATTTGGAAAAAAATAAATCTCGCAATTGCCATTATAAACCTAATTATAGGATTCGGAATTAGTTATTTTCTTGTACAACTGAGTATTCAGCTGAGTAATTATTCGATAGAATTAGCTGCCAAAAATGAAATTTCTGAAATTCATAGTACATATTTCTATTTATTCTTACATCATCAATCTCAATTATTAACTAGTATTTTACTCATTATTTCTCCCATTTTCATCCTAAAAGAAAAAAGATTAGGATGGATTTTCAGTTATAGTTGTTGGGTTATTCTAACTCTAAACATAACAAAAACTATATTTTTTAGAATTATAGAAGTAACAAAATCAAACATTTACCCTGATTATTGGCTTCAAATTTATGGAGGAATTGGATTTTTGTTAAGTTGGAGTGTACTAGTACTTTTATCTACCAAACCTATTAGAATTCTGAATAAAGTAAATCGGAAATCTTGGTATTTAAGTTTAGGATTATTTTTAATACTGTACCTAATGAAGCAATTTTTATAATGAAATCATTGCTAAAATAGAGTAATTTTGGTATAATAACTCGTAATGTTATTCAAAAACTATGAAAGAAATCGTATTTAAAAAATTTGGAATTGATATCTTTGAAAGAAGTCGAAAGGATGGTGAAGGATTTTATTTCAATACTCGATTATGGCTTGAATTGGAATAAATACTATAATTTTACAAAACAATCGGTTTTAAAAAGCACCTATTTACTAAAAGTTAAACCCTTTGAAAAAAATACTCTTCATAGTAACCTTTTTGATTTCCCAATTCAATCTTTTTTCTCAAAAAGAAATTGTTGGTAAAGTAGCATTTTATAAATCAATAGAAAGTGATTGGAAAGTACTCGAGTCTTTCCCCAATCAAACAATTAAGAACTTGACAAATCGCGTACATTCTATTGAAATAGTTCAAAACAATCATATATCAAAACTTGAAACGGATTCTACAGGAATTTTTAAATTCAAAACAAAAGAAAATGATTCTATTCAAATTTATGTAAATGCATCTTTTCCATTATTCAAGGAAGAATTTGAAATCGTTTTAAATCAAATCAAAGACACCTTACAATTGAAAATATCTGACAAAAAAATAAGTGTTTATCGAGATTCCATCAACGAACCCCAGTTCTATGCACAATACAATGAAAAACAAGCAGCATTAGATTTTCAAAACGGAAAAAAACGATTGCTTGCTATTGCAGTTGATTGGCCAAAAGAAGATGTCATAAAAAGGTTTGAAGAAATAGAAAATGAATATGGAATAAAATACGATTACTTTTTTGAACCCAGCCGTGAAAAAATAAGAATCATGTACCGATACAATCAAGTCATGAAAAAACTTATTGGAATTAATAAAAATGTGTGGTAAAATCATTTCTAGGAATTGTATTTTTTTTCAAAAATACTATTTACATTTTTTAAGAAATTTTATCTTTAACTAAAGAATAATCGGTGTTGAAGTTTCTATTCTTAGCATGGTAAAAGCTACACCTAAATTAAATACACATGAAATTCAACATCTCTTTTTTTATATCTCTTCTCTTGCTTTTTAGTTGTAAGGATAAGGATAAAAGTGAAATTACCGCAACCAAAGTAGATTCCATAAAACTAAATAGTGCACCCAAAATTACAGAACCTGTTATAGATACAATATTTCAACAAGGAAATGTGATTGTTTTTGGAGATACAACTATTCAAAAAGATAAAATAAAAGAAGTACTAATCCAATTTGAACCGTATATATCATTTGATGATTTTAAAGTTACACTTGAAAATTTAAAGGCTCCACTCGACCTAAATTCACATGAATTAGGAAAACAATTCAGAACAAGAATTAAAGAAAGTTATAACAACCCAGATAATCATTTTGCTGGACATTACACTTTTGTCACTTGGGGTTGCGGAAGTCCTTGCCAAATGCACGTACTAATTGATCGAAGAACTGGGAAAATATATGACGCTCCAACCTCAGCAGTGGGTACCGAATTTAAAAAAGATAGTAGGATGCTTCTTGTAAATCCTCCCGAAGAAGGTAATTTTTATTATAACGATTGTGCCTTTTGCAAACCTGAAATTTACATCTTAAACGAACATACGAAACAATTCGAAAAAAGAGAAGCAAATACTTTTAGTAATCCTAAATGATGGTATCAATAACCAAGCTATGTTTGTATTTTGCTATTGTATGAATATATAAGAAGAATTATATTTTAAAAATATGCTCATAGAAGTAATGCAATCCACAAATTCAATTTCCCTTTATATCCAATTTATGAATCCAAAGAGACATACCCTTTTAATTACTTTATTTCTGCTGTTTTCTTGTTCGCTCCTTTTTGCACAAAACTATATTTTACCCAATGAAGTATTAGTCTACAGTTTTGAAACTCAAAAAGGCAAAAAGCTTGTTTTAGCGAAAGATAAAAACAATCAATACCTCATCTATCGCTTTGGTACAGCTACTACTATTGAATTGGAATATCCCGATACAACCAAGGATAGTTGGAGTAAATTTACCTACTCCTATTATTCACGTGGAGGTGGTATTCAAAATGAAGGAATGGATTTAAATTATGTTACTTTTACCAATGGTAATTATCAATACGTAATCTATGATACCTATTATGCTGTTGAAGACACATCCGAAATTGGAATTAAAATAACCAACCTTACAAACCATAAAACAACAACTATAAGAGGTAATTATGCTACAAAAAAGGGAAGTTTAATCGATTTTAGAACGAATAATTTATTGAAAATTGATGATGAATAAGTCTGAATTTAGTATCCTAATTTTAATCCTTCATTTGATAGGATGTACCGATTTCAAAGAAAAAAGAAGTACTTATTAGGCCTTTTCAAATGATACCTCCAAAAGAAATTTTAGAAACTGAAATAGATTGGGATTCTTTTTAGGTTTTGTTTTAAGTAACTAATTTATTTCTGACTATTTAAAATAGTTTATATTTGAAAACCAGTACACATGATAAAGTTTACTTCTTACTATAAAAATGAAAAAAATGAAAATTAAAATAATTTTATTCCTATTCCTTACCGCTTGTGTTTTTGGTTCCAACCAATCTATTGAAGATGGGTATATTAATATTAAAGGAACCCGACTTTTTATTCTACCTCCAAAAGGTTTTAAGGAATCTAAAACTATTATTGGTTTAGAAAAAGACGAAAACACCATGATTCAAGTAATGGATTTAATAGGTGGTAATTATGAATCCAATGCCTTAACGTATACCAAATCTAAGTTTGAAGAAAAAGGTATAACGGTTTTAAATTTTGAAGAATTAAAAATCGATGGGTACAAAGCAAAAATGGCACACATTAAGGGTCAAGATGGTTATGAAAGCTTACAGGTAGTATTTGGCGACAATACTTTTTCTGCAATGGTTATGTGTCTATTCCTAACGCAAGATAGGAATGAAATTTTACCAGAAATTAAAGCTTCTTTATTGAAAATAAAGTACGATACAAATTTAAAAGTAGATCCCTTTGCATCGAGCGCATTTAAAGTGGAAAAAAATTGATTCGAAATTTAAATTTGCCAAAGCTACAGCCAATATGTTTATCTTTTCTGAAAATGGTGTCGTTAAAGATTCTTATACAGACGAATCGATGGTATTGGTTACCTCTGTACCTAATAATACAACCCTGTCAAAAGATGATTTTTTAGAAAATCTTGTAAATGGATTAATCCAACAAGGGATGGTAAAGAAAGAAGTCAAAAATATCTCCAAAACAAGTATTAATAATTATGATACTATTGAAGCAGAAATTTATTTTGAACATAAATCAAAAATGAAACTCGCTTGTATTACTATTTTAATTAAAAATGATATTGCTCTTCTTGTTTATGGTATGGCAAATTCTAATTATGAAGAGACCGTTCAAGAATTTAAAAAATTAACGCATCAGCTAACTATAAAATTGACCCATTAGCCATTTATTATTTTCAATAAAAGAATCACTATTAAAAAACTCAGAACCTACTAATATGAAAAAATTATTCTACGCTTCCATTTTACTAATTACTAGTATAACTACTTTTTCACAAAGTAAGATTGATAAACTTAGAGATGCAACGCTCATGGAAGGTAAAAAACTCTATGAATCTGAGATGGCTTCTTGGTATGGTACTGATATTTTTATGGAAAATTATCCTATAAGAGAATCTGTGGGTGGCTATTTTTCTTATTCTGATAAGGAAGTAGCCAGATGTATTTTCTTTTCAAAAGATGAAAAACCGAAAGTCATAGGAACCATCTCCTTTGATAAGACATTTGCAGTTAAAAATGCAAATCTTGATTTAGTAGAAAGAGATTTTACATCTTTGGAACAGGATTTATATACCCTTCGAAAAAATGCTTTAGTTGCTATTAATTCCGATACCATTTTTAAATACTATCCAGATACCAATTTTAATTTAGTGCCACTTATTAGTAATGGAGAGAAAAAAGTATATGTTTTAACGGGATCAACAAAGAATGGCGTGGTTATTTTTGGAAACGATTATTTATTAACTTTTGATAAAAAAGGTACTTTTAAAAAAACAACAAAGCTTCACGCAGGTATGATTCGTCTTGAATATGAAAATTTTAATGGTGATGCAAATAGTAAAACAACAGCTGCGATGCATACCCATTTACCAGAATATTCAGAAATAATGACAGCCACCGATATTTGTACCACCATGTTGTATGAAAAATTTACCGATTGGGAGTCCAATATTGTCATTTCAAAAAAATATGTTTCCCTATGGGATTGTAAATCGGATCAATTTGTGGTGATGACAATGGAAGCTTGGGAAAAAATGTCCTCAAATCAATCGGAAGAATAAGACAATCAATTATTGGATGTTTTAAAATGACGGTTACCAATCAAATCAACTATACCACTATCCAAGTATGTTATCAAACGAAAAATCAATTCTTTTAGTTACCTATCTTGTTTATAATATACTGTAACAAAACAGATTGTCTTTTGTCTAATGAGACAAAATCAATCAAAAATGAAATCAAATAAAAATTCGTTACAAACAGGATTAATTTATGGTAGTTTATTAGGAATTGTCGTAATCAGTATTGGAATCATACGATACAAAACAGGTATGATACTTAGAGATAATCAAACACTAAGTTATGTATATTGGGGAATTTTTACCATGACAATCTTTTATGCTATTTTCCAATTTAAAAAATTGAATCCTTTATCCTTTTCCTATAAGCAAACCTTACTTATTGGGTTGTTTTCAGGACTTATTAGTGGTTTAATGTATACTATTTATATTGTTATACTAAATGGTTATATTGATCCTGAACTGGCTTCTAAAATAATTGAGTATAAAGAACAGACAATTAGCAATCCTGTAGCAACAGTTGATGCTCGTGATACGGCTGACTCTATAAAAATTATGCAAATGAATTCAGTTTGGAGAGGTTTGGTTTATACTTGCGTGTGCATGTTCTTTGGTGTAATTCATGCATTTATAGCGACAATCGTAGCAAAAAAGATTCCATTTATAAAATAGAATAGTTGGAAACAATAGGAGAAGAATATGCTACTTACCTATTCCATTTTGAAAATGGAATACTACTTTAAAGTTACTCTATAATTTCAATTGGTTAAATACATGAATTAGTGTATATTTGAAAATACAGATTAAAACTTACTTGTACTTTTTACAAATTATTTGATTTTATAAATGGTATTTTTTGACAAACTATTCGGAAGAAAAAAACAAGATGAAAACCGTACTAAGACTGAAATAGCACAGCCTTTAGTAATTGATTTGAGTCAAACACCAGAACCATTTCAACCTTTTGCAGATGAGATTGTACATCTTTTACTTACTAATTTACAAAAATTACATTTATTAGAGGAAGAAATTTTCATAAGAAATGAAGCCTTAAGAAACCCTAAAGAACCCAATCAAGTACAACCAGGTCAAGATGAATTATGGGAGGAATACAAGCTTCGAAGAAGAGAAATTAAAAACGGAATTAGTTTGAAACCTACTGATGAAGGTAGTGGCTCTTTGGGTAAGCCAACCCGATACGAATATGTTAAGCATCCTAATACAAAATATGTATTTATCATGAAGTCTAAACTTCGTGCGGTTGTAGAAGTTTATTTTAAAAAAGGCAAACAAATAGATATGAAAGACCAATTTGTGTTCAAAAAAGAAGACGAACAATGGAAAATTAATACTAAAAAATATGGTTTTCCTGAAGAAGATAAATGGTATAAGGATACGCTTTAAAAACACAATCATAATTTTATAATTAACCCTTAGTGAATATACAACTATTGGCACCAGCACTTATGATACAATCCCTCTTTTCGGATTTTAAAACCCTAGTAATTATTGGAATTATTATAGGTTTAACCACTTGTTTTGCTTTGCTATTTAAATTTATATCGCGAAGAAAAATCAACCGACTGATTGCGACCAAACATATAGATCCTACGAGTTATCTCTTTGCGACCAAGTTAATCACGGTTATCATTTTTATTATTGGGATTTCCTTCGCTTTGGTACAAATACCTGAAATGAAAATTTTAGGCCATTCGATATTAGCAGGAGCTGGTATTTTATCTCTTATTGCGGGTTTGGCATCCCAACAAGCTTTAAGTAATATTATGAGTGGTTTTCTAATTGTTTTGTTCAAACCCTTTAAGTTGAATGACCGAATTACCTTTAACGATACTTATACAGGTATTGTGGAAGAAATTAATTTAAGACAAGTCGTACTCAGAGATATTGAAAATAATCGAATTGTGGTTCCTAATTCGGTTATTAGTTCCAATGTGATTGTGAATTCCAACTTAAATGATTCTAAGGTTTGTAAAATTATAGAAATTGGGATTGGTTATACGGCAGATATTGGCAAAGCCTTACAAATAATGGAAGAAGAAGTTTTGAAACACCCTTTGCACATTGACATTCGTACTCCAGAAGAAAAAGAAAATAACGTACCGGAAGTTGTTTCGAGAGTAACCGCTTTAGAAAATTCGGCTGTAAAGTTGAGTGTTTGGGCCTATTCCGATCATATGTTTAATGGTTTTACGATGTATTGTGATTTATTACGCTCTATTAAAGAACGTTTTGATCAAGAAAACATTGAAATTCCTTATAACTATCAGAATGTAATAATTAAAAAAACGGAGTAAAATTTTATATGGAAGAAAAATTTTGTTGGCGTTGCAATACGAAAGTCAAAATGCTTTCTGATGCCGAATTCAGTTTGTGTCAAGCAGCTTTATTTGGTGGAAAAAAAGTTGTCGAAGAAGAATTAATTAAAAGAAATAGTACAAATTATATATGGCTAGAACATTTGGAGACATTTGAACGATTTAGATATTTTGTTGAAATGTATCGTTTGCTAACAGGTGTATATGAACCCAATCCAAATGCCATTTTTCACCATGTAAGCAGTCAGTATGGTATGGATTGCCCAAAGTGTACTAAACCCTTTAGAACACCTCAAGCAAAATACTGTGCTAGTTGTGGTTATGGTAATGAACAACTAACTAAAATCTAAATTCATCTTAATGCAATTGAACACATTATCAAAATTTGACCAGTTTTATTTAAAAGCAAAACAGAATAGATGGTATTGGTACTTTTCTATTGTTTGTCGGTTTCTTTTAGCCTATGCGTTTATTGTCGCGGGAATCGTAAAAGTACTAGATGAACGATTTGCTAGTGGTTTATCCGAAATTCATCCAATGGGAGCCTATCTAACCGCTTTACATCATACAGGATATTACTATTCTTTTATCGGAATTGCGCAAATTCTAGCAGCAGTATTATTATTAATCCCAAGAACAGTAACTTTAGGTGCAGTTCTCTATTTTCCAATTATTATAAATATTTGCATTCTTTCTTTAGCTGTGCGGTTCGAAGGTTCTTTTGTAACTTCTCCTTTAATGGTTTTAGCGAATCTCTATCTACTAGTTTGGAACTATGATCGTTTAAAATATCTTTTGCCTTTTAAAAATATTCCAGATTTTGGTATTGTAAAAAAGCCAGAAAAATATAGTAATCGGTTTCCTTTTTTGTTCTTTTTGGTTGTGGGAATTGTTTTTGTACTTACCATTTTTATTTTCTTAAAAGGATTTGATATTATGCCTAGAAACTCTTTGTCTGATTGTAAGAAACAATATGCCTCTACAAAATATGAAACAATTGCAAATGCATTTTGCGAATGTGTACACACAAAAGGGACTGTTTTAGAAGATTGTTTAGAAGATTTTGACAATCAAAAGAAAACATTGGATAAACAATAAAGACCGCAAATTCATACACTTACAAGCTTTAGTCTTTAATGCTTAAATCATTTAAAAAAAGAAAATACAATGACCAAAAATATTCTCTTATACACGCTACTTCTCCCCTTTCTTTTGCAATCGTGTACAGGACAGAACAAAAAGGAGTCCCTAATGAAAGAAAACGCAACAGATTCCATAAAAAAAGAACCAATAGTTACGCCAAAAAACACGGCTCCCTTTTCTTTTGTAAATAACGGTCCTATTAGTCAAGTGGTGCGCACCATTTTTCAAGATAGCAAAGGAAATTTGTGGTTTGGTGGTGAAGGCGGTGCTTTTAAATTCGACAATACCATGTTGTTGCCTATGGTTGGCATTCAAAGTGAAACGGGAAAAGGAGTTACGGTTAAAGCGTTTTCTGAAGCAAAAGACGGGACGATTTGGATAGCACATACGGATGGTGTTAGTAGTATTAAGGGAGAAACGGTTCATAATTATTACAAATCCGATGGTTTGATTAGTAATGATACTTGGTGTATTGCGGTTGATGCACAAGATAAAATATGGATTGGAACGATTAATGGCCTTTGTATTTTTGATGGTACAACATTTACTCCTTTAGAATTGCCTGAAGGTGTGAAAGACACCTCTGTTGGTATTTCCAGTACCAAAATGATACATGCTATTTTACAAGATCATAACGGAAAAATATGGATTGCTTCCAATGCAGGTCTTTTTTCTTATACCGATAATCAATTGGTAAACGAATCAAAACAATTCGGTATTACAACCCCTTTTGTAACTAAGCTTTTTGAAGATAGTAAAGGCAATTTATGGATTTCTACCAAAGAAGGTTTGTATGTTGTACAAAAGGGTGTTGTCCAAAATCTAACTCGTGGAAAAATTGAAATTGGCAAAGGAATAGGAAGTGTTACTGAAGCTAAAGACGGAACGATTTGGATTGTTGCCAACCAACATTTTTTATATACCTTTGATGGCACAAAACTGAAAGAATTTCAGCAAAAAGAAGGTATTAAAAGACCTGTACCTTTTGAAATTTACAAAGATCAAAAAGAAAGATTATGGTTGGTAGGATTTGGTGGTGCTTCCCGATTGGAAAATGGAACTTTTATTCCAGTGACCAAGAATGGTCCTTGGTAAAATTAACAACTTTAAAACAAATCGTCAATTGAGCCCCGATAGTAGTGGCATCCTTTTTTATTTTTCTTTTACATGGATAATAAATTAGTTGCAAAAGAAAAATAAAAAAGATACAACGGATAGCGGGTGGCGTTTTCTTATAAATGCAAAATAAGTGCTCCTAAATAAACCTAATTATTTCAAAATAGGTTCGAAATTTGGTTTAAAGTAATTAGGTCCTTTCATTACTTTACCATCTTCTCTATAAATGGGTTTACCATCTTCACCTAGTTTACTCATATTACTTCTTTGAATTTCGTCAAATACTTCTTCGATTTTATGTTGCAAACCATGTTCCAAAATGGTGCCGCAAAGAATGTATAACATATCACCTAATGCATCAGCAATTTCAACTATATCATTATTTTGAACTGCTTCTAAATATTCTTCATTTTCTTCTTTCATTAATTCGAAGCGCAATTGGTTCTTTTTCTCGCCTAGATCAGCTTTCAATTCGTTACTAACACCTAAACCATAAGTTGTGTGAAATAAAGCCACAGCGTCTAATTGTTTTTTCATTTTTATTCCATTTTATTTTGGTAAATGTATTTAATTGCTTTTTTCATTTCTTACTTTTGTAAAAAATTTATAATTATGTTTTCAACAGGTCAATGGTATTTTGCTTTATTTTTTGTAATTGTCTTTATAGCAACCATGATTTATGTGTATCGCAAAGATCTAAAAGAATTAAAATCACAATATAGAGGCATTTACTGGATTTTATTTGGCTTTTTGCTGTTTATAGGTTTATTATTTTTTATAAAATTCTATTTGAAAGATTAATTTTATATATTTGGAGAACCACAAATTTTCCATAACAATGAGAATAGCAAAATATATTTTTCTACTTTTATTACTATTATCTATTGCCTTTATTGTTTTTATAGCTACCCAACCGAATCAATTTAATTACCATAGTGAAAAAACAATTGCAAGTCCGAGAAACACTGTCTATCAGTACATAAACGATTATAAAAACTGGCCAAGTTGGCATCCGGATTTAACGCCTAAATCAAAAGTTACCATTTCCGAAATTAGTTTTGGAGAAGGTGCTAGTTTGTCTTGGAATACTACTAAAATTACTACCACAAGAGTTTTTCCTTTAGATTCTATTTTTCAGTCTAGGGAAGAAAACGACAAAAAATACGATTTATACTGGAAATTTGAAGAGGCAAATGGAGCTACCAAAGTTACCTGGGGCATCAAAGGAGATTTATCGTTTAAAGAAAAGTTTTTTAGTTTCTTAAAAGGCGGTAATGAATTTATCTACACTTCAAAAATTGAACAAGGGTTAGAAGATATTAACGATTTTTTAGTAAATGAATTAAGCAGTTATAATATTTTATTGAACGGTATTATTCAAGTTCAAGCCAGTTATTATATTCAACACAAAAATTCTTCTAGTTTGGCTGAATTTTCCATTAAAACGAATGATGCTTTGAACAAAGTACAACAATTTGTAAAACAAAATGACATTGTAAAAAATGGAGAACCGTTTATCCAATTTAACTCTTGGAATTTAGAAAACGAACCTTTGTATTTTGCTGCTTGTATTCCTATTGAAGAAGAAATTTTAACTACACCTTTAAGTGATATCACTGGACATTTTCAAGAAGAATACCAAGCCTTAAAAATTACACTACAAGGAAGTTATTACCATAGAAAAGAAGCTTGGAAAAAAGCACTCGACTTTATTGCGAAAAACGAAGTGTATCAATTGGATAAAAACAATTCCATTACAGAAATACATAAAAAGGGGCGTGCTGTTACCAGTCAACCTTCTGAATTTATTACTGAAATTTTAATTCCTGTTACAGGTACAGTAGGAACTACTAAACCAGTAGTAACGCAACCCGTTGCTAAACCAAAACCCGTTGTGACACAAAAAAAGGATTCGGTTAATTAAATTTTATAATGGATGTTAACAAACAACATTTCCGCTTTTTCTTTTTACTTGCTGTAGGAATTTTACTCCTTAATGATTTTTTTCTAAAAGCAACTTTTCATAATGCTATTACAGGCAAATTGTCTGATGTTGCGGGTTTGTTTGCATTCCCTTATTTTATAAGTTTAGTATTTCCCAAAAAAGTGAAATTGAATTATGTCGTCTCAGTTTTACTTTTTATCACTTGGAAATGGGAAGGAATTGAACCTTTATTACAATGGTTTCAAAGTATTGGTATTGGAATAAATAGAACCGTTGATTATACCGATTTATATGCATTAGCCATAGTACCACTCTCCTATTGGTATTGGTTTAACCCAACAAAAACCATTATCCTTTTACCCAAAACAACAAAACCTGCAATTATATATCTTTGTTCCTTTGCTTTTATTGCAACTTCATTACCCAAACAATATGGTATAGTTCATCAATCTTCTAATTTAGAAATTCAAATTTCACAAGCTAAAGATTCTCTCATTGCAAAAATGGAATTAAAGGAAATAGATTCTATTTATTACTATACTAGCCTATATTTAAAAGATACTGATACAGAAATAACTTATATCGTTAGCCTAAAAGAAAACGAGAATAAAAAAATTAGTATTAAACTAGATAGTATCAGAGAATATGAAGTTTCGGGTGCTATATTATTTGGTATTGATGAAGACGAAATAGAAACCATGCAAAAGTTTCAAGTAAAAGACTATGAAAGATTATTTTTGGAACGTAAAATTATTCCCTTATACAAATAATTACTTTTTGTAATGCATTTCAATCACCTTTCGAATAGAAGTAAAAGCAATTTTTTCTAAGTCAATTTGTTTTCTATTGATCCAAATTAAGTCTTGGATTTCGTCTTTAGCAGTGACAGAAACCGTTTTGGAAACTAAGGGACATTCGTAAAAGATATCCATCGTGCGATACGGTACATTCTTATACAAATAATCGTTGGGTGACGTGGTAATGTATTTTAAATCGTTTGGTGCTACTGTAATTCCTAATTCTTCTTTAATTTCTCTACAAGCCGCTTCTTCTGCAGTTTCCTTAGGATCGATAAAACCACCTGGTAAATCAAGTTTGCCTTTATCCGGATCCACATTTCGAATCGTAAACAAAACCGAGTCTTCAAATGTAAAAATAACAGCAACTGCAGCAGCAATATTATGATAATAAACAAAATCACAAGCGTGACATTGAAATCTAAAATTGTTTTCAAAAGTAAAATGCGTGGATTTGCAATTCGGACAATAGGTAAAAAATGACATGGAAATAAATTATAGTTCCAAAATTACGAATTATCAATTACGAATTACGAATCACAAAAAAATATTCATTTCCTTCTAAATTCTACGTTCTAAATTTTAAATTTGCCTTATGCAAAAACATCTTGTCATCATAGGAACCGTTTGGCCCGAACCGAATTCAACTGCTGCAGGAAGTCGAATGTTAGAACTCATTGCCTTATTTCAAAAAGACAATTATAACATCAGTTTTTTATCTTCTGCAAAAAAATCAGAGTTTAGTTTCCCATTAGAATCGCAACATATTGATTGTTATTCGATTGAATTGAATCAAGATAGTTTTGATACTTTAATCCAAACTTTACAACCTTCTATTGTCCTTTTTGATCGCTTTATGATGGAAGAACAATACGGTTGGAGAGTAGCCGAACAATGTCCTGATGCTTTGCGAATTTTAGATACAGAAGATGTACACTTTTTAAGAAAAGCCAGAGAAACAGCATACAAACAAAACAGGGAATTGGTTTTTGAAGATTACCTCTCAGATATTTTTAAAAGAGAATTTGCAGCGATGCATCGTTGTGATTTGAATTTAATTATTTCCGAATACGAAATGGAGTTACTTACTGAAACCTTTCAAGTCAATTCATCTATTTTGAAGTATTTGCCATTTTTGGTGGAACCCATTTCAGAAAACTTTACAAATGAAATACCTCCATTTTCTGAAAGAAGTCATTTTATAAGCATAGGCAACTTTTTACACGAACCGAATTGGCAAACAGTGCTCCAACTCAAAAAATACTGGAAATCGATTAAAAAAGCCCTTCCTGAAGCTGAATTGCATGTTTACGGTTCGTATACAACTGAAAAAGCCAAACAATTGCATCACGAAAAAGAAGGATTTTTAATAAAAGGACGTGCAGAAAGTGTAAAAAATGTTTTTAATACGGCAAAAGTATTATTGGCCCCTATTCCATATGGAGCGGGTTTAAAAGGAAAATTATTAGAAAGCATGCAATTGGGTTTACCCAATGTAACTACATCTGTGGGCGCAGAAGGAATGCCTGGTAATTTGAACTGGAATGGATACATTACCCAAACCGAAGAGGAGTTTGTACAGAAAGCCATTGACCTATATCATAATGAGTTTTTTTGGAACCAAGCACAATCCAATGGAATTGCAATTATTAACCAAAGATTTACAAAAGCTTTATTTGAAACCGAATTTATTACCAAAGTCAATCACTTAAATCAACATCTGAAACAACATCGCCTTCAGAATTTTTTAGGTCAAGTATTCCAACATCAAACTTTGCAAAGCACCAAATATATGAGTAAATGGATTGCATTGAAGAATGGGAATTAGGGATTAGTTGTTGGTGAAAGCTACGTTAAAAACTGTAAACTGAGAACCGTTAGTTAAAAACTACCCATGTATTGCTTCACCTGTTCCGTAACTGGCAATTACTTTCGCTTCGTGTTCCAACCATTCTTCCCAACGTTTTTTTACATCGTAGCCATTTTCTGCTAAATCGTGTGCAAATTGTAAAAATGCCGTATAATGATTGGCTTCAGAAATCATTAATTCCCTGTAAAAAGTGGCTAATTCTTGGTCTTTAATGTTTTCAGATAAAACTTTAAATCGCTCGCAACTTCTGGCTTCAATCATGGCTGCAAAAAGCATACGCTCCACTATGATATGTTTGCGATTGCCTGGTTTCATAAATTTAAACAAATCGTTTACATAACTGTCTTTTCGTTCCCGACCTAAAACCCAACCTCTTGCCTTTATAATTTCGTGAACTTGTTCAAAATGATCCAATTCCTCTTTAGCAATTTTGGTCAGTTCTGTTGTAATTTCAGTAAATTCGGGTAACATAGTAATCAACATAATCGCATTAGAAGCTGCTTTTTGTTCGCACCAAGCATGATCCGTAAGAATCTCTTCAAGATTTCCTTCAGCAATATTAGCCCATCTTGGGTCGGTTGGTAATTTTAATCGAAACATGGTTTTGTATTTGGAGTACAAAAATACATTATTCTAATTAATCTTTTAAATCATATAAGTTTTCTTAACATCAACAATACGAGTAAAATGGGAATTATATAACAATGTAAAAAAAAGAAATAAGAGCTAAGAACCAAAACCAAGGTATCTTGCACTTATAATTTTAAAAACAAATAGTAATGAAAAAAGTAACAGTAATTATAGCTTCCTTGGTTATTTTAGCAAGTGTAAGTTGTAAAGAGCAAAACGAAGAGCCACAAGTAGTGGAAAAGACGGAAACCGTTGTAATCGAAAAAGAGAAACAACCGGAAGAAAATGACGGAACTTCATTAAGTATCAGTAATGATGGTGTTGAGTTTTCAACTAAAGATGGAGAGAAAAAAACAGAAGTTGACATCGACACAGAAAACAAATAAATAAAATAGTATAAACTATTACAATGCGAAATAATTAAAAAGAGCCCGTAACTAGTTACGGGCTCTTTTTATGATAGTATTCCATTGAGTTGCCAATTCTTATCAACATTATAATAAATACTTCCTTGAATAATTTCTAAAGGACAATCGAAGTTATTGGTATACAAACCACCTGTACCTAATCCTTGTGGTAACGGGTTTTGTAAAGTATAGGTAAATTGTGTAATCGCATTTAAACCTATATTACTTTCTAATGCTGAGGTAATCCACCATTGAATATTCAATTGTTCTGCAATCGCAATCCATTCTAAAGTACCTTTGAAGCCGCCAATTAAACTCGGCTTTAAAATAATATATTGGGGTTGGATTTTTTTTAGTAAATTCGTTTTTGCAGCCTTCCCAAATACGCCTATTAACTCTTCATCTAGAGCAATGTCTAAAGGCGCTTTTTTACAGAGTTCTGACATAGTGTCAGTATTATTTTTTGCAATAGGTTGCTCAATACTATGTAATTTATATTCAGCTAATTGATTCAACTTATCTAAAGCTTCATTTAAAGCAAAAGCACCGTTCGCATCTACTCTAATTTCAACCGTTTTTTCATCAAAATGGTTTCGAATAAAAGCTAATAACCCGAGTTCTTTTTGAAAGTCGATAGCACCAATTTTTAGTTTTATACAACGAAAGCCTTGTGTTAATTTTTCTTCAATTTGGGTTTTCATAAAGGCTTCTTCTCCCATCCAAACCAAGCCATTAATTTCCATTTTTTTTAACCCCAAAGTAAATTCAGAAGGAAATAATTCAAACGGTGTTTTGGAAGCTAGAGACAAAAAAGCCATTTCTACTCCAAATTGGATGGAAGGAAATTCGATTAAAGCATCCCATAATTGATCTTTCCCCAAATGGATGTTTTCACAAACCCATTGCAATTTTTCTTCATAATCGGGTCGATCGTCTATGGAAAGTGTTCTGAGTATACCACATTCACCTATGCCTATTCTATCGTTTTCCTTCAAAATAAGAAACCAAGTCTCTTTTTCTGTTAAAACACCTCGAGACGTACCGCTGGGTCTCTTAAAAGTAAGTATATGCTTTTTATAGATTGCTTTCATATTGAATTACACTATCAAACTCAATGTTTATAATAAATTTAATGTTGACATTGTTATTGACATTGACATTGATATTGATATTGACATTGTTTTTTAAAGTTCAATTGATTCTCCAATTTCTAACAGCATCAAATCTTTATTTTTATCGAAAAACTTGCGCTTTGCATCATCATGATCGATTTCGATATATCCGAAAGTATCAAAATGATAACCTAAAATTTTATCACATTGTACAAAATCGGAAGCAATAATAGCATCTTCAACATCCATTGTAAAATTACTTCCTATTGGAAGTATAGCTAAATCCAACTGCGTACGCATCGGAATTAATTTCATATCCATTATTAAAGCAGTATCACCAGCAATATAGATATTTTTTCTTTCACCTTCAATTACAAATCCTCCAGGTTGTCCACCATAAGTTCCATCTGGAAAAGAAGAAGTGTGCAATGCGTTTACGTATTTAACCGTTCCGAATTCAAAATCCCAACTCCCACCATGATTCATTGGATGATAGGAAAAACCTTTATTGCCATAATAGGTCGCAATTTCATAATTAGAAACAATTACTGCGTCTGTACGCTTTGCAATAGCTTCAACATCTAAAACATGATCTTGATGCGCATGCGTTAGTAAAATAAAATCAGCTTTTAAAGTATCAATATTAATGTGTGACGCTTTTGGGTTACCTGTAATAAATGGATCTACTAGGATTGAAACCTCATTAACTTCTATTCCTAAGCAAGCGTGTCCGTAAAATGTTATTTTCATGTTATTTTAGATTGCGTTGTTTTGAAACTATTTTAAAAAAACTAAAGTTAACCAAAATAATACACTTAAAGCAAATGTACTTAAAGCTACTTTTTTTAATTCAGGATCGAAGTCTTCATAAGATTTAGCTTTATTGACTTTATTAATATGCATTATAATTGAAATATTTACCAATAAAATCGGGATTAAAGAGGTTTTTGTTAGTAGGTTAAAAATCATAAAACTGATGGAAGCAATTACCAATACTACATTATGATATTTTTTGGCATTAGCTAACCCCATTTTAACTACCAAAGTCATTTTTCCCGCTTTTTTATCATTTTCAATGTCTCGCATATTGTTTAAATTCAATACGGCTACACTTAACAAACCAATAGAAGTTGCTGGTAAAAACAATTTCCAATCTATCATTTTGGTAAATAAAAAATTAGAACCAAGTACCGAAACAAAACCAAAAAAGATAAAAACAAATAGATCTCCTAACCCATTATATCCATAAGCATTACTTCCTACTGTATATTTTATAGCCGCTACTATTGCACTAATTCCTAGAAGAATAAAAATCATACTTAAAACAAAGTTTTCTTTTCCAAAAGCTACATATATTAAAGATAATGCTAAAACTAATGTCAATATAGCTAAACTTATAACTGCACTTTTCATTTGTTTAGCTGAAATAACTCCGGCAGCTACCATACGCTTTTCTCCTATCCTATTTTCATCGGTACCTTTTACACCATCTCCATAATCATTCGCATAGTTGGATAGAATTTGAAGTCCTAATGTTGTAAAAAAAGCAAGTGTTAGAATCGTGTAATTTGCAAAGCCTTGAAAATAAGCATAGGCACTACCAACAATAATTCCAGATAACGATAAGGGTAAAGTTCTTAAACGAGCTGCCTGAATCCAATGTTTCATATTTAAATAAATTTTAAAATGCTGTTAATAATAGTATTCCAAATAAAACAGAAAACAAAGCACATACTTTTAAATGAATAGGCTGTAAAATTGCTGCTGCTTTTTTAGAAAATTGATTGTGTTTTTGAATGGGTAAAGCCATCAATGCTAAAGCAGAAACCATTAAAAAATAACCGATAATTTTAAAATAAAACGGATACTTACTAATTACTGAAACCCACACAAAGGCAATTCCGATGAGAAATCGTATGCCTAGTTCACCATAATTAATCAGATACGTACTTCCTGCTTTGCCTATTATTTCCTTTGTTTTATAAGGCTTAAAAAACATTAAATACGCTGCGTAAATTAAAAACAAAGCGAAAATAAAAATGCTATATTTTGCAATTAGTATCATATTATAGTTTGAATTACATCCAGTTTCGTTTTGAAGTTTCTACTTTATACAACCAAACATTTACCTCTTTTTTTATAGCGGTATAATTTGTAGTCGAAAAAGAAATTCTTCCGCCAGCAGTATATAAAACTACTGAGCCAATATCGGTCCGTTTTTGCCAAAAAAATTGATGCGTTTTAACGGCTTGAATTTTATATGGCTCAATTATTTCGTGATCAATATCCCAAGCACCACTTTGCTTCATAATAAAATCATCACTTATAAATAAGCGATAATTTTTATAGGAAAAAAGCAAAATAACTCCCATAAAAAAAATATACAAAAGAATGATAACAATTATCGTATTTTGAGAAAATCGATGAGCCATTTCATTGATTCCAAAACCTATTAAAACAGGTAACAATACAAAAAAGAACATCCCAATAATTAATTTTCTAATATTGGGATACAAAATCTTTTCAAAAGATGGTTTTTTATCCAATAACAAAGCAATTATTTGTTCTTTTTCATTCCAGTTACAACCTGGAATTTTAGTTTTATCTTTAGCATTAGCTCTTTTCATTTCACTAGACGCTTGAAAAATTTCAATCGTATTGACGTTTAATTTCTTTTGAAAAAAGTTTTGCGTCCATTTTACAATTTGTACTTTTTCAGGACTAATTATGGTGTTTTTGATGTTTAGTAAACCATAGTTTAATACAAATGATTTACCGTCCTTTCGAATATTAAAATTAAAATATTTTACTACGGTAAGTATTAAATTTAGCAGTAGCACAGCAGTTATAATGAAAAATAAAACACCAAAAAGTAAACTTGAAATTGGTAGTTTTTCTAATTGGTTCATGTTGTTTTCTATTACATCTTCTCTACCGATTTGCTTTAAATTTTCAGAAATAGTAGAAAAAACCAAAATAAGATATGCAAAACTAGTTAGGTAATTGGCTGTTATTCCTATTTTTAACAAACTTGTAATTGAAATAGTAATAAAGGACGATTTAGGAGAACTAGCTTCTTGGTATTGGCTTTCTTCTACTAACGTTTTATTAAGGTCATTTTGAACTAAACTACTTTTTAACTCCAAAGCCATTTCTGAAGAAATGGCTTTAATTGAGGCTTCTTTTTTATCACTTCCTGCTGTGTCTAATTCTAGTTTATAGACTTTAAAAATTCTTTGAATCAAACTTTGATCAATTGTGACTTTTTGGATTTTATGAAAAGGGATAGATGTTTTTGTCTTATTGAAAATACCGTTTTCAATAACGAACTCTTTTTTAGTGTAATCGATATAAAATTGAAAAAACCAATAACGTAGAAAAGCAATAAGTGTAATACAAAAAACAACTCCAAAAATTCCCAAATAGATTTGTAACAAACTAGTTGTTGCTTTATTTTGAAACAAATAAACCAGAATAATTGGCCATAACGCACGTACTGATTTTTGTAGCGTATTTACAAATAAGACTACAACTCCTATTAAAGATTGCCTTTGGGGTTTAGAAAAATCAAAATTACTTTGTTTCATTATCCACTTCTAATTTCAATTCTTCATTTATTAAAGAATCGTTAGTTGTCGTTTCTTCTTTGAATTCTTCTGTTATTTCAATAATTTTTTCTGAAACACTTTCCTTTATTTTTTTAGCATCTTCCAATAACAAACCATTGATTTTTAAATCACTGGAACTCCCTCCTGCTGTAAATAATTCAATAGAAGCTAGTCCAAAATAACGAGAGAGCAATCCTTGATGTAAGGCTACGTGTTGCACTCTATTATTAGTTACTATAATTGTAGTTTCGCTTACAACACCTGATTTAAAAATTACATCATGCTCACGTAATGCAAAACCTTTTTTGGTAAAACTTATTCTTAAATAGAGAATCCCAAACCATACTAAAAAACTCCAAACTCCTAAAAGATAGACTAATTTTACTTCTAAAAATGAGGCTTTAGCATTCATAAAATAAACGACCAAAAACACTCCTAATAACACTATATAAAATAAACTTCTTTGTAACAACATTACAAAAAAGTACTTTTTTTCTAAAGGTTGTAATTGGGTTTCCTCAAATTTAGGTAAAGCTGAAATATTTAGTGTTTTATTTGTAAAATCTTCCATAGTAATTACAGTAACATTTACTTTCTAAAATTCTTAAAGAGAGCTAAAATACTACCGTATTATGGCAAATATTTCTTTTCAAAATTAGGTTTACGTTTTTCTAAGAAAGCATCCCTTCCTTCTTTTGCTTCATCGGTCATGTAGGCTAAACGAGTCGCTTCACCAGCAAAAACTTGTTGGCCCACCATACCATCATCTGTTAAATTCATGGCAAATTTTAGCATTTTAATTGATGTAGGCGACTTAGCTAATATTTCTTGAGCCCATTCATAAGCCGTATCTTCTAATTCAGCATGTGGAATAACTGCATTTACCATTCCCATTTCAAAAGCTTCTTGTGCTGAATAATTTCTTCCTAAAAAGAAAATTTCTCTTGCTTTCTTTTGACCTACCATTTTAGCTAAATAAGCAGATCCATAACCGCCATCAAAACTAGTTACATCAGCATCCGTTTGCTTAAAAATCGCATGTTCTTTACTTGCTAAAGTTAAATCGCAAACTACATGTAAGGAATGTCCACCACCTACAGCCCAACCAGGAACTACACAAATTACAGCCTTTGGCATAAAGCGAATCATTCGTTGTACTTCTAAAATATTCAAACGATGATAGCCATCTTCTCCTACATATCCTTGGTGTCCACGCGCTTTTTGATCTCCTCCACTACAAAAGGACCAAATACCATCTTTAGAACTAGGGCCTTCAGCAGAAAGTAAAACCACTCCAATAGAAGTGTCTTCTTGAGCATCATAAAAGGCTTGAATTAATTCTTTTGTTGTTTTTGGACGAAAAGCATTACGCACATCAGGTCTATTGAAGGCGATACGAGCTACCCCATCACATTTTTTATACGTAATATCTTCAAATTCTAAAGCAGTTTTCCAGTTTATAGTACTCATTTCTAATAATTTATTGTATTTGTTATTTTATAAAATCCAAGTAGAAGTTAATTTTTCCTTTCAATTTTATCTAATTTTAGGTAAAAATAATTCATTTTTTGCATTATATTGCACTAACAAAACAAATACTATCATGAAAAAATTATACTTAGGAATCCTTTTAAGTATAGGAGTCTTTACCGTTCATGCACAAAACTATGAATTCCAAGAGGTTATCAATATCGATTGCCTTCCTGTAATCTCTCAGGATAAAACGGGAACTTGTTGGAGTTTTTCAACTTCATCCTTTTTGGAATCTGAAATTATTCGCTTAACAGGAAAAAGAATTGATTTATCTGAAATGTATCAGGTACGAACTACCTATCCTAAAAAAGCGGAAAACTTTATAATGAGACAAGGTAAAGCTCAATTTAGTGAAGGTGGTTTAAGTCATGATGTCATAAAAAGTGTTGCCTCAAATGGATTAGTACCTGTTACTACTTATAGCGGTTTATCTGAAGAAGAAAAAATACACAATCACGCAGAATTAGTAGCAGTATTGGAAGCAATGGTAAATACATACGTATCCAATCCTGGCAAACAACTTTCCAATCATTGGAAAAGTGCTATTGATGCCGTTTTAGATGTTTATTTAGGTAAAATTCCAACTTCTTTTACTTATGAAGGACAAAAATATTCTCCTAAGAGTTTTATGGAAATGACAAAAATTGAACCTTCTAATTATGTTACCTTAACCTCTTTTTCACATCAACCTTATTATGAAGCTTTCATTTTAAACATTCCTGATAATTTTTCTAATGGCAGCATGTATAATGTACCATTAGACGAATGGATTACTACTATAAATTATGCCTTAGAAAAAGGATATACCTTAGCCTTAGATTGTGATGTTTCTGAAAGTACGTTTTCTGCAAAAAATGGAATTGCTTTTGTGCCAGAAAAAATAGAAGATACTGAAAAAGGACTTAAAGAACTAATTGCTGAAAAGAAAATAACCCCTGAATTTCGCCAACAAGAATTTGAAAACTACAATACTACCGATGATCATTTAATGCATATAGTTGGAATTATGAAAGATCAAAATGGTACTTTGTATTATAAAGTAAAAAATTCTTGGGGAACTGATGAAAAGAAAGTGAAAAATGGAGGTTTTATATATATGAGTCAAGCATACCTAAAATTAAAAGCCATTTCCGTATTGCTTCATAAGGACGGTATTGATAAAAAAACTAAAAAGAATTTAGGAATATAAAATGATTTATAAATCATGCATTAGTACCGCCAATAAAATCATTTTTGGTTTTGTTTTTTTTATTCTTATCCTAGCTACTATTCCAATCTTTTATTGTAATGATTTAACTTCTTTCATAATAGTAGTTTCTATTAATTTAGCTGCCTTATTTTTCTTGGCTTGGATCTTATTTGATACAGAATACAGTATTGACAAAACACATTTATATTGTAAATCAGGACCTTTTCAAAAGAAAATTGCAATAGCTACTATTAAAAATATTAAACCTCATAAAGGGGTTTTGGTACCTGTTATGTTAAAATTAGCATTAAGTCACGAAGGACTAATTATAAGTTATAATACTTATGACGAAATTTATATCTCACCTGAAAATCAAGTTGAATTTTTAGAAATCCTACAAAAATCAAATCCAAATATTAAAATTATACCTACTAAGAATGAATTATAGACTTTTTTTATTTCTGTTAACTCTTACCATTTTATCTTGTAAAAAAGAAATTACTCCACCTATTTCTGAAAAAAAAGAAATTAAAAAAGACACCCTTGTTTTACCTCAATTTAATCCGTTAGACGCATCCTATATCAAAAATAAAAAGAAAGCAATATCTAATTTTTATGATGAAAATATTAATATCGACAACTTTAGTGGCTCTTTTCTAGTAGCCAAAAATGGTCACATTTTATTTGAAAAATATTCGGGTTACTCGAATTACAATAAAAAAGAAAAAATGACCGCTTCTTCATCGATTCATTTGGCTTCTATAAGTAAAGTAATGACCGCAACCCTTATTTTACGGTTAATAGATGCAAAAAAATTAACTTTAGAAACTACCTTAACCCATTTTTATCCCCAATTTCCTTATAAGGATATTACGGTAACTTCTTTATTAACCCATCGAAGTGGTTTGCCCAATTATCTTTATTTTACAGATAATGATACCCTTTGGGACAAATCTAAAACTTTAACAAACAAGGATATACTAAATATAATTTCTTCTAAAAAAGTAGCTTTGGATTTTATACCAAATACTAAATTTAGTTATAATAATACCAACTATGCCCTTTTGGCTTTAATCGTGGAAAAAGTAACCCAACTTCCCTTTCCTGAAGCGATGAAAACCTTATTATTTGAACCGTTACAAATGAAAGATACATTTGTATTCGAAATTAAAAAACAAGAAGATAGTGTGGGCAAAAATTATAAAAGTACTTGGGAAGAAATTCCATGTAATTTTCAAGATGGTGTTTATGGAGATAAAAATATTTATTCTACGCCAAGAGACCTTTTAAAATTAGATTTGGCCACGTATTCCGATGATTTTTTAAGTAAAGACATTAAATCAAAGGCTTATAAAGGGTATAGTTACGAAAGAAAAGGCGTTAACAATTATGGATTAGGCATTCGATTAAGAGAATGGGAAGATGGTACAACCATGTTTTATCATAACGGCTGGTGGCACGGAAATAAAACATCCTATATTACTTTAAAAAAAGATACGGTTACCCTAATCGCGTTGTCTAACAAATACACAAGTAAAGTATACCAAATCAAACGCTTATCGAGTTTATTTGGCGATTATCCATTTACTATTGAAGATGAAGAATAAAATCATATTTTTAAAAGAAAATAGTATTTTATGAAAGTCTATAAACCAGAAAATTACAATTCTTTATCCCCTTATTTAATTGTAGATGAGGCGCAAAAATTAGTGGATTTGCTAAAAATTGTATTTAACGCTACCACTTTAAGACGTTTTGATCATGAAAATGGAACTATTGCTCACATTGAATTGCAAATAGAAGATAGTGTGCTTATGATTAGCAACAGTACAGAAAATTATAAAGCACATACCAGTATGTTACATGTGTATGTTCCAAATGCCATGGAGACCTATCAAAAAGCAATAGATCAAGGTTGTCAAAGTATTGAAGTCCCTATTCGTAAAGAAGGAGATCCAGATTTAAGAGGTTCTTTTTATGATTTTGCAGGAAATTATTGGGCTATTGGTACGCAACAATAATTTATAACAAAAGTTACTTAACCAATTTTTACCGAAGTCATGGTTAAAGAACCACCTACGGCTTTATCATTAAAAAAAACTACCTCATCAGTATTTGTTTGTAAAGCTAAAATATACAATAATGGATAATAATGATCTGGAGTTGGAATAGCTAAACTAGCTGATTTATTAAGTTTATTGTAAGCAATTAAGTCCAAATGATTTCCCATACTAATTTTTTGTTTAAAAATGGTATTCATTTCCAAAGCCCAATCATAACCGTATTCTGGCTCATTTAATTTGTTCCAAGCTACCATTCGCAAGTTGTGAACCATATTTCCACTACCTATAATTAATACTCCTTTTTTTCGTAAAGACAATAATTGCTTTGCCAATTCGTAATGATACATGGCTGGTTTATGATAATCGATACTAAGTTGTAAAATAGGAATATCAGCATTGGGATACATGTGTTTCACTACAGACCAAGTTCCATGATCCAAACCCCATTCATGATCTAAAACTAAGGATGGATTGGTAACCATTTTTTGAATTTCATTTGCCAAATTGGGATCTCCTGGTGCGGGATATTGTACATCGAACAAAGCTTGTGGAAAACCTCCAAAATCGTGAATTGTTTTAGGCTGAGACATGGCGGTGATAGCTGTTCCTTGGGTTAACCAATGAGCAGAAACCACTATTACTGCTTTCGGTTTTGGTATTTCTTGTCCCATTTGCTGCCAACGCTTTGAAAACTCATTATCTTCAATTGCATTCATAGGGGAACCATGACCTATAAATAAAACAGGCATTTTCTGATCTATTTCCAATAAAGAGCTGGACCAATTATAAAACGAATTGACATTAGACATAATGATTCCTCCTGTAATTATTTTAATAAAATTAATTCGATTCAAAACAAACATTTGTATATACAAATATATAATAAAAAATAGAAATTAAAACTGTTATAGAATATAATTCATTATCGCTTTAAACTGAAATGACCTCTTTTTTGTGATGTTTCTCCATTGAAGGAAGTTAAAATAAGTTGGTACCAATAATCGGATGCGGGTAAAGGTAAATTATTATATAATCCATCCCAACCTGCTTGTGAACTCATCGAATCGAAAGTATAAATTAATTTCCCATATCGATCATAAATAGTCACATTGGCACTTGAATATTGCAATGCAAGAGGACCATCAATTCGCCATTTATCATTTACACCGTCATTATTAGGGGTGAAAAAAGGAGGATAATTAAGTAATATTATATCTGAAAGAATCCTATTTTCACATCCATTTTTATCTTTCACAAACAAATAGTATACACTGGGTTCCAAGTTGGTAAAGGTGTAAGTATTACCATTTCCATAATAATCAACCCCATTTAGGGAGTACATATAATTTTCTTGCCCTTGCATTACTACAGATAATTGTCCGTTTTCAGCATTAATAGATTGATATTGTGGAATTACAGCTTTTAAAACCGTAAAACGTTTATCTTGGTTACAAACCAATCCATTTTCAAAGCGGGAAACACTTAAAATGTAATTTCCTATTTGATTCAATTCGAAAAATCTACTTGTTGAAAGAATCTCTCCTGTAGTTTTTTTCCATTCCCAAGTACTATTATTTCCACCACCATCAATGATTAGAGGTGTATCAGTGTTTTCACAAATAGTGTAAAAGGTTTCCAAATCAAATTCAATGGGGTCATTCACAACTGCTTGAAAAGAAATTATTCCATAACAATTAAAACTCTCGTCTTCTATTCGAACCCAAATTGTCATGGAAGGTAAAACGGGGTATCTATCAAGTACATTTAATTTTGTTAGCGCATCCAGTTGACTTCTATAAAAATTGATACGATAAGTAGAAGGAATACCAAGTTCATTTATTAAATCCTCTTTTTTTGAAACCAAATTAAATCTACCAAATAAATCCCCTATTACATTATCTGAATCTTCACAAGTGTAAATACTTTCTACATTTGGAGATTGGGATTGCCTATTTTCAATAAAAAAACTAGTGATAATAGAACATCCTTTATCACTAATAATTTTTGCGAAAATTTCTTGCGGATTGCTTGTGTTTATATAATTTTGATGATTAGGAATTGGATTTAAATCATTATTGGCATCATCTTCAGTATTATAAAACTGAAAGACAAAATTAGAATTTGAAAAACTTAAATAATCTTTAATATTTTCTAAATTAAAAAATGAAAAAGCATCATCATTGCATTGCGTTAAAATAGTGTTCTCTGGCAAGCTCGGTAAAGGGAATACTTCTAGTTCTTTAAACAGAGGAATTGTCTTATTATTTAATACAACGACTGCTTTTACTTGATATATTCCTGGCTGACTGTAATTATGAATGGGTTCTAATTCTGTTGAAGTTGAATTGTCACCAAAATCCCAATTTACACTGGTAATAGGACCATACGCATCTAATTTAAAATGAAAGGATTTTGATATACAATCATCTGGGATAACGATTCTATTTCTTAAAAAGGAAGAAACAAAAATTGGTAATCCTTTTTTGGAAATAGTAGGGCTAACACTTACCGCATTGCTTTCAAAGTTACAAGCTTCACCATATTTTTCTGGTTCATGAATAACACTTAAAAATGGATTATTTTCGCTAGCAACATATATTTTACCATTTCTTCCTAACTGTAACGATCTAGCCTTTGGACAATTCATTATATAGGCATCAACAATTTCCATACTATCTCTTGAGGTAAACTGATATTGCACTACATAATTATCTCCTGCATAGTAAAAATTATTAGAATCTTGAGAAAATTCTATTCCATAAGGACTTACACCAAGTCCAAATTTAGGAAATGTAGATAAAGTAAGATAAGGCGTACAAGTTAAAGTTGTAACATCAAACTCATATATGTAAATATACATGTCTAAATTATCTGCTACTGCTAAAAATTTTCCGTTTGGTGAAATTTTCATAGCGCCAAAAGATCCAATATTTTCAGTTAAATTCAAAATAACAGGAGTAAATTGAAGCCCTTGGTTAGTAATTGTAAAAATTTTGAAGTCAAGTTGATTAGACTTAGTTAAGCAAATAAGCCTATATGAATTACTTTCATAATGATAAATAGCTGCCAATCTAGCAGTTGCATTTACTGTTATTCGTTCATTCTTAACGGTAACAATTCCTAAAGGATTTTGAGGAGTAATTTTTATTTCAGAATAAAAAACACCGCTGTTAATTATAATTGGTACATAACTATTCGTTTCTTTAGTTACGAAAACATAATAGGTTGTGGGGTCATCTGGTTTTGGAATAATAATAGAAGTTTGAACATTATCAACTTCACCATATAAACCTTCGCCATTATCCATAATCTGATGGTTTTTATTCCAAATTGTATTTCCATTAGTGTAGAAAAGTAAATCTCCATTATCATCTGAAATACTAGAACAACCTGCAGGAGTATCCATAT
Organism: Flavobacterium sp. NRK F7; assembly: GCF_024054195.1. GTDB lineage: Bacteria > Bacteroidota > Bacteroidia > Flavobacteriales > Flavobacteriaceae > Flavobacterium. Next base: position 2,060,944 of record NZ_JAMXLB010000001.1, on the reverse strand, counting down.
TTCCACTTATAGAAGAAACAATATCTTCATTAAAGTGTATTCCGGAATTTCCACCAAAAAACCAATTATTAGTTTCATTTTGAGCTTCTATTCTACTACTTACTGTAAATAGTAAATATAGAAATAATAAGGGATAATATGTTTTAGTTTTAAATTGCATAAGATTAAGAAAATTAATTTAAAAAATTAATTTTCAAAGAGTTAATAACGTTTAGAATATCAAAAATAGCTTTTAAAAAAATACCTACAAAAAATTATTATAATTTTAACGTAGTTGCTACAATCTGTGATTACATTTTAAGCAAAATAAAATAGAACAATAAAAATGTCCCAAACATTTTTACTGCTTGGGACATTCCCTAAAAAAAATTAACAACTATAAAATCTATTTCCAACCGCCACCAAGTGCATGATAAATGCTTACCATTGCATTCATTTGTTGCATTTTGGCTTCTACCAAGTCAAATTTCGATTCTAAAGCATCTCTTTGAGTCAAAAGCACTTCCATATAATCAGCTCTAGCTGAACGGAATAAATCATTGGAAATAGTAACCGATTGATTTAAAGCATCTACTTGTTTTGACTTTAACTCATAAATATTTTTCATATTTTCAATTTTAGCTAATTGATTAGCCACTTCAACATAAGCATTTAAAATAGTTTTTTCATAATTATAAACGGCTTGAATCTGTTTCGCATTGGCAGTATTATAAGTTGCTTTAATAGCATTTCTATTGATTAATGGAGCTACTAAATCTCCCGCTATAGAGTACAACAAAGATTCAGGAGTTGTAAATAAATACTTTGAATCAAAAGCTCTTAAACCAATACCTGCTGAAATACCTAACGAAGGATAAAATCTTGCTTTAGCTACTTTAATATCTAACTTTGCTGCAGCTAATTCTAATTCAGCTTGTTTTACATCTGGTCTATTTTCTAACAATTGAGAAGGAATCCCAGAGTGTATTACATTAGGAACCATCTCTATAAAAGTATCTGTACTTCTGTCTACTTTCTGTGGAAAACGTCCTACTAAGAAATTAATTCTATTTTCAGTTTCAATTATCTTTTGTTGAATTTCAAATTCCAAACCTTTTGTATCAAAAACTTGGGCTTCAAAACGTTTTACTGCCAATTCTGTAGCACGAGCTGATTCTTTCTGCAACTTAACAATTTTAAGTGCATTTTCTTGAATTTCAATATTGTTTCTCACAATAACTAGTTGGTTATCCAAAGCCAGCAACTCATAGTACGAATTCGCTATTTCAGAAATTAAATTAGTTACCATGAAATTCTTACCTTCTACAGTAGCTAAATAGTTACTAATCGCCGATTTTTTAGCATTGTGCAATTTATTCCAAATATCAATTTCCCAAGTAGCATAAGCTCCAACCATATAATCTTGTAAGGGTTCTGGAGTTTCTACTCCTGGTTTAATTTCTGTATTGGCATCATTAGCACCTTGACTCGTGTATCGTCCTACTTTTTCTACACCTGCTCCACCTCTTAGTCCAATAAAAGGAAGATATTCCCCTTTACGTGCTCTAATTTCATTTTTAGAAATTTCGATTTCTTGTAAAGTGATATTCAATTCCTGATTATTTTGTAAGGCGGTCTCAATCAATGTATTTAAATGAGCATCAACAAAATAATCTTTCCAATTCATAATTCCAGAATTAATGGTATCCTTGCTGGTTGAATAACTTTCTGGAACCGTGGTATTGGCTTCCTTTTGAGCCAAATTACTTGTTTTACAGCCTGCTAAACTTAATAAAATTAAGATAGCTGTAACAGGTATATAATACTTTATACGAAGCATATTTTTCAATTTTAAATTCATTTTATTCTTCCTCCTCTTCTTCTGGAAAACGATCCAATTGATGCACAAAATCTTCACTTAATGAACTATCCTCTTCTACATCTATTAATTTTCTTCCGCTAGCCAATGACCCAAAAATAAAGTACAATCCTGGTACAATAATGACTCCAAATATGGTTCCAAAAAGCATTCCGCCTAAAGCAGCTGATCCTAATGTTCTATTTCCAATGGCACCAGCACCTGAAGCCAACATTAAAGGAATTAAACCTGCAATAAAAGCAAATGAGGTCATTAAGATAGGTCTAAAACGCACTTTTGCTCCTTCAATTGCTGCTTCTAAAATCGAAAGCCCTTCATGATGCTTTTGAACCGCAAACTCTACAATTAACACAGCATTCTTACCCAGTAATCCTACTAACATAATCAACCCAATTTGAGCATAAATATCGTTTTGAAGACCCATTAATTCTAATAAAAAGAACGTACCAAAAACACCCACAGGCAACGAGAATACTACCGATAAAGGAATAATAAAACTTTCATATTGCGCAGATAAAACAAAATACACAAATACTAATACAATTAAGAAAATATAAATAGACTCATTTCCTCTACTAGCTTCATCATATGAAAGTCCTTCCCAAGCGATATCGTATCCTTTTGGTAACGTTTCTTTGGCAACTTCCCTAACTGCATCAATGGCTTCAGCAGTGGTATACCCTTTTGCAGGTAATCCTTGAATGGCAGCTGAGTTGTACATATTAAAACGGGTAATCTCATTTGGTCCTTGGGTCTTTTTCAATTTCATAAAAGCGGAATAAGGCACCATTTCTCCATGATCATTTTTAATATACAAATTCAAAATATCTGATGGCAATCTTCTAAATTTAGGGTCTGACTGAACATATACTTTGAAGAAACGCTCAAAACGAATGAAGCCTTGTTCGTAGGTACTACCAATTAATATGTCAAGATTTTCCATTGCTTTACCAATAGACACTCCTTTTTGCATGGCTAATTGGTTGTCTATTTCCAATTCATATTGAGGATAATTTGCCGCAAAGAAAGAGAAAAGACCTGCTAACTCTTTGCGTTTCTCTAAATTCTCCATGAATTTCTTATTAATCTCATCAAAATCTTTATAATCTACTGTCGTACTTTTATCTAATAGACGCATTGAAAAACCTCCTGATGATCCGAACCCTGGAATTGCTGGTGGTTCAAAAAATTCGATTTTTGCTCCTAAATCTTTCGATTTTTCTTCCAATTCTTCCATAATCTCGGTTACCTTATGCTCTCTTTCAGACCATGGTTTTAAATTGATCAAACAAGTACCAGCATTTGAACCACGACCTTCCGTCATAATTTCATAACCCGCTAATGACGAAACCGATTCTACTCCTTCTACATGTTCGCATATTTTTTGAAGTCTTTGTGATACTTGATTGGTAGTTTCTAAGGTTGAACCCGGTGGGGTTTGGATAATTGCATAAATAGTACCTTGGTCTTCACTAGGAATGAATCCAGATGGAAGAATTTTACTTACAAAAAATGTTCCAGCACAAAAGGCAATTAACACAAAGAATGTTAACCATCTTCTACTTACAATCGATTTTAACAATTTTACATACTTTCCAGTTAATTTGTCAAAAACACTATTAAACTTATCAAGGGATTTTGTTAAAATATTTTTTTTCTTTTCTTTACCATGATGATTTTTAAGCAACATGGCACATAAAACAGGTGTTAATGTCAAGGCAATAATAGCGGAAATAACTATCGAACTTGCCATTGTAATCGAAAACTGACGATAAAAAGTTCCAACTGGTCCTGACATGAAAGAAATAGGTACAAAAACCGACACCATTACCGCTGTAATTGCTATAATAGCACCACTAATTTCACCTAATACTTTTTTAACCGCTAAATAAGGAGTAATATGTGGGAATTCCTCAAACTTAGCATGCACCGCCTCGACGACGACAATAGCATCATCCACTACAATACCAATTGCTAATACCAAGGCAAATAGTGTTACCAAATTGATGGTTATACCAAAAAACTGAATCACAAAAAAGGCCCCAATTAATGAAACGGGTACCGCCAAAATAGGAATCAAAGTAGAACGCCAATCCCCTAAGAATATGAAAACTACGAGTGCTACTAATATAAAAGCATCTCGTAACGTATCAATTACCTGTTCAATCGAAGCATCTAAGAATTTAGAAACGTCATAACTAATTTTGTAATCCAAACCTGGAGGAAAAGTTTCTTTCATTTCCTCTAATTTTTCTTTTACTTGTTCGATTACATCATTGGCATTACTTCCATAGTTTTGTTTTAATACAATAGAAGCTGAAGGATGTCCATCTAAATTGGAATAAATATCAAAAAATTCACTTCCTAATTCTGCACGACCAATATCTTTTAAACGAATACTTTCTCCATCTGCATTGGCTCTAATAATAACATTTTCATATTGTTCTGGCTCACTAAACCTTCCTTTGTAAGTTAGTACATATTCTAAAGATTGGGCTTGTATACCCGAACTTTGACCGATACGACCTGGACGTCCTACAATACTTTGTTCAGCCAAAGCATCCATTACTTCATCTGTAGAAACATTATAGGCTCTCATACGGTCTGGATTCAACCAAATACGCATCGCATAAGTTCTACTTCCTAAAATTTGTGATCTCGCTACTCCTTTAATACGATTAATTTCAGGCAGCATTTTCACATTCGCATAGTTGTATAGGAATTTTTCATCCATATTCTTACCAGTAGCATATAAATTGACATACATCAACATACTCGGTTGAATAGGCGTAATAACGACTCCTTCTCTTTGAACTAACTCTGGTAATAAGGGCATCACTTGGTCTACCCTTGTTTTTACCCTAATTACTGCTTGGTTGGGATCTGTTCCTGGCTCAAAAATAATTCTCAAGGTAGCTTCACCTGCACTCGTTGCATCTGTAGCCATATAACGCATACCTTGCACTCCATTAATTGAGTTTTCAAGTGTAATTAATGTTGATTTTACTAATACGTCAGCACTTGCTCCAGGATAAGCAATAAAAATATTAACCGTTGTGGGCGCAATATCTGGAAATTGCGAAGTAGGCAATTTTAAGATAGAGAGTGTTCCCATAAAGACAATCATAATTGAAATTACAATTGCAAAAACGGGTCTTTGTATAAATTTACTAAACATGTTTTTATCTTTTTATAATTTCAATTATTCAGCATAAAGCTCTAAATGCGCTAAAACAGTTTCAGGCTTTTCTAACTTATATTCAATTTTTTCATTTTCTTTAACCAATCGTAATCCTTCTAAAAGAATTTTGTCATCTTCTGATAAACCTTCGCTTACAATAAATAAATGAGGTAATTCTGCTGCTAATTTGATTTCTCTTGAAACTACTTTATTGTCTTTATCAATTACATAAACATACTTTTTATCTAATACTTCAAAAGTAGCTTTTTGTGGAATTAACATCGCATTTTTATAAGGTAAGGTAACATGAATATTTCCCGTTTCACCGTGACGCAATAAACTTTTTGGATTTGGGAAAGTAGCTCTGAAAGAAATATTTCCTGTTTCATTGTTAAAATCTGCTTCAATTGTTTCTACTATTCCTGGATATTCAAAATATTTATTATTTGCCATTAATAAATTAACGGTTGGTTTTACATCACTTTTTTGTTCAGCTTTAAAATCTAAATATTCTGCTTCAGGTACATTGTAGTATACCCACATTTTACTATTATCAGATAGGTTAGTTAGCAAATCGCCTTCTTCCACTAAACTTCCTAAACGAACATGGAATTTATCAACTATACCATCAAATGGCGCTCTGATTTGCGTAAATTGCAAATGCACTTGTGCTAATGCTAACTCAGCATTCGCTTTGTCTAATTTGGCTTTAGCCATTGCCAATTCGTTTGGAGCAACAACATCACTATCTGCCAAACGTTTCGTGTTTTTATATTCAATCTCGGCAAAACTAGCTTCTGCTCTTGCTTTCTCCATTTCTGCCTCATATAATTTTGGCATAATTTGGAATAATAGTTGGCCTTGTTTTACAAATTGACCTTCATCAATGAAAATTTTTTGTAAATAACCTCTTTCTTGAGCTCTTAACTCAATGTGTCTACTCGATTGAATTTGGGATACATAATCTTTCGTAATTAACGTATCTTTTTTTATTGGATTGGTAACCAGAAAATGGGTGTTTTCTTCTTTTTTTTCAACTTCTTTTTTGCAACTTGTATTTAATAACAAAGTGCAGATACTCATAAAAATGAGAACTTTTTTCATAATAATATATATTTAAATAAAATGAGTGTGATTAATGGAGCAGTGAATAATAAAGCCGTTTATTATTGTAAAGTTCCTTTAAATTGTTAAGTATGGTAACTTAAATGGAGAAAAAGCAGGACATGAAAATGCCTGCTAACAGTTAAATCATATTCTAAATACGCTGAATACGATAAATAATTTTTTTATTGCGATATGAGAAGTAACTTCTCCTAAAAAAAGTCTTCTTTTTTGTTCTAGTAAAAGGATTTTTTGTTTTGAACTGCAAAGAAATTTACGAAGAAAAGAACTTGAATCAAGTGTTTTTTTCGAAGAAGAAATTTCATCTTCTTCAATTTCGACATCAATTCCATGAATTTTATGAGCTTCAATATCACCTACGTTATGAATATAATCATAAAAAAATAGGTTGTTAATTAACTCATTTTCAACTAATACTTCCTGTGAATTGTTGTGAGAGTCTAATGTAGATAAGGATTTACAATCATTTGCACCAGCAAATAATTGCGTGTAACCAACAAGTAAGGTTACTAAAGTAAGGAAAAAATATTTCACCATCTTTCTTATCATACAGAGGACAAATGTAAATCATTTTTTGATTTTAACAAATAATACTATGTTTAATAATCTGTTAAAATATTTATTTTTGTGATAATTCCTTAATGAATGCAAAAGCTCTTATTTCCGCATAAGAATAGTCATTATTTTTTAAAGGAAAAGCACAGTGCCCACCATATTTTGGAGTTTCTAAATAAATAAGATTACTATTTGATGCCAATTCTTTTGGATAACAATCTGGACCTAAAAAAGGATCATCTAATGCATTTAATATCAAAACAGGCAATTTTATATTGGTGATACTTCTTGCTGGAGAAACTTGATAGTAATAATCTTCTTTGTCTTTAAAACCATGTAAGGGCGCTGTAAAATGGTCATCTAAGTAATCAAAACTGTCGATGTTCTTAATTTTACTCCAATCCATTAAATCAGGAAATTGTTTGGCTTTTTGCTTTAATTTTTTGGTTAAGTCGTACATGAAGTTTTTCATGTAAACTTGATTAAACCCTTTTTTTAAAGATTCAGCACTCGATTTTATTTCAACAGGCACAGATATAGCCACTCCTGCTTTAATCCTTGAATCTACAGGTTGCATTCTACCTAAATAATTTAAGGTTTGAGCACCTCCCATTGAATAACCAATTAAATAAACCTCTTCTACTTGTTGTAAAGCAAATTGTATTACAGCATCTAAGTCTTCAATAGTGGCATGATGGTACAATCTAGGTAAACGGTTCATATCTCCACTACAACTTCTGTTATTCCATGCAAAAACAGAAAAATCTTGATTTAAAAAATAAGTTGCACAACTATTCATGTAAGTTCGCTGAGAATTTCCTTCCAAGCCATGACATAAAACTACTGCTTTCCTTTTATTTTTCAAGTTATAATCTACCACTAAAAAATCTCCATCGGTTAATTCTAAAATTTCTCTTTGGTAAACGGGACTAGGAAATTTTTTAAACATACCCGCATAAATCGTTGAAACATGTTTATGCTTGTGTAGTAAAGAAACCGATTGATTATATGAGGAATAAGTAAGAAAAGGCATTCTATAAATTAGACTATTAAATAAATCCCGTCTTCTTTAATTTCAATCATTTTTTGACGGTATAAATTACCTACTGCTTTCTTAAAGACTTTTTTACTCATTTTTAAAACGGTTCTAATATCTTCTGGATTAGAATTATCATTCAAGCCTAAAAAACCTCTATTGGATTTGAGTTCGTCTAAAATTACTTGTGCAGAAGGTTCGATAGCTTCCACACCTAATTTTCTTAGCGACACGTCAATTTTACCATCAGGTCTCACATTTTTAATGTAAGCTTTCATCTTCAAACCTGGCTTAACGTCTTCAAAGACTTCATTTTTGTAAGCCAAACCTCTGTACTTTTCGTTTATAATAACATTAATTCCTGCTTCAGTAATATGAGATACAATAATATTTACTTCTTCCCCATTTTCAAGATCTACATCTTCATTATTTAGAAATTGTTGTGTTTTACTAGAACCTACTAATCGATTGGTTTTTTCATCCATAAAACAATATACTAAATACCGTTTCCCTTCTTCCATGGGTCTGGCTTGTTCTTTAAATGGAACAAACAAATCTTTTTCCAATCCCCAATTCATAAAAGCACCAAACTTATTAATATAATTTACTTTTAAATGGGCAAATTCATTTAATTTTATATACGGTTTTAAAGTGGTTGCTACAGGACGTTCTTCATGATCCAAATATACAAATACCGTTAATTCATCCCCAATTGAAAATTCTCTTGGAACATATTTATTGGGCAATAAAACATCATTTTGTTCCTCTACTCCATCACCTAGAAATAAACCAACTTTGGTATTTCTTAATATTTTTAAGGTATTGTATTGACCTATCTGTAACATACTTTATTTAAATTATGATGCAAAGGTAATTAAATGCAACGTAAAATAATTAAATTCCTATTTCAATCTGAAAACGGGCATACCAATTTGATGAAGAAGAACTCCAATTATAATTTAATTCATTATAGGTAAGTTCCGCTTGCAATTTAAAAGTATGTTCCCATAAATAACGGGTTAGACCAAAACTATATTGCTTCGAATTTGGAGCCAAAGATTGTATTTCATCGGCAACTTGTTGCGTTGAAAACCTTCCGATTATTTCATAATTAGATGGAAACACATAACTCATTTGGTAATCAAAACCTTCTCCAGCAAAAACATAATTAAAATTAGTTACATCATTTGGATCATAAATGATTATATCTTTCGCTTTTCTATTCATATACGCACTCATAAGACTCCAGCCATTGTATTTTAAAAGGGCGTCAAAAAATGTGGAACGAAGGGTTCTTGGTTGAAAAAGCTCCTTCCCTAATTGACCTTGCGCTCTGACCGCTCTATTATTTTGTTGAAACGCACCTGACAATAGTAATTTTGGGCTTTCTTCTCGTAAAATATCTCCTTCAAAATAAATACCATTCTTTTTAAAAGTTCCAAATGGAAATAATTCAATTTTACCAGTTAAGGCCACTCCATCGTCTGATGTTTTCGTCCAATTTCTTCCTTCACCAGTTGAAATGGCTGTTTTTACATTGTAGGAAAAAGCATCTTTTCTTTCGTTTAAATAATACGCTTGTACACCAAAATCTCTATCAATAGTAAATTTTGCATTATTAATGGTTCTATCTGTTAATTGTAATGCCCCTGAAGAATTCACCCTTTGTCTATTTCCTGGCAATTTAGTTTGTCCAAAAATAAAATTCCAATTTTTATTGGGTCTGTAAAAAATAGCTGCATCTCTAATAATGTTTATATTTTCTCCATCTTCAATTACACCTACATCACCAGGAGCAAAAGAAAGTTGAATCACATATAAAAACTTTGGATCCCCTACATATCCATCAAAACGTAAACGCAGTCTTCTAATTTGTGCTTCATATCGATTTTCTTCATTTTCTTCATTAATATAGGTGACTCTGTTTTGCATTCTAAAACGAATGTTCAATTGAAAAATACTATCTGGAGAAGTAACTCCCAACCCCTTTCCATAACTGTAATAAGGCAAAGCTGCTAGTTTTATATCATTGTTATTTAGAGAATCTTTTTTGAATTGACCAAATGAATACTGGCAAAGAGCTAGTATTAATAGAATTATTAATTTTTTCATTAAATTGAAGTTGTGTTGTAATTGCCCGCAAAAATAAAATATTTTAAAGAATATCTTTTCCTTTATTTACCTTTGCAAAAAATTACATCATGTCAAATATTTATATAGGCTACTATTTTACAATTGAACCAAGAGAATTAGGTTCAGAAATTTTATTAGCTGAATTAGGAGAAACCGCATTTGAAAGCTTTGTTGAAACCGAAACGGGTCTTGCTGCCTATGTACAGAAAGAGCTTTGGAATGAAAACATATTGGAAGACATTTATATCTTGAACAATACGGAATTTAAAATATCCTATACTTTCGAGGAAATTGAACAAGTAAATTGGAATGAAGAATGGGAAAAGAATTTTGAAGCCATTGATGTTGATGGAAAATGCCATGTTCGAGCTCCTTTTCATGAAAAAACTGATGCTGAATTTGATATTGTAATTGAACCCAAAATGAGTTTTGGAACGGGACATCATGAAACGACACATATGATGATCCAACATTTATTAGAAACTGATGTTACTGATAAAAAAACCTTAGATATGGGTTGTGGAACGGCTATTTTAGCCATTTTAGCTGAAATGAAAGGAGCAAAACCAATCGATGCTATTGATATTGATAACTGGTGCTACTTAAACTCTATTGAAAATGCAGCTCGAAATAATTGTGAAAATATTAGTGTTTACGAAGGTGATGCTTCACTCTTAAAAGGTAAAGAGTATGATGTTATTATTGCAAACATTAACAGAAACATTCTTTTAAACGACATGCAACAATATGTAGATTGCTTAAACGAAAAAGGGATTTTATTTTTAAGTGGCTTTTACACGGAAGATATTCCTGTTATAGATTCTTGTTGCACTGAAAAAGGACTCACTTATGTTAAAAAATTCGAAAGAAACAATTGGGTTGCTTTGAAATATGTAAAACAATAATTATTTTTGTTTAAAATTTAAAAAGCTAAAAATGAGTATGATAGAAAAAGTTAAAGAAGAAGTTTTAGTTGAAGAATTAGTTAGTATAAATAACGAAATCATCTTATATAATGATGATGTAAATACTTTTGACCATGTGATTGAAACATTGATACGCGTTTGCAATCATGAAGCTTTACAAGCAGAACAATGTGCTTTACTTGTACATTATAAAGGACAATGCGCTGTCAAGACTGGAAGTTATGATGAATTAAAACCGCAATGTTCTGCCCTACTAGACGCAGGTTTGAGTGCTGAAATACAATAAACAAAAAATCCCGATTGAATCGGGATTTTTTTTATTTTAAATAGGATTTTTTATAATTTCTTATAAATATAAATAACTTCTTTTCCTTCTACTTCGGCTTTCACTTTTAAAGTAGTCGCATCTAATAGTAGAATTTCACCTGTTTCTTCACCAGCATAAGGAAAATTAATAATTAAATTATTATCCTCTTTTTTCCATGTACCACTATCAACAGACATTTCACAATTTCCAGAACCATAGTAAAAAACATCATTTACTTTACCATCTTCAAAAAATTCCACATAATCATTACCACAATTTTCCTCATGCTCATAGGAAAATAAAAGTTCCGCTTTACTCATTTTTTTACCTTCTTGATAGTACTTCCATTTTCCAACAATAGATACTTCATTAGAAGTTACATTACGAAATGATGACATTACTGTTCCTAACGCCATTACAGAAACCAAAACAATTGCTAATTTTTTCATAATTAATAGTTTTATTTGTTAAGTTTATACCAAAAAAACAACAAAAAAATTAATTTTAAAAATATTTTTTAAGAAAACGATATAGAATAATGAATTTATTAAAACTCTAATTAATAAATTGAAAAATTAATTTTTTAAATTCGAAAAAATAAGAATTTAATAATCAGTAAATGAGATTAATGAGGAATTTTATCTTTGAAAATTCCATAGATTAAATTTCCAATTAAAGCGCCAATAAGTACTACTCCAATGGTACCAATACCAGTTCCTAAAAGAACAAATATTGGACCTGGACAACAACCTACTATTCCCCAGCCAACACCAAACATAATTCCTCCCACTATATATCGAAAACGCGCTTTTTCTTTATCTAAAATTTCTATAGGCAATCCCTTATAATCCTTAATTTCTTTCTTTTTAAAAATACGAATACCTACAACTCCAGTAACAATAGCTGTAAAAATAATTCCGTACATATGAAAAGATTGAAATTGAAACATTTCATAAATGCGATACCAAGAAATCGCTTCTGATTTGGTTAAAACAACACCAAATATAAAACCAACCAAAACAAAACGTAGTAATTTCATTTTAAAAAATTAGAGGAATTAATAAATAGGAAGCTATCAAACCTCCAATAAAGAAACCAATTACAGCTATTAAAGATGGTAATTGTAAATTACTCAACCCAGTTATGGCGTGACCTGAAGTACAACCACCTGCATAAGGAGTTCCAAAACCTATTAGAAATCCACCTAGTAATAGAATCAAAAAGCCTTTAGGAGTTAACATGGTATCGATACTAAAAATGGCATCAGGAACCATTTTCCCATTAGGTAAATCTATATGGAGTGTTTGTAATTGTTGTAATGTTTTTGGATTCAATTGAACAATATCAATACCACTCAAAAAATGCGTCGCAAAATAACCTCCCAAAATAGCACCTAAAACCACAGCTAAATTCCATTTTTGCTCTCTCCAATCAAAATTAAAATAATTGGATTTATTTTTTGCTCCTAATAGCGTGCATAACGTTCTCAAATTAGAAGACATTCCAAAAGTTTTTCCAAAATAAATTAGAAGCAACATGGTAACTCCAATTAAAAAACCAGAAATAGACCAGTGCCAAGTACCATAAAGTATTTCCATACAATTATTTTTGACAAATATAAAAAATAGCAACGTTTAATTCCAATTATAATATTTTATATTAATTTTGAATACAAATTATACATTATGTTACAAAATTTCAGAATTGAAATCAAATGGGCCATTATTTATACTATTGCTTATACACTTTGGATGTACTTTGAAAGTAAAATGGGTTGGCATGATAGTAGAGTATTATTAGAACCTTTGTATAATCTTTTATTTTTACCCATCAGCATTTTTCTTATTGGTTTAGCTCTTTTTGATAAAAAAAGAAACCATTACAAAAATGAAATGGATTGGAAAAAAGGATTTACCTCTGGAATTATTCTCTCTGTATTAATTACGGTTTTAAATCCAGTTGCTTTGTATATTACACATCACTATATTTCTCCTGACTTCTTCGATAATGCTATTAATGCTTCTGTAGCAGAAGGATTGTCATTAGAAAAAGCAACTGCTCGTTATAATTTGAATACCGCAATTTCTAATAGTGTTTTTGATAGATTATCTTTTGGAGTTGTAATTTCTGCGGCAGTTAGTTATTTTATACGAACCAAAAACAATTAAAAAATGAAAGCACTTACCACTTTGTTTTTACTCCTATTTCTATATTCCTGTACGAGTACCAAATCAACTATTAAGAATATTAACCCAAATGCTATTCGTCCTAAAGTTGTTAATAATGCATTTGTAATTTCGGAATATGCTAAAGATTCGCAATATGGCTATGATGCTGATTACCCAATTAACATAGGACCATTATATGATACTCAAGAAGAACAAAATATTGCTTTTTTCTTCAATGCTTTAGAAGGTCCAAAAGGAGAAAAAATAGTGTATCAAAAAACAGCTACCTGTTGTCCTTTCCCATCAGACACTCATGGTATTGGTGCTGGAACGTTATCAATTTATGAGGTTGTATTAGAAGGAACTTCAAAAAAAATAAGTTTGTATTTCAATATCTACGAAAGAGGGCAAATTGTATGTCCGAAAGGTCTAAATATTAAAAAACAATAATTTTTGACTTAAAAATTATTGAAAATCTTAATTCTGTCTTAACGAACCTTTTAAAGCGTAATTTAAAAGGTTTTTATTTTTATCTTTGCACACGAAAAATAACAACACCATGAACTTAGAAAATATTCCTCAAATTAAACATACACAAAGCGGTAATTTCTTTTTACTATCAGGTCCTTGTGCTATTGAAGGAGAAGAAATGGCGCTACGCATTGCTGAAAAAATCGTAACCATCACTGATAAATTAGAAATTCCATATGTATTCAAAGGATCTTTTAAAAAAGCGAATCGTTCTAGGATAGATAGTTTTACGGGAATTGGAGACGAAAAAGCTTTGAAAATATTAGCTAAGGTATCGAAAGAATTTGGTGTCCCAACTGTGACCGATATTCATACCAATGAAGATGCTGCAATGGCTGCAGCTTATGTTGATGTTTTACAAATTCCAGCTTTCTTAGTACGTCAAACCGATTTAGTAATGGCTGCTGCAGAAACTGGTAAAACCGTTAACTTGAAAAAAGGACAATTTATGAGTCCAGAAAGCATGAAACATGCGGTACAAAAAGTATTAGACTGTAAAAATGAAAATGTTATGGTAACCGATAGAGGTACCATGTTTGGCTATCAAGATATGATAGTGGATTATAGAGGAATTCCAACCATGCAACAATATGCTACTACAGTTCTAGATGTTACCCACTCTTTACAACAACCCAATCAGACCGTTGGTGTAACAGGAGGAAGACCCGATATGATTGAAACTGTCGCTAAAGCTGGAATTGCAGTAGGTGTGGATGGAATTTTTATAGAAACTCATTTTGACCCGGCAAATGCTAAAAGTGATGGAGCTAATATGTTACACTTGGATTATTTTGAAGATTTAATGACCAAATTAGTCGCTATCCGAAAAACCGTAAATCAATTTTAAATTACTTATATTAACCCAATGAAGCAATCATTTTTAATGGTTGTACTATCTTTTTGTGTTTTTTCACAGTACACCTTTTCGCAAGAAACAGTTGCAACACCTGAAAAATACACCAGTCATAACAAAGGTAAATTTTTTATCTTTTGGGGTGGAAACCGAGAATCATTTTCAAGATCTGACATTCGTTTTCAGGGAGAAAACTATGATTTTACCTTATATGATGTACCCGCTCATGATAAACCAAAAGGTTGGAATATTGATTATGTCAATCCTGGAAGAATGACCATTCCGCAAACTAATTTAAGAATCGGGTATTTTTTTAGTGATCATTATTCGATAGCTATTGGAGTAGATCATATGAAATATGTGATGTTTAATAATGTTAGATCAAATTATTCTGGTTATTATCCAAATGCAGGGACCTATGGAGAATTGCCTACAAGCAACGAACTAACTCTTACAGAAGATTTTTTATTGTTTGAACACACTGATGGTTTGAATTACATACATACTGAATTATCAAGAGTAGATGATCTTTCAAAATTTATTGGTTTACCCAATACGGATAAATTTCAAATTAATGTTACCGAAGGTTTTGGTGCTGGAATATTACTTCCCAAAACCAATACCACCTTGTTGGGTAAAGAAAGATATGATGAATTTCATTTAGCAGGTTATGGTTTATCTGCAAAAGCAGGATTAAACTTTACCTTTTTCAAACACTTTTTTATTCAAGCTGAAGTAAAAGGGGGTTATATTAATATGAATGATATTCGTACCACAAACAATACAGCAGATAAAGCTTCGCAAGATTTTTGGTTCTTTCAACGTATTATTGCTGTAGGAGGCATTTTTAGAATTTAACTATTTTGAATTACTTTAAATAAAAAAGCACTTCAAGAAGTGCTTTTTTATTTTAAACATATAATGTTTTTGCTTCCTCTACAACCGATTTTAAGATACTATTATCTATGCTTTCTAAAGTAGTATATCGTAAAGATTTTACCGTATTCCTATTTTCATCAACCAAAGATTCTTGATTTTTAAGTAATTGAAAGCCTTTAGCAAAACCAACATCAACAAATTTACGTTTGTGATTGGGTGCCAAATAACAAAAAGGCTTTTTCTTATAATAAAAATAAGGAATTCCCCATTTGAAAAGCAATTCGGCATCTCTCAATTCATGTTCTACCACTGCAACAATATGCAGTAGCATTTCACGATACATTTCTGGCTGTCTAAAGATATACTCTTCTGCAGGTTTCATTACTCAATCCCATATTGATCCATCAAATAAACTAACGAAGCCATTGTGGCTGCTCCAAGTTCCAATTCTCTTTTATTCACAGCGTCAAAAGTATCATTGGCAGCATGATGATAATCAAAATAGCGTTGGGAATCAGGTTGTAATCCTGCTTTAACAATATGTTTGGATTGTAATGGTCCAATATCAACTCCTGTATGACCTTCCACAAAAATATGAATTAAATATGGTTCAAATAAGGTTTTCCAATTACTAATTTTTGAAAAATTGGCGGAATCAGCTTCAAATGAAAAGCCTCTTGGTGAAAAACCTCCAGCATCACTTTCTAATGCAAAAATGTGGTTTTCTTTATTACTTTCTGCTAATGCGGCATACTTTTTACCACCTCTATTACCATTCTCTTCATTCATAAATAAAACCACCCTAATCGTGTGCTTGGGTTTATAACCTAATCTTTTAAATATAGAAAGAATTTCCATACTTTGAACCACTCCTGCTCCATCATCATGAGAACCATCTCCTAAATCCCAAGAATCTAGGTGTCCACCCATCACCATAATTTCATCTGGTTTTTCAGTTCCTTTTATTTCACCCACCACATTATAAGACAAAACATCGGGTAATGTTTCACAAGATTGTTTAAAGAAAAATTGAAGGTTTGGGTTATTTTTAAGTGACTCGCTCAATAAATTAGCGCCATTCGTACTTATTGCTGCGGCTGGTATATACTTTTCTTTTGGCAAATCACCATAATTTGTATTTCCTGTATGCGGAAAATCATCTAATCTTAAGTTCATCGAACGTACAATAACACCTACAGCTCCTAATTTAGCTGCTTCACGAGCTCCAGAAGAACGTTGGTCAATACAACCACCATAGGCTTCAAAGGTGCGAATGTGAATAGGTGTCATTGGTCTATTAAAAAAAACGATTTTTCCTTTTATTTTTTCAGTTCCTAAAGCAATCATTTCGTCAATTCCCATTACTTCAATTATAGGAGCTTTAAGTCCGTTTTTAGGAGTTGCAACCGAACTACCTAGGGCACAAATAGGAACCTCAACTTTTTTACCTTTATTCTCAAAATAGGCTTTTTCTTTTTCTCCTCTTACCCAATGTGGCACCATTACTTCTTGTAAAAAAACACGATCTAAACCCAATTGTTCCAGTTCCGATTGTGTATACTGAACCGCTTTTTCTGCTGAAGAAGAGCCCGATAATCTTGCCCCTATCGTATTCGACAAATAGTCTAACCAATCATAACATTGTGAATGAGTTAATGCTTCATCGTAGATGGATCGTAGCATTTTTTCATCATTCGATTGCGCATTTAAAGAAAAAGTAGTCCAAAGACCTAATACTAAAACAAAAGAAAATCGCATTACTGAAAGAATTAAATGTATTAAAGCATAAAAATATTACAATTATTTTACTTTACGGTTACTGCTTCTTGAAATGGGAATTATTTAACAAAAAAAAATTTGGTCAATAGAAAAATATTAATTTACTTTGTATTTCAAAGTACTTTAAAATGGAAGCAAGTAAATATTTAAAAGACATACAAGATATTAAAGAAATGATGAGTAAATCCACTCAATTCATTTCGTTAAGTGGTTTATCTGGAATTTTAGCAGGAATCTATGCTCTAGTTGGTGCAGCATATGTGAACTATTTAATCAATTCTCATTATGGGCGTTATATCACTTTGGAAAGTAAAACTTTTAAACTAATTCTTTTAACCGCTTTTATTGTACTCGTTCTTTCTGTTGGTACTGCTTATTTATTAACCGCTAAAAAAGCAAAAAAAGCTGGAGAAAAAATTTGGAATCCTACTTCAAGAAGAGTCTTAATTAATTTTTTAATTCCTTTAATCACAGGTGGAATTTTTGCTTTGCTTTTACTAAAAAACAAACATTATGGATTAATTGCTCCTGTTACCTTATTATTTTATGGTTTAGCATGTTTAAATGCCAGTAAATATACGTTAAGAGACGTACGTTATTTAGGTATCACTCAAATTATTTTAGGATTAATTGCCGTTGAATTTTCAGGCTATGGTTTGTATTTTTGGGTAATTGGATTTGGTTTGTGTCATATTTTATATGGAAGTATGATGTATTATAAATATGATCGAAACATCTAATACAAAATAAAATGCGAAAATTTTTATTTCCCATAAGCGTCTTCATACTATTTTTTATTTGTGTAGCACATACAAAAATAAAAAATGAAGCAAAAAATAAAACATTTTCAGATGTAAGTGTACTTCCAAAAAATAAAGTTGGTGTAGTCTTAGGCACAGGAAAATATTTAAAAAATGGAACTTTGAATCTTTATTTTAAGTACCGTATTGAAGCAGCTGTAACTTTATTTAGAGAATGCAAAATTGAATATATTTTAGTTAGTGGTGATAATAGTCGTTTCGATTATAATGAACCCACCGATTTTAAAAATGAATTAATCGCGCAAGGTATCCCAGAAGATAGAATTGTTTTAGACTATGCTGGATTTAGAACATTGGATTCTGTTATTAGAGCAAAAGAAGTTTTTGGTTTAACCAATTTTACTCTAATTTCGCAAGAATTTCATAATGAACGAGCTTTATATATAGCTTCAAAAAACAATATGAATGTGATTGCATACAATGCAAAAGATGTCTCAAAAAAGTATGGTTTTAAAGTACAAGCTAGAGAATACTTAGCACGTACAAAAGTTTTTGTAGATTTCCATTTTAATATAAAACCAAAATTTTTAGGTCCAAAAATTAACATTGGCTACTAAATAAAAAAATAGAGTGAAAAATATCATCCAAAATATTAATAAAGCTTTTGATCACCGAATTCGTTTGGGAATCATGTCGGTTTTAATGGTAAATGAAAATGCTGATTTTTCTACTCTAAAAGAATTGTTAGGTGTTACCGATGGTAACTTAGCCAGTCATGCCAAAGCTTTAGAAAGTGAAAATTATATTACGGTTGAAAAACAGTTTATTGGAAGAAAACCAAACACCAAATACATTGCTACCAAAGAGGGAAAAAAAGCGTTTCAAGAACATATTGAAGCACTCGAAAAATTAATATCCAAAAGTTAAATCTATTTTTTTATTCAACAACTTTGAAATTCAAAGTACTTTAAGATATTATTATGAAATCACAACAAATAGCAAGTTTGCGAAAGCCAACAGGAATAAAAAAAAGAGATAACATATGTGACCGCTAAAAATAAAATCCACACACATGAAAGATAAAATAATCGAATTTTTATACAAAACCATTAAAGTTCCTTACGAGTACTTCTTTAAAAACGCACAACCTTGGGGTTTAAATGTGGACCAACTCTTATGTTTTGAAGCGGATAGTTTAGGACATGAACTGGGCACTTTTTTAAAAATCAATCATTATGAGGTACAAGATAGTTTAGAAGAACACGATGTGTTTCATGTACTAACAAAAATTGGTACCACTGTAAAAGAAGAAGTGGATTTGCAATTCTATTTATTAGGAAACGGAAAAAGAAGTCCCTTTGTTTTTATCGTAATACTCACAGGAATTCTATTTTATCCAAAAGCCTATAAAAGCTTTTATTCTAGTTACAAAAGAGGCAAAAAAGCACATCAATTCTATCATTTAGATTTTCATAAAATGCTGACTATTCCTGTCATAAACATTCAACAAACCTTTAATATTTAATACTATGCAAGCGATAATCAACCTGTATTTATCCAACAAAAAAACGAATAGTATTTTACTAATCTTGTGTTTTTATTGTGCACTTTTATTACTTTTCCGTGTCAAAATAACTCAATCTATTTTCTATTTTTTCTTGATATGGAATCTCTTTTTGGCCGCCATTCCCTATTTACTTTTACAAGTTGCAAAACAAAAGATTCAACTTTTCGAAAATGGAAAATTGAGACTATTACTATTTGTCTGTTGGTTGTTATTTTTACCTAATTCCTTTTACATAGTAACCGATTTTGTTCACTTACCAAAAGGCAATCCTGAATTATTTTGGTTCGATCTAATTTTGTTGTTTTCCTTTGCAAGCTTAGGTTTTTTATTTGGGTTATTGGCCATCCAAGAATTTAAAAATTGCTACTTACTATTTCATTCTTCGAAGTTCATTCAAATTAGTATTCCTATTATCAGCTTATTATGCGGTTTTGGTATTTATTTAGGTCGTTTCCTTCGATTTAATAGTTGGACTATTTTAACCCATCCTTTCCAATTGGCAATGGATACTTTTCTATCGATACTATCAACTGAAGCACTTCTTTTCTCGGCTTTGTATGGCAGTTTTATTTACCTCACCTATCAAATTAAAAATCAGTTTTATGGAAACTAACTATCAATTCAAAGATTTACCTTTTTCGACACAATTAGCTATTGTCTCATTTAGTTTTGGAACTATTCTATTTCTTGCACATTTTATCTTCCCAAATTATTTTCCAATACTGGTTTTTGGATATATCTACTTATTAATAGCAATACTAGTTAATGCCCTTACCTTTTTTTATTTGGTATACCTATTCTCTAAAGAAACGGATGTGGAAGATCTTATTATTAGAATTCTGATTCTGTTATCCAATATTCCTATAGCATTCTTATATGCTTATGTTGTACTAAATACTATTTAAATGTATGGAAGAAATTTTAGAAATAACAATTCAAGATGGTAAACTAGCCAGAATAGTAGCTCTAATTTCATTTGTAATTGGAACTATAATCTTATTGCTTTACAAAATAACAAAAGTAGATGTGATCTTTTTTATTGGCTTTCTCTATGTAATTACAGCTTTATTTATAAATGCGATTGTATTCTTCAAACTTATCTATAATCTCACAATTTGTAGACAACGCATTTTATATCAATTAGGAAGTATTTTATTTCTACTATTTAATATACCTATAGCCTTGTTATATATGTATTTAGTTTCTACCAATTTCATTATTCATTTTTAAAACAATTAAAATCTTATCTTATGGAAAATCCAATCGAATTACACAAACCTAGCAACACTCCAAAACCTTCCTTTTTACAAAGCAATACAGCTAAAATGATTATGGTAGGTATGCTAACCTTATTTTTATTAATTCCTCTTAATTTAGTGCAAAATCTAATTAGAGAACGCTCTGAACGTAAAGATGATGTCACGCAAGAAGTGACCGAAACTTGGGGTGAAAACATTCATTTTTATGGACCAATATTAAAAATTCCATACAAAACCTATTCTGAAACAGCTATTGTTGATGAAAAAAGTCGGGAAACCATCATTCAAAAAAGTGCCTCTATCCAATATGCTTATTTCTTTCCGAACACTTTAGAAAATAAAACGGAAGTTACTAAAGTAGATGACATTAAAAGAGGAATTTACAATCCCATTGTTTTTAAAGCCAGCATGCAGTTCAACGGAAGTTTTGAAAATGCAGCGCTTGATAAATTAAATATTAAAACAGAAGATGTGCTTTGGGATAAAGCAACCGTTTTAATAAAAACCACCAATTTGAAAAGCATAAAAAGTGATTTAAAAATTACGCTAAATAAAAAGAAGTTCAGCTTGGAATCGAAAGCTGATGAAGACAACTACTTTGGCACATTGGAAACCGAAACTTTTACGTATGTACCCAATCAAATCATCGCTTTCAATTTCGATATGAAATATAATGGAAGTGATAACATCCAATTTGTTCCAGTGGGAAAAACAACTACTACAAGCATTAATGCTAATTGGGACTCACCAAGCTTTATCGGTAGTTTTGCTGCCAATGATACCACAAAGCAAATTACTTCCAAAAACTTTCATGCTGATTGGAAAATTTTACATATTAATCGTCCTTTTTCGCAACAATACGACACTAAGATTCCAGATCTGAACAATTATTCGTATGGTGTTAAATTGATTGAGACTGTAGACCAATACCAACAAAATGAGCGTGCTTCAAAATATGGTTTCTTAGTGATCGGACTTACCTTTTTAATCTTCTTTTTAATACAAACCATTAGCAAAAAAAGCATTCATATTTTTCAGTATACGATGATTGGTTTAGCTTTAATTATGTTTTATACGCTATTAATATCGATAACCGAACACTCTAGCTTTACAATAGCGTATACTATAGCAGCTAGTGCCGTTATAATCATGCTATTACTCTATTCCGTTTCGGTATTGAAAGAGAAAAAATTCCCATTATTTATAGCTGCATCCTTAACGGTCTTATATAGTTTTATTTTTGTAATTATACAGTTAGAAAACTATGCCTTATTGGTAGGAAGCATCGGTTTATTCTTAATTCTAGGAGCTGTAATGTATTTTTCTAGAAAGATTGATTGGACTAATAATTAGGAGCACCACAATAGCTATCAGTACAAAAATTGTCCTGCTGTTTGCTCTATCTTTTTCTTTTTGTCACATTGAGTGGAGTTGGAATGCAAAAAAGAAAAAGGATGCCACTACCATCAGGGCTATAAGAGAAAATCCTGATTACTATAATCGTAATCAGGATTTTATACTTCTATTGATTTTTAACTTTTATTCTTCTTGTTTAAATTCAAAACCAACTTGCGTTACAAATCCATTTGAATTAAAGGCTAACATAATTATTTTCTCATTAGTTGTAGCGGCATACATTTCCATCATTAAATTATCAAATGAGATAAATGAAACCGTCTCAAAAAAGTTTTTGGTCGTTTCATTTGTAATTTTGGTGGAACCTATTAAAAATTCACCTGTAAAACTTTTCTCAGGAAAATTTTTATCACCATCCCAGTTGAAATTTGCCCCTATCATGGTAAGTTTTCCATTAAAAATTTTTAATGCAATACCTAAATCTGAATATATATATAACTTAACACCATTTCTAGATTCCTTTTTTAAAACTGGTTCTCCTAATTCTGAAACGATACTTTCAAAAGTTGTAGTGTTATTAAGTTCCAGTTTATTTAAAAATAGCTGATTGCTTTCGGTAAACTGCAATTTAGTTTGTGCTGAAGCAAAAAAACAAATTAATAAAGTAGCAAATAAAATCGTTTTTTTCATAAAAGTGAAACCGTTAATTTGGTTAATTATAAATTTTAAAACACACTAATAAGCAAGTTTAACAATATTATTCCTTATCGTCTACAAAATCTTGCAAATAAGCAAAACGCGGTGTTAACTTACCGTTTTCGGTTACTTTGGCTCTTGCTAATACGCCATTTGCATCGTTGTTATAAAAAGCAGGAATGACATATTTTAAAAACATTTCTCCAAAGCCTTCACTCGCATCTTTAGGCAATTCACAAGGAAGGTTGTCAACAGCCATGACCCATATTGCTGCTGGATGACTCAAAGGAACTTCTTTGTGTTCGCTTGGCAAATACCCATACACTGGATCAGCAATCGTACTAGGTCGCAAAGTACACGCAATAGGACCATCAATATCACATGAAACATCAGCTACAACTTTCAAACTACATTTTGAAGAACGTAGCATTTCTTTTGTAAGAATTACAGGAGCATTATTCCCATGAAAATGACCTGCAATGAATAAATCAGAAACCTCAGCAAATTTTTCAAAATCAGATTCATACTCTTTAGGATTAGTGTAGAAATCATATTTATCTAATTTTTGACCGTCTTTTCTTTTGTTGTAATCCAAAACATCAATCATAGTATACACAGGTTCGGTGTATTTTTTAGTCAAATAATTTTCGACGGAAACCTGTTTGATTTTCATCGCATCTAACATTTCCTTAGCACCATGAGCCACTTTTCCACTACCTGTTAAAACAATTTTAATATAAGGTAAAGGATATTTTCTCAATCGTTGAATTAACGCATTTTGATCGGGTAAGGTTTCGGCTTTAGGCAAATTGAATAATTCAAACTTAATTCCAAAAGCTCTAATTCCATTGTAAGCCCCAACAATTCCTGCATAACGACCAAAACCAATCAAACGCGCATTTTTTTCATCTACAATCGTTTCATGATCGTATAATGTAATATTTTTATCTAAAACTGCTTGTAATAATTTACGATTATAAGGTTGTTTTTTTATCGTATGTGAAAAAAAGAAGTAGCTTTTATTGGGAATTAAATTTACAATAGGTACTTCTTTTACACCTAATAAAACATCACAATCTGATACATTTTGAGCAATTTCAAAACCTTTTTCCTGATAAAGTTCATCAGAAAAAATACGAATATCAGAAGATTCTACAGTAATATCAGCTTGGGGAAATTGATCTTTAAATTGAACTAATTCATCTGGTGAAAAAACCACACGACGATCTGGTGGATTTTTACGTTCCTTTATTATTCCGAATTTCATTTGTTATTTTTATCTTAAGTTTAGTCAGCAATGTTACAAATATAACTTTATAGATTTCTAAAAACAACTTTTTTTTAATGGAAAAAATAATGTAATTTTGGCACACTTTTTAGAAGCATTCACTTAGAATAGTGAAAAGGTATGATTTTTGTATTATACATTTCTAAATTGAAGTTTCTAAATTCTAATTTCATTTGGGGGTCGACTGGTTTTGACAGCGAGTGGAATTGAAAAGTAAGCATGCCGAGCATTGTACTTTTGGCTCGTAAATCATAATCGTACAACCTTATAAACGGCGAAAATAATTACGCTTTAGCTGCTTAATCCGAAGTTTAGTACGATTTGCCTAGTTCCAACAAGGTTGGAAAGCTAGATTCACCTCAACATCCTTGGTTTATGGAGTTTGATTCAGGTGAACCGTAAAAGTAAACCTAGGAAAGGTAATGCTTTAAATCCTTTCTGACACTGATAAAGCTAAGCAAGAAGTGGTTGTTTTTGGCCTTGCTTTTTGTCGAAAATTCAAGCAGAAACTAAGCATGTAGAAAGCTCTTCGATTGCTTGTTTGGACGAGAGTTCGATTCTCTCCGACTCCACAAAAAAACCCTGTAAAACATTCATTTTACAGGGTTTTTTAGTGTATAACTTTTACCCTTTAAAACTGATAGACAAAGATAATTGAAGATCCATAACTGTCAATTGCTAGACTTACATCTAAGTTTCTTTCATATTTGGTAGTAAATAAGTACGAACTCGAAACACCAATAGCAGCACCTGCCAATACATCAATAAAATAATGATTTTTAGATTCTATTCTAGAATAGCCTGTAAAAGCGGCTAAGGCATAGACTGGAATACCGTATTCCCAACCGTATCTTTTTTGAATAAAAGCAGCACTTTGAAAAGTTATCGAAGTATGTCCGGAAGGGAAAGACTTAAAATTCGCATGATTGGGACGTTCTTTTTTAATGATTAATTTTAAAGCTTCTGTGGTGACCGCATTTACTAAAAACCCTTTTGAGAATTGTTTCAATCCTTTGTAATCTTTTATAAATATAGTGGTTGCTATAGTAGAAATTGGAAGCGCATATAATAAAGCATCGCCTGTAGACTCAGCAAAAGTGCTTTGTACTTGTGTATTTCCCCATTGGGAACACAAAAACACTAATAGTAATAAAAATTTTCTCATTTGCAAAGATTTAAACTGTCGTTTAAATTTAAAAAAAATAGTGGCCTAATTCAAGTGTTTTGATACTACATTAAAAGTCTTAATCAAATTTTAAGACAAACACTACTTTCTGTCGAATTTACTTTCAATTGTTATGCTCTTTTACTTCTAATTTTATAATTATTGATACAAATTTTATAACTCCTTTTCTCTTTAGAAAAGGTAATTTTGAGTAAACTAAAAAAACATAGAACATGAAAGCACAAAATCAAAATTCGCAAAGCGTAAACAAAAAGGGAACCGATCATCGTAGTGATACTAGAAAACATCAATACAGAAATCATGATGATGTATTAACGAATGATGAAAACTATGACGTGGATACTCAAAAATTTATTGGTGAACAACCAGATTGGGACGATAAATTAAATAATGAAGAAAAAAATTAATCTTTCATTCTAAAGTAAGAAAGCCTGCATTAATAAATTAAAGCAGGCTTTCTCATTCTAAATCAGTTGTATTATAATAAAACTTGCTTTAAACCATCAGCTACACTTATCCATAACAAATTGTAGAAGGATTTTTCCGGAACGCGTTCTACTTTAACAGAAACTGCTTTTAATTCTTCTCCAGAATCATCTTTGACAAATAAGTTTCCTATCGCTGTTAAAAGTCCATTCTTTTTGTAGCGTTTATTATTTTGATAAATCTCCACTTTTAAATCATCGTATTTTAAGGCAAAATCTCCTTGGTTCACAACATCATTTCCTTTGAAATTAAAATATACTTTCTCTAAATCACCTTTCACGACAACATTGAGATAAGGCTTTGTAAAATAGACTAATTTTTCGGCGTTAAAATGGTTTAATTTTCCTTTAATCTTAAAACCATCCGTACTATCTAACACATTAAAAGACCAATCTACGTCTAACATAGATTCTTTCATAAATTGGGATTGAATGGTTATTTCCGTATCAGGTACCTTCGTTTTATGAAAACCACTTTGAATAGAGGTTGCCTTTAAATTAAAAGCATCAAAAATTAATTTTCCTGGCCCTTCTTCAAAGCTTATCTCTTCTTCATAAACGATTTTGGATTGTACCATTTTTAAAGTATCAACCTGTAAATCAAAAGGAAGATTACGCAATAAGTTATTATATAGTTTCTTCTTACTCAAATCATCTTCTGGCATTTTGCCTCTGTAAATAGTGGCATCTAATTGGTTTAAAACCAATTCTGGAATTTTACAAAAGAAAACATCCTCTTGGAAACCCCAATTCATTTCTTTCAAGGAAATTTGCTTTGTATTTATAGTATATAAATCTCGTTCTTTAGGTATTTTTTGAACAAAGACTTTTCTAGAACAGTTTGGTTTTAACTGAAGATCATCAATTTGTAAACTGGTATTCGTAGTATTGAATTGAGAAACCTTTAGGGTGTAAAACTCGTTAACCTGATAAAAAAGTTGGGTACAATTGATACTGTAATTCTCATAGGTGAAAGGAATTTTATTTTGTAGGGTTTTTTCGTTTAAGACCAAACCTTCAATTTTTAAATTAAGTTGCTGTAGAGAAGCTATAAGTTGGTTTTTTTCAGCTTTTACAACTTGCACATTCCCTTCATTTAAGTAAATGGCGTTCACCACAATAATTTTTTCAAAAGGTTCGATTATTTTAGATTGAATGCTTTTAGAATGGGATAGTACTTTATCGTTATTTTTATGCAGTGTTATTTCAGGTGCTACTATAACGAGTTGATCTGCTTTAATTTTATCTCCAAACAAAATACTCAATATACTAAAATGAGCTACCTTTATTTGCGGTACTTTGGCATATATTCCTAATTTTTTATTTGTATTTTCGATATCCGTTTTAGGAGCAACAGAAACATCAAATACTTGTAATGTTGTATTCCACAGTGAAACATCAATATCTTTATACGCGATATTGTAATCGGATCTATTTTTATCTGCGAGTAGTTGGGGCAATTTAAATTCAATCCATACATTAAGACCAATATTAAGTATCCCTAAAAAGAGAATACCACCTATTAAAAAAACAGCTATTTTTTTGACGCTTATCATGTTTGTTGTTTATAAGCATACTAAAGTACACATTTTTTAAGAACAAAAGAGGTCTTGTAGAATAGGTTTGCTAAATTAAAAAAAGTAATTCCTTATTTAAACAAAAAACCTGTTTCTTCTTTTGAAACAGGTTTTTATAACTAATTCATTACTATACTATTTAACTTAATGAAAAGAGGATTAAAACACTATCATTTTTACCCGATCCTTCCACAAAAATCATTAATTCTTCCAAT
Source organism: Flavobacterium sp. NRK F7 (assembly GCF_024054195.1). Lineage (GTDB taxonomy): Bacteria > Bacteroidota > Bacteroidia > Flavobacteriales > Flavobacteriaceae > Flavobacterium. The sequence goes on along the minus strand of NZ_JAMXLB010000001.1, from coordinate 2,033,223 downwards.
TCATCTTTTTTGTTGGTTTTTATTAAAAAACTAGCTTCATTGCCATTAGCTGAGTACTTCATTAACTGTTCCAAACTTTTATTCTTTTTATATTTTTTGGCAACCGATTTCATATCGCTTCTAAGCGCTTCATTTGAAGTGGAAAACACTTTTACAAATTCAATTTTTTTCAAAAAATCAATAATTTTCTTTTCTTCCTGATCCTTTCCTTTGGTGTTAATTTCTATATCCGAAAATAAATCTTTATTGATTACAAAAGAAGATACCTCTTTATTATTTTCAAATTTTTTAAACGATTGACCAAAAAATAAATTAACACTACATAAGAAGACTAACGTACAAAACAAATTTTTCATAATTATCTGGTTTTATTGTTATTATAAAAGCTAGACGAGACAGAAAAAGTTTTGTAACAAAAAAAGCGACTAAATGTCGCTTTTTTCTATTTTTAAAATAACAGCAGCGTTATTTTACTACAATTTTCTTGTGTATTTGTGAATCTTGATTGAACACAGTAACCAAGTATATTCCAGAAGGTAAATCAATTTCTAAGCGTGATTCTGTTTCATACTGATGTGTTACAACAACTTGACCTGATAAATTAGCAATTTCCACATTCACTTGACCTTTTATACCAGAAAAAATTAAATAATCAGTAGTAGGATTAGGATATACTTTAACCTGATTATTTTCAAAATTTGAATTGGATAAGGCAAAAGACCATGGTTGTCCAAAATTAGAACCAAATATATAATCGGCTAACTGAGGATAATCAATAAACGGATTTCTATTCAATTGCCAAGTATAGATATAATTATTTCGGTTCATTTCAAAGTCATCAGCTGCATCTTGAGTATTCCAAGTTAATAAAGTAGCTAAATCGCCCATTTGTCCTACGATATTATCGGCTGGATCCCCATTCACTAAATTTAATCCGTTATAACGAACTGCCATATAAAATAAAGCTCTAGCGACATCACCATGCCAACTTCCTTGACTTCCTGATGGACCATTATAATCTACCCCATAATCTCTATTACTTCTAGTAGAGTTTTCTGCACCGTCTTCTGCTCTTATGTGATGCGCATCTCCGTGACCTGCTGCAATATCATTTGCATTCGTTGGTAACCAAACATTAATTCCATCAGCAGTAGAAGAAGTTCCACCTGAAAAACCACCTCTAGATTGGGGAAAAATATGCTCTCTATTCCAAACCCCAATATTACTAGATCCAGTTTGATAATCAATAATTGGTTTAGGAGTTTCCACATACATTTGCCAAACCTGATTAGAATTTAAAGGATTTTTATCTGCTTCTTTTAAAATGTATTCAATATCTCCATAATTATGTGCATGCACCACATTTGGATCAGCAATAATATCTTGTAGTGCTTGTTTTAAAGTAGTTCCAGATAATCCTTCTAAACTATCATAATAACCTGCAGGAGTTGTAGGAGTAACTACTCCATAACTAGGATTTAAAGGTGTTCCATAAGTTTGAACCACATAATCGTTATCATATACTCTTATAATGACATCATTGTTAGCTGAAGCATAACCAAAAGGAAGTGATTGCACTTTAATTAACATTTCTTCATCACCTTCATCAGTAGGATCGTCAAAAATGGGAACCGTACGCTGTGCTGTAGTTGCACCAACAGGAATGGAAACTGTTAAATTAACTGTACCATAATCGTTCACCATAAAATTGCCATTAACTAAAGTATAATTAAATACTAATTGTTGGTCTTGCACGGGCGTATCTGTAGTAAAAGTAATTACAAAACTTTCTCCTTCTATATAAGAAGTAGCTGGAGTTGAAATCGTAACATAATTTATTACAACACCTGAACCATCATTATTTACACCTGGTGTAGGAGGTTTTGCTTCGTAAGTTCCATCATTTTTTCGTTGTACTGAAGTGGATGTAGATTCTCTTGTACATAATGTAATCCCTAGAATTGACATCAAATTAACGGGTTGACTCGTTGAATTTGTATAAGCTAACGCATCTATTAAATTAGTTGTTGTGGCTAAAGTTCCTGTTGAAGTAGCAGCATCAAAAGGAAAATCGGTAGCGTCTGCTTGATAAAGAGCTACTACATCTGGACCATTTTGAATCGCTCCATTATAAAAAACACCCATTGGTGCAGGATTAACAGAACTATTTCCAAAATGAGCTATTCCATTAATATCTGTTGTATAACCATCTAAATCTATAGTAAAATAACTTGAAGAATTGGTTTCATTAAAAAAGACTAAAACATAACCGTCTAAATTAAAATTAGGGGAGCTGGATTTTAATTCAACAAATTCTAATTGGTCAGAACCAGGATTATCAGCATCAATTTCATTGATAACAATTTGTGAAGAACAAAATGAAATACAAAAAAGAGCGAACAATAGATGTAATTTTTGGGGCATCATATTTTCTTTTTTTTTACAAATGTAGGAATTATGATGCACTTCCTAAAGATAAACGATTGATTTTATTAACATTAAACCCCATTAACAAAAATCTAAGGAGATTTTAAGGACAAAACCTACAAAATGACGCAACTTTTCACTAAAATTGTAATCTTATTATAAAAAGGCTTTGAAAATTAAAGGTTTCGTTTTATTGTTATTGTCATATCTTGGTTTTTCTCAACATAATGCTACCATTAGTGTTCGGGTAAATCAAGAGGAAAAAACGCTTTGGGTTCAACAGCAATTACACTATGTGAATACCAGTAATGAAACCCTTTCTACAATAGTTTTAAACGATTGGAATCATGCTTTTTCTTCTAAAAGTTCCAATTTAGCCAAACGTTTTTCTGACGAATATGTAAGAGCCTTTCATTTGGCTAAAGAAGAAGACAGAGGAGCTACTACAATTCAAAACATTTCTGATGCTACTTTTAAGAATATCAACTGGGAAAGACAAAAAAATCATTTGGATTTGATTGTCGTAATGTTAGACAAACCCCTTCTTCCTAATGCCACTACCATACTAAATTTATCTTATACCGTTAAAATTCCTAATAAACGATTTACTAAATATGGATTTAGCGATGATGGAAAATTATATTTAAAAAATTGGTACTTAGCTCCTGCCCGATTTGAAAACAAACAATTCGTTCAGTATAGTAATGAAAATTTAGATGATATTGCCAATGCTCCAACGGATTATACTATAACTATAGAAGCTCCAAAAAAATGGAATGTAATTTCTGATTTATATTTAGAAAGCACTCGTTCATTATCTGATTTTGATGTATACACGCTACAAGGTTCTAAGAGAACAGATTTCACCTTGTGTCTTACTCCAAAAGACGAATTTATTAGTTACAAGAATGAAATTGTAGAAGTGAGTACCAATTTAGAAAGTAAAATTGAACCCATTCAAAAAGCCATAATTGTAGATAGAGTAACCCATTTTGTATCAGAAAACATTGGGAATTCTAGCATCCAAAAAATGATTGTTTCTCAAGAAGATTATGACAAACAACCTTTTTATGGTTTGAATCAATTGCCTTCCTTTTTAAGACCATTTTCAGATGATTTTATATTCGAATTGCAATTTTTAAAAACCTACATAAATAATTTCCTAAAAAACAACCTTCAAATTGACCAGAGAAAAGAGCAATGGATTAGTGATGGAATTCAAGTATTTATGATGATGCGATACATTAATGCATTTCACCCAGAAATGAAAATGACTGGAAATTTAGCCAAACTTAAATTATTAAAATCTTATCACTTTATCAATCTTGATTTTAATCAGCAGTATAACTATTTGTATTTGTTGATGGCTAGAAAAAACTTAGACCAACCGTTGAGTTTTCCCAAAAATAGATTGATTAAATTTAATGAGCAGATTGCTAATAAGTACAAAGCTGGATTGAGTTTACAATACTTAGATGCATATTTAGGAAATGACATTGTTGAAAATTCAATTAAAGAATTTATGGTGTTGAATCAGGATTTTCAAACCAATGATAGAGATTTTGAAATGATTTTGAAGAAAAATACCTCAAAAGATATCAATTGGTTTTTCCAAACTTTAATACACAGTAGAGCCATTATTGACTTTAAAATTACACGCCTAAAAAAAGAAGATAATCAGATAACATTAAAAATAAAAAACAAAACCAAGACAAATGTTCCTATTGCATTATATCAGTTGAAAGAAGATAGCATTATTTCTAAAAAATGGTTAGAAAACATTAAAACGGATACAATTATTATTTTTCCTAAAAAAGATATTACCAAAGTAGTTTTAAATTATAACAATGAAGTTCCAGAATACAATCTAAGAAATAATTGGAAATCGTTAAAAGGTTTTTTCTTCAATCACAGACCTATAAAATTCAATTTTTACAAAGATTTGGAAGAACCCAATTACAATCAAATTTTTTACATGCCCGAATTTGATTTTAATCTTTATGATGGTCTTGCTTTTGGAGTACGCTTTAACAATAGATCTCTATTAAACAAACCTTATAACTTTACAGTAGCTCCATTTTATTCTACAAACACCAATTCCATTATTGGACATTTTGCAACATCCGTAGACGATTATGTAAGAGATGACAGTAAATTATATCGTATTATTTATGGATTAAGTGGGAATCAACTTCATTATGCTTCAGATGCGAAATACACTCGAATTATTCCATCCGTTCAGTTTATTTTCAGAGATAAAGATTTAAGAAGTAATAAAATGGAATACATTCAAGTGAAACAATTTTTCATTAATAAAGAAATTTCAGCAACCGCAATTCAAAATTCTACCAATTCCAATTTTTCAGTATTTAGTGCTTCTTACACCAATTCACAATCAGAAATAACAAAAACATTCAACATTTCGAACCAAGTCCAAATTTCTAATAATTTTGGTAATATTAGCACGGAAATCAATTACAGAAAATTATTTGAAAACAATCGACAACTTAGTTTACGCTTATTTGCAGGAAAATTTATCTATTCTAATCCAAACAATACGGCACACCGATTTGGACTAGAAAAGCCTGTAGATCTTACCTTTCAAACCAATCTTTTAGGAAGAAGTGAATCTGTTGGTTTATTCAGCCAGCAATTTATTTATTCTGAAGGAGGCTTTAAATCTAAATTAGATACGCGTTATGCTAACGATTGGATGACAACCATCAATGCATCTCTAAATATTTGGAATTGGGTACAAGTGTATGGAGACATTGGATTGGTAAAAAACAATGGTATACCTGCCCAATTCTTATATGATTCTGGAATTCATTTGAATTTAGTCCCAGATTATTTTGAATTATTCTTACCTGTACAATCTTCAAATGGATTTGAATTGAATGATAAAAATTATCCTGAAAAAATTAGATTTATAATTACAATTAGTCCTAGAACATTAGTTTCTTTATTTACCAGAAAATGGTTTTAAATAATTATTTGTCTATTTATTGAATAATTAGCAATAAACAACGAATAAAAACGGCAATAAATACAGTATTTATATTAAATAGAATAAATTTATAATAATTATTAATATTTACAGACTACTCCTATTGCTTTTTTGAAGGCGTTTAACTATATTTGTGGCAATATCAAAACTAATACTATGAGTAATTCTGTCACAAAAGAAACTTTATCTTTTCAAGATTTTAAAACAGAAGTCCTAAAAGACTATAAAACTGCTATTATCAGTAGAGAATGTAGTTTATTAGGAAGACGAGAAGTATTAACAGGGAAAGCTAAGTTTGGTATTTTTGGCGATGGTAAAGAAGTACCTCAATTAGCTATGGCAAAAGCTTTCAAAAATGGAGATTTTAGATCGGGTTATTATCGTGATCAAACCTTCATGATGGCAATTAACCAATTAACTATTGAACAGTTTTTTGCTGGTTTGTATGGTCATACTGATATTGATTTTGATCCAATGAGTGCTGGAAGACAAATGGGTGGCCATTTTGCTACTCATAGTTTAGATGAAAAAGGCAACTGGAAAAATCTAACCGAACAAAAAAACTCAAGTGCAGATATTTCTCCTACAGCCGGACAAATGCCTCGTTTATTAGGTTTAGCACAGGCTTCAAAACTATTCAGAAATGTTGCCGAATTAAAAAATCACACTCAATTTTCTATACAAGGTAATGAAGTAGCATGGGGAACTATTGGAAATGCTTCTACTTCTGAAGGTTTATTTTTTGAAACCATAAATGCTGCTGGGGTTTTACAAGTTCCAATGGTGATGAGTGTATGGGATGATGAATATGGAATTTCAGTTCATGCAAGACATCAAACTACTAAGGAAAACATCTCTGAAATCTTAAAAGGTTTCCAAAGAGATGAAGATAATAAAGGTTACGAAATACTTCGTGTTAAAGGTTGGGATTACCCATCATTGATTGATGTTTATGAAAAAGCAAGTAAAATAGCACGAGAAGAACATGTACCAGTTTTAATCCATGTAAATGAATTGACACAGCCTCAAGGACATTCTACCTCTGGTAGTCATGAAAGATATAAAAGTAAAGATCGCTTAGAGTGGGAAAAAGAGTTCGATTGTATCGAGCAAATGAAATTATGGATGATTAACAATAACATTGCTACTGAAGAAGAGATTGAAGAGATTAATTCGTTAGCCAAAAAAGAAGTTTTGGAAGGTAAAAAAGCAGCTTGGGCAGCTTACAACAATCCTATAAAAAAAGAATTAGACGAATTAGTTACTTTGCTTCAATCTATTGCAAAAGCGAGCACGAATAAAGTTTTTATTGAGAAATATGCGAATGATTTAGCCACTATTAAAGAACCTATACGCAAAGACATATTAACTACTGCTAGAAAAGTACTTCGCTTAATCATAAATGAAGAATCTAAAAATACATTGGCAAGCTGGATTACAAACTATATTGAAAAAATCCAACCTAAATTCAGTTCACACTTATATTCACAATCCGATAAAAATGTATTTTCTGTTAAGGAGGTATTACCAACATATGATGATACCAATGAAGAAGTAGATGCGCGTTTGATATTAAGAGATAACTTTGATGCCATTTTTGACAAGTATCCTGAAACGGTGATTTTTGGAGAAGATAGCGGAAACATTGGTGATGTAAATCAAGGTTTGGAAGGCATGCAAGAAAAATATGGAGAATTGCGTGTTGCTGATGCTGGAATTAGAGAAGCCACAATTTTAGGACAAGGTATCGGTTTAGCGATGAGAGGTTTACGACCAATAGCTGAAATTCAATATTTAGACTATTTATTGTATGCCATTCAAATCATGAGCGATGACTTAGCAACTTTACAATATAGAACACACGGAAAACAAAAAGCACCTTTAATCATTAGAACTCGTGGCCATCGATTAGAAGGTATTTGGCATGCAGGTTCTCCTATGGGAATGATTTTGAATGCTATTAGAGGAATTCATGTTTTAGTTCCAAGAAACATGACTAAAGCCGCTGGTTTTTACAATACATTATTAGAAACAGACGAACCAGCATTATTAATTGAATGTTTAAATGGATATCGTTTAAAAGAAAAAAAACCTACAAACATAGGTGAATTTAAAACACCTATTGGCGTTGTGGAAACCATTAAAGAAGGTTCAGACATAACGGTTGTTTCTTATGGATCTACCTTACGACTCGTAGAACAAGCCGCTAAAGAGCTTTTAGAAACAGGTATTGATGTTGAAATTATCGACATTCAATCGTTATTACCATTTGATATTAATCATGATATAGTGAAAAGTTTAGAAAAAACAAATCGCTTATTAATTGTAGACGAAGATGTACCTGGAGGAGCAAGTGCTTATATTTTACAAGAAGTCTTAGAAAAACAAAAAGGATTTTTCCACTTAGACAGTGAGCCTCAAACATTAACAGCTCAACCACACCGTCCTGCATATGGAACAGACGGCGATTATTTCTCCAAACCAAGTGCAGAAGATATTTATGAAAAAATATATGGAATTATGAACGAAACCAATCCTACTAAATATCCAAATTTATACTAACAAAAAAAGGAGATTCAATTGAATCTCCTTTTTTTATGAATATTGTTTTTAAATCGTTTTTAAAACACTAATTAAATAATCAATTTCTTCTTTTGTATTGCAATGACTTATCGAAATTCTAATATTAGGCTTTTGTTGTTCCTCAGGTGATAAAAAAGCAGCTAAAACATGAGAAGGCTTACTACTTCCACTTTGACAAGCACTACCTCTTGAAACAGATATTCCTTTCATATCTAAAGAAAATAGAAGCATTGCCGTTTTACTTTTATCAAATGGCAATACAACATTGATAATATTATAAAAAGTTTGTTTTCCAATAATGGTACACTCCGGAAAAGCTTCATTGAGTTGTGCTTCACAATACTCTTTTAAATTAGAAATATATTGTTTTTCTTCATCTAACTTAGCATAAGAAATTTCCAAAGCTTTTGCCATTCCTGCTATTTGATGCACCGCTTCAGTACCCGCACGAAAACCTTTTTCTTGTTCGCCACCATAAATCATAGGTTGCAACACCACATTTTTTCTCATGTATGTAAAACCAACTCCTTTTGGACCATGAAATTTATGAGCAGTTCCTACTAAAAAATCAAGATTTGAATTACTTAAATCAAAAGGATATTTTCCAATTGACTGTACTGCGTCACATTGAAAATAAGCTTTATTTTCTTTACACAATTGCCCAACACGCTCTAAATCGATCATTTCCCCTGTTTCATTATTCACATGCATTAAAGCTACTAGAGTAACAAGGTCTTCTTTCAAAAGCTTTTCCAAATCTGAAAGTAACAAAGTTCCATCTTTTTGAACTGGCAAGTATTCAATGACAACATCATATTCTTTCTTTAAAACTTCAACAGTATGCAAAGTAGCATGATGTTCTAAAGGAGATGTAATAATTCTTTTTACACCTAAATCCTTTATCGCATTTCTTAATATCCAATTTATCCCTTCTGTCGCACTTGAAGTAAAAATAATTTCAGATGCAGAAGTCCCAAGTAACTTCGCAATCCTTTTTCTAGAAGATTCCATACTATTTTTTGCAGATCTTCCAAAACTATGCGACGAAGAAGGATTACCAAAATGATCTGATAAAACTGCGGTTATTTCAGCCACAACCTCTTTTCTTAAGGGAGTTGTAGCTGCATTATCTAAATATATTTTTTCCATAAAATAATATTAGTACAAAGATAACAAACTCATTTGAGTTCCATAAAACAACTTATAATGAAAGCTTTTTTACAAAATATAAAAAAACATTTTAACATTAAAACTGAATTAAATTAAGACTTTATTAACATTTTAAATGAACAAATAAGCATTTTGTCGGTTATATAACTTTTATCTTGAAATTTTAACATTTTCGGCAAATTAGTTGTAAATAAAATTGAAATACATCATTTACTTTTACTTATGTTTTTAAAACATTAGTTACCAATTATTTACCTACAACTTGTGCAAACATGCTTACACATTAAAATAACATGAGGTCGCATTAACGTTCAAGACCATATGGAACAAAAATAGCCCAAAAAAATGAAAAACTTTACTCTCTCATTAATGGTTGCCTTACTATATAGCCTAGCTGGTTACACACAATGCAACGACGGAACAATTACGGGTTACTTTACTGTAATCTTAGGTCAACCAACTACTTTTACAGCAACTCCTGATGCACAATGTGACAATTGTTATGATTGGGACGTAAACAATCATTACACATCAACTGACAATCAAACTATTGGTACCTTAAAAATTGTTGGTACTGACACTAATAAAAGTATCGTAATAGAACCGACTGCTGTTGGAACTTTTTCCCTTCAATTATCTTATATGGATGAAAAAGGATATCACACCGCATCATTTATGGGTAATGTTGTAAGTCCGACAGAAATCGTTTCTGAAAAAACTCAAGTAACCTATGTTAAAGACAAAAAAAACAAATAACAAAACAAACACTATAAACTAATAAACAACTATAAATAAATTTTCTTGTTATAACGACCTCTTCCTACTAAGAGGTCGTTATTTTTTAATTAAAATATTCTTACAAAATATCTTATTTTATTAGACATTCAAACGTTTTATCGATAAAAAAACACATTTAATCTTATTTTTTTAACAAAAAAGGATTACTATTTAAAATTATATTCCTATATTTATAAAAACAAATTTAAGATTTATTCAAAGTATTGTGGATTTATACTAGCACTCTAAAAAGTATGAGGTCGTAAAATGTTCAAGACCAAATGGAACACTAAAACCCCAAAAAAATGAAAAAACTTATTCTTACATTAGCAGTTGCAATTGGATTTTGCGCATCGGGTTTCTCTCAATCAAACAATGGAACTATTTCAGGTTATTTTACAGCTATTTTAGGCCAAAGTACAACATATTCTATAAGTAATTTACAGGATTTTGACTCTTATCAATGGGAGGTAAATAATAATTTAACCAACACTAAGAACAAAAAGAGCTTGGGAAGTTTAAAAATTATTGGTAACAATACTGAAAAAACTGTGACTATTGAACCCACTTCACTTGGAATTTTTTCAATAGAAGTAATCTACAACGATAAAGATGGGCAACATACGGCAAGCTTTATTGGAAATGTAGTAAGTCCTACTGAAATAATGACCGAAGAAAGCTTAACAGTATTGGAAGAGTCAAAAAAGAATAAATAAACACTCAAATACATAAGGTTATTATACAAAAAGAGCTCCATTAAGAGCTCTTTTTTATTTTATATTTCACCATAATTCTTATGACACATCTATAGTAGTTGCCTCAGCAATTTTCTTATAAGTCCCGTTTACTAATTTTTCTCTAATAGCTTCAAAAGCAGCAAGAGTTTCATTAATATCTTCCAAAGTATGTGAAGCAGTAGGAATCATACGTAATAAAATAATTCCTTTAGGTATAACAGGATACACTACAATTGAAAGGAAAATATTATAATTTTCTCTCAAATCATTAACCATTACCATCGCTTCAGGAATTGATCCTTCAAGATAAACAGGAGTAACACAAGTATTCGTATCACCTATGTTAAATCCTTTTTCTTTTAAGCCATTTTGTAAAGCATTTACATTTTCCCATAGTTTGTCTTTTAAACTAGGATTATCTCTTAAAAGTTGTAATCTTTTTAAAGCTCCAACTGTTTGAATCATAGGTAATGATTTTGCAAACATTTGCGAACGTAAATTATATTTTAAATAATCAATAATATCTTTATCACCAGCTAAAAATGCTCCAATACTAGCCATAGATTTAGCAAAAGTTGAAAAATAAACATCAATTCCATCTTGACATTCTTGTTCTTCACCTGCTCCTGCACCCGTTTTACCTAAAGTACCAAAACCATGTGCATCATCTACTAATAATCTGAAATTGTATTTTTCTTTCATGGCTACAATTTCTTTTAACTTACCTTGCTGACCACGCATTCCAAAAACTCCTTCTGTAATAAATAAAATACCTCCACCAGTTTCAGTAGCCATTTTAGTTGCACGTTGTAAGTTTTTCTCCATGCTTTCCAAGTCATTATGCTTATAGGTAAATCTTTTTCCCATATGCAAACGCACACCATCAATAATACAAGCATGAGCATCTACATCGTATACAATAATATCATTTTTAGTAACCAAAGCGTCAATTGCTGACATAATTCCTTGGTAACCAAAATTCAACAAATATGCCGCTTCTTTTTTAACAAATGCAGCTAACTCTCTCTCTAATTGTTCATGAATATCCGTATGACCACTCATCATTCTAGCACCCATTGGATAAGCAGCTCCATATTGTGCTGCAGCATCTGCATCAGCTTTTCTAACTTCAGGATGATTGGCAAGACCCAAATAATCATTTATACTCCAATTTAAAATCTCTTTCCCATGAAATTTCATTCTAGGACCTAATTCTCCTTCTAATTTTGGAAAAACATAATATCCTTCCGCTTGTGAAGCCCATTTACCTAGAGGTCCTTTATTATTTTGAATTCTTTCAAATAAATCTTTTACCATAATATTTTTCATTTTGAAAACTCCGCAAAAATAAGAATTAAAATGAGTTTTTTAAATATATTAAGAAAGTAATATTAAAATTCATCTTTATTCTATTTTATATACAATTTAAATTATAAAATAAATACAAAAATTAAAACTTAAGAACTTTTTTTATTACATTTGCTCCCGAATGCACAGCAATGTGGTTACACATTCACCATAAAAGCTGATCGCTCCAGGTCGGCTTTTATATTTTAAACCAAGATTCAATCATTTTTTCTTCGCTTTTATTATCATTCACGTGCGTAAACTCATTTGTATTTGAATTATAAGTATACTCTTTTTTCCAATTAAAATGATTTGCTGCTAATTCCTTTATACTATTGCATACGTATTCAATTTCTTCATTCGTAGTTGTAGGATGTATTGACATTCTAATCCAACCTGGCTTTTTTTCTAAATCTCCAGCTGAGATCTGACACACTATCGAATTAGAAGTTTCTTGATCCACATGCAATAAATAATGACCATAAGTACCTGCACAACTACATCCACCTCTAGTTTGAATACCAAATTTATCATTAAGTATTTTAACACCTAAATTATAGTGCAAATCTGTTATATAAAAAGAAATAACCCCTAATCTATCTTTATGTTGAGGAGCAAGAATATTAATATTAGGAACATTTTCTAAAGAATTAAAAATAATATTGGTGAGCTCATGTTCCCGATCTAAAATATTTTGAATACCCATTTCCTCCTTAAGCTGAATGGCTAACGCAGCTTTAATAACTTGAAGGAACCCAGGAGTACCTCCATCTTCCCTATCCTCAATATTATCAATATACTGATGATCTCCCCAAGGGTTGGTCCATCTAACAGTCCCACCACCTGGACAATCAGGGACATTATTTTTGTATAAATTTTTATTAAAAACCATTACTCCACATGTTCCTGGTCCACCTAAAAATTTATGAGGGGAAAAAAAGATTGCATCTAGATAAGCCTCTTTATCATTTTCAGGGTGCATATCAATCGCAACATAAGGTCCAGAACAAGCAAAATCAACAAAGCACACTCCATTATTTTGATGCATTAATTTAGCCACTTCATGATAAGGTGTTTTTATACCTGTAACATTAGAGCAAGAAGTTATAGATGCAATTTTAAAGCTTCTATCTTTATATTTTTCAAGTAATACTTTAAAGTTTTCTAAACAAAACAACCCTTCATCATTGGCTGGAACAACAATTACATCTGCAATAGTTTCTAGCCAAGAGGTTTGGTTCGAATGATGTTCCATATGAGATATGAAAACAACAGGTTTTAGTGCCTCTGGAAAACTCGTATATTCTTTTAAATTTTCTGGAATTCTTAATCCTAATATTCGTTGCAATTTATTTACAACACCCGTCATACCAGTTCCATCTGTAATTAATATATCATTTTCATTCGCATTTACATGATGCTTGATAATATGCCTTGCTTTATGATATGATAATGTCATTGCTGTTCCAGAAATGGTAGTTTCTGTATGCGTATTCGCAACGAAAGGGCCGAAATGGTTTATTAGTTTTTCTTCAATAGGTCTATAAAGTCTTCCACTGGCTGTCCAATCCGTGTAAATAATTTTTTTGTCTCCATATGGAAATGAAAAGACTTGATCCACACCAATTATATTCTTTCTAAATTTATTAAAATAAAGCTCTAAAGTTGTATGAGATTGGGTACTTAACATAAATTTTTAGTTTTCACAAAGATACATCTTTTTATAAATTGTAATAAAATCATTTGCATTGGAAAAATATCAAACAAAAAAGCTCCGAAAAAATCGGAGCTTTAAAATAAATAAAAATTATCTTTTTATTCTTTTACTACTTTCAATACTTGAGTTGTTCCGTCAATTACTACTTGAACTACATAAGTACCACTATTTAATTCAGTCATATTAATTTTAGCAGCAGTAGCGTTTACTTTCTGATTAATCACTTGTTGTCCAATCATATTGAAAACAGTAACCGATGTCATGTTAGAAGTATATTCTAAATTAAGAATATCTTTAACAGGATTCGGATAAGCCATAAAATTAGTTAATTCAAATGCAGTAGCACTTAAACTTGCATCATATACTGACACTTGGAATTCGCCAAAGTTATCGTTGCTATATTCCCATACTCTATAATATAATGTTTCTCCAGGTGTTCTACCACTTACAGTAATAAGAGGATGATCATCACCAGCTGTACTTGAAGAATCATTACAACCCAATAATACCAATGCACCACATGTTCCACTATAAACTGCAGCTGCTGAATCTGTAATTCCACCTGTTTGCGTATTATTTTCAAAAGTTAAACTTCCAGAAGCAGGAACTGTTACTTGATACCATACATCACCTCCTAGATAAGATGCACAACCAGGAGCAGTCTCACCACTTGAAGCCGTAGCAGCAACGTTAGTTCCTACAACAGCATTATCAGCAAATACTCCACCAGGTGTTAAAACTTCAGCATTAGCACAATCATCATTTGCTGGAGGACAAGCAACGAAATTATAAGTTCCAACATTTACATCACAAATGTTATCCGATCCATGTAATATCGTTAATGTTACAGGTGAACCAAATGCATAAGGACCAACTTGAACTACCCCAGTAGCAGAAACAGGTAAAGTAGTAACTCCATCAGTTAGAGATGGCGAACCACTTCCTAAACCAGTAATATCTACATTCACAACATATTCAGATGCATTACAATTCTCAACAACTGTAACTGTACCAAAAGTTGGAGGTGAACAACTCGGCGCAACAATATTAATAGTAAAATCTAAAGTAACTCCATAAGTATCACTATAACAAGGGTCAACTGTTGGTAAATAATCCGCAGTTACAATTCTCATTCTGTGAGAACCAAGAGGTGCTGCACCTGGCATTACAAACGACGCATTATACGTTGTAGGGTCATCAGATAAAGATTCTCCTGTAAAAACAAGTTCTCCTGCATCATTGAAATCAAAATCATCATTGAAATCGATTAAAATATAAGTTGTATAAGTATATCCAGTAGCAAACGTAATTTGCACATTATTATTTAAACCTTGTGGCATATCTACACTAGTTGCTGTATGATCAAAATAAGTGACGTCAGTAGTAGGGAAGTTAGTAGATACTAGTTGCACATTTGTAATTCCTAATCCATCATTACTAGAAGGATTAGAAACACAATAACATCCATTTGCATTAGTTGTAAATGTTGCTTCAGCACAACCTGAAGCATTACCACTACCATTATAAGGTGTTATTGTAAAATAATACATCGTATTAATAGCACCTGCAAAACTATAACTTAAAACACTTCCTAAATCTACATTATCTAAAACCTCATTCCCACTAGGTGTAGTACCCAAAGTGATTCTATAGCCATCAGCACCTGAAACAGCATCCCATGATAAAACATTATCAAAATTACCACATGAAGCATCTGGAGTTCCTATAACATTAGTAGCACAATCAGGTGCAGTTGCAGGAGTTAATCTAATTTCGAAATTATCAATTGAAAAATCTATATCTGCACTTCCATTTGCAGCACCTTCAACCACTCTAAAAGCAAATCGTACCGTTTGACCTGAATAAGCATCTAAATCAATTACATTAGCAGATCCTACATTTGAGGGTACATTAGTATTATTATAAGTATACAAAACTGTCCAGTTAGTTGTTCCTGTAGAAACTAGAACCTCTACATAATCATCTGCTTCCCATGGAGTTGTAGGTGCACTTGTAGAACCATATTGGGTTGCTGCAGCATCAAATTTTAATTCATAACCTACTGCAGGAATATCATATAATGGCGAAAGTAACCAATCATTAGCTCCAGTTGTGTAAATATTATATCTTGCTGCACCTGTAGAACCAACATTTCCAAATCCATCAGCAACCCAAGTACTTGAACCAAAAGTAGCAGGTCCAGCTACTAAATCACCATTATCAGCTTCTTGCCAACATCCAGGAACATAGGTAGAGAAGTTTTCAAGTGATGGAACTGTATATGTTGAACATTCTGTTGTAAAAAATAAGGGTCCCAACCAAGCACTTTGATCAGATACTGAACAATATGCACGTACCCAAAACTCATAAGAAGTATTTGGAGTTAATGAATTAAGTGAAACCATTAGATCACCAACTGCAGTTCCTGAACCTGTAGGCATTCCAGTACCTTGAGCTTGAACCACATATTCATAATCAAACTGAACTCCAGTAGGATCAGTCCATGCTATATCTATAGAATTCGATGTTAAATTAGATGAAACTAAGTTTGTAGGTTGAGGACATGCTTGTGTAATTCCTTCAAAAATAACATTTGGGTAAAAAGAAACTAAATTTCCTGTCGGTGGAGAAGCTGGGTCAGGATTAGTTGTATCATTTCTGTAATAAATACTTCTACCTGTAGTTGAAGAAGTGTTATAGAAATCATCCGAACTTGAATCGTAGCTAGCCATATTCTCATCAACAGCAACAATCAAATTATCTGTCCCATTATAGGTGAATGGAGTTGGAAAAGTTACAGTAACCCAACCTGGACCAGTAACTGGAATAGCACCAGTGTATACTTGTGTCAAAGACGCTAAAGCTTCCCAGTCAGAAGTACTAGCAAAAGCAGTTCTAGTTGAGTGACCTAAATAAATAGTTATATTTTGAGAATTTGGCAATAAAGTTGTACCACTAAAGTACCAGCTAATTCCAGTAATATCTCCACTAGCATTTATTTCAGCAGAAGTATAGATACTTTGTGAGTAAGTATATCCATAAAATGGATCAAAGGGTAATGCTTGAGCTTCATTAGTACCATTTCCAATTGGTATTTGGGAAAACCCAACTACATAAAACAGCAATAAAAATAAGCAAAGAGTAATTTTTTTCATAAGATATTAATAATTTGTTAAGTTATTGCTAATATAATTAAAATAAATGTACCACTTGTTGCATGTTAATAAATATCGATAAAATGCACAAATTACCGACAAAAAGAAAACCTTGCTTTTTAGGCAAGGTTTTAAATATTAAATTTAATAGAGATTTTAATGGAGTTTATTTCAAGTTAATTAAACTCTGCTCTAAAGTAGTAATCTTGGCTAAGGCATCCGCTTCTTTTTTTCTTTCGCTCGCTACAATTTCGGGCTTAGCATTGGCAACAAATTTTTCATTAGACAATTTAACCTGAACACTTTTTAAGAATCCTTGCGTATATTTTAGTTCCTCTTCTAATTTTGCTATTTCAGCATCTAAATCTACATTTCCACTAATAGGTATAAAGTATTCATTTGATTTAATACGATAAGATAACGCCCCATTCACTTTTTCAGTTATATAACTTAAATCCGCAACATTACCCAATTTAATAATAATAGAATCGAAACATGTTGCTGCATTTTCATTATTAAGTACTTTTAAATCAATAGTTTCTTTGAAAGAAATGTTCTTGTCTTTTCGTATCGTTCTAATTCCTGAGATAACTTCTGTTGCAAAATCAAAATCAGCCAATATTTTTTCATCATATGCTTTAATTTCTGGCCAAGATGCAACAATTAACGCTTGCTCTGGAGACCTTTCCGCTATGTGTTGCCAAAGTTCTTCCGTTAAAAATGGCATAAAAGGATGCAATAATTTTAAATTAGCTTCTAACATTTCTATGGCTTTATTGAAAGTTGAAGTATCGATTGGTTGTTGATATCCTGGCTTTATCATTTCCAAAAACCAAGAACAAAAATCGTCCCAAACTAATTTGTAAATGGCCATTAAAGCATCTGAAATACGATATTTTTCAAAGTTATCTTCAATTTCTGTCAATACTTTTTGCAATTTGGCATCATACCATTCTATAGCAACTTTTGAAGATTCTGGTTGAACAATATCTGCAACTTCCCAACCTTTAATCAATCGAAAGGCATTCCAAATTTTATTGGCAAATCCTTTTCCTTGATTACATAATTCTTCATCAAATAAAATATCATTACCTGCTGATGAACTCAATAGTAATCCCACTCGTACTCCATCAGCCCCAAATTCTTCAATTAAACCTAGTGGTTCAGGAGAATTCCCTAATGACTTAGACATTTTGCGTCCTTGTTTATCTCTAACCAGTCCTGTTAAATATACATTTGAGAATGGCTTTTTACCTGTATATTCATATCCTGCAAAAATCATTCGAGCTACCCAAAAGAATAAAATATCAGGGCCAGTAACTAAATCATTAGTTGGATAATAATATTTAAACTCTTCGTTTTCTGGATCTAACATTCCTCCGAAAACAGATATTGGCCATAACCAAGATGAGAACCAAGTATCTAAAGCATCTGGATCTTGCTTTAAATCTAATTTTGTCAGTGTTCCATTTCCTGTTTTCTTTTGTGCCAACTGTAAAGCTTCATCACTATTTTCGGCAACTACAAAATCTTCTTTCCCATCACCATAATAATAGGCTGGAATTTGTTGACCCCACCATAACTGACGAGAAATATTCCAATCTCTAATATTTTCTAACCAATGACGATAGGTATTATTAAAACGAGACGGATGTAGTTTAATTTCATCAGACTCTAGAACCGCTTTTATGGCTGGTTTTACCAATTCCTCCATTTTTAAAAACCATTGATCTGATAATCTTGGTTCAATCACCGCTTTTGTTCTTTCTGAAGTACCAACATTATTAATGTGGTTTTCTATTTTTACTAAAGCACCTATCGATTCTAATTCTTTTTCAATTTCAGTACGAACCACAAAACGATCTTTTCCTTCATAATGCAATCCAAAAGAATTTAAAGTCGCATCTTCATTGAAAATATCTATAATTTCCAAAGCGTGTTTTTCACCAAGTGTTTTATCGTTTACATCGTGAGCAGGAGTTACTTTTAAACACCCTGTACCAAATTCCATATCAACATATTCGTCGAAAATGATAGGAATTACTCGGTTACAAATAGGAACGATTGCTTTCTTACCTTTTAAATGGAAATAGCGTTCATCATTTGGATGGATACAAATTGCAGTATCTCCTAAAATGGTTTCAGGTCGGGTTGTAGCTATAGTTACATATTCATTAGTTCCTTCAATTTGATAACGCAGATGATATAATTTACCTTGTCTTTCTTCATAAATTACCTCTTCATCTGATAGCGTAGTTTTAGCTTCAGGATCCCAATTCACCATTCGATACCCACGATAAATCATCCCTTTGTTATATAAATCAACGAAAGATTTGATTACAGAGGCACTCATATCGTCATCCATTGTAAATTTAGTTCTATCCCAATCACAAGAGCATCCTAATTGTTTTAATTGTTCAAGTATAGTACCTCCATATTTATCGGTCCAATCATAAGCATGCTTTAAAAATTCTTCTCGAGTTAAATCAGATTTATTAATTCCTTCTGATTTTAATTTAGCAACCACTTTTGCTTCTGTAGCAATAGAGGCATGATCGGTTCCTGGAACCCAGCAAGCGTTAAACCCTTTTAAACGAGCACGACGAATTAATACATCTTGAATAGTATTGTTCAGCATATGCCCCATGTGTAATACTCCAGTGACGTTTGGTGGAGGAATTACAATGGTATAAGGTTCTCTATGATCTGGTGTAGAATGAAAATAATTATTTTTCATCCAGTAATCATACCATTTTTTCTCTACCTCTTTTGGGTTGAACTGTGCTGGAATTGTCATTGTTATACTATTTTATATCGTTTTTAATTTATTTTATTCAAAAATACCCATTAAAAATTCCAAATTCCAAATAACAATTTGTTTTTACGATAGCGCAAATGGAATAAAAGAATTATAAAAAACTTTAAAAGATTAATCTAACAAAGTTAATTTTAAGTTTGGTATTGTTTTTGTAATTAACTGTTTGCAAAAGTAACGATATAAGCCAAAATAAAAAAAGGTATTTTATTTGTTCTTTGCAAGAAAACAATTATTTTTACATAAATCATTAATATTAAATATAATGAAAAAATTATTTGGATTTTTAACGTTTCTATTAATCAGTTTCTTTTCATATGGTCAAGACGGTCCTAAAATTGAATTTAAACAAGAAACGATTAATTATGGTGAAGTAGTTAAAGGAGAAGACGATGGTGTTCGTGTTTTTGAATTTACGAATACGGGTAACGCACCATTAATAATAACAGATGTAAAATCTAGCTGTGGTTGTACAGTACCTACAAAGCCATCAGAACCAATTATGCCTGGAAAATCAGATAAAATTATTGTTAAATACAATATGAATCCTGGCCCTATAAGTAAAACAATAACAGTTGAAAGTAATGCTGTTAATAAATTAAATGGTGTAGTTCCTTTACGAATAAAAGGAACTGTAATCGTTAAGTAAAAAAAAAGTCTCAAAATTGAGACTTTTTTTATATTATCTTTTGAAGTTTAAATTTAAAACTCATTATTTGTCCTTTTCTTTGCACTTCAATTTTTATTACCCTCCCTTCATCTGATTGAAACAAATCCGTTATTTTTTGAATGGTGTAATCGAATGCTTTTTTACCATTTATAGAATAGATAACATCACCAACTTTTAGACCTGCTAAAGCAGCAGGAGATTCTGGTCGTATTGCATATATTTCAAAAATAGGTTTTAACTTATAATTGTACTTAAATTCGGTATGTTCATCAAAAATTAGGGTGTTTTTTGTCGAAGTTGAACTGTTTAAAGAATTTGCATAGCTCGAATTTTCATTACTGATTCCTACTTTTTCAGAAACCCAAGTTAATCCCATATGTTGTACTTCAATACCAGACATATTATAATTGAAGGGATCATCAAAATATTTATTTTTTTTAAAGTAGAATTTCTTATTATTATAATCAAAAAACCAATTAAATCTTTTCATTATTTGTCCTCCAAGCGATCCATTTCTTCCTTTAGTGATATCTAATTGATTAAATGCTATACTATCAGGATAAGCAACTATAGCTTCCTTAAGAATAAAACCATTTAAATCTAATGCTTCAACTCTTGCCTTTTTTCCCTCAATATCACCGCCTAAACCTCTTCCTAAAACATCATTTATATATAATTTATTACATTTTATAGTATCATTTTCAAACAACCATAATCCATCTCCTAGTCCTGTATCAACTAACAACCTGTATTTCTTTTGAATACCATCATTTACTTTGGCAAAAACATCAAAATAAGGTTTATCGCCGACTATTTTTACTTCTTTTTCTATATATTTTGAAGCTTTTTTAGAAAGAATTTTTTTTGAATCTTTGTACAGATAGATATTTTTTTTCTGGTAATTAATCTCAACTAAATAATCTTTAAAAAAACTTGCTCCAATGATACCATTAATTGGTAATCCTAATTTATTGACTAAATTAATATTCTGTTCAGTAATTAATAAAATCTGAAATTTATCATCGGAATATCCTTTTACCTCCATGTGGTTGTTATTGGACACATAGGCTTCCAATGACTCACCATTTCCTAATCCATTAATCTTTACCTTTCTAGTTTCATAAAAAATGATAGAATCATTTTCTGGAAAACTAAATAGCAAATTTTTATCAGACCCTGTATCAAGAAGCATATTCAATTTAACATCATTAACTTTCACATTCACAATAATTAAATTATGCGTCAATTCAAAAGGAATAACAATCTTATTTTTAGAAGACTTCCATTTGTTTTGCCCTTGACAAGGCATATTACTTACAATAAAACAGATTAATAATAGATTAAGTAATTCTCTAATCATAAGAAAAAGGTTTTAAATAAATGTAGGAAATTATTTCCTACTATAATAATATTTAACATTTTAAAAAATAAAAGAATACAATAATTCGATAAAAAATTGCAATTTTGCACAACAAAAAATAAAAACAATGCCAAAAATATCTCAAAAAGGCTTTCAAATGCCTGAATCCCCTATTAGAAAATTAGTTCCGTATGCTGAAATAGCTAAAAAAAAGGGTCATAAAGTATACCATTTAAATATTGGACAACCTGATATAAAAACACCTGAAGTGGCTTTAAATGCAGTAAAAAACGCAGACATTAAAGTTTTAGAATATAGTCATTCAGCTGGTTTCGATAGTTATAGAGAGAAACTTTCTAATTATTACAAAAAACAAGATTTACCCATAAATAAAGAAGATATTATTATAACCACTGGTGGTTCTGAAGCCTTATTATTTGCTTTAGGAAGTACAATGGATACAGATGATGAAATTATCATTCCAGAACCTTTTTATGCTAATTACAATGGTTTTGCAGTAGCTTCTGGTGTTAAGGTAGTTCCTGTTATCTCGAGTATTGAAAGTGGTTTTGCATTACCTGCAATTGAAGATTTCGAAAAATTAATTACTCCTAAAACTAAAGCAATTTTAATTTGTAATCCTGGTAATCCTACTGGTTATTTATATTCACAAGATGAAATAAATCAGTTAGCAGCTATAGTTAAAAAACATGATTTATTCTTAATTGCTGATGAAGTTTACAGAGAATTTACTTATGACGGATACAAACACCATTCTATTATGAATGTAGATGGATTAGAGAATAATGCCATCATGATTGATTCTGTTTCAAAACGTTTCAGTATGTGTGGTGCAAGGATTGGATGTATCGTTTCAAAAAATAAAGAAGTAATGACTACGGCTATGAAATTTGCACAAGCGAGATTAAGTCCTCCTACTTATGCCCAAATTGCAAGTGAAGCAGCGTTAGAAACGCCGCAAAGTTATTTTGATGAAGTCATTATAGAATATAAAGAAAGAAGAGATATATTAGTAAATGAATTGAATAAAATTGAAGGTGTAACGGTAGCTGTTCCTAAAGGAGCTTTTTATTGTATTGCTAAACTCCCTGTAGATGATGCGAATAATTTTGCACAATGGCTCCTTGAAAAATATGATTTAAATGGTGAAACAGTAATGGTAGCTCCTGCTTCTGGATTTTATTCAAGTCCAAAAGTTGGTTTAGATGAAGTACGAATTGCTTATGTTTTGAAAAAAGAAGATTTAATTAAATCGGTTCAAATATTAAAAGAAGCTTTGAACACGTATAACAAATAATAAGCTTCTTAATGAAATAAAAAAAGCCTCACAAATGTGAGGCTTTTTTTATTTTGAGCTTAATTTATAATCTTAACGTTTCAAAGAAAAATGTGCTTTGAAAACTTTTTGTTGTTGATTTTCTTCATATTCTACCGTAAACCAATAATCTGTTGATGGTAAATCTTTAGAATTAAATGTTCCGTCCCAACCTGTTCCTAATGGGCTTATTTCCTTAATTAATTTTCCATAACGATCAAAAATATGAATTTTAGCATTAGGCTGATCTCTTAAAGTGAAAATGTTCCAATAATCATTATAACCATCTCCATTAGGAGTAAAGAACTTAGGATAATCAATTATAAAAATTTCTTTCGTTAAATATGTACATCCTTTTTCATCTACAACGGTTAATTGATGTGTACCAGAACTAATACCAGTAAACACATTTGAAGATTGTAAATTTTGATCATCTAATTGATAAGAATAATTTCCATTTCCATCAATAACAGTTACAGTAACTGTTGCATTATCTGAAAAAGCATCTGTTATAGTGTAAGTAAAATCAGTTGCATTATTAATTTCTGTAACAGTTACAATATTTGAAATATTTTCACAATTCGTAATGGTATTTTGTACTAAAACGTAGTAATCTCCAGCTTCTTCAGCTTCGTAGGTACTTTGAGTTGCTCCAGAAATAACATTCCCATTAAAATACCATGTAAATTGATAATCTGATGTATTAGGAATACCTGAATCTAATAAATGACTTTGAAAAACAGAACTTGTAGCTAACTCAATACATATTGAACCATCTTCTAATATTGGATCTGGTAAAGGATTAACATAAATTGTAAAATCAGTATATGCGCCTCTACAACCTGTTGAAGAAATACTCCAAACACGATATACAACTACTCCTTGTGTATTGCTTGTAGTAGTTAAAACATCTGGTATTTCAAATGGCGCAGTGCTAGACGAACCACTATTTGCTCCATCAACCCCTGTTACACTTTGAACTACCCACTCTACTGTAGTGCCTGTTAATGTTGGTGTACCAATTTGAATATCAATAACATCAGCTACTGATTCTCCGCTACACATATTAGCATCTGGAGAAGACACCACAGCGCCTGGTATTGGATTAACTGTGATAACAGCACTAGTTTCCATCTGACCTGTACAACTTCCTAAAACTGGAGTTATTTCGAAATATAAGTCTCCTGACTGATTCATATCGGATACTTCAACTACCATATCAATATCGCTTGTAGTAGTACCAGTAGTGGTTCCTGAAGCAATAACAACACCGTTTAATATAGCTGTCCAATTGTAATTAACATTGGTTAAATTACCCGAAACTTCCAAATGAATCGATTCACCAGAACAAACTGTTGTATTTTCAATAGCTATATCTGTAATGACTGGTACTGGTGTAACGGTAATCACATATTCTTCCGAATCACCATTACAAGTACTTCCACTGCTACCATTTAAAGTTGGAGTAATTTGCATAGTGATATATCCAACATTCAATACATTTTGAAGGTTCACAATTTGATTAATGTTATCCGTTTCATCCCCACTTTGAACATACGTAGTATTGTCAATGTTTGTTATGGTTGCGTTCCATACATAAGTGGTAGTGTTATTCAAAGTAATTACAAAATCAGTTGCTGTTCCTGCACATATTGTATTAGTGTAAGTAACTGTAGCTGTTGGTGTTGGTGTAATGGTTATGGTCTCAAAATCTGTAACAGTTTGAGAACAAGACGGTGTCGTACCAGTAGCAACATTAGTGATAGTGTAGGTCGTATCAGCTGTTAAGTTTGGTGTAGTGTAAGTTGCATTTCCTGATGCGTTTAAGGTAACTGTATAATTAGCAGTACCATTTGTAAAAGTTACAGTAGCATTTGGTGTTCCATTAAATAATAACGTTGTATTTCTATTATTACAAATCGTATTGCTTTGTGCATCTATAGTAGCGGTAGGTAAAGCAATAATAGATACAGTAGCTGTATTATTCAAATTTGCACTACATGTTATAGTTGTAGTATACGTTATTTGCGAAAGCGTTATGGTTTGATTAACCGTAGCTCCTAGCGCAGTAACAGTAACTGAACCAGATGCTGGTATTGTAACTGTATTAGAAACAGCGTTTAAAGTATAGGTTACTTGAGCTCCTGCAGTACCTGTAATGGTAAATACTGCATCTTGACCATAACAAATTGGACCATTCCCATTTAAACTTGTAACTGTAGGTAATGGATTAACCGCTATAGTTTCTGTATCTGTCAATGGTGTTATACAACCTCCATTGGCAATCTGAGTTAAATTTATAGTTTGATTTACCGTTGCTGAAGCTAGTACTACTTGTCCATTTCCTGATGCATCTAAAACAATAGTTTGAGTTGTTGAGCCTCCATTTAATATATAAGTTACTGTTGCATTTTGTGTTCCTACGATATCAAAAATAGCAGTTTGTCCATAACAAATAGGGCCGTTTCCTGTTACGCTTATTAGAATTGGTAATGGATTAACTACGATAGTTTCTGTATCTGTTAATGGTGTCACACAACTTCCAACTGCAATTTGGCTTAAATCTATAGTTTGGTCAATAGCTGCTGCAGTAACAATTACTTGTCCGTTTCCAGAAGCATCTAAAACGACCGTTTGGATTGTTGCTCCTCCATCTAACGAATAGCTTACCGTTGCATTTTGTGTTCCTACAATAGTAAATATGGCATCTTCTCCATCACAAATTGGACCGTTTCCTGTTAGACTCGTTACACTTGGTAATGGATTAACTACGATAGTTTCTGTATTGGTAACTACTAATGAACAAGTTGTTGTCGTATTTTGAATTAAGGATAAAGTAATCGTTTGATTAACCGTTGCTGCTGTAATAATAACTTGTCCATTTCCTGAAGCATCTAAAACTAGCGTTTGAGTAGTTGTTCCTCCGTCTAACGAATAACTTACTGTTGCATCTGCTGTACCAACAATATCAAATATCGCATCTTCTCCTTCACAAATTGGACCATTTCCTGCTACATTTGTTATACTTGGTAAAGGATTAACTACGATAGTTTCTGTATCTGTTAATGGTGTCACACAACTTCCAACTGCAATTTGGCTTAAATCTATAGTTTGGTCAATAGCTGCTGCAGTAACAATTACTTGTCCGTTTCCAGAAGCATCTAAAACGACCGTTTGGATTGTTGCTCCTCCATCTAACGAATAGCTTACCGTTGCATTTTGTGTTCCTACAATAGTAAATATGGCATCTTCTCCATCACAAATTGGACCGTTTCCTGTTAGACTCGTTACACTTGGTAATGGATTAACTACGATAGTTTCTGTATTGGTAACTACTAATGAACAAGTTGTTGTCGTATTTTGAATTAAGGATAAAGTAATCGTTTGATTAACCGTTGCTGCTGTAATAATAACTTGTCCATTTCCTGAAGCATCTAAAACTAGCGTTTGAGTAGTTGTTCCTCCGTCTAACGAATAACTTACTGTTGCATCTGCTGTACCAACAATATCAAATATCGCATCTTCTCCTTCACAAATTGGACCATTTCCTGCTACACTTGTTATACTTGGTAATGGATTAACTACGATAGTTTCGGTATCTGTTAATGGTGTTACACAACTTCCAATTGCAATTTGGCTTAAATCTATAGTTTGGTCAACAGCTGCTGCCGTAATGATAACTTGTCCGTTTCCTGAAGTATCTAAAACCTCCGTTTGGATCGTTGTTCCACCATCTAAAGTATAACTTACCGTTGCGTTTTGTGTTCCTACAATAGTAAATATGGCATCTTCCCCTTCACAAATAGGACCATTCCCTGTTACACTCGTTACACTTGGTAAAGGATTAACTACTATAGTTTCTGTATTGGTAAGTACTAATGAACAACCTGTTAATGTATATTCAATTAAGGATAAAGTAATGGTTTGATCAACAGTTGCTGCTGTAACAATTACTTGTCCGTTTCCTGATGCGTCTAAGACTACCGTTTGAATTGTTGCTCCTCCATCTAAAGAATAGCTTACTGTTGCATCTGAGCTTCCTACAATTGTAAATATGGCATCATCTCCTTCACAAATTGGACCGTTTCCTGTTAGACTCGTTACACTTGGTAATGGATTAACAACTATTGTTGCTGTATTGGTAACTACTAAGGAACAAGTTGTTGTCGTATTTTCAATTAAGGATAAAGTAATGGTTTGATCAACTGTTGCTGCTGTAATAATAACTTGTCCATTTCCTGAAGCATCTAAAACTACCGTTTGTGTTGTTGTTCCACCATCTAAAGTATAACTTACCGTTGCATCTGCTGTACCAACAATATCAAATATCGCATCTTCTCCTTCACAAATAGGACCATTTCCTGTTACACTCGTTACACTTGGCAATGGATTAACTACGATAGTTTCTGTATCTGTTAATGGGGTTACACAGCTTCCAACTGCAACTTGAGTTAAATCTATAGTTTGATCAACAGCTGCTGAAGTAACAATTACTTGTCCATTTCCTGAAGCATCTAAAACTACCGTTTGTATTGTTGTTCCTCCATCTAAAGTATAACTTACAGTTGCATTTGGTGTACCAACAATTGTAAATATAGCATCTTCTCCTTCACAAAGAGAGCCATTTCCTGTTACACTCGTAACACTTGGTAATGGATTAACTACGATAGTTTCTGTATTGGCAACTACTAAGGAACAACTTGTTGTCGTATTTTCAATTAAGGATAAAGTAATGGTTTGATCAACAGTCGCTGCTGTAATAATAACTTGTCCATTTCCTGAAGCATCTAAAACTACCGTTTGGGTTGTTGTTCCACCATCTAAGGTATAACTTACCGTTGCATCTGATGTACCAACTATATCAAATATCGCATCTTCTCCTTCACAAATTGGACCATTTCCTGTTACACTCGTTACACTTGGTAACGGATTAACAACTATTGTTGCTGTATCTGTTAATGGGGTTACACAGCTTCCAACAGCAACTTGTGTTAAATCTATAGTTTGATCAACAGCTGCTGCCGTAATGATAACTTGTCCGTTTCCTGAAGCATCTAAAACTACCGTTTGGGTTGTTGTTCCTCCATCTAAGGTATAACTTACCGTTGCATTTGGTGTACCAACAATTGTAAATATAGCATCTTCTCCTTCACAAATAGGACCATTTCCTGTTACACTCGTCAACGTTGGAGCTGGACTAATGGTAATAGTTCCTGATAAAATTAAATTATTACTACATCCTACAGTTTCAACATCATAATTATAGGTTCCTGTAACAGTAGGTGTTCCAGTTATAGTTACAACTCCACCTGAAAAAACAGCAGAAACTCCAGTAGGCAATCCAGTTACAATAGTTCCTGTAGCCACACCTCCAACAGTATATTCAATGGGCGTTATGGCATCTGAAATACAAATTACTTGGTTATCTGTATTTGTCGCAGAAGTTAAAACTAAAGAACAATCACAGTTGATTATATCTAGATCAAATGGTGTTGTATCATAAGCTGGACAAGTCGCAGTCGCATCCAGATGATAAACAATTGAATATGAACCTTCTGTACTTAAACTAGGATTAATTTCTCCAGTAGCAGTATCAATTGATAAACCAATAGCAGGTGTAACAATGTATTGACCTCCAGAAGGAGCTGTGTTTGTAGGCGTAT
The DNA here is from genome assembly GCF_024054195.1 of Flavobacterium sp. NRK F7. Taxonomy (GTDB): domain Bacteria; phylum Bacteroidota; class Bacteroidia; order Flavobacteriales; family Flavobacteriaceae; genus Flavobacterium. Next base: position 2,004,459 of record NZ_JAMXLB010000001.1, on the reverse strand, counting down.
ATAAATTGGTATCATTCGAACAGTAATTTGGACTACTGTAGGTTATATCTCCCGAAGGATTAGCTATAGCCAATAAGTCAAAACTCCTTATAAAGACACATCCTCCGATATAATCTTCAACAGCTACCCAAATCGTTTCTCCACCATTCGATTGATAGGTGGTTAATGTAGATGGATCAATTGGTGAGACAAAATTTTGGGCATCACTGAGCGAATTATAGTAAGAGTAACCATAATTACCTGACTGCGTTCCACCTTCCATATAGTCACCTTGATCAATATTAAAAGTATACGGTGGAGGACCTGAAGTACAAATTGTTATATCTTGAGGTTCAATTAAAGGAAAAACTTCTGGACCAATAGTAATAGTTTCAGAAATTCTTTTAATGGTAGCATCACATTCTGTATATGAAATTACTGCTGTATAATCTGTATTTACAGCCGGACATACATTAATTGGGTTTTGCCCAACACTTCCTGGAATAAGCGTTCCATTTGCCAGCCAAGAAATTTGAGAATTGATAACACCTCCATCTGGAACAAAACGCCATGCTTCATTTGTAGCAGTCCAAGTACCAGTATCCCTATTCGCAGGATGGCTATATAAAGTACCATCTTCATTAATGATACCTATTACACCTCTACCTCCATTCCAACCTAAACAAGGTGTTCTTCTCGCCACATAAACCTCTATTACATTTGAAGTTTCATAAATTACAATTTGACTTGTTTGTCTACCTACTCCATCATTACAAGAATACTGAGGCAATTCATTATAACTTACAATAAATTTTCTTGTGGGAGCCGTTCCAAAAACTCTATAGTTTACATTTTGAACAGCTGGGTTTAATACTGGAGGTTGTGCAATATTAGTATCTTGATATACACCACATATTGAACTTTTTATCGGAAAATTTGGATCTTCTATGCTTTGATTATAACTCCATTGACAAAACCCTGCTGGATTTTGACTTCCTCCTGGAACTACTCCACTAATATCAAATGTAATTAAACCATTAGAACCTACTAAAACTTGATTATAAAATTGTCCGTAAAAACAAAAATCAAAGGGCAAGGTAAAAGTAGAAGACCATCTATCATCTTGAGAACTATCGAAAACGAAAGAATCGGATAAAGGAGTAAAACTTGCTGGAGGAAGATACGGTATAGATTCCACTCTGTAAGTTGTAGTAATCTCAGTCTCAAGATAATCAGCCAATAAGTCAACACAGTCTCCAGAATTACATACAGCAACTGGCGGAATGACGTCTACATATGGGGTGGCTTGAGAAAAAACATTATTAAAAGTTAAAATTGTAATTAAAATAAAAAAGTGTAGTATTTTTTTCATTGTTATAGCAATTTATTTGGCGGTTTATTGTTGTTGTCACAAATTTAACAAAATATTAATTCTATGCTAATATTTTCCTTAATATTTAACAATCAAGTCTTTTTTTAATGATAATTACTTTATCTTTGCACTTCTTAAAAATAGAGTATTATATAAATTACTATACTAATGATTCATAACGAGGAATTCCAAGAAGAAATTGGAAATAATCATATTGCTACTAGCGCAGTAACCCCCTTAAGAAAGGATGCATTCGACATTTCTGACGATGAAAAAATTGAAAGAATAAAAAAAGATGTAGAGAGTATTTTAACGACATTAGGAATGGATTTAACTGATGATAGTTTAAAAGGAACTCCTTACAGAGTGGCTAAAATGTTTGTTAAAGAAATTTTTGGAGGATTACATCCAAATAAAAAGCCAAGTTCTTCAACTTTTGAAAATAAATACAAATACAACGAAATGTTAGTTGAAAAAAACATTGTTGTATATTCTACTTGTGAACACCATTTATTACCAATTGTAGGAAGAGCTCATGTGGCTTATATCTCAAACGGAACTGTTGTAGGTTTATCCAAAATGAACCGAATTGTAGATTACTTTGCTAAAAGACCTCAAGTTCAAGAACGTTTGAATATTCAGATTGTGGAAGAATTACAAAAAGTTTTAGGTACGGAAGATGTTGCCTGTGTAATCGATGCCAAACACTTATGTGTAAATTCTAGAGGAATTAGAGATATTGAAAGCAGCACCGTAACTGCTGAATTTGGAGGTAAATTTAAAGAAGAAAAAACCAGAAGAGAGTTTTTAGATTATATTAAATTAGACACTCAATTTTAAGCTTCTTTTCTAATACAAACAAACAGTCGTAATTTAAAATAGCCCTGATAGTATTAAAATCTTTTTGCAACATGAATTCTTATTTTTATTCGAATAAAAAAGCGACAGTAGAAGCTCTTTTTATGAGTAATAAAAAAGAATACATGGCAAAAAATTGAAATGGATAGCAGGAATAGCTTCAAAATAACAAATTATAATAAAGGAATACAAAAACATGGAACGTTATAAAAGTCAAACATTAAAAATATACAATACATTAACCGGAGAGAAAGAAGTTTTTACACCTATACATGAAGGAAATATTGGAATGTATGTTTGTGGACCTACGGTTTACAGTAATGTACACTTAGGTAATGTACGTACTTTTATGAGTTTCGATGTGATTTTTAGATATCTACTACATTTAGATTACAAAGTACGTTATGTTAGAAATATTACCGATGCAGGTCATTTAACCGATGATGGCGATGTGGATAACGATCGTTTTGTGAAGCAATCTCGTTTAGAGAAATTGGAACCCATGGAAATTGTACAAAAATATACCGTTGATTTTCATAAAGTTTTAGACACTTTCAACTTCTTACCTCCTACTATTGAGCCCACGGCTACTGGACACATTTTAGAGCAAATAGAATTGACTCAAAAATTAATCGAAGAAGGTTTGGCATATGAAAGTAAGGGTTCTGTCTATTTTGATGTTCAAGCTTATAATAAAAAAGGTTTAAATTATGGGGAATTAAGCAACCGTAACATTGACGAACTTTTTGCCAATACGCGTGATTTAGACGGACAATCAGAAAAGAAAAATCCGCAAGATTTCGCTTTGTGGAAAAAGGCTTCACCTGCTCATATTATGCGTTGGAACTCTCCTTGGGGAGCTGGTTTTCCAGGTTGGCATTTAGAATGTACCGCAATGAGTACAAAATATTTAGGTGAGACTTTTGACATACACGGTGGTGGAATGGATTTAAAATTCCCACATCATGAATGTGAGGTAGCTCAAGCAAAAGGTTGTTTTGGTCATGCTCCTGTAAAAACATGGATGCATACAAATATGTTAACAATGAACGGTCTTCGTATGAGTAAATCGACTGGTAATTATGTGTTACCAATGGATTTAGTGGAAGGAAATAATACGTTTTTTGAAAAGAAATTTGAACCGAATATTATTCGTTTTTGTTTTTTACAAGCGCATTACAGAAGTGTTTTAGATATTTCTAACGAAGCTATGTTAGCCAGTGAAAAAGGATACAATCGATTAGTGGAAGCCTATAAATTGGCTAAATCTTTACCGGTTAGTGCGTCATCCAGTTTAGCTATTGCTACTTGGAAACAAAGTTGTTATGACGCTATGAATGATGATTTTAACACCCCTATCTTAATTGCGCAATTATTTGAAGGAGTACGTTACATAAATTTAGTGAACGATAAAAAAGAAACATTAAGCAGCGAAGATATTGCTACTTTACAAAAAACTTTACAGGTGTTTCTATCTGATATTTTAGGAATTAACTTAGAAGGTTCAGGCAATAACGTGAATAGTAATAAACTAGAAGGTGTTATTGAAATGCTTATTGAAATGAGAAACGAAGCAAGAGCTAATAAAAACTGGGCCTTATCAGATGAAATAAGAGACCGTTTGGCTGGATTAGGCATTCAGCTGAAAGATGGTAAAGAAGGAACTGGGTTTTCTTTTTAGTTGTCTGTTTTCTGTTGTAGGTTGTAAGTTGTATGTTGTCTGTTTTTTATATTTACTCTTAAACAACCTTAAACTATTTTAAACTTTATTAAACATTCTTAAACGCAACACAATTAAATTACTAAAAAAAATACTCATTTTTCCATTTGTCTTTTTGGTTCGGTTTTACCAAGTAGCCATTTCCCCTTACACACCTGCAACGTGTAGATTTCAACCTACTTGTTCGCATTACACGGTAGAAGCTTTACAAAAACACGGCTTATTTAAAGGCGGTTGGCTTGCTGTAAAACGTATTGTAAGCTGTCATCCTTGGGGAAAAAGTGGCTATGACCCCGTTCCCTAAAATTTTAGACAACCAAAAAGTTCTGTAAGAAATGGTTTATAGTAGTTTATGAGAATTTTATTTTATTTTAACTTCAATTACCAATAATAATCTTATTTTTACCTCACAAAACAAATAAATTTTCCCTTATGAATTACGCATTAAATATCGTTTGGAATCCATCAGAAGGTATCGATTTAGGATTTTTCATGGTTCGATATTACAGTTTAATGTTTGTAGTTGCTTTTGGCTTAGGTTGGTATATCATGAAAAATATTTACAACCGTGAAAGCATTTCTATTGAAAAACTAGACAAACTTTTTATTTATACGGTTGTTGCTACACTTTTAGGAGCACGATTGGGACATGTTATTTTTTACCAATCGGAATTATTTCATGAAGACCCTTTAAGTATCTTGTTACCTATAAGTACTAAACCCAGTTTGCACTTTACGGGTTTTGCAGGATTAGCGAGTCATGGTGCTGCTATAGCGATTATTATTGTAATGTTTTATTACAGTAGAAAAGTGGTCCATAAACCTATGCTTTGGATTTTAGACCGCATTGTTATTCCTGTAGCAAGTGGTGCTATTTTTGTGCGTTTAGGTAATTTCTTTAATTCTGAAATTATTGGAAAACCAACAACTGAAGATAGTTTTATGGCTATGAAATTCATTCGTGGAGAAGAATACAATGGTCCTTTAGGAGAAAGAGCGGTTATGGCAAAAACACAAATGAACAATGCGAATGAAGCATATAATGCACTGGCACACGATCCACAATATGCTGATTTTTTAGCGAGTTTTCCTTATCGCTTTCCCGCACAATTGTATGAAGCAATGGGTTATGTACTCGTTTTTGCCATTTTATTTTATATGTATTGGAAAACCGATGCTAGAAACAAAGCAGGGTTGCTTTTTGGAACCTTTTTATTACTCTTATGGACGGTTCGTTTCTTTGTAGAATATGTAAAAGAAAGTCAAGGTGGTTTTGAAAACTATCCTATTTTTGCAGCATTATCTACCGGTCAATGGTTGAGTATTCCTTTTATTATTGCAGGATTGTATTTTATGTTTAGACCGAAGAAAACGGTTTAAAATAAAATGAAATATAAACAAAGAGCCACAACTATTGAGTTGTGGCTCTTCGCTTTTGAACCTAATTATAACGCATTTATAAATTAAGTAATACCATTAATAGTGTAAATTGTGAACAAAAATTACGCGGCTTCAGTAACTAATTCTAAACTTGGCCTAAGTTGAGGGTGTTGAGCAGTAAAATAAACTAACCAATTTCGTAAATGTTCCACTTCATAAGGCAATAATTTTTTAATTGCCTTTTTAAGTTCTTTCATGAAAAGATCTAGATCAAAACTTACTTTTTCAAGTACACTTTTTGTGTAATCATATATCATTCTAGGCATAATTTAGTAGGTTAAAATTAATATTAGATTGAAACTCATTATAAAAGTAATTCAAAAAAATGAAACTACCATGTAAAAAGTGTTAAAATTACCGACAAAACGACATTTTTTATCGATAAAATGCATTTTGTAGGAAGATTCCTTTTGAAAGCGTCGTTAAAATTCCATCCTACTTAACACATCTATAACAAAGTCATGCATAACGCCTCTGTAATCCATATGGGTAACCATTCTCAATTTTCCTTGTCCCATTGAAGATATTAAAATACTTTTTTGTTTTAGCGTTTCTAAGAAAACTTTTTCATCAACTTTAGACTGTAAAGTAAAAATCACAATATTGGTTTCCACAGGTGCTACTTCTTTAATCCAAGATTTAGAAGCCAAAACCTGACCTAACTCTCTAGCTCTTTGATGATCTTGTGCTAAACGAGCAATGTTATTTTCCATAGCATACAAACCCGCTGCTGCTAAATATCCAGCCTGTCGCATATTTCCACCAAATAACTTACGAATGCGTATCGCTTTTTTTATATCTTCGGAAGAACCTACTAAAACCGAACCAACAGGCGCTCCAAGGCCTTTGGACAAACAAACTGAAATGGTATCAAATAAGTGACCAAAATCAGTAGGTTTTTGATTTTTGGCAACCAATGCATTCCACAATCTCGCACCATCCAAATGGTATTTTAATCCATGCTCCTTACAAACTTGTCGTATTTTTTGTAATTCCTCCAATTCGTAACAAGCACCACCACCTTTATTTGTTGTGTTTTCTATACTCACTAATCGTGTAGTAGGTGCATGATAAAATTCTGGATCATTAATAACTTGTCGTACTTGTTCTGCTGTTATTTTACCTTGATTACCATCCACTAAATGACAAGAAACACCACTGTTTGCAGCAACACCTCCTCCTTCATATAAAAAAATGTGTGACCATTTATCACAAATAACCTCATCTGCTGGTCGTGTATGCAATCGAATTGCAGTTTGATTGGCCATGGTTCCACTAGGAAAAAATAAAGCTGCTTCTTTACCAAAAAGTTGCGCAGTATAACGCTCTAATTCATTGACTGTGGGGTCTTGCTTAAAAACATCATCACCCACTTCTGCTTGAAACATAGCTTCCAACATCCCTTGTGTGGGTTTGGTTACTGTATCACTAATTAAATTTATTTCCATAAATCAAAAGGAATATTCTATTTTTGTGTTGTAAAACTACAATATTTATGATAAATACAGAACAAGTAAGAGACATTATTGATCGCCTTGGTGCGTTAAGGAGGTATCTTTGACATCGATAGAAAACTTATCGAAATAACAAACGAGGAAGAAAAGACATTTGCTCCTGATTTTTGGAACAATGCCAAAGAAGCTGAAATTGTAGTACGAGATATTCGTTCCAAAAAGAAATGGGTGGACGATTACAATAAAGCAGTCGAATTTTCTGAAGAACTTCAAATTATGTTGGATTTCTTCAAAGAAGGCGAAGTAACCGAACAAGAAGTAGAAGAATTGTACGACAGAACCATTACTCATATTGAAGATATTGAGTTTAGAAACATGCTTTCTGACGAAGGAGACAGCATGAGTGCTGTTTTGCAGATTACGGCTGGAGCGGGTGGTACAGAAAGTTGTGATTGGGCCTCTATGTTAATGCGTATGTATTTAATGTGGGGTGAAAAGCAAGGGTATAAAATTAAAGAATTGAACTTTCAAGAAGGTGATGTGGCCGGAATTAAAACGGTTACACTCGAATTTGAAGGAGAATTTGCTTTTGGTTATTTAAAAGGTGAAAACGGAGTACATCGTTTAGTGCGCATATCTCCTTTTGACAGTAATGCGAAAAGACACACTTCTTTTGCTTCTGTTTATGTGTATCCATTGGTAGATGACACTATTGAAATTGAAATTAATCCTGCAGATATCGAAATTACTACGGCTCGTTCTAGTGGTGCGGGAGGACAAAATGTAAATAAAGTGGAAACCAAAGTACAATTGGTTCACAAACCTACTGGTATTCAAATTCAATGTTCGGAAACACGTTCGCAACATGATAACCGTCAGCGCGCATTGCAAATGTTAAAGTCACAGTTGTATGAAATTGAATTGAAAAAACAATTAGCACAACGTGCCGACATTGAAGCAAGTAAAATGAAAATTGAATGGGGTTCACAAATTAGAAACTATGTGATGCAACCCTATAAATTAGTAAAAGATGTGCGTACCGGTGTTGAAACCAGCGATGTTGATGCAGTAATGAATGGAGAAATTGATAAATTCTTAAAAGGTTATCTCATGATGATGGGACAAAAAGAAGAAGAATAAATCGTTTAAAAGACTAAAAAAATCCAAATTTCGTTTTAAAATGAAATTTGGATTTTTTGAATTAAATTAACCAACTAAACTATTTTTTAATCGCAACCGTCAATATCACAACTTGCCTCATTAGAGTTTGCATCCAAAATAAATTCTTTTTCAAAATCGCCTTCCTCCCAAGTCTTTTCAAGAGCTTGCAAAAAAGTTTCTTCAGCTTGCGCTCCAGAAATGGCATATTTATTATCAAACACAAAAAAGGGTACGCCTTGTATTCCTATTTGTTGTGCTATAGCGATATCTTTTTCTACTGCTTCAGAAAAAGCATCCGAATGAAGCACATTTTCGATTGCTTCTTTGGAAAGTCCAATTGCTTGGCCCAATTCGCTTAATGTATTCAAATCATTTACATCTTTACCATCTGTAAAATACGCCTTTAATAATTGTTCTTTTAAAGCATCTCCTAGATTGTATTTTTTAGCCAAATGCAATAATCGATGTGCATTGAACGAATTAGCCATAATGGCTTTATCAAAGTTAAAATCCAATCCCACACTCTTAGCAGTTTGTGCTACATTAGTAGTCATTTCTTTTGCCCAAGCGATATCTTTCCCATACTTTTTAGCCAAATGATCAACTACATTATCTTCTTTTGAAGCTTTAAAATTGGGGTCGAGTTGAAAACTTTTCCATTCAATAGTTACCTTATCTTTATGTGGAAAATGAGCTAAAGCACCTTCTATTCTTCTTTTACCGATATAACAAAAGGGACACATAATATCAGACCAAATTTGTATTTTCATTGTATTATTCATTATTCTAAATAGTTGTATATACAAATTTACAACAACCTACTTAGTTATAAAAAGGGTTTATGATATTATTAAGAATACTGCCTCGCATGAAATTTTAAAATAATTATTTCAATTATAGTTAAAAAAGAATACTATTCTAAATTTCAAAGCGTTACTATAGAAACAAACAAAGTAACAACATGAAAAAAAGTACTCTATTTTATCAAATAAGATTGAGCATGAAACAAATATGCCTATCTTTCATTTTCCTACTGAATCTAACAGTTTATGCAACTGATTACCATGTAGGACCTAGTGAATCTTTAACGACTATTTCAGAAGTTCCTTGGACCACTTTACAACCAGGTGATAATGTATTCATTCATTGGAAAGCAACACCATATAAAGAAAAATGGGTAATTAATCGTTCTGGTACTCTTCCCAATCCCATCTCAATAATTGGCATCAATGGACCGCAAGGGGAACAACCAGTTATTGATGGTAATAATGCGGTAACTGTTAGTAATGTGAACTTTTGGAATGAAAATAGAGGCGTAATCAAGATTGGAGGTTCATCCGTTCCTGCTGATGGTTTACCAAGCCATATTATAATTGAAAATCTAGAAATTCGTTCTGGAAGGCCACCTTATCAATTTACCAATCAAAACAATCAAATTCAATCTTATGTTAATAATGCAGCATCTATTTACGTAGAAAAAGCTAAAAATTTAATTATCCGAAAATGCACTTTACATGATTCTGGTAATGGTTTATTTATAGGTGCTTTTGATGGTGCCACACAAGACATCTTAATTGAAAAAAATTATATTTATGATAATGGTAATGTAGGTAGTCTTTATGAGCATAATACCTATACAGCATGTATTAACATTACCTATCAATACAATCATTTTGGCCCTTTACGAAGTGGTGCCAATGGTAATAATTTAAAAGACCGTTCGGCTGGTTTAGTGGTCCGTAACAATTGGATTGAAAGCGGAAATAGACAATTGGATTTAGTGGATGCTGAAGATTCTCAAGTAATAGTAGATCATCCTTCTTATCATACAACTTACGTTTATGGAAATATATTGATAGAACCTAATAATGCGGGTAATTCCCAAATGGTTCATTATGGAGGCGATAGTGGTACTACTGCTATTTATAGAAAAGGGACGCTCTATTTTTATAATAATACGGTCATTTCAACAAGAACAGGAAACACTACCTTATTACGATTATCCACCAATGCCGAAACAGCAGAAGTTTTCAACAATGTCATCTATACTTCGGCATCGGGCAGTTCTTTTGCTATGATTGATGATACAGGGGCTTTCAATACACATCATAACTGGCTTAAAACGGGTTGGGTAAATTGCCATTGTGGTACAGCCTCAGGAACAATAAACAATCTTGGAAATAATATTACAGGTACTAATCCTTTGTTTGTAGATTTTGCTAACCAAGATTTTAAACTAACAGCAATATCTCCTCTTATCGATCAGGGGGCAACACTTCCTTTCATACTTCTTCCAGATAACAATCTAACGAATGAATATGTAAAACATCAGGAAAGTACAACAAGAATGGTTACAAATGCTTTAGATATAGGTGCCTATGAATATGAAAGTAATCTTTCATCTCCAAATCAAACCTTATTGAATAAAATAACTGTTTATCCTAATCCTTTTAAAGATACTTTTACCATAGAATTCAATAATGATTCTTTAGAAAAAGCAATACTATATAATCATATTGGGCAAAAAATAACTGTGGCTTACACAAAAGAAATTACTACAATAGAATTAAATAGCGGTATCTATTACCTAACTATTTTTACTAAAAACGGGTCAAAGACCACAAAAAAAATAATCAAACTTTAATAGCAATACACTAACATCTCTATTTTAAGATAGAGATGTTAGTTATTTAGACAATACTTTCTCATAAGCTCTTCGAGCACTTCCTCTAAAATACACTTCCCCACAATATACATAACCTAATCGATCAAAAATAGCCATCATAGCATGGTTATCAAAGTTGGTATCGGCTTTTACACTATAGATTTGGTTTTCCAAAGCATAATCTTCTATATAACCTATCATTATTTTAGCCAAACCTTTGCCTAAATAGTCTTCTGAAATAGCCACACGATGAAATACCACAAAATCCGCATTGGTAACCCACTTCCCTTCTATTCTAGCATATTCGGGTTCGTCATTAATTAAAACAGCTGTATAACCTATGATTTTTTGATTGTCGGTTAACACAAATCCGATTTCTTTCTCAATATCATTTTGGATAACTTCAGGATTGGGATAACCATCCTGCCATTGCTTACTCCCTTCTTCCTTTCTTCTTTGAATGGCTTTTTGAAGTATGAGCCATATTTCAGGAATGTCACTAATTTGAGCTTTTCTAAATGAGTATTCGGTATGCATTACTAGAATTATTAATTGGTATTTGTAAAGAATTGAAAGAGATTCGTTTCAAATATAATTTAAATTCAAATGAGAATCTTTGGTTTCTATTAATTTCTAAAACTAACGCGCTGCATTTTTTTTAAATTACTAATAAATTAACCAAAATAAAACATTTTACACAACATAAAATACATATCTCTACTGTATCCATACTCCTACAATTTGTAGACTAGTATATTGCTAATTAAAAAAGCAAAAAACTTCTTATAGTACTAAAAATCAATTGTTTTATTTCAATTAAATGGATTAATTTTGCACTCCGAAAAAAAAGATATTAACCCCTATTAACCCATGAGAAAAAATTACATGCTATTGTTAACGATGCTTTTACTAAGCATTACAGTATATTCACAAGATATCGATTTTAAAAAAGGTAAAGTATTAGCCGATAAAAAAAGTGTTTTTGATTTTGACAAAAGAAAAATGGGAAGTGAATTGTCTCTTTTTAAACTAGACACTAAAACAGAATTGATTTATATCGAAATTAACAACAACAATACCATCTCTTATCTAGATGATGATTTTGTAAAAATAGTGTTTCCAAAAAATGAGGTTACAATTGAATCTACCTTGTTAATTGACAAAAATTTTAAAGAGATTATCCAACTCTTATTTATGAATAATGTAGTGGATTATAATGGTACTATTAACCAAGAAAATCTATTCCTTTTTAAACAAAGACAAAATAATAGAAAGATTTAATTTTTCTCTACAATTATAGTATAAAAGCACTTTACTTTAAAAATAAGTAAAGTGTTTTTTTTATTATTTCTTTCGAAAAACATTTCTTATTTTATACCACACTCTTTTATGAAGGGGTGCTTTTACTCCATAAATAGAAAAAACAGATAATTCAACTGTTTCTGTAAATTGTACATTGACTTTTACATCTTTTATTTCTTCAAAATAAGTTTTATCTTGAGACCATAAAATTTGTTCATAACCCAAATATCCAAATACTAGATTAACTTTTTCAAGTGATTCAATTACATCTGATAAATTTAATTTATAAAAACCATTCTCATCAGAATTTGCTCCTATATCAGTACCTTTAACTATGACATAAGCTCCAGGAAGTACTAGTCCTTTTTCATCAGTAATAGTACCTGATATAAATATCATTTCTTTAACTATCGAACTATCCTGATCTTGCTTTTTTACTGTTATGTTAGGGTTTATGCTTAGCTTCTTATCGGTTTGTTCAACCTTTACTTCATCGCTTTTTTCTTGTCCTAAAGTATTCCAACTTAAAAAACTAAATAGTCCTATATAAAAGGCCTTCCAACGCGTTCCCTTTCTCCCTTTGTTAGCTGATGAGGCAAATTCCAACTGTTCTTTATTATATAAACCACAAACTTTATCTTCTGAAAATATATGGGCTTGTGCAATTTCTGCATCTGTACTTTTTCTAAAATCAATAATAGTATGGTTACATTGTAAACACAATCTCCCTTTCGCATTTTCAGGCATATCTTCCCAATACTGGTTGCATTTTCTCAACTTTGAAAGATTTATTTTGGTAATGGTATTCATATCTTCTTATTTAGTACACTTTGTAAAAGTAAATATATCTTTTTCGTTTGATAAAACAATTTTTAAAGATGCGTTCTACTTATACCTGATCAAAAAAAATAGCTAAAAAAATAAATCCAAAAAACAAAATGGGTAATAGTGTAATTGCTATCCACAACCATTGTCTCTTTTTATTGTCGTATTTTTCATAAAATATAAAAAGAGCATTAACGCCACTCCAAAGTAAGCAAATTAACAGCAATAAATAAGAACTCATTATACCAATTTGATAAAAACATCTAAATTCAGTAAAAACGAAATCTTTCTGAGATATTAGCTAATAAAAGTCCGAAAAACAGAAATAGACAAACTATTATTGCAACTTTTTCAAATTTATTTTTAAAAAGCATTTTACTTATTTTCATTTACTAAAAGTAAACAATTATTTACTTTTAATAAATTTTTATATACTTATATTTAAAAATTAGTTACTTAAAGTATTTATTTTTTTACTTTAAGTATATTATTTATTACCTTTAGTATTAAAATAGAATATAAAAGTAAATAAACACATGAAAAAAGGTAAAAATAATATCAATACAGGTAAATTATTAAACGATTTTATCTCAAAAAATAAGATCAATAAGTCGGCATTAGGGAGAGAAATCCATAGAGACGCAGTTTCTATCTTAAAATATACCCAAAACAGTAGTATTCAAACAGGTATTTTAATTGAATTATGCCATGCTTTACAACATAATTTTTTTCAGGATATAGCGAATCAATTACCCGCAACTTTCACAGTCAAAGAGCCTAAAAAAGATGAAATTGAAGCGTTAAAAGAAACCATAAAAGTATTGCAAATTCAAAACGACTTATTAATGAAGTTAAAAGCGTAAAAGAAAGGATATCCTAAATAATATGTCTTTCGACTTTTGACTTTCGACTTTTGACTTTCGACCTTTGACTTTCGACTTTTGACTTTTGACTTTTGACTTTTGACTTTCAACTTTTCTTTTTGTACTTTAGCGAACCAATAAAAAAACAACAACTAGTCACTCATGGATTTACAGTTCAATAAAAACGAAGACCATAATAAATTACTCCTTTCCGATTTAAAACAACGCTTTGCTAAAGTAAAATTAGGCGGTGGCCAAAAACGTATCGATAAATTACATGAAGAAGGTAAAATGACCGCTCGTGAACGTATCGATTATTTATTAGATGATAAAGCAAAAAGCATCGAAATAGGTGCTTTTGTGGGTGATGGTATGTATGAAGAACATGGCGGATGTCCTTCTGGTGGTGTGGTGGTAAAAATGGGGTATATCCAAGGGAAACAATGCATTGTAGTGGCAAACGATGCAACTGTTAAAGCGGGTGCTTGGTTTCCTATTACAGGTAAAAAGAATTTAAGAGCGCAAGAAATTGCAATTGAAAATAGATTACCAATCATTTATTTAGTAGATTCTGCTGGTGTGTATTTACCCATGCAAGACGAAATCTTTCCAGATAAAGAACACTTCGGTCGTATTTTTCGTAATAACGCTATCATGAGCAGCATGGGAATTACCCAAATTGCAGCTGTAATGGGAAGCTGCGTGGCGGGTGGTGCGTATTTACCTATTATGAGTGACGAAGCTTTAATTGTAGATAAAACCGGTAGTATTTTCCTTGCGGGAAGTTACTTAGTAAAAGCAGCCATTGGCGAAAGCATAGACAATGAAACTTTAGGTGGTGCCACAACACACTGTGAAATTTCGGGAGTAACCGATTTTAAAGCTAAAGATGATGCAGCTGCTTTAGACCGCATTAAAAGTGTGGTAAGCAAAATGGGCGATTTTGAAAAAGCAGGATACAATCGGGTAAAACCTGAAAAACCAGCTCTTGATCCAAAAGAAATATATGGTATTTTACCAAAAGCACGCAACGAACAATACGATATGATGGAAATCATCAGTCGATTAGTGGATAATTCTGAGTTTGACGAATATAAAGCCGGTTACGGACAAACCATCATTACCGGATATGCTCGTATCGATGGTTGGGCAGTAGGAATTGTGGCCAACCAACGTAAAATAGTAAAAACAACTGGTGCGAAAACAAAACCTAGCGAAATGCAGTTTGGTGGTGTAATCTATTCCGATTCTGCAGATAAAGCCACTCGTTTTATTGCCAATTGTAACCAAAAGAAAATTCCATTAGTCTTTTTACAAGATGTAACGGGTTTTATGGTGGGTAGTAAATCAGAACATGGAGGAATTATTAAAGATGGTGCTAAAATGGTAAATGCAGTTTCGAATTCGGTGGTACCCAAATTTACAGTCATCGTTGGTAATTCATATGGTGCTGGTAATTATGCCATGTGTGGAAAAGCCTATGATCCACGTTTAATTTTTGCATGGCCAAGTGCAGAATTAGCGGTAATGGGTGGTGCCCAAGCGGCCAAAGTTTTGATGCAAATTGAAGCGGCTTCGCTTAAAAAACAAGGCAAAATTGTAGATGAAAAAGTGGAGCAAGAATTATTTGATAAAATAAAAGCGCGTTACGATGCTCAAGTATCGCCTTATTATGCAGCCGCGCGTTTATGGACCGATGCCATTATTGATCCTCTAGAGACACGTACCTGGATTTCCATGGGAATTGAAGCAGCTAACCACGCTCCTATTGAAAAACCGTTTAATTTAGGAGTAATTCAGGTGTAACCAAATAAAAAAAATTAAATTTAAAAAATCCATTGTGCTTCGCAATGGATTTTTACTTTTACAAAGTATCTTTGCTCCATGTCAAAATTATTCTTTCAACCCTTTAAAACCGATATATCTGGTATTCCTTTACCAGTAAAATTTACGTTTCCCTTTTATTATGAACCACATCAATTAAGTATTCTAGCTGCGAAAGAACTACAAGAATACTTAACCACTCAAACCGATTTTGAACATAATTTTGGATTACAAGAAAACCAAACGGGTTTAGTGATTGGGAAAATGTTTGGGGTTTTAGTTTGTCAAGACAAAGAAGAAAACTTGGGTTATTTATGGGCCTTTTCTGGAAAATTGGCCGAAAACAATCATCTCAATTATTTTGTACCACCTGTTTTTGATATGTTACAACAAGATGGTTTTTTCAAAAAAGAAGAAGAGGTTTTAAATGCTATCAATCGAGAAATTGAAAGTTTAAAAAAGGACAGTAACTATCTTTTGGCTCAGGAACATTGGGCTACGACCCAAAAAAAAGCAACTGAGGACCTTCAAAATCAAAAAGAAAGAATCAAGGAATTAAAAATTGCAAGAGATCTAAAGAGACAAAAATTTGCTACAAATGCTACTCCAACTGAAATTGAAGCATTCGAGCACGAACTCTCTGAAGAAAGTAAAAAAGAAAGTATTCTGCTCAAAAAAATGACCAAATACTGGAATTATCAGTTAGAAGATGCGAAAAAGGAAATGCTTGTTTTTTCAGATAAAATTGCGGAATTAAAAGAGATCCGTAAACAAAAATCGGGTGAATTACAACAGCAATTATTTAAGCAATATGCCTTTCTAAATCAAAATAAAAAACTAAAAAGTATTGGTGCAATATTTGATAATAATCCGCCAGCAGGCGCAGGAGAATGTGCAGCTCCAAAATTATTACAATATGCTTTTGAAAATGATTTAACACCTATCGCTATGGCGGAATTTTGGTGGGGTCAATCACCAAAATCGGAAATTAGAAAACACCAACAATTTTATCCTGCTTGTAGAAGTAAGTGCGAACCTATATTGGAACATATGCTTAAAGGAATTGTTATGGATGACAATCCTTTTTTAGAGAACCCTGCGGAAGGAAAAGAGATAGAAATTGTTTTTGAAGATGAATATCTTGCTGTAATTAATAAACCTGCAGAGTTTCTTTCAGTTCCTGGAAAAAATGTAAAAGATTCTGTGTATCAAAGAGTGAAAGATGTATATCCAGAAGCTACTGGTCCTTTAATTGTGCATCGTTTAGATATGTCTACTTCGGGTTTACTCTTAATTGCAAAATCGGAAGCCATTTATAAAGAACTACAATCTCAATTTATCAAACGTACGGTTCAAAAAAGATATGTTGCACTTTTAGACGGTATCGTTAGAAACAATGAAGGGTATATTGATTTGCCACTACGCGTAGATTTAGACAACAGACCCAATCAATTGGTGTGTTATGAATATGGAAAACCCGCACAGACCAAATACAAAGTGATTGAACGAAAAGAAGGAAAAACGCGCATCCACTTCTTCCCTATTTCAGGACGTACGCATCAATTACGGGTGCATGCATCGCATGCATTAGGATTAAATTGCCCAATAATTGGCGATGATTTATATGGTACTAAATCTAACAGATTGCATTTACACGCAGAAGAAATAACATTTTGGCATCCTATTTTAAAAGAAAATATTACTATTTTTGAAGAAGCAGAATTTTAATTACACTGCTACTTACAATACAACCTATCAAGAAAAAATGAAAAAACTACTTATCATAAGCTTATTTATATTGGTTTACCAAAACACCACAGCACAAAACTTTACTCGTAGAGACTCTTTGCATGGAGGACTCCGTTTTGAAAGAAATTGCTTTGATGTGCAACGCTATGATTTGAATATTAAAATTAACCCAGACGAAAAAAGTATTGTGGGCTATAACGACATTACTTTTAAAGTAGTGGAACCTACAAAAAAAATACAATTGGATTTATTTGACAATATGAAAGTGGATTCTATTGTATGGAAAACTACAAAACTAACCTACAAAAGAGATTATGATGCTGTTTTTGTAAGTTTTCCAAATGAATTAGCAAAAAATGCCACTGAAAAAGTACGTTTTTACTATTCTGGAAATCCTAAAATTGCAAAAAACGCCCCTTGGGATGGTGGCTTTGTATTTAAAAAAGACAGTAATGGCAAACCATTTATTGCAGTGGCTGTACAAGGAACTGGAGCGAGTTTATGGTATCCTGTAAAAGACTCTCAAACCGATGAACCCGATTTAGGTGCTTCTGTTAAAGTGGCTGTTCCCAATGGTTTAATGAACGTATCTAATGGACGTTTTATCAAAAAAGAAGCGGTAGGTGACGCTTATACGCGCTGGGATTGGGAAGTAAAAAACCCAATCAACAACTACACCATTACCGTTAATATTGCCGATTACATTCACATCCATGATGAAATAGAAAACTTAGACTTAGACTACTATGTTTTAAGAGAAAATAAAGACAAAGCTATCGCTCATTTTGATGCAGATGTAAAACCAATGATGGCCTGTTTTCAGGAAAAATTTGGACAATATCCCTTTTGGGAAGACGGTTATAAATTAGTCGAGACTCCTTATTTAGGAATGGAACATCAAAGTGCTGTCGCTTATGGTAATAAATACAAAAAAGGATATTTAGGTATGGATTTATCAGGGACAGGTGAAGGTATGAATTTCGATTTTATCATCATTCATGAAACGGGTCACGAATGGTTTGGAAATAGTGTTACTAGTAAAGATATTGCCGATATGTGGATTCATGAAGGGTTTACAACTTACAGCGAAACGGTCTTTATCGAGTGTCAAAAAGGCTATGATGCCGCTCTAAAATACATTAACGGACAAGCTAAAAATGTACAAAATGACAAGCCTATTATTGGTCAATTTGGAGTTAATAACGAAGGAAGTAGTGATATGTATTACAAAGGTGCTTTACTATTAAATACCTTACGACATGTGGTAAATGATGATAGTAAATGGTGGTCAATTCTATTAAAATATTCCAACACTTTTAAAAAGAAAATTATAGACACACAAACGGTTATCGATTTTTTCAATAAAGAAACGGGACTTGATTTAACGGCTGTGTTTCATCAATATTTAAAGTACACTACTATTCCAAGACTAGAAATTAAAAAACACAAAAAAAGCTTCCAATACAGATGGATTACTGAAGAACCTAATTTTTCGATGCCCGTTGATGTTGTCATTGGCGAGAAAAAAATTCGCTTAAACGCTACTAATGAATGGCAAAAAGCAACAACAGTGGTGAAAGACACTAAAGATATAAATGTATTAACCACTCATTTTTTTATTACCACTAATTTATAATCTAATTTAAAATTATTGTTTTATTAGTTCCAATGTTTGTAATCGGTTGAGTTTACCCGTTTTTGTTTCAACAAAGTGAGGTACAAAATAGATTTCCTTCGGCTTTTCAAATTTATCCAATGCCTCAAAAACTGTGGATGGTATTTCTTTTGATGCTCCTTCAATAACTAAAATTACTTTTTGACCTAATTTTTCATCTGGTAAACTGGTAATGAAATAACGTTCTGAAATTACATCTTGTAGTTTAATTTCAATTTGTTCGGGAAATAATTTAACACCGCCACTATTAATCACACTATCAAAGCGTCCTAACCAAATGAATTCATTTTCTGATATGATTTCCACTATATCATTGGTAACAATTTTTTCAGAAATAATTTTAGGTGCTTGAATGACTAAACAATCACGCTCATCTTTTGAAATGATAATATTAGGTAAGATTTTAAAGGCTTTTTCACCAACTTTTTTAGCAGCCACATGCGTTATCGTTTCAGTCATGCCATAGGTCTCGAAAGCATTTATTTTTTTCTTTTTAAGCTTTTCTACCAATGATTTAGAAACGGGAGCTCCACCAATAATTATCTTTTTGATTTGTTTTAATTTATCTAAGGAATTTTCAACTTGCAATGGAACCATCGCAGCAAAGTCATATTTTTCCTCATTATAGGCTAAAGGATTTCCATCAACAGTTGTAATATCTAGAGATAATCCTAAAATAAGTGCTCTAACTAACATCATTTTACCAGCAATATATTTAGCCGACAAACACAATAATGCTTTATTACCTGGTTCTAATCCAAAAAAATCTCCTGTTGCCAATGCTGATTGTATCATGGCTCTTTTTTCCAGTCGAATAACTTTTGGGGTTCCTGTAGTGCCTGAAGTTTCTACCTCAATATACAAATCATCATCCAACCATTCTAATAAAAAACTACCAATATGCTTTTCATATTCATCCCCTTCTTTGATAAAACTATACGCTACACGACACATATCGTCATAATTCAAATGGTAGCCATTTAACTTGAATTGATTATGAACATTTTTATGAGTCAATTGGTCTAAAACTAAAGTGTGTTCCATACTATTTAATTTAATTTAAATCTATCGTTCCTGTTAACTTTTGTTTCCAGTTTTTCCATTTGTAGATTTTAGAAAAAATAAAAAGTAGAATGGGGAATATCACAAAGATAGGGAGAATTATCTCAAAAGAACCCGAAGGTTCTGAAACATCTTTCAAAATAGAATGCGTTTGAAAAGCTGTCCAGTCTGCCGTTACTAATAAAGCTCCTATCAAATTATTAGCTGCATGAAATCCTAAAGCGAGTTCCAAACCTTCATCCATGATGGTAAGAATGCCTAAAAACAAACCCGTTCCTATATAATAAATCATAATAATAAGCCCAATTTTTACAACTTCAGGGTTCGCCATGTGCATTAAACCAAATAAAATAGCAGGAAGTAACAAAGAAAGTAATCTGCTTTTAGTAACCAATGCTAACCCTTGCATTAAATTACCTCTAAATAAATATTCTTCAAAACTAGTTTGCAACGGAATTAAAATGATAGCCAAACAAAGAAATAATAAAAACTTTTTAGGTTTAAAGTTTACTACAAAATTTTCTGGCTCTATTGCATAGGCAATATAAGTCATTACGATGGTGATACTTGCCCAAAGAAAAAAGGAAAAGAAAATACGTTTAAAATCTACTTTTTTTCTAGAAGTTGTTAAGCTTGTAATTGATTGACGTTGAATTATTTTCACCCAAAACCACACAAAAAAAAGTCCTACCGATAAAGGAGCTATCATTAATACAAAAGCAACGTTTACTCCTACTTGTTCAATTAATTGATTGATAACTTTATTGGTATCAACATCCATACTAAAAACATAATTGGCTATCATCAATAGTAAAAAAGCTACTGGTAAAACAAAATATAAAATAGGATTAGAAGTAAATTTTTTAACTTGTTCTAGATACATAATTTCTTTTAGGGTTAAAGTTACATATTTTGTTACAAAATATAATATCTTTTTCTTTGCATAAAATTAAAAAACAATGATTACAATTTATCACAACCCAAGATGTACTAAATCAAGAGAGGGCTTAGCTATTATTGAACAAATTGACCAACCCTTTGCTATTCGAAAATATTTAGACGAACCTTTTACCAAAGAAGAATTAACAAGTGTAATTAAAAAATTAAATATTCAACCCATAGAATTAGTTCGCACCAAAGAAAAAATATGGATTGAAGAATATAGAGGTAAGGAACTATCAGACAACGCTATTATTGAAGCCATGTTATTACATCCTAAACTTATAGAAAGGCCTATTGTTGTTAATGGAGATAAAGCCGTTATTGCAAGACCTAAAGAACTTGTTAACAAAATACTATGAAATATTTAACAAACAATTGGGAAATGTAGCTTAAACCTAAGTCTAAATTTGCTGTCTTATATGGAAATATTAAATTAATCATGCTTAAAAGACTACAAATTTTCGCCCTATTCCTATTGACAACACTGGCTTTTGCCCAAAAACCAGATTTAAAAAAAATTACAATTACTGGTAAAATCTTTGAAAAAGGAACCACTTTACCTTTAGAATATGCTACTGTTGTATTTCAAGATGCTAAAAATCCTGAGAAATTAAACGGTGGCGTAACCGATATGGAAGGTAATTTTAAATTCGAGGTTCCTTCAGGAACTTATAATGTTCGTTTTGAGTACATCTCCTTTAAAACAGTCGAATTTAAAAATAAGACCTACAATACCAATACTGATTTTGGAACTATTTATTTAGAAGCAGATATTGCTCAATTAGCAGCTGTAGAAGTCATTGCAGAACGCTCTACTGTAGAAATTAAATTAGATAAAAAAGTCTACAATGTAGGAAAAGATATGATGGTTAAAGGAGGAACAGTAAGTGATGTTTTAGATAATGTACCATCAGTAACTGTTGACCCTGAAGGTACCGTTGCACTTAGAGGCAATGAAAATGTACGTATATTAATTGATGGTAAACCTTCTGGCTTAGCGGGTATTAATATTGCAGATGCTTTAAAAATGCTTCCAGCAGATGCTGTTGAAAAGGTAGAAGTGATTACAAATCCATCTGCTCGTTATGATGCTGAAGGTGGTGGTGGAATTATTAATATTGTACTTCGTAAAGGTAAAGCACAAGGTTTGAACGGTTCTTTTGTAGGAACTATTGGAGACCCGGAAACCTATGGCTTAAACTCAAGCATCAATTTTAGAAGTGAAAAATTCAATTTATTTTCTAATATTGGTTACAATTATAGAACCAGTTTAGGAAACTCTTCAACTGATTCCTATTATACAACTGCATCAGCTAATCCAAACAGTATTTTTTTGGAAGAAAGAAGAACTAATGAACGTTTAAATAAAGGTTACAATTCCAATTTTGGTATTGAATTATTTTTAGATAAATCAACCTCTTGGACAAATTCTTTAACCATTCAAAATGGTAGAGGAGAAAATCCAGATAATGTGTTTTTCTATAATTATGATGCCAATAGAAACCCCACATTCACTAGAAATCGTTTAAACAATCAAAACAGTAAAGATTTCACATTTGAATATGCAACAAATTTCACAAAAAACTTTAAAAAAGAAGATCATAAATTAACAGTAGATATGGCCTTTTCTCAAAACAGAGAAAGAGATAATTCTACTATTTATGATCAAATTATTGGTGACCCAAATGTACTTATCGAAAGAACCTTAAATCCTGAAAATCAACAACGTAATCTTTTTCAAACAGATTATGTATTGCCTATTGGAAAAGATGCACGATTTGAAGCAGGTTACAGAGGTAACTTTCAAAAAAACATAACTGATTTTGAAATCGACTCCTTGGATACATCAGGAAATTGGGTTCGTAATGACATCTACTCTAATTTATTAGAATACAAAGAATATGTAAATGCTTTTTACATGCAATATGGATCTAAAATTAATAAATTTTCCTATTTCTTAGGAGTTCGTTTTGAAGACAGTAATATTGAAGTAAACTCTATCTCTTCTAATGATTATAATACTAAAAAATACAATAACTTCTTCCCTACTGCTACTTTAAATTATGAATTTTCAGAAAGTAGCAACATTAGTTTAAGTTATAGTAAAAGAATTAATAGACCTAGAGGTCGTTTCTTAAATCCATTTTCAAGCTATTCTAGTAGAATTAATATTTTTAGAGGTAATCCAGATTTAAATCCTGCTTACACAAATGCCTTTGATTTAGGGTATTTAAAAAGATGGAAGAAAGTAACTTTTAATACTTCAGCTTATGTTAATTTAACTGATGATTCTTTCCAATTTATTAGAAGAGAATCTGGCTTATTTGTAGAAGGAGTTCCTGTTATTGAATCTACACCTATCAATTTAGCAACTGAAATTAGAGCTGGTTTTGAATTTAATGTAAATTATTCTCCATATAAATGGTGGAAATTAAATGCCAACTTCAACCTATTCAGAAATGAAACGAAAGGAGATTATAGTTATATCAATTCTTCAGATGAACTAGTGATACAAAACTTTGATAATACAGCTACTAGTTGGTTCAGTAGAATCTCTTCAAAAATTAATTTACCTTATAATATCGATTGGCAAGCCAATGCTTTTTACATGGCACCTCAAACGAATGCACAAGGTAAAACTTTATCTATGACGAGTATTAATTTAGCATTTAGCAAAGATATTTTAAAAGACAAAGGTACAATTGCCTTAAACGTTAGCGATTTACTTAATTCTAGAAAAAGACGTTCTGAAGTTAATTTACCAACCGTAATTAGTACTTCTGAATTTCAATGGAGACAAAGACAAATTAACCTTTCGTTTACTTATCGTTTCAATAAAAAGAAAAATGAACGTGATAATCAAAAAAGACCAGATGATGGTGGTGGTGATGAATTCATGGGATAACATAAAAAAAGGACTGCAATTGCAGTCCTTTTTTTATTTTTGAAACAATCCTAATTATTCTTGTTCCGTTTGTTTTTTAGCTCTTTTTTCTTTGATTAATTCAAAAATAGCGCCACCTAACCAATAAGGTACAAATGATGCTAAAAATATCATTAACCAAAAACCAATGGTTAAAATGGTTAAGAAAAGTAAAAAACCTAAGTACTGATCAAATTCAAACATGTTTTCCGGAATTTATGAATTCTTGCCAAAGATAATAGGAATTATTTTTTTTAGCAATATAATAACAGTTTTTATTTCGATAGCCAATGCATAAATTGTAATTTTATAAAAACAACTAGAAAAAGAGTATGAAATATAGAATTGAAAGAGATACATTAGGCGAAGTTCAAGTACCAGAAGAAAAGTTATGGGGTGCTCAAACACAACGATCTAAAACTAATTTTAAAATTGGTCCAGAAGCTTCTATGCCTATGGAAGTTATTAAAGCTTTTGCCTATCTTAAAAAAGCGGCAGCTTATACGAATACCGACTTAGGTGTGCTTCCAACTGAAAAAAGAGATTTAATTAGTCAAGTTTGTGATGAAATCTTACAAGATCATCTCAACGAACATTTTCCTTTGGTAATTTGGCAAACAGGTTCAGGTACACAAAGTAACATGAATGTTAATGAAGTAATTGCAAACCGAGCCCAACAATTAGTTGGAAAAACATGGGAGGATGCTCCTGTTTTAAAAGCCAATGATGATGTGAACAAATCCCAATCTTCAAATGACACCTTTCCTACCGCAATGCACATTGCAGCTTATAAAATACTTGTTGAAAATACCATACCCGCTTTAAAAGAATTAAAAAAGACATTTGAAAATAAGTCCAAACAATTTGAAGCTATCGTTAAAATTGGTCGTACACATTTAATGGATGCAACTCCACTTACCTTAGGACAAGAGTTTTCAGGTTATACCCAACTTCTAGAAAATGGTTTGCACAATTTAGAAGCTTCTTTAAGCTATCTTTCAGAATTAGCTTTAGGAGGAACAGCTGTGGGTACAGGGCTAAACACACCTGAAGGTTACGATAAATTAGTAGCCGAATATATATCCAAATTTACGGGACTCCCATTTATCACAGCTCCTAATAAATTTGAAGCACTTTCTTCGCATAATGCCATCGTACAAAGTCACGCTGCCTTGAAACAAATTGCTGTAAGCTTAAATAAAATTGCAAACGATATCCGAATGATGGCTTCAGGCCCACGTTCAGGAATTGGTGAAATTTTATTACCTGAAAATGAACCTGGTTCCTCAATTATGCCTGGAAAAGTAAACCCTACACAATGTGAAGCAGTTACTATGGTATGTGCTCAAGTAATGGGAAATGATGTAGCCGTTACTATTGGTGCTACACAAGGACATTATGAATTGAACGTTTTTAAACCAATGCTCATTTCAAACTTTATTCAATCGGCTACTTTATTAGGGGATGCCATGCATTCGTTCAACAAAAATTGCGCAGAAGGTATTGAGCCAAATAACAAAAGAATTGAAGAATTGGTACGTAATTCACTCATGCTAGTTACCGCTTTAAATACAAAAATTGGCTACTATAAAGCTGCAGAAATTGCACAAACAGCTCATAAAAACGGCACCACTTTGAAGGAAGAAGCCGTACGTTTAGGTTATGTTTCCGCAGAAGATTTTGATCAATGGGTCAATCCAAAAGAGATGGTTTAGTTAAAACCATCTTTTCTTTTTAAAATAGTACAACATCAGTACTACTAAAATAAACATCACGCCTAAAGTGATGAAATACCCATATTTATAATTCAGTTCTGGAATGTATTTGAAGTTCATTCCATATAAGCCTACAATAAAAGTTAATGGTAAAAACACAGAAGAAATTACGGTCAATGTTTTCATAACTTCATTCATCTTATGATTTTGAGCAGTGTAGAAAAAATTACTCGCACTGTCCAAGTTTTTCATATCATAATCAATTTGCTCTAAAAGTTCCAATGCTTTTTGGTGTAACCTTCCAAAAAAGATATAATTGGAAGTCTCAATACAATTAAAATCATCATCTTCTTTAATGGTTTTGATGGTGAAAAGTGCATCACGCAAAGGAACAATAGCTCTCTTTAAAATATGAAAAATCTCCCTTAAGTTTTCAATATCCTGCATGATAATCGGACTATCGGCAGTTTTGGATGCCAATAAAAGTGCTTCAATATCGTTTTCTTTATTTTCAATAGTAATATAAAAATTTTCAATAATGGAATCGAGCATGAGATATAATAAATAATCCACTCTTTTTTTACGTACAATTCCTGTGTTTTCTCTTAACCGTTCTCTAATATGTGTAAAAAAATCACCTCTTTTTTCTTGGAAAGAAATGATTAAATTATCTTGTAACAAAAAACTAATTTGTTCAATTAAAATCGTCTTATCATCGCTATCGTTTGGTAAAATAGATTTGATACTAAAAAATAAGGTGTCGTCTAATTCATCCAAACGAGTACCTCTAGAAATATTTAAAATATCTGAAACTATAATCGTGTTTAATTGTAAGGCTTCTGCTAAAGACTTAATCACTTCAACATCATTTAAACCATGAATATTAAGCCAGTTATTTAAAATAAGGTCTTTGGTCGTCATAAATTTTTTCACTGAAATATGCTGTTCTTCTATAACTTTATCTTCATTATACACAAACAATTGCATATCAGAACCTTTATCGGTATAAACACCCGTATATTCGAAGTTGGAAACACTTACTTTTCGTCCTTTTTTATAGCTAATTTTTCTCAAAATAATCAGTTTTAAAGCTAAAGGTAGTAGTTTTTAAAAAAACGTACTTATTTTTACGAAAAAAATACAATATGCGCACCCTTTTTATCAATATTAAAGAATTAGTCCAAGTAAGGAATGAAACTATTGAGAAAGTTTCTGGTAAAGATATGTCGGTTTTACCAATTATAAACCATGCTTTTTTATTGATTGATGAAGGTGTAATTGAAGATTTTGGTTCCATGGAAAATTGTCCGAAATTAGAATTTGGAACTGTTATCGATGCTACAGGAAAAGTAATCTTACCTACTTGGGTGGATAGTCATACACATATTGTTTATGCTGGCAATCGAATTCAGGAATTTGTAGATCGAATTAATGGCTTATCGTATGAAGAAATTGCCAATCGAGGTGGTGGTATTTTAAATTCAGCAAAAAAATTGAACGAAACTTCTGAAGATATCATTTATGAAGCTTCAAAAAAGCGTTTGGAGGAAATCATGCAATTGGGAACTGGAGCGGTTGAAATAAAATCGGGTTATGGTTTAACCGTAGAAGGCGAACTAAAAATGCTTCGCGTTATCAAAAGATTAAAAAAAAATTATGCTATTCCCATTAAAGCTACTTTTTTAGGAGCACATGCATTTCCAATGGAATATAAAGAAAACCATACTGGCTATTTGGATCTAATTATCAACGAAATGTTACCCAAGATTGCTGAAGAAAATTTAGCCGATTATATTGATGCGTTTTTAGAAACGGGTTATTTTTCAGTAGAAGAAACCATAAAAATTATGGAAGCAGGTAAAAAATATGGCTTACCAGCAAAAATACATGTCAACCAATTTACAGCAATAAATGGTATACAAGCTTGTGTAGATTATGAGGCTTTATCTGTTGATCATTTAGAGATTGTAACAGATACTGACATTGAAGCACTTCAAAATAGCAAAACGATGCCTGTAGCGTTACCAAGTTGCTCGTATTTCATAAGTATCCCTTATACACCTGCTCGAAAAATGATGGCTGCTGGATTACCTTTAGCATTGGCTACAGATTACAATCCGGGTACTACTCCATCAGGAAACATGAATTTTGTGGTGGCAACTGCTTGCATAAAAATGAAAATGACACCCGAAGAAGCAATCAATGCGGCTACTATTAATGGTGCTTATGCTATGGGTGTTAGTGCTACTCATGGAAGCATCACAAGAGGAAAAAAAGCGAATCTCATCCTTACAAAACCACTAACCTCCTATTATCAATTACCGTATGAATTTGGGAATAACCTGATTGAAAAAGTAATGATTAATGGAGTATTTATTTAAGCTTTTTATCTTTTCTATGGTTCTCAAATATTTCTATCGCAGCTTTCAAAAAACTAATATATCCTATACCTAGTACAATAAGTCCAAAAGCTATCTCTTTTAATATTTTATTTTGTGTTATATACATAGAAAACATACCTATAGTAAGTAATGATAAACAAAAAAAAGTCATAAAAATTATCATTCTCTTCCCTTTTTGAGGATTTTCCCATATTCTTTTTGAAAATTTATTCTGTGTTTTTGTGGTATCTTGTAAGGTAGAAAAACTAATTCCTAATCCAAAATAGATTAGAACATTATTAAGGTCACTCCAAATAGTTACAAACTCATTAAAATAAGGATGAAAAGCATAATAAGCTCCAATTAAAATAAAAGGATATTGCAAATAACTTATGATGTTGAAAAAGTCTTTTGGGTTCTTCATCTCTCGTATTATGATTTTAAGTTTGATTTATTTTACAAAAGGCAATTTTAATAAAAAAATTAAAATCCCAAGTTTTCACTTGGGATTTTTTTATAGTTCTTCAGCAAAAGTATCATGTTGCCTTATATCACCAGAATTGTATCCTTTCATAAACCATTTCATACGCTGTTCCGAAGTTCCATGCGTAAAAGAATCGGGCACTACTTGACCTTGCATTTTACTTTGTATGGCATCATCACCTACTGCATGAGCAGCGCTTAATGCTTCTTCAATATCACCTGCTTCTAAGTATTTTTTATTATAATGTGCCCAAAGTCCTGCATAAAAATCAGCTTGTAGCTCTAAACACACCGATAATTTGTTGGCATCTGCTCTACTTTTACCTTGCTGCGCTTGTCGTACTTTTTGAGACGTACCAAGAAGCGTTTGTACATGATGCCCTACTTCATGAGCAATAACATACGCTATCGCAAAATCTCCTCCTTTAGCACCAAAACGCGTTCGTAATTCTTCAAAAAAGCGCAAATCCATATACACTTTTTTATCAGCCGGACAATAAAATGGTCCAGAAGCCGCTGTTGCACTTCCGCAAGCCGTTTGTACAGCATCGGTAAATAAAACCATTTTAGGTTTTTCGTAGTATCCTAATTGATTGTCATTAAAAACTTGAGTCCAAATATCTTCGGTATCTGCCAATACCGTTGCAGTAAATTGTCCAAGCGCTTCTTCTTCTGGAGTTAATTCGCGTTGTACCGTTTCTTGCGAAGATCCCGATTGATTCATTTGTTCCAAAACGGGAGCAAGAGTTTGACCTGTATCACCTCCAAAAACTTGTATGAGAAGAATAATAATCCCTAATATTCCTCCTCCAGCAACTACTTTGCCTCCAGAAGACATACCTCTTCTGTCTTCTACGTTATCACTTTGTCTTCTACCTTGCCATTTCATGTTGTTTTGTTTTATTCGCCTAAAGTTAAAAAATTTATTCTTCTATTTGACCAATTTCATCTAAAACATTGTACGCTTCAACACCTACAATATTATCATATATCGAAAAAACCATTGCAGTATAAATCGGAAACGTAAAAAATACACCAATACACAATCCAATAATTCCTAAAAAAGCACCAATTGTTGCAACTAATAAAGCTAAAATAATATGAAATGGTTTTTTAGCAACTAATCTGATACTATTTTGAAGTGCTTCGCTGTAATTCTCATTCGCAAAAATAACTAATGGAACAAATAGTATGGTAAATACTCCAATTAAAATTTGAATTAAAACACCAATTAATTTTATAAAAAAACCAGCTATAGATAGAGGAATAAATTGAAATACAGTACTAATTACCATTGATGTTAATGCAATAATTACAGCCCCTATCAAGATATCTTTTAGATATTTACTTTTATAATATTCAAAGATTACTCCTAAATTTAGCTCTTGATTTCGTTTGGCTAAAAGGCATAATTTAAGAAAACCTGCATTCAAAGGAGCTATTAAAGTTGAAAAAAGAATCGTAATCACAAAATTTCCAATAATAAAACCCACTTCATGTTGCATGGATTCCATTTGGATGGCCCAATCAGATAAACTAGAAACTCCTATGAGCGTAGCCCCTAAAAAAGCATATAAAACAAATGCGGTTATAGCAACAATAAAAAAACCTAATCCTGCTATAAGAAATGTTTTTTTATAAATTTCAAAGCAATCTTCAATTAATTTTCCCAAATCTAAAGAATAACCCTTTCTAATTTTTTCACTAATATTAAAGTCCATACAATATATATTTTTTGTAAAAATAAGGTATTTTATTACAAATCAAAATAAGAACGATATAACTTACTTGTTGAAAAAAGGGGGATTTTCCCCTTGTACGATTTTGTCAATACAAATACATTTGCCCCATAAACTTAAATAAATAAACCATTATGAAAAAATGTAACTATCTTCTATTAACTTGTTTGTTTACATTATTCTTATTTCAGTCCTGTACTGAAGTAGAGGTAAAACATGAAGAACCAACTCAACTAATCTCGAATGATGTCGCAAAAGAATTAAACCGCAATTATAACAATACTAGACACCGTCTAGTTTCACAAAGTATTAATAAAGAAGATGCAAATTCGGCTTGGTATTCTATTAAAGAATTAGAAAATTATATTTATTACATAAAAAAACAAGGTAAAGAAAAAGGATACAATGTAAATGGAATTCGTTTTTATTTAGGAGCGTATCCAAATACGAGAGAGTACAATGAAAAGGCTAATATGACCACCATCTTTTTAACGCCAACTGGTAAAAGAACAGATGTACAAAAAGGTAGTTTTTTGAGCTTACCAGCCATGACCATACAAACACTTGAGGAAAACCCAGATATTGAAGAAATTGAACCAATGAATTTTGGTACTATGGGACATCCTCCAAAAGCAACTTATCCATTAAATTAATAAAGAAATTTATTAAATCAATAGAATTAGAAGCCTAACTTTTAATTCTATTGATTTTTTTTAAAAATTCTACCAGAAAAAGAATTAATGTTAATATATTTAAGATACTTCCCAGGTCTATTTGCCTTAATCACGGTAATCATTGGTTTACTAAATTGGTCAAAATTGCCCAATTATAAATCCAAGTTATCGCTATTTACTATAGGTTTAACACTTCTTATTGAAGTTTTAGGTCCTTTATTTAGTCTTTGGACCGGTTTATTAAATTACTATATCTTCAATATCTATATATTTATTCTTTTTCAATTATACTTTTATATTTTAGTAAAGATTTTAAAAAACTATCGCGTTAAAGTTTTAGGATCTATATTCATGGTTGTTTATACAACTGTTTTTATTTTAAATTTAATATTTCAATTTGAAACTTTAGGACATGATATCTATTCTGGTTTGTATTCCTTAGGTGTGCTCTTATTTATTATACTTTCTACATTTTATTTTATTGAATTATTCAACTCAAGTAATGTTTTAAATTACAAAAAAAACATATTTTTTTGGTTTGTTATTGGAGTTTTATTATTTCATGTACCTTTTTTACCTTTTATGCTTTCATTAGAATGGTTTTTAATTGAGTATAGTTCATCCATATATTGGATAGTTCTTTTTATACTTAATTTAATAATGAATAGTTGTTTTATAATCGGATTTTTATGGACAGAGAAGAAATACAATTATTAGTCATATCGCTTAGTATTGTATTTTTTACTTTACTCATCGTTCTTTTTGTGCTCTTTTTTTATTTTCAAAAGAAAAAGACTCAGTTTCTGATAGATAAAATGGAATCTGAAATTCATTTTCAATCGGAATTAATCAAAACAAGAGTTGAAATTAAGGACCAAACTTTAACAGAAATCAGTAAAGAATTACATGACAATATAGGCCAAATTATTTCGGTAGCCATCATGCAACTCAATATGTATGCTCAAAAAGAAGAAGGTGTTACTTCAACAGATCTAGAAGAAGTAAAATCAGTGATGGCTAAATCTTTAGATGAAATACGAATTTTATCTCGAATAATTAATAAAGATAATCTAATAAATACTAACTTTATTGAATCAATTGAAAATGATTTCAAAAGAATTGAAAAATTAAAAAATATTGAATGTAAACTGAATGTTGCTTGTAATTTCCCAAAAATTAATGTGGAACACGAGCTAATTTTGTATCGCATTTTTCAAGAATCTATACACAACAGCTTAAAACATTCATCTAGTAAAAAAATAGAAATGAACATTAATTGTAATGAAGAAATTCTTACAATTCAATTAAAAGACTTTGGAATTGGTTTTGATTCAAAAATAATGCACAAAGGCTTAGGATTAAATAATATTAAATATAGGGCAAAATTGATTGGCGCAAAATTGTCTTTAGATTCCAGTGAAAATGGAACAGAAATATTCCTAGAATACAATATAAACAAACAAGATGAAAGCAAAGAAAAAAGTAATAATAATTGATGATCATTTATTATTTTCTCAGTCATTAAAGTATCTTATTAATAGTTTTAATGATTTTTTAGTCGTTGATAATTATGAAAACGGCAAGGATTTTATCGATAGTGTTCAAGCAAATAAAATTAACACAGATGAAATTGAATTGGTTTTACTGGATGTAAACATGCCTGTATTGGATGGATTAAAGACTATGGAATGGATTAAAAATAATAGAGACGAACTTAAAGTTATAGCACTCTCTGTTAATGATGATGAAGAAACCATTATTAAAATGATCAAACACGGAGCCAAAGGTTATTTACTGAAAGACACTTCTCCACAAATTTTCGAAGAAGCATTAAAAACTGTTGCAGATAAAGGCTTTTTCTTTACAGAATTGGTTTCTGGTCTTTTAGTGAATCGTTTGGATAATAACAATCAAAAACACGAATTAAAAGATAAAGAAATCCTTTTCATTAAACATGCCTGTACAGAAAAAACCTATAAAGAAATTGCAGACGAAATGTGTTTGAGTCCAAAAACTATTGATGGTTATCGAGAAAATTTATTTTGCAAATTAGAAATAAAAACTAGAATTGGCCTTGTGCTTTACGCAATTAAAAACAAAATCGTTTGTATTGAATAGCACTTTTACTTTGTAACTTGTATACCTACTCCTAGTATATTCGGCAAATATGCTGCGTTGAATTTATTGGTTATAACCACTTCATAAGTTCCTTTTTCAAAATGAAAATTATTTTTAAGGTTATAATACAAATCACATACATCCCCTGAACAATCTGCCATATCTTCACCTTTTTCATTTTTTATTTTTAAATCCAAAGAAATGGTTTCTTTATTACCATCTGGATAAGTAATGTTAATTTCTAAAGGAATACTATCAAACTGAAAATCATAAATATGACCAAAATGTAATACTAAATTTGCATTTTCTTCTTTTTCTAAAGCAAATGAAAAAGTTCTACTAGCATTAGAGGACCATCTATTGTTCTCAAAATTAGAGTCAAAATTTCTATAAATAACACCCTCATTACAAGACTGAAGTAGAAACAAGATAAACAATAGTAAGCTTATTTTTATTTTCATGGAAAAAATTTTAATTTAATTAATTTTAATAGTTGAAGTCCTATCAAAGATACTAACATAATCTGTCCTACAATTTTATAAATATAAAAAAAAAGACCTGAAAAACAGGTCTTTTTATATATAAGAATACTAAATAATATTATGCTTCTTTTTTATATTCAGCCATTTTCTTAGCTTCTTTCTTACTCATAGTATCATTCATTACTGGAGTAGCAACGAATAATGAAGAATAAGTACCTACTAAAATACCAACTAAGATTGCAAATACGAAACCTCTAATCGTTTCACCACCAAAAATAAAGATGGCAACCAATACCACTAATGTAGTAGCAGAAGTATTAATTGTTCTACTTAATGTTGAGTTCAATGCTTTATTTACTAAAGCTTTAAAATCAGAAGAAGAATTATAATCTAAATACTCTCTTACACGGTCAAATACGATTACCGTATCATTTAACGAATAACCAATTACTGTTAAAATAGCCGCGATAAAAGCTTGGTCAATTTCCATATTGAATGGTAAAATTGTGTAGAAGAATGAGAATATACCTAAAACGATAATTACGTCATGAGCAACAGCTACTACCGCTCCTAAACCAAACTGCCATTTTCTAAACGAAACCATTAAGTATAAGAAAACTACTAAAAGTGAGCCTAAAACTGCCCATAATGAGTTGGTTTTAATATCTTTAGAAATAGTACCTGAAACTTTAGAAGACGACATGATACCAACTTGTTTCCCTTCATATAGGTTTACAAATTTATCATAGGTTAAATCAGCAGGAAGGTATTTTTTTAAACCTTTGTAAAGCATATCATTTACTTCTTTGTCAACACCTTCACCTTCTTCGTCAACTTTATATTTAGTAGTAATTTTTAACTGATTGTCGTTACCATAAATTTTAGCTTCTGCACTTTCAAAAACAGCTACTAAATCTTTAGTCACTTCTGGAGCTGAAACTGGTTTTTCAAAACGCACTTGATACGTTCTACCTCCAACGAAATCTACTCCATAATTTAAACCTTTAGTAACTAATGAAAATAAACTTAAAACAATTAAGATTGTGGAAACGATATAAGCAATTTTACGTTTTCCTAAGAAGTCAAAATTTAAGTTTTTAAACCAGTTTTTAGTCACAGAAGTAGAGAAAGCAATTTTCTCATTTCTTGATAAACTCCAGTCTAAGAAAATTCTAGTAATAAATACAGCTGTAACAAGTGATGTTAAAATACCAATTAATAAAGTAGTTGCAAAACCTTTAATTGGTCCTGTACCTAAAATGAATAATATTAATGCCGTAATGAAAGTAGTAACGTTTGCATCTACAATAGATGACATTGCTCCTTTCCATGTATATGAATAGTTAACTGCTTCTTCAACAGTTTTTCCAGAATCTAGTTCTTCTTTAGCTCTTTCATAGATAATTACGTTAGCATCAACTGCCATACCAATAGTTAAAACGATACCCGCAATACCAGGTAAGGTTAATACCGCTCCAAAACTAGCCAAAGCACCAAAAATGAACAAGATATTCACTAATAAAGCTAAATTCGCATAAAAACCAGCTTTACCATAGTACACTACCATCCATAATAATACTAAAGAGAAACCAATAATGAAAGACAAGAAACCATTATCTACTGCTTCTTTTCCTAAAGATGGTCCAACTACTTCCGATTGAACAATGTCGGCCGCAGCAGGTAATTTACCTGCACGCAATACGTTCGCTAAATCTTTTGTTTCAGTTACTGTAAAACTTCCTGAAATTTCAGAACGCCCACCAGTAATAGCTCCTTTACTTACACCAGGTGCTGAATAAACGATATTATCTAAAACAATTGCAATAGCATTACCTTGTTGCGAAACTTTACCTGTTAATTTTTCCCATTCTCTTGAACCTGCTCCGTCCATTTGCATAGAAACAGCTGGTTTTCCTAATTGATCAAAAGTATCGGTAGCATCAACGATTACACCGCCACTAATAGGAGCTTTACCATCTTTACCACTTCTTTTTAAAGCATATAATTCAACAATTCCAGGTGTTTTTTCATCTTCTTTACCCCAAACAAATTTCACATTTGCAATCGCATTTGGTAACGTTCTTTTTACGTCTTTTCTTCTTAAATAACCACCTATAGTAGCTGTATCAGAAACTTTAGCATAACCTAAGATTGAAAAACCTTGTTGTTGTGTTACTTGTAATTTATCAAATAATGGATTTACTTGTACTTTTGTAGAGTCTTCTTTATCTGTTAATAAAGCATCTAAATCCGTAGCCGTAGAATCTTTTTCAATAGAATCTTTTACTACCTCATTTACTTCTTTAGTTACCTCTTCAGTCTTTTTTAAAACTTCATTTGCAGAAACAAAATAATTGAAAACCTCATCAATTTTATACGTTTCCCAAAATTCTAATTTAGCAGTACCTTGCAATAATTTTTTAATACGATCTACATCTTTAGCTCCTGGTAATTCCACTAAAATTCTTCCTGAATTCCCTAACATTTGTATGTTTGGTTGTGTTACCCCAAATTGATCGATACGCTTTCTCAATACTCCAAAAGCACTTTCTACAGATTCAGAAACTTTTTGTTTGATGATTGGCTCAACTTGAGCATTGGTCATATCAAATTTAATTACTTCATCTAAATTTCTATTTCCAAAAATATCAACACTTGCTAACTTAAGATTCGCTTTGTTTGCTGCTTCAAAAAATGCATCGATATAATCTTGATTTCCTCTTTGATTTCTTTTCGCCTCTTCTAAAACTTTTAAGAAGTCTTTATTGGTGGTTTCGTTTGCTAAACCAAATAAAATATCTTTTACAGATATTTGAAGAATAACGTTAAGTCCTCCTTCAAGGTCAAGACCTTTGTTGATTTGATTATTCCTTACTTCATCATACGTATTCCAAAGAAATACTTTTTCCTTACTTTTCGCTAAAGAGTCTAGATAAGATACTTCTTTTTGAGTTTGAATTTCTTTTGGAAACTTACTTGCAAAAGTCTTTGCATCTTCCTCAATTCCATTTGCTACGAATGTAAATGACAATTGATAAATACATACCAAAGCAAAGATAATTGCGAAAAATTTAATTAGTCCTTTATTCTGCATTACTACTAAAATTAATTATTCTTTTTTTTATAAAAACGGACAAATATATAATTTACAATAGGATTAACCAATTTTATTTCTTAATAAAATTGGTTTTTATTAATATTTTCCTGTTGATAACTAAATATAAAAAAACTGTCAAATACAAATGACAGTTTTATATTCTGATACTGAAAAGATTACAATACTGATTTTAAATCTGCATTCATATTTCTAACAGCATCTGCACTTTTTGCAAACAATGCTTTTTCAGCATCATTTAATTGAACATCTACTATTTCTTCAATACCATTTTTACCAATGATACAAGGTACTCCAATACAAATATCATTTTGTCCATATTCTCCTTCTAATAAAACAGAACATGGAATCATTCTCTTTTGATCATTTAAGATACTATCTACTAAATACGCTACAGAAGCTCCAGGAGCATACCAAGCTGAAGTTCCTAACAAACCTGTTAAAGTAGCACCGCCTACCATAGTGGAAGCAGCTACTTTATCTAATTCTTCTTGCGATAAGAAATTAGAAACTGGTGAACCATTGTAAGATGCTAATCTCGTTAAAGGAATCATAGTAGTATCCCCATGACCACCAATTACCATTCCTTGAATGTCATTTCCTGGTTTTTGTAAAGCTTGTGATAAGAAGTATTTAAAACGAGAACTATCTAAAGCACCACCCATTCCAATTACTCTGTTTTTTGGTAAACCAGTAGCTTTTAAAGTCAAATAAGTCATGGTATCCATTGGATTAGAAACCACAACGATAATAGCATTTGGAGAATGAGTTAATACATTATCAGCAACTGATTTTACAATACCCGCATTTATACCGATTAATTCTTCACGAGTCATTCCAGGTTTTCTTGGAATTCCTGATGTAATTACTACTACATCACTTCCTGCAGTCTTTGAATAATCATTTGTACTACCTGATACTTTTGTATTAAAAACCGTTGTTGTAGCACATTGCATGATATCCATTGCTTTACCTTCAGCAAAACCTTCTTTGATATCTAATAATACTACTTCACTAGCAATTCCTCTGTACGAAATAACATCGGCACATGTTGCCCCAACGTTACCCGCTCCTACTATTGTTACTTTCATTTTATTGTTTTTGATTATTTATAAGTTAAAATTGATATTGTACTCCTATATTAAGATTCGCAAATTTACCAAAAGCAAATGAACTTTGCAATGCTAATTTATGGATATAATACACTCCTGATATTTCCATTATAGCATTGATTTTATCTCTTTCAATTCGAGTTAACAAAGTATTAATGGTTTCTTGAACTGCAATAACATTTTCAATACTTCCTTTAGGTCCATTAACTTTATAAGAAAAAGTGCTGTAATTTAAGATTCCGTTAGCATTTAAATCGAATTTATGAAATGCTTTGGAAAATAAAAGATTAAAATGCCAAGTATCCACTATCCCATTCATTCTATTAATTCCTAAATTCCCATAAGCTGTATTTACATCTAAAAAATCAAAACTAACATCTGCATTGGAATAAATTCCAGCTACTGCTAAATGTATATTTTTAGTTTCCCATTTTTTAAAATATTGACTAATACTATATTTCAATCCTCCACCATATACTTGATAATTTCCTTTTTTTAATTGTGTTTTTAAAGAGTAACGACCTAATAATTCAAAGCCATAGGGAAGCACTAAGCTTGCCTGAAAATAAGGATAAATTATAGTTTCTTGATTCACACCACCAGGAGTAGTAAAACGTACTTCCTCACCACCTAATTCTCCAACAAGATACTGTTTGTCATTATTACCTAAAGCAGTAGGGACTGTGGCTTGTGTAGCTCCTTCAATTTGAAAAAACTGAAAATCGGAATTTTTGATTTGAAAATCCCTCTCCTTTTTAGGTACAAAAAAAATATTAGAATGTATCCCCATGTTAAAATCCCATTTTTTTTTCTTTTTAGCCGATAAGACCCAGCCAGAGGAAGATTGATACACTGCCGCATCCGTAATAGGAATAATGTATTTTTCAGAATAGAAAAGGGCATCTGTTAACAGATACCCTATTTGCTGTAAATCACTCGATGTCTGAGCTGCTATTTTAGTACAAAATAGAAACATCATCAAACATACCATAGTGTTTTTCATTATACATCAATTTTTGCATACACCGCATTCTTTTCAATGAATTCTCTTCTAGGTGGTACTTCGTCACCCATTAACATTGAAAATACTCTATCGGCTTCAGATAAGCTATCTATTGTTACTTGACGTAAAGTTCTAAAATCTGGATTTAAAGTGGTATCCCACAACTGTTCCGCATTCATCTCTCCAAGACCTTTATAACGTTGAATATTAACTCCACCGCCCATTTGCTGCGCTATTCGATCTCGTTGATCGTCATTCCAAGCGTACTCCTTTTTATTTCCTTTCTTCACCAAATACAAAGGTGGTGCTGCAATATAAACATGCCCACCTTCAATAAGCTCTTTCATGAATCTAAAAAAGAATGTTAATATTAATGTAGAAATATGTGATCCATCGACATCAGCATCACACATAATTACTACTTTATGGTAACGTAACTTAGATAAGTTTAAAGCTTTACTATCTTCTTCTGTTCCAACCGTTACTCCCAAAGCGGTAAAAATATTTCGAATTTCCTCGTTTTCAAAAACTTTATGTTGCATCGCTTTTTCAACATTAAGAATTTTACCTCTTAATGGCAAAATAGCTTGAAACATTCTATCTCTACCTTGCTTAGCTGTACCACCTGCAGAATCTCCCTCGACAAGGAAAATTTCACATTTTGCTGGATCTTGCTCAGAACAATCTGATAATTTACCTGGTAATCCTCCACCGCCCATAACGGTTTTACGCTGTACCATTTCTCTAGCTTTCTTAGCAG
The DNA here is from genome assembly GCF_024054195.1 of Flavobacterium sp. NRK F7. Classification (GTDB taxonomy): domain Bacteria; phylum Bacteroidota; class Bacteroidia; order Flavobacteriales; family Flavobacteriaceae; genus Flavobacterium. The sequence goes on along the minus strand of NZ_JAMXLB010000001.1, from coordinate 1,965,063 downwards.
CGTGACGTGCTTGAGCTGCTAGAATTACTTTTTGTACAATGATCTTAGCGTCATTAGGGTTTTCTTCTAAATAGTTTTCTAACATTTCTGCAACTGCTTGCGAAACAGGAGAAACTACTTCTCTATTTCCTAATTTTGTTTTGGTTTGACCTTCAAATTGAGGCTCGGCAACCTTTACAGATATAATCGCAGTTAATCCTTCACGGAAGTCATCTCCGGAAATTTCAAATTTTAATTTATCTAATAAACCTGAAGAATCTGCATATTTCTTCAACGTTCTAGTTAATCCCATACGGAACCCTTGTAAATGCGTTCCTCCTTCATGGGTATTAATATTGTTTACATAAGAAAAGATATTCTCAGAATAACTATCATTATAAATTAAAGCTACTTCAACTGGAATTTCTCCTTTTTCATTTTCCATTGAAATTACATGACCAATGATTGGTACACGATTACCATCTAGGAATTTAACAAATTCTTTAAGTCCTTCTTTTGAATGAAAAACCTCAGAAATAAAATTACCATCTTTATCTACATGTCTTTTATCGGTTAGCGTAATAGTAATCCCCTTATTTAAGAAAGACAATTCACGCATACGAGCTGCTAAAGTATCATAAGAATATTCTAAAGTTTGTGTAAAAATGGTACCATCTGGTTTAAAAGTAACCATTGTACCTCTTTTATCTGTAGTTCCAATTTGTTTTACAGGGTATAATGATTTTCCTTTTTCATATTCTTGCTCCCAAATTTTCCCTTCTCTAAAAACAGTAGCTTTTAAATGATCTGATAAGGCGTTTACACAAGAAACCCCAACTCCGTGAAGTCCTCCTGATACTTTATAAGAATCTTTATCAAATTTTCCACCTGCACCAATCTTTGTCATTACTACCTCTAATGCAGATATTCCTTCCTTTTTATGGATATCTACAGGAATACCACGACCATTATCTTCAACCGATATAGAATTATCCTCATTAATAGAAACAGATATCGTATCACAATGTCCAGCTAATGCTTCATCAATCGAGTTATCAACTACTTCATATACTAAATGATGCAATCCTCTAACACCAGTATCACCAATATACATGGAAGGACGCATCCTCACATGCTCCATTCCTTCTAAAGCCTGAATACTGTCGGCTGAATAATTGTTCTTCTTGATTTCTTCACTCATATTTTAATTCTTAAAACTCATTATATTTAACAGACAAATATAACCATAATCAAAAAAAATTAACTGGTAAAGAATTGTTTTTCCCTAGAAGTTATTAACAAATGTTGAAAATTTTCATTTTAAGGCCATTTTAAGCGATTAAAAACAAAAAAACGTCAACGAATACCGTCGACGTTTTAAAAACAAACCATAACCAAGATATTTAAATAATATCTTGGTTCTCAAAAAATAAAAATTACTTCAATCTATTCTTTCTCATTTTGTTAGAAAAAGCTCTTTTACACTTTTGCCATTTTCACATAAGCATCATCATGTACATTTGCCACTGCTCTACCAGATGGATCATTTAAGTTTTTAAAAGCCTCATCCCATTCTAAAGCAATTTTGGTACTACAAGCCACACTAGCTTCTTGTGGCACACTTAAAGCTGCTGCATCACTTGTAAAATGCTCTGCAAAAATAGAACGGTAATAGTACTCTTCTTTTGAAGTAGGCGTTTGAATAGGAAATTTATATTTCGCATTTGCCAATTGTTCGTCTGTAATTTCTTTCGCCACCAACTCTTTTAAAGTATCTATCCAACTATATCCTACACCATCACTGAATTGTTCCTTTTGTCTCCAGGCAACACTTTCTGGCAACATATCTTCAAATGCTTTTCTCAATACCCATTTTTCCATACGTTCTCCATTAATCATTTTATCTTGTGGATTAATTCGCATGGCCACATCCATAAACTCTTTATCTAAAAAAGGAACACGCCCCTCAATTCCCCATGCCGCTAAACTTTTGTTAGCTCGTAAACAGTCATACATATGTAATTTACTCAATTTACGAACGGTTTCTTCATGGAATTCTTTTGCATTAGGCGCTTTGTGAAAATATAAATAGCCACCAAACAACTCGTCAGAACCTTCTCCAGATAAAACCATTTTAATTCCCATTGATTTAATCACACGTGCCATTAAATACATTGGAGTTGAGGCTCTAATGGTAGTTACATCATAGGTTTCAATATTATAAATTACATCACGAATGGCATCTAGACCTTCTTGAATCGTAAATTTAATTTCATGATGAATGGTTCCTAAATGATCGGCTACTTTTTGAGCTGCTTTTAAATCCGGTGAACCATCTAAACCCACCGCAAAAGAATGTAATTGTGGATACCAAGCATCCGCTTTATCTTCCGATTCAATCCTTTTTTGAGCATACTTTTTAGCAATAGCGGAAGTAATGGAAGAATCTAAACCTCCTGAAAGTAAAACTCCATATGGCACATCACTCATTAATTGTCTTTTTACTGCTGCTTCTAAAGCGGTTTTTATTGCTTCAATACTCGTTGCATTCTCTTTTACAGCTTCATATTCTGTCCATTCTCTATGGTACCATTTTACAAATTCGCCGTCTTTACTAGACATGTAATGTCCTGGTGGAAATAATTCAATTTTGGTACAATATCCTTCTAAAGCTTTTAATTCTGAAGCCACATAAAAGGTTCCGTTTTGGTCCCAACCAATATATAAAGGAATAATTCCCATGTGATCACGAGCAATGAAATACTCATCTTTTTCCACATCATAGATAGCAAATCCAAAAATTCCATTCATTTCATCTACAAAATGTACCCCCTTTTCTTTGTATAAAGCTAAAATTACTTCACAATCACTTTCTGTTAAGAATTCATATTTCCCTTCAAATTGCTTGCGTAATTCTCTATGATTGTAGATTTCACCGTTAGCCGCTAAAACCAAACTTTTATCTTTTGTAAACAAAGGTTGCTTTCCAGAAGCTGGATCAACAATAGCCAAACGCTCATGCGCTAAAATAGCTTTATCATTACTATATATTCCGCTCCAATCCGGACCTCTATGACGAATAATTTTTGACATTTCTAAAACTTGAGGTCGTAATACCTCAGCTTTTTGTTTTAAATCGAAAGCACATACAATTCCGCACATTTTATTTCTGTTTTATAAAGTTATACGTTTAAAAGTGTACTCTTAAACGTGATTATTATTTCATTGATGAAGCAAATTTGACATATTAACTATAAAATATAAACTATAAATAATTTATTAGTTATAATTTAAAACTTAAAAAACAAATTTAATTACAAAATAGAATTAAAAAAGGGATTTTTTATTGCAGTAGATTACAATTTATAAAAAAACCACTCGTAGGAGTGGTTTCAAATTTATTCTATATCTAAGATTTTATAAGTAGCTGTATTAAAATGAACTTCATCATTTACTTTCTTACCTATTAACTGTCTACCTAAAGGAGATTGTGGAGATAAAGCAATTATTTCTTTTCCTTCTATTTTTATTTTTGGCAAAGCCTGACTAATAAAAAAAGGTAGTGAATTAGTATACACCAAACTTCCTAAACTAACAACTACATTCTTTTTGGAAATATCAATACTATCTAAAATGGCTTTTTGTTCTAAAGCTTCTTTTACTTTCTGATTTAATTTTTCTTGCTCCAAATGCATCATCGACAAAGCCGTTTCATGTTTATCACCTGCGGAGCCTTTAGCATCGTTTTGCGCATCTAAAGTTAAACCTGCAATTGTATCTTGCAAGGTTTTTATTTTTTCTAATACTAAATTTTGATACTCTTGGTATACTTTTTCTTTTAAACCCATATTTCTAATACAATAAAAAAGCACACAATTTGGCTTGTGTGCTTTTTCTATTTTAAAATAATAAATTAAAAATCGAATTTATAATTTGCGCCTAACACTACTTGAACTCCTTGTACAGGATAGTTTGCCCAACGGTTGTATTGTTGGTTTGCTAAATTATTTCCTCTTAAAAAGGCTGTTAATCGTTCGTTATACTTATAACCAATATGCGCGTTCAAATCGAAATAACTATCTAAGGTTACTTCTTGCAATTGGAAATTTGGTGGAAAAACAGCACTTACATCTTGCACAGAAACGCGATCTTTTCGCTCTCCTACAAAGAAAATATTCGCTCCTGCATACCATTTGTCTGTAATATCAAAATCCAAGGTTGTTCCAATATTCAACTGTGGTAAATTCCAAGCTTCAGATTGATTATCTGTGGTGTAATTATTATAGGTTCCGTTAATTCCGAAACTGACATGTTTTGAAAAATCGGCTTTAATTTCTCCATAAATACTTACTGTTTTTACATTATCATACACTACTTCAAAAGAATTTCCATGAGTATATCCTTCTGTATTTGTGTTACCAAAAACATAAGTATTACTTACAAATAACGGTTTGTAATCTTCATTTTTAATACTTCCTCTCACATTAAAAGCGACTGCATTGGCTAATTTACCTTTTAAACCAACATATACATCGTATTTATTATCGGTGGGTCCTACTAATAATGTTGGAGAAACAAATGGATTTTGGTCCACAAATTCAGCATAGGAATTTTGGTTTAAACCACCTTCAGCACCAGCATAACCCACTAAAATATCACCTACGATTCGATAAGAAGCTTTTACATTTGGATAGACAAATATTTTTCCATCGCTTTCCCCATTAATTTTTCCAGTGGTATAAAAAACACCGACTCCTAAATTAACCGATAAATCATCTTGTTGATATAAAATACTTGGTTTTGTTCCAAAAATAACATGACTGTATTTGATTTCGTCAGCACCTTGAAAATCCTTTTCAAAAGTACCACCTACATAATCTACGATAAAATTGGCTTTAATTTTTTGCTCCATCACATCGATATCAAAATTTGGCTTTACCAAAAAGCGATTCTCACCCGAACCAAAAGCATCAGAAAAACGTTTGAATTGTAAACTCGCTTCATTTAAAAAGCTTTTATCCATCGTTAATTTTCCTCCTAGAGCGATTGTATTGTAGGATTGCTGAGAATCGATTGCTCTAATTTGATCGTCGGTAAAAACAATGTTTTCCGTAGGTAAACCGTACCAATTGTAAATTTGGTTTTTCAGGCCTAAATCTACGTTCCAACTCATGTCTCTCTCCCGAGTACCGTAGGTTACATCTAAACTCGTATTATAGTATTTATCGTCTAAAACTACATCTTTAATACCTCCTTGCGAAGACAAATGACGCAACATGCCACCTACATAACTATTTCTTCCAAAATTTTCTGTAATAAATAATTCTGCATTAGCCGTAGCATAATTACCAAAACCTAAGGTAGCATAATTTCTATAAATTTTTTCTCTTTCCGATTTGTCAACGGCTGCTGCTTTACCTTTGGCAGGAGTAAAAGTGGAAGCAACAGGAAAAGAAAAAATATTGTATTTAATTTCTTCTTTTTGCATGTTATCTTCATCTTCTAAAACAGGAGTTTCTTTCACCTTAAAGGCATCAGAAATTGTAGGTGTATAGGCTTTTACAATATTCACTACTTCCGAACCTATATTTTCGTCTTTTACTTGAGAAAACGAAGCATACGTTAGGAACAAAGCTATAGTGGTTGAAAAATATATTTTGATTTTGCTCATATTTTATATTTTTAAATTGTCTGACTTTGGTTACCCAAAATAAAACAATAGTAGAAACGATTAATTTGATATTGATGAATTGGTTTTTGATTCTTCTGCTTTAATGATCGCTAATTCTTTCTTAGCTTCTTCAATAACATCTGGATAATCAGTAAAGTTTTTAATCACACTATCTAAGATATAGGTGGCTTGAAAACTATCTTTTAAACCGTAGAAATTCTTAGCCATTATTACTAAACCTTTCGCTCCGTAATATTTATAACCCGAATAATCTTTCGCAATTTTTTGAACGATTGTATTAGACGCTTCAAACTTACCTTCTTTATTTTTAAAGTAAGCATCATAATATAATGCTTCCGCAGCTAATTCCCCTTTGGCAATTTTTAATAAATCGGCATAGGCTTGTTTTGCTTTTGCTTCGTCATTTGTTTTTATGGCAGCACGTGCTACAATAATTTGTGCATCACTTTTAATTCGATTATCAATTTTATCATTAGCCAATACTTTTTCAGCATAAACCACTGCTTGACTATAGTTTTCTTTTTCATAATACGATTTCATCAAATTAGATTGCGCATAGGTAATATTCTGAGGAAAATCGGCTTCTGACTCTAAACGTTTTAAAACTGGAATGGCTTTGTCATAATTTGCTGCTTTTAAATACACCTGACATAAACGCGCTAAAGCTTGTTCCGTAAATTCATTTCTAGGCTGATTGATAACATATTCATAATGCTTAACTGTATTATTTTCCAATCCGTCAGCATAGTATAATTGGGCCAAATAGAAGTTGGCTTTTAAAGCATGTAATCCATTTGGGAATTTAGCCACATAATTACTAAAACCTGAAATGGCTTGTTTTGCATTATTCGTTAAGTATTGCTTTTCAGCAGATTCATAGGTTGCGTTATCTAAATCCGCATCTGAAACTTCAACAAAATCTAACGTTTTTACCCATTGTGAGTATTCATCTACTCTACCATTATCGATATAGATTAAACGTGCTGTAGTAACTGCTTGTAAGGATTCTGGAGAATTTGGAAACTCTGCTGCTACTTTTTTGAATTTTACTAAAGCAGGTTCACTTTTGTTGTTGTTGTAATAAATCAAACCTTGTTTTAATATAGATTTAGCGACATAGGAACTCGATTTATAGTTCGCAATCAATTTGTCATAAGTTGCAATAGCTTTAGATTCATTTTCAATATTTACATAGGTATTTCCTAATTCATACAAAGCATCATCTGCATATTGTGAATTAGGATAGGTTTTTACAAATTTTTCTAAATCGTCAATTTTTTTATCATTTTTACCAACAAAACCATAGCTAATGCCTTTTTGAAAAGCCGCATAATCGGAATTCACACTTTTCATTTCAATCGCTTTATTGTAGGCTTCCATGGCTGGCCAATATTTCGTAGAAATAAAATTACAATCTCCTAATCTTAAGTAAGCGTCTGATTTTCTAACATTATCATTTTTTACTTCACCAATAAAATTCGTAAAGTAAGTAATGGCATTCTCATATTCTTTTAATTTAAAATAAGCATACGCCAAATTGTAATTTACATTGGTTATTTCAGGAGTTGAAGTGGCTTGATTGTTATTAATAAACTGTTTAAAGCTTAACATCGCTTCATTATATTGTTCCAAATTGTATTCTGTTTCAGCTTTCCAAAAGGTAGCACGAGCAGTAAATTTAGCATCTTTATTTTCGGATATAGATTTTTTAAACAAGTCGAATGCTTGTTGGTAGTTACTATCAGTATACAGCTCCAAACCTCTGTAAAACAATACTTTTTGATAGGCTAATCTATTTTCTGGCGTTTTGTTTTTTTCTAACAGACTTAAAGCTTCTTTATAATTTTTCGATGTAATATAAGAACTGATTAATAAGTTATTGATCTCTTGTTTATAAGATTTATCTGGGTATTTGTTTAAATACGCATTCAATACTTCTGGAACGGATTGATACGGGTTACCAATTTCGTAACTTAGTTTAGCATAATTTAAAAACGCATCTTCTTGAATTTTAAGATCAAAATCCATTTCTGAAGCTGTTTTAAAGGCATTTAATGCTTGTTGTTTCTTATCTGTTTTTAAATAACTTTCTGCTAAATGATAATACGCATTTTGAGCGACAAAGTCATTACCATTGATAATTTTATTAAACTGAGCAATTGCGTTTTCATAATCTTTTTGTTGATAATAGGCATAACCCAACTGATAATAATCGGTATTATTCCATTTTCCTTTTTTTCCTCTGTAATCTAATAGATAAGGAAGCGCTTTATCATATTGTTTTAGATTAAAATAACTCTCTCCTATGATTTTAGACAATTCACTTTTTTCAACTGCATTCGATTTGGGTAGTTGCTCCAAACCTAAAGTAATGGCCTCTTGAAATTTCCCTAATTTAAAATTCATATCGGCTTGAAAATAACCCATTTTTTCTTTGTACTTTTCTTTATCTTGTACTTGGTCAAAATATTGATTGGCATTTTCGTAATCATCTGTTTCATAAGACATATAACCTAAATAGTATTTGGCTTGACTACCATAGGTTTTAGAATTGATTACTTTATTAAAATACTTCGTAGCTTCTGAAGTATTTTTTACCGTAAAATAAACATATCCTTTTTGAAAATTATACTTTTCTAAATCTTCATAAGACATCGAATTCTCATTCGCTTTATCAAACCATTCTAATGATTTGGCATAACTTCCTTGATCAAAATAATAATGTGCTACTTCAATATAGGCTTGATTTTGTTTGGTACTTGTAGGATAATCTTCAACGAATTGTTCAATTAAATCGTCTGCTCCCATTTGGTTTAACCGAATCGCACAATTTGCAATATAATAAGCACAATCTGCCTTTATTTCATCATTAGCAACGTTGCTTTTAACATTATCAAACACTATTTGAGCCGATTGGTATTGTTTGTCTTTATACAAGGCTACTGCTTTATCAAATTCTTTTAAATCGTGTGTGTAGATTGATGATTGTTGCGCCCAAATAGTATGGGTTGCAAAGATTAGAAAGAAAGAAAATTTTAAGATTTTTATCATTTCAATGTTTTTTTTCATAGACTTCAAAGATAGTATTATCTGAAAGTATTAACGAAGGACATTAACATATTATTGTAACTATTTTATAAACAAAATGTGAAAGAAAACCTAATTTTTCACTTAATTGACGATAAATTTTGAAAGCGAGTCGTAAGTTCTTACTTTTACATCATTAAATTGTTATAAACCTATGTCGCAAAGCATTCTTTCCTTAAAAGATATTTCAGTTTTTCAAGAAAAAAACCCTGTTTTAACTAATGTTAACTTAGAAGTTAAAAATGGAGAATTCATTTACTTAATTGGTAAAACGGGTTCAGGAAAAAGTAGTTTTTTAAAGACTCTTTATGCAGATTTACCCTTAACGATGGGTGAAGGAACTATTGTAGATTACAATTTAAGAGATTTAAAAGAGCATGATATTCCTTATTTAAGAAGAAAGTTAGGTGTTGTTTTCCAAGATTTTAAATTATTACCCGATCGTAATGTCAAAGAAAACTTATTGTTCGTTTTAAGAGCAACGGGTTGGACAATTGCAGAAGAAATGAATGTTAAAATTGATGAAGTTTTGGATAAAGTAGGCATGAAAAACTATCAATCAAAAATGCCACATCAACTTTCAGGAGGAGAACAACAACGAATAGCGATTGCTAGAGCTTTATTAAACAATCCAGAATTAATCTTAGCGGACGAACCCACAGGAAACCTGGATCCACAAACAAGTGCCGAAGTAATGGATGTTTTAAGAAAAATTAATAGTGCAGGAAAAACGATTATTATGGCGACACATGATTATGCTCTATTATTAAAATTTCCATCTAAAACATTAAAGTTTGATGGAGGACAAATTTTTGAAGTTGTACAAAGAACGGTATAATGTTATTTTTTTTTATAATAATGTGGATTTTCTTTGATTCCTTTTTTGAAAATTTTTCTAATATTCATTCTTAAAAAATTATCTGTCTGCAATAAAATATCTAGTATTTTATGTTCTGGTCTTCCTCTAAATGAAGTAACATGAAAAAAATCATCTTCTTTTAATGGTTTATTAGAGAAGTAATAATTAGAAATACATTTTCTTTCTACCTCTTTTACAACTGGAGATACTGAATGAAACGAATTATTATGTGTAGCCATAACTACCAAACGATTGCATTTACTTTCAATTGTAATTGGTTTTGCCTCTAATCCATTTGGCCAAAGTTCTAAGTTTCCTCCATTTTCAAATTCCCAATTAGGAGAAACATAATAAAGTAAATTAAACACACGCCATCTTTCCCTTTCTTTATCATGAGAATTATCTAAATGTGGATTTAGAAATTGATTTTTTTTCATTAATGAAATTCCTCCAGCATATAATTTATCGTCAGGATATATTTCTTTTAAACCAACGATTTCACCGATTACACCCACAACTTTTTCATCTTGAAATGCAAATAACACTTCTTCAAGTATAGATGCATACTTATTCATTTGAACTCCAATATATTTGTTCTCTCTTAAACTCTTCTTCAAAACCATCTCCTCCATCTTTGGAAAACAACTATTTAATTGTATCACAATTTCATCAGGCAGTAATGCATCTAAAAAAAAATATCCAATTTCATTTTCGGAATTAATATATTGTTTTTGTAAGGAATCTTTATTTTTAAATATATTTGCAAATATTATTTCAGCAAAATCTTTTCTTTTCATATACCGTTGTTATTAAAACAAATTTAACAATTTTCAATAAAATAACTATGCTTTCCATTTTAATTCCTACATATAATTACAATGTTTATCCCTTGGTAATTGAATTAAAAAATCAGACAGAAAGATTAGGTATTGCATATGAAATAATAGTTCAAGATGATAATAGTACTACATTTTTCGAAGAAAACACCTTAATTAACTCATTAGATAATTGTTTATTTGAGGTAAACGAAAAAAACCTAGGAAGAACTTACAATAGAACCAAACTTGCTACAAAAGCAAAAAACGAGTTACTTTTATTTTTAGATGCCGATGTTTTCCCGAGTAATAGTTCATTTATAGAAACTTATATCAATTTAAGTAATACTTATGATAAAACTATATTTGGAGGTTATGAATATGCGAAAAATGCGTATGATTTATCAACTGTTTTACGTTATAAATATGGTATAGAAAGGGAAGAAAAAGCTGCTTCAATTCGTAATACAACTCCGTATTCCTACGTGTTTTCTGGAAATATGCTCATTCATAAGAAAGTCTTTTTTGAATGTAATTTTGATACTGAAGAAAACTTATATGGTATGGACAATTATTTTGGATACCAATTATTTATTCAAAAAAAACCTATTCTACATATAGACAACACAATTATTCACAAAGGATTAGAAACAAATCAGATTTTTTTTGAAAAATGCTTGACGAGTATTGAAAACAGAAAAAAGCATTTGGCAAATAAAGAAGATATATCAAAAGTAAATTCCCTTTTGAAATACTATATCCTTATAGAGAAATTAAAATTAACTTCGATAGTTTCTTTTCTTTTTAAGGTATTTAATAAAAACCTTAAAAAGAGAATAGTAAATAACAATCCTAATCTATTTTATCTTGACATTTATAGATTAGGCTATATTTGTTCTATAAAATAAAAAGTATGTACAACAATTTCAAAAGAGTGGTTCATTTGATGGTTCCAAAAAGAATCATTTTCAAAGTAGAACCTTATTTGCGAAAGGTCTTTTCCATCACTAAAAAAGGGCACAATCATTGCTGTACTATTTGTAATTTTAAAGCAAAACAATGGATTTTACTTCCAAACCAAGACTTACTTTGTCCTAATTGTGGAAGTATTTCTCGAGATAGAAGATTATATCTAATAGTTAAAAAAGAATTTTTCACACCTTCTTGTAATGTTCTGGATTTTTCTCCTTCGCGCTCATTATTTCGTCAATTTAAAAGAGAAAAAAACATACAGTATACAGCTTCTGATTTGTCGGGCAATTTTATAGCTGATGCAAAATATGACATTACTTCTATTAACAAAGAAAGCAATTCTTTTGATTTAATCTTATGCTATCATATTTTAGAACATATTATTGATGATGAAAAAGGAATGTCTGAATTGTATCGTGTTTTAAAACCAAATGGTACTCTACTCATACAAACTCCCTTTAAAGAAGGGAAAATTTATGAAGACTACACCTTAACTTCTGAAACAGATCGATTGAAACATTTTGGACAAGAAGACCATGTAAGAATTTACAGTGTGGCTGGTTTAAAGGAAAGATTACAAAACGTAGGATTCAAAATTGAAATTTTACAATTTCAAAAAGAGGTGTATTTTGGTTTTTCTGACAATGAAACGATACTGAAAGCTACTAAATGATAAGCAATAAATCTTCCCACTTTTTCATAATTACATTACTTTCATATTCTATTGAAGCTTTTTTGGCACTTGTCCCCTTCTGTACTCTTACTTCCTTATTCTCAATGAGTTTTATACAATTTTCAGCAAACTCTTGTTCATTTTTTGCAATCAAACAATAATCAGAATTTACCAAATCTGTCGTTAAATCAAAGCATATTATAGGTAACCCAAAAGACATAGCTTCTAATATAACCATTGAAAAACTTTCATAATAAGAAGGATGTACTAAAAAATCGGAAGTACTATATTGTCTTTCTAAATCATTCACTGGTTTTAAAACTTTTACATTTTTTTTCAAATTCAAATCTTCAATTAATGAATTCAAATTATATTTTGGATCAATTTCACCATAAATTTCAAGATAATAATCAGGATGAATTGTTATCACTTCTTTCCAAATTCTTAACAATCTATCCCACCCTTTCTCGGGAACAATTCTTCCTACTGCAATCGCTTTTTTATAAACCATTGAGTTACCACTAGAAGTCATTACTTCATTACTTATTACAACCGGATTAGGTATAATAACTTGTTTGTCCTTTAAAATAAATTGGAATTTTTGATGTGAATTAAGCACCACAATCTTATGATACTTGCTTAAAAAATAGGCAATACTTCTATTTGAAAATAAATTGTTCTTCTTGCTTCCTAGATAAATAAAATTATCATTAGTTGCATGCATTTCATAAATGCTTTTTATTTTATGAGAAATAAAAAAAGGAACAAGCAAACCTTTAAAACCATTATCTGTAACAATAATTACATGGGGTTGATATTTTTTAATATATAATAGTAATTCAATAAAAAACCATAGTAATTTAATAATTTTATGCTTTTTGGAAATAAACTTAAACTTAATTAAAGGAGAAAAATTGAAAAATGTTTTTTGAGAAGTATCATTTGACGAAATTATATGTACTTCATGATTCAATTGCTCAGTAAAATAATTGGCTTTTAAAGAAACTACTTTGGCTACACCTCCTGAATTGGTAATTCCTGTACTTATATACAAAATTTTCATATGTCTATCTTCATTACTTCGAGCCATTGTTTTCCAATACTATTTAAATCAAACTTTTGAACGGATGCTTTTGCATTTGCTTTACAAAATTCATACAGCTCAACATCTAAGACTAATCGTGCCATTGCAGCAGCTAAAGCTATTTTATTTTGATTCTCCACTAAGAGTCCATTATATTCATGAGTAATTATTTCATTAGGCCCTGAATAACAATCGTAAGATACAAGTGGAGTGCCACAATATAGTGATTCTACTAATACATTTGGAAAACCTTCAAAAGCACTACTCATAACTAAAAATTTTGCTTTAGCCATATATTTGTAAGGGTTGTCTTGAAAACCAATAAAAAAAACTCTATCTTCAATTTGTAGCTTTTGAGCTAATTCAATTAATTTTTGTTTCAATTTGCCTTCTCCACAAATTACTAATGGCAAATTAATTTCACTTTCATAATAGGCTTCAAGAAGGTGGTCAAATTGTTTTACATTTGAATCGATTTGACCAACAGCAAGAATAAAATCATTTTGAAAATCTTCTGAAAGAGTTGCATTTGAAAAAGTATCAATTATATCTGTATTGATGGTATTGTAAATGGTTTGAACATTATCAAATGCATACTGTTTTTCTATTATATCTTTTATAAAATTGGAGACCGAAACAACAGCAAAACTTTTTTTATAGATTAATTTTGCCCAAAATTTATTTGATGGAATATAATGATCCAATGCAGAGCTATGAACTGTAAATATCGTTTTACCGTTGTAAACTAATTTTGAAATTAAAAACTCTTGAAAAGGTTTATTTCTAAATCTAAAATCGATAATAAAATCATATTTTTCTTTAGCGAATATTTTTTTCAAAGCAATAAACCTAGAAATCCTATTAAAAATACCCGTTCCAACTTTTAATTTTTCGGTTGCAATTACTTTTCCTTTGTACTCGTATCCATATTGATCAATGACTGTTATAATATGAGTTTCAATACCCAGGTTATCCAAAAAAATAGACAAATTAGCCATTACGCGTTCGGCACCTCCTACACCTAACCGATAACCTACTAAAGCAATTTTATACTTTTTTTGAAATTTCATTCCTAATAGTTACATTTGAGAAAAAAATCATGTTAAATGATCCTTTGGTTACTGTAATTTGCACTTGTTACAACCATGCTCCTTATGTTGAAAAAAGTTTAAATTCTGTAATTAACCAAGATTACAAAAATATTGAATTAATAATTGTTGACAATGCAAGTCAGGACAATTCTGTTGCAGTCATTGAAAACTGGTTACAAAAGTATCCTTCAATTTTATTCATAAAAAACGCTATAAATATTGGCAATAACAAATCCTTTAATCAAGCTATTGCTCTTTCAAAAGGTAGCTATTTAATTGATTTAGCCGCAGATGATGTACTTACAAAAGAAGGAATAACCCATCAAATTGATACTTTTTTAAAAAATCCGAATGCAGGATTAGTATTTGGAAACGCTACAATAATTGACGAAAATGACAATCTACTCCATTACCATTTTCCTGTTGATACTAATTTAAAAACCATTGACAATTCTATTTTTAACACCAACTATGAAAGCATTCTAAAAGGAGGCAACTGTATGTGTTCGGTAAGTGGTATGTATAAAAGAACGGTTTTTGAAGAGCTAAAGGGATATGATGAAAATTTAGCCTACGAAGATTTGGATTATTGGTTACGAGTTGCAAGAAAACATAAACTTATTTATATTGATTTACCCTTAGTAGAAAAAAGATACTTAACGCATTCTCAATTAAGTCATTTTTATAAAAAAAGTGCCTATGAAAAAAGAATCAATTATAGTACGTTTATGATACTAAAAAAAGCTTTTCTAATGAATACTAAAACTAGCGAATACAACGCTTTGTTAAAAAGAATACATCATGAGTTTATTCATAATTTAAAATTAAAAAATATCTCTTTAGTGCTTCAGTTATTTATTTTAAAGCTAAAAACGGAGTATAAAATTAGAGTGATGAATTAATTATTTAAACTTAAAAACACTTCAAAATCTCTTATATAATCTTCTTCTTCAAAGACATCGGAAGCAACAACCAAACAAACGGAACCAGAAGAAAAATTTTTCAATTCTCTCCAAATGCCATTTTTAATTAAAAGACCTTCATAAGGCTTATTTAAAGAAACCTTTTGTTCTTCTTTCCCATCATTTAAGATAACATCAAAACTTCCTGATAGCGCTACTAAAAACTCTTGTTGCTGCATATGAGAATGCCCTCCTCGTTCTGCCCCACTTGGCACATCGTAGAGATAATATACTCTCTTAATCGGAAAAGGAACCACATCTTTTTCAATGACTGACAAGTTTCCTCTTCTATCTTCAATCTTAGGAATTGAAATCATTTCTATCTTCATGAATCTGTATTATTTCTTCAAAAGTACTTATTATAAAAGATTTTCTAACATAAATTTTTATCCCACTGAAAATGCATTAGAAGTAACAGTTGCAATCCATTGGGACTTCTAAGAAAATCAAATCTTTTTTAAATAGTTCTCCAATAAATCTTTTTCTCCTTCCCAATCTCTTGTAATATTTTCTTTTACTAATTGAGCAGGAACACCGCCAATTAAAATTGCATTTCCGAAAGAAGTATAATCTTTATTACACAAACTATTTGATGCTACCGTACAATAATCTGGTGTAATTGATTTGGATAAAAACGTAACTCTATTACTTATAAAATTATAGTTTCCGATTGCAATGGGTGCATGTAAAGGAAATTTTTGTTGGGTTACTGTATCCATCATTTCATGAAAATTAGTATCAATAACCTGACACTCAGAACCCAACCTAGCATATGTCCCTAAAACAATCTCTTTGGTACAAATGATTTTCCCTTTGGAAGCAATGGATGACATATCTCCCATTTGTAAAACAGCTTCTTTTGCTACATATACAAAATAATCTTTCCCAAATTGAACATGTCCTTCAAAAATAACAGTTCCAGCTAGCATTATTTCTGCAATGCCACTAGAAAGTGTATTCATCTCATAGGGTTTCCCAAAACCAATCATCCCAGTTTGAATGGGAGCATTAATAGTTATTTTTCCAGATATATTTTGAAATTTTACGCTACCATAAAATAAAACAGGCATCTTTTTAGCAATAGCAAAAGGAAATTTTTTAAAGTTAAAATAAACCGATTTGATCCAATTTACTTGTAAGGCTCTTTTTATTTTTGATAGTATTTTCATTTCTTAAACAAATCTTTTAAAACCACTAATTTATTAATTTCATAAAATGTATAACCAATACTTAAAACCAATAAAATAGCAATCAAATATAAATGAATTTGAGGCGACAATCGCATAATAAAAAGTGCAACTAATAAAGTGAGAAATTGGGACACAAATAAAACGATATCCTTTTTTTCAAAAAACACCATTTGATATCTCTTTTTAGCAATGAGAAAAACTCCTGTTAAATGAAGAAAAAAATAAATTGCAATAGCTATGCCCATACCTTTAAAATGCCCTATTTGATACCCAAAGTATAACATTAAAAAATACAAAATATTAAATCCTAAAGAGGTTTTCATAAAAACTTTTGAATCGGCTTTTGCAATAAATAAATATCCAATGGAAAAAGAAATCGCCTTAAAAAACATGCCTATAACTGCCCATTGTAATAATTGATTAACCTCTAGAAACTCTTTGGAAAACAGAAATTGGATAATAAATTCACCAAAACCAATAAAAAAAATAACAACCGGAACTATTAATAGTGTGGTTACAATGGCTTGTTGTTTTACCGTAATGGCTACTTTGCTATTATCTTTTTCTAAACTTACTAATCGAGGATAATATTCCAAAGACATAGCGTTAAAAAGAAAACCTACATAGGTATTTAAAATAATATTTGCCACATTAAAAAGTCCAACATTTTCAATACCATCTTGTTTGTTTATTAGGATTTGTAGTGTATAATTGACTAACAAAGGTAAAAAAGACATCATCATTAATAAACTACCAAAATAGATAATTTCTTTTCCTTTTGATATGGCTTCTTTAAAGCTTAAAAAAGTATTCAAAACTTGGATTTTTTTTACAAAAAACCAACATACAACCATATTAACTAAAGCTGTAATTATGATAGCTGGAATGATAAAATCTTTTTTAAAAAAATAAAAAAAAGGAATCGTAAAAACCAAACCAAGACCGTTTGCTATTAAATTGGATTTGGCTAATTTCTTAAAGAAACTTTTACCCTGTAAAATAGCATTAAAAGCACTTGCAATTTGCTTAAAAAAAACGGCTAACCCTAAAAAGACAATAAGGTACCAATAGTCATAAGTAAAATATAAGTATTTGCTTATGATTGGAGAAATTAAAACAGTTACTAGACATCCTAAAAGACCTGTTAAAAGCGATAATTTTAAAACCACTTGAGCATTAAAATCGCTGTTTTCCTCACTCGCAATTGCTTTAACAGCACTATTATCTATCGATAAACCTGAAATGGACTTAATTAAATCAACAATAGAGTTTAACATTCCAAAAATACCATACCCTTCTGCTCCAATGAAAATTGATAACAGTTTGTGTTTAACAAATGAAAAGAAAAGATTTACAAATTGCATACTTCCAAAAATAGAAGTTGCCAATAGAATTCTTTTATATGTGCTCTTTTCTTCACTCACTTTTAATATTCATTTAAAACTTTAATTATTTTTTGAATTTCTTCTTCTTCTAAAACACTATTCAAAGGAATACTCAAAACTTCTTCATGAATTTTTTCTGTTACAGGAAATGACAACTGATTCCATTCATACAATGCTTCTTGTTTATGAGGTGCAATCGGATAATGTATCATCGTCTCAATACCATTTTCTTTTAAATAGGCAACCAATTCTTTTCTGTTTTTGGTTTGAATCACAAACAAATGAAAAACATGATTCTTACTTTCATCCCAAAAAGGAAGTTGTATTTTTTCATTTTTAATTTCTCTTAAATAACGCTGGGCTAATTGTCTTCTTTTTTCATTTTCATTTTCTAAATCAGGTAATTTGACATTTAAAAAAGCAGCTTGCAATTCGTCTAATCTTGAATTGGTTCCCAAAATTTCATTCTCATATTTGACTTTTGAACCGTAATTACGCATTGAAAAAAGAACCTCAGCCAAAGCTTCATCATTTGTGGTTACTGCACCCGCATCACCTAAAGCTCCTAAATTTTTACCTGGATAAAAACTAAAACCAGCAGCATCACCAAGATTGCCCGCTTTTTTCGTATCCCAATTCGAAACTGCACCATGTGCTTGAGCTGCATCTTCAATAACAATCAATTCATTTTGTTTCGCAATACTATTAATAGCTTCCATATCTGCTAATTGACCATATAAATGCACCGCAAGAATAGCTTTAGTCTTTGGAGTAATATTTTCTTGAATTAAACTTGGATTTATAGTATAAGTTGCTTCTTTTGGTTCTACTAAAACAGGGGTTAAGTCGGCTTGTAAAACGGCTAATATACTCGCAATATAGGTATTCGCTGGCACCAATACTTCGTCCCCTTTTTTCAATTTACCTAATTGGATATATCCCTTAAAAACAAGGACTAATGCATCCAAACCATTACCTACACCAATACAATATTTTGTTCCACAATACGAAGCAAATTCTTTCTCAAATAAGACAACTTCCTTACCTAATATATACCAACCACCATTTAGCATTGCTGTCATTTTGTTGAGAAAAGCAGCTTCATAAGGTTTATTTATCGAATGTAAGTCTAAAAATTTTATCATAACGAAATACAATAAGTATCTTGAGTATACAAAGTGCAACCTAATTCTTCTTTTTGCGTTAACAAACCCGAATTGTACCCTTTTTCATTATCTTCTGTACACGTACCCATATCAAAGAATTCATAATCTTTTTTGTAAAGTTCAATTAAATGAAAATACAAATAATCTAAAGCTCTTATTTTTTCTCCTAAAATTGTTGTAGCTCCATATTGTGATTTTATCCCATGTTCCGTTTTAAAAAGTGTAATTCCTGCAACTATTTCATCTTCAAAATAAATATCATACTGCATAATTTCTTCTGGAAACTTTTTTGACAAATAGGTAATTTCTGCTAAACTATGTACAGGTTTTGCATTGTGTTTCTCTTCTAATCGTGGAATTAAAACTTTATTCCAAAAACTAGAAAAATCGTTTCCTGAATGTATCTTAAAATCTAATTTTTCATTTTTCCTATAATGCTTAAGTTTACTTTTTGAAACCTTAAACTTTTTATGAAAAGGAATACATAAATTTAATTCTCTCTTAACTAATACAGCATCCATTTCTTTTAAAAGAAATAAATACTCCTCTGATGGCAACTTTTGATAATAAGAATTTATGGGTTTGTAAATAACTTTTTTTAGATTCTCCGTTTTTAAATAATCAAAAATTGAGAGAAATAAAGCTCTTACTTCTGCAAACTTAACATATTTTGGCAATATCAATCCACCATACGTTAACCCTTGATGTGAATAAAGTGTATCCGCTACTTTATTTGCAGGCAGAATTGCTTTTAGATTTTCTTTCTCATCTAAAACAAGCAAAGAGAAATCTTCGAATCGATCCTTATGATATTCCATAAAATCTCTATGAAATAAGAAAGTAGCATTCTTAGCCTGAGATACAAATGCATTCCATTGGGAATAATAGTCAGTCGTATATTTTTTTACTTGATATTTTTTCAAAAGTCAGGATTAAAGCCGAAAATTACTAATTTTTTAATTCATGCAACTTGAAAAGCAAACATTTTATTAAATTAATTAGTACCTTAGAAGATAATTTAAGTGTAAATAGAATCGAGTGTGTCCAAAAAATTACTTTTATTTTAGTCTGTTAGTGCTCCTTTTCCCAATCGTTATGAATGGGCAAGATATTTCACTTTACACTCAAATCAATGGCCGATACGATTTTACCTTTATTGGTAATACAATGAATTCAGCAGAAAACAACCCTTCTCCTGTTTTGGTTACCGGCACTTCATCCACAGCTACTTTGAATTTGAATACGACAGACACCGTAATTAAAGCTTTTTTGTATTGGGCTGGAAGTGGTGATGGTGATTTTGATGTGGATCTTAATGGAATTCCAATTTATCCAGATCGAACATTTTCACACACCAATGTTTTTCCTAATTTAACGCTCAATTATTTTAGTGCTTTCAAAGATATTACTTCTTATATTCAAACAACAGGGAATGGAGATTATACTTTATCGAATTTAGATATTTCACCATTTGAGTTAGACCATTTTCAAAGAAAAACCAATTTTGCTGGTTGGGCTATCTTAGTTGTCTATGAAAATAGTAGCCTTCCTCTAAATCAAATTAATGTATATGATGGCTTACAAGGAGTTCCTGATAATTTGAGTATCGACCTAACCAATTTATATGTGATTGACAACAACAATGCCACTGCTGGTTTTATCGCATGGGAAGGTGATGCTTCTTTACCTACTGAAACATTTGCCATTAACGGAACTATCATTAGTAATGCTTCTAATCCAATTAACAATGTTTTCAATGGAACCAATTCCATTACTGGAGCGACTGATTTATACAATGTAGATTTAGATATTTATGAAATTGAAGACTACATTCAAATTGGAAATACAAGTGCCAATATTACGTTATCTTCTTTTCAGGATTTCATCATGATTAACACTGTCGTGACCAAATTAAATAGTCAATTACCCGATGCTACCATAACTATTTATGATTACCAACTAACCTGTAATAATCGCAACATTCCTGTGAATTATAAAGTTTACAATGTAAATAGTACTGAAATTTTAGCAGCCAATACTCCTATAGCTTTTTATGCAGATGGAATTTTAGTAGGCTCCACACAAACGCAAAATCCAATTCCCATTGGTGGAAATGAAATTGGAAATATCGTAATCACAATTCCAAATACAACTCCTTCAAATTTTACTTTGACAGCAGTTGTAGACGATCAAGGAAATGGAACAGGTATCGTAACCGAATTAGTCGAAACCAATAATGATTACAACACAACTATTAGCTTATTTGAATCTCCTGATTTTAATACTTTATCTCCTATAATAACTTGTAATTTAGGATTATCAAGAGGTGTTTTTGATTTTTCTAATTATGAGGAATTGGTTAAAACCGATGTTTCACATCAGGTTAGCTTCCATGAAACGTATGAAGATGCAATAAATTTTCTTAATCCTATTTTGAATACGACTCATTATGAAGCACTAACCACCCCAAAAGAAATTTTTATTCGTATTGAAAACGAAAATAATTGCATAAGTGTAACTTCCTTTTTACTTCAAGTTGAAAATTGTCCTCCTATTGTTTACAATGCCGTTTCTCCCAACAATGATTCGTTTAACGACACCTTTTTTATTGAGGGGCTTCGAGATATATTCATACATTTCAAACTTGAAATTTACAATCGATGGGGAAAATTACTTTGGACTGGTGATCGTAACAAACCCGATTGGAATGGTTATGTAGAAGATGGTATTGGTACAAAAATAGCTCCTGATGGCACTTATTATTATATTTTATATTTAAATGACCCAAGTTACCCAGAACCTTTAAATGGATACTTATACCTTAGCCAATAGTTACATGTTTTGGGTGTAGAAATTATAATCTTTTAAAAGAGTTCTGATAAAATCTTGATCATTACCCGATTGATTTTTAATTCCTGTAACTGCAATTACTTTCTCTCTTAACTTTATTAAAGTTCCATAATCTCTATTTCTAACGGCAATTTCAAAGGTTTCTTTAATAATTCTTATATCATTATCTGATAATTTAATAACTAATGGATAAGTTGGCACGTAATCTTCATTCACTTCTTGTAATATCGTATGATTAATATTAATGTTATTCTTTAACGAAATAACCGATGTACCTGCGCCCATATCTCCTATTCTCTGATTTCTATCATTAAAAATAATAGCAATTAAACCTACTACAGATAAAGGTGGCAAAACCTCTACTAAACGAAATAACCAACGAATGAGATAATCTCCAAAACCCGCCTGATAACCATCAATTTTTATCACTTTTAACTTCATAATTCGTTTGCCAATGGTTCTTCCTTCCCAAATGCTTTCCTGAATAAGCGTATAAAAGAAAACGGGTAAATATAAAATAATATAAATGGCCATTCCAGACCAATAATCCATTGAAACTATATATCTTTCTAAACCTGAATTACTTACAATATAAGACATTACTAACGAATAAGCTATAATAACCAAAAAATCAAGTATTTGACTTAATATACGTTCCCCAACAGACGCTGCTGTAAAATTAATTGAAACATTTTGTGTCGTAGTTATAGTTAATTGTGACATATTTTTTTATTTTAGCACCTCATGAGAGAAGTAGCATTTATTAAGCAAAATAAAGAAAAATGGCTTGAATTTGAACAAGCTATTTTTGGTAAAACTAAAAAAAATCCAGATGAATTGGCCAATTTATACATTCATTTAGTGAATGATTTGGCTTATGCTCAAACTTACTACTCAAAAAGTAAGACTGTGGTTTATCTAAATTATTTAGCTTCGCAAACCTACCAAAAAATTTATAAAACAAAAAGAGAAGATAGTAATCGTTTGTTATATTTTTTTAAAACAGAAGTTCCGCTTTTGGTTTATGAATACAGAAGATATATTTTATATGCTTTCCTTTTTTTTACTATTTTAACTTCTATTGGTGTGGTTTCAGCCTTAAATGACGATACCTTTCCTCGTTTAATAATGGGAGACGACTATGTGAACATGACTCTAGAAAATATTAAAGACGGTAATCCTGTTGCGGTTTATAAAAGTGGTAGCAATTGGGGTAGTTATATAGGTATTACTTGGAATAATTTAAAAGTAGGAGCTTTATCCTATTTTTCAGGCATTTTTATTGGTATCGGTACTTTTTTTGTTTTATTACAAAATTGTATTATGCTAGGGTCTTTTCAAACCTTTTTTTATCAACAAGGTGTGTTTTGGGAAAGCGTAAGAGGAATTTGGATTCATGGTTCTATGGAAATTTTTGGAATGGTTATTGAAGCAGGTGCTGGTTTTGCTTTAGGTGCTAGTATCCTATTTCCAAAAACATTTTCTCGTTTTAATTCTTTTAAAATTGGTTTTAAAAATACTTTTAAAATATTTTTAAGCACTATGCCTTTTACAGTCATGGCAGGTTTTTTAGAAGGTTTTATTACTCGTTATTCGATAGATATGCCTCATTTTTTAAGTGTTGGAATTATTCTTAGCACTTTAGGTTTAATTAGTTTTTACTATTTAATATATCCCTTTATCGTACATAAAAAAGTTAAAAAATAATATGTTTCAATTATACAAAAAAAGAGGGTTTAGCGAATTCATAAGCGACACTTTTGCTTTCTTAAAATTAGAAGGAAAAAACTATTTTAAAAATTATTTTATTATCAACGGTCCGTTGTTATTAATTTTAGTAGTCTGTATCTATTTTGCTATGAAAGTTTATATGGATGCTCTTTTTTCGTCTGTAAATTCTCAAAATTTTGGTGAAAACCAACTTTTAAATGACTTAATGAACAATATTCCCATATTTATTTTTTTAGGAATAATCTCTTTTTTTGCAATCCTTTTTATCAGTTTTGTGAGCTATTCTTTTCCTATTAGCTATTTAAAATTAGTTAGCACTAAAAGTGACATTACAACACAAAGTATTTTTCAAACCATGAAAGTAAAATTAGGCAAGACAATATTGTTTTTTCTAGCTTCTATTTTAGTTTTTCTTCCCATAATAGCCATAACTGTAACACTTCTTATTTTATTAAGCATTATTATAATTGGAATTCCTTTATTAATAATACTAATTCCTGCCCTTTTCAGCTGGATTAAATTAAGTTATTATGATTATATTTCTACCGAAAACGATTATTTAAAATCGGTTGGTAACGGATTTGAATTGCTCAAATCAAAGTTTTGGCCTATAGTAGGTTCAACCATGATTATGTACCTCATCTATTATATTATTTATTCTGTTTTTACAATGGTACCTTATTTATTAGGTATTTGGGGTATTTTTTCCAATATGGACCCACAAGTGAATCAGGAAGAAACGTTTTCAACGATGAGTATAGTTGTATCTGCTGTTTTAGTAATTGCTACTATTTCAAATTATACCTTACAAAATCTTATTTTTATAAATCAAGGTATCATCTTTTATAGTCTTACAGATGAAAAAGAAAATATTTCAATCAAAAGTGATATCGATTTAATTGGCTCTGACAGTGAATAAAATAAGTTACATACTCATCCTACTGTTTTCCCTTTGCTGTTATTCGCAATCGGAAAACTATTCGGACACACTTTCAGTAATCGAAAATGATTTGGTCACAAGAATAGACTCCTTACAAACAGAAGATGTATTCGAAGATTCTTGGGAAATTACACCTAAACATTTTGACCCTAAATTTAAAGAACGTTATCAATCCAAAGAATATCAATATGAAACCATAATTGATTCTAAGAAACAAACAGCTTGGGATCGCTTTTGGAAAGCCATAAAAGATTTCTTTAGTCGTTTATTTGATTTTAGAGACGTAGATAATACGCTCTCTGGATTTGAGATTTTTATGAAAATTATCGCCTTTATCATTATTGGCTTCGTAATTTATTTAATTGTTCGTTTGATCATTAATAAAGAAGGCCAATGGGTTTTCTCTAAAAATAAAAAGAAAATTATAGTCTCTGAAATGGTGGAAGAAAATATCCATACTATAGATTTTAAAGAAATCATTCAGCAGTCAAAATCAAACAAGGAATACCGATTAACTATCCGTTATTATTATCTATGGTTATTGAAATCGTTATCGGATAAAGAAATTATTGAATGGGATATTGAAAAAACCAATTCCGATTATTTATACGAAATTCAATCTCCAACCTTAAAAGAAAATTTTAAATATTTATCCTATATCTATGAATATAGTTGGTACGGAGAATTTGAAATTAATGAAACCGATTTTTCCAAAGCTGAAAAAGCTTTTGAAAAAGCAATTGCAAATACGTAATTATGCCAAAAAGTATTAAAATATATGTCTTCATTCTAGTACTTATTCTCATTGGAATAATTACAATTGATGCCAATAAACCGAAACCAATAAATTGGAATCCAACCTTTAGTAGTAAAGATAAAATTCCATTTGGACTATTTGTATTGAATAAAGAAATAGATAGCTTGTTTCAATCGCAAAAAATAACGCGTTTTGGTGAAACACCTTATGAATTTTTAGACGACCAGTTTTCTTATCAAGATACGGCTTACACTACGCAAGGAACCGTTTTATACATAGATGGAATGTCTAATTTAGATGATGAATCGGCTCAAGAATTGCTCTATTTTGTTTCGCACGGCAATACTGCTTTTGTAAGTGCCAGTAACTTTCCAATAAAATTTAGAGATACTTTAGATTTTAATTATTCTTACAGCAATATTTTTACGGACTCTTTGTATTTATCAGCTAATAAAGGAAAAGAATATAGTTATCTGAAAGGAACAGATAATGTGTATTTTAATCAATTTGATTCCACTCGAACAGAAATTTTAGGGTACCAAAGAACTAAAGACAAAGACAGTTTGGTTAATTTTATTAGGATTCCGCACGTGAATGGTTATTTTTATTTACATACACAACCCGTTGCGTTTACCAATTATTATTTGCTCAAAAAAGACAATTACAAGTATGCTGAAGAGGTGCTTTCTTATATTGAAGACCCAAAAATATTTTGGTACCTAGAAGGAACTCGAGATCAAATTAAAGATAAAATGGGGTATATTTTTAGTCAGCCCGCTCTAAATTGGGCTTGGAAAATTGCCATCCTAAGTTTATTGATTTTCATGTTCTTCAATGCTAAAAGAAAACAACGTGTCATTCCTATCGTAGAACCGTTAAAAAATACAACTATAGATTTTACTAAAACCATAGGAAATTTATATTATCAGGAAGGAAATCATCATGACATCATCTCTAAAAAAATCAAATTCTTTTTAGAAAAAATACGTAATGAATACCTAATTGATACGTTCGATTTAAATGAATCTTTTATCAATCGTTTGCATCAAAAAACAGGAAAAAATAAAGCAGAAATTGAAACTGTAATTCATTTAATCAAAAAATATAGAAATCAGCTTGACAGTTCTGAAAATGATTTAATTGCTTTTAATAAAGCATTAGAAAAACTAAATTTATAAAATAACAAAGGCTTTAATTCTTACATTAAAGTTCCAAAAAAAAGAAGAATAAGTAAAAGAAACCATATGGAAAATAATTTTGAAAACCCAGAAAACCAAAACGTAAACGAGCACAATAGTGAATCTCAAATGGAGCAAGCTGCTGAACATACGATGGAACAAACGAATCCTATGGCTAATGAAGTGGCTACTGACAATCTAAATTTTAAAACGCGTTTGGATTTAGCTCCTTTACAACAAAGTGTAGATCAGGTAAAAGCAGAAATTGGAAAAGTTATTGTAGGACAATCTAAAATGATTGACCAATTATTGGTAGCCATACTTTCAAATGGTCACGTACTTTTAGAAGGGGTTCCTGGTGTAGCCAAAACAATCACTGCCAAATTACTTTCTAGAACCTTAAGTCTCGATTTTAGCCGTATTCAGTTTACACCCGATTTAATGCCATCGGATATTATTGGTACTTCTGTTTTTGATTTAGCTAAAACAACTTTCGAATTTAAAAAAGGACCTATATTTTCTAACTTTGTACTTATTGACGAAATCAACCGTGCTCCTGCAAAAACACAAGCTGCTCTTTTCGAAGTAATGGAAGAACGTCAAATTACTGCAGATGGTACTACTTATTCGCTAGACTTACCTTTCTTAGTTATTGCTACACAAAATCCAATTGAACAAGAAGGAACTTACCGTTTACCAGAAGCACAACTAGATCGTTTCTTATTTAAAATAGATATTGGATATCCAAATCTTCAAGAAGAAATTGCCATTCTTCAAAAAGAAAACGAATTACAAAACAACGATAAATTAGCAGCCATTGTTAAAGTGATTGAGAAGAGCAATATCCTGCATTTCCAAAGCTTAGTGAAACAGATTTTAATTGAGCCTCATTTAGTAGAATATATCGCTAAAATTGTATTAAACACAAGAGAAAACCCATTCTTATATTTAGGGGCTTCTCCTAGAGCTTCGATAGCTATTTTAAATGCAGCTAAAGGTTTTGCTGCTCTTAAAAACCGTGATTTTGTTACACCAGAAGATATTAAAGAAGCTGCTATTCCAGTTTTACAACACCGTGTAGTAGTTACTCCAGAACGTGAAATGGAAGGGGTTACAAGTACCGTAATCATCAAACAAATTATCGATTCTGTAGAAATTCCTAGATAATAAAGGCTCATAAATTAGAAAAACATAGTACTCGTATACCATGAAACAATTCCTAAAACAACTGTATCTCAATAATTTCCTTTTTTATTGCCTCATGGGTATCATTACCCTATTTGTTGTTTCGTATTTGTTCCCAAGCCTATACAATGCGTGTTGGTACCTACTATTTGTCTTATTGGTATTCGTACTTATTGATATTCTTTTACTCTTTGGTTTTGGTCACAAAATTGAAGCTACCAGAATAACTCCTGAAAAATTATCTAATGGTGACGAAAACCCCATCGTAATTAAAATCAAAAACAAATATACTTTTCCTGTACAAGCCAAAATTATTGATGAAATACCCACACAATTTCAACAACGCAATTTTGAAGTTAAACGAAAAATAAAAGCCACATCTAACGATGAATACCAATATTTTTTAAGACCCACAGCACGTGGGGAATACTTTTTTGGAAGTGTTAATTTCTATGCGAGCTCTCCACTTGGCTTGGTTGCTAAAAGGTACACGTTCAGTAAAGATGAAATGGTGCCCACTTACCCTTCTTACATACAATTACGCAAGTATGATTTAATGGCTTTTTCCAATCATTTGTTTCAATACGGTTTGAAAAAAATCAGACGTATTGGGCATACCATGGAATTTGAACAAATTAAAGAATATGTACAAGGGGATGATATTCGTACCATTAACTGGAAAGCAACTGCCAAACGCAACCAATTAATGGTGAATCAATTTCAAGATGAAAAATCGCAAAATGTATACATGGTCATCGATAAAGGTCGTGTAATGAAAATGCCTTTTAATGGACTGAGCTTACTGGATTATGCGATTAATGCTACATTGGTTTTATCAAATGTAATTATCAAAAAGCAAGACAAAGCCGGAATGTTTGCTTTTTCAAAAAAAGTAGAAAATCGTGTGGTAGCTGAAAAAAGACAAAACCAAATGCAAAACATTATGGAAAGTCTGTACAATATTAAAACCGATTTCTTTGAAAGTGATTATAGTAGACTCTATGTCGACATCAAAAAACATATCAATCACCGCAGTTTGATTATGTTGTATACCAATTTTGAAACCTTAGATGCCTTACACCGTCAATTACCCTATTTAAAAGGAATTGCTAAAAATCATTTAGTAGTAGTTGTCTTTTTTAATAATACCGAACTCAATGATTTAATTGAGAAAAAAGCAGAAACCGTTCAAGAAATTTATGACAAAGTAATTGCTGAAAAATTTGCTTTCGAAAAAAGACTTATTGTAAACGAATTGAGAAAATATGGTATTTATTCCGTGTTAACCCAACCAGAAAATCTAACTCTAGATACTATTAATAAATACCTAGAAATTAAAGCAAGAGGCATTTTATAGCTTAATTTTCAGTATCTTTATTTAAATATTGCAGCCTAAAATTGAAAAATCTTGTTTACTTATTTTTACTAGTATCTACTAGTTTAAACAACTTACAAACACCTTGTATTTTACAAGAAGGTCACTACAAAGTCTTGTATGACCCACAATTTTCAAATTATCCCAAATTTGAATTTGAAATTAAAGACCAAGTAGTTACTGAAATAAATGGCAATCCCAATCAAAATTTTATAATCGAAAATCTAGGAGAAAATACGTTCCGTTTTAAACCACTTTCAAAACCTTCAGGCACACTAACGGAATTCCAGAAAAAAATAATAACAGATGGAATACCTTATTATGAAATTACAAGTTGTACTAAAGACACCCTTTCTTTTGTAAAGAGAGTCAATTTACATGTTATTTCTCATTCGGGAAAATTTGTCAAACTAAAATAAACAATTTTCCAACTCCTAACTCACTTCCTGTAAAGGTATTCATCTTTACTAATTCATTATAAATTAGACCCTAACCCAAAAAAAATATGCAAAAACATTTGCGAAACCAAAAAGTTGCGTATATATTTGCAACCAAATAGTTTCGTATTTATTTTTAGATATAAAATAAATAAATTGAAATTAGAAAATAGTAAGTTTAAACCTTAAAAGACAAACCAATGAGCACATTAAAATTTGATTTTACCGTAGATAAAAAAGCACAAACCGTTTACATCACTAGAGAATTTGATGCAAATTTAAATTTGGTTTGGGATGCTTTTACCAAAGCCGAACTCTTAGATCAATGGGTAGCACCTGCTCCTTTTCAAGCAAAAACCAAATACATGAATTTTACCGAAGGGGGCAAACGCTTCTATGCTATGGTAAGTCCAGACGGTCAAGAAGGTTGGATCATTCAACAATACAAATCCATTACTCCAAAGACCAATTTTCAATTCTTCAATACGTTTGCCGATAAAGATGAAAACCCAGCCCCAACAGGCTCCGATTGGGATTTCACTTTTACAGAAGAACAGGGAAGAACTACAGTCGCAATCACCATTTACAATGAATCTTTAGAACGTATGGAGCGAATGATCGAAATGGGCTTCAAAGAAGGCTTCAAAGCAAGTTTAACCAACTTAGAACAATTAATCCAATCCTTAAAATAAGGAAACATAATAGCAATCCTATTCAAAACCATCTGCAAAATTTGTTTTGACAGATGGTTTTCAATTATGTCACTTCGAGCGCAATCGAGAAGCCTTATTTATAAAAATGCAATGTCACTTCGAGCGCAGTCGAGAAGCTTTATTAAAAAACACAGTGTCACTTCGAGCGCAGTCGAAAAGCCTTATTTTAAAAAAAGCCCTTGTCACTTCGAGCGCAGTCGAGAAGCCTATCTAAAACAATAATTCCCCCCATCCGTCAGTTCGAGTGTTTTTATGGAATGCAATGGAATAAAAATGTATCGAGAACGTAAACACCTCTTTATTACAATCAAACTTTCTATCAAATCAAACCGATGATTTTTCTATTTTATCACTTCAACCACACCATTGTCACTTTAAGCGCAATCGAGAAGTTTTATTTATAAAAATTCCCTGTCACTTCGAGCGCAGTCGAGAAGCCATTCTAAAACAATAATAAATTCAACCATCCGTCAGTTCAAGTGTTTTTATGGAATGCAATGGAATAAAAATGTATCGAGAACGTAAACATCCCTTTATTACAATCAAACTTTCTATCAAATCTAACCGATGGTTTTTCTATTTTATCACTTCAAACATTCCAGTGTCACTTCGAGCGCAGTCGAGAAGCTTATCTCTAAAACACATTATTCTTGCAAGATTTGAAACAAAAGTCTAGATTTGAAAAAAATAAAGCATTACTTTTTATAAAATAACTTTATCCATTTAAAATGACACCAGATAACATTAATTACAATGCTGAAATAAATTACGCTTCAGTTCTCGATAGAATCAAATCAACCACTATAGATACAATCACAATTGTTGGAATCATTTATTTATTAAGTGAAATTCTTAACGATATGAATAACACTTCCGATACCTTACGTATCATATTATTTATCGCTATTGTAATGTATGAACCTATCTTTATCACATTAAATGGCACGTTCGGAAATTACAGAAGCAATATTAGAATTCGAAAAAATAACGATACAACTAAAAAACTTAACTTTTTTCAATCTTTATTTCGCTTTGTCTTAAAATTTTCCTTAGGTTGGCTATCACTTATTTTCATTTTACTTAATAACAAAGGAAGAGCCCTGCATGATATTTTTAGTGGCAGTGTAGTAATAGCTTTGGAAGAAGAATGAAATAAATAATGCTTTGAATTACTACTTTACTATATGCTTTTAAATTTGTAAAAAAGTAACATTACATGTCCCTATATCAAATTACGCAATGGTGTTTTTTTGGCTTTGGAGTCTACAACCTCATCTATTTACTTTGGAAACATATCTCCTATCTTAAAAATAAAATCAATTTACAAGCCATTGATAAAGCAGCAACGGCAACACTTATTTTAGCCGGATCCATTTACACACTTACTTTTGTAACCGATTGGATATTTATTTTTATCCATTCCGAATCAGAGGAAAGCCAACACCTATTCAGTCGCTTAAAAGGTCCTTATGGCTTTTCATTATATACACAACAACTCAGTTATATTTTCTTTTCATTAATCTTCTTGCTTAAATTTGTAAGAAAGATAAGCCTATTGCGCCTTATTTTTGGTTGTATCTTAATGCTTAACTTTGAAAGAATAGTAATCATTACTACTTCAATACATCGCGATTATTTACCCAGTTCTTGGACTATGTACCAACCTTTTTGGGGTGCATTTATAATAGATTGGTTACTCAAGTTCATTATCTTCTGTAGTTTTACAACCGTTATTTATTTTATTCAAAACAGAACAAAAAAGTAAAAAATTAAAAACAAATGGTATAAAAGCAGAAACATATCAAAAATTCACTATAACTGCAACCACACCAGTGTCACTTCGAGCGCAGTCGAGAAGCCTCAGCTATCAAAAAAATTTTGCAAGTATAAAAAGGAAATCTTACATTTAAAAAAACAAAACCAACATGAAAAGAGCATCACTACTCCTACTACTTTTAGTACTTATTTCCTGCACGCCTAAAAAAGAAAATACCACAGAAACAACTCCAGAAAACAATGCGCTGCAAGATACTGTAAAAGTAACTGAAGAAGTAGTTTCTGAAGAAAATACAGCTACAGAAGTTAACGACACCCCTGCAACTGAAATCTCAAATGAAGACTACTACATTTGTTATACCGATGATGATGTTCCTACAAGAGTCATTTGGATTCGTTTTACCAAAGAAGGAAAAGCACTACAAGTGAAATATAAAGGACAAAAAGAAGCCATCAATGTAGTTTTCGTTAGTGAAGAAGTGTCAGAAGGTGGTGCGTATCCTACCATCGAATCCAATTATGATGAAATCTACAACGGTACTAAAAACGGTACCTATACACTTACCCATTCTGGTGCTTGGGACTATGTA
This sequence comes from Flavobacterium sp. NRK F7, assembly GCF_024054195.1. Lineage (GTDB taxonomy): Bacteria > Bacteroidota > Bacteroidia > Flavobacteriales > Flavobacteriaceae > Flavobacterium. Next base: position 1,932,576 of record NZ_JAMXLB010000001.1, on the reverse strand, counting down.
ACCTACACTCGCGAAAAAGATAAAAAACAATTCCATTTTACTATCGATCATAACGCTGATCCGTATGGAAAAGAACCTTGTTTTTAAATTTTTAATTGGATAGTCCTAACATCCTACTTTACTTTCAAACAATAAACCACATATAAACCCCAAAACCCTCGTTTATGGGGTAAACGAGGGTTAAAAATCTAAAACTTAACTATAAAACAACTAAACTACTAGGTCAATTATGGTAATCTAAAGCAAAAAGGAATCTTTATATTTACCTTTCTTTTAATTACATGGTAAAGATACAACACCGCATTCTTGTATCTTTTTATTTTAGACAAACCCGCTTAAAAACCTCGACCAACAACCTCTTCCTGTAGACGAATGGTAAAATAAATAGTCATCCTTTTTTAAAAGAAAATAGGGAAAAAGTTAGATCTCTATTACAAACGTTAAAAAAATCTAAAATTCAAATCCCAATACCAACCTAAAAGGTTATTCTTGCTATATTTAGTCCCTTTAACTAAACCTAATCCAAAACAATCGTATGAGAATTTGTTCGCTCTTAGTTGTTTTTTTACTATCATTTATTGGAAACGCTCAAGATTACTTTCCTAAAAATGATGGTGTAAAACAATCCTTTAAAAACCATGTTGCCATTACCCATGCAACTATTTATGTGTCTCCCACACAAAAATTGGAAAATGCCACGCTTTTATTTAAAGATGGTAAAATCATTGAAGTAGGAACGAATGTTACCCTTCCTAAAAACGCAACCCTTATCGATGCTACGGGTAAAACTATTTATCCTTCTTTCATCGACATCTACAGTGAATTTGGTATCGATAAACCACAACCTGCTCCTAGAAGAGGTTTCGTAACTCAATACGATGCTTCTAGAGAAGGATATTATTGGAACGACCACGTAAAACCCGAATTCAACGCGTACGAAAACCTTAAGTACGATGATAAAGCTGCTGGTTCACTTCGTGAAATTGGTTTTGGAACTGTTCTAAGTCATTGGAATGATGGCATCATTGCTGGAACTGGACTTCTATGGACTTTAAACGATAGCGATAATAACTCCAAACGAATTTTAAATACGAAAATTTCGCAACACTTTACTTTCGACAGAAGTAAGTTAAGCAATCAAAGTTATCCTTCTTCTTTAATGGGAAGCATGGCTTTAATTCGTCAAGTATACCATGATGCTAAATGGTATGCAACAGGTGCTTCAAAAACAAAAGACTTATCGTTAGAAAGTTTCAATGCCAATAAAAACCTAATCCAAATTTTCAATGCGGGTGATATCTTAAACAAATTAAGAGCGGATAAAATCGGAAAAGAATTTGGTGTAAACTATATCATTAAAGGTAGCGGAGACGAATTCGAAAAGATTGCCGAAATTAAAAAAACAGGAGCAACGTATATCATTCCTTTAGATTTCCCTGAAGCGTATGATGTTTCTGATCCTTATTTGGCGCAGCAAGTCAGTTTAAGTGATATGAAATTTTGGAACCAAGCACCTTTTAATTTAAAAATCTTAGCCGAAAACAATATCAACTTTGTGTTAACCGCTAATGATAATAAAAAACCTAAAGACTTTTTAGACAATCTTAGAAAAGCTGTTTTATATGGTTTACCCAAAGAAAAAGCCTTAGCTGCATTAACGGAAACACCTGCTAAAATCTTAAATCAATCAGATGCATTAGGGGTGTTGAAAAAAGGAGCTTTAGCCAACTTTATTATTGTTTCTGGAGATATTTTTGACGATAAAAGTACCATTCATGAAAATTGGGTTCAAGGAAATAGAAACATCTTAGACAAAATGAATGTGGATGATATTCGCGGCACTTATGATTTGGTGTTTAACCAACAAACATTTGAGCTCGCTATCACTGGTGAAGTAGACAAGTTAGAGGCAAAAATTAGTAAAGACAGTATCAATTTCGGAACGAAATTAACGTATAAAGAACCTTGGATTACTTTAGTAATCAAAACGAAAGATACCACTACAACTTCTTTTTATCGCTTAACAGGTATAAAAAATAAAACTACTTTAGAAGGAAAAGCAGTACTTGAAAATGGTGTAGAAACGAATTGGACAGCAACTAAAAAAGAGGCTTCTGATAAAAAAGAAGACAAAAAAGAAGACAAAAAAGACGATAAAAAAGTCCCAGAAATGGTTCCTGTTACTTATCCAAATATTGCTTATGGAAATTCGGTAAAACCAACGCAAGAAACTATTTTATTTAAAAACGCAACGGTTTGGACGGGAGAAAAAGAAGGAACCCTTACAGAAACCGATGTATTAATTCAAAATGGAAAGATTGCACAAATTGGTAAGAATCTTTCGGCTCCAAATGCAAAAATCGTAGATGCAACTGGTAAACATTTAACAGCGGGTATCATCGATGAACACTCGCATATTGCTATTTCTAGAGGTGTGAATGAGGGTGGCCAAAATTCCTCAGCAGAAGTAACAATTGAAGACGTAGTAAATTCTGATGATATTAATATTTACAGAAATCTTTCTGGTGGTGTTACTTCAGCGAATCTATTACATGGTTCTGCTAATCCAATCGGAGGTCGTGCTGCCTTCATCAAATTAAAATGGGGTTATACTCCAGATGAAATGCTGGTAAAAGACGCACCTAAATACATCAAATTTGCTTTGGGTGAAAATGTAAAACAATCTAACTGGGGAAGCGGTCGTTTTCCACAAACCAGAATGGGTGTGGAACAAGTATATGAAGACTATTTCTCGAGAGCATTGGAATACAAAAAAGAATGGGCAGACTACAATGCAAGCAAAGCAAAAAACAAAGTAGCGCCTCGTTTTGATATTGAAATGGAAGTTTTAGGACAAATTTTAGACAGAAAACGATTCATTACCTGTCACTCTTATGTACAATCTGAAATTAATATGTTAATGAAACTAGCAGAACGTTTTAATTTCAAAATCCAAACGTTTACGCATATTTTAGAAGGTTACAAAGTGGCTGATAAAATGGCCGAACATGGTGTAGGCGGTTCTACATTTGCAGATTGGTGGGGTTACAAATATGAAGTAAAAGACGCAATCCCTTACAATGCAGCCTTAATGAACGGTCAAGGTGTAGTAGTCTCTATCAATTCAGATGATGCCGAAATGTCTCGTCGTTTAAACCAAGAAGCAGGAAAAGCAGTGAAATATGGGAATGTTTCAGAAGAAGAAGCATGGAAATTTGTCACCTTAAATCCAGCTAAATTATTACAAGTAGACGATAAAGTAGGTAGTATTAAAGTAGGTAAAGATGCCGATGTGGTGCTTTGGACTACAAATCCATTATCTATTTATGCCAAAGCAGAAAAAACCCTAGTTGACGGAATTGTTTTCTACGATTTAGAAAAAGAAAAAGCAACACTAGCCTCTATTCAGAAACAGAGAAGCGAATTGACAAACAATTTATTAGAAGCTAAAAATAAAGGTTTAAAAACTCAGGCTCCTAAGAAAAAAGATGTGGGGCATTACCATTGTGATACCTTAGGTGAAAACTGCGTGGTTTCTCATGCTAAATATCAATAATTTGTAAAGTACGAAATCTTATGAAAAAATATATATTCCTATTAGCAGTCAGTTGTTTTGCCTTTGGCCAACAAACACCTGCTCCTAAACAAACCCAAACGATTTTAATTACTGGTGGAAAAGCGCATTTAGGTAATGGAAAAGTAATTGAAAACAGCATTATTTCTATTAAAGAAGGCAAAATTGCGATGATTCAAGATGGAACCAATTTTAAACCAGAAAAGCATGATATTTATATTGATGCTTCTAAAAAACATATTTATCCTGGTTTTATTGGTGCCAATGCTACACTAGGTCTCGTTGAAATTGATGCTGTTAAAGCTTCTGATGACGAAAGTGAAATGGGCGAAATGAACCCACACATTAGAAGTATTATTGCTTATAATACAGAATCTGGTTTAGTAGAAGCTGCCAGACCTAATGGTGTTCTATTAGCACAAATTGCACCAAGAGGCGGACGTATTTCTGGAACTTCTTCTGTAGTACAACTAGACGCTTGGAACTGGGAAGATGCTGTCATTAAAGAAAATGATGGGATTCACTTAAGTTGGCCAAGAAGTTTTTCTAGATCAGGTTGGTGGGCAGAACCAGGTGGTATCGAACCTAATAAAAATTATGACAAACAAGTTACAGAAATTCAAGATTTCTTTAATGATGCCAAAGCTTATTTTTTAGCCAATCCTGCTGTAAGAGATATTCCATATGAAGCAATGAAAGGCTTAGATACGGGTGAAAAAACACTTTTTGTACATGTAGATGGAGAAAAAGAAATTGTGGATGCTATCGTATTTAAAAAGAAAAATAACATTCAAAAAATGACTTTAGTAGGTGGTTATTACGCTTTTAAAAACATTCCATTATTAAAAGAAAATAACGTTTCTGTTCTATTAAGACGAGTGCACGACTTGCCTTTATTAGAAGATGAAGATGTAAATCTACCTTACAAAAATGCTAAGTTATTAGACGATGCAGGAATTTTAGTGGGTCTTCAAAACGCAGGAGATATGGAACGCATGCAAATTAGAAATTTACCTTTTTATGCAGGAACTTGCGTAGCTTGGGGAATGGAAAAAGAAAGAGCATTGCAGTTAATCACTTCAAATACTGCTAAAATTTTAGGTATTGAGACACAATACGGTTCTCTAGAAGTTGGTAAAAGCGCTACCTTATTCATTTCTGAAGGCGATGCATTAGACATTACTTCCAATCAGGTTACTCAAGCTTTTATTGATGGTCGTAACATTAGTTTAGAAAGTCATCAAACGGAGTTATATGATCGTTATAAAGAAAAGTTTGATGCTCAAAACAAAAAGTAAAAATAACTAGTTTTACATACTAAAAATCTCACTTTCATTCTTGAAGTGAGATTTTTCATTTATAGGAAATACAATTATCTTTTGTAATTTTGTATTCAAATAATTTCTTTGATGAAACAAATTACTTCTGTACAAAATCCATTTATCAAATCGTTAGTTCAATTACAAGAAAAAGCTAAAACTAGAAAGCAAACCGGCACTTTTCTTATTGAAGGGAAAAGGGAAATTGAATTAGCCATTAAAGGAGGCTACATATTAGAAACCCTGCTTTTCTGTCCAGAAGTAATGCAAAATGTCGATTATAAGATTTTTGACAGTTCCATTGTTGAAAAAATTGAAATTTCAAAAGAGGTCTATCAAAAATTAGCGTATCGAGACACCACCGAAGGTATTTTGGCTGTAGCCCAATCCAAAGCATTGCATTTATCCGATTTAAAATTAAGCAAAAATCCATTAGTATTAATTGCAGAAGCTCCTGAAAAACCTGGTAACATAGGTGCTTTATTACGAACCGCCGATGCGGCTAACATTGATGCCGTAATTATTGCCAATCCCAAAAGTGATTTATACAATCCCAATATTGTACGCTCTAGTGTAGGTTGTTTATTTACACGTCAAATAGCAACTGGAACTTCAGAAGAAGTAATTACCTTTCTACAAGAAAATAATATTAATTTTTATAGTGCCACTTTACAAAATTCTAACGAATATCATAAAGTAAATTACACCACTCCAACTGCAATAGTCGTAGGTACAGAAGCAACCGGTTTAACGGAAATTTGGCGAAAAGAAAGCACTCAAAACATCATAATTCCCATGCAAGGAGAAATTGATTCCATGAATGTTTCAGTAGCTGCTGCCATTTTACTTTTTGAAGCTAAAAGACAAAGAGGTTTTTAAAAATTGGATATAATTGATTAATCTGACCTCTTCACAATATTTCTCTAATTACTAATCTCTGATTTCTAAATTCCCTATTGCACAATCCATAACTTTGTTATAACTTTAACTGTTATAAAATTGCCCTATGACCGAGATTGATTTTGAAGCAGAAAACAAGGCTATTGCTCAAGAGTATAAAGAATTACTTCGCATTAGTTATCAAACACTTACAACAGAAGATAAAAAGTTAATCCGAAAAGCTTTTGATGTTGCCGTAGATGCACATAAAGATCAAAGAAGAAAATCTGGTGAAGCTTATATCTTCCATCCTATTGCTGTGGCTAAAATTGTAGCTTCAGAAATTGGTTTGGGAGCAACTTCTATTGCTGCTGCTTTAATGCATGATGTGGTGGAAGATACCGATATTACAGTGGAAGACATTTCCAAAATGTTCAATCCGAGTATCGCCAAAATTGTGGAAGGGCTAACCAAAATTGCGAAAGTAAAAACCGATCAAGACGTGTCTATGCAAGCGGAAAACTTCCGTAAAATGTTGCTCACGCTTAACGACGATGTTCGTGTAATTCTAATCAAAATTGCAGACCGCTTACACAATATGCAAACCATGGACAGCATGGCAGAATACAAGCAAGCTAAAATTGCTTCGGAAACCTTGTATATTTATGCTCCGCTTGCCCATCGTTTAGGTTTGTATAACATAAAGACACAACTGGAAGATTTAGGGTTAAAATATACCGAACCAGACGTTTACAAGGAAATTGTTAGTAAAATAAAAGAGACCAAACAAGAACAAGATGCCTACATTAAAACCATTTCTGATGTGTTATCTAAATCTTTAGAAGAGGAAGGCATTGATTTTACTATAAAAGGACGTCCAAAATCGATTTATTCTATTCGAAGAAAAATGCGCGTACAAGGCGTTACTTTTGATGAAGTATACGATAAATTTGCTTTGCGTATTATCTATAAATCCAATCCTCATGATGAAAAATTCTTAGCTTGGAAAATCTATTCTGTGGTAACCGATCATTACCGACCAAGTCCGAGTCGTTTGCGCGATTGGATTTCGTCACCTAAATCAACTGGATATGAAGCGTTGCATATTACCGTGATGGGACCAAAAGGAAGATGGGTAGAAATTCAAGTGCGCAGCGAACGAATGGACGAAATTGCGGAAAAAGGTTATGCTGCACATTACAAATATAAAGGTGTAGGTGCAGAAGAACATGGTTTAGAAATTTGGTTGAACCAATTAAAAGAAGCTTTAGAAAGTCAAGCTGCTAACGCCGTAGATTTTGTAGAAGATTTCAAACTCAATTTATACTCTAAAGAGATTTATGTTTTTACTCCAAAAGGAGATTTAAAATCGCTACCCAAAGGAGCAACTACTCTAGATTTTGCTTTTAGTATTCACACCGATATTGGTGCCAAAACCAGAGGAACTCGTGTCAACGGAAAATTAGTTCCCTTAAATTATGTTTTAAACAGTGGTGATCAAGTAGAAGTAATTACATCGCCTAATCAAAAACCTACCGTTCAATGGCTAGACTATGTAACCACTTCAAGAGCAAAAAATAAAATTAAGAATTCCCTTAACGAGAATACTAAAAAAATTGCAGAAGAAGGTAAAGAAATTCTAAATCGGAAATTGCGTCATTTAAAAATCACTTTAAACGAAACCACCGTAAATGAATTAGTTAATTACTTTAAATTACAAACGAGTTTAGACTTATTCTATCGGGTGGGAATTGGCGCTATCGAAAATCAGAAATTAAAAGACTATGCTGCTCAAAAAAGCAATACGCTGGTTAATTTCTTAAAAAAACCATTCAATAGAACCAATGCTACCAAACCTGAGCAAATAGAAAAAAACGAAATCAGCAAAAAATATGACATGCTGGTTTTTGGTTTGGAACAAGAAAAATTAGATTACAAACTTTCAACTTGTTGTAATCCGATTCCTGGTGATGATGTTTTTGGTTTTATAACGATTAGCGAAGGTATTAAAGTGCATCGAAAAGATTGTCCGAATGCAATTAGCTTACAGTCGAATTATGCGTACCGAATTATTCCAGCCAAATGGATAGATTCTAGTCAAGAAGAATTTAGAGCCATGTTAAATATAACAGGAATGGATACTTTAGGTTTAACCAATGAACTTACCAAAGTAATTTCTAACCAAATGCATGTAAATATTGAAAATATCGCTCTAAGTGGAAAAGCAGGTGTTTTCAATGGAAAAATTACAGTAATTGTACCAAACAATACGATTTTAAAACGCTTAATCGATAATATTAAAAAAGTGGATGGAATTGATAAAGTAACGCGCATTTATCAAAATTAACCCTCAAATACAAAAACAAAGGAATAGATTTTCTCAAACTTATCAAGAAGTTTTGTTAAAAAAAAAGTACAACCACTAGGTAGTAAAGTTTAACTTTACCTATCTTTGCGTTTATTTAGTTAACCAAAATGGAAAACAATAAAAATCAAGAAATTGTAAAAAACGTATTTACCAAATACCTTGAAGAAAAAGCACATCGAAAAACTCCAGAACGCTATGCTATTCTTCAAGAAATTTACAACTCAAAAGAACATTTTGATATCGAATCTTTGTATATCAAAATGAAAAACAAAAATTACCGTGTAAGTAGAGCTACACTTTACAATACGATTGAATTACTTTTAGAATGTGGTTTAGTACGACGCCATCAATTTGGACAAAATCAAGCGCATTACGAAAAATCGTACTTCGATAAACAACACGACCATATTATCATGACCGATTCAGGAGAAGTTATTGAATTTTGTGATCCTAGAATTCAACAAATTAAACAAACTATGGAGGAAATGTTTGGCATTGATATCCAAACGCATTCCCTTTATTTCTATGGTACAAAAAAAGAAAACAAGAATTAAAACAACTGCTTAAATAGACTAAACGACAAACAACTAAGATTACAATGACCGTAGATTTATTATTAGGACTCCAATGGGGTGACGAAGGAAAAGGAAAAATCGTCGATGTATTAACTTCAAAATATGACATTATTGCTCGCTTTCAAGGCGGACCCAATGCAGGTCATACTTTAGAATTTGATGGAATAAAACATGTTTTAAGAACAATTCCATCAGGAATTTTTCACAAAAACGCCATTAATATTATTGGAAACGGTGTTGTTATAGACCCAGTAGTATTCCAAAAAGAATTAGAAGGTCTTGAAAAATTTAACATGGATGTAAAATCTAAATTATTCATTTCCAGAAAAGCACACCTTATATTACCAACACACCGTCTTTTAGATGCGGCATCAGAAGCTTCAAAAGGAAAAGCAAAAATTGGTTCAACTTTAAAAGGAATCGGACCAACTTACATGGATAAAACAGGCAGAAACGGTTTACGTGTAGGAGATATTGAATTAGAAGATTTTAAAATACGTTATCGCGCTTTAGCTGATAAACATGAAGCTATGATAGCCTTCTATGATGTGGATTTACAATACGACTTAAAAGAAATGGAAGAAGAGTTTTTTGATGCAATTTCTGGATTAAAAAAACTAACTTTCATTGATAGTGAAGAATATTTAAACCAAGCACTAAAAGAAGGAAAATCTATTTTAGCTGAAGGCGCTCAAGGATCTTTATTAGATGTTGATTTTGGAACCTATCCATTTGTGACTTCATCTAATACTACAGCTGCGGGTGCTTGTACAGGTTTAGGAATTGCACCAAATAAAGTAAAAGAAGTATTTGGAATTTTTAAAGCATATACTACACGTGTAGGTAGTGGCCCATTCCCTACTGAACTTTTTAATGAAGCCGGACAAACCATGGCTAAGGTTGGTAATGAATTTGGAGCTGTTACAGGTCGTCCTAGAAGATGCGGATGGTTAGACCTTGTAGCTTTAAAATATGCAGTTCAAGTAAATGGTGTAACCCAATTGTATATGATGAAAGGTGATGTACTATCTGGTTTTGAAACTTTAGATGTTTGTACCGCTTACAAATACAAAGGAAAAGAAATCCAACATTTACCTTACAATATTGAACCCGAAAATGTAGAACCTATTTTTACTACTATGAAAGGGTGGCAAGCAGATTTAACAGGAATGACAACTTACGAAGAACTTCCAAACGAACTAAAAGAATACATCGAATTTATTGAAAAAGAACTAGAAGTGCCTATTTCAGTTATTTCTGTTGGACCTGATCGAAAACAAACGATCATTAAATAAAACAAAAAACGCTTTCCTTTGAAAGCGTTTTTTATTATAAAAATATCTTAATAACAATCGCTTTCTGTTCTTTTTACTTATTTTTGACCCAAAATAAATAGTTTGAAAAGATTTACTTATTCTATTCTAAGTTTTTTCCTTTTAGGAATGATTGCCTTCGCGCAAAAAAACACTCCTGAATCTAAGAGTAAACCCATTACTCAAGAGTCGGATAAAATTATTATTGAGCATTCTGATTTTATTGATATGAATCAATATGAGATTCCAGGAGCTACTGTATTTACAGGTAACGTTAGAGTTATTCATAAAGGTACCAAAATCAATTGTAATAAAGCTTATTATTTTACAGATGAAAATTATGTAAAAGCATTTGGTAATGTACAAATCAATCAAGGAGATTCCATTACCATGAATAGTCGTTATGCCGAATATGATGGCAAAGATGAGTTTGCTTTTGCAACAGGAGATGTTAATTTAAGGTCTCCAGAATCAACTTTAACTACTGATACTATTTTCTTTGATAAGAAGAAACAAATTGCCTTTTATAATAGCTACGGCACTATTATAAATAAAGAAAACACCTTAAAAAGTAAATCTGGTCGTTATTTTGTAAGTTCTAAAAAATATCAGTTTACTTCTGCCGTTACAGTAACCAATCCTAAAGCAGTAATTAAAACCAATCATCTTGATTTTTACGAGAATTCAGGTCATGCCTATGTTTTTGGGCCTTCAACAATTACCAGTAAAGATAATGTGATTTATACCGAAAATGGATTTTATGACACGAATAATGACATTGGTAAACTTCAAAAAAACAGTAAAATAACCTACGACAATAAAATAATAGAAGGAGACGATTTATATTATGACCAAAAAACCAATTTTTCACGAGGGATTAATAATGTAAAAATCACAGACACTATTAATAATATGGTGGCCAAAGGTCATTATGCTGAAATGTATCGCAATACTGAAACCAGAAAGGATTCTATCATTTTAACGAAAAGAGCTGTTGTTATCACAAAGGTAGAAAATGACTCGTTATACATGCATGGTAAAAAAATTCTGGTAACAGGCCCTCCAGAAGACCGAGTAATTCGTGCTTTTAATAACGTTCGTTTCTTTAAAACCGATATGAGTGGAAAATGTGACTCTATTCATTCGAACAATAAAACAGGTTTAACCCAACTTATAGGCAATCCTGTTCTTTGGAACAACGATAATCAAATGACGGGAGATGTAATGCATTTAATTGGCAACAATAAAACGGAGCAATTAGACTCTTTAAAAGTGATTAACAACGCCTTTATTGTACAAAAAGACTCGTTAAGTGAAAACGGATACAATCAAATTAAAGGACAATACTTGTATGGCAAGTTTAAAGAAAACAAATTAAGCGAAGTAGATGTTGTAAAAAACACTGAAGTCATTTATTATATGTACAATGACAAAAATGAATTAGTTGGAATTGATAAAAAGGTATGTAGCAAACTTAATTTTGTATTTGAAAACAACCAAATTGTTTCCCAAACTGCCTTTAATAATGTAGAAGCGAAAACCTATCCCGAAAGTGAATTTCCAGAAAACGCCAGAAAACTAAGAGGCTTTATTTGGCGTGGAGACGAAAGAATTAAATCGAAAGAAGACATCTTTCCTGAGGAAGAAAATAAAATACACCAACAAATTTTATTAGAAAGCAAGAAAAAAGCTTCTGAGCAAGACATACCTATGGAAGTACTTCCAGAAACATTAGATTACGATAAAGAGCACCCTAAACCTAAGGAAAAAGTCAAAGAAACGAACGAAAAGAACAAGTAATAGTATTCCAAATGACTATGATAGATGATTTTTTTAAATACCAAGCTCAAACTTCTCCACACCCTTTAGCTTTAGAAATTTCACATGCTGAAGGAAGTTATATTTATGATTCAAACGGAAAAGCCTATTTAGATTTTGTAGCAGGTGTTTCCGCTAACACTTTAGGACATCAACCCAAACGGGTAAATCAAGCTATAAAAGAGCAGCTCGAACGCTATTCTCATGTAATGGTTTACGGAGAATATGCACAAAAACCCGCTACAGAATTATGTAAATTATTAGCTTCACTCCTACCTGAACCATTAAATAAAACGTATTTAGTAAATTCGGGAACCGAAGCTATTGAAGGTGCTTTAAAATTAGCGCGACGCGTTACGGGTAGAAGCCAACTCATTTCTTGTCATCATGCATATCATGGAAACACCATGGGAAGCATGAGTGTGATGGGTTTTGAAGAAAGAAAACAAATTTTTCGACCTTTAATTCCAGATGTGGATTTCATAACTTTCAACAATGAGGCAGATATCCAAAAAATAACCACTCGAACGGCTGGTGTACTATTAGAAACCATTCAAGGTGGTGCTGGATTTATTCAACCTGAAAACAACTATTTAATAAAAATAAGAAAACGTTGTGACGAAGTAGGTGCTGTTTTAATTTTAGACGAAATTCAGCCTGGTTTTGGTCGTACTGGAAAATTATTTGGTTTTCAAAATTACAATATGATTCCTGATGTTGTAGTAATGGGAAAAGGAATGGCAAGTGGAATGCCTATAGGTGCATTTACTGCTTCTTCAAAAATGATGGATTTATTAAGTCATGATCCAAAACTAGGCCACATTACTACTTTTGGAGGTCACCCTGTTATTGCAGCTGCAGCTTTAGCCACCCTTCAAGAAATTACAGAAACTAATTTAATGGCAGAAGCACTCGAAAAAGAACAACTCTTTAGATCTTTATTAGTACATCCTTTACTTACAGAAGTGAGAGGTAAAGGATTAATGCTCGCTGCCATGACAGAAAGTCCTGAAATTACCAACCAAGTCATCTTAGAGTGTCATAAAAGAGGATTGATTTTATTTTGGCTTTTGTTTGAAGGCAAGGCTATTCGTATTACACCTCCCTTAACCATTTCAAAAGAAGAAATTAAAAAAGGATGTGGCATTATTCTTGAAGTATTAAATGAAGTACAGGAATTACAAAACAAAAACAATTCACACTAACTTGTTTGGTTTTAAAATTGTTAATTAAATTGTTTAAAACAATTCGTACTAAAATTGCATTACCCCATAAAATGTCTTACTTTTAATATAAGACAAAACCCATAAAATTGATTGCTTATGAGATTGAGTCATGAAGAAGAAGAGAACAACTTATCCTTATCTAAGTTTGAATCAATGTTAAAAACGAACAAAGTGTTTTTCTTTGATTCTGAAGAATTTGAAGACATTATTCTTCACTATATGGATACAGGTCGAATGAATTTAGCAAAAAAGGCATTAAAACTTGGTCAAGAGCAACATCCAAAATCGACTGGTTTACGATTGGTTCAAGTAGAGATGTTGATCTATGAAGACCGATTAGATATTGCTGAAAAATTATTGTCTGAATTATACGCTATTGAACCTACCAACGAAGAAATCTACATTCAACAAGCTAATATTTATTCGAAAAGAGACCAACATGAAAAAGCAATAGAATCGTTACAAATTGCTTTGAAATTCACAGATGACTATGCTGATGTCTATTCTATGATTGGAATGGAATATTTATTTATGGATGAATTAGAAAAAGCAAAAGATTATTTCATTAAATGTTTAGAAGAAGATCCTGAAGATTATTCCGCATTATACAACATTATCTATTGTTATGATTTTCTAGACCAAAACAATGAAGCTATCGCTTATTTAGAAAAATTTATTGATAGAAAACCTTACAGTGAAGTGGCTTGGCATCAATTAGGAAGACAATATTATGCCTTGAAAAATTATGAAAAATCGGTATGGGCATTTGATTATGCAACACTTATTGATGAGTCTTTCTTAGGTGCTTACTTAGAAAAAGCGAAAGGGTTAGAAAAACTAAAAAAATACCAAGAAGCAATCGACTGTTATACCATCACTATGGAATTGGATGATGCAACATCTTTTGCTTTATTACGTGTGGGCAAATGTCATGAAAAATTAGGTAGAAAGGACTTGGCATTGAAGTTTTATCTACGAACTGTCCATGAAGACCCATTGTTAGACAAAGCTTGGATTGCCATAACTGACTTTTACATTCGTCAAAAAAACTTCCAAAAAGCCATTTATTATGTCAACAAAGCCTTAGGAATAGATAGTGATAACAGTTTATATTGGAAACGATATGCTGCTATTAATCACGGACTTCAATTTTATGAAGAAGCGGAACTTGGCTACAGAAAAGCTTTCGAAGCAGGTGATATTAATTTGGATACTTTTGTTCTTTGGTCTCAAATGTTACAAGAATTAGGTGAATATGAAAACGCTATTGAAATTTTATTACAAGCAAGTGAGGTGTTTCCTGATGAATTTGAGATTGAATATCGTTTAGCTGGCCTCTATCATTTGACTAAAGAAACCAAAAAAGGAAATTTTCACCTTAATAACGGATTGCGAATTAATTTTAAAAATCACACCATTATTCAAGATCATTTTCCTAATATGTGGAAGAAAAAAACAGTTCAAAACATCATTGAAAAATATAGAAACTAATTAATAGTTTCTCTAAATTTGTCATTCAGTTATAAAACCATTTCTAGCTGAATGACATTTATTTTATAAAAGCATGAGAAAACTTTTTCCCGATTATATATTAATCACTCTAAAAGGTATTGCTATGGGTGCCGCTGACGTAGTCCCTGGCGTTTCTGGAGGCACAATCGCATTTATTTCTGGTATCTATGAAGAATTAATTGAGAGTATTAATAAAATCAATTTCTCAGTAATCAAAGGGATTAAAGAAAACGGAATAAAAAATACGTGGGCAGCCATTAATGGTAATTTTTTAGTCGCTCTTATTCTAGGAATTGCCATTAGTGTGGTAACTTTCTCAAAAATAATAATCCATCTTTTAGACACCCAACCTATTGTAGTTTGGTCTTTTTTCTTTGGATTAGTTATCGCCAGTATTTTGTTTATTTGGAAAGAAATTTCAACTTGGTCTTGGAAAGCTATTGTATCATTACTCATTGGCATTGTAATTTCTTATTATATTACTATTGCAAAACCTACCGAATCACCAGATAGTTATTGGTATCTTTTTATATCTGGTTTTTTAGCCATTATAGCCATGATTTTACCTGGTGTTTCAGGAGCTTTCATATTACTTCTAATGGGTTCGTATCAAACTGTTATTGGAACCATCAATCAACTCAGAGAAGGTCTTTCTACAGTAAATTTTGAAATTATTAGTAATGCGTTATTAAAATTAGGAACCTTTGCGATTGGAGCAATTTTAGGCTTGAAATTATTTTCAAAAGTACTAACTTGGATGTTTTCCAATCATAAAAATACTACTTTAGCCTTACTTGTTGGTTTTATGATTGGTTCCTTAAATAAAATCTGGCCTTGGAAAGAAGTGATTGAAACTCGAATTAATAGTCACGGAGAAACAGTCCCGTTTCTAGAGAAAAGTATTCTACCACAAAACTTTCAAGGTGATCCACAAATTTTAACAGCTATAATTATGGTTATTTGTGGATTTATGTTAATTTTCGGATTAGAAAAAATAGCGAACCGATTAGGAAAAAAATAAGCTATATGTCAAAAAAGAATAAAAATAAAAAGCAAATTAAATTTGGGCTAATTGGAAAAAATATTAGTTATTCCTTCTCCAAAAAATACTTTACCGAAAAATTTCAATTACTTCATTTTGACAATTGTGAATATCTTAACTTTGATATTGCAAGCATTAAAGATTTTCCTAAAATTCTTTCAGAAACTAAAGGTTTAAAAGGATTAAATGTTACCATTCCATATAAAGAAGAAATTATCCCGTATTTAGATAAACTATCTAAAAACGCAAAAATAATTGGAGCAGTTAATACTATTACGATTTCAAAAAAGAAAAAATTAAAAGGACACAATACCGATTATTATGGATTTAAAAAAGCTATCAAACCTTTACTTGATACCCATCATAAAAAAGCGCTTATTTTAGGAACTGGCGGTGCCAGTAAAGCCATTGCATTTGCCTTTAAGAAGTTAAAAATTGAATATGATTTTGTTTCTCGAAATCCAAATGAATTTCAATTAGGTTATGAAGAGTTAAACCAAGAAATTTTTGAAGAATATCAAATTATTGTAAACACTACACCTGTAGGAACACATCCTAACATAGACGATGCACCTCCTCTAGATTATCATTTATTTACAAAAAATCATATCGCTTTTGATTTAGTATATAATCCTGAGGAAACCTCGTTTTTAAGAAAAGCCAAAACACAAGGAGCTAAAACAAAAAATGGTTATGAAATGCTTCTTTTTCAAGCAGAAAAAGCTTGGAGTATCTGGAATGGATAAGATATTGGTATACCCAATTAAAACCTCCATAAGCTTTATAAAATTCAAAATCTTATTCTATGAATCATTATTACAGATAATTTCGTCTCTGAAGATTCAATTTATTTTATAGAAAACACAAGAACAGATTCATTAAAGCGTATTCTAACATATAAAAATACGGGTTTTTCTTTGAATTTTGCACAGCCTTTAGTATCTTCGGTCGCAATTAGTAACCTTAAGCATGTAATGATGTTAGAAGAAAAGAATGATAACCTGCAAAACGCAGATGGACAAAAAGAGCAAGAGTCTCAAGAAAATGTAATCACTATTAATCAATCTGCTTTAGACGAGATTGATAATTCCAACGCAGAAGAAAACGAAGACGACTCTATTCAGGATAAACATATTATTCCAATGTTAGACTACGATTCTCTTACTATGGAAGAACTAACTACTGAATTAGATAAGTTAGTCCACAACCATAAAGTAATGGCAATTAAAGACCATGTAGAAGAAATCAGAAAATCGTTCATGAATCAGTACCATCATTTAATTGATGAAAAACGAGAGGAATTCAATGAGTCTAATACAGATGAAACGGCTACTTTTGAATATCATTTCCCTCTAAAAAATAAATTTGATGCGGTTTATGACGACTATAAAACCAACAGAAATAATCATTATAACCAATTACAAAAGAATTTAAAAAACAATCTTACTGTTAGAAACGAAATTATTGAAGACTTAAAAAATTTAGTTGACGGTACAGATGAAACACTTTCTATTGCTGATATGTTTAAGAAATTAAACGACATTAGAGAGCAATGGAAAAATGCAGGTGCAATACCAAGAGACAAATACAATATTGTTTGGAATAACTTCCATTTTCATATTGAACGCTTTTATGATTTAATCCACCTCGACAAAGAGGCGCGTGATCAAGATTTTAAGAATAATCTTGAACAAAAACAAGCTATCATTGAGCGAGCAAAAGCTTTGTTAGATGAAGCAGATATTTTAAAAGCTTTTCGTGAATTACAATTACTTCACCGTATTTGGAAAGAAGAAATTGGTCCAGTTGACCGAGAACATAGAGAAGCAATTTGGAATGAATTTAGTGAAATAACAAAACAAATTCATGATAGAAGAGAAGCTTTTTTTGGTCAGGCTAAAGAAAGAGAAGTAGAAAATTTAGCAAAGAAAAAGGAAATTATTGCTCAAATTGTTACTTTAGGAAATGAAGATATTCAATCTCATAATGGTTGGCAATCTCAAATCAAAAAAATGGAAGCTTTACGTGAAAGCTTCTTTAAAGCTGGTAAAGTTCCAGCAGAAGTTACAGAAGATACTTGGGCTGCTTTTAAAACTGCGGTGCGTAATTTTAATGTCAATAAAAATGCGTTCTATAAAGATATCAAACATGAACAACAAGAGAATCTATCTAAAAAATTAGCTTTAGTTGAAAAAGCGGAATCTTTAAAAGACAGTGAAGATTTTAAAGCGACAACTCCAATTATGAAGCAAATTCAAGAAGATTGGAAAAAAATTGGACACGTACCTCGGAAGTATTCTGATAAAATATGGAAAGACTTTAAAGACGCTTGCAATCATTATTTTGATCGCATGCACGCAGTTAGAAATGCTGAAAACGAAGATGAAGTTCAAGCGTTTGACAATAAAAAAGAATATTTAGAAAATTTAAAATCTTTTGAATTAACGGGCAATCATAAAACCGATTTAGACGCGATTAAAGCTCATATTGAAGCTTGGAAATCCTTTGGAAGAGTTCCTTTCAACAGAAGACATATTGAAGGGAAATTCAATAAAATTTTAGATGCTTTATTTGAGAAGTTAAGTTTATCTAAAAAAGATACTGAGATGATGAAGTTTAATGCTAAGTTAGATCAGTGGGTAGAAAATGATGATAATCGATCTTTAGAAAAAGAACAGTTTTTCATTAGAAAGAAAATAGATGAAGTTCAAAATGAAATTTTCCAACTAGAAAATAATATTCAATTTATAAGTAGTAGTTCAAAAGGAGAAAATCCATTTATTAAAGAAGTTGAAAAAAATATTGAAAGACACAAAGACGAATTAAAACTTTGGAAGGAAAAATTAAATAAATTAAGAGATATCTAAAACGCTTATTTTTAAAAAACCAATCCCATTAAATGTTCCATTTAATGGGATTTTTTTATTCCTATAGATGCAGTAATAAGAAGCCGTTTTTCAAAAAGTACGTATAAATACGTATAAAAAAAGGCAAAAAATACGTATAAATACGTATTGTAAAATAAAAAACAGAATCCTAGATTTGAAAAAAGAAGGTTAGTCTATTTTTCGAGTGTACACTTTTTTATTGCTATTAGCCCAAAATAATCAATAAAATTTTACCCTATGAGAGATTTAAAAATTAACATTCTGAATGAAGACGGACAATTGATGGGATTCTTAATCGATCGAGAAATCATGAGTGGTCTTTACATTACTTTTGATTACAATAAGGTAGCACAAAACTATGAAAGTTTTAAGATTAACTATCAAAAACCGAGAAAATCGGAACTTAATAGTGTGGTTTTTAATATGGATGATATTACCGTAATAAGTACTCAATTGGATGCAGACAATCATGTACAGTTCCTATTTGAAGAAAACTTATCCTTAAAAAAATTAAGGAAAGTTCCCGAAAATATTATTCCTTCATCTTTTAAAAAAATAATTCGTTCCGCTTACAAAACATTTTGTGAAAAAGAATTTATAACGGGTGTAGCTTCATAATTATTTATAGATTGCTAGATTAGTTTCTAAAAGTCATTTAGAGTGAATGTTTTTCATTTTAAATGACTTTTTTTATAGTATTCTTTTACTAAATTCGTAATATTGTTCGGACTGAAAATCCTTTAATAATAACTTATTTTTAAAGGTTTCGTTTATATAAATGAAATCATAATAATACACACTTCATAAATTTTAGGCAACATGCTACAACTTAACTTCTCTCCTTTTCCTGTCTTAGAATCAGAAAGATTGCATTTTAGAGCTCTTCGCGATACTGATGTTAATGAAATTTTCGCATTAAGAAGCAACCCAGAATTAATGCAATACATTCCCAGACCACTACTTACAAAGCAAGAAGAAGCATTAGAGCATATTAAAATGATTCAAGATAAAATCGAAAGTAACGAAGGAATTAATTGGGCTATGACTGAAAAAGACAATGATAAGCTCATCGCTCTTATCGGTTTCTACAGAACCCAAAATGAAAATTATCGTTCGGAATTAGGATACATGCTTTTACCCGAATATCAAAATAAAGGATACATTACAGAAGCCATCCAAACGCTTTTAAACTATGCCTTTACAGAAATGGGGCTACATTCAGTAGAAGCTATTATCGACCCAAGAAATCTTGCTTCTGAAAAAGTATTGCAAAAAAATGGTTTTAGAAAAGAAGCGCACTTTGTAGAAAATTGCTATCATAATGGAGAGTTTCTAGACAGCGTACATTATGGCATCTTAAAACAACAACATAGTAATGATAGTAACACTAAAAAATAAATATTTATCTGCTTCCATACATTCAAAAGGAGCAGAATTACAAACGCTAGTTAAAAATAATTGTAATTACATTTGGGAAATAGATACAGACTATTGGAATAAAACATCACCCATTCTTTTTCCAATAGTTGGTCGATTAAAAGAGGACACTTACCTTTATGAAGAGAAAGAATATCAGCTTTCACGACATGGTTTTGCAAGAGATTATGAGTTTTCTGTTATTCACCAAACCGATACGGAAACCATTTTCTCATTCACTTATAACTCTGAAACTTTAGTAAAGTTTCCATTTGAATTTGAACTTCAACTCAGTTACACTTTAAACGAATCTTGTTTGACCATTGGCTATCAAGTAAAGAATTTAGGAATTTCAAAAATGCCATTTTCCATTGGAGCGCATCCAGCTTTTGCTATTCCAAATGCATTTGAAGAATACAAATTGTGCTTTAATAAAAAAGAACGTTTTGAAAGTTACGTACTTGAAAACGATTTATTTTCTGGTCAAACCAAAACTATAACATCAGTTGAAGAATGTATACCACTGGAGTATCGTTTATTTGAAGAAGATGCCTTGGTTTTTAAAAATCTCCATTCATCCGAAGTTACACTATCCCATCTTAATAAACCTATCTTAAAAATGGATTATAGGGAGTTTCCTTATTTAGGCATTTGGACCAAAAATAAAGCTCCTTTTCTTTGTATCGAACCTTGGTTAGGATTGGCCGACCATAAAGACACATCTGGTCATATTCAAGAAAAAGAAGGTATACAATGGTTAGCTTCGAAGTGTAATTATGAATGCAAATTTTCAATTGAAATCTATTAAATAAAAAAGAGCTGATAGGAACAGCTCTTTTTTATTATATAATTTTATGTATTCTATTTAAAGGAATTACCACTCCTTGTTTCAAAATAATCCGATTATCTGTAACACCCCAAATCGTAGTTTCTGTCATTTTAAGGTTCGTATCGTCTTCAAAATAAATTTTCATTTTTAGATGTTCTAAATTCCCTAAAGCTAAAGCTCGGTCTAAATCATTCTTTCGTTGTATTACATCCTCTTTATCAAGTAACACTTCTTCAGTGGGGAAATGCAAGGAATGAATAAGCTCTTTGTCGATTTGTTGGCATTCTAAAATCATAGTAGGTTGGTTTTTGGGGTTAATAGAAATAAATATACAAAAAAAATATTAGGATGAATAAAAATGTTAAAAAAAACTCTTTAATATTTTTTTAAAAAATTATTCATTATGAACGAGTTAGCATTAATAACATTCTTTTACTAACATTAAATTAGGCATCAGAAGTAAGTATAAAAAAACAAAAGCAGATTCTAATATCTTAGAATCCGCTTTTGCAAGAATTAATAATTGTATGAAATCTATTGTTTTATTGCACAGCTAAAGCCGCATTAATATTACCATAACCGTATTCTGAACTTCTATTTGGATATAAAGAAGCAGATTGCTTTAGTTTATTTAAAACTTGATCTTTGGTCCAACTCGGATTTTTTGACCAAACTAAGGCAGCTATACCCGCTGTAGTAGCTGTTGCAACAGAAGAGCCACCTACATAATCCGTTTGATTTTCGTAATAGCTTAATACAGGTGCCGTATTCCCTGAAGCAGAACGCTCCATTACCACAGTAAAATCAATTTTACTTCCTGAATGACAATTCGAACATTTATTGTAACCTGATCCTTCTTTAATACCTGTAACAGCAACAGTTTCATTCATCCAAGCTGGAAAAATTACACCTACAAAATTAGTAAAACTAGTTGAAGTTCCTCCTGCACAAAAAATGAGTTTTCCTCTGTTATTAGCATAACGTACGCCATCTTCAATTCTACCTACAGAAAAAATATGTCCCATAGACATCGAAATAATTTTAACAGAAGAGTTATTTCCTAAACCTACAAAAGCATTTTGAACACCTTTTTGTTCATGATAACCTTCTAAAACAACATTTGCTGCAGCTCTATAAGAAATTAAATTAGCATTATACGCAACGCCTACAGGTAAGCCTTTATTATTTCTAGGTGCTGTAGCAGTGGCTGTCATACTAGTACCATGGCCACATTGATCATTTGGACCATCTGTAGAAGTAGACCATGGCCAAATAGAATCTACATAGGTGCCATATTTTTGTACACTTCTACCATTTGAGTCTCCGTTATTAAAATTACTACCTAATAAAGATTGATTAGGAGAAACACCCGAATCAATAACACCAATAGTAATACCAGAACCTGTACTTTTACTCCATGCATTTGGAATATTATGTTTGTAAAAACTCCATGGCACCTTAGCATTTGGAGTAATTGATGTATAATCTGCTGTACTTAAGGTTTGAGAATCGAATCCGCATCCGGAAGATCCTGAACTTGAACTTCTTTGAGCTCCGTTTTCTTCTTCAAATTTAAAAAAGCGATAATCCGCTGGTTCTACATACCTCACATTTTTATTATTTCGTAAAGCATATAGTGTTTTTTGATCTTTCACAATTACATCAATAATATTTAAAACAGGATCATTATATATCAAAAGTTTTTCAGCAGGATTCGATTCATTTGCTTGAATACTATTCAATAATTGCTCTACAATTTCTTTACTTTGATTAGAAGCTGATTTTTCAAAATCTGTAGTAGAAGTACCATAACCAATTGTTACTAAATTTTGCCCATGTTGGGAAGCACTCCATAATAGTTGCAAGGATGCATTTTTCCAATAAAATTGACCTGTTTGTTGTAAAGTGCTTTTTATTTCATCATTAATTTGTTGCGGAGATAATAATTTCTGATTAAAATTTTGTACTTCTTCAGCAGTGTTTTTTTCAATAGAATCTTCTGTACATGCTACATTTAAGCCAAGAACTGCCAATAAGCATATCTTGAATACTGTTTTTTTCATATTTGTTTGTTTACTGTTTGAAATACGAATTTATGAATTTTTTATATAAAAAAATATTAATTGCGTAATTTTAAGTATTGTTTATTGTAAAAACCATATTTTTTTAAACATCGCAATATTTGTAATAAAAATTTCTAATTCTAATATTTTGAATTACATTTGCAATCCAATGCAAAAAACGATTAACATACTCAATAAAAGAGCTAAATTCGATTACGAAATTATCGATAAATATACTGCTGGGATAGTTTTGACGGGTACCGAAATCAAATCGATTCGCCTAGGTAAAGCTTCCATTGCAGAAAGTTTTTGTGAATTTCACAATAATGAACTTTTTGTAATTAATTCTACCATTGAAGAATACCTTTTTGGAACACATTACAATCATAGAGCTAAAAGTGAAAGAAAGTTATTATTAAATAAGAAAGAATTAAAGAAACTTCAAAAAGACAGTGATAATAAAGGACTTACAATTATTCCTTTGCGCTTATTTACGAATGAAAAAGGATTGGCCAAATTAGATATTGCTTTATGTCGAGGTAAAAAGAACTACGACAAAAGGGAAACGATGAAAGAAAGAGACACCAAAAGAGATTTAGACCGAATTAAAAAATCATATTAAACAAAAAACACCCTTGAATAAGGGTGTTTTTTGTATTTAAATCTCAAGATAATTTTTATTTGTAACCTACTATTCGTTCTTCACTAACAATTACTTCTTCCACATATTTTTTAAATTCTGGATATTCTTCAGCGGAAACGTCTTCCCATGATAAATTTGCCTTTCTGTTAACCACTAATTGCGTATCAGAAACCAATTCATAGGTAATTTCATAAGAATCGTTTTTATAGGCCAATTTTTTGTTTTCTGGAATTTCAATAAATTTTTTCCCTTCAGGAATATTTAGAACTACTTGACTTTCATAAAGGTTGACATTTTCATACTTCACATAATTAATTGGATAGTTCCTTGTTTCAGTATTGATTAAATCTTTGGTATAAATTTTTTCAAAGAACGGTATTTCAACAATTTTTAAACTTCCTAATTGTTGTAATTTTTCATTCACTAAAAATTGAATATCAAACTGAATAGTAGAATCAAATTTATTTTTTGACAGTAAATTACTGTTTTTGTAAACGATGGTTTTATTCAAAGAACTATTAAAGTTATTTTCAAATTCTTTTTTTCTAATTTCTTCAGAAATAGCATTGGAAAACAATTCATTATAGTATGCTTTTAGATATCCTGAATAATCATGATTAATTTTAAAATTCTTCTTTTCTTCTGTAATATCAATTTCTACAACCGATTTTTTTACATTCGTTAAAGAATTATCAAAATTCAAATGTATCAATTTAGCCTCTTCATTTTTAGCTTTATCAAATTCAATTACCAATGCGTTTGCTTTATATAAAGATATTGGCATAGATTTGAAAGGCAGGTATTTATCTGTCATTTCTATAAAGTAATCTTTATTTTCTAAAGTTACTTTCACAATACAATGATTGAACTCTGATGAAGGTAAAGGAAGCGCTTTTAAACCATTATCATTGGTAAGAACCAAAACCAAATTCGATTTTAAATCGGCTTTTTCGGCAAGCGTAACAAACAAAGTT
Organism: Flavobacterium sp. NRK F7; assembly: GCF_024054195.1. Classification (GTDB taxonomy): domain Bacteria; phylum Bacteroidota; class Bacteroidia; order Flavobacteriales; family Flavobacteriaceae; genus Flavobacterium. Next base: position 1,908,137 of record NZ_JAMXLB010000001.1, on the reverse strand, counting down.
GATAAATCTTTACAATCACCTAGTTTCGATTCTAACGTCTTTGAAGGTTTTTGAGGTACATAACCACTTTGTCTGAAATCTAAATAACTATAGGTAATGTTTTCTTGGATATAATCATAAATTTTTTCTGCTCGTTGCGTTTCAGTCAAACCTGAAATTCCATTAGGGAAAATTTCATTAAAAACAGCAAGGGTTGTTTTATCGACTTTTTTATTCTTCTTCACTAAGTCAGCATACCAATTTGCAATATCTTTCCAAGCTGGTATAGTTCCTGCATAAATTTCAATAGTTAAATCGTCAAAATTAGGAGAATACGATTCATGAACTGGCATTGCACTAAGATTTCTTTGCGTCCATTGTTTCACGATTTTATCATTCACTTTCTTTTCTACCATTTTTAAATCTCCATTCTTAACCACAGTATTAAATTTTAAACCAGGAGCATGAATAATGTAAAAATTGGATTCCACTATCGGATAGCTTCCATTTACTACATAATCAATATTGAAGTCTTTATAAAACCTTCCATAAGAATTGGATATAAAATCATATTCTACATAAATTACATCTCCAATTTCTAAATTTGAGAACACAATGGTACCTGAACCAACTTCCCCAGGAACAATTGATCCATTTTTCTTTATAATTTCCGATTTAGTTAGATTTATTCCATAAGAATCCAATCCATATTCTTTAAGGTTTTCAATTCCACTTTCAGAAGTTATTTCATAAACCAATTTCGATTTTGATTTTCTACCACCTTCTGGTAAAATATTCACAATAAATTCATCTAATAATATGGTTATTCCATAATCTCCTTTTAAAGTCGTATTTCTATTTTTCTTAATAAATGCATATACGTCTTTTGTTTCAACTTCTGCTATTTCATCAGGAGTATTTGTTAAATCATATAATTTTTTTCGAAGAGAAGAATTGGAACTATAATGTGACAAGGCTTTCTTGTAATATTTTTCAGCTTCTTTTCTATTATTCATTAAGCTGTAAATAGCCGCTTTCTTTTCAAAATTTTCAAAGGAATAAGGAAAATATTCTAAATTAATGTCCACTAGTTCAAGAGCTTCATTATAATTGTTCTCATCAATTAAGATATCAATATAAGCCGTTCTCAAGAAATTAAAATCAGGTCTTTTATTAATTTCTTCTCTCAACAACTCCTTAACTTTATCAATTTGATTCGCATTATTATAGATATCAATTAAAGCGTAGGTAGCTTTAATATTGTCTCTTTCTTTTGAAAGTGTTTCTAAAATTTGTAACGCTTTTGTTTTATCATTTTTTAGTCTTCTGTATAAATTTGCTACTAAAATTTTATATTCTTCATTATTATAAGATTCATCTAAAATCTGATTCACTAACTTAAACATTCCATCAATATCAGATTTTCTTGATTTAATCATAAAATCAAAAAGTTGCGAGTAAAATTTTTCTGGGTATTGTTTTGATTTGTTATAATATTCTTCTAATTCTGAGATAGATCCTTTTTGTAACCAATTATTATCTTTCATTTTGATTACAGTGGTATAATAATAATCTTTATCGTTATTTTCAATATTTATTTTAAACTCTTCATATTTTTGAGAATTATCATCTAAAATATAATAATTCATAAAATATTTAGCAATTAAAGAACTTTTTGGATATCTAATATCGAGGCCTTCTATTGCATCATGCGCTTTATCTTTCTTTTTGTTAGCAGCATAAGCTGAATATAAAAACAACTTATACAAAACATTATTAGGATTACTTTTAACTTTAGATTCGAAAAATTCTTCATAATCTAATGCTTTTTCAGTACTACTAGCACTATTAAAAGCACCAGACTGATAGGGAATATATTTTTCTTCAAAAGTTAATTCTTCAGCAACTGTTTGATCAACATTGAATAATGAACAAGAGAAATAATCTGAACCACCTTCAACTTCAAGTTTTACTAAAATTCTGTGTATTCCTTTTTGCAAGTCAATTTCGTAATTGAAAGCATCCAAATTTGTTTCAGCAGTTTCATATTTGGAAGCAATTTCAACATCATCAATAAAAATTTTGATTCCAGATGAACAACCAAATTGTAATAAATATTTCTTATCAGAAGGGACATTTACAAATGTTTGTGCATATATAATTCCATTTCCATATTCCTTTTCATTCACAAAATATTGATATCCTTGAGTTGATTTTGTTTTAGGTATAAACCAACCGACAAGACCGTTACTATTTGCGTCAAATAATTTATCATCCTTTGCGTATAATTCTGGTTCGTATTCAGTATCCAAACCACTACTATTTAAATTTTCAAAAACACCACACAATTGCCAATTATTAATAGTGTGCAAACTTTTGTAATGATTTAAAGAAGCTTCAAAATTCAAGCGTTTAAAATCATAAAAAGCTTTTCTATATTTAACAATATTTTTGTTTTTAAATTTTGCAGATGCTGCTAAAAAATCAATCTTTTTATAAATCAAATCATTACTATTGTCAGAACTTAAATCATTTAGCACATAATTTTCATTGATAAAAGGGTCGATATAAAACGCTGCATTGGGTAAGTTTTCAATTTTTCTTAATAAGGTTTCGTCAAAGTTGGTTTTACCAAGCTCTACATCAATAATGGCGTCTAAAAAAAGTAAATCAATGTCTGATGCGCTTTTGGAAGCAAATTTTTTATCATACAATTTTCTTGCTTCTTGCCTTTCATTTTTAAGCAATAAATCCATTACTTCAGTGTAATCATTTTGAGAAAACACAACCATAGTAAAGAATAATAACAGGGCAGTTAGGGTGTTCTTCATAAAAGTAGGTTATTTAATATATTTTAATTTTTATCTTCTAAGAGCGGTACAAAACGAAACTCTCCAAACTCATGTTTTTCAAATTGTGATTCATTTTTTCTAATTAATAGAGTCATAATCTGATGTTCTTCTCCTAAAGGAATAACAAGTTTACCACCTATTTTCAACTGAGCCATTAAAGCTGGAGGAATAAAAGGTGCACCAGCGGTAACAATAATGCTGTCAAAAGGTGCATATTGCGGTAATCCTTTATAGCCATCTCCAAAAGAAATATGTTTGGGCCTAATTCCTAATTTTGGCAATAACAAAGACGTTATTTTAAAAAGCTCATTTTGTCTTTCAATAGTATATACTTTGGCTCCTAAAGTACACAAAACAGCAGTTTGATAACCACTTCCTGTACCAATTTCTAAAATTTTGTGTTCTTTTTTAACGTCCAATAACTGACTTTGAAACGCAACTGTATATGGCTGAGAAATGGTCTGTCCAGCTGCAATTGGAAAGGCTTTATCTTGGTAAGCAAAATCTTCAAAGCTTGAATTTAAAAAGAGGTGACGTGGAATTTTTTTTATGGCTTCTAACACGTTTTTATCCGTAATTCCTTTTTGCTCTAATAATTTAGCTAGTTGATTTCTAAGTCCTTGATGTTTGGGAGTATCTTTCAATGTATAGGCTGTTAGTTTTTGGTAAAAATAACAGTAAAAAAGACAATAAACAAGCTATAAACTTCAAAAAAAACAGAACTGGTATCTTAAAAACTTCAAACAAATATGTATTTTTGTTGAAAATACTTTATTATGTTGAAAGTTGGTGTTCTAGGTGCTGGTCACTTAGGAAAAATACATTTACGTTTATTAAATCAATCCTCAAAATATGAATTAGTTGGCTTTTATGATCCTTTTGAAGAAAATGCTAAAAAAGTAGCTACTGAATTTGGTTATAAAAAGTTTGACTCTATCGAAAGCCTAATCAACGCTGTTGATGTTGTTGATATTGTTACACCTACTCTTTCCCACTATGATTGTGCTATTACAGCAATTGAAGCGGGTAAACATGTTTTTTTAGAAAAACCTATTTCAAATACGGTAGAAGAAGCAGAAAAAATCATTGCTTTAGCAAAAAAACATCAAGTAAAAGGACAAGTAGGTCACGTAGAACGATTTAATCCTGCGTTTCAAGCTATAAAAGATAAGATTGAAAACCCTATGTTTATTGAAACACATCGTTTAGCTGAGTTTAATCCAAGAGGTACAGATGTTCCAGTAGTATTGGATTTGATGATTCATGATATTGATGCCATTTTAAGTGTGGTTCAATCCAAAGTAAAATCAGTAAATGCTAGTGGGGTTGCCGTTATATCGGATTCTCCAGATATTGCAAATGCTCGAATTGAATTTGAAAATGGGTGTGTTGCCAATGTAACTTCGAGTAGAATTTCGATGAAAAACATGCGTAAATCACGATTTTTTCAAAAAGACGCATACATTTCGGTAGATTATTTGGAGAAAATATGTGAAGTGGTTAAAATGAAAGATGCACCTGAAACACCTGGGGATTTTGATATGATTTTGCAAAATGCCGAAGGGATCAAAAAACAAATCTATTTTGACAATCCTAAAGTAAATGCAAACAATGCCATTTTAGAAGAATTGGAAACTTTTGCAGATGCAATTAACAATAACACAACACCCATTGTAACCTTAGAAGATGGTACCGAAGCATTACGTGTAGCTTACATGATTATTGAATCCATGGAAAATAAATCATAATGAATAGAAAAGATTTTCTCTTATTTTTACTATCAAAAAGAATCAAACCTTTTTTTATTCTATGTTTTTTATTTGTTGTAATTTATTTTTTCATTCAAGTTATATTTAATAAAGACAGTAATGAAAGAAACCTTTTTATTTTAGGTAGCTTAGGTTTTGGAATAATTGTAACATTCATGAGTATCCAATTTTTTGTAAGAAAAGTTAAAAATCAGCTATCCATAAAAGCTAAAATGATCGTTAATTCAATAGTACTATTTTTTGAAATCATAAGTCTACTTTTTTTATTAGGCTTGGCCATTCAACTTATAATAGAATCTAAGTTTTTAGAACTTTTCATGGTGTTAATTCCTGGCCTAACCTCATTTTTAATATATACTAATAAAACAAAACTCAATTAATATAATGAAACAAATAGCAGTAATAGGTGCAGGAACTATGGGCAACGGAATTGCTCATACTTTTGCACAATCCGGATTTACCGTAAAATTAATCGATATATCAGAAGCCGCAATTGAAAGAGGCATGACCACAATCGCTAAAAATTTAGATCGAATGGTAGCCAAAGGTAGCATTACAGAAGAAGATAAAATTAAAACAATAAGCAATATCATTACTTACACCGATACGAAAGATGGTGTTGTGGGTTGTGATTTAGTGGTTGAAGCAGCTACTGAAAATGTAGATTTAAAATTAAAAATCTTCAAACAGTTAAGTGACATTTGTGACCATAATGTGATTTTAGCAACCAATACTTCTTCCATTTCTATTACACAAATTGCGGCACAAGTTGTACATCCTGAACGTGTGATCGGAATGCATTTTATGAATCCAGTGCCTATCATGAAATTGGTTGAAATTATCAGAGGATACAACACTTCTGATGAAGTGACTAAAATCATCATGAACTTATCTGAAAAATTAGGAAAAACACCAACAGAAGTAAATGATTATCCAGGTTTTGTTGCCAATCGTATCTTAATGCCAATGATTAATGAGGCTATCGAAACTTTATACAATGGTGTTGCTGGTGTAGCAGAAATTGATACCGTAATGAAATTAGGAATGGCACATCCGATGGGTCCTTTACAGTTAGCCGATTTTATTGGGTTAGATGTTTGTCTTTCTATTTTAAACGTTATGTATGATGGCTTTAAAAACCCAAAATACGCACCTTGTCCTTTATTGGTAAATATGGTGATGGCGGGAAAATTAGGTGTGAAATCTGGAGAAGGTTTCTACGATTATGCTGAAGTTAAAAAAGCAGAAAAAGTTTCAAAACAATTTATGAAGTCGTAAAGACTAATGTCAAAAGTCTAAAAGTTACATTCTCAACTTTTAGACTTTTGATTTTTAACTACATTATGAGTAAAATAATTCCTTTTAAAGCGGTTAGACCAGCACCCGATAAAATTGGTTTGGTTACCTGCAGAAATTATGACGATTATAGTCCGGCCGAGTTAGCCGCATGGCTTAACTTCAATCCGTATTCATTTTTGCATGTAATTAATCCTGCTTATGCGCATTCGCAGAAAATAAGTTGGGACAAACGCTTTAAAGGAGTAGCTCTAAAATACAAGGATTTTAAAAGCGAAGGCATCTTTATTCAAGAAGAAAAAGCGGTTTTTTATGTTTATGAAATTCAAACGAAAAATCAGACTTTTACAGGTATAATTGCAGGAACTTCAGTTGAAGATTATCAAAAAGATATAATTAAAAAACACGAAGATACGTTACAATATCGCGTGGAATTATTCAAAGATTATTTACATCAAACCCAGTTTAATACAGAACCTGTCTTAATTACCTACCCTGATAGTGTGGAAATTAATACTTGGTTGTTATTAAAGAAACAAAGTGAACCCATTTATGCTTTTACTACCACTACTAAAGAAAAGCATACGCTTTGGAAAATAGATACCCAAAGTGATATCGATTGGCTACAAGACTATTTTGAGAATATACCTAATCTATATATAGCTGATGGACATCATCGCTCCGCTTCAGCTGAAATGCTTTACGAGCAGGATAAAAAATTAGGCAATCCTCATTTAGAATATTTTATGAGTTTTTTAATTGCCGAAAGCAATGTTAAAATTTATGAATTCAATCGAATTATTAGAGATTTAAATGGACATTCCAAAGCAAATTTTCTCACTTTATTGGAAGAATATTTTATTGTAAAGCCAAAAGAACAAGAACTTTGGAAACCAGAAAATAAATTTGAATTTGGTATGTATTTAGATGGTAATTTTTATGCTTTATTCTATAAACATCCTATAAATGAAAACACAGAAAATTCGATTTTGAATACTTTAGATGCTCAAATTTTATACAATACGGTTTTACATCCTATTTTAGGAATTGGAGATTTACGTAATGACGAACGCATTGAATACATTCCAGGGAAACAATCGATAACCACAATTAAACAAGTCATTGATGAAGGAGATTTTGAAGTTGGATTTATGCTCTACCCTTCTGATATTTCAGAGATAAAAACATTGGCCGATCATAATTTAATTATGCCTCCAAAAAGCACCTATATCGAACCTAAATTTAGAAGTGGTTTGATTGTTTATGAATTGTAAGTAAGATTGAGAACTAATTTATTTTTAATTTCTTTGTAATGAATAATGAAATAATATGGCAAGGAAAACCGTTTCAAGGATTTATTTTTAGAAACATTGATTTTGGATTGGTGTTTGTAGGAACTTTATTGAGTTTTTTCATATATCATCTTTGCTTAAAAACTGAAAAACAACATGAAAGTACTATGTTCTATTATTATAAAATCGGCTTAGGTTACTTCATGATTACCTATTGTTTCATTCGATTTTTTATAGATTTTTTTTATAGAAAATTTACCACAATCACTCTAAAAAAAGATAAAATAGAAATTCAATGTTTTAAAAATAAAATAATTGTAAATTTTGATTATATAAAACTAGAGAAACATCCCTTTAATATTTATTCTATAAATTATAGAATAGAAAAAGATTACATTACCATAAAAAAACCATTTGAATATGGAAGTGGAATCGATTTCTTTTATGATAATAATGCCATTTTCTTGAAAAAAAAGGAAGCAAAAGATCTATATAATTTAATTCAAGAACTTAAAAATGAACATAGCAACTAATCTCAACAACATAAAAAAAACGATTCCTAAACAAGTTACACTTGTGGCGGTTTCTAAAACGAAACCTATATCAGATATAATGGAAGCTTATGAGGCTGGCCAACGTATTTTTGGTGAAAACAAAATTCAGGAAATGACCGAAAAGTATGAGCAAATGCCAAAAGATATCGAATGGCATATGATTGGGCATGTTCAAACCAATAAAGTAAAATATATGGCTCCTTTTGTGAGTTTGATTCATGGTGTTGACAGTTTAAAACTATTGAAAGAAATTGACAAACAAGCGGCAAAAAACAATCGTGTTATTCCGTGTTTATTACAAATGCACATTGCAGAAGAAGAAACGAAGTTTGGTTTGGATGAAACGGAATTAAATGACATTCTCAACCTACTTCTCAACGCCGCTAAGAGTAACAATCCTTCATTTAAAAACATAAAAATTGTTGGACTAATGGGAATGGCTACCTTTACTGAAAACCAAAACCAAATTCAAAAAGAATTTCAACATTTAAAAGTTCTTTTCGATACAACAAAAAAACATTTCGGCTCCGCTACTTGTGATACTATAGACTTGAATATTCTTTCAATGGGTATGTCTGGAGATTATGAATTGGCCATTTCTTGTGGGAGTACCATGGTTCGAATAGGAAGTAGTATATTTGGAAATCGAAATTATCAATAAGTCAATGCGAAAATATGTCAATTTTAAAAATACTGAATACTAACAACTGAACACTGAATACTTAATTTGTACGCAATACTCGACATAGAAACAACTGGTGGGCAATACAATGAAGAAGGTATTACCGAAATCGCTATTTATAAATACGATGGTCATGAAGTAATTGACCAATTTATTAGCTTGGTAAATCCTGAAAAACCCATACAACCTTTTGTGGTTAAATTAACGGGTATTAATAATGCTATGTTGCGTTCTGCTCCAAAGTTTTATGAAGTAGCCAAACGAATTATCGAAATTACCGAAGGTAGTATTATTGTGGCTCATAATGCTTCTTTTGATTATCGCATTTTAAGTACCGAATTTAGAAGATTAGGGTATACCTTTAAAAAACCAACATTATGCACTGTAGAATTAGCTAAAAAACTGATTCCAGAGCAACCTTCGTATAGTTTAGGTAAATTGGTTCGTTCCTTAGGTATTCCTATTGCGGATAGACACCGAGCAAGTGGTGATGCTATGGCTACAGTAAAATTATTCAAACTTTTACTTTCCAAAGACACAGGAAAAGAAATTGTAAAAAGTTTTGTAAAAACCGAAATCAAAGCGGGTTTATCTCCCAAACTACTCGATATTGTAGATGCCGTTCCTTCTAAAACAGGTATTTATTACATTCATAATGAAAAAGGCGACCTGATTTACATTGGTAAAAGTAAAAACATCAAAAAAAGAGTCAATCAGCATTTCACAGGAACCACACACAAAAGTAAAAAGATACAACGTGATGTCTATACTGTTACTTATGAGGAAACTGGAAGTGAATTAATTGCACTTTTAAAAGAAAGCGAGGAAATTAAAATTAACAAACCCGTTTACAATAGATCTTTGAAAAAATCGCTATTTGGTTGGGCTCTATATACTGAAAAAAACGAGAAAGGGTATATTAAACTTAGCGTTCAAAAAGTAGATGGTCGAAAAAAAGAAATCACCTCTTTTACTTCCTTACTAGAAGGCAAAAATTATTTGTTTAAAATTACAGAAAAATACAACCTTTGTCAAAAAATAAACGGTTTATACGATACTAAGAGTAGTTGTTTTCAATACGACTTAAAGCAATGTTACGGAGCTTGTATCAATAAAGAAACACCACAAGAATATAATAAAAGGGTTCAGTTGTTTATCGAAGAAAATACGCTTTCTAAAAACAACTTGGTCATTGTGGACAGAGGTAGAACTCATGATGAAAGAAGTGCTATTGTCATTGAAAATGGCAACCTAAAAGGCTACTGCTTTTACGATCTAAATTACCAAATCAACAATTTAGAAATTTTGCAGAAAATTATCATACCAATGCAAAATAATCGCGATTCAAAGAATATCATTCAAGGCTATTTGAGAAAACACAAAGTAATGAAAGTGATTCCTTTTTAATTTTTTAAATTTGTATCATGAGTAAAGAAAGAAGTGTTTTTCAACAGTTTCGAAAGAAAACCTACATTGTCATTTATGGAACCAATACCATAGCTGGCAAAGCCTTCGATCTCATTTTACTAGGCGTTATTTTACTTAGCATTCTGTTAACCATGATGGAAACAGTCAAAAGTTTTGAAACTAAATACCATGACATCAGGATTGCATTAGAATGGGGAATTACAATTTTTTTCACCATAGAATATTTTTTACGCATCATATCTATTAACAAACCTTTAAAATACATTTTTAGTTTTTACGGAATTATAGATTTAATTGCTACGCTACCCATGTATTTGGCACAAGTTTTTGCGGGTTCAGGAGTGTTGTCTATTGTGCGTTCGCTACGTTTATTACGATTATTCAAAGTATTGAATCATCCTCAATTTACGGGTCAATCTCAACAATTAAAAGACGCTTTATTAGCCAGCAAAGGTAAAATTTTGGTATTTATCTATTTTGTTTTAATCAGTACGGTACTTATTGGTTCTATTATGTATGTAGTAGAAGGTAGAGAAAATGGTTTTACCAGTATACCCACAAGTATTTATTGGACCATAGTAACCTTAACAACAGTAGGTTATGGAGATATTTCTCCTGTAACACCGTTAGGGCAATTTTTGGCTTCTTTAGTCATGATTTTAGGATATGGTGTGATTGCGGTACCAACAGGAATTGTTTCAGCAGAATTAGCCAAAACCGATCAAAAATTAGCCATTATAGACAAAAACCCTTGTGCCGATTGTGGTGCAGAAGGACATCAAGAAAACGCCAAATTTTGTCACCAATGTGGCAATAATTTATTGGATGATTAATTGGGAGCTATTTCCTGCTGTACACTATATCTGTCATTGCCATCAGGGCTAAAAACAAATGTAATAGAAATATGCAAACATGAAACTGAAACACTGGATAATCACACTTATAATTATTTTTTCTGGCTATAATGTTATCAATTATATTATAAATAAGAAGCAATCGAAAAATTGGACTGCTAATAGTGAAAAAATCCTAATTGAGAAATGTATGATTGACTCAAAAAATATGGCTATTGAATACCCCATTTTGACTAAAGAGTATTGTAGTTGCTCCATGAAAAAAATCAGGGACAGTATTTCTCTAGATGAATATTTACGAATTAGTAAAATGGAGACAGAAGAACAAATAAAAATACTAATCCCTATTTTTAAAGAGTGTCTTACAGAGTATCAAAATAGAATTAAAAATTTGAATAAATAAATTTCAACATTGAACTACCTCATTACAATCATAGGCCCCACAGCCATTGGAAAAACAGCTTTAAGCATTCAATTAGCGTGCTATTTTAATTGTGATATTCTTTCTTGTGATAGCCGTCAGTTTTTTAAAGAAATGAGCATTGGCACAGCCGTTCCAAATAATGAAGAATTAACAGCTGCCTCACATCATTTCATACAAAATAAAAGCATACTAGAAGCCTATTCTGTGGGTGACTTTGAAGAAGAAGCTTTAGCAAAATTAGATACTCTTTTTCAAAAAAATCCTATCCAAATTATGGTTGGTGGTTCGGGTTTGTATGTAGATGCTGTTTTAAAAGGCTTTGATGCTTTTCCAGACATTGAAACTTCAGTTCGTGACCAAATTAATGCGAAGTATGATGTAAATGGTATTTCCTATTTACAAGAGCAATTACAAACCTTAGATCCTGCTTATTACAATACATTGTTAATTGAAAATCCGCAAACTTTACAAAATCCACAACGAATGAAGCGTTTTGTTGAAGTTTGTCTAGGAAGTGGCCAACCTTATTCGAGTTTTATTGGTAAAAGAAAAAATACAAGAAACTTTACGCCTATTATCATTGGTTTAGAAGCAGACAGAGCGGTGATGTATGAACGTATCAATACACGAGTTGATTTAATGGTAAAAGAAGGATTATTAGAAGAAGTACAGCAATTGATACCCTATAAAAACTTAAATGCGTTGCAAACGGTTGGATATCGTGAATTATTTGATTATTTTGATAAAAAAACAACTTTGGAATTTGCCATTGAAGAAATCAAGAAAAATACACGTCGTTTTGCTAAAAGGCAAATTACGTGGTTTAAACGAACCGAAAATGCCAAATGGTTTCCATACCAAACCAATGTTCAGGAAATTATTAATTACATAAAATTACAACTATAAATGCCTATTTCATCCAACATTACCTCTATTTTAGAACAACAACAAGAAATTACATTTTTGCATTGTTATCCTAATGGGTATTTAAAATATACCGATTTGTGCAATTTACTTCAATTAACTGCTGGTCGTCATGCGGATTTAGGCGGTATTAGTTTTACCGATATGCAAGCCTTTCATCAAGCTTGGGTAATGAGTAGAATGCGTTTGGAGATCAAAAAACTTCCCAAATGGCGCGATATCGTTACTATAAAAACTTGGGTGAAAACGTTAGAGAACTCACGTTCGGTTCGTTGCTTAGAAATGTACTTAAATGATGAAAAAATAGTGGGTTGTGAAACTTTTTGGGCGGTAATTAACACAAAAACGAGAAGACCTGAAGCTTTGGCATTACCCCACGATCATTTTCAAAAATTTGAAATAGATGCTTCGTTGGCTTCTACTAAAAAAATTGACATTAGTACAAATGTAACAACACTAGCGAATCGAAAGGTAGTTTTATCTGATTTAGATGTCGTAAACCATGTGAATAATGTAAAATATATGGAGTGGTGTCTCGATTTTGAAGACCCAACAAGATTACTCAATCAAGAAATTGCAACCTTAGACATTAATTTTATTAAAGAATTAAATTGGGATGATGTAGCGGTGATTCAAAAAGAAATCAATACCAATACCTCAATATACAGTATTTCAAAAGAGAATAAAAATGCTTATGCATTAGAAATTAATTGGTATAAATAAGTCTAACTGTTAATAAATATGTTTAAAATAAAGCTCTTAAAGATAATTTAATGCCAATTTTACATTAATTTTATAGTAACTAACCTTATTTTAAACTGGATAGCAAATGACAAAAAAAATACTCTTAATAGATGATGATCAAGTCACCAATTTTTTTAATCGAAAATTAATTGAACAGAGCAGTACTCCTATAGAAGTGAAAACCGTAAATAGTGTTACTGATGCCATAACTTTTTTGAGAGAAAATAAAAACTATTGGATACCCGATGTTATTTTTATTGACATTTTCATGCCTATAAAAAGTGGCTGGGATTTTTTAGAAGAATTTCAACAAGAATTTGAAAGCCATGCAACAACTATTAAATTGTACATGCTTTCTTCCTCTACAGAAGACGAAGACATCTCAAAAGCAAAGGATCACTTCTTAGTGAAGGATTATATTTCAAAACCTTTATCTTCCAACATTTTAGGAGATATTTTAAGTTAAGATTTAAAAAAAAGGCTTCGATAATTATCGAAGCCTTTTTTCTAGGTTTAATCTCTTTTTAGGTTTTTTATTCTTTTGATTTTATTTTTTCACGACTAATCGGAATCCTTCTCCGTGAATGTTTAAAATTTCAACATTTTCATCACGTTTCATATATTTTCTCAATTTTGCAATATAAACGTCCATACTTCTTGAAGTAAAATAATTATCATCTCTCCAAATCTTAGTTAAAGCTAATTCACGAGGCATTAAGTCGTTTTCATGCAAAGCTAACATTTTAAGAAGCTCACACTCTTTAGGAGATAATTTAATTGGTTCTTCATTTTGGAAAGACAAGAAACGCAATTTAGAATTCAAATGAAATTTACCAATTTCAAATTCAAATTTAGTATTATCTGGTTTTACCTCAGAAGCTTTTCTTTGAATAATTGCTTTTATTTTCATCAATAAAACTTCAGAATCAAACGGTTTGTTCAAATAATCGTCTGCCCCAACTTTATAACCTTTTAAAACATCTTCTTTTAAGGTTTTAGCGGTTAAGAAAATAATTGGTACTTCTTGGTTCTTTTCACGAATTTCTCTAGCTAAAGTATACCCGTCTTTGTAAGGCATCATCACATCTAGGATACATAAATCATAGATATCCTTTTTAAATTTTTCAAAACCTTCCATACCATTTTTGGCAAGGGTAACATCAAAATCATTTATGATTAAATAATCTTTTAATATTGCGCCAAAATTGGGGTCATCTTCAACTAATAAAATTTTTCTTGCTTCCATATTTCTTTAATTTATTAAGGGCATTTTTAATATAAAGACACTTCCTTTACCTTTTTCACTTTCTACAAAAATTTGTCCGTTGTGATCATCTACAATTTGTTTCACATAAGCTAAGCCTAATCCGTGACCTTTCACATTATGCAAATCTCCTGTATGCTCTCTGTAAAACTTCTCAAATACTCTTTTTTGAGCTATTTTACTCATTCCTGCACCTTGGTCTTTAATTTTAATAACTATATAATCTTTTATATTTTCGACATAAATATCAATTACAGGAGGACCTGGTGAATACTTTACTGCGTTATCTAGAATATTTACTAGTACGTTGGTAAAATGAACTTCATTTAATAAAATAGTCGATCTTTTTGCATCGACATGCTTTGTAATCTGACCCTCTCTATCTTCTACAATCAAACCAATGTGTTCTACAGCGTCATCAATAATTCCTAATACATCTGTTGGTTCTTTTGATATATCTAATTCTTTCTTTTCTAATTTTGAAATGCGTAGTACATTTTCAACTTGTGCGTGCATTCTCTTATTCTCATCTTTAATCATTTGAAGGTAGCGTTGCACTTTCTCTCTATCTTCAATAATTTTTGGATTTTTAATCGCATCTAAAGCCAAATTAATAGTAGCAATAGGTGTTTTAAATTCATGAGTCATGTTATTAATAAAATCAGTTTTAATTTCTGAAATTTGTTTCTGAGTTATTAACTGATTTAATGCGCTTGAAAACGTTAATACAATAATTAAAGTAAATAATATCGATAACATTGTAATCCCAAGAATCGAAGAAAAGAAAAATTTACTCTTTTGTGGAAAAGTTACCAATAACTGATATTGACTCATGCCTTCGTTATCCTGAAAAACGGGTATTCCATAGGTAGATTTTTTATCATATTTAAAACGATCCGAACGAATTTTGGTGGCCAAACCATTACTATAAATAGCATATTCATAAGGGGTTTTAATTTGATAGCGTTCCAATTCATTTTTTAGATATTTATCTAATTCCTCTTTACTAATTCGATCTTGAATAGGTCTTTGAGAAACAATATCTCTAAAAAACAATTGGTAGTTCGCTTTATCAATAGACGATAAACTTCCTTTCTTTTCAATAGTGATATCAGGTTTTCTATTGAGCTCAACCGAATTATTATCTAAAGGAGTACCTGCATAAATTTCTGTTTTTCTATTGGCTAAAATATTGCCTACTTTAATTGTATCTGCATTTTTATCAAAGAACGATCCATTAATTCCATAATCTTGTGAAACCAACGAACTGGTGTAAATAATGGTTTCATTAGTTTTCTTATTACGCTCCATGAAGAAAAATTCTTTTAATGTTTTTTCCTCAGGTTCTTTACCAATACTGTCTTTAATGGCATTGTATTTCTTATAAAAAGAGTAAAACTCTTTTTCATTAATTCTTTCTGCTACACGACCAATAACTTGCTGAACATGAAGCTTAAATTCTTCTTCACTTTTCTTTAAAGATGTATTTATCCAGTATAATTGTACTAAAATTATCCCAATAAGTGACACACTCATTAAGAAAACCAATAGTCGAAACCTCTTTTTATTCATCAATACAAAATTAGTATTTTAACATTTAGCCTATTAAAACATTAACCAAAGATTAACATTCAAAGCATTTATTACGATATATTTAAAAAATTAAGAATTTCATCAATCTTTAAAAATGTGTCGTCAATTTTAACATTTGTTACAATAAAATCACTTTTCTTTGCTTTTTCAACATCAGAAAGTTGATTTTTCATTCTTTTTAATACTTCTTCGCGACTCACATTATCTCGTTTCATAACTCTTTCTATTTTAACATCTTCCGGTGCTGTTATTAAAATAACTTTATCACAAGCCTCATTTCCTTTCGTTTCAAATAAAATAGCAACCTCTTTAACAACAAATGGTGCCGTTTTATTTTTCTTTAACCAATTATCAAAATGCTGTTTTACTTTAGGATGTACTATTCCATTTAATTGTTTTAATAATTCAGGATGTTGAAAAACAATTGAAGCAATTTTTTTTCGATCCAATTCTCCCGATTCCAAAATGATATTTTCTTTAAAAAGTTGTTGAATTTCTTTAATCACAACTTTTTGAGCCATTATTTTTTTGGCTTCATCATCTGCAATATAAACAGGTATTCCTTTAGAAGCAATGTATTTTGCCACCGTACTTTTACCGCTACCTATTCCTCCTGTTAAACCAATAATTTTAGTCATACTATTTTAAAAAAACAATTCTGGGTGTGCTTGTTGCGGTTTTTTCTTTAAAAAAAATACATTTATAAATGATTTTAAATAACCAATACCATACCCATAAAACTGAATTGCCGTCGCTATAATTGAATAAACGGCAATTGTAGCACTTTTATTTTGTACTAATGAACTTACAAAAATCATTCCAAAGTAGATTAAATACAAATAAAATAATATAGGAAGTGAAAATAAAATTAAAATTAAGCTTAAAACAAAGCCAAAAAGAAAAAAAGAGGGAAACCAAAAGGTTAATTTTGTGTATTTAGGGTACCAAAAATTTAAAATAGGTCTCGCTTTTCCAAATTTATTCACTTGAATATAAAACTTATTCCAATCAATTCGTCGCTTATGATACACATAAGCCTCTTTAAGTAATTTGGTTTGCAAACCTAATTCCCATAATCGTATGGATAAATCTGGATCTTCTCCAGGATGAATATTTCCAAAACCTTTTGAAATCTCAAAAGCATTTTTCGAAAGTCCCATATTAAAACTTCTCGGTTGAAATTTATCCACTTTTTCACTTCCTCCTCTTATTCCTCCTGTAGTTAAGAAAGAAGTCATGGAAAAATTAATTGCCTTTTGAATGTTGGAAAATGTAGGTAAAGCTTTATCTGGACCGCCAAAACAATCTACATAATGATTTTGTAAGGACTGAGAAACAACAGTTAAATATTCTTTAGGTAGGATACAATCAGAATCTAAAATAATAAAATAATCGCCTTTTGCTTTTTGCATACCAAAATTACGAGAATTTCCAGGTCCTGAATTTGACTTAAAATAATAGGAAATTTGCAATTTATTTTTATAGTTTTCAACGATGTGTTCACAAGGCACAGAAGAACCGTCTTCAACGATTACTACCTCAAAAGGAGCTTTAAAATCAAAGTGAGTCATACTTTGTAACAACTCCTCTATCTCTTCAGGTCGATTATATACAGGTATTATAAAAGAAAAAAGCATCTTTGTTTTTTAGGCAAAGATACTCTTTAAAAAACTCAAGAATACATCTAATTTATTTTTATTTAAAAAAATGCATACAAACAAACATCTTTTTAGACATATCCTCTAAACATGAAAAAAAAAAATTCTTCACAATAGGTAAAATTTACCTATTTTAATTCGTTATAGTTATGGTTTTCGTGTTAGCTTGAAGGTTCGTTATCAACTTAACAAAATAGACTCCTGGTTTTAATGCATTTGCATCCATATTTACTCGATACTTCTTTTCTGACTTTACATCTCCATTGTAAATTTCTTTTAAGAACTGTCCGTTTACATTATACAATTCTATGTTAATTGGTGAATCGTATTTAAAAGAAAATTCAAGAGTTCCTTGACTTGCTATTGGATTAGGATAAATGTTAACCGAAGCAGTTCTCTCTGTATAAATAATATCTGGACAAGATAAAAACCCATTATCTGAATTTCCTCCATCAAAATTTTCATTAATTGCTGTTGCAGTAGCATTTAAATCACTAAAAGAATAACCTGTTGAACAACCACCAATAATACTATTGGCTGTTTCTAAAAAGTCATAAACAGTCATTCCTTCAAAAACACCTTCAGTGATTACTAAATTCCCAAAGTATTGTGAACTCAATGAAAAATCTTCATCATATTCATCAAACCCCATAGCTAGCGTAACACCTACTAATTGTGCCGCTAACACATTTTTATAGGTTCTCCCAGGATTTACTAAAATTCCATCTTCCAAAGCTCTAGGAGTAGAACCAGAAGGTAAAAAATCATTTATGGCTTGAGAAGAATTAAATACTAATTGATTTTCTCCGCAACCAATAGTTAAACCGTTCGGAAATGCTAAATCAAATGTAGCATCTCGGTAACAACCTGGATTTTGTCCATGACAATTAGTTCCCCAACCACCAATGGTAAACGTTTTAAATCCAGAACAATCTTGTGCA
This sequence comes from Flavobacterium sp. NRK F7, assembly GCF_024054195.1. GTDB lineage: Bacteria > Bacteroidota > Bacteroidia > Flavobacteriales > Flavobacteriaceae > Flavobacterium. Next base: position 1,889,883 of record NZ_JAMXLB010000001.1, on the reverse strand, counting down.
GTTAAGTTTGTAATACTAAAAAATGAGGCAATAGTAAAACATAAGAATAATCTTACTTTCATACTTGTTAGTTTTATTTGTTTTGTTTTGTTTTTTGGCATTAAAAAATGCCTTTTTTTGTTTAAATGTTATTATAAAACAGTTCAAAAAAAGAAAACCCTACCTTAATTTTACTTTTTTTTAAAGTTTTTATTTTTTTATAAAAAAAGTGAAAAGAAGGCACAATATAGTATAATAGGATGCAGTTATTTAAATATATTTGTACCCAATAATTAACAAAAAGCATTATGAAAACATTCCCAAAACTACTCGTTATTATCACTTTATTCTTGCTATTTATTACACCACAAGATTTATTTTCACAAGGCCCTCCTCCTTGGGCACCTGCACATGGTTACAGAGCTAAAACGAAACACATTTATTTTCCTGATCAAAATTTCTATTTTGACATTGAAAAAAGAGTATATCTGTATTTAAACAATGGTAGTTGGTCCATTTCTGCTTCAATTCCATCTGTTTTTGGAACTATTAATTTAAACACAGCACGTAAGGTAGAGTTAGAAATTGGAGGTCATACTCCCTATCAGTATAATGAACAACACAAAATAACTTATAAAAAACCTAAAAAGGTAAAAAAAGAAAAAAAAGGCAAAGGTTCTAAACATTAATAAAAGGCACTGCATTGCAGTGTTTTTTATTGTTTATTAATATCCTTTATTTTATAGAACCTTCATGCAAATCTTTAGAAAAAAAGGCTATATTTAAATCCTCTAGTAGTATTTCGCTATGAATAAAGAAGAAAAAGAAATAAAACGCTTAAAATCATTACTTTCTTATAATGTAATTGACACTTTAAAAGAAAAAGAATTTGATAAATTAGCCCAATTAGCATCGATAATATGTGAAACACCTATTGCTTTAATTTCCTTAATTGACGACAAAAAACAATGGTTTAAAGCAAAAATAGGAATTGATGTAGATGAAATGCCTAAAGAAATTACTTTTTGTCAATATACTATAGAAAAAGAGGAACTATGGGAAGTAGAAGATACTACTAAAAATGAGCTTTTAAAAGACAATCCAAATGTTACATCTGAAAATGGAATTCGGTATTATGCTGGAATTCCGTTGCAATGTAGCTTAGGGTATAACATTGGTACCTTATGTGTTGCTGATAGTAAACCAAAAAAAATCTCTGAAAAAGAAAAAATTGCTTTACAAATCATTTCCGAACAAGTCATGATTTTATTAGAAGCAAAAAAAAGAAATGACAAACTTATTTCTGAATTACAAGAATTAGTAAAACAAAAAGAATTAGAATCTCAACGAATAATAGAGAAAAATTCCGAAGAAATAAAAATGTTTTATGATTCTATTTCTAACACCAATGGCATCTTAGAAATTGACACCAATGGAAACATCACAAAAACTAACAGACTTATTTCGGTACTGTTAGAATTGACTTCTAATCATTTAATAGGTAAGAATATTTCAACATTTTTTGATATTGAAATTAATAAAAGAAACTTGCCTGATTTAATTGAGCATAAAAATCATTTGTTTCAATATAAACCTACTCCAAATTTCACCAAATGGATTCAAGCCAATTTCATTAAAATTGAAAATATAAATGGTAAGATTGAAAAAATTATTTTAGTTTGTCAAGATGTTAGCAATAGAATTCAAGGCCAACAAGAGTTAGAACATGCCAAAAACACTTCCGATTATCTAAACAAACAAAAGGATCAATTTATAGCTACTGTAAGCCATGAAATTAGAACTCCAATCAATGCTATTCTTGGCTTTACCGATGTATTAATTGAGATAGAAGAAAATAATTCTAAGATGGATTTTCTCAATTCAATTAAAATTGCAGGCCTTGGCTTATTACACATTATTAATGATATTTTAGACATTTCAAAAATAGAAGCTGGAATGCTTCAAATAGATGAAACTCCTTTTCAATTGAATGAAGTTGTTTCCAATGTATTTACAACCTTAAAATTAAAAGCAAGCGATAAAAATCTAAAATTTTTGTATTCTATTGATTCCGATGTAGTGCAAGATTTATTAGGAGACAAAAATCGATTGAATCAGGTTTTAATCAATATTATAGGAAATGCTGTTAAATTTACAGAAAAAGGAAAGGTAGAACTTCGCATTAGTCAACTAAAAAAAGAAGACCAACTTATTTATTTAGAATTTGCGGTAACTGATACCGGTATTGGTATTCCAGAAAAAAAATTACAAACCATTTTTGATCGCTTTTCACAAGCAGAAGTTTCTACTTCAAGAAAATTTGAAGGAACAGGTTTAGGTTTGAGTATTTCTAAAGAACTGATTGAAATGCAAAATGGAACAATAGAAGTATCGAGCATTGAAAATAAGGGCACCACATTTACTTTTGTAATTCCTTATAAAGTAAATCCAGAAAAAACAACCGTTTTAAATGCATTTACAAAAACTACGCTTGATAAAACTATTTCAAAGAATATTCTTTTATGTGAAGACAACGAATTGAATCAAAAATTAATTACAACTATTTTTGAAAAAACCAATCACAATGTAGAAATTGCGAATAACGGTTTAGAAGCTTTGGAATTTTTAAAAAACAAAACCTATGATGTTATTTTAATGGATCTACAAATGCCTATTATGGATGGTTATGAAACCACTGTAAAAATCAGAAAAGAATTAAAATTAATCACACCAATCATTGCACTGACTGCCAATTCTCTCATTTATGAAAAAGAACGTTGCATGAATATTGGTATGAATGATTATTTGTCAAAGCCTTTTTCTAAAAAAGAATTATTTGAGCTTCTGAACACTTACTTTTATCAAGCTAAAGAGGAACGAAAAGTAAATAGATTCGTGTCTTTAAACACACTCAAAGAATACATTGGAGAGGATACTGAACAATTACAAGCATTGATTGAAACATTTGAAGAACACCTCCATACTTTTGAAAAATCTTTACAAGATGGCATTATAAAAAAAGATTATGATTCGATAAGAAAATGTGCCCATAAAATGAAAACTTCTTTTGGAATGTTTAGTATCTATGCAAAAGAATTAGAAAATATTGAAAGTACTTCTGATTTAGATTACGAATCGAATAGTACCCAAATCTTAAAACCTATACAAAGCCAGGTCAAACAAATAATCGAAGAATTAAAAATAATCAAACAAAATGAAATTGGTCCTTATTGAAGATGAAGACATCTTAAGAAAATCATTAGCTTTTTTTCTAAAGTCGAATGATTACCAAGTATATGAATTTGATAATGGATTAGAAGGCATTCAGTTTATCAATGAAAATTATGGTGATATTAGTTTAATAATTACCGATTTAAATTTACCTTTTACTAGTGGAAAACAAATTGTTTTTGAGGTTAAAAAAAATTATGATATTCCTATTATCGTTTTGACAGCTTCTGGAGTTGAGCAAACCGAAATGGAAATTTTAGAACTAGGTGCTGATGATTTTATTGTAAAACCTTTCAGTCCTTCCGTATTATTACAACGTATGAAACGAATTATTAAAAAAACCTAAGATGAATAAAATGGTAAAATGGTGTTCTTTCTTACTATTTCTATTTTTTTCACATATTGCTTTTAGTCAAGTTGAAGCAATGTCAAAAATTATCCGCTTCATTGAAGAGAAAAACTGGGAAGAAAGTATCCAATTGCTACAAGATTTGGAAAAAAAATATCCTACTTCTAATGAAATTAAATTTAAATTAGCACAAGTCTATTTTTGGAACGGAAATAAAAACAGTGCTTTTGATAAAGTGTCAGAAATACCTGATAATGAAAACTCTGAAGAAATACTTCGTTTAAAGATTCAGATTCAACAGGAGCGAAAACAATATAATCAAGTAATTCAACTTTGTGATTTAGGTATAAAAACATATTCAAATACTGAATTTTATTATATTCAACAAACCATTGCCTATACCGAATTAAAGGATTCGGAAATGGCTTTAAGTAGTTTATCACAGGTTAATGTTACCGATGACAATAAAGCTACAATTGCCTATCTCAAAAAAGAGATAATGCAACAAAAAAAGAATTTTATTAGCGTGGGTTATTTACAAACCAATACCTTACATGACGCCTTTCCAATTTGGTATTTAACGAGTTTCGAATACGGACATAAATTCAACAAGCATACGCTAATAGGTCGTGTAAATTATTCCTTTTTATCTTCTATAGATGCGGTACAATATGAAGTAGATTGGTACCCCAAATTGACCCAAAAAAAATATGCTTTATTGAATTTTGGTATTTCTAATGATGTTTTATTTCCTAATTATAAAGTTTCTGCTGAAATTTTCCACGAAGACAAGCAATTTACAGCTTCTTTAGGTGGTAAAAAATTATTTTTCGACACTACAAATGAGGTTACCATTTTAACAGGTCATGTAGGCTATAACATCAAAAGTTATAAAATTATGTACCGCAATTTTTACATCTTACAAGATGATTCTAAAGGTACATTTTCACATTATGTAGGGTTTCGAAAAAAATTTGATGAGAAAGACACTTACATTCAATTAGAAGCCATGTATGGTAGTGCTCCATATTTTTATTATACGAATAATAATTTTTCAAAAGTGTCTAATTATAGAATAGGATTGGTATCACGATTTAAAATTGGTGACAATATAGCACTTCTACCAAATATTCAATTTGAAAAAGAAGAAGTTACACCTGATTATTTTAGAGATAGACTTCATTTTCAAGTTCAGTTAATCTATACTTTCTAATGCTAATTATACAAGTTCAACCTTTAATAAAACAAGAAACCGAACTTAAAATTCTTTTAGGTTTGATTGCTTTTTTTGCAATTGGCGCCCTTTTTACACTAGGTGTTACCTTAATTAAGAGACAGCAAAAAATCAATAAAGTAAAGATCCAACGCGAATTTGAACAACAAATTGAATCGTATGTACTGGCTTTTATATTTGAAAATGATGAGCAAGCAATCGTTAATTATATAAGTAATCTTAATTCAAAAAACATTTTATTTAAAAAATTAACCATTAAATATTGTCTTATACTACATCAAAATTATTCGGGTCAAACCCAAGATAAAATTCTAGAATTTTTAACTAAAACGAATTTAATAGAATACTCTAGAAAAAAATTACAGGCAAGTTTTTGGAAACATAAAATAGAAGCCATAAGAGATTTATCTACGCTAAAAGATAGAGCTTCTATAGCTTTAATACAAGAAGCTTTAACTAATTCCAATAAAAAAATAGCAGTAGAAGCCATTATCGCTTTAATTAAGTTTAATGGATTGGCCGCTGTAGTGCATTTAAAAAATTTCAATACTACTATAGATGAATGGTCGCAAGCCTTAATTCTTTCTGTCATAAAAAACAACAAAGTACCTTACGACCCACAGATAGAACTATTAAGTACTTCTCATAACAAATCGTTGCAAGTATTAGCTACACGCATTATTCAATTTTATAAATAGTTTTTGTATGACAGATATCGGTTGGTTAAATACAGACATTACCCTTTTCAACCTATTCATTTTAGCCTTTGCTATAACTGTAATGTTGTCTTATTTGTCATTAGCCATAATTTCGGCTTATTCCTTAAAACAATATTTAAAAAAGAACCGTTTGGTTCCTTATAAATCGTTATTGGCTTTTAACGACGCTCCAAAAATTTCAATCATTGCTCCAGCTTATAATGAAGGAAGAACTATCAAAGAAAACATTTTATCCCTTCTTTCCATACAATACAATAATTTTGATGTAATTGTTGTGAATGATGGTAGTAAAGATAATTCCATGGAAGTCTTACTTGACTCTTTTGATTTAGAAGAATGCAAAGACCCATATATTGAAATAGTTAAAACCCAAAAAATAAGAAAAATTTATGTCTCTAAAAATCCAACCTACTCCAAATTAATTATCATAGACAAGGAAAATGGAGGAAAAGCAGATGCTTTAAATACAGGAATTAATTTCTCAAAAAATCCTTATGTAATGTGCATTGATGTGGATTGCATCATTGAAAAGGATGTATTGTTAAAGTTGTCAAAACCTTTTTTAGAAACCGCAAAAGAACGCATTATCGCCACTGGAGGAGTAGTTAGAATTGCGAATTCTTGTGAAATTAAAGCAGGTAAATTAATCAAAGTACATGTTCCAGATAATTTATTAGCCAGAATACAAGTATTGGAATATTTAAGAGCTTTCATATTAGGCAGAATGGCTTGGGAAAAATTAGACGGACTACTTTTAATAAGTGGTGCTTTTGGTATGTTTGACAAAGAAATTGTTCTAAAAGTAAATGGATACAATACCAAAACAGTAGGAGAAGACATGGAATTAGTGGTTCGAATGAGACGTTATATGATTGAAAACAAATTACCTTATACCGTTAAGTTTATACCTGATCCGCTCTGTTGGACAGAAGCTCCTGAATCATATGAAATTTTAGGCAAACAAAGGAGCAGATGGACTAGAGGAACTATGGAAACCCTTTGGATTCATCGCAAAATGTTTTTAAACCCGAAGTATAAAATTTTAGGAATGATTAGTTATCCCTATTGGTTACTTTACGAATATTTAGCCCCTATAATAGAATTAACTGGTTTACTAATTACTATATTAATGGCTTCTTTAGGAATCATAAGTTGGAGTTTTTTCGGTTTATTAGTACTATTTGTCTATTTATTTGCTTTATTTTTTTCCTTCTTGGCTATTTATTCAGAAGAATCCACATTTAAAAAATACGAATCTATAAAAGACATTTTTAAATTGGTTTGGGCAGCCATTTTAGAACCGTTTATTTTTCATCCTTTTTTAATTTATGCTGCAATAAAGGGAAACTGGCAGAAAATAAAAGGAAGTCATTCTTGGGGTGAAATGACACGTAAAGGTTTTGAAAAAAAGCCGTAGAAACTACGGCTTTGCTATACTATTATTAAATTCCAGCGATTTCTTTGAGCTCCTTTACAAATCGTTCTGCAAGCACATCAGCTTCTTTTTGAGAAGGAGCTTCCGTATAAATCCGAATGATTGGTTCCGTATTGGATTTTCTCAAGTGTACCCATTCTGTTGGAAAGTCTATTTTTACTCCATCTATTGTTGAAATATCTTCATTTTTATATTTTTCAGTCATCGATTTTAAAATCAAATCTACATCTATTTGAGGCGTTAATTCAATTTTATTTTTACTCATAAAATATTGAGGATAACTTGCTCGTAACTCAGCAACTGAAAGGCTTTGTTTTGCTAAGTGTGTTAAAAATAAAGCCACACCAACTAAACTATCTCTACCATAATGACTTTCAGGATAAATAATACCGCCATTTCCTTCACCACCAATAATAGCATTAGTATCTTTCATTAGGGTAACTACATTTACTTCACCAACAGCACTTGCTTGGTATTTTCCACCATGTTTTTCAGTAATATCACGTAGTGCTCTAGATGAAGACATGTTTGAAACCGTATTCCCTTTGGTTCTACCTAAAACATAGTCTGCTACAGCTACTAACGTATATTCTTCTCCAAACATTTCCCCATCATTGGATATAAAAGCCAATCGATCTACATCGGGATCAACTACAATTCCAAAATCTGCTTTTTCTTCCACGACCAATTTACAAATGTCGCCCAAATGCTCTTTTAAGGGTTCTGGATTATGAGGAAAATGTCCGTTTGGTTCACAATATAGTTTTACGACTTCCACTCCCATTTGTTCTAATAAATTAGGAATAACAATACCTCCAGAAGAATTCACACCATCTACTACTACCTTAAATTGTTTGGCTTTTACCGCTTCCACATCCACTAAGGGTAAGGCTAAAACTTCATCAATATGAATATCCATGTAGGAAGAATTCTCGGTTACTTCACCCAAATGATCCACTTCTGAAAAATCAAAAGCTTCTGCTTCCGCGATTTTTAAGATTATTGCTCCGTCAGCTCCATTTAAAAATTCTCCTTTATTATTTAACAATTTCAGCGCATTCCATTGTTTCGGATTGTGTGAAGCTGTCAAGATAATACCTCCATCTGCTTTTTCAAGAGGTACAGCTATTTCTACAGTTGGTGTTGTAGACAATCCTAAATCTATCACATCAATACCTAAACCTATTAATGTATTTTGAACTAAATTATGAATCATTGGACCCGAAATTCGAGCATCTCTTCCAATTACAACTTTTAATCTTCTATCTTTAATAATAGCACTATTATTTTGCTTTAAAAAAGTACCATAAGCCGATGCAAATTTAACAGCATCTACTGGTGTTAGGTTATCACCTACCTTTCCTCCTATAGTTCCACGAATTCCTGAAATTGATTTTATTAAGGTCATTTTGAAATTTTAATATTAGAAGCACAAAGATAAGAGAGTTCATTATGAAAAAAAAAAACTTAAGTAATTTTACTATATTTACGAATAATAAATACTTTACCCTTATAGCACCTATGAATTTTTTAGCCCATATATACCTTTCAGGTGATAATGATTTTATTAAAATTGGAAATTTTATGGCCGATAGCATCAAAGGTGACCACTATAACGATTATCCAGAATATATAAGAAAAGGAATATTATTGCATCGATCCATAGATTCTTTTACAGATTTACATCCCGTATTTCGAAAAAGCAAACATCGTTTACATGAGCGTTATGGCCATTATTCTGGAGTAATAATGGATATTTTTTACGATCATTTTTTAGCAAAAAACTGGTCAAAATACAATAAAATACCTTTAGAAAAATATGTTTTTAATTTTTATCAATTATTAGAACAACATTTTGATATACTTACTTTACGAATTCAAAAAATGTTTCCCTCCATGGTAAGAGAAAATTGGTTATTAAGCTATGCCTCTATTGAAGGTTTAGCTAAAATTTTATATCAAATGGATTATCGAACAAAATTCAATTCGAAAATGCAATATGCTACGGAAGAATTACAACTGCATTATGAAGAATTTGAAGAAGAATTTACTCTTTTTTTTGAAGACATCCAGAAAATGGCCGCAGAAAAAATCAAGAATGATTAGTGTATTTTTCATTTATACCCTAACTTCGCATAAATTTTAAATTTTCTAATGTCAGCACAGAAAAAAAAATCAATTATTCAATTATTAGGCAAAAGCTTCAAAAAATTAGAACGATTCGTTTTTATTCTAAAATCGCTATTAACTCCAAGACAATTTATTTATTTTTCATGTGTTTTGGTTGGTATTTCTTCTGCATTAGCTGTAATAATACTAAAAGCCTTTGCTCATTTAGTATATAATTTTGCTCAATATCTTAACAACCTGCTTCACTTACCTTATAGTAATAGTATTTTACCAATTATTGGAATACTCGTTACTGTTATTATTGTAAAAAAATTATTAGATGGTTCCATTCAAAAAGGAACCTCTCATATCATGTATGCAGTTGCCAAAAAAGGAAGTATCATGCCTGTAAAACAAATGTATTCTCAAATTTTAACGAGTTCATTTACAGTTGGTTTAGGTGGAAGTGCTGGATTAGAGTCGCCCATTACCATAACAGGAGCAGCATTTGGAAGTAATTATGCTCAAAATTATAGATTAACTTACAAAGATCGTTCCTTATTATTAGCATGTGGTGTAGCTTCTGGAATAGCGGCAGCCTTCAATGCACCAATTGCAGGAGTACTTTTTGCTATTGAAGTAGTACTCGCTGAAATTAGTATAACAGCATTCATTCCCATTATGATTAGTGCAGCTACTGGTGCTCTTGTGTCTACTATAATTTTAAATGAGGACATTCTTTTGGTATTTAAACAAGGAGAGGCCTTTGATTATCATAACATTCCTCAGTATATCGTTTTAGGTCTTTTATCTGGATTTATGTCGATATATTATTCAAGAGTTTTTAGAAAAGTAGAACATCATTTTTCTAATCTAAAAATGGGTCAATATCGTAGAGCTTTATATGGCGCTGCTATTTTAGCGGGATTAATTTTTCTTTTTCCGTCACTATTTGGTGAAGGATATGAAAGTATTAAAACATTGGCAAATGCGAATCCAAGTAAAATATTAGAAAACACCTTGTTAAGTGATTATAAATCCAATAGCTGGATATTGTTATTTTTTGTAGGAATTACCATGATGATTAAAGTATATGCTACTGGTTTAACTTTAGGATCTGGTGGAAATGGTGGTAATTTTGCCCCCTCTCTATTTGTAGGTTCCTATCTAGGTTTCTTTATCGCACAATTATCCAATTTATTAGGAATTACTAAACATTTATCGGTGAGTAACTTTACACTTGTGGGAATGGCTGGCGTTTTAAGTGGTCTGTTCCATGCACCTTTGACGGCTATTTTCTTAATTGCAGAAATTACAAGTGGTTATAATTTAATGGTTCCTTTAATGATTGTTTCATCAGTAAGTTTTGCTATTTCCAAACGATTCGAACCCTATTCCTTCGATATTAAGCATTTAGCTGATAAGGGAGAGGTTTTTACCAATGATAAAGACAAAAATATTCTTACCTCTTTACACATTTCCAATTTCATTCTGACAAATTATAAAGCGATTTCAGAATCGAATTCTCTTGAAAATTTAGTTGAAGTAATTAAATATTCTGACGAAACTATTTTTCCAGTACTCAATGAGAAGAAAGAATTATTAGGATTGATTAATTTAGATGATACCAAAATAAGAACCTTAATTTTTTCAGCTTTTAAAGTCAAATATACTTCCACACATGAAATTATGCAGGCTCCTAAAGAAATTGTAATGCATAATGAAAGTATTGAATGCGTCTTAGATAAATTTGAACGAACCGATACCACTATTTTACCTGTTTTTAAGGGTAGTATTTTTATTGGTTTCATTAACAAAACCATGATTTTGGAAAAATACAGAAGCCAATTAAAAGAAATGGTAATTGAATAATTTTTTTATTTCAGTATTTAATGATATTTTTATTTTTTTAACCCAAAATATCATGAAAAAAAAATTACTTCTAATTATTCTATTTTGTGTCTCACAATCTTTTTTTTCACAAGAAAAAGAAAAGAAAAACACTTTTAAATTTAATAAAGATGTATTTTTAAAAGAATTAGCCGAAAATGCTTGTGAATGCATTGATTCTATAGACACATTTAACAAAATCAAAGATTCAGTTGCTTCAGAAATAAATGTATGTATAGACAAACAAGTGACGGTTTATCAGTTTGGCTTACAAATGGCCGATATCGAGATTGATTTGGAAACATTAACAGATAGTACTCAAATAAAACAAAAAGAGGCTAATATTATAATTGCATCCAACCCTGATTCAGAACAATATAAAGAAGCATATTATGATTTAGAAAGCTATTTACTTAACAATTGTGTTCCTTTAAAAAGTAAAATTGCTGCTTATGATAAGTTAAACGAAAAATCCATGTCGAGTAATCCATTAGCTTTAGAGTATTACAATTCGGGTTTAGACGCTTATGATGAAGAAGATTACAAAAAAGCAGTTAGCTTTTACAAAAAAGCTGTAACAGTTGACCCTGATTTTGCTTTTGCATATGACAATATGGGAATTTGTTACAGAAAATTAAATCAGTATGATGAAGCAATTAAAGCCTATGAAAAATCTTTAAAGATAGATCCAAACGGATTGTTGCCTTTACAAAATATTGCAATAGCTTATTCCTATAAAAAAGAATACAAGAAAGCAATTAAAGCGTATGAAAGACTAAGAGACATTCAAGAAGATAATCCAGAAGTGTTTTACGGAATTGGAGTTATTTACTTTCAACATCTAAATGAATTCGAAAAAGCTTTAGACAATATGTGTAAAGCCTATATTTTATATATCCAGCAAAAATCTCCCTATCGTTCAGATGCTGAAAAAGTAATACAAATGTTATATACCGAATTTAAAAATAAGAATGATTTAGACACTTTCAATACTATACTTGAAAATAACAATATTAATCAAAATTAAAAAAAGCCCTATTAAAGGGCTTTTTTATTATAATTTCATTTTTTATTACAGCTGATTAGAATTTCCAATCAAATTCATCTTGATTTGTGAATACAGCACCTATTTCGATTTTAAAAACCTGATTATAGTCCACATTTACAAAAAGCCAAAAATCTTCAAAGAAATAATTTTCAGTTCCATCTACAATTTCTGTTTCAAAATCCTTTAACTTATTGCTTTGCAATAATTGATTTACTTCATCCCAAGATTTACCAATTATCTTTGTATCAAACAATTCCAAATTTTCATTAGTAGAAGTAATGTATCCCAAACGCAATTCCTCTTCATCATAAAAAGTTAAACGCATTTTAAATGAATTGTATACATACACAATATTATCTTCTTCGTCTATATATTGTTTGTTTGGTTTTCCATAGATGGCTTCTACATCTTTTTGCTTCATCCCAAACAACAATTGATCTACACCATATTTTAATTTTACTTTCATAACAGCTACTATAAAAAAACTGCCTTTTTCAAGGCAGTTTTACAATTATTTACATTTTAAAACGTTTTCTATCGTTTTCATTTAAATATATCTTACGCAAACGTAATGATTTTGGAGTAACTTCAACATACTCATCTTTTTGTATGTATTCTAATGCTTCTTCCAAAGAGAATTTAATAGCAGGAATAATTCTCGCTTTATCATCAGCTCCAGAAGAACGTACGTTAGTTAATTTTTTAGTCTTAGTCACGTTTACTACCATATCATCACCACGAGAGTTTTCACCAATTACCTGACCTTCGTAAATATCTTCATTAGGATCCACAAAGAATTTACCTCGTTCCTGTAATTTATCAATTGAATAAGGAATTGCCTTTCCATTTTCCATAGAAATTAAAGAACCACTTAAACGTCCTGGAATTTCACCTTTATAAGGTTGGTATTCAATAAATCGGTGTGCCATAATAGCTTCACCTGCTGTTGCCGTTAACAATTGATTACGTAAACCAATAATTCCACGAGAAGGAATATTAAATTTGATAATCATTCTTTCACCTTTTGGCTCCATACTGAGCATTTCACCTTTACGAATGGTTACAAATTCTACGGCTCTACCTGATAAATTTTCTGGTAAATCAATAGTTAATTCTTCAATTGGTTCACATTTTACACCATCAATTTCTTTGATAATAACTTGAGGCTGTCCAATTTGCAACTCATATCCTTCTCTTCTCATGGTTTCAATCAAAACCGATAAGTGAAGTACTCCACGACCAAAAACCAAGAATTTATCAGCACTATCTGTTTCTTGTACACGTAGCGCTAAATTTTTCTCTAATTCTTTAGTTAAACGATCTTTAATATGGCGAGAAGTTACAAATTTACCCTCTTTACCAAAAAATGGAGAATCATTAATCGTGAATAACATACTCATTGTTGGTTCATCAATAGCAATAGTTTCTAAAGCTTCAGGATTTTCAAAATCAGCAACAGTATCACCAATTTCAAATCCTTCTAAACCAACTAAAGCACAAATATCTCCTGCAACAACTTCAGTAACTTTTTTACGTCCTAAACCTTCAAAAGTATGTAACTCTTTAATTTTAGATTTTATAATCTTCCCATCTCTTTTTACCAAAGAAATATTCATCCCTTCTTTTAAAACACCTCTTTGTAAACGCCCGATTGCAATACGTCCTGTAAAACTTGAAAAGTCTAAAGAGGTAATCAACATTTGAGGCGTTCCTTCAGAAACTTTAGGCGCAGGTACATTCGCTAAAACCATATCTAATAATGGTTCTATGTTTTCTGTTTGATTTTTCCAATCATCTGACATCCAATTATTTTTAGCAGAACCATATACTGTTGGAAAATCTAACTGCCACTCTTCTGCACCTAATTCAAACATTAAATCAAATACTTTTTCATGAACTTCTTCAGGAGTACAGTTTTCTTTATCAACTTTATTGATTACCACACATGGTTTTAAACCTAAACTGATAGCTTTTTGTAATACAAATCGTGTTTGTGGCATTGGTCCTTCAAATGCATCCACTAATAAGCACACACCGTCAGCCATATTTAGTACACGTTCCACTTCTCCACCAAAATCGGCGTGACCTGGTGTATCAATAATATTAATTTTAGTTCCTTTATAAATTACAGATACATTTTTAGATGTAATTGTAATACCTCTCTCACGCTCTAAATCATTATTATCAAGGATTAAATCACCTGTATTCTCGTTTTCACGAAACAATTGACAGTGATACATAATTTTATCAACCAATGTAGTTTTACCATGGTCAACGTGTGCAATAATTGCGATGTTTCTAATAGACGTCATTTAACTATTTTTTTGAAGGTGCAAAATTAAGGTATTTTTTTGGATAAAACACTACATATGAAATAAGTAAATTACAAATAACATAAATATAATATAAAAAAAAGCTCTCGTAAGGAGAGCTTTTTGTTATTTTAAAGAATTATAATATACTAAATTATAATGATGCTACGTGCTTCGTTAATTTTGATTTTAAATTAGAAGCTTTATTATTATGAATAATATTTTTCTTAGCTAATTTGTCAATCATTGAAATTACTGAAGATAATTTTGCAGAAGCATCCGCTTTATCAGTTGCTAAACGAATAGCTTTGATTGCATTACGAGTAGTTTTGTGTTGGTATCTGTTTAATACTCTTTTTTTCTCGTTACTTCTAATTCTCTTTAAAGCAGATTTATGATTTGCCATTTTGTACTTTTTTTAATTGTAATAATTGTTATAAACTACTAGTTAAAAAAGAAAAACCTCCCACAATTATTCACTGAATAATCACTTTGGTTTTAACTAATAAAATAAGACTTTGAGACACTAAAGTTTTATTTTACAAAACTATTTCACAACTAATTTGTAGCCCGTAGGGGAATCGAACCCCTCTTACCAGGATGAAAACCTGGCGTCCTAACCGATAGACGAACGGGCCATTGAGCTTAAATTTGTAGTCCGTACGGGAATCGAACCCGTGTTACCAGGATGAAAACCTGGCGTCCTAACCCCTAGACGAACGGACCATTATTTCTCGAATGCGGATGCAAAACTACAACTTTTTTTTATTCTTGCAAGTAACTTTCGAAAAATTTTTATTTTTTTTTAATATGCCTTTGCAAATAGCACTCTCCCTTTAGATGGAAGCCCCGTAAAAACACACTTTCCTGCTTCTTCTACTCTATCTAGTGGAATACAACGAATAGTAGCTTTTGTCAAATCTTTTATCTTTTCTTCAGTCTCTGCAGTTCCATCCCAATGTGCTGCAACAAATCCACCTTTGTTTTCTAAAACATCCTTAAACTCCTCAAATGAATTTACTTCAGTAGTATGCTGTGTTCTATAATTCACTGCACGAATAAATAAATCCTTTTGAATTGTTTCTAATAAATCTTGAAGATAAACTTCAATTCCTTCTTTATTTACTACTTCTTTACTTAATGTATCTCTTCTAGCCACTTCATAAGTACCATTCTCTAAATCTTTTGGACCAATAGCCAAACGTACTGGCACCCCTTTTAATTCCCATTCAGCAAATTTAAACCCTGGTTTATGCGTATCTCTATTATCAAATTTTACTGAAATATTTAATTTTCTCAAAGCAGTTACAAGTTTATTCACTTCTTCCGAAATAGCATCAAATTGTTCATCAGTCTTATAAATAGGAACAATAACAACCTGTATAGGAGCTAAATTTGGAGGTAAAACCAGACCATTGTCATCAGAATGGGTCATCACTAATGCTCCCATCAAACGCGTAGAAACACCCCAAGAAGTTCCCCACACATACTCCAATTTACCTTCTTTACTTGTAAATTTAACATCAAATGCTTTAGCAAAATTTTGCCCTAAAAAGTGAGAAGTCCCAGCCTGTAACGCTTTCCCATCTTGCATTAAAGCTTCAATACAATAGGTTTCATCTGCACCTGCAAATCGTTCAGATTCTGTTTTTAAACCTTTTACAACAGGGATAGCCATAAAATTTTCAACAAAATCAGCATATACATGCATCATTTTTTCCGATTCCTCAATAGCTTCTAAACGAGTTGCATGAGCGGTATGTCCTTCTTGCCATAAAAATTCAGCCGTTCTTAAAAACAAACGAGTTCTCATCTCCCATCTCACCACATTCGCCCATTGATTAATCAATAATGGCAAATCTCTGTAAGATTGCACCCAACCTCTATAAGTACTCCAAATAATTGCCTCACTTGTAGGCCTAACAATTAATTCCTCTTCTAATTTTGCTTCTGGATCAACAATTAATTTTCCTTTTTTATCTGGATCATTTGTTAATCTATAATGCGTTACAATGGCGCATTCTTTTGCAAAACCTTCTGCATTTTTTTCTTCTGCTTCAAACATACTTTTTGGAACAAAAAGAGGAAAATAGGCATTTGTATGACCTGTTTCTTTAAACATTCTATCTAATTCTCCTTGCATTTTTTCCCAAATTGCATATCCGTAAGGCTTAATAACCATACATCCTCTAACTCCTGAATTCTCGGCCAAATCAGCTTTAACTACTAATTCGTTATACCATTTTGAATAATCTTCTGCTCTTGTTGTTAAGTTTTTGCTCATTATCTAGGTTTTGGCATAAAATTTGTTTATATTTATTTTAACTAAATGTAACGCAAAACTAACTATTTTTGTGATGTCCAACAATAAAAAATATAATTATGAAAGCTAATCTACCATTATTAAGAAAAAGGCACTTATTTTCCTTACTCGGAATACTAAGTGTAATGATGCTTGTGTCCTGTGGTTCTTATCAAAATACATCTTATTATGATAATGACGGAATCTATGGATCAAATCAAAGATATGAAGTAAGCAATGACAATAAATATTCTCAACAAAATTTAGAGTCTTCAAACAAATATTCTCAGCAGTTCAAAAGCATGCAAGATGATTACACCTATTTCACTGATGTTGAGGACTATTCTTCAGAAAACAATGATAGTGTAGTTACAGTGTATAAAAATTATGACACAAATAGTCAGTATGCCGGATGGGGTAACAACTCTAGCAGTGTAACTGTAAATTATTACGATAATAGTTGGGGATGGAACAATTGGTACTCTCCTTACTGGGGAATTGGCTGGAATAATTGGTACGGCTCTAGCTGGGGATGGGGTCGTCCATATTTTGGTACTTCGTGGGGATGGGGAACTTACGGACCAGGCTGGGGATGGAGTTCATGGTACGGACCTGCTTATTATGGAGGATATCCTTATGGCGGTTATTATAATTATTATAGTCCTGGATGGTACAACAATGGATATTATGGAGGCGGTAGAAGACATCTAGCTTATAACTCTGGCACCAGAGGTGGTTCTAGTTATTATGTAGCAAACGGAAATAGATATAGCAATAGAACAACTTCTACCAGAAACTTCAATAATACCAGAACCTCTGTTAATAGAAATACATATAGTAACACTAGAAACACATCTGGAACAAGAAACACTTATTCTTCTCCACGTACATCAGGAACAAGAAATAACTATTCTACACCTAGAAACAATTCTTCAACATCAAACACAAATTTCTCTACTCCAAGGAGCTCATCTTCAACTCGTTCATCTAGCAATTATACTCCTTCTAGAAGCTCAGGAGGCTCTTACGGAGGTGGTAGATCTTCTTCAGCTGGTGGACGCTCTACTGGTGGAAGAGGCGGAAGAGGATAATCTAAATTGAAATTGAAAAGAAAATTAAATCTAAATATTTAGAATAGAATTGCTATGAAAAATTTTTATATAATCCCCTTAGTATTGACCTTTTTTAATGGATTTAGTCAAGAAATAACTACACAAGACGCTTTACGTTATGCCACAGAAGATTTAACTGGAACGGCACGATTTAGAGCAATGAGTGGGGCATTTGGTTCTTTAGGTGGTGATTTGTCTGCTATTAATGTCAATCCAGCTGGAACGGCTATTTTCAGTCATAACATGGCTGCTGTTACCGCTAGTAGTTTCAATACCAATAATAAATCAAATTATTATGGAACTAGCCGAAAACAAAATAATAGTACCTTAGATTTGAATCAACTAGGAGCTGTTTTTGTATTTGTAGATAATAACGAAACAAATAAGTGGAGAAAGATTTCTATTGGTCTTAATTATGAAAATTCCAAAAACTTTGATAATACAAATTATTTCTTTGGAAACAGTACTAATTCTATTGACCAATATTTTTTACGTTTTGCAAACGGAATAGGAAATGAAGGTGTTTTTAATGTAGATAGTGCCAATAGTCCATTTGAATCCCTATCATTTATTGACCAACAAGCATGGTTGGGATATAATTCCTTCATTGCTGAATACGACTCAACTAATAATATTTACTACAGTAATGTTCCTAATAATACCACTTATCAACAATCAAGATATTCTAAAGCTACTGGATACAATGGTAAATTTACAGCAAATTTTGCAACCTCATATCAAGACAAGGTTTACTTTGGAATGAATTTGAATTTTCATTTTACTGACTATGTTAATACGTATCAATTAATTGAATCTAATAATGGATTATATCCAACAGGTGCTAGTGTAAGCTATATTGAATTTAATAATGAACAATATACATTTGGAAATGGATTTTCCATGAATTTTGGAGCTATTGCTAAAATTACGGAAAACTTCAGAGTAGGTTTAGCTTATGAAACTCCTACTTGGCATAGATTAACAGACCAACTATCTCAAAACTTATATACTGAAAGAACTGAAGCTCCAAACGATAATGACTTTATCGGCAAAGTAACTAATCCTAACATTACTATCGAATATGCGCCTTACAAACTAACTACTCCATCAAAATGGACGCTTAGTGGCGCTTATGTTTTTGAGAAAAAAGGTTTATTCAGTGTGGATGTTTCAAGAAAAGATTATTCAAACACACAATTTAAACCCACTAACGATTACAGTGGTATTAATCAAAGCTTAAGCGAAAACTTAACCGAAGCCTATGAAATAAGAATGGGTGGTGAATACCGAATTAAAGAATTTAGCTTAAGAGCTGGATATCGTTTTGAACAAAGTCCGTATAAAATAGATTACACCATGGGCGATTTAACAGGCTATTCTGGTGGTTTAGGTTATAATTTTGGAGATAGCAAACTAGATTTAGCCTATTCCTACAGTTATAGAAATTACAATCAAAGATTCATTTCTTCCGGCATGACTGATACAGCAAGAGTTAGAGCTATACAAAATAACGTTACTCTTACCTACTCTATTAATTTTTAAAATTATAAAGCAGTAAGTTTTTATTCAAATCCTTCTTTAATGAAGGATTTTTTATTGACATATTTTTTCTGTCATAATCAAATTAAAACGTACAGCCTTACCAAAAACAAAAATAAGTGAAGATTTAAGCTTTAACTTCAAAAAACAAACTTTTAAAAAACTCGCAAGCCTGATGCTTCTAATGAATAATTTTATGTAATTTTGCGCCCTAAATCTTCAGGTGAATTTTAAATATATGAGAACCAAATCGTTAAAGAAAAATAAAATCAATGTAATTACACTAGGATGTTCTAAAAATGTGTATGATAGTGAAGTTTTAATGGGACAACTAAAAGCTAACGGCAAAGAAGTGACTCATGAAGCTACAAAAGATGAAGGCAACATTATTGTAATTAACACTTGCGGATTTATTGACAATGCTAAAGAAGAATCGGTTAATACGATTTTAGAATATGCTGATAAAAAAGAACAAGGCTTAGTAGACAAAGTATTTGTTACTGGCTGTTTATCTGAAAGATACAGACCTGATTTAGAAAAGGAAATACCGAATGTAGACCAATTTTTTGGAACTACCGAACTTCCGCTTTTATTAAAGGCATTAGGAGCCGATTATAAACATGAATTGATTGGGGAACGTTTAACCACAACTCCAAAAAATTATGCCTATTTAAAAATATCAGAAGGTTGTGACCGACCATGTAGTTTTTGTGCTATTCCTTTAATGCGAGGAAAACACGTTTCTACTCCTATTGAAAAATTAGTAATTGAAGCTGAAAAATTAGCTAAAAACGGCGTGAAAGAGTTAATTCTAATTGCTCAGGATTTAACCTATTATGGATTAGATATTTACAAAAAGAGAAACTTAGCCGAGTTATTAGAAGCTTTAATAAAAGTAGAAGGTATTGAATGGATTCGTTTGCATTATGCTTTCCCAACAGGTTTTCCAATGGAAGTTTTAGATTTAATGAAGAAAGAGCCTAAAATTTGTAATTATATTGATATTCCACTACAACATATTTCGGATAGTGTTTTAAAATCAATGCGAAGAGGAACTACTTACGAAAAAACGACCAACCTTTTAAAAGACTTTAGAAAAGCCGTTCCAGAAATGGCAATTCGTACTACCTTAATTGTGGGTTATCCTGGTGAAACGGAAGAAGATTTTCAAATTTTAAAAGATTGGGTAACCGAAATGCGATTTGAGCGTTTAGGCTGTTTTGCCTATTCTCATGAAGAAAACACACATGCTTATAGTCTAATTGACGATGTTCCAGACGAGGTAAAACAACAACGTGCTATGGAAATTATGGATATTCAAGCACAAATTTCTTGGGAATTAAATCAAGAAAAAATTGGTAAAGTTTTCAAATGTGTTATTGATAGAAAAGAAGGTGAGTATTTCATTGGTAGAACCGAATTTGATAGTCCAGATGTTGATAATGAAGTATTAGTTGAAGCTTCAAAGCACTATTTAAAAACAGGCGATTTTGTACAATTAAAAATTACGGATGCCACAGAATTTGATTTGTATGCAGAACCCGTCAATTAATAATTTGTACAAAATATAAAATTAATGGATTCATTTCTAAGAAAATACATGCTTATTGATACCTTAAGCTTGAAATTAAATTGTAATAAAGCTACATTTATTGAAAAGTTTAAAGAAAATGTTGAACCATCAAATTTGTCTTTTAGTCCTTTTGAAGCTTTTTCAGGCGGTACAAAATTATACAAAGGTAACCTTGATAATTCAACTTTTAAAATTCAAAAGAAACAACAACTTTTCAATAATAGAAGACAAAGCCCTATTGCAACTGGTAAAATAATAGAGAATATAAACGATATCAAATTAGATATTGAAATAAATGGCATCACTCCTTTTATGAAATTTTTCTTTGTATTTATCGTATTTTCATATTTATTCGGTTTTACTATACTTTTAGTGATATCCTTTAAAGATACTAATTTCGCATTTTTCCCTATTCCTTTTCTTATTGTACACGCTGCATTTATGATAGGTATTCCCTTTTTTATAATTAAATCTTCTGTAAAACATTTCAAACAAGAAATGGAACGTGAATTTCATTTTTGGTTACGCTAATTAGCTGTAGTCTTCATACCAATTAAAAGTTGCATGGATAATTTTTTGTTTTTCTTCTTTTATGAATTTTAGATATTCTTTGGCAATAGGTGATAGCGATTTTTGAGATTGCCAAATTAGATTCCAAGTAGTCATTAAAGGCAATTTTTTTAAAGGAATAATTTGTAAATCTCCTTTTTGAAGCTCATTTTTTATCCCAATTAACGGCATAATAGACAACCCTAATCCCGCTATAACAGCTTGTTTGACAGCTTCATTTGAGGTTAATTCTAATGTATTATTAATGATAATATTATGCTTTTCAAAAAAACGTTCCATGGTAAAACGTGTTCCCGAACCTTTCTCTCTATAAATAATTGCATATTTTGTCAAATCTTTAATTTGTAAACCCTTTTGTGGAATACAAAAATCCTTATTGGCAACTAAAAATAATTTATTCTGCATTAATTCTTCATTAAAAACAGATAATGATTCAGGTAAAATGGAAACCAATGCAAAATCTACTTCATTATTTTCTAGACTTTGGATAACTTTAGACTTATTAGTAACATCTAATTGCAATTCGATACCTGGATGTCTTTTTAAAAAATCAGATAAAAAATAAGGAATGATATATTTCCCAGTAGACACCACAGATATTTTTAAAGTTCCTGTCAAATAGCCCTTATAAGCTAGTGTTTTAAATGAAATTTCTTGAATTTCTTTATTAATACGTTTTGCAATGGTAGCTATTTCTTTACCAAAATCAGTAATATATAACTGTCTTCCAATAATTTCCGTTAATGGAATCTCAAATTGATCCTGAAAATTACGCAATTGAATAGAGACAGCTGGTTGTGTCAAATGTAAATCTTCAGCTGCTTTAGTGATACTCTTAGTCTCCACTATTTTCAAAAAAATTTGCAATTGATGCAAAGTATAATTCATAAATATTTTTTATATTAAGTATTACAAATATAAATAAAAATTTATAATTATTTGTTTCGACATTTGCCCTGTTAATTTTAAAAAAACAATTTATTATGACACGAATTACAGTTGCAAAAGGAGACGGAATTGGTCCAGAAATTATGGATGCTACCTTAGACATTTTAAAAGCCGCAGGAGCTCAATTAGAAATTGACGAAATTGAAGTTGGTGAAAAAGTATATTTAAGTGGAAATACTTCAGGAATTACCAATGAATCTTGGGACGTCATTAGAAAAAATAAAATTTTTCTAAAAGCTCCAATAACTACTCCTCAAGGTGGAGGGTATAAAAGTCTAAATGTAACGACACGTAAATTTTTAGGATTGTATTCTAATGTAAGACCTTGTACAAGCTTACATCCTTTTGTAGAAACGAAACATCCAAATATGGATATCGTAATTGTAAGAGAAAATGAAGAAGATTTATATGCCGGAATTGAGCACCAGCAAACAGATGAAGTAGTACAATGCTTAAAATTAATTAGCAGACCAGGTTGTGAAAAAATTATTCGATATGCTTTTGAATATGCTCGAGTAAATGGAAGAAAAAAGGTTACCTGCTTCACTAAAGACAATATTATGAAACAAACAGACGGCTTATTTCACAAAGTATTTGATGAAATTGCTTTAGAATATCCTGAAATCGAAAATGAACATTGGATTATAGACATCGGTGCAGCAAAAATGGCTGATACACCAGAAGTTTTTGATGTGATTGTTACTTTAAATTTATACGGTGATGTACTTTCTGATGTTGCAGCACAAATAGCAGGTTCAGTAGGATTAGCAGGCTCTGCAAATATAGGAGAAGAATGTGCTATGTTTGAAGCAATTCATGGTTCGGCACCCAGAAGAGCGGGTCAAAATATGGCAAACCCTTCAGGTCTTCTACAAGGTGCCATCATGATGTTGTCGCACATTGGACAAACCGAAATTGCAGAAAAAATTCAAAATGCTTGGCTAACTACAATTGAACAAGGTATTCACACTTATGACATATTCAAAGAAAATGTGAGCACAAAAAAAGTAGGAACAAAAGAATTTGCTCAAGCTGTAATAGAAAATCTGGGCAAACGACCTAAACAATTAAAAGAAGTAAACTATGCGAAAGATGCTGTACTTCATCTCCCAAAATACACCAAAAAAACACCTCAAGAAAAAGTATTAGTTGGAATTGATTTGTTTGTACACTGGAATGGAACTGATCCAAATGAAATTGCTAGAATTATGCAAGGAATTAATACGGAAAATAAAGAATTAACAATGATAACAAATAGAGGTATTAAAGTATGGCCAAACGGTTTTGAAGAAACCTATTGCACAGATCATTGGAGATGTCGTTTTAAACCAACAAAAGGCAAAGTAATGTTTAAAAATCAAATTCTTACTCTTTTAACACGTGCACACGAAGCTAAGATAGATGTTATTAAAACAGAAAATCTATATGAGTTTGATGGTATACAAGCTTATTCTTTAGGTCAAGGTCAATAAAAATGAATAACTACCCGATTTCTAATTTTAGTCGGGTAGTTATCGATACAAATTATAAAAATGATATGAAATATAAAATAATAATCTTGACTTTGGTAATCTTGTCAGTATCCATAGTTGGCATCCAATCCAATGTTACAAAAACCATTAAAGAACATTTCATTATTAGTTTATTGATTTTATACAATTTAAACATAATCATGATTTTTTCTAACAATCCCAAAAAATCAAAACAATGAAAGAAGCTATTGAATTCCAATTAGTAAAAGGAACATTTAATTTAGAAGAAGCAAAAGAAGTGCTTTTCAGTTTATTGAATAGTAAAATAAAATACCATCAACAACAAGCGTTTAGTATTAGCGAAAGAAATGCTGGAAGTATTACCTATTCGGAAAATAGAATTGAAGAACTCAATCAAGCTAGAGAAAAAGTAATTCAATTTATGAATCAACAATTTGAAGAAGGTAATTCCGTTCAAATAGATGGTATAATTAGTATTAAAGTGATGCAGAATCATGTTTAAAGGAAGAAAATTAGTTATTGCCACTCAGCATAAAAAAGAACAAGTTATAGCTCCTATTTTAGAAAAAGAAATAGGAGTAACTTGTTTCACTAATACTTTATTTAATACTGATTCCTTAGGCACTTTTTCTGGTGAAATAGAAAGAACATCAGCTGCATTAGATACTTTAAGAGAAAAATGTATTAGAACAGCAAAATTACATCAATGTGATTTAGTTCTTGGTAGTGAAGGATCTTTTGGAATGCATCCTACTTTGTTTTTTTCAGCAGCTGATGAAGAGTTCATTATGCTATTGGATTTAAAGAACAACATAGAAATTGTAGCTAAAGAGTTGTGTACTGCTACTAATTTTGGAGGCGAAACGATTACTAATTTGCAAGAATTACTTGCTTTTGCTGAAAAAGCTTCTTTTCCCACACATGCTTTAATTCTTAAATCTTCCGAGAAAAAGCCCACACTTATTTATAAAGGAATTCAGTCAGAAAAAGTTTTAATAAACCAATTTGAATATTTAAAAGAAAACTTTTCAAAAATTTATGTAGAAACGGATATGCGTGCTCATATGAATCCTAGCAGGATGCAAGTAATTAAAAAAGCCACTCAACAATTAATTTCTAAAATACAATCTTGTTGTCCTTCTTGTAAAACACCAGGATTTGATATTGCGATTGTAAAACCTGGTTTGCGTTGTTCTTCTTGCAATTTACCTACGAAATCTACATTATCCTGGGTTTATAAATGCAAAAAATGTGCTTTTGAAAAAGAATCTTTTTTTCCTCATCAAAAAAAAGTAGAAGTACCTATGTACTGTAATTATTGTAATCCTTAATAGTATGAAAATTAGCACCAACATTCTTGAAGCTAAAAAGTATCTAGAACAAAGCAAAATTATAGCTATTCCTACAGAAACGGTTTATGGATTAGCTGCGAATATTTATGATGAATCTGCTATACGTTCCATTTATAGTATTAAAAAGAGGCCTTTAACGAATCCTTTAATAGTTCACATTAAGTCTAAAGATGAATTGGCTCAATACACTTTTGATGCGCCAGAAAAAGCTTTATTACTAGCAGAAACATTTTGGCCAGGACCTTTAACTTTAGTTTTACCTAAATCTGAAAAAATTCCTTCTTATATTAGTGCCTATAAAGATACTGTTGCGCTTCGTGTTCCAGCTCATGAGATGGCTTTACAATTATTAAATTGCTTATCTTTTCCTCTTGCAGCTCCAAGTGCTAATCCTTCTAATAGAGTTAGTCCAACAAATGCCAATCACGTGAAAGGTTATTTTGAGAGTGAAATCCCTTTTATTTTAGATGGTGATGAATGTAAAAAAGGGCTTGAATCTACTATAATCGGTTTTGAAAATAAAGAGCCAGTTTTGTATCGATTGGGTGCTTTACCAGTTGAAACAATAGAAAAAGTTGTTGGTCCAATTAAAATCAAAAATAATACAAGTACTTTACCCGATGCTCCTGGCATGTTTTCCAAACATTATGCACCAACAATTCCTTTGTATATAATTGATGATTTGGCTACCTTTTTAGAAGAGACATCTTTATCATCTTTAGCATATTTAAGTTTTAACAAAAAATACATACATCCTAAAATTAAAGCAACTTACATGCTCTCAGAAAAAAAAGATTTAAAACAAGCCGCAAAAAACTTATATAGAACTTTGATTCATATAGATTCTAAAAATTATGATGCTATTATAACTCAATTATTTCCTGAAAAAGAACAAGGCAAAGCAATTAATGACCGATTAAAACGGGCTTCATGCAAACTTTAAAAGATAAATAACTACCTTTATAATAACAAAAAACAAAATCATGTGGAAAGAAAATAACAATAGTTTACAGCAAAGCTTTGAATTTAAAAATTTTATGGAAGCTTTTGCTTTTATGACTAAAGTGGCTTTTTTAGCAGAAAAAATGAATCATCATCCAGAATGGAAAAATGTGTACAACAAAGTTGATATTACACTTACTACGCACGATGCAGGTAACACGGTTACAGAAAAAGATCGAAAATTAGCGGAACAGATTAATCAATTAGTGGTTTAAAATCTATATACTGTTAGCCTTTAAGAGGTCCTTAATTTTAACTTTAATTTGTTATTGACATACTAGGGTACTTTTATGTATTGCCTTACATTTGTACTATTGAAAAAGTATAATTAGTAATACATTATTATGGATTCACTATCACAAATTGTTTTGGGTGCTGCAACTTTTGCATTAGTAAAAGACAAAGAAATTGGTAAAAGAGCTTTACTTTATGGTGCAATTTTAGGAACTATTCCTGATTTAGATGTGGTACTAAATTCCTTTTTCGATCCTATTCAACAATTAGCCATTCACAGGGCTTTTTCACACTCCATTTTTTTTTCCTTAGTATTGAGTTTACTCTTCGCTAAGTGGTTTTCCTACAAATATAATACCTCTTATCTTTCTTGGTTTTGGGCTTCATTTCTAGCTTTATTTACTCATCCTTTACTAGATATTTGTACTACTTATGGAACCCGTATTTTATATCCTGTAAGCAAATCTTTTTACAGTTTAGATAATGTTTTTGTGATTGATCCACTATATACAATTTGGTTATTAATTGGCTGTATTATTTTGCTTTTCATGAAAAATACGAATCCCAAAAGGCATTTAGTAATTCAATGGTCTTTGCTACTATCTACTGCTTATTTAGTATTTGGATTGTGTACCAATTTATATGTGCGTCATCATTTTAAAAAAGAATTAGAAAGACAAAACATACATTATACTCAATTAAAAATCGTCCCGACTCCTTTTAATACCATTCTTTGGCAAGGAATTATTAAAACCAATGATGGCCTTTATTTTGCAGATTACAGTTTGTTTGACACTAAAAAAACACTTGACTTTCATTATGAAAGGAACAATGTTCCTTTTTTAGAAAGCAAACAAAAAATTAAAGAATTAGAACCTTTCTTCAATTTTACGGAAGGTTATGCATTGGCTCGTGAAGAAAATGGAAAAATGATGATTTACGGAACAAAATTTGGGCCTATCGCTATTAAAAATGAACAAGCAGAATTTTTCTTCCCATTAGAATTTGAAAAAGACGGCACTTATACTTTGGCTCAAAAGCAACCTGATAATTATTCTGAGTTATTAAAAAGATTGTTTATAAGATTAAAAGGTAATTAATGTAAACTGTAGTTTTATAAAACTATAACTGAAAAAACATTACAGAAAAAATATACTTTTTTAACATTTGATTAACTTTTTTTTATATATTTACATCGAATTACTGTTTTTAACCACATATAAATTAAATGAGTACTCAAATCTTTAATACAATATGAAAACATACAAAGTAATTCTTTTACATGCATTTGTTAAATTAGTAACTACTAATCCAGATACTTCCTCTATTTTAAATGTTACTTCAACCAGTCTAAGTAATTTTACTATCAAATATAATAATTAGATAAGATCTATGTTTGCCAACATAAGGATTAATTTACTGTAATAACTAACCATTTTTTTTAAAAAATCCTATTACTCTTATGAATAATAGGATTTTTTATTTCAATGAATTGATTCTTATTTAAGGTTCTTTAAATGCATTTCAATTCGCTTCAAAATTTCCATTTGTTTGGCTTGACTCTCAAAAAGCACTTTAATTTGTTCTTGCACCAACACATCTAATTTCTGATTTAAGGCTCGTACTTCTAACTCTGCTTTTAAATTAATAAGATAATCATTTTCGCTTCTTTTTCTGTCTTTTTCTTCTTGCCTATTCTGACTCATCATGATAATAGGTGCTTGTAAAGCAGCTACACAAGACAAAACTAAATTCATCAAAATAAAAGGATAAGGATCAAATTCATCTCCTTTTGGTACCAAAACATTAAAAAGTATCCAAACTGTCAAAAGAAATAAAAATGAAATAATAAAAAACCAGCTACCACCAAATCGGGCTACTTTATCCGAAATATTTTGTCCTCTGGTAACAATTTCTTTGGGAGGATTTAATAGGTTTTGCACAATTAGATTTTCATCTTCAATTGCTTTTTTTACAATTTCCTGAAGCTTAACAATATGTTCATTTTCAGCTGTAAGTAAATTTTCTATATCTGGATCCATTGGATATGCATTTAATATTAAAACAACCTTAATTTCCTAAAAAATACAACTAAAATTCTTCCTTTATTTTTTGCTTTCTACCAATAAAAAAATATAATAAAGCACCGAAAAACCCAGTAAAAAGAACAAGTATGACCCATATGATTTTATTATTTCCTGTAAATTCACTTTTTAAAATATCTATTAAAGCTAAAATCATCAGCAAAAGTGTCATAAAAAAAATAACTATAAGTAATAGTTGCCAAATACCTATCATTCCAAGTTGTAACATAATATTGTTTTTTTTAATTAATAAATTTGAAAGTGTTTCTGTTTTAAATACACCTACCCTTTTCGTAATATTTTTTCCATTTTCTTCCCTTTGGCTAACTCATCTACTAGTTTATCCAAATAACGAACCTGCTGCGTTAAAGGTGTTTGTATTTCTTCTATTCGATACCCACAAATAACACCAGTAATCAAACTGGCATTAGGGTTTAATTTTGCCTCCTTAAAAAATGTTTCAAAGGTCTGTTTTGAAGCTATATGTCTATCTATTTCTTGTTGTGAATATCCTGTAAGCCATGTAACCACTTCGTAAAGTTCCTGAATTGATCTTCCTTTTTTTTCAACTTTTGTAATATAATGTGGCCATACAGAAGCAACTGTTAATTTGGCAATCTTTTGATCGTGTTCTGGTGAAGTACTCATAGAAAATCTATTTATAATTTCAGTTTTGGAAAATGATTTTATATTCTCAAAACTACAACTTTATCTAAAATGTAAAAAGACATAATCTGAAAAAGCTAAAAACAAATACGAATTTTGAGAAAACAATTTATTTTAAGACAGTAAAATTTAAAATTATTCGTTTAAAACACGATTTACTTGAATAATTCTAGACGCATAATAGGGTTCTTTACTAGAAGAAATCATTACTCCTGAAGAAGTTGATGCGTGTATGAATTTAATTTCATCTTCATTTACTTCCGTAATTAAACCCACATGAGAAATACGATTTTTTCTTCCAGTTGCAAAAAAGATTAAATCTCCTTTTTGGGATTCTTTCATTTTTATTTTTTCTCCAAAAGTAGCTTGTTCAGAAGAAGTTCTTGGTAAACTTAAATCTATTTCTTTAAAAGTAGTACACATTAATCCAGAACAATCAAATCCCTTAGGTGTATCACCGCCATACTTATAACGTATTCCAATATATTCAGAAGCTTTTTCCACTAACAAATCTGCTTTTGACATAAACTCTTTAGACATTTTATCAACAGTGTCTTCTTCCTCATAAGATAGTTCCGTATTAGAAGCTACTGTAGTCTCTACAGCATCTTTTTTGATTATTAACTCATAACCAACAGGAAAATCGGAAGGCAAATTAGGGTTTAACGCTTCTAACTCACGAATACTTATTCCATATAATTTAGCAACTCCGTACTTGGTTTCTTTACGTTTAATAGTGTGCAAAAGCGTAAACGTTGCATCTTTTTTAATTTCTAAAGGGATAGTTTCTGGAACAACTTCCTCATTTTTAGGGTTCACATCAACGGCCACTATTGCTGTTTCTTGTTGCTCTTCGGTAATTTTTAATGCTTCATTTTTTATTTTTAAAACCACACCTTCTTTAAGCTTTTTAGGCTTTATCTTAGGATTTAAAGCTTCTAAATCCGTTATGGATAAATTGTATTTTTTTGAAATACTATAAAAGGACTCCCCTTTGGCAACCCTATGTGAATCAGGCACAACAGTGATCGCTTCATGGGTACCAACTTCTTTTTCGTTCTCGTTTTTGGAAGGCACTTTCACTATCGCATTAACCTGTAAGGTCTTATCTTTTAATTTAGGATTGAGTTGGTAAAGAATCGCAACAGTAGTATTATATTTTCTCGCTATAGCATACATGGTTTCACCCGAAGCAACCGTATGCTCAAAGGAAGCTTGTCCAAAAGCTACATTATGTATTAGTAATAAAAAAAAGAAAACTACTTTTAATTTATTCATCTTTTATGACCTTTTATACTATGTTTTCGTTCTGTCTTTAACGAATAGTACAGCGATTTATTTTAATATATTTTCTATTTGTTGTAACTCTTGATTAGAAAAAGCTAATTTATCTAAGCTTCCTAAATTATCCAACAATTGATTTACGGAACTGGCACCTACAATTACTGAAGTAATCGTTTCTTTTTTGAGCAACCAAGCAATAGCCATTTGTGCTAAAGTTTGTCCTCTTTCTAAAGCAATTGCGTGCAACGCATTAATTTTTTTGATTTTATCTTCTGTAATTTCTGAAGATTGCAAATGTCCATTAGGATTTGCTGCTCTTGAATTTTCAGGAATCCCTTTTAAATACTTAGTAGTTAACAAACCTTGTGCCAAAGGAGAAAAAGCAACACAACCCATTCCTTTGGTATCCAAAATATCGAGTAAACCTTCTTCTACCCAACGTTCGAATAGAGAATATTTTGCTTGGTGCACAATACATGGAGTTCCAAGGTCTTTCAAAATAGCCACTGCTTTTTCCGTTTCCTCTGCATTGTAATTACTAATACCAGCATATATAGCTTTTCCTGAACGAACGGCATAATCTAAAGCAGACATGGTTTCTTCTAAAGGTGTATTAGGATCTGGACGATGCGAATAGAATATATCCACATATTCTAATTTCATTCTTTTAAGACTTTGATTTAAACTAGAAATCAAATACTTTCTAGAGCCCCATTCTCCATAAGGTCCTTCCCACATTTTAAATCCGGCTTTGGTCGTAATGACTAATTCGTCTCTTAAAAATCCATTGAAATTATTTTGAACTATTTTACCAAAATTTTCCTCTGCTGAACCAGGTACTGGCCCATAATTATTGGCTAAATCAAAATGAGTAATTCCTTTATCAAAAGCAGTTAAAGCAATATCTTGAGCATTTTCAAAACGATCTACCGAACCGAAATTATGCCACAATCCTAAAGAAATTTGCGGTAATAACAAACCACTTTTACCACACCTATTGTATTTCATGTAAGTTATTTTAGTACATGGATTTTCTAAACCTCTAACGAGTAAAACTTATTAGCTGTGAGCATCCTTTTTACAAATTTAAAAATCAAATGGTAAAAAAGAAACAAAAAGATAGTTTGTTTTGATTTCTCACTTATTTTGAATGTATTTTCTAATAATAATGTAGAGTTTATCTTTATCAATAGGTTTAGAAATAAAGTCATTAAACCCTGTTTTGTTAATTTTTTCAATTTCTTCAGGAAACGAATAAGAAGTTTGTGCAACTATAGGGATATCTTTATTGAACTCTCTAATTTTGGTAAACGCTTCATGACCATCTACACTTGGCATTTTGATATCCATTAAAATTAAATCAACTTCTTTATTTTGCTTACATATTTCAACAGCTTCCTGTCCATTTTTAGCTCTAACCACTTTAAAATTCAACAGCTTTAATAATTTTTCAATCAATAAATAATTGATATTATCATCTTCAGCTACTAAAATAATTTCTTCATCTCCAAGACTTATATCTTCGTAAATAGGTTGGGCTTCCAGTGTCGTTTCTGAATCAAATTGTAAAGGAATTGAAAATGAAAAAGTAGAGCCTACTCCTACTTCAGATTTTAGACTGATGGTTCCTCCTAACATTTCTATATACGCTTTTGAAATAGCTAAACCTAGTCCTAATCCCTTATTGTCTTGATCCGAAATAAAATCTACTTTATTAAATCTAGAAAAAATTGTTTCTTGTAATTCATCTGGAATTCCTTTTCCAGAATCTTTGACAGTAAAATGAATTTGATTCTTTTTGAAGTCAAATTCGTAGTCCAATACTATAAAACCTTCGTCTGTAAATTTAATCGCATTAGTGAGTAAATTTGTAATTACTTGGTTTAGTTTCACTACATCTGTGACCACATTTTGAGTTGAAGTATCTTTGGGTACAATTAATTTAAAGTCAATATTTTTATACGAGGGAACGGTAATTTTTATCGATTCAAAAGTAGCTTGAATCATGTTTTTTAAATCAATACTACTATATTTAGGCTCTATTAAATCGGAATCAATTTTTGACATTTCCACTAAATCATCGATAATATCGATTAGATTTTTTCCGCTTTTCTGAATAATTTTCAAATATTCCTCTTTTTCATCTTCTTTTAAATCTTTCTTTAATAACAAATCCGAAAATCCCATAATGGCATTCATAGGGGTTCGAATTTCATGAGAAAGATTCATTAAGAAAGCTGATTTGAGTTTATCACTTTCTTCTGCTTTCTTTTTGGTCTTTTCCAGTTGAATTTTCTGATTGAAATTTTGTTCAAATAGTTTTCCAATGTATCTGAATTCACCTCTAATTCTTTTTAAAGAATCAATTGCTGACACATTGCCTTTTTCTAAAACTTCTTTTATTAAACGTATGGGTCGTTGTGCCCATTTTTTTGCATAATAGAAAAAGATTAAAATGGAAAGACAAAACGCTATCAGCATAATATAAAGTATCTTTCTTGTATTTGAAAAATCAACTTTAGCTTCTCTTTGAAAAAACAAGGAAGCTATTTTGTTTCCATTAATATCTTTTAAATCTTTAATATAATAAATGGTTTTGGCTTCTATTTTCTTTTGAGAATCATAAAATTCCGCTTTGGCACTACTAACATTTTGAATATTTAAAAAATATTTTTTATCTAATAGTTTAGCAATAAAAAAGTAGCCTTGTGGCGCTGTCTTGTTTTTAAAGGGATCTATTGAAGAATGAATTGTAGCTCCATAAACTGCGACAATACCTTCTGGGATTTTTGCATAAAATTTAATTAATTTTTCATTTTTAAGCTTAGGAAATACTTCTTTTGGAATAAAATCTTTAGAATTGATTTTTGTTGTAGAAGCTTTACTTACAAATTCTTCTTGCATCGTATACACATCAATATAATCTACTTTGTAAGAATCAATTAAGTATACCACAGAATTATCAAACCATTCGATATCTTTCGTATGAACAAAATCCACCAAATCATCCCAATAGGTTATTTCATTAATTAAAGAAATATAGGAATCGGAATTCAAATCAATTAAGCCATTAATTTCTCTTTCTAAACCTAAAGAAGATGTTTGGTAAAATTCCTTTTCTTGCTTTTGATTGAAATAGAATAACGCTGCAAAAAGTAGGATAAATCCAAACGAGACTACAAGTAATACAAAGACTACTTTAGAGTAAGTGGTAACTCTTAGGTTTTTTCTAGCAGCTGTAAATGACATATAATCAATTTAATCAATAAACTTAGTTAAAAAATTAAATATTTCAAAAAGAAACATCTAATTTATCTAATTTAAAATGAAAAAAAATCACAACACTAATAAACCGTTATTCCGAATAGTTTGCATGGGTTTGGCATACCAAAATAATTCAAAATCATCGAAGTGTGTTTCATACTCCATTTTCATTTGGCTTAAAGTTCGTTTACTGCTATTTTGAGGTGTATTTGTTTGTAGAAAATCATACAACCATAAGCCGTTTTCCTCTTCCAATACAATTTCAAAAAAAGTGCTTTTATCGTGAAAAAGCAACTGTATCATTTTCCAAGATTTTCCTTTTTTGGATTTGGTAAAATGTTTTATTTCGGGCAAATTTCCTAACCAAATCACTTTTGCATTTAATTTTAAAGTAAAATTTTCTTCTTTTTCCAAGCAATTGGAAATAAAATTAGGATCAATTCTAGTATTTGGAATTTTAAAATCGAACCAATCTTGCAACTCATAATCAAAACAAACACCGTGCATGTAATTGAACAATGATTTTTTCAATCCAAAGCTAAATTTTTCATGATCAATACCCGTTTTATCTTTGAATGCGATATCGTTGTTTGCAAAAGTAATTTGCTTCGCCATTTCGCTAAAGCTCGTTCCATTTTGTTGTGGAATAACCCCAAAGGCATCTGGGTCGAGCCCAACTGGACTATGTGCTGTCATTGCAAATTGGTGCCAAAAACCCGATTGAATAATTCCTAATTCGAAAAGTTGACGCACCATTTCCAAACTATCAATGGTTTCTTGAACCGTTTGCGTTGGATAACCATACATTAAATAAGCATGCACCATAATGCCATTCACCGTAAAATTTCGAGTAACCTGAGCCACTTGTTCCACAGTTACTCCCTTCTTTATGAGTTCCAACAAGCGATCGGAAGCAACTTCTAAACCACCTGAAACTGCAATACAACCAGAAGCTTTTAATAAATAACATAAATCGGAAGTGAAACTTTTTTCGAAGCGTATGTTTGTCCACCAGGTTACCACCAAATTTCTCTTCAAAATTTCTAATGCTACTTCACGCATTAAAGCTGGTGGTGCCGCTTCATCCACAAAATGAAAGCCAGTTTCTCCAGTTTGTGCAATTAACTCTTCCATTCGGTCCACTAAAAGTTTAGCCGCAATAGGTTCGTACACTTTAATATAATCAAGCGATATATCACAAAATGTACATTTTCCCCAATAACAACCGTGTGCCATGGTTAACTTGTTCCATCTACCATCACTCCATAAGCTGTGCATGGGATTGGCTATTTCAATGACTGAAATATATTGGTTCAATAATAAATCCGTATAATCAGGAGTACCAATTTCACTTTGTTTATAGTCTTTCTTTAAAGTGGTATTCTTGTAAACTACTTCCTCTTTTTCCAGTAGGAAGGTGCGTTTGAATTCGTACTCATTTTCGTTAGAGTTGACAAAATTATATAACAATTCTACTGGTAATTCTCCATCATCTAATGTAATAAAATCAAAAAACTCAAAAACGCGTTTGTCTTTTACATCTCTTAGTTCTGTGTTTGGAAAACCACCACCCATAGCAATTTTGATAGCAGGGTTAATTTCTTTAATCCATTGAGCACATCGAAAAGCACTATACAAGTTACCTGGAAAAGGAACAGAAAATAAGATTAGTTTTGGCTCAACTGCTACTACTTTTTCTTTTAAAATTTGCAAAGTTATAGTATCGATGTAAGTAGGTTCTTTTTGTAATTCATTGTATAACTCATCAAAAGAATTAGCACTTCTTCCTAATCGTTCCGCATAACGACTAAAACCAAAATTAGCATCGATACATTCTACTATAAAATCTGAAATATCTTCTAAATAAAGCGTAGCCAAATGTTTGGCTTTATCTTGCATCCCCATGGCGCCAAAAGCCCAAGTAAAACCCTCTTCATCTTCATTAAAAGCGTTAAATCGTGAAGCTTCTGGCAAAAAATTACCACTACAAATTTGCCTTGCCAAAGAAGCATTTTTCCCTTGTAGAAATTCAAGCACCGCATCTATGGTTTTAGCATATTCATTTTCTAGTGCAAAAATACGTTGGGCATTTTCTGACCATTTTTCTTTAGTTTGTTTTGATTGTACGGAAGCAAATTGAAAAATATTGGTTAATCCAGATTTAGAAAATAATTCTAAAATTACTTCAATTCCTAAATCCATTTGAAAGGAAGAAATGGCTTTCGTATTTAAAAATCCTTTTAAATAAGCCGTGGCTGGATACGGAGTATTCAGTTGAGTAAAAGGAGGTGTTATAAGTAATAAATCTGCTTTCATAGAATAATATCGATACAAAATTACTCTATCTGTTTTATATTCTGATGAATTTGTGTCATTTTCTTAATTTCAGGTAAATAATAACGATTTAAAAGCACATTTACTCTCAAGAGATAAAAAAAGGCAATGCGAATGCATTGCCTTTTTTATTTATAAATACCTTTTTATTTATTTTCAACAATCAACCTTCTTTTTTCACCATTGATTGCTAATAAATAAATTCCTGATTCTAAAAAGTCGATTGGAATAATTTCAACTTCAGCTTTTGCTTTAATTTGAAGTCTCGTTTTTCCTTTATTGTCAGTAATACTAATTTGATCATCTACTTTAACTCCTTGAAGTGTAACTAAATCACTTGCTGGATTTGGAAACATTTTGATATCACTAGTTATTAGAACTTTATCCGAAGTACTTTCGTTGCTATTTTGATTCTTTTCAGCAACAATTGTTTTCATTTCAAATTTATTCTCCTCTAGAGAAACTGACTGCTGTCCCATCATCATTGAAGAAGACGCGACCATTGCCATAAGAAGGCCTAATTTTACTTTTTTCATAATCTTTTTTTTTATAGTTGTTGTTTGCGTTTGCAAAAATATCTTTTTAGGATAACGAAACAATCTTCTAGTTTATTTTTTTATTAAGAAAATTTGTTAATAAGTTTAACTTTTCTTTAATAAATTGTCAAAAAAAAGGTTGATTATGATGTTATAATTAACATAAATGAATCAAGATATTAAATCCATTCTTCTGCTTCTTTGTAATTTTCAGTAAAATAGGTTAAATATTGCACCAGTCTCGGTTTGCTACCTCTATTCGGTGTGGCACAATGTGGCAAAGCTTGATGCCATATGATAAAATCACCAGCATTTCCTGTAATAGGTTCTGGTTTTAATGTTTCTAATGCTATTGTTCTAGGATTATCATTAGGTCCTAAAGCTTGCATCCAACTTTCAATTTTATGATGAAAACCTGGAACACAATGAAAAGCGCCATCATTTTCACCGCAATCTGACAAATACAACAACCCTTGTAAACGAAAAGGAATCGGTTGTTGTAAACTCACATCCCAATGTAAATTACTTCCTAAGAAAGAATAATGCTCTGTAATAGGTGGATTAAAACTGACTTTATCTATTGTTTTAAAAATTGTATCCGTACCGTATAACTGTTCGTATGCTTTTTTAATTTTCAAAGACGCTCGATTTTTTTCTAAAATAGGATGATTAAAAAAATGCACCATCAATCCTTTTTGAGCTTCGTGAAACGTATACCACGTACTACTATCTTCTGGGTCTTTTTGTAAAAAATTCCAAATTGCTTCTTGCGTTTCTAAACAATCCTGCATTGGAATGGCATTTTTTATAATCACGTATCCATTGGTTTCCCAAAATTGCAAATCTTCAGCAGTAAGTACATTTTCATCATATTTTTCGGAATCAAATACTTTACTATTGGTACTAATCCATTGCTTAAAATCTTCTAAACTAGGTTTAGATTCATATATAAATTGCAAAGTAAGCTCCATGCTAATTCCTAAACGATACAAATAACCTGTTTCTTCATCCCAAGTGGTATCTTGGTCCAGTTGATTATGAAGTGTTCTTTTCCAAAAATTGGTAACTAAAATCTCGTTCATTTCATGATTGTTGTACTCAAAAATACTTGATTTTCTTTTGGCAAACAAAAAAAAGGATGCCATTTAGCATCCTTTTTTCTTCTTGTCTTTTTTAGATTTCTTACCTTTTTTCTTTTTTGGTTTTAGAAGGGCTATTTTTTCATTGATTCTTTTCTTAGTTTCTTCCAAATAATATGTATATTCATTTGAAATTACTAGTAACTGTAGCTCTTTTAATATTTTTTTGGCTGCTTTAAACTCTTTTTTTATCTCTAAAAACTGAATTTTCTTCATCAAAATTTCTACCTTATTGATTCCTTTTACCGTTAAAGCAAAGTCAATCAAGGTAGCTGCTTCCTCAAAATCTTCATTCCACAACAAGGTTTGAATGTAAAAAGGATACACTTCAATCGCATTAATATTTATACCTAAGGCTTGTTGGTAATAATTTTTAGCTTCCTCATAATGAAACAGTTGCTCGGCTTGTATTCTCGCATACAAACATAAAGCGGTTGTGTTCTTATCGTCATAAGATAAGGCATAATCTAAAGACTCTATCGTTTCTTCCAAACAATACGGATAATTGTCCATCGCTTGAAACAAATATTTATCTATTGATTTCATCTTTTAATTTTCTAAATTCTAAATTCAAATTTTTAAACTTTTTTTTGGGCGTGCCCTTTCAGGTCAGGCTTTGCGCTACAAGTCCTCATTCGTTCCTCATTGTGGGCTTTTCACTGCAATCCTTCACGCAAAAAACTGCTACTCATTATAATCTTGCCGTTTTAATTTCAAACGCTCTTTTTTATAACTTTTATCTTCTTTTTGCTTCTTAAAATCGGAACCTTCAAAAACCCGAACAGGGTTACCGCGTTCTATTTGCATTTGATTCGACCAAGCATTTTGCTCCTGATTTTTAAATTGGTTCCAATTGTTTTCTTCAATCTTTTGTTTTAAGCGTTCCGTAGCTAGCTTCTTATTTTGATGTTGTGATCTCGAATCCATAGCAACTACAGCAATACCTGTAGGAATGTGTGTCGCTCTAATGGCAGAACTCACTTTATTTACATGTTGGCCTCCAGCTCCAGAACTCCTCATGGCTTGGTATTGCAAGTCTTTTTCATGAAATGCAGTATCTTTTGATTGTTCAATTTCAAAAATACCGACAAACCAATTCTTACGTTGGTGGAACTTCCGGAACGTACTTTTACCAATCCATTGAATGGTGCCTAACCAAGAAGCGACAAAATTGCTTGCATTTTTACCTTCAAGGTGTATAATAGCTGTTTCTACAGTACCATTTTCTTGACCAGTTTCTCGTTGCAAAACAGTTGCTTTTAGCTGTTTTTCATGAGCTTCCTCCAACACTTTTTTTACAACTTGAGCTACTACCCAAGTACATTCAGCTGGACCTCTACCTGAGGTGATTTGTATTAGCCTCACCCCAACCCTCTCCGACGGAGAGGGAGAAAGTGACTTCTTATTATTATTGTTCATAATTTTACTATTTTGGTATTTCAGAAAGTTCTTTTCGTCCTATTGGATTGATTCCTTTCTCTAAAAATTCCTTTGCTTTAATTACTGCCCAACATTTATCACTAGAATGTATATTAGAATAAAAACGCAATAACATTTGTGGTGATACCACTGTAAAACCATTGCATATTTCCGTTTGTAAATCAGTTCTTTCAAAAAAATCAATTGTGATTCGAAATGCTTTTTCATTAGCTATTGCGATTACTTTTTCATATCTTCTAAAGTTTTCTGCACTGTACAAATGATCATATCTTGTCCAAACTTTTTCAAAACTGTTTTCTAATAACACTTCCATCACTTTTGCTACATTTTTAGGATGTACAAAAATGTCGATATCTTTATGATCGTGAGCGTGTTTATACTCTATATGATTGGGTATGCTCATAAAATGCCAGGCCCAACCTCCTGAGAGAACGATGTACTCTTTTAAAAGATGTAAGATTTTTAAACTTTCATCGATTCTATTTTGATTCCATAGTTCACCATATCTGTTTTTATTATGTGGTGCTCCCATACTTATTATTTATTATAAACATGTCACTATTACAACATGCTTCATTTAAAAATTCATTCCTTATAAGAATGTTCTCGATACTTTTTTGTTTCGTTTCACTACACAAAAACACCCGAACTGACGAGTAACTAGAGTTAACTACTTCATCTCTCTTTCCAAAAATTCGATTGGCTTCTTGTTTAGCCCCGATTGTAGGAAGTAGCTCCCGATACAATCGGGACTACTTCGAAAAGCGGGAAAATGGTGACCCAAAAATGCCCAAACCATTCGCTCCTACAAAAAAATATTAGCGATCCATTCGTACTATTTTAGGAGTAAACGTGCCTAAAACCTCGACTAATTCCGATTGTAAAGCCATTACTTTATGTATGTCTTTATACGCCATTGGAGCTTCGTCTACATTGCCTCCTATTAATTTTACATCTTGTGCAGCCAACTCTTTTTTAATCTGACTTTGAGTAAAATTTGCTTTGCATTTGGCTCTTGAAAACAAACGTCCGGCTCCGTGAGAAGCAGAATCCAAACTGGCTTCATTTCCTTTTCCCATAACGATAAACCCAGGTGCCGTCATGGAACCAGGAATAATACCTAAAACTCCTTTTTGCGCTGGAGTTGCTCCTTTTCGATGCACGATGCATTCGTTACCATCAACTGTTTCTTTCCAAGCAAAATTGTGATGGTTTTCTATCGTAACCACTACTCGTTTTCCTAAAGCTTTGGCTATTCTTCTGTGAATATCATCATGACAGGCTTTGGCATAGTCACCTGCTAAATTCATTGCCAACCAATATTCTTGTCCGTCATGTGTATTCAAATCGAGCCAAGCTAAATGCTGCACATTTTTAGGTAACGGACATTGTTTGGTTGCCAAATACGTGTAATGCTTTGCAATATTAGCTCCCAAACCTCTTGAACCACTATGTGATAATACCGCTAGATATTCTTTAGGTTCTAACTTCCATTCGGGTAAGGGTTGCTCTAATTTTACAATACCAAATTCCACAAAATGATTCCCACCACCAGATGTACCCAATTGTTTATACGCTTTATCTTTTAACTTTTTCAGTAAAGGAACCGTATCAAACTCGTTGCGATAAAACACCTCATGATCTGCTTTTATTTTGTGTGTTTCATACATACCAAATTGGGTATGGTCTTTTAAAATCGCTTCCAACTGATTGTCTTTTCCTTTTAAAAAAGAAGCTGGTAAATCAAAAATGGACAAACTCATTCTACAACCAATATCGACACCTACTCCATAAGGAATCACCGCGTTTTCAGTTGCCAAAACGCCTCCAATTGGCAAACCATAACCAGAGTGTGCATCGGGCATTAAAGCTCCTTTAACCGCTACGGGCAATTTTAAAGCCTCGTACAATTGAAACTTCGCTTGTTCATCGATTTCATTTTCTCCAAAAATGGAAAAAGGGGCTCTTGTGCTTTTTAATTGGTTGAATTTCACTTGAACCGGATTTACCAATCCTTCTGCTACTTTTCCCCAAGTACCGTGCATTTTAAACTTTTCTGGATGCAACAAAACCTCTTTGGCTTCATTTAAAATACTTTCTTTTTTTTCTCTTTTTCGGTATCTATTAATTTGCCCTAAAGCAATATTGATGGCGTTATTCTTTGGAAAGCCTAATTTGATTAGATCTTTTCCTGATAATTTATTTCCCATAATCTATCCTTTTTTCGTCTACATAATCTTCATAAAATTCCTGTAAACTTTTATTTTTATAAGGATTACAATATCTTGGCTTTTCATCTTCGTCATAATACCTGTATCTATTGTACCCTCTTTTTAATTTGTCAATTTTTCCGCGTAAATGAAAATTCATAATTTTATTTTCAATCCAACCTAGTTCGCTTTCTATTTCGGCATCAATGGCTTTTCTATGAGTAACATAATACGGTTTTACACGCAACACATAACGCCATGATTCTGTAAAAACATAATAACTATGAACTCTAACTCTACCAAATGTTGTGCTCTTTTTTTCCACATAAGTAAAATAGCCTTTCTCCTTATCTGTTAAACCAAATTTTGGACAATTCCATTGATGTGGATAAACACGGTACAATTCCTGATGTTCTTTAACTAAAACTCGTTTCCCTTTCTTTTTCACTCTTCTCGAAAATGACTTTGCATTAGAATAATTATAAGTGTTAATCTTCATGAGCAAATTCTCAAAAAATTTGGCCTGAGGAGAACGCAACACATCTTCTCGTAATACAAAAAAACGCACCCAACCTTGTTGGTATGGTATTTCCAATGGAACTAGTGGTAAATCTTTTTTAGCATTAAATAATTCTCGTTCCCTTTCGAAAACAGAAAGCAATTGCTTGTCAAAATCTTTTTTTACTATTCTTTTTTTACGTCTATGACTTTTAAAACGACTAGCAAATGCATAATCGTTTTCAGTGAAATTTCCCATTTGAAAAAATTCATTTAAAAAATTATAGCACAATGGCTAAAAATCTCATTATCAAAATGATAACGTAAAAGTTCGTGTATTTCGGGAATTTTTGAAGGGTCTAGAATTAAAAAAGCCCGAATCTAAATAGCTTCGGGCTTTTTCATATTTTTGATTCTGATTTTACGAATGAAATAAGCCACGAAGAAAAGCGTCACCAGTTTCTACTGATAGATTGCTTTGAAAGTATAAATTGAATAATGTCATTTTTTCTTCGTTTTTAATGTTATTTTTTCTGGGACAAATTTTTGTAATTATTTT
Organism: Flavobacterium sp. NRK F7; assembly: GCF_024054195.1. Classification (GTDB taxonomy): domain Bacteria; phylum Bacteroidota; class Bacteroidia; order Flavobacteriales; family Flavobacteriaceae; genus Flavobacterium. The sequence continues at coordinate 1,847,438 of NZ_JAMXLB010000001.1, read as the reverse complement.
TCACATTTCCAAATTTATTTTTAAAAAAAAATTTTTTTGTAGTATAAAAACTATATTAAGTGAATGTTAAAGCATTTACGCACTTATTTTAATTTCTCTATTTTTACAAAAAATTTAACCTATGCCAACCGACTGTATCAGCTACCAAAATTCAGGATATTTTTCAGACTTAATGATTGATTATTTAAATGAAAAAGACTCTTTAAAACCGCTGTACCATCGCTTTCCTAAGTTAGAAAATTTTAAAGACCAACTCCTTGAAAAACAAAGGGATTTCACTATAGAAAATAGAACTATTTTAGCTACTGCCTTAGAAAAACAATACGCAAATTTTGAAGTCTCTGAAACCACATTAAACCACATTAAACTTTTAAACAATTCCAACACTTTTACCATTACAACCGGTCATCAATTGAATTTATTTACAGGTCCGTTGTATTTTTTGTATAAAATTATTTCTACTATTAATTTATGTAAAGAATTACAAAAAAAATACCCAGAAAATAATTTTGTACCCATTTATTGGATGGCAACTGAAGATCATGATTTTGAAGAAATCAATTATTTTAACCTAAATGGAAAGAAAATCCAATGGAAAAAAGACAGTTTTGGACCCGTTGGACGTTTAGACACGAAAGGATTAGAAACTGTTTTTGAGGAATTTTCGAAAGCCATTGGGATTAGTGATAATGCCAGTTATTTAAAAGAGTTGTTCCAAGAAGCCTATTTAGAACATTCCAATTTAGCTGATGCTACGCGTTATTTAGCCAATGAGTTGTTTAAAGAAGAAGGTTTAGTTATTTTAGACGGTGACGATAAAAACTTGAAACAACTTTTCGTTCCCTATGCAAAAGAAGAGTTGTTGCATCAAACCTCTAGTACTGAAGTTTTACAAACGAACGAGGCATTACGTGACTATAAAATTCAGGTAAATCCTAGGGAAATTAACTTGTTTTACATTGAAGATCATTTGAGAGAACGCATTGTTTTTGAAAACGGACAATACCGTGTTTTGAATACTAAAATGACTTTTTCAGAAAGAGAAATACGTACCGAATTAGAAAATCATCCCGAAAAATTTAGTCCGAATGTTATTTTAAGACCGTTGTATCAAGAAGTAATTTTACCTAATTTGTGTTACATTGGTGGTGGAGGCGAATTGGCATATTGGTTACAATTACAATCTAATTTTAAGGCAAACCAAGTTCCCTTTCCGATTCTTTTATTACGCAATTCGGTGCTTTTGGCAACCGAGAAACAAGCCCAAAAAGCAGCTAAATTGGGTTTAAACTGGTCGGATTTATTTCAAAAACAAAATATTCTTCTAACGAATAAAACCAAACAATTATCACAATTTACGATTGATTTTTCAGAGCAAAAAGAACATCTGAAACAACAATTTGTTGGGTTAAAAGAAATGGCAAAACAAACGGATAAATCCTTTATTGGTGCTGTAGAAGCGCAAGAAAAAAAGCAATTGAAAGGATTAGACACTTTAGAAAAACGCTTATTAAAAGCTGAAAAGCGCGTTTTAGCTGACCAATTAGAACGCATCACACTGTTACAAAATGAATTATTTCCTGGTCAAAGTTTACAAGAACGAAAAGTGAATTTTGCAGGGTTTTATGAAGCTTTTGGACCTAAATTAATTGAAACGCTTTTGGAAGAGTTACAACCATTGGAACAGGAGTTTACTGTGGTGGTTTTGTGATTTTAATTTGAAACGTCACTATGAAAATGCCTAAAAAAAGACAATTGCTCCCTTCAAAAAGTGCTTTTATTATTTCCTTGATTGTTATTCCCTTAACGATTGTGAGCGTTTGGTTTTATGGTATTGGTACACATAAAACAGTGATTGAAAATTCATTGCTATCAACCTCCATTCTATCTCTTGCTTTTTTTCTTTTTATTACCATCAATTTATATAAAGGAGCAAAATTAAAAGATACGTTGGGAAAATTCACACCTCATTTAACGACTAAAAAAACTGCTTTTTTAAAAGACATCAATTTAGATGCTGGGATTATAGAATCAGGTTCAATTGCAGAAGAAGGAATTGGAGGCCTTATATTAAACATTATTTTATGGCTAATCGTGACTGTAGTCTTAAGTTACCTATTTTTTATTTTAGGAACCTTCATTTGGTTTTCAATTGTCTTATTTATAGCCATGTTGTATTGGCTTTTTTTCAGAGCAATACGACTAATTTTTAAAAAATCTCCAGAATGTAGTGGAAATTTACAAAGAAGTGTTTTTTATGGTTTTACTTACACTCTTTTATACAATTTTTGGATATACGGCATTATTTTCTTAACCAAGTTTTACTAGAAATTAATTAAAACATGGCAACAATAGATCAATATAAACATAATTTATTAGATTTTTTCATTTGCCCAAGTGATTACAATTTAATAAATGGTACTAATACTAGACAGATTGCAATTTATCAATTAGAACAAGATATACCATTTGATGAATACCGTTTTGATGGAATGAAAGGAGACATACTCGTTGGTGGTGGATCAGGTGAAGCAGAATCGTTTAGAATTTCTAAAAAAGCAATCTCTTTTTTTAAAGATGAAGATTTTAATGATTACGAAGACCTTGATGAAATATTCAAATCATTTTGGTCCTCTAATTTTTGTTACGTATTAGGCAATGGACTACTAAAATTAGGATGGACACCAAATGAATCTATGGAATTATGGTTGGCTGAAAATATAATAAATCAACTTCTTAATAAGAAAATTTTAAAAATATGAATCCAATCATCAATTCAACCGAACTTCTCGCTTTACTAGAAACTAAAAAGCTTGTACTTATAGATGCTAGTAATGGTAAAGAAGCTTTTAACGACTATTTAGCAAGTCATTTACAAGGTGCTTTATTTGTCGATTTGAATACGCAATTGGCAGCTATTAAAGAAAATGTTGCTGAAGGTGGTCGTCATCCTTTGCCTACTTTGGAACAATTTTCAAAAGTTGTTGGGGCATTAGGGATTACTCCAGAAAGTCATGTAGTGGTGTATGATGATAAAAATGGAGCGAATGCTGCTGCACGTTTTTGGTGGATGTTAAAAGCAGTTGGTCATGAAAAAGTACAGGTTTTGAATGGTGGTAAACAAACTGCTGAAAAGATTGGTTTTCCTATGGAGAAAGGTAATAAAAAAGCAACACCAGTAAGTGATTACCCTTTCAGCAATTGGCAATTACCACAAGTTACATTGACTGACGTAGAAAAGGCGACCACAAATCCTGATGCAATTATAATTGACGTAAGAGAAACCGCTCGTTATAAAGGTCATGTAGAACCTTTGGATTTAATTGCAGGTCATATTCCGAATGCTGTGAATGTGCCTTTTTCGACTAATTTGGATGAAATCGGTTTGTTTTTGTCTCCTTCCCTATTGAAAGAAAAATATGAAACAGTTTTTCAAGAGATTCCTGTCGAAAATCAGATTGTGCATTGTGGTTCTGGAGTTACCGCTTGTCATACGTTATTAGCTATTGCAAGTGCAGGTTTACCGATGCCTAATTTATATGTAGGCTCTTGGAGTGAATGGTCTAGGAATGGAAAAGAAATTGTGACTGAGGAATAAGTTTTGTTTGTAGTATTCACTTTCTATTAGCAACAAACAAAACTTATATTTAAACTACATGAGGCTGTCCAAAAAGTACAATCTTGTCAAGCTGAACTTGTTTCAGCTTCAATAAATTATTTGATTTTCAACTATTATTAGATTCCGAAATCGAAGATTCAACGAAGTTAAATAAATTCGGAATGACAAATCAAGACTTTTTAGACAATCTCTTATATGCTATTCTTCTATAATAGTATCTTCTTCAATTACAAATTCGTTTACTGTTTCTTCAAAATCCAAAGGGTCTTCCATTTCTTGTATTTCTAATTTTGAAGCTTTTACAGCGTTAAATTTTTCTAAAGCTTCCAAATCCCCTTCTTCTCCACTAAAATAAGGAAAAACATCCATAATTGGAGATTCAGCAATAGCAGGAACTGTATAATCGCCCATAGTATTTTGCATCGCATGAAGCGTGTTATCATAGGCTTCTTTTACATCATTGGCTTGTACCAATAAATAGATATTCGTTTTACGTTCTTTACCGCTTTCTTCATCATAAGCAACTAAAGCTACTTTAGATTTGAACCATCTATCCGCTTTTTCAAACGGATGAATTTCAGAATAATTGGCAAATTTTATATTGGTAATCTTAAATTCTTCGCTCACATAAGCTGCCATTTCTTCATTGATTCTTCTTTCGGCTTCAGTATAGGAAATCGCATCGACCAAGTAAGGTTCGGTTACTACTTTCTGCACGCCATTTTCATCAATTTTTCTATACTTTACTTTACATTCATACCAAGTTGCACTCATACTCTTTATTTTTTTTAGGACGCCAAAGATACTTTTTAATCAAAAAACAGCTTGTTAATTTTAAAAATAGATATTCACAATTTTAATAATCTTTGTATCAAAACCACTTTTTTTAATCTATTTTTGTACGGTAACCTAATACAAATAATTGATAATGAGAATAGCTTTTTTGACTCTTTTCCTTTTATATAATTTAATTAGTTTTAGTCAGAATATAAAAGAAATGAAACCTAAGTTAGGTTCTTTGATTGAAAAAAGTCCTGCTGGTGAATTAGCCTTTGAAAAAAGCATTGAAGATTGTAAGACTCTTTTTGAAAAAATAAATCAAAAGAAAAAAGAACGTCTTACGCCTGAAGAAAAAAAACAATATGAAGACTGTTTAGAAGACAGAGAAGGATATTGGGATGTTTTAGGAGTAGGTTGTAGTTGGTATTGTGGTGGTGGTTTAGATACAATCTCTGCTTCGTCTGTCTTAAAAACGAATAAAGAGATTAACTATATTCCTAAAAACATTCATGATTTAAATTATAAAACAGCATGGATAGAAGGGGTTCCAGGCTACGGAATAGGTGAAACAATTACGTATCATTTTCCTCCTGAAAATCCAAGAATTACTGAAATTATAATTGTAAATGGTTATGTTAAATCAGATAAAACTTGGAGAGAGAATTCGAGAGTTAAGAAGTTAAAAATGTATTTAAATGACATCCCTTTTGCTTTACTCCATTTAGAAGACTCGAAAAATGAACAATCATTTTACTTTGATCCTCTTGGGAATAGCGATAGAGATGATTTCAATTCTTTACAAAAACAACCTTGGTGGACAATTACATTTGAAATTGTAGAAGTTTACAAAGGTGAAAAATATGATGATACCGCAATCACAGAAATTTATTTTGATGGTATCGATGTTCATTAATATTTAATTTATATATGTTTTCATTCTTTAAAAATAAGTCCGTAATTCCTGAATTCGAATTTATAAATACATTTTCTGAAAAAGACTTTTATTTTGTTCGAACAAAACAATGGATGTGGGTTACAAAAGAAGAAATCGCTTTGGTTCATAAAGACGAGAAAGGTTTTATTAAAACTACAACAATGGACTTTTGGTTCCAAGAAATGTTTTTAGATGCTGATGGCCTAAAGACTATTTCTGAGTATTTATTGCTTCTGGTTAAACAATTCCAAGATGACAAAATGAAAGTACCTAAGGATTTAGATCAATTTATGATTAAAACTCTTTTAAGCTTAAAAAATGATTTAAATGCAATTGAATTTTCTCCAATGCCAAATCAACTAAAAGAAGATTTCAAAAATCCTATAGAATAGTTTTTAAACTCCAAACAAAAAGACTACTTTTGCACCAAATTTTAAAAAACAGAAAAAACGTTATGGCAACGAATAGAACTTTTACAATGATTAAACCAGATGCTGTTGAAAACGGACATATTGGTGGTATTTTAAACATGATTACTGAAGGTGGTTTCAGAATTGTAGCAATGAAATTAACGCAATTAACAGTTGCTGATGCTCAACAATTTTATGCAGTTCACAGTGAAAGACCATTTTTTGGTGAATTAGTTGAATTCATGACAAGAGGTCCTATCGTAGCGGCTATTTTAGAAAAAGAAAATGCAGTAGAAGATTTCAGAACATTAATTGGAGCTACAAATCCAGCGGATGCAGCAGAAGGAACTATTCGTAAAAAATATGCAACTTCAATTGGTGAAAATGCAGTTCACGGTTCAGATTCTGATGAAAATGCAGCTATTGAAGGTGCTTTCCACTTTGCAGGAAGAGAGCAATTTTAATTTTCAGTTGAAAAATTAGCATTCAAAAATTATATAAAAAATCCCGTTTTGTAGTTTCAAAACGGGATTTTATTTATTCTGGTAATATTTTCCCAGGATTTAGGATACCAAGTGGATCGAAAAGTTTTTTAATGCCTTTCATTAAACTCAATTCAGTAGCATTAAAAGCTAAGGGCATGTAGTCTTTTTGTACATATCCAATACCGTGTTCTCCTGAAAGTGTTCCTTTTAATTGTACGGTTAATTCGAAAATTTCAACGATTCCTTTAGGTACTTCTGTAATCCAATTTTCATCAGACATATCACCTTTTACAATATTAATGTGTAAATTACCATCACCTGCATGACCATAGCAAACCGTGTGAAAACCATATTTTTTTCCTGCATCTTTTACTCCTTTTAATAAAATGGGTAAAGCATACCTTGGAACAACGGTATCTTCTTCTTTATACACCGAATTTGATTTTACCGCTTCTCCTACTGCTCTTCTCAATTTCCACAAAGCATTTTTTTGGTCTTCCGTATCAGCAAATAAGACTTCGTCAATTTCAAATTGTTCCAAAACTTCTGTAATTTTTTCAGCTTCTTGAAATAAAACATCTGGATAATTACCATCTACTTCTATTAAAAGGTGCGCTCGAATTTCCTCTTTTATAGGTACACTGACGCCCTCTACATATTTCATAGTCCAATCGATTGCATCTCTTTCCATAAATTCTAAAGCACTCGGAACAATTCCTGCTCTAAAAATAGCAGAAACTGCTTCACAAGCTTGTTCTGCTTTATAAAAAGGGACTAACATTAATATATTATGAGTGACTTTAGGAATTAACTTCAATACAATTTTTGTAATAATCCCAAGCGTTCCTTCACTACCAACCATTAATTGGGTTAAATTATAACCAGTAGAATTTTTTAAGGTATTCGCACCGGTCCAAATAATTTCTCCATTGGGTAAAACAACTTCTAAATTCAACACATAATCTTTAGTTACTCCATATTTAACGGCTCTAGCACCTCCCGAATTTTCAGCGATATTACCACCAATAAAACAACTTCCTAAACTACTCGGATCAACAGGATAAAACAAACCTTTTTCTGCTACTGCATCTTTCAAAACTTGTGTAATAACTCCTGGTTCGACAATTACTTGAAGATTTTTATCGTCTACCTCTATAATGGAATTGAATCGCTCCATGGAAAGTCCAATACCTCCATAAATACTTAATGCACCACCACTTAATCCCGTTTTAGCACCAATGGGTGTAACTGGTATTTTATTTTGAGTGGCTAATTTCATAATGGCTGAAATCTCCTCTGGTGTTTTTGGTTTTACCACAACTTGAGGAGGAAAATTATAATCTTCAGTTTCATCATGACCATAATTTTTTCTAGTTTCCTCATCTGTAAACACATAAGATGCACCTACTATATTTTGAAGTGAAAGAAGAATATCTGAATTATAAGACATAAAAAAATAGTTTATATAAATGTATTAAAATGTATTGAGAATCCAATACCATAAGGCTAATGTAATAAACGACAAAGGGATACCTATTCCAATCATCATACTGCCCAACTTGGGTTTTAACCCATAACTTGAAGCCAAAATTACACCTGTTATCATAGGTGCCATGGTTGCTTCCATAATGGATACATCAATCACTATACCAGAAGCAAGCGTTATTTTTTTATAAAGAATGTAAAAAAACAAAGGAGTTAGCAGTAATTTAAAACCTAAACCTAACCAAAGGAATTTCCAATGTTTACTATGTCTTTCGATTTTTAATTGTAAACCTACAGCTACTAATGCAATAGGTGTAACCGTACTTCCGATGCGCTGAAAAACACTTTGCAACACTATAGGAAAATCAATTTGTATAAAATTCATTAGTAAAGCTATTGAAAAAGCAATAAATGGAGGAAAAAGAGCTATTTTTAGTACCATTGTTTTGGTACTCAATACTTCTCTAGAAAATAACGTTGCCGTAATAATGCCTAACGTTGCCATTACAACAAAGGAACCTGGCTGATCTACAATAATGGCTGTTTTCAAGCCTTCAGTTCCATATAAAGCTTCAATTACTGGAAAGCCTACAAACGACGTATTGCCTAAACCTGCTGTAACAATTAAAAATCCAATCAATTTTTTAGACCATCCAAAATATTTTCCTAAACTATAAAAAAACACGAATGATAGTATAAACCCTAACCACGCAATTCCTAAAGGGTACAATAAAGCAGTAGAGATTTGAATTTTTGGAATATAATACAACCCTAAAGCAGGTAATGAAACATAAATAACAAACTGATTTAAAGACAAATGCATGTTTTTAGGAAATGCTTTTACAAATTGAAAAGCAACACCTATGAATAAACAAATAAATAATAGTAAAATATTGTCCATTGTAGTCCAAAAAATACAAAGTTATACGCTTTATTGGATTCGCCATTCGAAACCTTATTTTTTTCAAAAAAATTGTACTTTTACAACAAGAACGATGATTTTGGAAAATAAAAATAACAAATCGGCTTTATCAGAAATTAATGGAGTGCAGCAACCCGACTCTATTAGTACTACTGTTGCCCAAAATATTTTGCAATTTCGTAGAAAACAACCTACTGCAGAAGAATTAATCACAGCCATTCGTAAAGGTGATAAAATTGCTCTAAGTAGAGCTATCACCTTGATTGAAAGCACTAACGAAGCACATTTAGATAAAGCTAATCAAGTGATTCAAGGCTGTTTGCCCTATGCCAATCAATCGGTAAGAATTGGTATTACTGGTGTCCCTGGAGTGGGTAAATCGACTTTTATTGAAGCTTTTGGGAAATACCTTACTTCCTTAGGTAAAAAAGTAGCTGTTTTAGCGGTTGATCCTAGTTCGTCTATTAGTCATGGCAGTATTTTGGGTGATAAAACCCGAATGGAAGAATTAGTAAAAGATGAAAATGCGTTCATTAGACCAAGTGCTTCTGGTGATAGCTTAGGTGGCGTAGCAAGAAAAACAAGAGAAAGTATCATTTTATGTGAAGCTTCTGGATTTGATACGATTATTATAGAAACCGTTGGTGTAGGTCAAAGTGAAACCGCTGTACATAGTATGGTCGATTTCTTTCTTTTATTGAAGATTGCCGGTGCTGGAGATGAATTACAAGGTATTAAAAGAGGTATCATGGAAATGGCAGATACCATCGTTATTAATAAAGCAGATGGTGACAATAAAGCAAAAGCAAAGCTAGCAAAAACCGAATTCAATAGAGCATTACATCTATTTCCTGCAAAAAAAAGTGGTTGGATACCAAAAGTTACTACCTGCAGTGCTATTGAGAAAGAAGGTATCGATAACGTTTGGCAATTGATTACTGATTATTTAAAAATTACAAAAAGTAATACTTATTTTGAACGTAAAAGACAAGAACAAAACCAGTTTTGGATGTTAGAAACGATTAACGAACAATTAAAAAATCGTTTTTACCATCATTCTGAAATTATTACTTTATTGGAGGCCAATAAAAAAGCAGTCCAAAACAATGAAATATCACCCTTTGCTGCAGCCCAACTACTACTTCAAAAATATTTTAAAGAATAACTTTTAATCCCTTACCTTTTTTCTATATAAAAAGGGTTATTTCACCCTATTCAAAAAACGTGTATCCACTTTTATAAAAAAGTAGGAAGTATTGTTTCTTTGTAAAAATAAAACAAGTAATTTCATAACTTAAAAAAACAAGCATGATAACAACAGTACTTTTAATTGCAGTAGCAATTGCATTTGGAGTTTATGTATATAAATTCCCACCTAAAAAAAACCCTTGTCCTTGTGATACACCAAATAAAATATGTTTGGATTATAGTAGTAGTCAAATCAATGAATTAAGAGTAGACCTTATTCATACTATGACTAATAAATATCGTAGTAATCAATTGGACTTTGTCAACAGAAATACTGATTTTTTAGGTTACAATAAAAATGATGCTCATTCCATATGGTTTGATTTGATTACCTTAAAAAAGTTTATTTATCATATAGAAAAAACATCTCGTGATTTGGGAGCTGGAGTTAATCGAACTATTTCAGATAAGGATTTAGGAATACGAATTTACTATGCAGCTTACCCAACAAAAGAAGAAAATTGGAAAGTTAAATTTCCCGATTTAATTGATTTGTATTCTGATCCGAACAAACAATTATATGAGCATTTACATACATTAGTAATGGTTCCTACTCTTAATATTGATGGCAAGATGGTAGATTTTAATCCAAAAGACACAGACACGTATCCAAATGGACTATATGACATGCCTGGTTATGTAGTAACTCCATTCATTAGCAGTCCTTTAAAGACCGTGGCTATGACTGGATCAACAGAGAATGACCCGAATAACTTAACCGGTTCTCAAAATCATGGAAATTTAATACCTCCAGCTGACCCAGATTCAGAAGGCTTTTAAAATTTGTTTTTGAATGTATAACTCCTATCCTTATTTACTAAAATTGCTGTTAGGACTTGAATTTTTATCCTGTATAACAGCAGTTTTCTGTTTCAAAAAATTGAATGGATCGTTTTGGATGTATTTTTGTTTCTACCTTATCGTTCTAACCCTTAGTGATTTTTTTGTTGCTGATATTTCTAAGGTAACTGATATAAAAAAGCAGCATATATATGCCTATTTTATTATTCCCTTACAATTTATTTTTTTTTATTGGCTTTATGCCTATCAATCCTTACAAAAGAAAAGAATATTCTGGTTCTTCATATTATTATATATTCTTTCTTTTATTCCAATCGAATTGTATTTTGCACGTTTAAAAGTGGTTTATTCGTTCAACTATACTATTGGTTCATTCTTATTAATGATCTTGGTTTTTTTGGAATTTCAAAAGCAAATAAAAAACGATGCCATTTTGTATTTTAAACAAAATAAAATGTTTTACATTAACATAGGAATTATGGTATTTTACGTAGGAACATTACCTTTTTTTGGTTTGTATAATTTATTAGTAAAGGAACCTGAAATATGGAATATGTATTATCTTTATTTTCTACTTTCTAATTGTCTAATGTATTTGTTATTTACAGCATCATTCATATGGGGAAAAACGAAATCATAATCACTATAATACTTTTTAATTTATTTTTTATTCTCTTCCTGTCAGGAATAGTAGTTTTCATCAAACAATACAAACAAAAGAAAAAGGAACACGAAAACAAACTTTTCTTGCAACAGAAAGAACACGAACAAGAATTATTATCTACCCAATTGGAAATACAAACACAAACCATGCAATATATTGGTAGAGAAATTCATGATAACATTGGTCAAAAATTAACCCTTGCTAGTTTATATGCCCAACAATTAACTTATGAAAACAAAGCACCTCATATTACTGAAAACATTGAAAATATAAGTACTATAATAAATGATTCATTAAGTGAATTAAGACAATTATCCAAATCTTTAACAGATAATAAAATTGAACAAAATTCACTCCTCGATTTATTAAAACAAGAATGCGAAAAGATTAATGAATTGAAAAAATGTGAAGTTCATTTCTATTGTCAAAAAAATATCGATATTCCCAGTTATCAAAGTAAAAGTATCGTATTACGCATTACACAAGAGTTCATTCAAAATAGTATGAAACATTCGAAGTGTAAAAATATTACTGTTACATTAGAAAAAAAGACAACTTACATCCAACTTACTTTAAAAGACGATGGAATTGGTTTTGATCTTTCTCAACAATCCAATGGAATAGGCTTACTCAATATGAAAAAAAGATCTGAAATGATTGATGGTAGATATACCTTAGCAAGTGAAAAAAATACAGGAACTCAATTAACCCTTCAAATACCTATATCAGAATGAAAAAAAAGATTGCTATTGTTGATGATCATATTTTAATTGCCAATGCTTTAGCAAGTATCATCACTAATTTTGAAGATTTTGAAGTGCTATTTGTTTGTGAAAATGGTGTAGAATTACAGAAAAAAATGCACTCTGAACCTTTACCTGATATTGTTCTTTTAGATATAAGTATGCCAATCATGGATGGTTTTGAAACAGCAAAATGGTTAAAAATGGAACATGCCAAAGTTTTAATCATGGCTTTGAGTATGCAAGATGATGAATACAGTTTGATAAAAATGATTAAAAATGGGGCCAAAGGCTATTTATTAAAAAATGCACATCCAAAAGAATTAGAAGAAGCTTTACATAAAATAGTAAAAAACGGACAATACTTTCAAGAATGGGCAACCAGTAAAGTGTTGTCTACTTTGTATGGAAACGGTAAATCTTCAGAAGAAATTACAATTACAGATCGCGAAAAAGAATTTTTAAAATATACGATTACCGAGATGACCTATAAAGAAATTGCTGAAAAGATGTTTTGTAGTCCTCGAACTGTTGAAAATTACAGGGATAGTCTTTTTGAAAAACTAGAATTAAAGACTAGAGTTGGGCTAGCAGTATATGCTCTTAAAAACGGATATGAAGAGTAAATTACTCTTCATATCGTTCCATTTCTCTATCGTAAAATTCTCCAGCTAAAGTAATTAGGTGCTCCATTTCAGACTCTAATTCTTTTTCGTCTTCATCTTCAATATCTTCTAAAAACTCTACCTCATCATCTTTTAAATTAATAATAAACTGAGGAAAATCTAAATGAATGATGAAAATATCATCTGGAAAATCGGAATTGTCAGCTAGGACAAATTTTGGTAAATTCATGATGTATAATTTAGTTTACAAAAGTATTAATTCTGCCCTATTTATGATTAGAATGAATTAATTTTTTAGTTTCCGCATTAAAACGTACAAATAAAAATAAAGCGGCAGCAGTTAAACCCGCTAATAATCCTATCCAAATACCAGCTGCTCCTAAACTAGTAAACTTACCTAAATAAATTGAAGTTGGAAAACCAATAATCCAATACGCTACAAAGGTAATATACATAGGAATTTTAACATCTTGCAAACCTCTTAAGGCTCCTAAAACCACTACTTGTAATCCGTCTGAAATTTGAAAAATTGCAGCAACCAATAATAGTTGAGCAGCAATTGCTGCCGACTCAATATTTTCTAATATTGGGTTTCCAAAATCATCTACTTGTTTTAAAAACAACAACGGAAAATAATCATGAAAGATTACAAAAATTAACGCAAAAACAATTTCAAGCAAAGTGGTTAATAGAAAAATTGAAAAAGCCACTAAACGCAACTTGTGGTAATCTTCTAATCCTTTTTGATTCCCCACACGAATCATGGCTGCAACACTCAATCCCATGGCAAACATAAAAGTAAACGAAGCCAAACTTAAAGCTACCTGATTTGCAGCCTGACTTGTGGTACCCAAACTTCCTGATAACCAAATGGCTCCTGTAAACAAGGCTACTTCAAAAAACATTTGCATTGCGGAAGGAGTTCCTAATCGAATAATTTTTAAATTAACCTCTCTTTTAATTTCTTTTAAGCTAAAACCTTTAAAAAAAGGATGAAACTTCTTTCTTAAATTCATCATGTAATGCATATATCCTAACATGACAAATCGAGAAGCAATGGTTCCAATCGCAGCACCTACAATTCCTAATTTTGGGAAAATCCAAACTCCATAAATCAATAAATAATTCAAGCCTACATTGGTTATATTCGCCAAAATGGTAGCCCACATGGAATATTTGGTTTCACTCATCCCATCAGCAAATTGTTTATAGGCTTGAAACATAATCAATGGAATTAAGGAAAAAGCAACAATATCTAAATAAGGCTTTGCTAATTCAACTACATGCTTCGGTTGACCCATAAAAGCAATCAATGGTTTTGAAAAAAAGATAATCGTGAAAAGTACCACTCCTAAAATGGTACACAAATACAATCCGTGATGAAACGCACTTCTTCCTTTTTCAATATCTCCTTTTCCATCCGCTTCAGCTACTAAAGGAGTTATCGCTGTAGAAAAACCAATTCCTAAAGACATGGCAATAAATACAAAACTATTTCCTAAAGAAACGGCTGCTAATTCGGTTGCTCCTAATTTCCCAACCATAATATTATCAACAATACCCACAACGGTATGTCCTAACATTCCTAAAATAATTGGATAAGCCAATTTCAAGTTATAGGAAAACTCTTGAAAATAGGTTTTTAATTGCATTGTATTTAGTTAAGTCTGCAAAATTACGCATTCTTCTACAAAGGTTTTGAGCTATCCTGTAAAATATTTTATCATTTTAACTATTAAAAATCAGACACTTAAAAAAATAAATATGCTTTTTTTTATTTTTTTATGTAAGATTTTAGGAAGTTATGTTTCTAAAGAATAAAAAACAATAACAAATTAAAATAACATTAAATGAAAAAATCAGTCTTATTCTTAGCATTAACTTTATTTAGTTTTACAATCACTTTTTCTCAAAATGCAGTAACAATAAAAAAAATAAGTTCGAAAGGAGATCCTATATTCTTTTTTCCGCATATTGGTTGTTCTTCAGAAATGTGGAAGGAAGTAGCGGAAAATCTAGCCTCCAAGAACAGTATTTATTTAGTAGATTTAGCTGGATTTAATGGAAGTGAACCTATTCAAGATAACTTTACGGCTACTTATCTTACCGAAGTGGTAAATTATATAAACAAAAACAAATTAAAACGCATCACATTTATTGGACAAAATTATGGTGCTTTTTTAGCGTATCAGGTTGCGAATTCCATCCCAAAAAAGACAAAAGCATTTATTGGTTCTGATTTTTACCCAAAGTTAAGTATGATTCTAGGTAATCCTGATCAGGAAAAATTAAATCAATTTATTACTTCTTTAAGAGACATGACCGTGAAAACAGACGAAACAACTTTTACGAATAATCAAAAACAAATAGCACTTTCTATGAATTTTATAGATACTACCTATGTAAATAAATTTGTAGCTTGGCAAAAAAAATCAGATCGAAATACCTTAGCTGAAACTTTAGTAGAACAATTAAAAGGAGACTTAATTCCAATGTTTGAAAAAAATGAAATACCAACCTTAGTTTTTAATACTTGGTATTTTGCAAAAAACTATAAAAAAATGGAACTTAGTGAAGCAGAGCCTATGATGCAATCGATGTTTCCCAATGCGCAAAATGTAACGCATAAAGTAACAGAAGAAGCCAAAGATTTTATTGCAAACGATCAACCAGAATGGTTTGTAACAGAGGTTAATCAATTTTTAAAAGACAAATAATAAACGTGACAGTAGATAAAAACAAATTGTTTGAAAGTTTATTTTCAGACTACAAAGAAAAAATTTATCGCTTATGCTATTCCTATTCTAATGATGACGCTACCGCCAAAGATTTACTTCAAGAAAGTTTTTCTAAAGTTTGGTCCCATTTAGATAGTTTTCAAAACAGATCGGAATATAGTACCTGGATTTATAGGATCGCTGTAAATACATGCTTGAACTATTTAAGAAGCACCAAAAACAAACGCGTTGAATTTAGAGATGCAGTTCCAGATAGAAAAGAAGAAGAAATTGATACGGAAACCCAAATTAATAATCTTTATTTAGCTATACAAAAATTAGAAGAGGTAGACCGACTATTAATTTCAATGGTACTGGATGATATTTCGTATAAAGAAATTGGCTTAATATTAGGTATTTCAGAAAACAATGTAGGTGTTAAAATACATCGCATAAAAAAACAATTAAAAGATATTTTAACTAAAATGAACCCATCATGACACAAGAATTAGATAATTTAAATGAATTAAAATCCCTTTTCCAACAAAAAAGTGATACTAAAAATGCTATCTCCTCAACAGCAATAAAACAAAAAGCAACCGATGAAATTGAAGCTTTAAAAAAGAAAAATTTTAAACAGTATTTTCTATTCATAGCCACAGCAGTTGCAATTACATTTATTCATAGCGTGAGCTCGAAAACAATTGTTACTTCAAAACTTGGATTTGCTATTTTATTAGGTTGTTCTCTATATTATGCTTTATCGAAAGTATATTTAAATGTAAAACTAAGCAAAATTAAACCTATACAATCAGTAAAAGAAAATACCCAATTCGTTTTACAGTATAGCAAACTAGCTACACTTTTTAGTATTTATCTAGAATTTATATATGCTATTGTACTTAGTATTGGTGTCTATTTATACATGCAACCTATTATTGAAGCCAATAGCAGTCCTGAGAATAGTTTTCCTTTTCTTGCGAAACTGGTTTGGGTACTTTATTTAATTTGGGCTTTTATCCATACCTTTATCATTAAAAGAAAAGCATTCGTAAAAGAACAAAAAACACTAACAGAAATTATTCGAAACTTAAATACTATTTAAATGCATAAAAAAAGCCCATTTTTGGGCTTTTTACTTTTCAGAAGCTAATTTATCATGATACATTTTAATATTTTCTTTTACCTCATCTTCTAATTCTGGCTCTTTAATATCGGTGTATTGTTGTAGTGTTTCCAAAATAGTTTTGGCCACAATATACCTACACGTTTCTTTATTATCTGCTGGAACAACATACCACGGAGCATGTGCTTTAGATGTTCTATTGATGGCATCTTCATAACACTTTTGATACGCATCCCAAAGTTCGCGTTCTTTTAAATCTCCTGGTGAAAACTTCCAATTGTGCTTTTCAGTCTCTAATCTTCGTAACAAACGCTGTCTTTGCTCTTCTTTGCTCAAATGCAAATAGAATTTTAAAACGATGACGCCATTAGAAGCAATATGTTTTTCAAACGCATTGATACTTTCAAAACGGTTATCCCAGAATGCAGGAGTTATATCTTCAACCGTTTCAATTCCAGGAATATTTTCATTTAAAATATAATTAGGATGCACTCGAGTGACCAATACATTTTCATAATGCGTTCGGTTAAAAACTGAAAATTTCCCTTTTTCTGGCAAAGCCAAATAATGCCTCCACAAATAATCATGTTCTAATTCGATACTAGTAGGTGTTTTAAAACTATGCACCACTACTCCACGTGCATTGAACTCTTTAAAAACCTCTCTTATTAAACTATCTTTTCCTGCTGTATCCATACCTTGCAAACAAATCAACACACCATACTTATTGTGTGCATACATTTTATCTTGCAGTTTACTCAGTTTTTCCCTCACTTTTTGAAGTTCTTTTTCTTTCTTTTTTTCAGAAGTGGCTACATCAATAAATGTGGGTATTTTATGTAATTGTATCGGTTGTGTTACTTTTAAAGACGAAATATCAATATGTTTCATTTTATAAATTTTATTTATAAAGATAATTGTATTTTCGCAATCGCAAAAATTTGAAACCCAATTAAAGCAATTAATTAAATATATGAATCCAATTTTATCCAAGAATGTATTTCTTGTTAAAGAACATGTAGGCATGTTCAAAGCATCCAACAATTTTGATATTTTCAATCCCGAAACTGGCAGCTTAATGATGACATGTAGAGAACCTCATTTAGGTGCTTTTACAAAAATTTTCCGTTTTACAAAGTACAAAAGAATGACTCCTTTCCATATTGTAATCACTGATGCACAAGGTAAAAAGATACTCAGTATTAAAAGAGGCGTAACTATCTTTAGATCTGACGTGGAAGTTTTTGATGCAAATGAAAAAAGAATTGGCGTTTTCAAACAAAAATTTTTCTCTTTTGGAGGAAAATTTGAAATTCATGATAATCAAGATAAGCATTTATGCACTTTACAAGGTAAATGGACTGGTTGGGATTTTAAATTTTTACAACATGGAAAAGAAATTGCTACGGTTTCTAAAAAATGGGCAGGAATAGGAAAAGAGCTTTTCACTAGTGCAGATAATTATGTTCTAAATATTAATGAAACAGTTGCTCCAGAAGATAATTTAAGAGCTTTAATTGTATCAGCGGTAATGTGCATTGATATGGTTTTTAAAGAATAAGGGACAAAACTTCAAAAATAAATGGGCATATGTAATTAAAAACGTATGCCTTTTTTTATTTTTAAAAAAATTATTCAAGTTCCCAACCTTTTACCAACTTTTGTACTCTATATAGTATAGCAAACCCATTGTGATGGATGAAAAAATAATACAAGCCTGCAGAAAGCAACATCGTGAAGCGCAACGAAAACTGTATGAATATATGGCTCCAAAGCTCTATTTCATTTGCAAGCGCTATCTTAAAAAAGAGGAAGAAATAGAAGAAGTTTTAGCGGATGGATTTTATATCATTTTTACTAAAATTGACCAACTAAAGGAAAATTACGCTTTTGAAGCCTGGGCTCGTAAAATTGTGGTGAACCAATGTTTATTACAACTCAAAAAGAACCTTAATTTCAATCTGTATTTAGAAGATGTGAATTACAAATCCCAACCTCTAGCAGAAGAAGTTACACAACTAGAAGAAGCCGATTTATTAAATCTATTAAACTACATTCCAGAAGGTTGTAGAGCGATTTTTACTCTTTTTGTAATTGAAGGATTCTCACACAAGGAAATTGCAACACAATTAGGTATTTCAGAAGGTACTTCAAAATCACAACTGAATGCTTCGAAAACGAAGTTAAAAGAATTGGTAAACACTTTTTACTATCACAAAGCAAAATAATCATGGGAACAGAAGATAAATTATATAAAAAAATACAACAAGCCGCTGAAAATATTCCTTCAGACACTTTTCCTGGAATGGAAAAAGTATGGACTCGTGTAGAAGAAAAATTACAAAATAACACCCTTAAAAAGGAAAAAAACAACTGGAAAAAAATAAGTATTGCAGCTTCCGTCATTATTGTTTTTACTGTTCTTTTCAATCTTAATAAAAAAGAACCTATACAAACAATTGATAAAAATACTATTACGCTAACGGATACCTTAAAAAAAGAAGAGGTAATCCAAAAAGAAGAAGTAATGGCATTCTTTTCCGACACTGTAAAAAAACGTAAAGAAGACACTTCGGTTGCTTTTCAAAAAAAGAATATGTCTATAAAATCATTACCTCTTTTAAGCTTGCAAAAAGACAGTATTTCTTTTCCAGCTGAAGAAGTGCAGCTTATTACTAACAGTAATGCTTTAGGTTTTATTCCTGCAACTGATTCTCTTTCCACCCAAACTAATCATCAATATAATTCCTATACAGCAACCCTTGGGAACAGAAAAATGGAATATTCAAATTTTTCTGCTAATGGTATTGCAAATGAAAATCCGATTCAAACGATAAAAAAAACAAATCCTTTAGTTATTATTGATGGAAAAGTGGATAGCTTACATCATTTGAAAACATTAGATGCAGAAAATGTTGATTCTATTTATATATTAACTAATCCTTTGTATATTATTAATGGAGTAGAATATTCAGAAGCCTCATTATTCGGACAAAATCCTACAAGTCCTTATTACCCATTGGATAAACAAAAAATTATTTCAACTACAATTTTATATAAAGAAGAAGGTGAAAAAATATATGGAAAAAAAGGAAAAGAAGGTGTTGTTATTATTACAACTAAAAATGGTAAACCTAATCAAAAATAATATGAAACATTTTATAACTATTCTAGTATTTTTACTAATGGGAAAATCTTTTGCACAAGATAGTATTGCTAAACTAACAGTCGTAAAAATTAGATCTCAAAAGACAATCAATTCGATCCCAGCTCCTTTATATATAATAAATGGACATGTAGTTGATTCAACACTATTACAAAAAATTGAGCCAGAAAACATAGAAAAAATTGACATTTTAAAAGATGAAAAAGCAACTTCTATTTATGGAACTAAAGGACAAAATGGAGTTATTCTTATTACCACAAAAAACATTTCAGATAAAAAAATGGAAAAATTCTATAAATTACATCCTGCTGAATATGTACAAAATACTGGAAAAGAATTTGTACTCTCTGGTACTATCATAGATTGTGAAAAACTAGCAATTTCAAAGGCAACTGTTACTAATTTAAATACCCAAGAGAAAGTTTTTTCTGATTCTGATGGAACGTTTAAAATAAAAGTACGCAAAAATGATGTTTTATTAGTTGAAAGTGAGTCTTGCATTTCACAAAAGATTCATGTTGAAAAACAAAAAGACATAACGGTTTCATTGAAAGCAAAACAAAATAATGAAGTTATTTTATTAAAAAAACCAATCCTTTATCTTTATCCTACTCAAGAAACGGAAGTTACGATACAATTTCATTTTAATGGTACATTAAAAACAACCTTTCCTAAATATGACGAAAACTGGAAAGTAATCGCTTCTCCAAACGGACAATTGTATGATACTAAAACCAAAAGAACGTACACTTCTTTATTTTGGGATGGAGAAATAGAACTTCCAAAATCGCATTATCAATACAACGAAGGATTTGTAGTTGCAAAAGAAAATTTGACAACTTTCTTAATTGAAAAATTGGAACATATCGGTTTAAACCATCAGGAAACAAATGATTTTATTCAGTTTTGGTTGCCCATTTTAGAACAAAATCAATTCAATTTCATTCACTTTTTAGTAAATGATGCCTGCAATGAAGTTGCTGTAAATACAGTGCATCCGCAACCTGAAACTAGTATAAGAGTATATATGGAGTTTTTTGGCGTTAACCAATTTAAATCGGTACCCGAACAAAAATTACCAAAAACAAAACGCAAAGGTTTTACCCTAGTAGAATGGGGCGGAACAGATGTGTCTCAAAAAATTGAAAAAAATGAATTATAAAATTATTGCTTTTCTGCTTTTCATTAGTTGGCAGAGTTTTGCACAAGAAAAAAATACTACAACAGATCAAGAAATAAAGATTGAAATCAATTCGAAAACCAAAACCATTTATATTTTAGGAGGTATTGCATCCACAATTACTAAAGAAGATATGGCCTTTTCCAAAAAATACCATATTCAGTATTATGATTTTGGATGTGTTGCACCTCTAGATTTTGAAAAGTATGAAAAAGCAAATGCGTTGGTTTTCGAAAATCTTACAGTTAACTTTGGAAAACAATGGGAAAAAGAAATAAAAAATTCTGCTATGGGTTTTTCTGAATGGAAAAAAGTAAAAAAATAGCTACGAAACTTAAAAATTTGTATTTTTAAACTAAATTTTACAAAATGAAAAAAATACTTTTATTATTGCTTGTAGCATTTATTGTGATTCAGTTCTTTCCAATCGATAAAAGCAATCCGCCTGTAGATCAAAATCAAGATTTTATAATGATATACAAACCTACTGCAGAAATTGCCTCAAAAATTAAGGCTTCTTGCTATGATTGTCATTCCAATGTAAGCGAATATCCATGGTATTCCAATATACAGCCTGTAGGTTGGTATTTAAAAAATCATATCGAAGACGGAAAAAGACATTTAAATTTCTCTGAATTTGGAACTTATTCTCCCAAAAAACAAGCACATAAGCTTGAAGAATCATACGAACTTATTGAAAAAGGTGAAATGCCACTTTCGAGCTATACCCTGATTCATAAAGATGCTGTTTTAACGGAAGCCGAACAAGCCACACTTATTGCATATTTTAAAGAAATTGAGAATAGTATTAAAAAATAAATTTTACCTACTCATTCTGTATATAAATCGAACCAATACTAAAATAAAAATAACAATTGAACCTATTGTTTTCCAACTGATTCCTTCAGAATTATCATTATAAGTATTTTCAGTGTAAGCAGGTTTTGCTATATTATGAACTTCATCTGGTGTAAAATGGGTGCAACTTATATCAAAATCTGCAATTTTGTTAGTAAGTTTACAAACATATCCTTGTTGGAAATCTAGCTTTCTATTTTTACAAAGTGAACAGAATTTAACATGTTCTTCTCTTGTCATATTTTAAAATTTGGAGTGAACTACTATAAAACTATTTCTCAATCTCTTTTAAAGAATCCATTTTTTTGATTTCCAAGAAACCTTTCAAATCTTCGAAATGTTCTTTTACTCTTTTGTTACCAAACTCGAATACTTTGGTAGCCAAACCATCTAAGAAATCACGATCGTGAGATACTAAAATTAAAGTACCATCAAAATCACGTAACGCATCTTTGATAATATCTTTGGTTTTCATATCTAAATGGTTAGAAGGCTCATCCAAGATTAATAAGTTTACTGGTTCTAACAACAATTTAATCATGGCCAAACGTGTTTTTTCTCCACCAGAAAGCACCTTTACTTTCTTTTGTATATCATCACCTTGAAACATAAAAGCACCTAAAATATTTTTAATTTGGGTACGAATGTCACCTACTGCAATGCGATCAATGGTTTCAAAAATGGTTGCTTCTCCATCTAATAAAGCAGCCTGATTTTGAGCAAAATAACCAATTTGAGCATTATGACCAATTTCCACACTACCACTATCAATGCCAATTTCTTTCATAATGGCTTTGATCATGGTCGATTTTCCCTCTCCATTTTTACCCACAAAAGCTACTTTTTGACCCCTTTCGATTACAATATTAGCATCTTTAAAAATGACTTTGTCTCCGTAACTTTTATGCAAATCTTTTACAATAACTGGATATTGACCTGAGCGTACTGAAGGTGGAAATTTCAATTTTAAAGCCGAATTATCCACTTCATCTACTTCTACTAAGACTAGTTTTTCTAACATACGTACACGCGATTGTACTTGCTCTGTTTTAGAAAAGGTACCTCTAAAACGCTCAATAAAAGCCTGATTCTCTGCAATAAATTTTTGTTGTTCTTCGTATGCTTTTTGTTGGTGTGCACGACGGTCTTTTCGCAATTCTAAATAATGTGAATATTTTGCTTTATAATCATAAATACGTCCCATAGTAACTTCAATGGTACGATTGGTAATATTATCCACAAAAGCTCTATCGTGTGAAATTACCATTACCGCTTTGGCTTGGTTTACCAAAAAGTCTTCCAACCATTGAATACTATCCATATCCAAATGGTTTGTAGGCTCATCCAATAGAATTAAGTCTGGTTTTCTCAATAGAATTTTAGCTAGTTCAATACGCATTCTCCAACCTCCAGAAAATTCGCTTGTAGGTCTGTCGAAATCTTCTCTAGTAAAACCTAACCCTTTTAAAACTTTTTCAACCTCAGCTTCATAATTCACTTCTTCAATAGCATAAAATTTCTCCGAAAGTTCCGAAACCTTTTCAATTAGCTTCATGTACGCATCACTTTCGTAATCGGTACGAATGGTTAACTGCTCATTAATGTCATCGATTTCTGCCTTCATTTTAAAAATTTCAGAAAAAGCCTTCGAAGTTTCTTCTCTAACCGTACATTGATCATCAGTTAACAAATGTTGTGGTAAATAAGCGATAACCGTTTCTTTTGGAGCAGAAATAGCTCCTCTAGTGGGTTTATTTTCACCTGCAACAATTTTTAACAAAGTGGATTTACCAGCTCCGTTTTTACCCATTAAGGCAATTTTATCGGTTTCATTAATGGCAAAAGTTACTTCACTAAAAAGCGTGGTTCCACCAAATTCTACGGCGATGTCATTTACTGTAATCATTATGATAAAGTCAAAAGTTAAAAATCAAAAAGTTAAAAGCGATACATTGTTAGGCAATTAACTTGTTTTTTTTGAAGGTGCAAATATAATGAGAAAGTTTAGTTATTGTCTTTTTTGTTGAAACACTTTCTCATTTTTTTGAAAAAGGAATACATACTATTTTTTTTGAAATCTTTTTCTGTAATTTTCAGCTGTCATATTACAGTTTTTTTTAAAAGCATTACTAAAATTAGCATAACTTTTAAAACCTAATTCATAAGCAATTTGGTTTAGAGGAATAGCTGTATCTACTAGCAAAATCTTTGCTTTTTCAATTTTACGAGTAAGTATGTATTGGTATGGAGAAACATGTACATATTTTGTGAACATTTTCATAAAATGATGTCTTTTCCATTGCGATTTTGAAGCCAATTCGTCTATCTCTAATTTTTGTTCAATATTCTCATTGATGAAGGCAATCACTTCTTTGAGTCTATAGGGAATAAAATCATTAGGGACTTCTTTTTTTCTTAAAATGTCTATTTCTTTATACTTGTAATTATTTAAAACTATAGATGTACTCGTAATTACATCTATATCTTTAAAAGGCTTTACTATATAACCATAAGGTCTTGTTTCTTTGACTCTATCTAGAGTCTCTTTATCTATGTAAGAGGTAATATAAATATAGGGAATACGGTCTAGTTGAAGTAAATATTTACCTAAACTTACACCGTCTTTATCTTTGTTTAAATGAATATCGATAAGTACTAATGCAATCGATTCTTTTTCGATACAACTAATCGCATCATCAACATTATTAACTAAAAAAACACAGTAACCTTCGTCTTCAAGAATCGCTTTAATGTGCATGGCAATTAAAGCTTCATCTTCGACAATTAAAACAAAACAGCTTTTCATGGCATCATTTATTCATAAATTTTAAAAAATAACAAACAATTGGGAACAGTATTAAACGGACATCTATTTTTAAGCTTTTTTAAATTGTATGGTAAAATGCATACCTTCTTCATGGCTTAGGAAAAGTTTCCCGTTAATTTGTACTACTAATTGATGTACTAGATCCAAACCCAAAGAATGAATGGGGCGTTTAAATTTTCCAATACCATCACCATCATCAATTACATTTAACTCGTAATAATAATCTCCCTTTTTTTTCAGCACAAGTCGTATGATACCCCTTTGTTTAATAATAAAAGCATGTTTGTAGGCATTCGTTACCAACTCATTAATAATTAAACCTAAAGGAATGGCAGTTTGAATATTAAAATAGATTGGCTCTACTTCGATTTGTAATTCAATTAGCTTGTTCTCATTCTTATGCGCTTCTAAAATATTCTGTGCTAACCTATGGAGATATTCTTTAAAATCAACCTGACTTAAATCTCCTTTTAAATATAAATTTTCGTGTATTAAAGCCATAGATAAAATTCTAGATTGAGAGGCTTCAACAAAGGTTTTCAAGCTTACATCTTGTTGTTTGGCTTGCAAATACAATAAGCTTTTTACCAATTGTAAATTGTTCTTAACTCGATGATGTATTTCTTTTAACAAGACTTCTTTCTCTTGAAGAGATTTCTGAGTCAATAGTTTTTCGCTTTCAATTAAAGCATTCTTTTTCTTAATAGTAATGTTGTTTTTTACATAAAATAAAACTGAAAGTAAAGCTACAAAACAAGCAATGGAAATATAAATAATATAATTTTTTTGCTTCTCAATTTTCATGGTGCTTTTCAATTCTTGAAGTTGCAAGCTTTTTATTTTATTTTCTTTTTCTGAAATATTAAAATTAATTTGCAATCGATTTAACTTATCTACATTATCAGTCTCATAATTCAAATTATTGATTTCCATAATTTTTTTAGAAAACGTAAGCGCGGTTTTGTAATTTCCTAATTGTTCTTCCACTTCAAATTTTGTTTCATATACAAACAATTTAATTTCATAATAATGATTGTCATGAAGTAATCGTAACGCTTTATCAATGTATGTTTTGGCATCGTTTAGACGATGCTGTTTCAAGCTGATTTTACTTTTAAGACCATAAGCCATCATCTTAATATCGTCTCTTGGAATTTCAACATTTAAAACTTCATCAACACACTTATTTGCTAAATGATAATCTTCTAAATAAAAATAACATTTTGAAATAAAAATATTACAATCTATTAAGCTACGATTACTCTTCTTTTTAACCAAATGCTTCTTATAATTTAAAGCCAAATCAAGAGCTTCGTGATATCGTTTCATATCAAAAAAAATGATAGCTCTAGTAAAAAAAAGTAGGTTTAAACCACTAATTGATTTTTCCAAATCTATCCCCATTTGGTTGAATTGTAGCGCTTCATCGAAATTTTTTAAAGAACGATAAATATTCGATGCTAAATTGTAAATTTTTATGGTTTGAGAAATATTCTTTTCAGAATCTAAGGCTTTATTTGCATAAACTAAGGCTTCATTGTAATCGCTCTTAAAGTTATACATCTGACTCATAATATAATACAAATAAGAAACCTTTTCATTGTTTAGTTTCAATGCAAACTTTATATTTTCATTGAGTAAGTTTTCAGCTTTGAGATAGTTTTCATTTAGTATCAAATAATGACCAAACTTCGCATTTGCAATAAAGTAATTGTCCCAATCTTTAATTTCTTTAAAAATGGAGATAGATTCTTCAATATTGGTAAAAGCGGCTCCTTCTTGATTAGAATTTCTAAGTAGGATGGCGTTGTAAAAATAATAGAAAGCTAATCCTTTTTTGGAGTTTATTTTTTTTGAAACAGCAAATAATTTGGGATTTATTTTTTTTATTTCTTTTAAATCATTTTCTACATACAGATCACAAAGATTAATATAATAATCCATTTTTAGATGATCATCATTGGTTTCATTAATTAAAACTAGTATGCTATCACTACATTTTTCATATTCGTTTTGACAAAGGATGAAAGTAGTTTTAAATAAAAAAAAGAGTAAACAAATTATCTTTTGCATTATAAGCCTATAAGTTGCGAATATACTTATTCTATAATTTTAATTTTTGAATATCTAAAGATAGAAATTTATAAAAAAAACCGTCCTTAACAGGACGGTTTCCAAATCAAATTTTAATTTAATTTTACTACTCGAAACTTAACAATTCTTAAGTTACCCCTAATAACAACAAAACTAAGTCCTTTTGTAATGAAATTACTATCCTTTTGTGGCATCAACTATCGATATGTGTTATTTTTATTCACCTACTATTTTTTTTATTGAAAAAATTAAGCCAATCTTTAACAACCGTATCTTGTTACACGATAATTTTCTTCCTATCTTTGATATAGAATTTTTAACAAAATCAATCTTATGAAAACGAGGATTTACAAACACCAATTAAACAGGATGAATAAAAAAATAGCTATTCTTACTTTTTCCTTAGCTTTAGCTTTTACAAGTTGTAAAAAAGAAGACAAACAAGAGGAAACTCCTGGAGAAGAGGTTAAAACTGAAGCAACAAGTGGTTTACAGATTATTTCAGATTCCACAAAAGTAAATTGGACAGCATATAAAACTACAGATAAAGTAGCAGTTGGTGGGAGTTTTAAACAAATTGAATTGAAAAATACTCAAAATGGTACTACTCCAGAAAGCGTTTTAGAAGGGGCTTCCTTCTCCATTCCTGTTAGCAGTTTATTTACCAATAACGAAGACCGTGATAGCAAATTAAAAACAATTTTCTTTGCTGCTTTGAAAAACACTGAAATGATAGGTGGTGCCTTCAATTTTAGAGAAGGAAAATGTTTCTTGACATTAACTTTAAATGATGTAACCAAACAAATGGAAGTTCCTTATACTTTTGAAAATAAGAAATTCTCAATTAGTTCAACAATTAACTTAGATGATTTTGGTGGTCAAGCAGCTATTGAAGCGATTAACAAAGCTTGTTTTGAATTACATAAAGGTGCTGATGGTGTGAGCAAAACTTGGAGTGAAGTAGCTATAACCGGTTCGGTTCAGTTTGAATAATTAAGATACAACACTGATATACTAAAAAGCCAAGCAATTGCTTGGCTTTACTATTTAGATACATTTTAAAACTATTCCATTTCTAAGAAAATAGGTTCTCGTTCTTCATCATTTAAAGCAACCGCTTCCACCCTTTCCGTAATTTGGGAACAAAAATACAAACGTTGCCCTTTTTCAATACTTCCTAGCAAACGTAAAATTTTATTTTCATAACGATTTCTAAGTAATACATCTACATCATCAAAAGCGATGACCTGTAATTTATTGACATTAAAACCAGCTCCTGAGAACATTTCATTTAAACGATTGGGTGTTCCAATTAACACATCTATACCTAATGAAATTTGATTTTTATCATCGTCAAAATCAGTCTTATCATGTGTATAATACAAGCGTAATTTATTATATTTATTTAATTGTTCGAATAACTCGTATAAAGCCAACACTTGTGGTTTGTCTTCCACCATAATCAAAGCCCTAGGTGATTCCTCAAAAGGCTCTTTAAGTTTGTGAATGATGTTTAAAATTAGAGCTATCGTTTTTCCAGAGTCTTTTTCTCCTTGTACAACCACATCTGCTCCACTTTTTATGTAGGAAAAAGTTTCTTTTTGCAATTCAGTAGCTTCAACAAAACCATTTTCAATTAAGGCTTTTTGAAGTGCCGCATTTATTTTTTTTAAATTCATTGATTCTTTTATTTGGGTAAAAAGTTGTTACTTTTAACCAAAATTATTTACTAGCAAATAGTTTGACATCTTGTTCAGAAATTTCTGTTCCACCAAGAATAATTAATCGTTCAACAACATTTCTGAGCTCTCTAATATTTCCTGTCCAATCGTATTCTTGCAATAATTTAACCGCCGATTTAGAAAATTTCTTCACCGAGTTACCTTGCTCTTCAGCAATTTTATGCGTAAAGTGTTCTAATAAAGCTGGAATATCGTCTCTTCTATCATTTAAAGCTGGAACCTTAATTAAAATAACAGCTAAACGATGGTACAAATCTTCTCTAAAACGTCCTTCTTCAATTTCTTTCTTAAGATCTTTATTTGTAGCTGCAACCACACGTACATCCACTTTGATATCTTTATCAGCTCCTACTCTTTGAATTAAATTTTCTTGTAAAGCTCTCAATACTTTTGCCTGTGCTGGTAAACTCATGTCGCCAATTTCATCTAAGAAAATAGTTCCTCCATTAGCTGCTTCGAATTTACCCGCTCTATCTTTAACTGCAGAAGTAAATGCTCCTTTTACATGACCAAACAATTCACTTTCAATTAATTCAGCAGGTATTGCAGCACAGTTAACTTCAATAATGGGTTGGTTTGATCGTTCGCTTTTTTCATGTAATTGATGAGCTACTAACTCTTTTCCAGTTCCATTAGGTCCTGTAATTAAAACACGTGCATCTGTTGGTGCAACTTTATCAATCATGGTACGAATATGGTTAATAGCATCACTTTCACCAATCATCTCGTAGTTTTTACTTACTTTCTTTTTCAAGATTTTGTTTTCAACTACTAATTTCTTTTTGTCTAAAGCATTTCGTACCGTATTCAAAAGTCTGTTTAAATCAGGTGGTTTAGAAATGTAATCAAATGCTCCTAATCGCATAGTATTTACAGCTGTTTCTAAATCTCCATGACCAGAAATCATGACCATCGGAATTTCAGGTTTTATTTTTTTTACTGCTTCCAATACTTCTACACCATCCATTTTAGGCATTTTGATATCACAAAGCACTAAATCATAATCTTCATTTTTTATTTTTTCGGTTCCTTGAACTCCATCTTCAGCTTCCTCTACTTGATAGCTATCGTTTTCTTCTGATAGTATTTTTACCAATACTCTACGAATAGCTGCTTCGTCTTCAATAACTAATATTTTTGGCATATTGTGGTTCTAATTTGTAACTTATTTATCTTCTATTGGCTTCAAAGTTAATGAAAAATACATACATTTCTAGGAATGTAAATCCTGTTATTGCTTTATTATATGTACATCTCTTTGAGGAAAAGGTATAGAAATATTATTTTGTCTAAAAATAGCATCAATACTAAATCGTAAATCGCTTTTAATTTTTGGACTTTGCATGCCATCTGACACATAAAAATACAACGAAAAGTTTAAGGAAGAGTCTGCAAAATCTTCAAACAATACTAAAGGTTCGGGTTCATTCAAAACATTGTCAGCTTTTTGAGCACATTGTAACAATAGTTTACGAACTAATTCCACATCGCTACCGTAAGCTACACCTACATCTACTTGTTCTCTATTAGTAAAACTATTTTGTGTCCAATTAAAAAGAGTATCCATCATAAATTTATGATTAGGAATAACCATTACCCTATCGTTTCTTGTGACTACTCTAGTTGTTCTCAGTTTAATTTCTAGTACTTTTCCAACTTTACCATCTACCTCAACAATATCACCTACATGCAAGGATTGATCTAAAATTATCAATACTCCAGAAATAATATCTTGAAATAATTGTTGCAAAGCAAAACCTAAACCAACCAATAAGGCCGCTGAGGCTGTTAAAAGTACGCTCATATTTACTCCAGAGACATCTAAAGCAAAAATGACCGCGAAAATAAAAACGATATAGCGGATGAACTGAAAGAAACTAATGAATCGATTCTTATCTTCCAATGGTAATTTACGAGTAACCACCATTCGGATTAATTTCAACAAAAAACTAGTTAAAATGAGTACGATTAAAAGTAACGCAAATGTTCCAACTGTAATATCAATAGTATCAGTATCAATTAATTTAAAATTGATAATTTTTCTAAATGTTTCAAAAACATTTGTTTCATCTAATACCGTTTCCATAGTAAGAAATTGATTTACAATTAAATTTTAGGTTTTGTATTTTTTTAATATTTCATCCACTTAAACAATTCTTTCCAAGTTGGTTTTTTACCATACATTAAAATTCCAACGCGATAGATTTTGGCTGCAAACCAAACTACAAAGATAAAACTTCCAAATAAAAGTACTATGGAAAGAATTAATTGCCAATAATGTTGCGGTTCTAAAAATGGAATTCGCATTAACATTACGATAGGAGATGTAAGTGGAATTATGGAAAAAACAGTAGCAACCGTTCCGTGAGGATCATTAATTACAGTGAAAAACCCAATATAAACTCCTAAAATCAATGGCATGATAATAGGCAATAAAAATTGTTGCGAATCTGTTTCAGAATCTACTGCTGCACCAATAGCTGCGTATAACGAACTGTATAAAAAATAACCTCCAATGAAGTAGATTACAAAACAAAACAGCATAAGACCTAAAGGTAAATTTACAATTTCTGTAATGTAAGATTGTAGTTTTAGCATTCCAGCTGATTGTTCTGCAGCTTGCATCATTTCTGGAGACATCGATGCAGTAGAACTTAGTTGTAAACCAAAAAACGTTTGAGCTAAAAACGCTAATAAAAGTCCAACAATAATCCAGATTAAAAACTGAAGCACACCCGCTAAAGAATTACCAATAATTTTTCCCATCATCAATTGAAACGGTTTCACTGAGGAAATGATGATTTCGATGATACGATTGGTCTTCTCTTCAATTACACTTCGCATTACAAAATTCCCGTAGATAACAATAAACATCATGATTAAATAGCCCATAAAACCACCAATAGCAATTTTAATTTCGTTTAATCCTTTTAGGCTTTCACCTCCAGAGAATTTGGATAATTTTAGATTAGAATTCACTTTAGCAGCAACAATCATTTGTTCATCTAATCCTAATTTTTTCAATCGATCTGATGTTAAAACAGAGTCTACCTTTTCTTCCACTTGACCAATGAAATTAATGCTCGCACTATTTTCAGATATATATTCTACTTTATCTTTTAACAATTGAATAGAATCTACTTTTGGAATATACAATAACCCTTCATAGTTTTTTGATGCTGAGTCTTTAGCGACATCAAAAGGCATGGCAGAAATATCCGTATAATGATAGTCTTTATTACTTTTAAAAGTAGATTTGATGTATCCTCCTTCGTCGTGAATGGCAATTTCTGTAGCTTTATCTTTATTCATTGAAGATAAATATCCTACTAAAGCTGCAATTCCAACAAATAGCATTGGACTTAAAAAAGTCATTACAATGAAGGATTTATTTCTGACTTTTGCAATAAATTCTCGTTTTATAATTAAGAATAATTTGTTCATTTTTTAAATAGTATTTGGTAACTTTAATAAGTCAATTATTGGGAAACAGTTTGAATAAAAATATCATTAACACTTGGTATTTTTTCGACAAAGTGCGTTACTTGACCAAAATTGGTTAATATTGATAATAATTCATTGGAAGAATGATTGCCTACATTGATTTCTAGCTTAATGTCCTCATTTAAGGATTTAAAATGCGTTGGTCCTACTTCAAATTTTTGTGTTAACTGATACATGAGTCCTTCAATATTGTTCGTTAAAATCCCAATTTGAAATGTATTGCTTCTATATTGTTGTTTTACATCGTTTAATTTGCCTTCTATTAACTTATTGGATTTATGAATTAAAGCAATATGATTACACATTTCTTCCACGCTTTCCATACGATGTGTTGAAAAAATAATTGAGGTGCCTTTTTTGTTTAATTCAATTATTTCATCCTTAATTAAATTGGCATTTACAGGATCAAAACCTGAGAAAGGTTCGTCTAAAATTAACAATTTGGGTTGGTGCAAAACTGTAACTACAAACTGAATTTTTTGAGCCATTCCTTTAGATAGTTCTTGAATTTTTTTATTCCACCATTCTTGTATACCAAATTTTTCGAACCAAAATTGCAATTGTTTTTTAGCTTCTTGATGAGACAACCCCTTTAATTGTGCAAGATAAAGACATTGTTCTCCCACTTTCATTGTTTTGTATAAGCCTCTTTCTTCAGGAAGATAACCTATATATTGTATATGATTTGGATTTAATACTTTACCATCTAACAATACCTTACCAGAATCGGGCATAGTGATTTGATTAATGATTCTAATTAAGGTTGTTTTTCCTGCTCCATTTGGACCTAAAAGACCATAAATACTGCCAGAAGGAACAGCTAAAGAAACATTATTTAAGGCTGTGTAATCTCCATACTTTTTGACTACATTATTTACTTCAAGTATATTATTCATATTGGTTTATTTTAAGCAACTGCTGCTGCTCTATTTTTTAAGTTAATGATACAATGAATTAAGGTAAGATATAGAATTTCTTTGTTATTACTTGTAAAAGTAGTATTTTCTTGGATATAATACTTCGTTTTCCAAATCTTCCATTGGTACTGGCAATAAATGAAAAGCAGTTCATTTCCTTTTTCATTTAATAAGACATAATTTGATTTCCAAACACTTTTTCTTTTTAGTTTGAAAACTTCGACATTACTTTGATTAAATAATTTTAAAAGCACAGAACCATTCCATTGAAATAAGGAAGAGAGAATTTTTTGATTCCCATTATAAATGGAAAAGTTAGACTTCCAAATACTAGGCTTTTTTATTATAAAGTTACCTGAGCCATTAATAAAAAAAGAAGGATAATTACTATTGAACCATCCTTTGTAGTCCATTTCTCCGAGTACAGAATGATTGTGTATCAGATTGTACGTATTACAACTTTCTGCCATTACAAAATATTCCATAATATCATTATTTACAACAATAGTTAGTATAGAAATTTTAGAAATGTTACAAAAAACCCATCCCTTTTTTACGAAGGATGGGAAAAATTGCTATGAAAAAGAAAAATTCACTTTCCCTAAGGAAGTGAATTTCAAATGTATATATTTTTATTCAATTATGAAAACATATCCTTTACTTTTTCAAAAAAAGATTTGTCTGATTTTTCTGGTGATGGTTTAAAATTATCTTCACTTAATAAAGATTCAAAAAAGGACTTTTGTTCTTTATTTAATGATTTTGGAGTCCAAACATTAACATGTACTAATAAATCGCCACTTCCATATCCATTTAAGCTTGGTATTCCTTTTCCTTTTAACCTAAGAATTTTACCGGATTGAATTCCTTCTTCTAATTTAATTCTCACTTTTCCACCTACAGCTTCAATTTCTTTAGAAACCCCTAAAGCTGCCTCTGGAAAACTAATGTATAAATCATAATGTAGATTTTCACCTTCACGCTTCAAAAACTCATGTTCTAATTCTTCAATAGCTACAATTAAATCACCAGGAATACTATTACTTCCAGGAGCTTCATTTCCTTTATTAGAAACTTTTAATT
Organism: Flavobacterium sp. NRK F7; assembly: GCF_024054195.1. GTDB lineage: Bacteria > Bacteroidota > Bacteroidia > Flavobacteriales > Flavobacteriaceae > Flavobacterium. The sequence continues at coordinate 1,813,507 of NZ_JAMXLB010000001.1, read as the reverse complement.
GCATTCCGTCAACTACTCCTGCTGGAATTTTGATTGAAACTGTATCGTCTTCCATTACCATACCATAAGCATCAGCACCAGTAGGTTTAGAATCTAATATTTGACCTGAACCTCCACATGTAGTACATGTAGATGCTGTTTGCATTCTTCCTAATATAGTATTAGCAACCCGCATAATTTGTCCGCTACCATTACATGTCGAACACGTTTTGTAAGTAACCCCTTTTGCTTGAACTTTACGCTTAACTTTTACTTTTTTCTCAACTCCATTAACAATATCTTCTAAAGTAAGTTTTACTTTAATTCTCAGATTACTCCCTTTCACTCTTCTTTGACCGCCTCCACTAAAGCCACCACCAAAACCGCCTCCAAAAGCACTTCCAAAAATATCTCCAAACTGGCTAAAAATATCATCCATATTCATATGGCCTCCTCCAAAACCACCAGCACCATCAAATGCAGCATGACCGTATTGATCGTAACGTGCTTTTTTGTCAGGATCACTTAACACCTCATAGGCTTCAGCAGCCAATTTAAAGTTTTCTTCTGCAGTTTTGTCACCTGGGTTTTTATCAGGATGGTATTGAATTGCCTTTTTTCTGTAAGCTTTTTTAATTTCTTCTGCAGACGCACCTTTACTTATTCCTAATATCTCGTAAAAATCTTTTTTCATAAACTTCAAAAATTCCTATTTACAATTCCTTTCACAAAAGGATTTCATAAAATCAGATTATTAATTACCTATCACTACTTTTGGAAAACGAATAATTTTATCTCCCAATTTATATCCTTTTTCTATAACATCAACAATTTTTCCTTTTAAATCCTCAGAAGGAGCAGGAATTTGAGTAATTGCTTCGGCAAAATCAGCATTAAAATCATCACCTAGTTTAATTTCTACCACTTCTAAACCCTTAGATATTAAAGTTGATTTTAATTTTTCGTGAATTAAACCAACCCCAGTAACTAAAGCTTCATCTTCCGATTTAGATATTTGTTCCCAGGCTCTATCAAAATCATCCAAAACAGGCAACATAGATTGCAATACTTCTTGATTGGCTGTTTTAAATAAATCAATACGTTCTTTCGTGGTTCTTTTTTTATAATTTTCAAATTCAGCAAATAAACGCAAAAATTTATCCTTTTCTTTTGCTAAATCTTCTTGAAGTTGTTCTTCAACTGTTAAAGCAACAGGTTGATTTTCTGAAACATTCTCCTCTTGAATGGTCTCTTTTTCAATATTTTCCTTTTCAATATTTTCAGTATTATCCTGACTCATAGGTATTTTATTTAGATAAATTTTATTAACATTCTAACGCAAATCTACTGCCAAAAAAACAAAAATGCCAAATTGTCATTAACAACCTGATTGGTTTCTATGTGAACGGCCATTTTTAATTTAATTTATTTATACCTATATTTGGTCACATTCATTAAAATAAATAGTAAATTATTATGAAAAAAAGCATTTTAAGTCTAGCTTTAATTGGACTCTTATTTTTTAATAGTTGCAAAAAAGAAGCTTCAACTGAAAATACTGAAAACACAACTGACGAGACCGTAACTGAAACAAATTATTCTGGTAGTTACTCCGTCGACACTACTTTTTCAATTATTGATTGGGAAGGATTTAAACCTAGTGGCACACACACAGGTACCATTACTTTAAAAGAAGGTAACTTTGAAGTAATTGATGGTCAAATAAATGATGGTTTGTTTGTTATTGACATGACCACAATTACGGTTACAGATATAACTGAAAAAGATGGAAAAACAGATTTAGAGAATCATTTAAAAGGATTAGGAGAAAAAGAATCTGAAGATCACTTTTTCAATACTTCTAAATTTCCAACTAGCACTTTTAAAATTAGCTCTACTACTCCAGAAGGAGATAAGTATATGGTTAACGGAATATTAACAATAAAAGGTATTGAAAATGAAGTACATTTTCCAGCAAAAATTTCAATTTCAGAAAATGAAATTTCATTAATATCGGATAGTTTTAAAATTGACAGAACCAAATGGGGCGTTAATTATGCCTCAAAATCAGTTTTTGATGATTTAAAAGATAAGTTTGTTAATGACGAAATTGAATTAACTGTAAAAGTAAAAGCTACAAAATAATATTGTAGAACTGTTTTATAAAAAAGTCGTTACCTAGATAACGACTTTTTTTATTTTAATAAATCGTGCAAGGCTTTATCCAATGAAGCGTATTTAAATTGAAATCCCTTTTCCAAAATTTTTCTAGCACTCACATTTTGACTGGCGAATAAGATTTGATGCATTTCTCCCAATACTAGTCTCAGTATAAATTTAGGAATATTTGGCATAAAATAAGGTACGCCTAACGTCTTAGCAATTGCTTTAGTTAATCCTTCATTAGTGACTGGATAAGGAGATACTGCATTATAAACTCCTTCTAATTTATTCTGAATAATATAATAATATATAGAAGCTAAGTCATGATTGTGTATCCAAGATTGATATTGTTTACCAGTTCCAAAAGCCGCACCCAAACCTAGTTTTATAGGTTTTATCATTTTTTGTAACGCACCTCCATCTTCAGCTAGTACAATACCAGTACGCACTTTTGTAACAAGAATTCCCAATCGTTCAAATTGATCCACTTCTTTTTCCCATTGTTGTACAACTTCTCCTAAAAAAGAATCGTCAACTGCTTGTGTATCTTCACTATATACAGCGTTATAACTATTTGGATAAATACCTATAGCCGATGCCGAAATAATATGCTTTATTTGATTTTGATTTTTAGAAAGTGTTTGAAATAATAATCGAGTGGATAAAACCCTACTATTTATAATCTCTTCTTTATAGGACGTGGTCCATCTTTGTGAAACAGAAGCACCTGCTAAATGTACAATGACATCTACTTCATCCAATGCATTCTTATCTATTTCACCAGCATTTGGATTCCAATAAAAACCTTTATAATTCGATTCAGAGACTAATTTAGATTTAGAAGTCGACAAATAATGTACAGTTACTCCATTTTGAAGTAATAAGTTGGATAACTCATTTCCCACTAAACCAGTCGCACCTGTAATTAAGATTTTCATATACTTTCTTTTTTAACAAAAATACAAAGTAATTCAGTGAGTTACTATTTAATTAACGAATGTTAACATGTGTACCAATTAGCCTCTTGTCTTAATAGTCCATTCAAATTGCATTTCAGAAACTTGTTCTCCTTTTTCATTTACACCAATAGAAGTCAACCAAATGGTCTGCCCTTCTTTAGTATGTATTGCTTTTTGAATGGTTTCTTTAATTTGATTTCCCTGCACGCAAGTAAATGTTATTCTCCCAGTTGCTTTTTTTGTAAAACTACTTTTATTATTTGCCACTAACATGGAAATATTAGCTCCACTCTCTTTAATTTGATACATGACTAAAGCCCCTGTAGTAAATTCAGCGGCCATAGCTTGAACCGCAAAATACATAGAATTAAAAGGGTTTTGGTTAAACCATCTGTGTTTTACTGTAACAGAACATGTCTCTGGATTAATATTCTTTACCCGTACCCCTGACCAGTAAGCGGAAGGTAATTTAAAGAACATAAACGCATTTAATTTTGATGGTGTAAATCGCATAACTAGTATATTTTTTGTAAAAATACAAAAAATACTATGCATTCATACTATTTTTATCAAATGTTAATTTTTTGTTAAATATAAGTACTATGCGTAACATAATACTAGCTTTTAGACTTATCTTTGTATAAGAAATTAATAGCTATAAGATAGTTCTTTTAAAAATCATCAAATCTAAAAACAAATAATTATGGAAACTTCAAACGAAAAAAGCATAGGTTCATTAATACATCTAAGTACCTTGAGTCAATATTTAATTCCATTTGGAAATTATTTATTTCCTCTATTATTGTGGTCGTCTAAAAAAGATAAATCCGCTTTTATAGATTATACTGGAAAACAAGCTTTAAATTTTCAATTAAGCATGTTGTTATACTCTTTAATAGCTTTAATAATTGCAATTCCTACTTGCTTGTATTGGTTTATCAATATAATTGAAAGATTAGAAATTAGTGACCAACAGGTTACCGTAAGAGAAATCATAACAGCAGAAAACATAAGTGGAATGGTAATTTTAGGCATCGTAGCAGTAATAATTGCACTTTTTTTAAAGTTAGGTGAATTCTTTTTAATTATTTATGCTTCTTTTAAAAGTGCAAACGGAGAATACTATCGCTATCCACTAACCATAAATTTTATAAAATAGTTTCAATCATCAAATCACAATCAATCAATCAATCAATCAATCAATTACTCAAAAAAATGAGGAATTAAAAAATCAAAAAATGAACAGTTTAATCAAAAAACAAAATGAATTATGAATATTGAAAACACAAAAGCTCAGATGAGAAAAGGTGTTTTAGAGTTCTGTATCCTTTCTGTCTTAAAAGAAAATGATGCGTATACTTCTGAAATTCTAGAGACTCTAAAAAATGCAAAATTACTAGTAGTTGAAGGAACTGTATATCCTCTATTAACTAGATTAAAAAACGATGGATTATTAAATTATCGTTGGGAAGAATCCACATCGGGACCACCAAGAAAATATTATGGCCTAACCGAATTAGGAAAAGAATTTTTAAATGAATTAAATAGTACCTGGACAGAATTATCTGATGCAGTGAATATAATAACACAAACTAGCCAAAATTAAGAGTCATGAACAAAACAATTAGTATAAATTTAGGAGGTTTCTTTTTTCATATAGATGAAGATGCGTATCAAAAATTATCACGTTATTTTGATGCGGTAAAAAGATCGCTTTCACCAGAAGGAAGAGATGAAATCATAAAAGATATTGAAAGTAGAATTGCTGAACTTTTTCAGGAAAGAATAAAAAATGAAAAACAAGTAATTACACTTTCCGAAATAGATGAGGTTATCGCCATCATGGGGCAACCTGAAGATTACAAAATTGATGAAGAAACTTCTTATAGTAATGAAAGATCGTATACATCAAGTGCTAAAACGGGAAGAAACAAACGGTTATACAGAGATAAAGACAATGCCATTTTAGGAGGTGTCGCTTCTGGTTTCGGACATTATTTTAACATTGATCCATTATGGATTCGTTTAGGAATTGTATTAATCGTTGTTGCGGGTGTTGGTAGCCCAATATTAATCTACTTATTATTATGGGTAATTGTACCTGAAGCAATCACCACCTCTCAGAAATTAGAAATGAGAGGTGAACCGATTACAATTTCTAATATTGAAAAAAAAGTCAAGGAAGGAATCAATGACATTAGTGATAAAATCAACAACATTGATCATCAAAAAATAGCAAATTCTGCTCGATCTGGAGCTAATCAAATTGGTGCAACACTTAGTGATTTATTCCTAAGCTTTTTTAAAATCATCTCGAAAGTAATTGGATTATTCATCATCTTTTTCTCAGCTATGGCTTTGTTAGGGATACTTATTGGGTCTATTTTTATGATATTTTCATCATCATTACCGAATTCTTATATCTTTAATAATTTTCATACTCCTTTAGATTTTGATGTTCCAATGTGGATACAAGGTTTGTTATTATTATTTGCTGCTGGTATTCCATTGTTTTTCTTATTAGTATTAGGAATTAAACTTTTGGTAACCAACATGAAATCTCTTGGTAACAACTTTAAATATTCTTTATTAGCTATTTGGATTGTAGCGCTTATTGGAATTACTTATTTAGGAATTCAACAAGCAACTGCTGTAGGTTTTGAAGGTAAATCGGTAAAAAAAGAACAAATTTTCATACAACCAACCGATACGCTTTTTGTAAGAATGCAATACAACAACTATTACGCAAAAAGTTTGTACGAAAGAGAAAACCACAAATACACCCATGATGAAAATAACAAAGAAATTATCTATTCTACAAAAGTTAGAGTTCATTTTCTTAAAACAGAAGAAAATCAACCTTTCTTACAAGTAGAACGTTCTGCAACAGGAAAATCGCATAAAGAGGCAACCAGTCGATCAGAAAAAATAAGATATAATTTTGATATTCAAGGGAATAGAATTACTTTAGATAATTATTTCACAACCGCATTTGGGAACAAATTTAGAGATCAGGAAGTAAATATCTATATCTATTTACCAAATGGAACGTATGTAAAGCCTGATGAGAGCATTCAAGACTACGATAGATCAGACAATGATTTCTTTAATTTACATTATGATTCAGACCAATATATCTATCAAGTAGAAGGAAATAAAACTATCTGTACCAATTGTCCTGAAGAAGATAATGAGGATGAAAGTGATGATGAAGATGGAGATACAGTAGAAAAAATGTCAATTCGAGTAAACAACAAAGAAATAAATATTGATGTTACTGATGATAAACTACGAATTGAAGCTGAATAAAAAATCAATAACTAATAAACAACTTGTCATGACTAAATTAATTATTCAAATAACAAAATTGTTTGTAATTGCGCTTACCTTTTTGTTATTACAATCATGTATGAATTCCAATTGGAATCGAGAAACTATATCAGGAAATGGAAATATTGTTGAAGTAAGTAGAACCGTAGACACACCTTTCCAAGCTGTAAAAGCACAAACTGGTTTAGATGTAATTATAAGACAGGATAATAATGTAAGTATTAAGGTAGAAGCTGATGAAAATTTACTAGATCATATTTTTACAGAAGTAAAAGATGGCGAATTAATTATACATTCCGATGCTAATATTTTAAATTTCAAAGCTAAAAAAATATATGTTTGCGCTCCTAATTTAAACAAAATATCCTCTTCCAGTGGCGCAAGTATAAACAGTGAAAAAACATTAGACTTTGATAATTTAGAATTAGAATCGAGCAGTGGAAGTGTCATAGATATTACTGTAAAAAGCAATTATCTATCCTGTGAAAGTAGCAGCGGTAGTTCCATTATTGCTAAAGGAAGTGCTAAATCAATTACCACAGAATCTTCAAGTGGTAGCACCATAGATTTAGAAAATTTGATTGCAGAAAATGGTCAATCTAGTTCGTCCAGTGGGAGTTCTACGAATGTAAATGTTACTAATGAACTCAAAGCAGATGCTTCAAGCGGAAGCAGTATTCATTTTGTAACCAAACCTTCTTCTTTAATTAAAGATGAAAGTTCCGGAGGTAATGTTTCTTCAAAATAATAACTTTAACAAACATCAGCTAATCACTGATGTTTTTTTTTATATTTGCTCTATGTTATACTTTTTTCAGAATCCCTTTTTGGAATGATTATTGTATAACTTAACCCATCAAATCACATTATATAACATGAAGAAAATAGCTTTTTTACTTGTAGTATTATTTACTTTCTCTACTATTTTTGCTCAAAAGAAAGATAAAATTAAAGGTTCTAAAATTATTACCCACACGATTAAAGAAGTTGAAAATTTTGTCAATATTGAAGTAGAAGACAATGTAGAAATCTATTTGGTTAAAGCAGACACTCCATCCATAGAAATTGAAGCAGATGACAATTTACACGATGTTGTGAATTTTGTTGTTACAGGAAACACACTACGAGTAACTACTTTAAAAACCGTTAGTAGTGCCAAAAAATTCGATTTACGCGTAAATTATGCTTCAGACCTCAAACTTATCACCGTAAAAAACGACGCCAAACTGCATGCATTGAATGCCTTACAATTAGACAGTATTACCATTCAAAATTTTGATAATTCAGCTTCTTATTTAAATGTTAATTCCAATTCGTTTAAACTTATTTTAAATGACAAATCTGAAGCGGAATTAAACATCAAAGCTAAAAATACCGTTTTAGAATTAAGCAAAAGTACCGAATTAAAAGCCTTAATCGCTTCACCAGAAATAAAAATAGACATGTATGAAAAAGCAGAGGCTACTATTGAAGGTGACGCAGCCAATGCAAAAATTAGATTAGATAATAACGCGCTTTTAACAGCAAAGAAATTTACAGTTGGAACCATTGATTTAACGGTGGAAAATTATGCGAAATGTGAAGTAAACGCTGCCAATGAAATTGCCTTATCTGCTTCTGGGAAAACCCAAGTAGAGTTATATGGAGAACCTAAAATTGAAATTAGAAAATTTACGAATACGACTACCTTATATAAGAAAGAGAAATAATCATTATTCCTCCTAAATCAAAAAAGTCATTCTCGCGAATGACTTTTTTGATAGTATATTTTTTTTCTAATTTAATGCTTAGCAGCCAAATAACGTTCTGCGTCTAACGCAGCCATGCATCCTGTTCCAGCAGCTGTAATCGCTTGTCTATAGACATGATCCGCAGCGTCACCACCTACAAAAACACCTGCAACATTCGTTTTAGCTGTACCTGGAATATTTTTGATATATCCGGTTTCATCTAAATCTAAATAATCAGCAAAAATATCGGTGTTGGGTTTATGACCAATCGCCACAAAAAATCCTGTTGCAGGAATTTCTATTACTTCGCCAGTTGCTCTGTTTTTAGCTTTCACACCAGTAACTACTTGTCCGTCACCTAAAACTTCTTCTGTTTCGGTATGCATTAGAATTTCAATATTAGGTGTATTTCTAACACGAGCTTCCATAATCTTAGATGCTCTAAATTGGTCACTTCTAACTAACATCGTCACTTTTTTACAAATGTTAGACAAATAATGCGCCTCTTCACAAGCGCTATCTCCTGCTCCAACAATAACTACTTCTTGATTTCTATAGAAAAATCCATCACAAACCGCACAAGCAGAAACACCACCACCTAATTGTAAATATTTTTGTTCTGAAGGTAAGCCTAAATATTTTGCAGTAGCACCGGTTGAAATAATAACGGTTTCTGCATGAATTTCAATCGTATCATTAATCCAAACTTTATGAATCGCTCCAGAAAAATCTACTTTAGTTGCCCAACCGTCTCTAATATCAGTTCCAAAGCGTTTGGCTTGTTCTTGTAATTCTATCATCATTTCCGGACCTGTGATTCCATTTGGGTAACCTGGAAAATTTTCCACTTCATTTGTAGTAGTCAATTGTCCACCTGGTTGCTGACCTTGGTACAAAACCGGAAACATATTGGCTCTAGCCGCATAAATAGCAGCAGTATATCCTGCTGGACCCGAACCTATAATTAAACATTTTACTTTTTCTATTGTATCTGACATGATCTATTTTTTTATTGAAGCCCAAAAGTAACAATTTTGAACCAAATGAAATGTAATATTACTTACAAAATAACTATTTCACAATAAGGATTATTTATTCTCTTTTAATAGGTTAACCAATTCCTCAAAAGACAATTTTTGTTGGTCACCAGTAGCTAAATTTTTAACTCCGTATTGCTTATTTTTCATTTCTTCTTCCCCAACTAAAACAGCAAATGGAATGCCTCTTTTATCCGCATGTTGAAACTGTTTTCCAATTTTTGTTGCATCTGGATACATTTCCACCTTAATCCCTTCTTGTCTTAATTTTGCAATAGCTTTCATGGCATATTTGGCTTCTTCTAATCCAAAGTTTAAGAATAAGGCTTTAGAAGTTGCAGTAACAGTTTCTGGAAATACGTTTAATTCTTCAATTACCAACGCGATTCGGTCTAAACCAAACGAAATCCCTACACCACTCATGTTTTTCAAACCAAAAATACCGGTTAAGTCGTCATATCGACCACCACCTCCAATGGAACCCATAGCCACACCTTTGGGAGCTGCCACTTCAAAAATAGCTCCTGTATAATAATTTAAACCGCGTGCTAAAGTAACATCTAAATCTAACTGAGCGGTTTGTAAACCAATTTCATTTACATTTTCACAAATGAATTGCAACTCTTCCACTCCTTTCATTCCTTCTTCTGAAGTAGCCAGCAATTGCGCTAACTTTTCTATTTTTTCAACAATGGTTCCTGTAAAACTAAATAAAGGTTGCACTTTTAAAATTGCTTCTTCAGCGATTCCTTTTTCTAGCATTTCTTTTTTAACACCTTCTTCTCCAATTTTATCCAATTTATCCAAAGCAACTGTAAAATCGATTAGTTTATCAGAAGCACCTATAACTTCAGCAATTCCTGACAATATCTTACGGTTATTGATTTTAATAGTTACACCGTTTACTCCTAATTGACTAAAAACAGAGTCGTATAATTGTACCAATTCTACTTCTTGCCAAAGCGAATTAGAACCCACCACATCCGCATCACATTGATAAAACTCTCTAAAACGACCTTTTTGAGGACGATCTGCTCTCCAAACGGGTTGAATTTGATATCTTTTAAAGGGAAATTCAATTTCGTTTTGGTGTTGGACCACATAACGTGCAAAAGGAACTGTTAAATCGTAACGTAATGCTTTTTCAGATATTTTACTTGTAAATTTATTTAATTCGATAAGCTCCTCTGTAGAAATATCTTCCGCTGATTTATGTTGAAGTTCAACAATTTTTGCAGGTAATTCAATTTTATTCTTACTAAAAAAATAATTTCCTGAATTTAATATTTTAAAAATCAAGCGATCGCCTTCTTCACCATATTTTCCCATTAAGGTTTCCGAATTTTCAAAAGAAGGCGTTTCAATAGGTTGAAATCCAAATTTTTCGAAATTGGTTTTTATCGTACTGAAAATATAATTGCGTTTTGCGACTTCAATAGGAGAAAAATCGCGTGTTCCCTTTGGTATACTTGGTTTTTGAGCCATTTTAAATTTAGAATTTAGAATTTAGAATTTAGAAAATGAGTAGTATAAATTATCCATTCAGACTTTTTTTTGATTCTCATTTTCTATTCTTTTTCTAGTGTTTTTAATAATGGTTACAAATATAGAAACTAATTCATTGGCTTCAAGTATTGCTTTTTTGATTTTATCATTTTTTATTAAATTTCTTTCTTGTATAATTTCAAGCCAAAATAAAGTTTCATCAGTTTCTTCTAAAACAATATTCATTTTTGACAAGAACTCTTTATCACTTCTTGCTCTACAAGATGCACGATAATTAGCACCTAATGAAGTTCCTGATTTAGAAATTTGATAAATAATAACTTTAGAAGAAATAGTAGGTGTTATTTCTTCAACAATATCAAGAATAGATAATGTAAAAGATTTTGTTCTTGTTTTTAAATCTTTTTCGCTCATTTAAAAATTTTATTTTTTTGAATTATAAAATTACTCTTTTTATCGTTTTTCTAAATTCTAAATTCTAAATTCTACATTTTTATGTAACAAAATTTGTATTCTAAAGTCTAATAGACGTTATGATAGGATTATTTAGAGAAAATACAAGAATAGCAATCGATTCGATAAAGGGTCAAGCTTTGCGTACATCGTTAACGGTTTTCATTATTATGTTAGGAATTACCTTTTTGGTAGGTATTTTAACCTTAACGAAAGCCTTAGAGAAAAATTTATTTGGCAATTTTGCTTCTATGGGAGCCAATACGTTTTCCATAAGTCGGTATGATTTTTCAGCTCAAATTAATCGTAACGATGCTGATCAAAAAGTGAATCCTATTATTAGTTATCCACAAGCCAAAGCCTTTAAAGATAAATTTAATTTTCCTTACACTACTACTTCTTTGTCTTTTACCGCTGCCAGTAGTATTGAAGTGAAGTATCAAGGAGACAAAACCGATCCAGAAATTAACATTGTAGGTGTGGATGAGAACTTTTGTCCGAATAAAGGATTAGAAGTGGTTAAAGGAAGAAATTTCAACTCTTTTGATGTTTCCAACAACAATTATGTCTGTATTTTAGGTTCTGATTTTGAAAAAGGATTGTTTAAAGATAAAAATCCTTTAGATAAAACAATTTCTATTCGTGGTGCTAAATTTAAAGTCATAGGTGTACTAAAGGAAAAAGGTTCAACCTTTGGAAACAGTCAAGATTTACGTGTTTTAATTCCCAATCAAATTGCGCGTTCCATTTTTTCTGCACCTAACATCAACTATGATTTAGATGTAAAAGTACATAACGAAGCGTTACTGGATGAAGCGGTTGACAATGCGACCTTAACCATGCGATTAATTAGACGCTTGAATCCTATTCAAAAAAATAATTTTGGTATTGAACGAAGTGATGATTTAATTCAAACGTTAGGCTCAAATTTAGCAGTTATTAATTTAGTTGCGGTGATAATTGGTGCCATTACGGTATTTGGTTCCACCATCGCCTTGATGAATATTATGTTAGTATCGGTAAGTGAACGTACTCGAGAAATTGGTATTCGAAAATCACTTGGTGCTAAAAGAAGTACAATTGCATGGCAATTCTTCACAGAAACTTTTATTATCAGTCAAATTGGAGGCATTTTAGGAATTATTTTTGGAATCATATTAGGAACTGTATTAGCTTTATTATTTGGGTTTTCCTTTGTAATTCCTTGGCTAGCGATGTTTGCTGCTTTTATTACTACTTTAATTGTAACTATTATTTCAGGTTTATATCCAGCAATTAAAGCCTCTAAACTAGATCCGGTTGAAGCACTTCGTTACGAATAATAATTACAACGTACAACGAATCATTCGGTCGTTTCCGTAAATATCTTTTTTCAATGTAACGTTTTGAAATCCTAAGTCTTGCAATAAGCTAACGGTTTCCGAGCCTAGATATTGATTGATTTCAAAAAACAAATGTCCGTTTGGTACTAAACTATGTTTGGCTAATTGTGCAATTTTTCGATAAAAAAGCAATGCATCTTCATTGGTTACAAACAATGCCAGATGAGGTTCGTAATCCAATACATTTTTCTTGATTTCTTCTTTTTCAAGTTCTCGCACATATGGAGGATTGGATACGATAACATTGTAAAAGGTTTCCAAAGCTTCGGTTTGTAAGATATCTTGATGTATAAAATGAACCGTAACTTCATTTAAAAGAGCATTTCTTTCCGCAACCAAAAGTGCTTCTTTAGAAACATCTATCGCACTAACGTTTGCATTCGATAGATTTTTCTTTATTGTAATGGGTATACAACCAGAACCCGTTCCTATGTCTAAAATAGTGATTTCTTGAGAAGATTTATTTTGCGATTCGATAATCCATTGCACCAATTCTTCCGTTTCAGGTCTTGGAATTAAGGTGTTTTCATTGACCAAAAAACGCAAACCATAAAATTCGGTTTCCCCTAAAATATATTGGATTGGTTTTTCTTTTTTTAATTGGGAAAGTATTTCATTCCATTTAAAGAGTTCGGTATCCAAAATTTCAAAATCAGGTTGTAAAGCTAAATCTACTCTTTTCATCTGATGCAAATAGTCTAGAATCAGAAAAAAGAAACTTTCAGATTCCATTGGATCAAACAAAGGTTCAAGATTTGCAATGAATTTTTTTTTATAATCTTTTAAAAGCATTTTTCTTAATTTCAATTATTGCAACTCTTTGGTCATCCAAACTTCACAACTACTATGACCTGTACAACCTAAAGGAGCATCGATAGCTTTAAATCCTAAATTAGCATATAATTTTTGAGCTGCTTTCATAAAAGACAAGGTTTCCAAGTAACAAAGTGTAAAATCATTTTCTTTGGCAAATTTCAAGCAGCTTTCAATCATTTTTTTAGCCATACCTGTACCTCTAATTTCAGGTGCGAAATACATTTTTTGCAATTCGCAAATATGAGTTGCTCCATTTTCTAAAGGAGCAATACCACAACCTCCCAAAACCACACCTTCATTTTCAACTACATAATAAACACTTCTAGGTTGCTGATACACTTCAAACAAAGTATCTAAAATAGGATCCGCATAAGCAGTTCCTACTTTTGGAGCATCTAATTCATCAAAAACATCACGAATAACTTTAGCTATTTGTGCATTATCTTTAGGTTCGATTTTTCTAAGAAGCATATCTACGATTTTGAGTGGTAAAAGTACATAATTTGCCACAAATTGATTCTAAAATATATATTAAAAATACTACATTTGTAAGATGAATACACATGAGTTTTACATGAAGCGATGTATCCAGCTGGCCAAAAATGGATTAGGAACCACGTATCCTAATCCACTTGTGGGTAGTGTAATTGTATATAACGATAGAATTATTGGTGAAGGTTGGCACAGAAAAGCAGGAGAAGCACATGCTGAAGTACATGCCATTCAATCGGTAAAAGATAAATCTTTGCTTTCCAAAGCGACTATTTATGTTAGTTTAGAGCCTTGCAGTCATTTTGGAAAAACACCACCTTGTTCCGATTTAATTATTACCCATAACATTCCGAAAGTTGTTGTTGGAACCATTGATCCTTTTGCAAAAGTAGCAGGAAATGGGATTAAAAAACTTCGTGAGAACAATTGTGAAGTTATAGTAGGTGTTTTGCAAAAAGAGTGCAACGAATTAAACAAACGCTTTTTTACTTTTCATCAAAAAAAGAGACCGTATATTATTTTAAAGTGGGCGGAAAGTAAAGGTGGTTTTATTGCTCCAGATCGTTCTTTAAGAACAAAAGAACACACTGCATTAAGACCCGTTTGGATAACCAATCCTTATTCTAGACAAATGGTTCATAAATGGAGAACAGAAGAACAAGGTATTTTAGTAGGAACAACCACTGTTTTAGAGGACAATCCAAAGTTAAATGCACGAGATTTTAAAGGGAATAATCCCATCCGAATCGTATTAGATAAATCCAATAAAATAACTGATAATTATGCAGTTAAAGACAATACTGTAAAAACTATCATCTTTACAGAAAATGATATTTTAACAAAAAATGAAAATATTATTTACGAAAATATTGTTTTTAATACTGATTTTTTATTAATTTTAACAAATCGTTTGCACAAAAAAGAAATTCAATCTATAATTATTGAAGGAGGCAGTCAAACCTTGCAATCCTTTATAGATTTAAATTTATGGGACGAAGCTCGTGTTTTTAAAAGCAATCAAAAACTGAATTCAGGAATTAAAGCCCCGATTCTTAATTCAACAGCTTTAGAAACAATTAGCATAATGGACGATACACTTAAATTATTCAGAAATTATGATTGATACAATTATTTTTGATTTTGGTGATGTTTTCATCAATTTAGATTATGGTGCTACAGAGAGGGCTTTAGAGCAACTAGGTATAAAGGAATGGAATTCCGATTTAGATGTATTAAATAAAAACTATGAAGTAGGCAAAATAGACGAATTAGCTTTTATTGAAGGCCTTCAAAAACATACACACAATGCTGATTTAGTTACTATAAGAGAAGCCTGGAATGCTTTATTATTAGACTTTCCTTTGTATCGATTAGAATTCCTTCAAATGATCTCTTCCAAATATCGCTTGTTCTTGCTCAGCAACACCGATTCCACTCATATAGATAAATTTGAACACAAAGTAGGACAGTCTTTTGCTCGCGATTTCTATGGTTGTTTTGAAAAAGTCTATTTTTCATTTGAAATAGGCAAAAGAAAACCAGACGAAAACACGTATAAATATATTATTGGCAATCATAATTTGGTTCCAAAAAAAACGCTTTTTGTAGATGATAAATTAGAAAATATTGAAGGCGCAAAAAAAGCTGGCTTACAAACTTGGCACCTTAACCCAAAAACAGAAGATGTTACATCCTTATTAGAATTTATAAAAAACATCTAATGATTTCTCTTTTTTGGGCTATTTTTTTCTCCGTACTTTTATTCATTGTATTTAAGTATTTTTCCAAATACAATATTAACACGTTCCAAGCTATTGTTTGCAATTACATCGTAGCTTTTTTAGTAGGCATATATACGACCGAGCAACCCTTTTCCATAACAACAACACTACAAAAGCCATGGTTAGTATATTGCATATATCTTGGAAGTCTTTTCATTGCTATTTTTTTTACTATGGGAAAAACTTCGCAACTCAATGGCGTTTCTGTAGCCTCTGTAGCTAGTAAAATGTCCTTGATAATACCTGTTTTATTCGGACTTCTATTCTTTAAAGAAAGCATTGGTTTTTTAAAGGCTATAGGAATTGGGATAGCCTTGTTTGCCGTTTATTTCACAACTAAAAAGAACACAACTACTATTGAAAATTCAAACTTTACCTTCCCCATATTATTGTTTTTTGGTTCTGGAATTATCGACACCAGCATTCATTTTATTCAAAAAACAAAAGTACCAACTGAAGATACTAGTTTATTTTCATCTTTCACCTTTCTAAGTGCTTTTTTAGTAGGTTGTTTGGTTTTCACTTATCAACATTATAAAAACCAATTTGAATTTCAATTTAAAAACCTAATTGGAGGCATTGCTTTAGGTATTCCCAATTATTTTTCCATGTATTTTTTAATCCGTGCCTTGCAAAATGAAAAAATTCAAAGCGCAACTTTGTTCACATTAATAAATATTGGCGTAATTTTGCTTACTACATTAATCGGACTTCTTTTATTCAAAGAAAAATTAAAAAAACAAAACTATGTAGGTATTGCATTAGCCATACTGGCATTAGTATTAGTATCTTTCTAAATGAGTTTACCCAACACAGACACTTATAAAACCATTGAAATTCCATCTGAAGAAGTACTTTTCAAAGAGAAAAATAGTAAATTCTACGGATATGCCTTTCCTGTTACCAATGAAGAACAAATAAAAGAACGCATCAGTGAACTAAAAAAACAACATCACGCTGCCCGACATTGGTGTTATGCTTTTCAAATTGGCACAGAAAACAAATATTACCGCGCTAATGATGATGGAGAACCCAACAACAGTGCTGGTGCTCCAATATATGGTCAAATCCAATCTTTTGATGTAACCAATATTTTAATAGTCGTTGTTCGTTATTTCGGAGGGGTTAAATTAGGCGTTGGCGGTTTGATTTCAGCATACAAAACAGCCGCTCAATTAGCTCTTGAAAACGCAACTATTGTTGAGAAAACGATTGACATTCATTTTCTCATCACCTTTGATTATAAAAACATGAATAAAGTAATGCGTGTGATTAAAGAACACCAATTACAAATTATTTCTCAGAAAATGGAAATGAACTGTCAAATTGAAATTGCAACAAGAAAACAGAACGAAACAAAAATCACAGAATTATTTGAGTCTTTATTTGAAATAGATTGCAAAAAAATATCGCTTTAAAAAGCTATAGCTGTTTTATTCTCTCACTTACATAATTGGGAGGCAAAGTAGGCCTGCCTGTTTTCATATTTACAAATACTAACATTGAATATCCCGTTGTTAATAACTCTTCCTTATCATTATAAATTTCATAATCAAATTCTATCTTAACAGAGGTTTGACTTTTAAAGATGGTTTTCACGGTTAACACATCATCATAACGCGCTGGTTTCTTATAATTCATTTGCAAAGAAACAACAGGTAACATAATCCCGTTTTCTTCCATCCATTTATATGAAACCCCTAAGTTTCTTAGCCATTCTACTCTCCCCATTTCAAAGTATTGCGCATAATTCCCATGATACACCACTCCCATTTGATCTGTTTCAGCATATCTCACACGCACTTCAAACTGATATTCTCTCATATTAAATACATCTTAATTTAACGTTAAGCAACCCTTCACAGGCTTACAATATTTTTTTTTAAAAATCAATAGCGTTTTTGTTTTTTTTTACCAAAAATTGTTCACATATTTGTTCTCCCGTTTACAAAGCTATTAACTCATTCATCTTTGTAAGACAACTACTATAAAAAGCTAAATAATTATAAAAAAAAACAAATATATGGATAAAACTGCGCAATCAGTATGGAAAAATTGTCTGTTGTTTATAAAAGATAACATACAGGAACAAGCCTATAAAACATGGTTTGAACCGATACAGGCAGTTGACCTTAATGATAACGCACTTTCTATCCAAGTACCTAGTAAGTTTTTTTATGAATGGCTTGAAGAACACTATGTAAAGCTTTTAAAAGTTGCCCTTACGAAAGAGTTAGGACAAAGCGCAAAATTGCTTTATAAAATTAAAATGGAAAATACCTACGGGAACAAACTTCCATTCACAGAGCAAATTCCAAGTAACAATCGTCAGGCTGTAAAAACGCAAGAAGTTGATGTTCCTATTGTTCAAAAAAATCCAGAATTAAAAAATCCATTTATTATTCCTGGAATTAGAAACATTAATATTGATTCGCAATTAAATGCAAATTACAGTTTTGATAATTTTTTAGAAGGTGATTCCAACCGATTGGCTCGTAGTGCAGGAATGGCTGTAGCCAATAAACCAGGCGGAACTTCATTTAATCCATTATTGATTTTTGGTGGTGTCGGATTAGGAAAAACACATCTAGCGCATGCTATTGGTGTTGAAATAAAAGACAAATTCCCTGAAAAAACAGTTTTATATATTTCAGCTGAAATTTTTACCCAGCAATATATCGATTCGGTTAAGAAAAACACAAGAAATGACTTCATCCATTTTTACCAATTAATTGACGTTCTTATTATAGATGATGTTCAATTTTTATCAGGAAAATCTGGAACTCAAGATGTATTCTTCCACATATTCAACCATCTGCATCAAAACGGAAAACAAGTTATTTTAACTTCTGACAAAGCTCCGGTAGACATGCAAGATATTGAACAACGCTTGCTTTCCCGATTTAAATGGGGATTGTCTGCTGAATTACATCAACCTGATTACGAAACAAGAATTTCTATATTAAAAAATATTTTATATAGAGATGGTGTTGAAATGCCTGAAGAAATTATTGAGTATGTTGCTAAAAACATAAAAAGCAATGTCAGAGAATTAGAGGGAGCTATCATTTCATTAATTGCTCAATCTTCTTTCAACAAACGCGAAGTAACTATTGAATTAGCAAAACAAGTAGTTGAAAAGTTTGTAAAAAATGTAAAAAGAGAAATTTCTATCGATTACATTCAAAAAATCGTATCCGATTATTTCCAATTAGACATTGAAACACTTCAATCTAAAACTAGAAAAAGACATGTAGTACAAGCTAGACAGCTAGCGATGTTTTTTGCAAAAAAATATACCAAGTCTTCTTTAGCTAATATTGGAAATCAAATTGGAGATAGAGACCATGCTACTGTATTACATGCCTGTAAAACAGTTGATAATCTAGTCACAACTGATAAACAATTTAGAAAGTTTGTCGATGATATTAATAAAAAACTTTCTTTATAAAAAATGGCTATAAAAATCTTAATGGTTTGTTTAGGAAATATCTGTCGTTCACCATTGGCAGAAGGTATTTTAAAAAGCAAACTACCTAAAGATCAATTTGTAGTAGACTCAGCTGGAACAGGAGATTGGCATGTAGGGCAATTACCTGACAAACGCTCTATTGCCATTGCTAAAAAATATGGAATTGATATTTCTGACCAGAGAGCCCAACATTTTACAGTAAAACATTTCGAACAATTTGATTATATTTTTGCAATGGATATGTCAAATTACAAAAATATCCTTCAATTAGCTCCTAATACTGAAGCTAAAGCTAAAGTAAAATTAATCTTAAATGAGCTTTTTCCCAATGAGAATGTTGAAGTACCTGATCCTTATTATGGTGGAGAAGAAGGGTTTGAAAATGTATATCAAATGTTAGATAAAGTATGCGATGTCATTGCCAAAAAAATAAAGTAACCCATGAAAACCTCTTTTGGAAAACTCTATTTAATTCCTTGCACCTTATCTAATCCAGGTGAAACGACTGTAACACCTGAAGACGTATTACCTCAAACCATCAAAAGAAGTATCGACTTTATAGACGACTACATCGTAGAAAATGAGAAAACAGCACGTCGATTTATAAAAAGCATACATCCCGAAAAAAAACAATCCGATTTAAAACTTTCACTATTAAATAAACATACAGAAGTTTCCGAACATTATACCATGATTAAACCTTTATTAGAAGGAAAAAACATAGGTTTATTGAGTGAATCGGGTTGCCCTGGAATTGCTGATCCTGGTGCTGTTATTGTAAAACTAGCACATGAAAAAGGAATTCAAGTAGTTCCCTTAGTTGGTCCCAGTTCCATTTTATTAGCCTTAATGGCAAGTGGCATGAACGGCCAAAGTTTTGCGTTTAATGGTTATTTACCCATTGATGCTAATGAAAAGAAAAACGAACTAAAACACTTCGAACGATTATCACAAGAAAAAAATCAATCCCAACTTTTTATTGAGACTCCTTACCGAAATAATAAATTAGTGGAAGATTTATTACAACTATTACAGCCTAATACGCATTTATGTATTGCTTGCGATATTACTCTTCCTACTGAATTTATCAAGACGAGAACTGTAGCAGAGTGGAAAAAAAACAAGGTCGACTTACATAAGCGACCTTGCATTTTCATTGTACATAAAATGTAATTAACTAACTAATTTTAGCTTTGGCATTTTTATTTGGGGCAATGTGAGAAATATCATAACCTCCAAATTTTTTAATGTAACTTCTTAGTGAAGTACCAAAACCATCTTTGAAACCTCTTTGACCATTGCTTCTTAAGTATCTTTTTACTGAACCTGCACCTCCTAGGTGAGCAGCAGCAATTAAACCAGATTCTGTAATTTTAACACCGTTTATAACTTTTCCGTTATATTTTTTAATCTCTTTTCTTAACTCCCATTTGTTTTTTGCAATTAAAGCTCTAAATGCTTTGTCTTGTAATTCTGGGTTTCTTAAGAACTCATCAAAGTCATAAACTCCTACAGAACGCAATGTACTTTTTCCAAATTGATATTTACCCATGTACCCATATGAGTTCACCATGTTTAAAATACCTCTTGATTCTTTGAAAGCTAATGCTTGTTTAAAACCAACAAAAGTCTTTCCAACGTAAGGGACAGCTACTAAACTGCTTTCGATTTCGATTTCATCTTCATTCTCACTAGGAACAGAGTAAGAAATTTTCTCATTTTCTCCTAAATGAAACCCTTCTACTTTTTCAATTTCATACGAATTAAAACCCGATGAAACTAATACTACTAGGATGGTCAATCCAAAAAAATACGAACCTTTTTTTATCATAAATTTTAATTTCTCAGGCCCTGTCACAGCACTGAAATTTCCGGGGGCAAAGATACGACAAATTTTACAATATTGATTATGAGCCTGTTAAAGTTTTCTAAAAATAGACGAAGTGCATTTTAAATCCGTTAAAATCAGTAGTTTGGAGTGTTGGAGCTGGAATTTTTACCGTGTTAAAAACAGAAAAAACAGTCTTTAAAAAATGGGAGTTTGTTTTAATTTTCGTCAAATCAACGTCAAAACTTAAATAAAATTGACGCGAAATGGAAGTATTAAAATTAGCATTCAAGGCTTCTTGTTGATTTCCAAAAATCATTCCATCACCACCATAACCGATAGCTAAATTGAACCATTTAGGAAGGTATTCTTTTTTAATAAAAGAATACAAATTAAAAGACAACCAATAGGTTTGTCCGTTATAATCTTTTAGTATTTCTTCTTGCAATCCGTTTCCTAGAGTTTCTGGCCGCAAAGCAGCATATCGGGTTTGATGAAAAGAAAATTTAGGTGTGATTCGTTGCTCTTTCCAAAGTAATTCTTGAGAAACAAATAAAGCGGTTCCTGTAACATTGGCTATCATATCTCCTGAAGAAGCGCCCCATTCTTGAGAAAAACCATCAAAAACTTCCACTACAGTTAAGAATCCTAAACCCAAAGTTGCACCATACAACAATTGTTCTTTTTGAGAAGCGCCACTCCAAGCTAAAGCATCAGCTCCTATCCTACCCAAATGATAGGATGAGTACATATGACCCAATTTATCCATTTGAAGCCACTCTTCATTATCATTTATAAAATGGAAATTACTTTTGGGATAGTCTTTATACCATAATTGGTTTAACCCAATTAACGTACCACCTAAAACAACCGATTCTGCTATGTAAACACCTTTTTTTCTATTGAAATTTAGAGTATCCGAAGGTTTTAAAAATAGATTGAGTTGGGATTGCGAATACGAAAAAAAACTCACCCAAAAGAAAATGAAACCCCAACTAGCCCTGGTTGACGTGAAAATCCTTTTCTTATTTAGTTTAAAATAAGAAAAGATTGCAACAAAAAACAGGAAAAAGGAAACCAAATATGTAGGGATGAATCGCTTCAAAAACTATCGGTTAATTCCTAATTTATTCACCCATTGACTGTATTCTCTTGCATTGATTTGATGTTGTGCATAATTAGCAGCAAAAGCATGATAACCTGGTTTTGAAGGACTGGCACAAAAGTAATAGTAATCGTGTTTTTCTGCATTTAAGACGGCATCTATAGCAGAAATATCTGGCATCGTAATAGGTGCTGGAGGCAAACCTGCATTCACATAGGTATTGTAAGGAGAATCTATTTTTAAATCTTCATACAAGACTCTTTTAATCACTTGATTATAATCGCCTGAACGTTTTTTTAAGGCATAAATTATCGTTGGATCCGCTTGCAAAGGCATTCCAGTAGCCAATCTATTCAAATAAACACCCGCTACTCTTGGTCTTTCCTCTACTTTAACCGTTTCTTTATGCACGATAGAAGCCAATGTAGCCACTTGTATAAGAGAAAGATTTTTCTCCGCTGCTTTCATCCTTCTTTCATTATTCCAAAATCTTCGATAGGATTTAGCCATTTTATCTGCTATTTTGTCCGCAGATGTATTCCAATAAAACTCATAAGTATCTGGAATAAAAAGGGCTAAAACCGTTTCTTCAGTAAATTCATTTTCAGATAAAAATGTTGGATCAGTAAAGGCTTTTACAAAATCCAAACTATCTGGTTCTGTTTGTGATGCTAATCTTCCAGCTAAATTTCCAATACTTTCTTGATTATTAAAAGCTACTTTAACAGGCACATTCAATCGTAAGGCACGTACCACATCAAAATTAGACATCCCTTTTTTCAATAAAAAACGACCTGCTTTTATATTTTGGTTGTATTTGCGATTGGTAGCCATAAAGTCAAATTTATCTAAATCTACTAGATAATGACTTAACGTATCTTTCACTTCTTCGTAAGAAGCATTCGTTGGAATATAAACGTACACCTCATTTTGAGTAAATTTTGTATTCGGAACAAAAGCCTTGTTATAGATTACAAAAGCTACAATTCCTGCTACTATAATTCCTGCTACTGCTATAAAAGCAACTATTTTTTTTAAATTCAATTGGCTATTTTTTAAAATTAATTAATTGAAACAAATATTCATCTTGGTACTTCCCATTGTTTAGATTCCAATCTTTCTTGATTCCGATTTTCTGAAAACCAAATTTAGAAAAAAGTTGCAAACTACGTGAGTTTTCATTACCAATGTTTGCATATAATTGATGTAATTGCAATTGATGGAATGCATATTGTATTACTAATTGAAGTGCTTCGGTCCCGATTCCTTTGGTTCTATCTTCTTCTTTTTGGATCAAAATACCGATTCCCGCTCTATTATTTTTGGGATCAAAATCAAACAAATCAATTAACCCAACAGCTACATCAGACTTCAAGAGACAAATCGCTAATCTGAGTTGTTTGGCTTCATAAATATCTTGATGTGCGTTTTCAAGATATTGGCGAATTAAAAACCTACTATAAGGGGTTTGTGTATTACTAATTTCCCAAATTTCCTCATTGTTTTCAATTGCATAAACGAACTCTAAATCTTCAGGTTCTAATGCTCTTAAATAGATATGTTGTCCTTTTAAAGTAATCACTATATAGCTTCGATTTCGATGGTTCCTTCAAAAACATATTTTGCTGGACCTGTTAAAAAAACATGTGTATATTTTCCGTTATTTGCTTCAAAATTCACTTCTAAATCACCACCTTCTACTTTCAAATTTACTTTATTAGAATTGGTAAACTGATTATGATACATTGCAATTGCTACTGCAGTTACTCCAGTGCCACAAGATAATGTTTCATCCTCTACTCCTCTTTCATAAGTACGTACTGCAAATTTGTCACTGTCAATTTGTTCTACAAAATTAACATTGCTACCTGCTTTTCCATACAAATCGGAATATCGAATTTGAGCACCAATAGTTTTTACATCAAATTGTGCTAAATCTGTAACGGCTTCCACATGATGCGGTGAACCTGTGTTTAAAAACGTATAATTCTCAAACACTTGTAATTCATCTACATCTTTCATTTGCAAAGAGACTTTATTAATTTCATCAATAGTCGCATAATGGTAACCATCAATAGCTTCGAAATCAGCTTTATCCCAAATAATATTCAATTGCTTGGCAAAAGCTACGAGACATCTTCCACCATTCCCGCACATACTACTCTCATTTCCATCCGAATTATAATACACCATTTTAAAATCGTAGTGTTCATGATTCTCTAATAAAATTAATCCGTCTGCACCTATTCCAAATCTTCTATCACATAAAAATGCAATGAGTTTGGTATTATTTTTGGGGAAGAAGTTGGTACGATTGTCAATCATAACAAAATCATTTCCCGTTCCTTGATATTTATAAAATGTAAGGTTCATGTATGTGAATAATAAGATACAAAGATAAAACAAAGAAATAACGATTGAAAGATATTCTTTCGTATACCTAACTTAATTTTAATCATCTTAGATCTTACAATTTTGAATTACTAATAAGATGTTAAACATTGTTAAGCGAGCGTTAAACTGGTTTTTTGTTAAAATATTGTGTTTAATTTTACAATGGAATCATATCATAACGTTATTGTTATTTTTTTAGATGTGTTTTCATTATTTAAAAACATTTAAATAAAAAATAACCCATTTTTATAACTATAGAAAATTTAATTTATATGAAACGATTAGGAAGTATTTTTTTAGTGGCATTATTAAGTGGAGCCATTACTTTAGGTGCTTACAAATTATTTTTAGAACCCGAAAATAATTCAGTAGTTACAGTAGCTCCAAACTACACAAGAAATGTAGCCTTAGGAGCTGAAAACATTGATTTTACTACTGCAGCAGAAACAGCAGTCCATAGTGTGGTTCACGTTAAAAACATGACTTTACAAAGAGTGTACAGTAATCCAATGGAATACATTTTTGGTTACGGAAGAGGTGGTACGCAACAACAAATGCAAATAGGAACAGGTTCTGGAGTTATTATTTCAGAAGATGGGTATATTGTTACCAATAATCATGTAATTGATAATGCTAGCCAATTAGAAGTCACTCTAAACAATAATAAGAGTTACAAAGCCAAGTTAATTGGTACCGATTCTAGCATGGATATTGCTTTAATTAAAATTGATACAGACGAAAAACTCCCGTATATTGTTTTTGGTGACTCAGAAAACCTTAAAGTGGGCGAATGGGTCTTAGCAGTTGGTAATCCCTACAATTTAACATCAACCGTAACTGCTGGAATTGTATCCGCTAAAGCCAGAGATTTAAGCAACCAAGGCTTACAATCTTTTATTCAAACAGATGCTGCGGTTAACCCCGGAAATAGTGGAGGCGCATTAGTGAATACGCGTGGGGAATTAATCGGTATTAACACTATGATTTCTTCACCAACAGGAAGTTATGCTGGATATTCTTTCGCAGTACCTTCTAACATTACCCGAAAAATCATTGAAGATTTGATGCAATTTGGAAATGTGCAACGAGGAGTTTTAGGAATTGAAGGAAGAGAATTAAACAGTGTTTTCTCAAAAGAAATAGGAGTGAATGAAACACAAGGATTTTATGTAGGTGGTGTTACCAAAAAATCGGGTGCTGAAAAAGCAGGAATAAAAGAGGGTGATATCATTATCAAAATAGACAACAAAAAAATCAATAAATTCAATGATTTAACAACCTACATTAATTCCAAACGTCCAGAAGAAATTGTAAATGTTACCGTTTTAAGAGATGGAGACGAAAAAATCATTCCAGTTAAATTAACTAAAAAAGAACTTTTGATTTTAGAAGCTAATGGAATTGAGTTTGAAGATATTTCGAATGATGATAAAAAAGAAAACAATATTGATTATGGTGTACGCATAAAAACAATCAAAAACCCTGGAATAATGGAATATGCAGACGCTTTACAAGGTAGTATTGTGCTGACTGTTGATGGAAGAAAAGCTGAAGACGCAGAAAAAGTAACCTCATATATTAAAAGTAAAAGAAACCCTAGGTCACAATACAAATTGATTACAAGTGATGGCCAATTGATACAGGTTATCTTTTAATTTTCATCTTCATTATTATTTAAGTTATAAGCAGGATTCTTTTAAAGAAGAATCCTGCTTATTTTATTTAATTAAATTCGTAATAGGTACCCAATTCAAAACCTATCGCATTATAACCAAAATTTGGCTTTTGAAGATTGGCATTGGAAACATGTCTGAATAGGCATTTTACATCTAAAGAAATACGACCTAATTTATAATTCGAACCTAACGCAAATATATCACTAAAAGCAAATCCTTTTTGTAAACGTTCTGTTTCTGTATCTATATACATCGGCCCTACATTTGCCAAACCATATATAGAATTTTTAGGATTAAAATAATAACGATAAATAACACCCAAATTTAAAACGTATTCGTTCATGGACTTAAAAGGCATAAATTTAGCCCTTAACTCATCTCCATTTGGCACTGTATGACTAATGAACCAATAATTAAATAACTGATGTCTTGATCGATAATAACTAGGTTCTACTAGTAATTCCCACGAATGATTATCCTTTTTAGATAAATTAAAATGATTGGAGATTTTATAACTCATATTTTCATACAAATAGTCGCTATCTTGTTTTAAAAACGTATTTTGAGAAGAGTATCCAGATACAAAACCAATTCGCAACCATTTTTTTTCAGTAGCTTGTTCTTGAGAGTGTGCAATAAAATAAAGAGAGCAGAAAATAGCCGTAAAAAGAAATTTCATTTTGGGTTGAATTAATAGCTCCAAAAATACTTTAATTTACTTTGAGACGAAATATTTTTATACAGATTTTTTATTTAAAAAAATATTTTACGAAAACGATTGAAATGAGTACTTTTGCAAAAAAATTAAACAACACCATTTTATTTTTTACTTCATGAACAACAACACTTTATACGAAAAAGAGCTTACGTTTCAAGCAGATAGAAGAAAAGCATGTGTCGAATTTATTAAAATCATCAGTGATTTATGGTATGACAAATCCATTGAATTAATTCTTTTTAGAAATCAATTGATTGACAGAAGCGTTAGCGACATTATCAACCTTCATGAATATGCAGGACAATTTGTTGAAAAACCAATTAACATTTTCGATTCTGTTGAAATTGCAAGTGCTATTCAAAGTTTAGATTTACCACCTTCCCGAATTGACATTGGTAAACTTACCTATGAATACCATTTAGAAGATGATAAATACAACGATTCTAAAGCCTTTGTAATTGACAAATTAAGAAACGCTAAAGAATACCAAGAAATCAAACCTAAAGATGTCGTTTTATATGGTTTTGGTAGAATTGGTCGTCTTTTAGCTCGTGAAATGATGAGTAAAATTGGTAAAGGACAACAATTACGATTAAGAGCTATCGTTACTCGTGATAAAACAGATGCTGTTTTATTAGAAAAAAGAGCTTCTTTATTACGTTATGATTCTGTACATGGTGATTTTGAAGGATCTGTTCAAGCGGATATTGAAAACAATGCCCTAACTATTAATGGCACAACGGTACATATTATAACTGCTTCAAGTCCAGAAGAAATTGACTATACTACTTATGGTATTGAAGATGCTTTAGTAATTGACAACACAGGAGCTTTCACTACTGAAGAAGCATTAAAAAGACATTTAACTTCTAAAGGGGTAGATAAAGTTTTATTAACTGCACCAGGTAAAGGAGTTCCTAATATTGTTTATGGGGTAAATCATGAAGATTTTAATCCAGATGAAGTTACCATTTACTCAGCTGCATCTTGTACTACTAATGCAATTACACCAATTTTAAAAGTAGTTGAAGATACATTAGGAGTTGTAAAAGGTCACATAGAAACCATTCATGCGTATACCAATGATCAAAACTTGGTAGACAATATGCATAAAAAATACCGTAGAGGACGTTCTGCTGCCTTAAACATGGTAATTACTGAGACTGGTGCTGGTAGCGCAGTAGCAAAAGCATTACCAACTTTGGCTGGAAAACTAACTTCTAATGCCATTAGAGTACCTGTACCCAATGGCTCATTAGTTGTTTTAAATTTAGAAGTTAACAAAGAAACTTCAGTTGCAGATTTAAACAATATTATGAAAAAATATGCTTTAGAAGGGAAATTAGTAGAACAAATTAAATACTCACTAAACAACGAATTAGTATCTTCTGATATTGTAGGAACTTCTGCTCCATCTATTTATGACAGTAATGCTACCATTGTTTCTGCAGATGGTAAAAATATCGTAATGTATGTTTGGTATGATAACGAATATGGTTATAGTCACCAAGTAATTCGATTGGCTAAATATATTTCTAAAGTAAGACGTTACACCTATTATTAATAGACAATGCCTTATAAACAAAAAAGCGCTGTTTTTCATACAGCGCTTTTTTTTATAGGGTTTAATTCATCAAGTTAAAATAACTTTATTGATAATTTCTTTACCCATTTCATCATTTATCATTTTAATAATTTTTTCCCTTCCATAAAACAATTCTTCCCTTAAAACCGAAGATGTTAATTTCACATACAAAGTAGTATTTTTCAATTCAATCGCTTCGGTATAGCTCGCTACACCATTTCCCATTATTGCAATCCAAGCTTCTTTAATATTTACCTTATCAATTCCTGTTTCTAATTTATTTTGAACAACAAAACTTTTTAAAACATCTTTAATTGAAGCTTCTTCACTAAATCTCTTTGCCATTTGTTCCTAAATTAATATCTGTTCGTTTTTTAAAAAAATACTGAATTCCTTCCTCATTTTTAATCACCAATTCTTTTTCATCTAATTTTTCTATTTCCTCCCTCCAATCTGAAAACTCAGTATGATTCAACAAATAAAAAGTTCCTTCTTCTTCTTCAATAGAAAATTCTTGTACCACATTATTAAGCACAAAATTACCATTATAAAGTACTATTACCTTATTACGAGTTCCTTTATCATCATGAAAATTAAATCGTTCCACTGATTCATTTATTTTATACTCTTTTACCGTTTTTCCCTCTTTAACTACTTTTTCTATTTCCCAAAATCCGTTTAAAAAATATAAATCCGAAGAAGAAATCTTTTTAGAACAAGAGGTAATAATAAAAAATAGAGCAACAAATAGTATTTTTTTCATGCGTAAAAATTTGAAATAAAATTACAATTTCAAATTGACAAATTAAACTATTTACTACTTTTATTGTCAAACCTAGAAATTTCTTTTTATGAAAAATATAAGTTTCCTTTATTTGTTATTATTATTAGTTAGCTGTAGTTCATCCGAAGATGATTCTACCAGTATATTAACTATTCCAACAATACAAACTGGCACTATTTCCAATACAACTACTTCTTCTGCAACCGTAGAAGCAACAATTATTCAAAACGGAGGAACTTTGATTACAACTAGTGGTTTTTGCTGGGATACCAATCCCAACCCCACAGTAAGTCAAAATTTTAATGCTACTAATACTCAAACAGGAACTTTCCAATCCACAATTACAGGTTTATCCGAAAATACAACCTATTTTATTAGAGCTTATGCTACAAATAGCCAAGGAACAGCTTACGGAAACGAAGTCTCTTTTACTACAGAAGAAAGTATGTATTTCCCTCCTAACGACGCTACTACTTGGACCACTAAAACTCCAGCAAGTCTTTCTTGGAATGAAAGTAATATTCCTGCCTTATTGAATTATTTAGAAACTAAAAACAGTAAAAGTTTTATAGTGCTTCATAATGGTAAAATCGTTATGGAATATTACTTTAATGGTCATACTAATTCTAGTGCTTGGTATTGGGCTAGTGCTGGAAAAACCTTAACTTCTACTTTAACAGGAATTGCAGAACAAGAGGGCTTACTTTCCATTACAGATAAGGTTTCAGACCATTTAGGTACAGGATGGACTAGCGCACCATTAGCGAAAGAAAATTTGATTACCTGTAAACACTTATTAAGTATGAGTTCTGGTCTTGATGATAGTTTAGGTGATGATGTATCACCTGCAAATCTTCAATATGTCGCAGATGCTGGCACGAGATGGGCTTATCATAATGTATATGTAAAATTACAAGATGTTGTAGCTGCCGCTTCTGGTCAAACTTGGGAAAATTATTTCAATAGTAAATTAAAAAATCCTATTGGAATGACTGGAGCTTGGATTCCGAATGGCGATTTAAGTGTGTATTGGAGTAACTCAAGAAGTATGGCTCGATTTGGACTTTTGGCCTTAAATAATGGAAATTGGAACGGCACACAAATTATTAATACTACTTTTTTTACCAATGCGATTACCACTTCCCAAAACATAAATGAAGCATATGGTTATTTATGGTGGCTAAATGGTAAATCAACGTATCATTTGCCACAAACTCAGATACAATTTCCTGGCGAATTAATTCCAAATGGAACAAATGATATGTACATGGCATTAGGCAAAAATGATCAGAAAATTTATGTAGTACCTAGTCGAAAATTAGTTATTATAAGAATGGGAGATGCAGCCGATGGTTCTAATTTTGCCTTATCTGATTTTGATGATGTATTATGGGAAAAAATAAATGCAGTAATCAATTAATAAAAAAAAGGAGTTTATGTATCAAATAAACTCCTTTTTTTTATTTTTTTATTTTAAGGCTCAATACAATTATTGAAAAATAAAATAATATAAAACTAATTAATCTTGTGATAACAAATATTTCATTGTGTGTTTCCTCAAAGGGATATACGATGACTGCCAAGACTACAGAACTAATAAAATACCAAATAAAAGATATATTTATTAAAAAGTTAAAAATACGACTTAACATATTCTATTTAAAGAAAGAATCTACAAATTCAAACTTATTAAACACTTGAAGATCTTCAATACCTTCACCTACTCCAATATATTTAACTGGAATCTTAAACTGATCTGAAATACCAATCACCACTCCTCCTTTGGCAGTTCCATCTAATTTTGTAACCGCTAAGCTAGTCACTTCGGTTGCAGCTGTAAATTGTTTCGCTTGTTCAAAAGCATTTTGCCCTGTTGAACCATCTAAAACGAGCATTACGTCATGCGGTGCGTTTTCCACTACTTTTTGCATCACACGTTTCACTTTGGTCAACTCATTCATTAAATTGATTTTATTGTGCAAACGTCCTGCCGTATCAATAATAACAACATCTGCATTTTGAGCTACTGCAGATTGCAATGTATCAAAAGCGACAGATGCAGGATCACTTCCCATTTGTTGACGTACTATAGGAATATTAACACGATCTGCCCAAATTTGCAATTGATCAATAGCAGCCGCTCTAAAAGTATCTGCTGCTCCTAAAACAACACTATAACCTGCTTTCTTAAATTGGTTGGCTAGTTTACCAATAGTGGTTGTTTTACCCACTCCGTTTACTCCAACCACCATAATTACATAAGGCTTTTTACCTTCAGGAATGACAAAATCCGTTTCATTACCCGTATTATTTTCAGCTAATAAACCTGCAATTTCTTCTCGTAATATTTTATTTAATTCTTCTGTTCCTAAGTATTTATCAACAGCTACACGCTCTTCAATTCGCTTAATAATTTTTAAGGTTGTATTTACACCTACATCAGAAGAAACTAAAATTTCCTCAAGATTATCCAGCACCTCATCATCAACATTGGATTTTCCTGCTACCGCTTTGGTTAACTTAGAAAAGAAAGTTGTTTTTGTCTTTTCCAATCCTTTATCTAAAGTTTCCTTTTTTTCGGAAGAAAAAATTCTTTTAAAAAAACTCATATGTATATTTCTATTTATTGGCAAATGTAAAAATAAAAAAGCTACTTTCAAATGAAAGTAGCTTTTCTATATAATTGAAAAAAAGAATTATTTCTTTTTTAAGAATTCATCCACTAGTTCAGGAGCCATAACTGCTTCTACGAATGTGTAAGCACCTGTTTTAGGAGATTTAACCATTTTGATAGCTTTGGTTAATCTCTTTGAAGAAGTTTGTAAAGTTGCTACGGTTTTCTTTGCCATGACTTATATTATTTTATTTCTTTATGAACTGTTACTTTTTTCAAGATTGGATTAAATTTTTTAATCTCTAATCTATCTGGAGTATTTTTTTTGTTTTTAGTAGTAATGTAACGAGAAGTTCCTGCTACACCAGATGCTTTGTGCTCTGTACACTCTAAAATAACCTGAATTCTATTGCCTTTCTTTGCCATCTTGATATATTATTAAGGATTCTAGGAATTATTTAATCATTCCGTCTGCTTTTGCTTTTTTAAGAACAGCAGCAATACCATTTTTATTAATTGTCTTTAATGCAGATGCAGAAACCTTTAACGTTACCCATCTATCTTCTTCAGCAATATAAAAACGCTTTTTAAATAAATTAACAGAGAATTTTCTCTTAGTTTTATTCATAGCGTGAGAAACGTTGTTCCCAACCATTGCTCTTTTACCTGTAAGTTCACAAACTCTTGACATTATTTATACTCTTTATTTCGTTATTCAAAATCAGGGTGCAAAGAAACAAAATTGAATCCAATTACACAACTATCTTTTATTAATTTTTTAAAATTTCT
Organism: Flavobacterium sp. NRK F7; assembly: GCF_024054195.1. GTDB lineage: Bacteria > Bacteroidota > Bacteroidia > Flavobacteriales > Flavobacteriaceae > Flavobacterium. Next base: position 1,780,914 of record NZ_JAMXLB010000001.1, on the reverse strand, counting down.
TTATAAAGCATTTCAAACGCTTTATTTACCGCTCTTCCAATCACCTTTTCACGAGGCTGTCCAAAATTAAATTCCTCACAATAAACTGTTTCTGGAGTCGCTAAAGCGATAAAAACAGTTCCAACTTCCGCAGTAGCATCACCTTTATTAGGTCCTGCGTTTCCTGTAGTTGCCAAAGCATAATCAGACCCAAAAAGACGCTTCGACTGCAGTGCCATACTTTTGGCCACTTGTTCACTTACAACAGAAAATTCATCAATTATAGCTTTATCAATACCTAAAATATTTATTTTGGATTCCGTTGCATACGTAACCACTCCACCTTTAAAATAAGATGAAGCTCCAGAGATAGCAGTAAGAGATTCTGCTATTTTACCTCCTGTACAACTTTCAGCCAAAGCTAAAGTTACTTTTTTATCATTCAGAAGATTCCCAATAACTTTTTCAATAGCTTCGTCTTCGTCTATTCCAGTTATAATTTCACCAATTAATTCATACAAAACCTTGATTTGCAAATCTAAAGCTATTGCCAAAGCTTCCTCATTTTCACCTCTAGCTGTTAATCGCAATCGTACCCTGCCTGGTGCAGGTAAATAAGCCAATTTAATATTATTCGGTAAATTATCTTCCCAATTTTCAATTTGCTCCGCTATTAAACTTTCCCCTCTTCCATACGTCATAATCGTTCTATGAACAATATAAGGCCGTTTAAACTTTTGAATTAATAGTGGCACAACCTCATGATCCATCAAATACTTCATTTCATAAGGCACACCGGGCAATGAAACATAAACGGTATTTTCTTTTTGGACCCACATACCAGGTGCAGTACCCATTTTATTAAATAAAACAGTTGCTTTTGAAGGCACTAATGCTTGTTCTTTATTAATAGGAGTAATAGGTCTTTTGTAAAAACCTTCAATTAAATTGCGTACGTGTTCTAAAACAATTGCATCTTCTACCAACTCATCTTCAAAATAATCACAAAATGTTTTTTTGGTAATATCATCTTTGGTAGGACCTAAACCTCCAGTAAGTATCACAACATCCACTTTATTTTGAAAGCAGGAAAGTGTATTAATGATATGCTCTTTTTCGTCAGAAATGGAAAACATTTCATGGGTTGCAATACCAATTTTATCTAATGCTTTGGCAATATAGGAAGAATTCGTATCTACAATTTGTCCAATAAGTATTTCATCACCTATGGTAACAATGGCAGCTTTCATGTGAACTTTGAATTACAATTTGAAATCTTTTTTTAATTCTTTAATTGCCAAATCTACTCTATCCTTAAGTGATTTATAAATCTCTTTGATATCTTTCTTTTTACCTTCTGATTTAGCCCATGTCATGATTTGAATATTTTCATCATACGCTAAATCCATTCCTAGTAAATCTAAAGAAGGTTTAATTTTGTGTGCAGCAGCATAAGTTCTAGAATAATCTTTTTCCTCAATACCCACTTTAATCGATTTTATCTCATCAGGTACTTCTTGTAAAAAAAGATTGACAATTTGAAGTGCAAATTCTACGTCGTTCTCAGAAATCTCATACACTTTAGATAAATTGTACTGTAATGCCATATATTTTTATTTAACTTGAATCTTGAAAGCCTGGTTGTTTTCTATAAAACCTTCTAAAACATCACCTGCTTTAACTGAAGCTACACCTTTGGGTGTTCCGGTGAAAATTACATCTCCTTTTTTAAGAGTAAAAAATTGAGAAACATAAGCTACAATTTCATCAATTTTCCAGAGCATTAATGAAGTGTTTCCAGTTTGAACTATTTCTCCATTACTTCTTAACTCAAAGTTAATATTTTCTATGGACGAGAATGTTTTTTTCGGTAAAAAGCTACCAATAATCGCTGAATGGTCAAATGCTTTTGCTTTTTCCCATGGCAAACCTTTACTTTTTAACTCATTTTGCAAATCTCTTGCTGTAAAATCAATTCCTAGCCCAATTTCCTCATAATAATTACTAGCAAATTTCGGGCTTATATATTTTCCAACTTTACAGATTTTAACTAAAACTTCCACCTCATGATGTACATCATGTGTAAAATCAGGAATATAAAAAGGCGTTTTCTTGGGTAGAACTGCCGTTTCTGGTTTTAAAAAAATAACCGGTTCACTTGGCCTTTCATTATTCAACTCTGAAATATGGTCCACATAATTGCGACCAATGCAAATTATCTTCATTGTATCGTATTAATTCTTGAAATAAAATTAACTAAATTCTCTTGGTTGGGAATTTTATTTTGTGTTTAACTTTCGAAGTTTTATTCCTGTTAGCACTTTTTTGGTATAGAGAGGAAAATCGGCATTTTGCAACCAACTAAAATAACCGGGTTCTTTTTCCAAAACTTCTTCTACTAATACACCTTTGTGTTTTCCGAAAGAAAAAACTTCTTTATCATCTTTATTTAAAATAATAAAACCAGCAAAATCGACGGTTTTCTTTCTTGTTGTAAATTCAGCTAAAGATTTAATATCATTTTCTAAATCTTCATAGTGATCTAACTGTGCTTTTAAAATTTCATAGGTTGCCATAGTGTCAGCTTCAGCACTGTGTGCGTTTTCAAGACTTTGATTGCAATAAAATTTATAGGCTGCACTTAGCGTTCGTTCTTCCTTCTTATGAAAAATAGTTTGAATATCAACGGAAACCCTATTCTTCATATCAAAATCAACTCCTGCCCGTAATAATTCTTCTGCCAACAAAGGAATATCAAAACGATCTGAATTAAAACCTGCTAAATCAGAATCTTTAATCATATTATAAACATGCGGAGCTAATTCACTAAATGTAGGTTCATTAGCTACTTTTTCATCTGTTATTCCATGAACTGCTGTTGTTTGTGGAGGAATAGGAATTGTTGGGTTAACCAACCAAGTTTTACTTTCTTTATTTCCGTTGGGATACACTTTAAAGATTGAAATTTCTACAATTCTATCTCTTGCTACATCAATTCCAGTCGTTTCAAGATCAAAAAAGCAAATGGGCCTATTGAGTTTTAATTCCATTGTTTGTTTTGTTTTTATTCTGCAAAGATAAAATTTAAAAATAAAAAACCCGACAACCTAGTAAGCTTGTCGGGTAAATTCAAATTTTATTTTCTTAAATATCTCTATTAATATCCCAAGCTTCTAAATATTCAGCAACTCTTTTCACGAAACTACCTCCTAAAGCTCCATCCACTACTCTATGATCATAGGAGTGCGATAAAAACATCTTTTGACGAATTCCAATAAAATCTCCCTCAGGTGTTTCAATAACGGCTGGAACTTTTCGAATAGCTCCCAAAGCAAGAATACCAACTTGTGGCTGATTAATAATTGGAGTTCCAAAAACAGAACCAAAAGTACCCACATTAGTTACAGTATAAGTACCTCCTTGAGTATCGTCTGGTTTTAATTTACCAATTCTAGCTCTGTTTGCTAAATCGTTAACCGTTTTAGCCATACCAACCAAGTTTAATTGGTCTGCATTTTTAATAACCGGAACAATTAAGTTCCCATTAGGTAAAGCAGCAGCCATTCCTAAATTAATATTCTTCTTTTTAATGATGTAGTCACCATCTACAGAAATATTCATACCTGGAAAATCTTTTAAAGCTTTTGCCACTACTTCCATAAAAATAGGTGTAAAAGTTAACTTCTCTCCTTCTCTCTTTTCGAAAGCGCCTTTGACTTTATCTCTCCATTTTACAATATTCGTAACATCTACTTCAATAAAAGATTGAACATGTGCCGAAGTTTGAACGGATTCCACCATATATTTAGAAATCAGTTTTCGCATCCTATCCATTTCTACAATTTCGTCTGCACCATTAACGGAAACAGGAGCTACAGTAGCAACCATTTGATTTTCAGAAGCACTTGCTTTTGGTTGAGAAACCACTTCCTCTGTTTTTGTTTCCTTTTGAGGAACAGTGAATTTAGCTTTTCTCTCTTTTATATAGTTTAATATATCTTCTTTATTAATTCTACCATCTTTTCCAGATCCTTCTAATACCTCTAATTCTTCAAGAGACACACCTTCTTCTTTAGCGATATTGCGTACTAAAGGGGAATAAAATTTAGCCGAGTCTGAAAAATCAATAGTGGTTATGGATTCTTTTGCGGTATCAATAGATTTTGTAATTTCTGCAGCAGCTGTTTCTTCAACTGCTGTGGCAGCAACATTTTTTTGGGGTGTATCTATTGCCCCTCCTTCTGTTTCAATTATTGCAATCGTTTGACCCACCTGAACTACATCATCTACATTAAATAAAATCTCAACTAGTGTTCCTGCAACTTCAGAAGGTACTTCGCTATCAACTTTATCAGTTGCAATCTCAAGTACTGCCTCATCCATTTCAATTTTATCGCCAACTTGTTTTAACCAGTTAGTCACTGTTGCTTCAGCAACACTTTCACCCATTTTAGGTAATTTCAATTCAAACTTTGCCATATTTTTAAACTAAAGTTGTTTTTCTTTATTTGTTTTGCAAAAATAATAAAAATAAGATGTTTTTATCAAGAATTTAATATTATTTTAAACTAATTTAACTTCACCTCTATCGTTAGAATCATTACTTCCGATAAGATAACTTGATGGGTAAATATAATTTTTATACGTAAAATTCGAGTTCTTATTTAACTGCATAAAATTAATAATTTCTAGATTATCGAAATCATTGGTATTAAAGATAATTTCAACATTTTTGTTTTCTTTGCCAATATCATCGCTAAACGATTCAATTGAAGACAGATACGTAACACGTTTGTTTAGTTTTAAATCTAATGCTTGTTTACTAAAAACAATATAGCCATCTATTTTTCGGATAATTTTCTTTTGCTGTTTCATCTTTAAAACAGTAAAAGCCACACTTCCTAACTTCATAAAAACATCAAAAAACAAGGATTTTTTAAAATGTTTTTTATAAAAAAACTGCATGGATTTACTAAAACGTTTAAAATATGTCCCATCTCTTACCGTACTTTCTCCTTTGTAATGAATGATAGTCGTAGTCGGAACATACCTATTCTTATATCCTTCTTGAAGTACTCTATAACTTAAATCAATGTCATCTGAATACATAAAGCAAGCTTCATCGAATCCACCTATTTTCAAATATAAGTCCCGTTTCATCATCATAAAAGCACCTACCAAAATAGCAACTTCTCCCGAATCATTTTCAGAAACATGTTGCGCATAATATTGGTTAAACCATTTGGATTTGGGAAAAAATTGATATAACCCAAAAATTTTAGTAAAAGATACCCAAGGTGTAGGCACACCTCTTTTACTTTCTGGAAGAAACTTTCCAACACCATCAATTAATTTACAACCAATTATACCTGTATTGGAAATCCAATTTTCTTCTTGTAATAATTTAGAAAAAGTGTCTTCTGCTACTACTGTATCTGGATTTAAAATACATATGTATTCTCCCTTGGCACTAGCTACACCTATATTATTCCCTTTCGTAAAACCTACATTCTCATTGTTCTCTATAAGAAGTATCTCTGGAAAAAGTTTTTTCATCATTTGGCAACTATCATCCGATGAATGATTGTCAATGACTATAATTTCTCCCGAAAATTCGGGATTCATGTGATTCAATGCCTTTTGAACACTACGTACACATTGCTCTAAAAAATAGCGGACATTATAATTTAAAATAATAACAGAGAGTTGCATGCTGCGAATATAAATATTCTTATAAAATTTAAAAAAACTATTCTCTATTAGTTTTTGACATATTTAAAAATCTCTCTATCTTCGAACAGCAAAATAAAATCCAAATAAAAAATGAAAAAAATAACTCAATTTTTCTTTCTATTCCTTGCTTTTTGTTCTTTTGCACAAGAAGATCTTTCCATGTTGTATGAAAAAAAAGAAGTGTATATTCCCATGCGTGATGGGGTGAAATTATTTACCGCAATTTACACTCCAAAAGACATTTCCAAAAGCAATAAATATCCATTTTTAATGCAACGCACTTGCTACAGTGTAGCGCCTTATGGAGAAGAAAATTTTAAAAAATCTTTAGGCCCTAATTCCTTCCTTTTAAAAGACAAATATATTTTTGTATACCAAGATGTTAGAGGACGTTATATGAGTGAAGGTACTTTTACCAATATGACGCCTCAAGTGGAACATACTGCAAAAACAAATGTTGATGAAAGCACCGATACCTACGACACTATTGATTGGTTGCTAAAAAACATAAAAAACAATAACGGAAAAGTAGGTCAATATGGCACCTCTTATCCTGGTTTTTATACTGCTGTAGGAACGTTAGCCAATCATCCAGCATTAGTAGCTTCTTCTCCTCAAGCTCCAATTTCTGATTTCTTTTTTGATGATTTTCACCATAATGGCGCTTTTGTAACGGGTTATTTCAGGACTTTTCCTGTTTTTGGAGTCCAAAAATCAAAAGCAGAAGATAAAGCTTGGTATATGGATCAATATATTAAACCTACTTCAAAAGATGGTTCTGTTTTTTATAATGAATTAGGAACTATAAAAGAAGCAACCGACAAATATTATGCAAATAATTTTTTCATGCAGGAAATTGTAACGCACCCTAGTTATGATTCGTTTTGGCAAAAAAGAAATTTATTACCCCATTTAAAAAGCATCAATCATGCCGTAATGGTTGTGGGTGGCTGGTTTGATGCAGAAGATTTAGCAGGGCCTTTAAATATTTACAAAACCATAGAAAAAACAAGTCCCAATGCTAAAAACACTATAGTAATGGGACCTTTTTCACACGGTGCTTGGGCTCGTGAAAATGGGAAACATTATCATAACGACATCTATTTTGGAGATAGTATTGCTACTTTTTATCAAAAAAACATAGAATATAAATTCTTCCATCATTATTTAAAAGGAGATACCAAAACAGCTGTTGATTTACCTGAGGCCTATATGTATAACACCGGAAAAAAAGAATGGCAAGAATTCACTACGTGGCCTCCAAAAGAAGTTAACAAACAAAGTTTTTATTTTTATGCTTCTGGAGAATTAGTACAAAGAAAACCTCAGAAAATTTATTTTAGCGAATATTTTAGCGACCCAAATAAACCTGTCCCAAGTAGTGAAAATTATGCTGATTTTAACGGTTTTACTCCTAGAAATTATATGAGTGAAGACCAACGATTTGCTACAAGTCGCCCCGATGTGTTAACTTTTACAACTGAATATTTAAAAGAAGATATTACCCTTGCAGGTGAAATCATGGCGAAACTTAAAATTGCAACAGAAGCTACTGATGCAGATTTTATTGTAAAATTAATTGATATTTACCCCTTAGACGAACCTGAAAACAAAGACAAACCAGAAGTGCTTTATGCAAACTACCACCAAATGGTGCGTAGCGAAATTATGCCCGCTCGTTTTAGAAACAGTTTTGAAAAACCTGAAGCATTACAACCAAATACCAAAACCGATATTGAATTTAGATTACAAGATGTATTACACACCTTTAAAAAAGGACATAAAATTCAAATTCAAATTCAAAGTACTTGGTATCCTTTAATGATGGTAAACCCTCAAAATTTCTTAGAGAATCCGTATTTAGCTACCAAAGACGATTATACCAAAGCCTTTATGAAAGTATATAGCGATAGTCATATTGAGGTAGATGTTTTAAAATAATTTTTAAATAAAAAGCTGTCTAAAGACAGCTTTTTTTATTCCTTAAATCGATATATTACAACATTACTAAAAATTCAAAACTTTTAGATTTTAAACTTTATAGCTTCAACAAAAAAATTACTTTTGCAAAACAATTGGCAAATTGCCATATTGAAAATTGACACCTTACATTTATGAATTATCTTTCAGTCGAAAATATATCGAAAGCCTACGGAGAACGTGTTTTATTTGACAATGTCTCTTTTGGGATTAATAAAGATCAAAAAATTGCTTTCATTGCTAAAAATGGTTCTGGAAAAACTACCATTATGAATATGATTACTGGTTCCGATGAACCTGACACAGGTCAGATTGTACTTCGAAAAGGAATCAACATGGCTTTTTTATCTCAAAATAATAATTTACAAGACGAATTAACGATTGAAGAAAGCATTTTTGCATCGGATAATGATACGTTAAAAATAATAGAAGCGTATGAAAAAGCATTGGAAAACCCAGAAGATGAAGAATTGTACCAAAGAGCCTTTGACGACATGGATCGCTACAATGCATGGGATTTTGAAACCCAATACAAACAAATTTTATCCAAATTAAAATTAGACGATTTAAAGCTGAAAGTTAAAAACCTTTCGGGTGGTCAAAAAAAACGTTTATCTCTAGCAATTATTCTTATCAATCGTCCTGATTTATTAATTTTAGATGAGCCTACCAATCATTTAGACTTAGAAATGATTGAATGGTTAGAAGATTATTTTGCTAAAGAAAATATCACCTTATTTATGGTAACGCACGATCGCTTTTTCTTAGAGCGTGTGTGTAATGAAATCATTGAATTAGACAATAATAAAGTATATCAATACAAAGGGAATTATTCGTATTACTTAGAAAAAAAAGAAGAACGAATTGCTTCTGAAAATGCGAGTATCGATAAAGCACAAAACCTTTTTGTCAAAGAATTAGCTTGGATGCGTCGCCAACCCAAAGCAAGAACTACCAAATCGAAATCGCGTCAAGATGACTTTTATAAAATTAAAGAAAAAGCAGAAAGTCGTAGAAAAGAAAATGTTGTAGAATTGGAAATCAACATGGAACGAATGGGTAGCAAAATCATTGAAATGGTAAAAGTGACTAAAAAATTCCCTGAAAAAACTATACTTGATGATTTCTCCTATTCTTTTCAACGGGGAGAGCGCATTGGAATTATTGGTAAAAACGGAACAGGAAAATCTACCTTTCTCAATATTCTAACGCAAACTGCGCCACCCGATTCAGGAAAAGTAATTATTGGAGACACTATCAAATTAGGTTACTATACACAAAGTGGCATCAATCCCAAACCTGGACAAAAAGTAATCGATATTATTAAAGAATATGGGGAATATATTCCATTAACCAAAGGAAAAATTATTTCCGCTTCTCAACTATTAGAACGTTTTCTTTTTGATGCCAAGAAACAATACGATTTTGTAGAAAAATTAAGTGGTGGCGAATTAAAAAGATTATACTTGTGTACGGTTTTGATTCAAAATCCGAATTTTTTAATTCTCGATGAGCCTACCAATGACTTGGATATTGTAACTTTAAATGTACTAGAAAGTTTCCTATTAGACTATCCTGGTTGCCTTTTAGTGGTAAGTCACGATCGTTATTTTATGGATAAAATTGTAGATCACTTATTTGTTTTTAGAGGCGAAGGAAAAGTAGAAGATTTTCCTGGAAATTATTCCGATTTTAGAGCGTATGAAGATTCAGCTGAACCCAAAGATTTGAATGCCGTAAGTACAGAAAAAGTCAATTGGAAAGAAAAAAATGCCACTACTTCGGGTTTATCTTTTAATGAACAAAAAGAATTCAATAAAATTGAACGAGAAATAAAAGATTTAGAAATTGAAAAAGCTAAAATCGAAAAGGAATTTGCGGATGGAAAAGTAGCTGATGACAAGATTGAAGCCAAAGCCAATGAACTCCAAAAAGTAATTCAATTGTTAGAACAAAAAGAAGAAAGATGGTTTGAATTGAGTTCTAAAATGGAGTGATTTTTCAGTTTAGTAAAAAAGCCTTTATTAATTTTTCTACTTTGTCAGATAAATAATGTTTGAATGAATCATTTAGTTAAAGCCTATCTAAAATTTTTACTCCATTCCAAAAGCGAACATGGAATCCATTCTCCATTTGTATTTGATTTGGTTACCAAATGTTTTTATGACAACTCCCATTATTCGGAATATACAACCTTAAAAAACTATCGAAAAACACTTTTAGAAAATAAAAACACTATAGAAGTAACCGATTTTGGAGCGGGTTCACGAGTTTTTAAATCAAACACAAGGTACATCTCAGCTATTGCTAAAAATGCAGGGATTAGTCCTAAAAATGCACAATTGTTATTTCGTGTCGCTCATTATTTTCAATCTGAAACTATTTTAGAAATTGGCACTTCTTTAGGATTAGCTACTTCAGCTCTAGCCTTAGGTTCCAAAAAATCAAAAATAACTTCCTTAGAAGGTTGCTCCAATACCCTAAATATAGCTAAAACCCAACTTGAAAAATTCAATCTTGATTCGGTGCAACTTATTCCTACAGAATTTTCAAATTATTTGAATACTGAGGGAAGACAACAGCATTGGAAACTCATTTATTTCGATGGCAATCATTCTAAAAAAGCAACCATAGCCTATTTTGAAGTATTACTCTCCACAGCAACTAATGATAGTGTTTGGATTTTTGACGACATACATTGGTCTAAAGACATGGAAGAAGCTTGGAAAATAATCCAAAACCATCCCAAAGTAACCGTAACCATAGACACCTTTCAATGGGGAATGGTTTTCTTTAGAAAAGAACAAAAGAAAGAACATTTTATAATTAACCCTAATCGAAGCATTCGTTCACATCTATTTAAAAAAATTAGACTCTAAGTTGTAACAAATTACTTGCTTTTTCTACTTATGTGTAATTACGAATTCAATATTCTGAATTGTAAATTCTAAATTCTAATTTAAGATGGCACAACCAATCATTGAAATAAAAGGCATTACAAGAGATTTTCCATTAGGTGACGAAACCATTCACGTGTTAAAAGGAATTGATTTAACTATTAACAAAGGGGAATATGTGGCACTAATGGGACCATCAGGTTCCGGAAAATCTACCTTAATGAATCTTTTAGGTTGTTTAGACACACCCACTTCTGGAAGTTATGTACTGAATGGAAAATTAGTGAGTCAAATGCACGATGATGAATTGGCGGAAATTCGTAACAAAGAAATAGGCTTCGTTTTCCAAACCTTTAATTTAATGCCTAGAACCACTGCTTTAGATAATGTTGCTTTACCTATGGTGTATGCAGGCTTTTCAAAATCAGAAAGAAACGAAAGAGCTACTGAAGTACTAACGCAAGTGGGGCTTGCTGATCGTATGGATCACAAACCCAATCAATTATCTGGTGGTCAAAGGCAACGTGTGGCCGTAGGTCGTGCTTTGGTAAACAAACCTGCCATTATTTTAGCCGATGAGCCTACAGGAAACTTAGACAGTAAAACTTCGGTAGAAATTATGAATCTTTTCAATGAAATTCATGCCAAAGGAAACACTGTCATTTTGGTAACACATGAAGAAGATATTGCTGCTTATGCACACCGTATCATTCGATTAAGAGACGGAATTATTGAAAGTGACAATCTAAATAGATAATTGAACTATGAAATCAAAAGCTTTTTTTATAATAGGAATTTTAACAGTTAGCATTTCACAAATTCTTACGCATTATCTTCAATTAAACGATTTTTCCAAAGGTCTATTTATAGGAATAGGATTAGGACTTTTATTGTTAGCGCTATTACAAAAGAATAAAACCGCTAAAAGTTAATTCTAGAAGCGAATAGCTTGGTTTTTATTGGTTATCCTTTTTCCTGCCATTCCAAGTAGTCCCGAAAAAATCGGGAGCTACTTTTTTCTGTCAGGGCTAGTTATTTTTCCATTTCTTCATTTGTTTGGAACTCCTTATCTTTGAAAAACAAAAATCCATCCATGACAAAAATTACGCAACTTACTTGCCATAATAAACATCTTACCTACACATATAATTTTATAAATCTCTAGTTACAAAACATGAAAAAAAAATCTTTATCAGCATTATTTTTTTTAATTAGTTTCATTTCCATTGCGCAAAATCAATTTGAATGGAAACAAGAATCAAAAAATGGATACACATACAAATATGTTACCAACGATCCCGTTAAGGCAAGGTTTTATACTTTAAAAAATGGGTTGACCGTAATTTTAAGCCCAACGAACAAAGATCCTAGAATTCAAGCATATGTTGCTATAAAAGCAGGAAGTAAAACTGACCCTGCTACCAATACAGGTTTAGCGCATTATTTAGAACACATGCTATTTAAAGGAACAGACAAATATGGTAGTCTGGATTGGGAAAAAGAAAAAATTGAATTAGAAAAAATTGATGCATTATATGAACAATATAATAAATCGAAAGATGATAGAGTAAGAAAAGAAATCTATACAAAAATAGATTCAATTTCTGGTGTAGCAAGTAAATATGCCATTGCAAATGAATATGACAAAATGATGTCTGCTATGGGTGCTCAAGGAACAAATGCATTTACTTCTTTTGAGCAAACTGTTTATACAGATGATGTACCGAGTAGTGCTATCGATAAATATTTAGCAGTTCAAGCGGAACGATTTAGAAATCCTATTTTTAGAATTTTTCATACCGAATTAGAGGCCGTATATGAAGAAAAGAACAGAAGTTTAGATAGTGATTCTGAAAAAGTATTTGATGAATTATTCAGTAATTTATTCAAAAAACACAATTATGGTCTACAAACAACTATTGGAACGATTGAACATTTAAAAAATCCTTCTTTGATAGAAATTAGAAAATATTTTAACAAATATTATGTTCCTAATAACATGGGAATAATTATTTCAGGTGATTTTAATCCGGATGAGCTTATTCTCAAAATAGACAAAGCTTTTTCATATATGCAACCAAAAGCATTTGAAAAATATACTTTTCAACAAGAAGAGCCTCTTACAAATCCTATCATAAAAGAAGTGGTTGGTCCAGATGCTGAAAGTTTAACTATTGGTTTTAGATTACCTGGAAATAAAGATAAAGATGTTCTTTTAGCCGATTTAGTAGGCAAAATATTAACTAATGGTAAAACAGGTTTACTAGATCTTAATTTGGTAAAAAAACAACGCTTATTAAGAGCAAGTGCTTTTACTTACACTTTAATTGATCACGGTATTTTATATTTCTACGCTGCTCCTACGGAAGGACAGTCACTTGAAGAAGTGAAAGAATTAGTTTTAAATGAAATTGAAAACTTAAAAAATGGAAATTTTGATGATGATCTAATTACTGCTATTATTAACAACATTAAAAAAGAAAAGATTTACGAAAGCGAAAAGTATTCTAATCGCGCAAGTGTATTAATGGATGCCTTTACTTCTGAATTAGATTGGAAAAATCAAGTGGCCTACATCAATAACCTATCAACCATTAAAAAGGAAGATATTGTAAATTTTGCAAATAAGTATTTAAAAGATAATTATGTTGCCATCCTAAAGAAAAAAGGAGAGAGTCAACTTACTGAAAAAATCGAAAAACCACAAATAACTCCAGTTGAAACTAACGCAGACAAACAATCTGAATTTGTTAAAAGCATTGATAATATAGCTAGTAATAATTCAAAACCAGTTTTTTTAGACTTTAACAAAGACATTCAAAAATCAAAAATAGGTGCTGCCGAATTGCTTACTGTACAAAACAAAGACAATCAGATATTTCGTTTAAGATATCGTTATAAAATAGGAACTCTAAATGATTTAAAACTAGCATTAGCTTCTCAGTATATTCAATTTTTAGGAACAAATACTATGTCTTCAGAAGAAATTGCAAAAGCTTTTTATAATATAGCTTGCAATTTTTATGTAAGTACAGGTGAAGAATATACAACTGTATACATTGAAGGATTACAAGAAAATTTTGAAAAAGCGGTTAACCTTTACGAAGAAACTATTGCTAATTTACAAGCTGATGAAGAAGCTTTAAAAGGGTTAATTGCTAGAAACCTTAAAGCTAGGAAGGATAACAAATCAAATAAAAGATCCATTCTTCAAGGATTAACTAGTTATGCAATGTATGGTCCAGAAAATAAATTTAATTATAATCTTTCTAATGAAGAATTGACTCAAATCACTTCAAAAGAATTAATTGAACGAATTAAAAAATTAAATAATTACGAACAAACTATTATATATTATGGCCCAATTGAAATTAATACAATTGCAAGTCAGTTAAAAAAACTTCATAAGGTTCCAACCCAATTTTCAACTCCTAATCCTAAAAAAGAATTTGTACAAATCCAACAAAATAAAAATCAAGTATTATTTACAAATTATGATATGGTTCAATCTGAAACGAGATGGATTAGAAATACAGAAAAGTACAATTTAAACAAAGAAGCTTTAGTTAACGTATTTAATAATTATTTTGGTGGTGGTATGGGCTCACTAGTTTTCCAAACGATAAGAGAAAGTAAAGCCTTAGCATACAGCACATATGGATATTATGTTTCTCCTCAAAAAAGTAATGAAGACTATTATTATATTGGATACGTAGGAAGCCAAGTTGACAAATTTAAAGAAGCCACTTCAAGTATGAATGAATTGTTAAATAACACCCCTCAAATTAGTGGTAATTTAGAATTAGCAAAAAATCAAGTGAGAAAAGATATTGAAACACAAAGAATAACACAAGATGATATCATTTTTACTTATTTAAGTGCCAAAGATTTAGGGGTTGATAAAGACATAAGGAAAGAAATATATCAAACTGTAAATAAAATTAACATGAATGATTTAGTTACTTTTGAAAAAAATCTCCTTGCAAACAAACCTTATACATATGCCATTGTTGCATCAGAAAAAAATATTTCTATGGAAGAAATGAATAAGTTAGGAGAAGTAAAAATTCTAACTTTAAATGAAATTTTTGGATTCTAAAGTTTTCATTCAATTTATAATTAAAAAAGGCTATTCAATGAATAGCCTTTTTTAATTATATCATAACATTCTCTTATCTTTGGAAAACAAAAATGAATCCATGACAAAAATTGCACTGCTCACTTGTGATAAATTACCTGATTTAAAACCATCTGACCAACAACTTATTCCTGAATTAAAAAAGCATCACATTACAGCTCAAGCCGCTATTTGGGATAATCCAAAAGAAGATTGGACTCAGTATGATTATCTCGTTTTTAGAAACACATGGGATTATTACGAAAAAGAAGACGCATTCAATCAATGGCTTTCTAAAATTGAGCATCTAGGCATTCCTACACTAAATTCATTGAACGTTATTCAACAAAACAAACACAAGTTCTATTTGCAAGAATTGGAACAAAATGGAATTACTATTTTACCAACCTATTTTCAAAAAAAAACAGCTTATCTCGATTTAAAAAACAACATTCCATCACATTGGAAAAAAATTGTGATTAAACCTGCTTTTTCTGCGGGTTCTTATTTAACCAAAGTATTCGAACCAAGTGAAATAGAACAAATCGAGGAAGAATATCAAATAATTGCACAAGAAAAAGAATTATTACTACAAGAGTTTCAACCCGAAATTACTTCTTTAGGTGAAACCTCCTTTATTTTCTTCAACAAAGTATTTTCACATGCGGTCAATAAAAAACCAGCTGCAAATGATTTTAGAATACAAGTACAATTTGGAGGGCAATACACTTTAGTACAACCTCCTGAATCATTGATTCAACAAGCGCAAGAAATTGTCAATCAATTTCCAGAACCATTACTATATGCACGTGTAGATGGAATTGTAAAAAACAACACCATTCACTTAATGGAAGTAGAATGCATTGAACCCGATTTGTATTTTGATTATGCTCCAAACGCATTGCAAAAATTCTCTCAGGCAATAGTGCAATTAATTCCGTAAATTTGAAAATAAAATGAATATGTTTTTTTTGGTTGCCATTTTAGCATTTTTATACATCACCTTACGTTTGATACAAAAAAAGAAATCAAAAAATCTAAATCATAGAAAACCATTTCATATTACATACAGTAAAAGAAAAGACAATACAAAAAAATTAGAACCCTAAATTCAATTTTAAAAAGTTAGGCTCTAAATTCTAAACTCTAAATTCTTATGAAAGTATATACCAAAACAGGAGATAAAGGCACTACGGCTCTTTTCGGTGGTACACGTGTGCCTAAACATCATATTCGCATTGAAAGTTATGGTACAGTTGACGAATTAAATTCACACATTGGATTAATTCGTGATCAAGAGATGCAGTCGCACTACAAAACCGTTTTAATTGAAATTCAGGACCGTCTTTTTACTTTGGGAGCTATTTTAGCAACACCACCAGAAAAAGAAACTTTAAAGAATGGCCAACCTCGTTTGCAACAATTAGGTATCGAAGAAAGTGATATCGAATATTTAGAAAAAGAAATAGACACTATGGAGGAAAATCTTCCTCCTATGACACATTTTGTGTTACCCGGCGGACACACTACAGTGTCATATTGTCATATTGCAAGATGTGTTTGCCGTAGAGCGGAGCGATTAGTGACCCATTTGAATGACATTGAACCAACAGACACCTATGTCATGAAGTACTTAAACCGACTTTCTGACTATCTTTTTGTACTGGCACGAAAGTTGTCCTACGATGTAAAGGCTGAGGAAGTAAAATGGATACCTAGGAAGTAGTTTTTTAGTATTCAGTCTTTGGTAAACCGTAACTCTTTTACATGATTAGTAGTTAAAAAATTGCATCAAAAAATAGTAAAAAAAGAGACACAAATTACTTAAAAAAAAGACGTTCTTATAAATAATAAAAAATAAATCAAAAAAAACTTGATTTTTTAAGTTAAAAAATTATTTTTGCATAAATTTAAATCGATAGAAAAATGTATTGGACATTAGAACTAGCATCCTATTTAAGCGATGCTCCTTGGCCTGCTACCAAAGACGAACTTATCGACTACGCAATCAGAACAGGTGCTCCTCTTGAAGTTGTGGAGAACCTTCAATCAATTGAAGATGAGGGCGAAATCTATGAATCTATGGAGGAAATTTGGCCTGATTATCCAACTGACGAGGATTATCTTTGGAACGAGGATGAGTATTAAAAAATAAAATAACAACATTTAAAAAGTCTCACATTGAGGCTTTTTTTTTGTAAATTTACACACCTAATTTTTGAATAAAAATTATTATGAGTTTAATTAATTCTATATTAAAAGCTTTTGTGGGAGATAAATCTCAAAAAGACGTAAAAGCCATACAACCACTTATTAACAAAGTCAAAACCTTTGAAACAGCACTAGCTTCTTTATCACATGATGAATTGAGAGCTAAGACAAGTGAATTTAAAGAAAAGATAAAAGTTGCTCGCTCTGAAAAAGACAGTAAAATTGAGGCTTTAAAAGTAGAAGCTGAAAACACTACAGATATTGACAAAAGAGAAGACATTTATACTGAAATTGATGCTTTAGAAAAAGAAGCCTATGAAATTTCTGAAAATGTATTAAATGAGTTACTTCCTGAAGCTTTTGCGGTATTAAAGGAAACTGCAAAACGTTTTAAAGACAATACATCGATTACAGTAAGCGCTACTGCTAAAGACCGAGAGCTGTCAGCTACAAAACCCTATATCACTATTGAAGGAGATCAAGCTAATTGGGCGAACTCTTGGGATGCTGCTGGAAAAGCCATTACTTGGGACATGATTCATTATGATGTTCAGCTAATTGGTGGTGTTGTTTTACATCAAGGTAAAATTGCTGAAATGCAAACGGGTGAAGGAAAAACCTTGGTAGCTACTTTACCGCTTTATTTAAATGCATTAACGGGTAACGGTGTTCATTTGGTTACCGTAAACGATTACTTAGCAAAACGGGATAGTACTTGGAAAGCACCACTTTTTGAGTTCCACGGATTAACTGTAGATTGTATTGACAATCACCAACCGAATACAGCAGCGAGAAGAAAAGCCTACAATGCAGATATCACTTATGGAACAAATAACGAATTTGGATTCGATTATTTAAGAGATAATATGGCGCATTCACCTGAAGATTTAGTTCAAAGAAAACACAACTACGCTATTGTAGATGAGGTGGATTCTGTATTAATTGATGATGCTCGTACACCTTTAATTATTTCTGGACCTGTACCACAAGGAGATCGTCATGAATTTAATGAGTTAAAACCAAAAGTAGACAACTTAGTTTCTTTACAAAGAAAATTAGCTACAGACTGTCTTACAGAAGCTAAAAAATTAATTAAAGAAGGTAATACCAAAGATGGTGGTTTCTACTTATTACGTTCGTATAGAGCAATACCAAAAAACAAAGCATTAATTAAATTCTTATCGGAAGAAGGAATCAAACAATTGCTTCAAAAAACGGAAAATCATTACATGGCAGATAACAATCGTGAAATGCCAAAAGTAGATGAAGCATTATACTTTGTAATTGAAGAGAAAAACAATCAAGTAGAATTAACCGATAACGGTATTAAATTCCTTTCTCAAGATACCGATGAGCATTTCTTCGTTTTACCAGATATTGGTACCGAAATTGCAAAAATTGAAAAACAAAACTTATCTACAGAAGAAGAAGCAGAAAAAAGAGAAGAATTGTATAAAGACTTTTCTGTTAAATCGGAACGTATTCATACCTTAACACAATTACTAAAAGCCTATACTTTATTTGAAAGAGATACAGAATATGTAATCATGGATAATAAAGTTATGATTGTTGACGAGCAAACGGGTCGTATCATGGATGGTCGTCGTTATTCTGATGGGTTACACCAAGCAATTGAAGCCAAAGAAAACGTAAAAATTGAAGCAGCTACACAAACTTTTGCAACAGTAACCTTACAGAATTATTTCCGTATGTACAGTAAACTTGCTGGTATGACAGGTACAGCTGTTACAGAAGCAGGTGAGTTTTGGGAAATTTATAAATTAGACGTAGTTGAAATTCCAACTAACAGACCTATTGCCAGAAAAGACAAAGAAGATTTAATCTATAGAACCGTTCGTGAAAAATTCAATGCCGTAATTGAAGATGTAGTTGGTTTATCTCAAGCAGGTCGCCCAGTATTAATTGGTACAACTTCTGTTGAAATTTCGGAATTATTAAGCCGAATGCTGAAAATCAGAAATATTCCGCACAATGTATTGAATGCCAAAATGCATAAAAGTGAAGCTGAAATTGTTGCTGAAGCAGGTAAACCAGGAGTGGTAACGATTGCTACCAATATGGCGGGTCGTGGTACCGATATTAAATTATCTGATGAAGTTAAAAAAGCGGGTGGTTTGGCGATTATTGGGACAGAACGTCATGATTCAAGACGTGTAGACCGTCAGTTAAGAGGTCGTGCGGGTCGTCAAGGAGATGTAGGTAGTTCTCAATTCTACGTGTCTTTAGAAGACAACTTAATGCGTTTGTTTGGTTCTGAAAGAGTAGCCAAAGTAATGGATAGAATGGGATTAAAAGAAGGGGAAGTGATTCAACATTCTATGATGACCAAATCTATCGAAAGAGCTCAGAAAAAAGTAGAAGAAAACAATTTTGGTGTTCGTAAACGTTTATTAGAATATGATGACGTAATGAACGCGCAACGTGAAGTAGTTTACAAACGTCGTCGCCATGCTTTAGAAGGAGAACGTTTAAAAGTGGATATTGCAAACATGATGTATGACACTTGCGAAGTGATTGTACAAAACAATAAACCAGCTGGTGATTTTAAAAACTATGAGTTTGAATTAATTCGTTATTTTTCAATTAGTGCACCTATTACTGCGGAAGAATTTTCAAAATTACAAGAACGTGATATCATTGGTAAAACCTATAAAGCAGTTTTAGACCATTATACAGATAAAACAGAGCGCAATACTAAAGAAGCATTCCCTGTGATTAAAAATGTGTATGAAAACAACAATGGTCAGTACGAAAGAATAGTAGTCCCTTTTACAGATGGTATTAAATCTTTAAATGTGGTTACCAATTTAGAAAAAGCATATACATCTGAAGCAAAATCATTAGTAACTGATTTTGAAAAAAATGTATCTCTTGCAATCATAGATGAAGCTTGGAAAAAACATTTACGCAAAATGGACGAATTAAAACAATCGGTTCAATTAGCCGTTCACGAGCAAAAAGACCCTTTACTTATCTATAAATTCGAAGCATTTAATTTATTCAAACGAATGATGGACGAAGTAAATAAAGAAGTGATTTCGTTCTTATTTAAAGCGGATTTACCTTCTCAAAATGCGAATACAATTAGTGAAGCGAAAGAAGTAAGAAGAAAAGAAAATTATACAGAAAGCAAAGAAGAAGTTTTAAATAGTGATGAATTGGCCGCTAGAAATAGAGAAGCTGGTCAACAAACTCAAGATCGCCCTCAAGTTACGGAAACCATTGTGAGAGAAACTCCAAAAATCAATCGTAATGATACTGTTACAATCAAACACGTTATGAGTGGCAAAACGGAAACTATGAAATTTAAAAAAGCAGAAAACTTAATCGCATCAGGTGAGTGGGTTTTAGCACAATAATTCTTTAAAACTAAGTTAAAAAACATCCTCAATTCGATTCAGAGTTGAGGATTTTTTTATCTTTGAGTAAATCTATACTATACATGAAAAATAAAATATTCTTTCTCATCTCCTTTTTGTGTAGCTGTTATTCTATTTTTTCTCAAGATACAGCAAATTTAAAGTCAGAAGCTTTAAAATCATACAAAGCCAGTACTTCAATGGATTATGACGCTATATTTGATACAACATATCCAAAAGTATTTGATATCATTCCAAAAGAAACCATGAAAGAAATGTTCCAACAAATGATGGACAATGAGCAATTTAGCATACAACTAGTTGAAGTGGAACCTAATTTTACTTTTGGTGAAATTAAAGTAATTGGTAATCAAAAATTTTGCTTAATTGAACATGACAACAGGATGTTAATGACTTTCAAAACACCAATGGAAGATGCAGAAGCCATGACAGCTATTTTCAAAAAATCTATGGATGCACAAAAAGTAAGTTTTGACAAAGATAAAAATGAATTTACAATTGAACTTCGTGCCACGATTATTGGTGTTTCAGACGAACTTACTAAAAACCAATGGAAATTTTTAAATAAAGACAAAGAAAATCAACTATTTAATATGATTTTTGATGAAAAAGTAAAAACAGAATTAGGATTATAAAATGACAAACGAAATAACGTATTCTAGTTTCTTTCAAAAAGTTAAAGATAGCATTAGTAAAGGAACTTTCGCCAAATTAACGTTAGCAAAAACCATTGGCAAACCCGAATTACAAAATATTTATGTAAAATTAATTGTAGAAGAACATACTTTAAAATTCACCTTAACTAAAAAAATCTATGACGGAGAAAAAAAAGAATTTACATCAGTACATGATTTAGAAAATTTAGAAAGTGAAGTAACTCCTTATTTAACAAATCCTTTTTTAACGGCTTTATTGTTTACCATAGAAGATGATGTTACTATGAAAATCAATAAGAAAAAAGTAGCTAGTATTATAGAGCAACCACCAACCTTTAAAAATGCAGATCCTGTTTTAATTGAATATTTAAACGCATAAAAAAAGTCCAATTTTAAAATTGGACTTTTTTTATGTTCTTATAATCTAAAAGACCCTCACGAGATTAAAACCAAAATAAATATCACCTTTCGACCAATTTCCTAAACCATGTGCTAAATAACCCGTTTCATTCATCGCTTGCGCATTGGTAAAATGCAATTGAAAAATGTGACCACCAGTTTCAATATCTACACCTACGGAAATAGGATTATGCGCTAACGAACTTGCCGATCTGTTCAAATGTGCTGCATAATCCATAGTCAAAGCAACACGATTCGAAATTTTATACCTTCCACCTGCGCCAATAGCATATTGACTATTATCTTGGTAATCACTTACAACAAAATTTTCATGAAAAAAAGTAGGTGCTAATTCAAGTGACAAGCGATCCGAAAATTTTCTAGAAATCAAAAGTTGTGTAGTATAATTCAAACGATTTGTAAACGTTAATTTAGGCAATAAATCTTCATCTAATTCGGTATTCACCACAACACTACTAAAACCAACAATAGTTACTGGAAATCCATTTTCAATTTGTGATTGCAATCTATATTTCACAGCTCCTTCATACGATTTTTGAAAACCACTTCTCGAAGCATGAACCGTTAACCAATCGTTAACTCCATATAAAAACTTAATTTGTGTATTAGCATCGTCCAATCCAAAAAAGGTATCAATTCCATTCTTTATAGTTCCAAAACGATGGGATACAATAAAATAAAAATCTCCTTTTGCAGCTAATTTAGTAGATTCTAAGTTAACAATTTTTAGAGATTTGAAAGCAGATGTTACTTGGACTTCAGTAGAATCAGTATCAATTTCAGAGAGTAAATCATCTTGTGCCTGTAAACATAAAGGCAATAGCATAATAGCAAATAAAAACTTTTTCATAGATTTTTTTAGCAATTTATTTAATTTGAGACGCTTGGTCCATTTTGAATTCTTCTAAAAGCTCATCGTAACCGATAAATCTTCCTTTTATTGTAATTGTTTGACCCTTTTCTATTTCTTGATTGGGTTTTTCCAAAAGTGTAGCCGATAAAACCTCATCCATTACAATCAGATTCGATTCGGCATCAAAAGAAGTAACTTTGCCATTAATCGCAATCGTTTTGTCTAGATATTTTTCATTTGCTTTAGTTTCATCTGCAGCAAATTCTGTCATTAATGTTCCCACTGTAATTGAAAAACTTGCTTCTTCTTTACTAATATCTCTATGACTTTTGTAAATATAATTGTATCCAAAAACACCTGCTAAAACGAGGATTACAAGTATTAAAATCCATTTATTTCTTTTCATAATGTTATTTGTTTTTAACAAAAATAGAATAAAATTTTTATCTCTATCTTAAAAAAACTATTTTTACTATAATAAATTTCAAATGCTATGAAAAAAAAATCAGTTTTATTACTGTCATTATTGGCAGTTTTTCTTTTAAGCTGTGCCAATGATTCTGAGTCCGATTTAAGTGAACCTGTAAAACTAGAAGTGGTTACTTATGAAAATTATGTAAAAAATGTAGTTAGTGAAAACTGCTTATTTTGCCATACAAGTCCGCCTCAAAACGGAGCACCCATGCAGCTTACTACTTATGAAGATGTAAAAAATGCGGTTATAAATAGAGGTTTATTAGACAGAATATCGAGTTTTGATCCTAACTTTTCAATGCCATATGGAGGCCCAAGATTACCTCAGACCACAATAGATGCCATGAAAAAATGGTATACAGATGGATTACTTGAACAATAAAAAACAACTGATATGAAAAAAACAATTCTAATTGCATACTTATTATGTATGACCTTATTAGGCTTTTCTCAAGAAAAAAAATCGACCAAAACAGGTGAAATTACTTTTGAAGCCTCTGTTCCTTCTTTTGAAGAAGTAAAAGCCACAAACAAAGGAGTTTCTTGTATTTTAAATACGCAAACTGGTGAAATTGCTTCATTGGCTTTAGTAAAAGGATTTCGTTTTAAAGTAGCTTTAATGGAAGAACACTTTAATGAAAATTACATTGAAAGTAGTAAATATCCAAAAGCTATTTTTAAAGGAAAAATTGAAAACTTTGATGTGTCTAAGTTAACTGAAAAGGAACAAAAATTTACAATCAACGGAACTTTAGAATTACATGGTAAAACTAAAAACATTGTTTCTATTGCCCTGATTAAAAAATCGGGAAACACGATAATTATAGACAATACATTTACCGTTAAACCAGAAGATTTTGATATTAAAATACCTAGTGTGGTAAGTCAGAAAGTAGCTAAAACAGTAGATATAAGCTGTCATTTTAGTCTGTAACTAGAAAGTATACATTACTAAAAAAGACAACTAACTATTCGTTTGTTGTCTTTTTTATTGTCGTTTTATTCTTCTTGTAAATCGGAATGAAATAACTTAAAGTATAATTAAATCCTGCACCAAACTTTCCGTCATAGGTTCTGTTAAATCCAGGGATATAAAGATTATCGAAATTTTCAGGTTTTTTATTAGATACCAAATAATTCAATCGCAAAGAAAAACCTAAATACACATTATTAAACATTTTCGCTTTTACGCCTCCTACCACTTCAATCCAACTCGCATTTAGTCCACTAAACTCTTGATTGGGATATACTGTATTCACTCCGTAAAAATTAGTCGGATCATAAATTTTATACGAATTCAATTGTTGACTAAAAGTACTTACTCCATAACGTAGCCCTATATGAATTAAATTCTCCATATCTAGCCAATTTTCGTAAGAATTAAAATCGAAACCCGCTTTAAAATAGGTGCCACTGGTAGTAAAATTAAACCGGTCGTCGTCTACAGTTTTTTCTTCATTCCCAATTTCACCAGCAATGTAAAACTTCTTAGTTAAACGATACGCAGCTTCTATTTCCAATCCTTTATAAGTATCATCATAGAAAGATTTTGCCAAACGATGCAAATCGACACCTACTCGCAAACCATATCGTTCTGGATATTTTTTAATAGTATCCTGTGCACTAACTTGTATTGAAAAACAAAGAATCGTAAGACTAAAAATATATTTTAACATGTGTTTCATTTTCGTTTTCTATTGTTACATTTTCAACGGTAATACTTTGTATCCAAGTACCAGGTAAAGTAGCCACAATAGCGGTTGGATTGGTAATTTCAAAATTGGTTTTATAGCCACAAGCTCTTGAAATATAAATTTCTTTTCTAGTATAATCAAATATCAGTTCATCAGTAGTTTCATTGACTTCTCCTTTGTTTAAAGTAAAATTGAAAACCGATTGATCTACATTGGTACGTAAAGGAAGAAAAATCTTGTTTGTAGTAAATAAATATCGAGCATCATCTGTTTCCTCCAAAGAGGCATCCGATACAAGTTTAGTATTGGTAACCGTTTCTTCTATCACTAACTTAGTAACACTTTTTAATTCCGTTGGATCGGCATTATCATAAAATTCAATTACCACACGAGGTGTTGTAGGAGTACTTTCTGCACACAAATCATCTTTTTCACAATTCCAAAAAGAAAGTAAAACCAATACTATAAGTGCTATTACGCTTATTTTTTTCATGGCATCAATTTAGTCTTTTATTATCTTTTTTCCAAAAGTACCACATTCTCAACATGATGTGTTTGCGGGAACATATCCACAGGTCGCACACGAACTACTTTGTACAACTCATCTAGCAACGCTAAATCTCTCGCTTGAGTAGCACTATTACAACTCACATACACCACACGTTTTGGAGCAATTTTTAAAATTTGTGCTACTACATCTTTATGCATTCCATCTCGAGGTGGATCGGTAATAATAACATCTGGATGACCGTGTGTTGCAATAAATGTATCGTTAAATACATTTTTCATATCCCCTACAAAGAACTCACAATTCGTGATTTGATTGCGTTTCGCATTTTCTTTGGCATCTGCAATGGCTTCAGGAACGGCTTCTACTCCAATAACTTTTTTCGCTTTTTTGGAAACAAACTGTGCTATTGTTCCTGTACCTGTATATAAATCATACACCAGTTCTTCACCAGTTAAACCAGCAAAATCTCTAGTAATTTTATACAATTCGTAAGCTTGTTCTGAATTGGTTTGGTAAAACGATTTGGCATTAATGCTAAAATGCAACCCTTCCATTTCTTCTAAAATGTAGTCTCTCCCTTTGTAAAGCTTAATATCTTGATCGTAAATGGTATCATTTGGTTTGCCATTTATTACATACAATAAGGACGTAATTTCGGGAAAACGTTCGGCTAAAAAGTCTAATACTAATTCTCTTTGTGCTTTATCTTCTTTAAAAAACTGAAGCAACACCATGATTTCACCTGTAGAAGCGGTACGAATCATTAACGTACGTAACAAACCTTCTTGCGCTCTTGGATTATAAAACTCTAAATCATTAGCCACAGCAAATGCTTTAATTTCATTTCGAATGGCATTAGATGGATCTTGCTGTAAATGACATTTTTCAATATCTAAAATTTTATCCCACATTCTTGGAATATGAAACCCTAAAGCATTTTTATGTTCAAAAGTAGCACCACTTCTCACCTCTTCATCTGTCATCCAACGTGAATTTGAGAAACCAAATTCCATTTTATTGCGATAGAAAAATTGCTTTTCAGAACCCAAGATAGGTTCGAATTCTGGCATTTCAATTTTACCAATGCGTTTGAGATTGTTGTATACTTCTTGATTTTTATAGAACAATTGTTTGTCGTAGTTCATATTTTGCCATTTGCAACCACCACAAGCCCCAAAATGTTGACAAACCGCTTCCACTCTATCTTCAGAAAATTGATGAATGACTGTTGCTTTACCTTCATAATAGGCTTTTCTTTTCTTCATGGTTTGCACATCTACCACATCACCTGGAACTACATTAGGTATAAAAATTACCTTACCATCTGGAGCTTTTGCTACCGATACGCCTTTTGCACCTGCATCAAGGACTTCTACGTTTTCGAATACGATTCGTTCTGTTCTCTTTTTTCCCATAGCGCAAAAATAAAGTATTGCGTACATTTATAGATATAGTTTAAGAAAAAAATATCGTTTTTTATTTTCTTCCTTATTATAATTCAAAAAACATCAAAATAAAACCCGACAAGTAAGAGTACCTATCGGGTTTTAAAGTAAAAAGAGAATTTTCTATTTAGAATATAATTTTCTTGGTGATGCTTTTGCCTTCTTTAGTTTGTGCTTTAATCAACAAAACTTGATTTTTCCTTGGAATGCCTTCAATTACAACCGAAGTTTGAAGAATACTTTCTTTTTGCCATACTAATTTACCTGTAATTTCATACACCGCTACCGATTCCATTTCGTCAGCATAATCAAGTATTAAATCATTAGGATTTGTTTTCACATTTAATTCTGGTTGGTTTTCAAATTGGCTTTTAGCCAAAGTATTACAACCATAGGTATAACTTACTACTAGTTTTGGTGCTTTGGCAGAACCTCCTTCAAAAGAATCTGCGACACGTTTGGCAGCAGTATTGGTCAAACTAACCCCCTTTCCTTTTATTTTAAAAGCAATGGCATTTCCATTTTGCCAATTGGATTTATTGACACAATATTGCACTAAATTCTTCAAAGAAGGGGTGCGTTGCCCTGTTCCACTTTGATTGGTTGTTGGCCAAGCCACTGGAGACCAACTCACCGTTGTTCCATAGTAGTTTCTCGAACTTACTCCATACGATAAAGCTTCTACATATTCTGCAGCATCGCTTGTATTTTCAACCGCAATTTCTAATTCACAAGTAGCACTATTGGCTTCGTCTACCGTAAATTGAATGTAAGCACTATTGATAATGGCTCCTTGAGGAATACGAATATTTACAAATCGCAATCCGATATTTTGATATAACAATCCGTTATAACTGTCATAGGTTAATTCTAAATCTGAACTATCAGTATACAACCTTCCATCTTGGGCTTCTTCCACATCATCATCTCCTGTAAGAATAGAAAAAGTTTCCGTATTGGTAAAGTTTTCTACATAAATATACTTTTCTATTGATGCTGTTCTATTCGTTGTATCAGTAACTACAACGGTTATCGTTTGTGTACCTGCAGCAAAATTATAGTTAAAAGCATAAGGAGCAGTAACATCAGAAGCTACATAATTTCCATTTATATACAATTTAGCATCTACAATTCCTCCTCCATCTTCAATTACATTCACATTTATAGCAATATTATTTCCGTCATCATAACATTGTCCGTTAGTAATCGATAACAATGCAATTTCAGGTGCTGCTTGATAGGTATTCTTAAAAATTTCGACTACAGCTCCATTACTCGGATTCCATACATCTAAATTGGTTGGTAACACAAACGGATTAGAATTGGACACTGACCCAACCGTATCTGCATTGTCAATTTTAATCGTTCTAGCTTCAATTTTATTTTGGTCAACAAAAATCAATTTGAATTGGTTGAAAGACCCAGAATTTCTAGTCCAACTTTTATTGTCGTCATTAGCTCTTAAAGGTGCGCCCCAACACCCTTCACCAAGATAAACGGTTCCGTTATTATCATCTCTTACAAAACCTTCGTCATTACCCGTTTGTGTGGATGGTTTTAGAGGCCAAGTGGATTTTACTGTATGCGAATCGCAATCGATCACCATTCGTACTTCATTATTGTAAAAAGTTTGTGCCCAAGCATTGTATACGCTTGTCCCTTCCGATTTCGCAGCATTATGAGGTCGCATCGGTTTATGGTATTGTGCACCTTTCCAAATTACATTCGTATGGTTTTGCAAATCGTTGTTTAACCATGTGTTTTGGTTTCCTGTTACCGAAATTTCAGAGTTTAAAGAGTACATACGTATTAAATTAGCACCAAATGTGATGGCATAATACGAATCGGAAGTAGGAGTATCAAATAGATTATAAATGGTAGAAGCACCTTCATGGTTTCCTCTAGCTGGAATAATCGGAAACATTCTCCCGTCTGAAGCAATGGTTAATTGCCAATCGTCAAACCATTCTTTCCATTGGGCATCATTATCACTATCTGTCATATCACCTCCAAAAAAAACAGCATGCGGTTTTAATTTGGCCACTAATTTATTTGCTTTTTGACGAGGCGTTCTATTGTTTC
The DNA here is from genome assembly GCF_024054195.1 of Flavobacterium sp. NRK F7. Classification (GTDB taxonomy): domain Bacteria; phylum Bacteroidota; class Bacteroidia; order Flavobacteriales; family Flavobacteriaceae; genus Flavobacterium. The sequence continues at coordinate 1,752,461 of NZ_JAMXLB010000001.1, read as the reverse complement.
TAGAATCACCACCTGCAATAAAAGACAAACGACTCAAATCATTAGGCGCTGTTTTAAACCAAAATCGCTGACTTGTTCCTTGACTGTCTTTAATTACAAAATAATAGGCTGTATTTGCGGACAAACCTGTTATTCTAGCAAATTGATTATTCATACCTCTATAAGAAATGGCGCGATTTACGGTTTTAGTATTAGGATAGGAATTCCAATTGGTTCCAAAATCGGTAGTTCCATAATACACCGTTGGATTAGTTCCCGAAATTTGATTCCATGCAATGGTAATGGTAGTACTTGGATTATCTGATAAGATAATACGATATTTATCATTGTTACTAAACCCCGTAAGATAGCTTAACAATAAAAATAAAAGGTAACTTTTTTTCATGACTGTTTTATTTGTTTGCAACGTAAAAATAATTGGTTTGAGAGAACTAAATATGTATTGAAAAAAACTTAATGATTTTATAATAATCTTAAAAATTATTTAACAAAATAGACATATTTCAATAATGTTTTAGAAAAATCAAAAGTGTATCATTGCTTTCAAAAAAATAATGAATTCTAAAAGTATTTTTGTTCTTAAACTATCTGTAGTAACCATTTTTATTGCAAGAGCCTATCAACATTTTTTTTGGGACGTTCCATACAGAGCCATTTTATGGTATGAAAACTTAATGCGTCCAATTCTCAGTTGGTTTCAGATTGATTGGGAAGATTTTGTTAGCAATACTGAAACGGATACCAAAATTCAATGGATTATTAAAGGAATAGGAATACTCTATTTTATTACTTCCATCTTAGTACTTGCATATAACCAAAATTCTAAAAAATGGATTAAAGTAGTTATAACTATAATTACGATTTGGCAATTTCTTGTCGTCTTTTTGTTTACCAAAGAGTCTTTTTTCCAAATAGGACAATATTTTGAACACAGTTTGCAATTAGGAATGCCTGTTCTATTACTATATACGTATTCTAAGTCTTTTTCATTATCAAAAGCATTGGTGTTTTTAAAAGTACTAGTTGGACTCACCTTTTTGTGTCACGGTTTGTATGCCTTAGGCTTTTATCCCGTGCCTGGTAATTTTATAGACATGACCATTTCTATAGTAGGACTTACAGAAGAACAAGCTCGTTCTTTTTTATGGGTTGCAGGTATAATTGATGTATTCATTCTTCCTTTTTTATTTCTTAAAAAAATAGCAAAAGCTACTGCTATTTATGCTGTTTTTTGGGGCTTTCTAACTGCTTTTGCTAGAATTACAGCTAATTTTTCAGCAGATTTCCCTTTAGAAACACTGCATCAATATGGTTTTGAAACAGTGGTTCGTTTGTGTCATGGTTTAGGACCATTACTAATTATATTTCTTTTGAAAGAAAATAAGACTTCAAAAAAATAAAAACACTCTATAATTCAAATCCATTGAAAACAATTAATTAAAACCTATTTTTTATGATATGATGAAAATTATTTAAATTTAATACCTATATTATATCATAAATTAATTAGAACAAGAAAAGATGACAACTCATTTAGCGCTTTTAAGAGGTATTAATGTTTCAGGACATAATATGATTAAAATGGATGCTCTAAAAAAAGCATTAACAGACATTGGTTTTAAAGAGGTTCAAACATACATTCAATCTGGAAATGTATTTGTAAAAAGTGAAGAAGCAAATGCATCAGCAGTAGGGTTTCAAATTAAGCAAGAAATTTTTAAATCTTTTGGATATGAAGTCCCAGTAATTGTCATTCAAAAAAAAGATTTAGAAGACTGCTTTTCCAATAATTTGTTTTTACAAGAAAAAGATATCGATTCGAAAAAATTGTATGTTGCTTTTGTTTCAAAAACACTAACCAAAGAAGCGATAAATGACTTAAAAATGAGTCAAGTAAAACCTGACGAATGTTTAATTGATGACAATAAAATTTTTATTAAATACGATAAAGGTGCTGGAAAGACCAAATTTGATCAAAAATATATTGAAAAAAAACTACAAGTAACCGCTACCGTTCGTAATTGGAATACCGTTACTAATTTGTTAGATTTATATAAAGAAATGGAAATTTAGCTTACACAAAAGTTAATTGTTTTTTAAATGTAGCATATAAGAATGTTAATCACAATAGATATTGGGTTATTTTAAGTAACTTTAAGGAATAACATAAAAAAAATTAACATGAAAAGAAATGCAACAGCCGTATGGAACGGAGATGTCAAAACAGGAAAAGGAACAATTTCAACACAAAGTAAAACACTTGACAATACGCAATATTCTTTTAAAACTCGATTTGAAGATGGGATAGGCACTAATCCTGAAGAGTTAGTAGCTGCTGCTCATGCTGGATGTTTTACTATGCAATTATCTGCCTTTATTGGTGAAAAAGGATTTACTATTGATGAAATTAAAACCAAATGTGATATTACACTAACAGAGGGTACAATTGTTCAATCCCATTTAACTGTAGAAGCTAAAATAAAAAACATTTCTGATACTGAATTTCAAGAATTGGTCACAAAAGCAGAAGAAAATTGTCCCATTTCAAAATTATTTGATACTGAAATTACATCATCGGCTACTTTGGTATAAAACCCAATTAACCCAAATCATAGAACAACCTCTATTTATTTGATAAATGGAGGTTGTTTGCTTTATAAAAGCGAAGAAAAAAGCATAAAACAAGATTAGATGCAGTAAAATTTTTACATTTGTAATACGGATGATTTCTCTCCACTTTTAAGAAGGAATTGAAGATTAATAATCTAATAAATTTATCATGTCAGTTTTACAAAAAATGAGCTCGGCAGAAGCTATTGCACTAGAAGACAAATTTGGTGCACACAATTATCATCCACTACCTGTGGTTTTAAGCAAAGGAAAAGGTGTATTTGTTTGGGATGTAGAAGGAAAAAAATATTATGATTTCTTATCTGCATACTCTGCGGTAAATCAAGGACATTGCCATCCAAAAATTATAGATGCAATGACTTTGCAAGCACAAACATTAACTTTAACTTCTAGAGCGTTTTATAACGACAAATTAGGCGTTTACGAAAAATACATTACCGAATATTTTGGCTTTGACAAAGTATTACCAATGAATACTGGTGCAGAAGCCGTTGAAACCGCATTAAAAATTTGTAGAAAATGGGCTTATGAAAAGAAAGGAATTTCAGAAAATGAAGCACAAATTATTGTTTGCGAAAACAATTTCCATGGAAGAACTACTACAATTATTTCGTTTTCAAATGATGAAAATGCGCGTAAAAATTTTGGCCCCTACACTGCAGGATTTATCAAAATAGCGTATAACGATATTGATGCATTAGAAAAAGCAATAACTTCTTCAAAAAATATAGCTGGTTTTCTTGTTGAACCTATACAAGGAGAAGCGGGTGTTTATGTTCCAGACGAAGGTTATTTAAGCAAAGCCAAAGCATTATGTGAAGCCAATAATGTTTTATTTATTGCGGACGAAGTACAAACAGGTGTTGCTAGAACTGGTAAATTATTAGCGGTACAACATGAAAATGTACAACCCGATATTTTGATCTTAGGTAAAGCTTTATCAGGTGGTGCTTATCCAGTATCTGCAGTTTTAGCAAATGATTCCATCATGAGTGTGATTAAACCAGGTCAACACGGTTCTACTTTTGGAGGGAATCCAGTTGCCGCAGCGGTTGCAATAGCAGCTTTAGAAGTAGTTAAAGAGGAAAATTTAGCGTCTAATGCTGAAGCTTTAGGGCAATTATTCAGATCAGAATTAAACAAATACATTGCTAACAGTTCTATTTGTTCTTTGGTAAGAGGAAAAGGATTATTAAATGCTATAGTTATCAATGATAGTGAAGAAAGTGAAACAGCATGGAACATTTGCGTTAAGCTTGCTGAAAATGGTCTATTGGCAAAACCAACACATGGCAACATCATTCGTTTTGCACCTCCATTAGTAATGACAGAATACCAATTGTTAGATTGCGTTGGAATCATTATTAACACTTTAAAAGATTTCGAAAAATAAACTTGTAACGGATAATAACTAAAAAAGGGGTTGTGTAATACAACCCCTTTTTTTAGTCTATAATAAATTTATTCTTTTGTTTCTTTTACTGGCTCAGTTTTTTTAGGTTCTGTTGAAATAACGGTAGCATTTACTAAAATTTCCTTTTTTACAGGAGAAACAGAAATTGGCTGTTTTATCAGATTTTCTAAAGCAACAGTATATTTTTTTGATACTACAGTCCAATTAACACTATCAAATATAGTCTCTAAATACTCATTCCTATTGTTTTGATATTGCAAATAATAAGCATGTTCCCATAAATCAATACCTAAAATAGGAATTCCTTTACTTTTAGCATCATTCATTAATGGATTATCTTGATTAGATGTTGTAACGATTTTCAATTCTTTATTTTTTGTCACTATCAACCATACCCAACCTGAACCAAAATGATTGTTCCCTTCTGCTAGAAATTTAGTTTTAAAATTCGAAAAAGAACTATAGCTTGCATTGATGGCTTCCAAAATTTCACCGGATGGCGATTTAGCTCCTTTTGGTTTTAGAATTTCAAAAAACAAAGAATGGTTATAATAACCTCCTGCATTATTTTTGAGTATCATTTCTTCTGGACCAACTTTAGCCAAAACTTCTTCTATGGTTTTTCCCTCCCATTGTTTATTACCGTCTACTTGCTTGTTCAAAAGGGAAGTATATCCTAAATAATGTTTCGAATAATGTAATTCCATTGTTTTACCATCGATAGCTGGTTTTAATGCATCATAAGCATACTTCAAAGGCACCATTTCAAAGCTTTTACCTTTTGCTTTTACGTCATTAGGATTACCAAAAGACACAGAAACCGTTTCTTCTGGTTCTGGAAGTTGTACTTCCACTAAATTACTTTTATCCTTACAGGAAAAAATAAATAAAATAAGAATTAGATAAGAGTAGTGTTTTCTCATAAATTACGTTCTCTCATTAATTCGTTAATAATATCAATATATTTTTGCTTGGCTTCTTCAATTGTAAGATGCTTGACTTGAATCCAAGCATTCAATTTAAATGCATTGATTAAATCTTGAGGATTCTGAATGGTAATATTAGACTCACCGCTTGTAGCCTGTTTATACAACCCATATAAAACCAATTGTATATCTTGTGGTACCGATTCTTGTGGCACCAATTGTGCATTTTCAAATGCTTCTTTAAATAAAGTATCTAAATCTTTATTACTCATTTATTTTTTACAAATAACTGTTTTAGCTCCTATTGCTTTTTCCCCTAGTTTCACATTAACTTCAGTTCCAAGAGGCAAGTAAATATCAACTCTTGATCCAAACTTAATAAATCCAGCATCTTTTCCTTGAACTGCTCGCATTCCTTCTTTCGCATAATTGATAATTCGTCTCGCTAAAGCACCCGCAATTTGACGATACATAATCTCACCGTAAATACGATTATTAATCACAACAGTTGTACGTTCATTTTCTTCACTCGCTTTTGGATGCCAAGCTACCAAATATTTACCAGGATGATATTTACTATACTTTACTACTCCATTAACAGGATAACGGGTAACATGTACATTTATGGGAGACATAAAAATAGAAACCATTAATCGTTTGTCTTGAAAATATTCAGGTTCATATACTTCTTCAATAACCACTACTTTACCATCAACTGGTGCTAAAATATGGTTATCACTATTGTCTGCCTCTCTTTTTGGGTTTCTAAAAAACTGAAGAATCAACACTAAAAAAACAAGAGCAAGAACAATTAAACCAATTCTTAACCATTGGATAGCTATCAAATCTGACGCAAAAATAACTGCTACAACTAAAATAAGCGTTATTAAAATAATTTTGGCTCCTTCTTTATGAAACATAATATAAAATTAAATAAAACAAATTAATAAATGGCACTACAAATATAATACTATCTAAACGATCTAAAATTCCACCGTGACCTGGCATAATATTTCCAGAATCTTTGATTTGAGCAACACGCTTCAATTTTGATTCTATCAAATCTCCAAGTGTACTAAAAATACTAACAATTATAGCAATTATTATCCAAATGTATATATTTTTTGTTTCAATATAGTATTTAGATAAAATTACACTACAAATAATTGTAAAAATCATTCCTCCAACAAAACCTTCAATTGTTTTTTTAGGAGAAACACTGGGAAATAATTTTCTTTTACCAAAATTTTTACCTACTAAATAAGCAAAAGTATCATTTGTCCAAATACAAATAAAAATAGTAATTAAAATCTTTTCATTGTATTTGTTGCCTTTTCCAATGCAAATATAATTTGTCAAGATAAATGGAACAATTACATAGCCTAACAACAATACATAACGCGTACCTAATTTAAATTTAGTCTTCTTAGCATCATAAAGATACAACAATAGCTTTATTGCCATAATCACAGAGAATAAGCTAATTGCAGTCCAAATCCAAATATCAATTTTATTTTTATCCCATAAAAAATAATACAGTAGCAAAGCTATTGGCACACTTACAAAATAATTCAAGTTAGCTAATTTGCAGAACTCATAAACTGCAATAATCAAAAAAACACCAAAAAGAATAGCTAAACTCTCTTTAGAATATAGGATACAGCTTAATAACAAGACAATATAAACAGTACCTGAAATTGCCCTCTTTAATGTTTCATTCATATTAAAGATCTTCTAATAAAAGCAAGTATAAATTTTTATGACTACTACCATAGTGCAAAAAATCTTCTTCCTTCACTTTTTCGAAGTATTTTATTGTAGTAATATTTGTTGGATATTCTTTTTCATACTTTTTCTTAATATGACGTAATCCTTCACTTTTATTAGCCACTAATTGACTCGTAGTAGCTAAAACAACCATATTAGTAGGTAAATCTGCAGGTCTATAATGCTTTAATTGATTGGAAGAAAAAAGTACAGAACCTTCATCCGCAATTAAATTTTCACAAGTTGAAAAATAAAATTTTGCGCCATTTGAAGGGTTTTTGTAAGTCAACTTATTTTCCTCTAACAAATGAAATAATTGAGGTTCATAACACATAACCTCACTTTCGAACCAATCATTCTCCTCTAATATATTAATGAAATTTTCTCCTACTTCATTTAAATTTTCACAATATATAAACTTCCCACCATTTTTTTTAAAGTGGTGGGTAAACATTTCATCAATGGGTAGTTTAACTTCTGGTGCATAAGGGCTTTTCTCATCATCTTTATTGCCCTTTGATGTATGACCAGAGTTTCCAAAAAGTTTTCTAAAAAGACTCATGTATTTTTAGTAGGTAATTGATACTTGCGCGAACCAAAGATAAAAAAAAACTTAGTTCTTTACGGATAAAGAACCAAGTTTTTTTAAAATTGACTCGACTGTAATTTATAACAACCTATTCTGTAGTGATTTCAATTGTTTTTTCGTGTGGCCTATTTCCAAATATAGTTTCTAAATCGTCTTTAAAAATGACCTCTTTTTCAATTAAAATATCAGCCAACTGGATTAATTTATCTTTATTTTCTTCTAATAATTGAACCGCTCTCTTATATTGTGTTTCAATTAATAAAGAAATTTCACTATCAATTACTTTTGCCGTTTCTTCAGAATACGGTTTTGAAAAATTGTATTCGCTTTGTCCTGAAGAATCATAATACGTTATATTGCCTAATTTATCATTCAATCCATAAATGGTAACCATAGCACGAGCTTGTTTGGTAACTTTTTCTAAGTCACTCAAAGCTCCAGTTGAAATTTTATTAAATATTACTTTTTCAGCTGCACGTCCTCCCATAGTAGCGCACATTTCATCTAGCATTTGTTCTGGTCGCACAATTAATCTTTCTTCTGGTAAATACCAAGCCGCTCCTAAACTTTGCCCTCTTGGAACAATCGTTACTTTTACTAAAGGTGCTGCATGTTCTAACATCCAACTCACTGTTGCATGACCCGCTTCATGAATAGCAATAGCTCTTTTTTCTTCTGGAGTAACAATCTTATTCTTTTTCTCCAAACCACCTACAATTCGATCAACAGCATCTAAAAAATCTTGCTTATCAACAGCTTTTTTATCTTTCCTAGCAGCAATTAAGGCCGCTTCATTACACACATTTGCAATATCAGCACCAGAAAACCCAGGAGTTTGTTTCGCTAAAAATTCCGTATCTAATTCTTCTGATTTTTTTATTGGTTTTAAATGTACTTCAAAAATTTCTTTACGCTCTCTGATGTCTGGCAGATCAACATAAATCTGTCTATCAAAACGTCCAGCACGCATCAATGCCTTATCCAACACATCAGCTCTATTGGTAGCCGCTAAAACGATAACGTTTGTATTGGTTCCAAAACCATCCATTTCAGTCAATAACTGATTCAGCGTATTTTCTCTTTCATCATTAGAACCTGACATATTATTTTTACCACGTGCTCTACCTACCGCATCAATCTCATCAATAAAAATAATCGCTGGTGATTTCTCTTTTGCTTGTTTGAATAAATCTCTCACACGTGAAGCTCCAACACCTACAAACATTTCCACAAAATCAGAACCTGACAAAGAAAAGAAAGGTACTTTTGCTTCTCCTGCTACTGCTTTAGCCAATAAGGTTTTCCCTGTTCCTGGAGGTCCAACTAATAATGCACCCTTAGGTATTTTACCACCAATTGAAGTATATTTTTCAGGATTTTTCAAGAACTCAACAATTTCTTGTATCTCTTCTTTTGCCCCTTCAAGACCTGCTACATTTTCAAAGGTCACTTTAACATCATTTTTTTCATCAAATAGTTTTGCTTTGGATTTACCAATACTAAAAATTTGACCACCGCCACTTCCAGAACCACCCGACATTCTTCGCATCATAAAAATCCAAAGACCCGCTAACAAAAGAAAAGGAAGCAATAAAGACAAAATATCACCCCAAATACCTTCTGGCTCTTTAGCATACGTATTTAACAATTTTTTATCGTAAGCTGCTTTTAAACTTTCTTGAAAGGTCTTTAAATCACCAATTTCAAAATAATAATGAGGCCCTTTTTCATTTAGGTTACCCATCACATCGTTTTTAGCATCTTTGTGCTCTTTATTTCCTAAAGCTTCTTTTTTCAGAAATACTTGGGCTTTGGTATTGCTAAAAATCACTTTATCCACTTGACCAGATTCTAAAAACTCATAGAATTTAGACAAAGTGGTTGGTTTTGGATTACTAAAGTTAAATCCATTCCCAAACACATTGATTAAAAGGAATACACCAAGAATAAGTCCGTATATTAACCACGGACTAAATTTTACTTTTGGACTTTTATTTTCAGACATAATTTTTTTCTAATATTTACTTTCTATTGAAGTTATTTTTGCGTCACCCCAAAGGCTCTCTATATTATAATATTCACGGATATGTGTTTGGAAAACGTGTACTACTACATTTACAAAATCCATCAACACCCATTCCCCATTTTCTAAGCCTTCCACATGCCACGGTTTTTCTTTCAGTTCTTTAGACACCACTTTCTGAATGGAATTTGCGATTGCAACTACTTGGGTATTAGAGTTACCATTACAAACAATGAAATAATCGCATACTGTGTTATCAATTTCTCTAAGATCTAAAATATCTATATCAGCTCCTTTTACATCTTCAATTCCCTTAATGATATTTACTACTAAATCGTCGTTACTATTATTTTTTGCCATTTAAATTTTATAAGTTTATGCAAAGTTACCAATTTTTGTCTTTATTTTTGAACCTTAACATAAGATTAAAAATAAAACTTTACATTTTTTGTAAATGAATATTATCAAACTCAATGCCATAGACTCCACAAACAATTTTTTAAAAGAATTGTCAGCTACTCAAATCTTGGACAACTTCACTACTGTAGTAACCGAAAACCAACGTAAAGGAAAAGGTCAACGAGGAGCCACCTGGATCTCTGAAGACGGTAAAAACCTAACATTCAGTATATTTACAAATCACAATCCAGCATTTACAAGCGAAATATACACCATCAACATTCTGGCATCCATTGCACTTATTAAAGTTCTAGAAAAATATCAATTGTCACAATTGCATATCAAATGGCCAAACGACATTTTGTCAGAAAATAAAAAAATTTGTGGCATCTTGATCGAAAATATAATTAAGTCAGACGGAAGTATTCATTCAATTATTGGTATAGGCTTAAATGTAAATCAAAAGGCTTTTGAAAATTTACCAAAAGCATCCTCTATGGCAATTTTAAAAAACAAAATTTTCGACAAAGAGTTACTTTTAGATGAAATTTTAGCTTCATTAAAACATCATTATAATCAATTAGAAAACCCTAGTTTACTTTGGAAAAAATATCATTCGTACCTCTATAAAAAAGGGACACCTGTTGCTTTTGAAGATACTTCAAAAAAACAATTTATGGGAATCATTCAAGGCGTTTCTTCTTTTGGAAAACTAATGGTTTTACTTGAAGATGACACCATTCATGAATATGACATTAAAGAAATAAAAATGCTCTATTAAAACAATTTCTTAAAACTTAACAAAGACTTGTTAAACATTGCAATAAAGTTTTTGTTTTTAAGTACTTTTGCAAACGTTTTAAATTACTACTACAGAAATGGACAAAAAAATATTCTCTTTTTTATTCTCTACACGTTTAATGGCTGTTTTATTTATAATATTTGCAGCATCAATGGCAGCGGGAACTTTTATAGAAGATGCCTACAATACCGAAACCGCTCGAATTATAGTTTACAATGCTTGGTGGTTTGAAGTTATTATGGCATTTTTTGTCATTAATTTTGCTGGAAACATAAAAAGATATCAATTGTACAAAAGAGAAAAATGGGCTACTTTTCTCTTACATCTTTCCTTCTTATTTATTTTAATTGGAGCTTTCATTACACGTTATGTAAGTTTTGAAGGCATGATGTTAATTCGTGAAGGAGAAACCGAAAATAAAATTTATTCTGACAAAACTTTTGTATATGGTTTTGTAGACGGTAAATACAATGGTGAGATGAGGAGACGTTCTTTTGAGAAAAGTAATTATTTTGCACCAGAAGATGTAGCTTGGTATTTAAAACCTTTGTTCTCTAATGATTTTACTATTAAAGGTGATTTTAATGAAATTCCTTTCAAAATAGAATACGAACAATTCATTATGAATGCTAGTGAATCTATTAAAGAAGATCCTAATGGAATGTATTATCTAAAATTAGTAGAATCTAGTGATGGCTCAAGACACGAACATTACCTAAAAGAAGGTCAAGTTCAAAATATTCATAACATTTTATATGCTTTCAACCAACCTACAGATGGAGCTATTAATATCTTCTATGCGAATGATAGCTTGACTTTGAAAACTCCATTTGCTGGTAATTATATGAAAATGGCCGACCAATCTCAAGGTATCGTAAGCAAAGACACGATTCAATCTTTACAACTACGTTCTTTATACAATCTTGCAGGCAGCCAATTTGTTTTTCCCGAAGCACCTAAAAAAGGCACCATCACTTATCAATCTAATAACAATTACAGTGACAAACAAACTCAAGACGCTTTAGTTGTTAAAGTTATTAGTCAAGGGAAAGAAGAGAAACTTACTTTATTAGGTTCCAAAGGAAGTCAAGGTGTTCCACAAACCATTACAATTGGAGATTTAGACTTTACTTTATTTTTTGGAAGTAAAACATATGAAACTCCTTTTGCAGTGAAGCTAGAAGATTTCATTGCAGATAAATACCCTGGAACCGAAAAAAGTTATTCTGCCTTTAAAAGTAAAGTTGAAATACAAGACACACTAAACAACAATATTTTCAGAGATAGTATCTACATGAACAATGTTTTAGATTATAGGGGATATCGTTTTTTTCAGGCAGGTTTTGATCCAGATGAAAAAGGCTCTCATTTATCTGTAAATCATGATCAATTAGGTACTTGGACGACTTATATTGGTTACTTCTTATTGTATTTTGGTTTAATGGCCATATTGTTTGATAAAAACACACGTTTTGGAGATTTAAAGAAAAGAATAAAAAAGACAATGGAAAAGAGAAATTTATTAGCCACTTTATTTTTGTTTTTCTTTACAATTATTGGATATTCCCAAGAGCATACTCATGAAAATGAAATAACAGATGCTAAAAAAGCATTTGAATTTCTTTCGAAATATAAGGTTTCTGAAGAACATGCTTCAGAATTTGGAAAAATGGTTATTCAAGACCAAGGAGGTCGAATGAAACCCATCAATACTTTTTCTTCTGAGCTTTTGCGAAAAGTATCTAAAAGTGATACTTATAATGACATGAATTCAGATCAAGCATTCATTTCTATGACACAATTTCCTCAATATTGGTATACGATGCCAATTATTTATTTAAAAAGAGGAAATGACAGTATCCGAAAAATTGCAGGTATAGATAAAAAAGCAAAATTTGCGGCTTTAATTGACTTTTTTGATGCCAAAGGCAATTACAAACTAGCTCCTTATCTAGATGAAGCTTATGGAGCACAAGTAGCTAATAATTTTCAAAAAGATTTTATAGAAGCAGACAAAAAAGTAAACCTTTTGTATGATGCTTTAAGCGGTAAAATTTTACGTGTTTTCCCAATACCAAATGATAAAAACAACAAATGGGTTTCTTATTTAGAAATTAATGATTCTACTAAAACAGCACTAGACAGCATCAAAAATATTGTTCCTTTTTATTTAGATGCCGTTTCCAAAGCAACCCAAAGCAAAGATTACAAACTTCCCAATTCCATTTTAAAAGGATTAAAAGCCTATCAAAAAAAATATGGTAGTGCTGTAATGCTTTCTGATCAAAAGATTAATACCGAAGTTAAGTATAATAAATATGATATTTTCAAAAGACTATTTTACCTCTACATGCTAGCTGGAGTTTTAATGCTTGGATTTGCGATTTATCAATTGTTTTCATCTGCTAAATGGATTAATTATACGGTAAACTTTTTTCATGTAACAATATTTGTATTTTTCTCTTTACATACTTTAGGATTAATAGCACGTTGGTATGTATCAGGACATGCACCTTGGAGCAATGCGTATGAAAGTATGATTTATGTATCTTGGGCAACGATGCTATTTACGTTGTTACTTGGTTTTCCATATCCAATTTGGTATTTATTGCTTGTAAATATAAGATTAAAAAAATCTTCAATAACTGTTGCTGCTGGTGTATTCGTAGCTTCAATATTGTTAATGGTGGCGCACTGGAGTTGGATGGATCCAGAAATCGGAAATTTACAGCCTGTTTTAAATTCGTATTGGTTAATGATACACGTAGCTGTTATTGTGGCGAGTTATGGACCGTTTACCTTAGGAATGATATTAGGTTTAGTTGCCTTGTTTTTAATGATTTTTACCACAAAAAATAATGCGAAGAAAACAAAGTTAGCTATAGATGAATTAAGTTACATAAATGAAATGGCTTTAACAGTTGGTTTAGTCATGTTAACCATTGGTAACTTTTTAGGCGGACAATGGGCCAATGAGAGTTGGGGTCGCTATTGGGGTTGGGACCCAAAAGAAACCTGGGCATTAATTAGTATTTTTGTGTATGCATTTGTCATTCATGCCAGATTAGTACCTGGATTAAGAGGCAAATGGTTCTACAACTTTGCCAGTGTTTTGGCTTTTGCTTCAATTGTAATGACCTATGTAGGAGTGAACTTTCACTTAAGTGGCTTACACTCTTATGCTTCTGGAGAAAAACAAAATGTTACCTATTATCTATACATTTTAGCTGGAGTGATTGTTATTGGTATATTAGCTTCAATAAAATATAAAAAATACCTCAAGAAATAACTTTATATAATTTATAAAACAAAAAACTCCGAGATTTTTCTCGGAGTTTTTTATATTCCATAAGTAATTGTACTACTTAATAATTTCAATTTTTTGAGCCTCTTCAATATTGACACTATCAAAGAAACCTTGTTCTCCCATCCATTCATCACTATAGATTTTACTCATGTATCTTGAACCGTGATCTGGGAAGATTACTACTATATTACTGTCTTTTGTAAATTCACCTTCTTCTGCAAATTGTTTTACCGCTTGCATCGCAGCTCCTGAAGTATAACCTACAAAAAGACCTTCTTTTCTAGAAATCTCTCTAGCAGTATGCGCACTTTCTTCATCAGAAACTTTGATAAATTTATCAATCATATCAAAATCAGTAGCTGTAGGGATTAAATTCTTTCCTAAACCTTCAATACGGTAAGGATAAATTTCTTCACTATCAAATTCTTTGGTTTCATGGTATTTTTTCAATACTGAACCATAAGCATCCACACCTAAAATTCTGATATTAGGATTCTTTTCTTTTAAAAAACGAGCTGTTCCAGAAATAGTTCCACCCGTTCCACTACAGGCTACTAAGTGCGTAATTTGACCTTTGGTTTGTTCCCAAATTTCAGGCCCCGTAGTGTTGTAATGTGCATCAATATTTAAGTCATTAAAGTACTGATTGATATAAATAGAACCTTTGGTTTCTTCATGTAATCGTTTTGCAACACTGTAATAAGATCTTTTATCATCAGCAGAAACATTTGCTGGGCAAACATATACTTTTGCTCCCATTGTTCGAAGCATGTCTATTTTATCTTTAGATGATTTGGAACTTACTGCTAAAATACAATCATATCCTTTTATGATACTAACCATTGCTAAACTAAATCCTGTATTACCAGAAGTCGTTTCAATGATTGTATCGCCTGGTTTTAAAATACCCCTTCTTTCTGCTTCATTAATAATATATAATGCGATTCTATCTTTGGTAGAATGACCTGGATTAAAAGCCTCTACTTTTGCATAGAAATTGCCATCTATATTTTCAGTTACTCTATTTAATTTAATTAGAGGTGTATTACCGATTAACTCTAAAACATTGTTGTAGGCATTTATTTCTTCTCTCATAAAAACTAAATTATATTTGAGGTAAATTATCGTGTTTTAACAACCCCAAAACCCTGCAAATTTAACAAAAAAAAATTAACTACTTCTTAATATTCTCTAAATCTAACAAAAAACTAAATTCTTTAGCCACTTCTTTAAGGGCCTCAAAACGTCCTGAAGCACCACCATGCCCAGCATCCATATTAGTATGCAAGAATAATAAATTTTTATCAGTTTTCGTAACTCTTAATTTTGCTACCCATTTTGCAGGTTCCCAATATTGCACTTGCGAATCATGCAAACCTGTAGAAACATACATATTTGGATACACTTGAGCGACTACATTGTCATAAGGAGAATACGATTTCATATACTCATAATATTCTTTTTCATTTGGATTTCCCCATTCGTCATATTCTCCTGTCGTTAAAGGAATACTATCATCAAGCATCGTTGTTACCACATCTACAAAAGGCACTTGAGCGATGACTCCATGATATAATTCTGGAGCCATATTAATAATAGCCCCCATTAAAAGGCCACCTGCCGAACCGCCTTCCGCATAAAGATGTTCCGCTGATGTATATTTTTCAGCAATTACATATTTAGAACAATCTATAAAATCAGTAAATGTATTTTTCTTTTTCAATAATTTACCATCTTCGTACCATTGTCTACCTAAATCTTCTCCCCCTCTAATATGAGCAATGGCATAAATGAAGCCTCTATCTAATAAGCTTAAACGTGTCGTTGAAAAATAAGGATCCATAGATGCACCATACGAACCATACGCATATAATAAGAATGGATTGGAACCGTCTTTTTTCATTCCTTTTCGGTACACCATAGAAATAGGCACTTTAGTACCATCTGTTGCGGTAGCCCATATACGTTCTTCTACATAGTTATTTTTATCAAACTTACCTCCTAAAACTTCTTGTTCTTTTAAAACCACTTTCTCTTTGGTTTTCATATTAAAATCAATTACCGAAGAAGGAGTTGTTAAGGATTGATAAGCATAACGCAATATATCAGTATCAAAATCTGGATTGGTAGTTGTGTAAGCGGTATAGGTTTCACTTTCAAAAGGTAAATAATAAGCTCCTTCCCCTTTCCATGGTCTAATTTGAATTTTATTTAATCCGTTAGAACGTTCTTCTACCACAAGATAATCTCTAAAAATATCTACTCCTTCTAAAAGCACATCTTCTCTATGTCCAATTACATCTACCCAGTTTTCCATTCCAGTAGCATTTTCAGGAGTTTTCATCAGTTTGAAATTGGTCGCTTTATCTTTATTGGTTACAATATAAAAGCTATCCCCAAAGTGAGAAATACTGTATTCTAAACCTCTAGTCCTTTTTTGAAACATTCTAAAAGTACCATTAGGCTTATCGGCTTCTAAAAATTGATACTCCGAAGTTAACGTACTTGAAGAACCAATTACAATATATTTTTTTGATTTTTCTTTGTAAACAAAACAATAAAAAGTATCGTCTTTTTCATGATATATCAATTCATCTTGTTTTACATCTGTGTGTAATACATGTTTGTAAATCATGTCGGAACGCAAGGTTTTAGGATCTTTTTTCGTGTAGAAAAAAGTTTTATTATCACTTGCCCAAGTTGTTCCTCCTGTTGTATTTTCAATTAATTCAGATAAAACTTCACCTGTTTCTAAGTTTTTAACTTGAATCATATATTGTCTTCTAGAAACCAAGTCTACACCAAAAGTTACCCATTTATTATCTTCACTCACACTCAAGCCACTTAAGTTGAAATACGCTTGTCCTTTAGCCAATTCATTACAATCAAACATAATTTCTTCTTTGGCCTCTAGACTTCCTTTTTTACGAGCATAAATAGGATAATCTTTACCCGTTTCAAAACGTGTGATGTAATAATATCCATTATAAAAATAAGGAACCGAAGTATCATCTTCCTTAATTCTCACTTTCATTTCCTTGAATAAATCGTCCTGAAGTTGCTTGGTATGAGCCGTCATAGCTTCATAATATTCATTTTCTTTATTCAGGTAATCAATAACTTCTTTGTCTTCTCTTTGGTTTAACCAAAAATAATTATCTGTACGAATGTCACCGTGTTTTTCTAAGTCATGAGGTATTTTCTTAGCAATTGGTGTTTGTAATTTTTCGTTCATTTTTTTTGTTTTGTTTTGACCTTGCAAAGAAACAAAAGTAATTGAAATGAGAACGAAAAAAGAGATTTTTTTCATGAAGTTATACATTTAAAGTTAACAGCTAATTTAGTATTTTTGTACTAATAAAAAAATTAAATATTATGTTTGGAGACCTAATGGGAATGATGGGTAAAATCAAAGAAACCCAAGCCAAAGTAGAAGCCACAAAAAAACGTTTGGATACCGTTTTAATTGATGAAAAAAGTAGCGACGGACTACTTGAAGTAACTTTAACTGCTAATCGCAGTATTAAATCGATACAAATTAACGATACTTTATTAGAAGACAAAGAAATGCTTGAAGATTATTTAGTAACGGTTTTAAACAAAGCAATTGAAAAAGCGACTAATGTAAACGAAGCGGAGTTAGCAGCAGTAGCGAAGGAAGGCATGCCAGATATTCCTGGTATGGATTTATTTAAATAAAATAGGGTTTCTATCTGAACATTTATCTGCTCAGATAGAAACTTCTTAATTACTTGATTAAATTTTTTACTACGGTTTCAGCAGCATGCAAACCAAATAAAGCAGGCATCCAACTATTGGTTCCATAAAAAGACTTTTTAAAATTGGTTCCATCGGTAGTTTTAATACTTGTATAATCCGGACGTTCGTCTGAATATACCACTTTTACTCCTTTTGAAATTCCTTCAGCTTTTAAACGCTTTCTCACGTTTTTAGCTAACGGACAATATTCGGTCTTACTAATATCTCTGACCTTTACATTCTCTGCATTGTACTTTCCTCCTGCTCCCATATTGCTAATCACTTTTACTTTTTTCCTTTTACAAGCAATAATTAAGTTTAGCTTTGGAGTTACACTGTCAATACAGTCTAAAACATAGTCAAATTCTGGTGTAACTAATTCAAAAGCTCTTTCTGGAGATAAAAACTCTTGAATACGAGTCAGTTTTAATTCCGGATTAATATCTAATAAACGATCACCTACTATTTTCACTTTGGGTTCACCCACTGTAGAGTGTAAAGCAGGTAACTGACGATTTATATTGGTAATATCAACTGTATCACCATCCACTATAGTCATGCTTCCTACTCCTGCACGTGCTAAAAATTCGGCTGCAAAACTACCAACACCACCTAAACCTACTACCAATACATTTGCATGGGTTAACTTATGCATTCCTTCTTCTTTAAATAATAAAACTGCTCGTTCTTGCCACTTTGCCATTTATCTTTCTGTTTAAATTTTTTAATTGTTTAAAGGTTTAAAATTCTCTTTTAAATGTTGCTTCAAAATTGTTCTTCACTATTTGTTTGAGTTCATTGATAGGTATATTTTTCATTTCTGAAGCTTTTTCATACACTTGAGCAATGGTTTCTTCAATAGTATCGGTTTCTAAAAAAAATCGATCCATGGGTACTTTTTGAAACACACTTTCTAATTCTGGATTTCGTAATAAATATTTACCAAAAGACAAATAAAATCCATTATCTAAAAGCGATTGCGCGACTTGCTCATTTTTGGAAAAACCGTGAATGATCATTGGATTTTGAACATTCATTTCCTTTTTCACGGCAATTACTTCCTGATAAGCAGCCACACAGTGCAAAATTACAGGTTTATTTGTTTTTTGTACCAATGCCAATTGGGCTTTAAAAACCTCTAATTGCTTTTCCAAAGGAATTTCAATCCGTTTGTCTAAACCACATTCTCCTAAAGCAATACAATTGGTTGATGCTAATTTTTCTTCAATACAAGCTAAATCTCTTCCCACTCGATTGCCATCAATATACCAAGGATGTATCCCGATGGAATAATTAGGAATACTTTCTTGAAATTCCCAAGGATATTGATTGACTACTTCATAAACAGAAGTATCATTTGTAAAGGAATGTGTATGTAAGTTGATAAATTGCATTAATCATGAAATTTTTTAACTCCTGCTTCTATAGCTATATCCAAATCATTTTCTAAAGGCACAATTGGGCAGGAATATTTATAATTATAAGCACAATACGGATTATACGCTTTATTAAAGTTAATTATAACTTTATCTGTGGTTGGAATTCGCATATCAATGTAACGCCCACCAATATAACTTTCTTTACCACATGTTGCATCTGAAAAAGGCAAAAACAAATAATCTTTAAAACCTGGTCTTTTAGACAATTCCATATTTTGATACACATTCAATTGAAATGCTTTCCCTTCCAATTCGAAATACAACGTACCAAACTTTACATACATAGGTGTTCTATCGGTAGACGTTTTCATTTTAAAAGGTTTTTCTTTTTTAGCTTTTTTAAAAATTGCTTCAACAATTAATTTTTCATTAATTGGGTAAAAATCCAACCCTTTAAACTGCGCTCTATCTTCTTCTGTTAACGGACTCTCTGCAGCATCTGCAAATTCAGCATTCATCTTTTTTTGAAATTCATATACTGCTTCTACTTCACTATTTTGTGCGAAAGAAAAACTTATCCAAAACAATAGTATCCCAATTCTCAACATCTCTTTTTTTTTTGCAAAAATATATATTTTGACTTATATAATTTTAAAAAACCGATTTCGTACCTTTGAAAATCAATCCCAATCATGATACAAAAAGCATTTTTCAAGTACATCGAGAACTTTAAAGGTTTTTCTAGAGAAATCTGGATTTTAACCTTAATTACCTTCATTAACAGAGCTGGAACTATGGTGTTACCGTTCTTATCCAAATATTTAAAAGAAGACCTTAATTTCTCACTAGATCAAGTAGGATGGATTATGGTTAGTTTTGGTTGTGGTTCAATGTTAGGCTCATGGTTAGGAGGAAAATTATCCGACAAAATTGGTTTCTATAAAATAATGATTTTTAGTTTGCTTACAAGCGGACTCATGTTTTTTGGTTTACAACACATTACCACTTATGAAGGTTTATTAGTTGCTATCTTTTTAATCATGACCATTGCCGATATGTTTCGACCCGCTATGTTCGTTTCTTTGGCGGCTTATGCTAAACCAGAAAATCGCACACGCGCCCTAACTTTAGTTCGTTTGGCTGTTAACTTAGGTTTCGCAGCCGGACCTGCATTGGGCGGTTTGATTATTATGAATATTGGTTACGAAGGATTGTTTTGGGTAGATGGTTTTACCTGTGTGGCTGCCATTCTTATCTTTTGGATTATGGTAAAAGAAAAACAACATTCCTCTTATTTAAACAAAGAAAATCCAGGAGAAATTTTAACCGCATCTGTTTTTAAAGATGGTCCGTTTTGGACGTTCTTGATTATGTGTTTGATTAATGGGATTATCTTTTTCCAATTATTCTCTACCTTACCTATTTATCATAAAGAACAATTCAACTTAACCGAGTTGCGTACTGGGTTACTCTTAGCTTTTAACGGAATTCTTATTTTCTTTATGGAAATGCCAATTGTAAGCTATATTGAACGTAAAAAATTTGACAAAGTAAAAGTGGTTACCATTGGTACTTTTATCATGGGATTGTGTATGTATCTCCTTTTAATTAACCAATGGGAAATAGTGCTTTGGATAATGATGTTCATTATGACCTTTGGAGAAATGCTCGCTTTTCCTTTTTCCAATTCCTTCGCGATGAGTCGTGCCCCAAAAGGACATGAAGGTCGCTATATGGCTATTTTTACAATGAGTTATAGTTTTGCGCATATTCTATCTGCCAAAACTGGTTTCTTTATTATTGAATTTTCCAATAGCTATCAATACAATTGGTTTTTTATGGGAAGCCTTGGTATTATAGGAACACTATTAGGCTACTTCACCTTAGTATTACTTCGAAAAGAAAAAGCAATTACTTTAAAACTAAAAAAATAGTTAAATAACTAAAAAAATAGTTGTTAAACTAAAAAAATAGTTATAGGTTTGTGTAACAAAAAAAGAGTTATGCAAAAATTAACGAATAAAGAAGAAGAAATCATGCAGATTTTATGGAAGCTGAAGAAAGCTTTTGTAAAAGACATCATGGAAGAAATTATCGAAGATAAACCCCATTACAATACGCTATCTACTATAGTACGAAATTTAGAAGAAAAAGGCTATGTAGGTTACACCGCTTATGGGAAAACACATCAATATTTTCCTATTGTAAGTATTGAAAACTACAGAAAAAAATTCATGAATACCGCTATTGATACGTATTTCAATAGTTCGTATAAAAATTTAGTTTCTTTTTTTGCTGAAGAAGAAAAAATCTCAGCAGACGAGCTTCGTGAAATTTTAGAAATCATAGAAAAGAAAAAGTAGTATGGAAAACCTGATGTTATATATTCTAAAAGTAAATGGATTACTATTGGTTTTCTATTTCGCTTATCATTTTCTGTTAAGAAAAGAGACTTTTTTTCAAAGTAATCGCATTTTTTTACTTTTAGGTATTGCTACTTCATTCGTTTTACCACTCCTTTCATTTACTACTATTATTTGGGTAGACCCAGAACCTATTTCGACCAGTTATGTTTATGAAAACATACCTTTAGGTTCCTTTGAAAATCAAGTTGAAACCAAACCCTTTAACTGGAATCAGTTCTTATTTAGTTGTTATATTCTAGTCTGTATTTTCTTTTTAGGCAAACTCTTGATAGAGCTCTTCTCTTTCTTTAGAATCATAAAAAAAGGAACAAAAATTAAATCGGAGAAAATTGTTTTGGTAGAAACCAATGAAAGTCAGAATCCTTTTTCCTTTTTTAATTACTTAGTAATCAACAAGCAAAACTTCTCGCCTGAAGAATTGGAATTGATTTTGGTACATGAAAAAATCCATATTCAACAAAAACACTCAATAGATGTCTTAATCAGTAAACTCTTGTGTTTGCTTTTTTGGGTCAACCCAATGGTTTGGCGTTACCGAAAAGCCATTTTAGAAAATTTAGAATTTATTGCAGACCAACAAACATCTGCACAAACCAATAAAACGTATGAATACCAAAAAACTTTATTGAAAGCGGTTATTTGTGCGAATCAATTATCAATTACTAATCAATTTTATCAATCATTAATCAAAAAACGAATCGTTATGTTAAACACCAATCCTTCTTCAAAGAAACAACTTTGGAAATACAGTATTGCTTTACCGCTAATACTAGGTTTTATTTTCTGTTTCCAAATTGAAACTATCGCTCAGGTAAAAGAAAGTCAAAAACAAACTCCTAAAAAAGCACAACAATCACAAGAAAAAGTGAAGCTTCGTATTGACAAAAATTCGACCGATGAACAAATCAAAAAAGAAACGACTTACTTACAAGAAAAATATGATGTAACGGTTAAAGTTTCTAAAATTAAAAGAAATGCTGCCAATGAAATTGTTGGTTTAAAAGTAGATTATAAAGATGGTAAAGGAAATTCTGGATCTTCTCAAATTTCTGGAGACGAACCTATTAAACCTTTTGTGTTTTTCATGAATAACCACAATGGCAAGAGAAATATGGGGTTCCAAAGTCTAAGCAATTCTGGCAATAAACCAGCAGTATACGTGTACCGAAACAACGATGAGAATGAAGAGGATGAAGATGTTGTGGCGTATGCTTTTGATGACGAAGAGGTACCAGCGCCTCCTGCTCCACCAGCACCACCTGCATTAGGCAAAATGAAAGCTTTACCTGCTCCACCAAGTCCACCTAATTTTCCTGCTCCACCAGCAGTTCCTTCCGACTTAACTAGTGAAAAAGCCATGAAAGAATTTGAAGAAAAAATGGCTGCTTTTGAAATGAGCATGAAAAAAATGCAACCTCAAATGAAACAATTCGAAAGAGAAATGGAAAAGTACGAAATGGAAATGGAAGGTTTTGAACCCGATATGAAAGCTTTCGAAAAAGAAATGGAAAAGTTTGAAAAAGAAATGGAAGCCTATCAAGAAAAAATGATGAAAAATCGTTATGTCTACGTAGAAAAAATAAAAGATAAAGAAGCGTATCGAGTGCAAGACAAAGCGCATCAAGAAGCGATGATGAAAGCGCATAAAGAAGCGATGGAAGCACATAAAATGGAAATGAAAGCGCACAAAGAAGCATTGAAACAGCAATTAGAAGCAGAGAAAATGAGAATGAAAGCTGAAATGGAACGCGACAAAGCCGAACAAAAAAGAAGAGCGGAAGAATTAAAAAAAATATAATAAGCTAATCAAAACATCCTGTACACACAGGATGTTTTTTTATGTATCTTTGTCAAAAACAAACGCATGTATAAATTTTTGGCCAAACTGAACAAACTAATTTTACCTAGTTTAACCAAGCAAAAACTAGATGTTACCAAAGCCAGCAAATGGCAAAAAGCCTTATTAGCATATCGTTATTACATCACTATCAGGAGTTTAGATTAAAACTCAAAAAAGGCTAAAAAAGCAACCCAAACATTTTTTGATTTTTTTTATTTTTTGATTTGCAAATTAATCAAATATACCTATATTTGCACCCTCAAATAGGCCTCGTGGCGCAACTGAATAGCGCATCTGATTACGGCTCAGAAGGTTACAGGTTTGAATCCTGTCGAGGTCACTCAGAATTTTCTTACAAAACCCTGTAAACAATTGATTTACAGGGTTTTATTTTTTAAAATACTGGTATTCAAACCTCAAAAACCAATATTTTTAAATTTTTGATTTTCAATAAGTTACATTTTTAAAAAATATATTAACTACCCAAAAACTGCCCAGAAAAAACTGAATGGGTAGTGACTTTTAATTTAAAAAAAAGTTATATTTGAATAAATATCAACAAGATACAATAACAATATTAATACATTTGAGATAGATAATTTATTATATGAAAGAAAACGAAATTTTTACAGATTTAACTATTTCTAATAAAAATAAAAAAGTTAGACTATCAAAATACTTTGACTCTCTCAAACGAAATCTACCAGAAAAATGGATTTGGTTAAAAGATAAAGAATATGATGATGTGAAAACATTTTTTCTTATTAATGAAACGATATTTTTGAAAACACCATATTTCAAAAAAACTGAAAAAGATTTAATCTTTTATGGTGAAATAGTTTTAGGCTTAACTTATGATAGTATCATTTTATTAGATGTTAAAGTTAAAAATCTTGTCAATGAAGAAGATTTAATGAGTAAAATGAATGAAGATGAAAAGATATGGGAAAGATTTAAGCTTTTAGAATATTTTTCAAATGAAATTTTGAAGAAGAACAAATATTATAAAGATTTCAATCACAAATATGAATTTGGAGCTTTTAAGGACGAAAATAATTTAGACAAAGATATAAGAGATGAAAGATCTATTAAACTTTCTTCTAAAGAAAAAAACAAATTTTATTTTTTGGAAAAAGGTAAAGAAGCTCAACATTCAAACAAAAGAATAATATATTTCACTCCAAATAATATTTCTCTTTCTCTTAGTTTGATGAAAAAATCTTATAAACAATCAAAAAAACTTTTAAAAAATATATTTGACAAATATCCAAATGAACTTATTCAATTAGAAACAATAGATAAACCTATACTCTATGAATATTTTGAATCAATAACTACTAGTGTTATCTTTGCATATATAGCTGTAGAATCATTTGCAAATGCTGCTATTCCAGAAGATTTTAATTATGAAAAAATTAATGATAAAAAGATAAAAGAAATCTGGTCAAAAGAAAATATTGAAAGATGGATGCCGACATCAAAAAAAATTAAAGATTTATTACCTAAAATTTTAAACACTAGCAATATTGTTGATGAGATTTTTTGGAAAGACTTTGAAAATCTTGAACAACTAAGAAACAATATCGTGCATCAAAAAACAATAGATAATGGAACTGAACTTGAATCGGAACTTTATAACAAGTTATTAAAAAAAGAAATTTTCAAAATAATTTCATCTTCAATATCGGTTATAAAGTTTTTTTATAATTATGACAATGCTCATCCATATTTTCCATTAGGTTTAGGAATTGCTAAATTAAAATTTGAGGAAATAAATGATATTGAAGAACATTTTGGAACATTTAAAAAAATTGAATAATTAACCCTAATAATTTTAAAAAAATATTTATATAAGTATGAGTATAAAATACCCAAAAACTGCCCAATAAAGAACAAAACCCTTGATTTTAAAGGGCTCACGCTTCAAGTTTTTTTTCTGTCGAGGTCACGAATAAATTCTATAAAAAGAGAAAAAGAGCAAGTAATTTTGCTCTTTTTTTGTTTTATAGGATTTTCAAAGCGGAGTTGTAAGGAAAGACGAAGACAACCCCGATAGCGCAGATTTACAATCCGTGCTAGTAATCTTAGCCATAAAATTATCTTTCGTTATATTTGTAGAAATTCAATTCGTATCATTGATTTTGAATAACAACTTTTCAAAGAAATAAAACCTCAACACTAAAATTTATTATTAATAAGCCTAAACAGTTTATGCAAAAATATTTTTTTATACTAATTCTTGGAATATTATTTCTATTTATGTGGTCAATTTCTGCCTATATTAATAATACAATCACATCAACTGATTTTTTAAGAGAAACGATTCTTTATCTTTTACTTATTGTTTTGCTAATTATAATTAAGAATAAAAAGGATAATAAATTAAACTATTAAACAAACAAGTATTTATCTCATCTATCTCCTCTTCTACTTCTTATGTGTTCGTATACTTGCTGCTTTTCATTATAAAAGCAACTCGAAAATTCCAATCTAAGGTGTTAAACTACAAACAATCTATATTCAAAAAATACCAAAAAGTTTGTATTGTAGACCGCAATTCAAAAGACTAAATTTGAGTATGATATACTAACATTTGCATCTTCTCATTTTGGTTAAGATCGAAATATTACAAAACCAAAAATGAGCTAAGGCAAAACTTAAATTGTAAAAGCATGAAAAAATTGATTTTTATGAGTGTCATCTCACTATTATTAGGATTGACTGTGAAAGCGCAACAAAACAATATTGTGGTATCCATTGCAAAAAAAGCAACTAGTTGTAATTCAACCGACTTAGGTTACCAAGTGTATTATGGTGCTTCGAGTTCCTCTGAATTGGAAAGGAAAGCGGTTACCGAATTAAAACGAAATAATCCCGATTGGCAAAGTGTAGAAAGCAAAGACAATATCGATTGGGGTAGCTACATGGGGAATTACTTGGTAATTATTTCCACCGTTACTACAGATTCCAAAGGATGCCAAAGAGTTACTTATGGTGTGGGTTTTGGAAAAGAAAGCAGTAGCGCTTTAAAAGATGCTCTTTCGCATGTAAAAGGTAGAAATTGGACTTGGCTCGAAAGCAAACACGGTTATCGAATAGAAGTCGAAAAAAGATATTAAAAAAGCCGATTACAAGAATCGGCTTTTTAAATTAGGCTAAAATTCCAGCTTTTAAACTGTCTGGAATAGAATTTTCTAGTTTCGCAAATTGTAAAGATAAACTGCCTTCTCTAATTTCATCTAACAACCATTTGCCTTCTGTATATTCAAAAAACCAAATATAATCTAAACTCTGTACCCCACTTTTTCCTTGAACAATCTTACCTGAATCTCTTTCTTTTAAATAATCTTCGGCTTCTACATCGATAGCAACCGCAATACGTGATCCTTCAAAATCAGGACTATCTGTTAATTCCAAGTATAAAGGTCTTATTTTTTCAAGTTTTTCTAAACGACTAACATTTTTTAAATTATCTCTTTTCCATTGTTCAATAAAAACAGCTTGTTGATTTTGCCAATACCAATGATTGACATATTCTCTTACTTCGCCCATGTCTTCATTGGACCAAGCATTGTAAACTCTTCTGATACTATTTGAAAATTCTTTTTCAAGTTGTAGCCAATTGAACGCTTTATTCTTGATGCTTATTTTTTGTAAAATCTTTTTATTCTTTCGCACTTTAATAGATTCTACAATTTTCACATATAGAATTAAAGGGAAAAGGACCACAAATAAAAGGGCTAATAAAATCTTACCCCAAAAGGATTTAAACAACCCTTTTGCTATGAAACCTCCAGGGCCAGCGTATATAGGGTCTATATAAAATAAGGCTATAAGGACAACCAACCAAATCCATTTTTTCTTATCTAATTTCATTTTGAATGTTTTAGGGATTGAAAAGTATACTATTTTTCTTTAATACTAAAATAAATTTTAAATTATTAAACCTAATTTTTTTCTTTCTTTTTGTCTCCCAATAAATCAATTTCCGTGCTAGCAATCTTAGCCATAAAATTATACTTTCATTCTATTTGCAAATAGAATTGTTCAGAAATTCAATTATTCTTTATGTCAATTGATCGAGTAGTGCTTCAAATCTATCTATATCTTCTTGAGTCATTTCATTTTTTGTTTTAAAGAAAAGATGACCTTCTTTATATTCAATATCCAATCCTTTAATTTCTGAAAATTTAGAAAACAAGTCAAATAATTGGGGTTCATAAGTAGACTTCTTAATGGGTTCACAATGATACGAACCAAAAGTTTTCAAATTCACTCCATTTAACTGAAGTAACTTTTCTTCTACTTTATTTTTTTCAATTAAAATATAATGCCCTGAAAAACCTAAATTTTTTATCCAACAAAATAATTGATTGGTCCTGCTGTATTCTATATTTCCTAAACTAACGGCTACAAAACCAATCAGGGTATTCTTTTCAACCTTACTAAAGGTCTTGAAAAAAAAATATTCGTTATACTTAGCAAACATGTGTAATGACTCAATTAAGTCAATCGCATCATCAGCAACCTCTTTGAATTCATACTTAAGGTTTTCAATATAGTAGGAACTGCTCTCTTTGAAAAATCGATACTCATCGGATAGAAAAGGGTCTTCTTCATCATCATAATATTCTACTTCATCTGAATTCCAGTTACCAGATTCAGCTTGTTCTAAACTTAGTTTAGCTCCAGTTTCTGGATCAATAATGTACGCATCTTCTAAACTGGTTTTTAAGTTTTTAAAATATTGTTTATCTGACTTGCTTTCCTTTTTTAATTTCGTAACAAATCCCTTTTCAGAATTTATACTTTTTATGAAAATATAGGAACCAATAACAAAGACAGCAAAAACTATAATAATTAAAATTATTGAGGCAAACATAATTGAAATTTAAAAACAGGTTAATAAATTTTTTTTCAATAATAGTAAATTATTTCCACTTTAAGAGTCAATTTAATAAATGAAATACTCCTATAAATGCTAACAAAATTTTTAATAATTATCCAAAAGTCTGCCTCTTCTCACGAAATAAATCAACTCCCAAATCAAATCTTTCCTCTATATTTGCACGATTAAATTTCGCAAAAATTCCCCAAATAAAATTTTTCGCTAGTAACCATTAAACTGTTTTATTTGAGATGATGCAGATCCAATTTCGAACTATTGGTTCGTTAACCCAACCCGAACAAGAACGTATCTGGGCTATTTACAAAACTTCCTATACTGTGGAACGTGAGGTTTTTCTTGACAAACAACAACGTTTGGACCTGTATGCCATGTACTACAATCCTAAAAAAGAATTGGTTGGTTTTACTGGTATTCGGAAAAATTCTTGTACAACGTCTTCTCGAAAATATATTGCAATTTATTTGGGTCAAACCATTATTTTACCCCAGTATCGTGGAAAAAAACTCATTCAAAAAACGGTGATGCGCATTATGCTCCATCTCAAATTTAAAAATCCGTTTCATAAAATTGTAATTTGGAATGATTCGCTTAGCTATCGTCCGTATTTAGTGATGGCCAAAGGATTAAAGGATTTTTATCCGAATCCGAATAAAGCAGAACAAAAAGAATTTGAAGCCATTCGCGATGAATTGGGTATGAAATATTATCCAGAAAGTTATGACAAGCAAACGGGTATCGTATCTAAAGCACATCGCGTTCTTTTAGCAGATGAAATCACCTTAACGGAAAAAGATTTGCAAAACGAATACATTCAATTTTTCGTAAAGAAGAATCCGGGTTATATAGAAGGCAACGGATTGATCACTTTTTCACCGGCTACTTTTGGGAATTTATTCTATTATTTAGTGGGCCGAAAATTTAAAAGAGCTAGAAAATGACAGTAACCATTACAAAACTATATCGCCTACAAATTCCTTTTAAAGGAGGTTCTTACGAACATCATTTGGCAAAACGCAATACTACGGATTCAGTCATTATGGTTATTGAAGACACTAACGGTATTCAAGGTATAGGCGAATGTTGTCCAAGGGATTATGTGACTTTTGAAACGTATGAAAGTGTGATTGAAAATGTAAAGGAATTAGCTCCTTCTATTTTTTTACATTTTGACGAAAGTTTAGCCAGCATACCAAACGCCTTACAATTCGTTCCAGATACAATCCCTTCGGTACGTTGTCTTTTTGAAACGGCTTTACTAACCTATTTCATGCGAAAAAAGCAGAAGAATGGGTTTGAAGTTTTGGGTTTACCCCAACAAAAAACGCTTACCTATTCTGCTGCATTTGATTCAGGAGAAGCGACTACTTTTGAAAAAATGGGCCAATTTTATTCGGCATTGCAATTTAAAAGTGCCAAACTTAAAATTCATTCGGATAACGAAATAAACAAACAACGTATTCTTAGAATACGGGAACTTTTAGGGAACCACACTTCGATTCGTTTGGACGGAAATGAAATTTGGGAATGGAATAAAAACCACCATGAAATAGAAGCTTTAGTCGATTTAGGTATTCGCTGTTTTGAACAACTTTTTCATAAAAAAGATAATCCATCGTGTGCTGCTTTTCGCAAGCATTTTGGAGATACTATCGAATTAATCGCGGATGAATCGGTTACCACCTTAGCTTCTGCTCAGTTTCATGCTACAAAGGAATATTTCACAGGTGTAAATCTGAAAATAAGCAAAAATGGTGGTTATTTTCGTGCCTTGGAAATCGCCCAACTTTTTCAAGAACAAAACAAAACGGTGCGATTGGGTTGTCATGTGGGTGAAACTTCTTTGCTTTCACTTTGGGGAATTCTTTTTGCAACTGCTTTTCCTAATCTAAAAGACCAAGAAGGTGGTTTTGGTACTTACATCCTTACGGAAGATCCTTTTCAACCTTCTATACTTTTTGGTACAGAAGGAAAAATAGCACTGACACCTCAATTTATACAAAATATCAATCCATTTGAATTTCGCCATCCTAATGAAATCCAATAAAAAAAGCCTATGAATTTACATCCATAAGCCTTTCCCAAATTAAACTAAACTATTTCACAAAAATTTCGCGCAATTGTCCGATAACGTTGCCACCTCCAGAAATGGTAATCTCTCCAATCTTATCTGCAATCTTTTCTACATATTCCATTTCTTTCAATTTCCACAACATTTCATTTTCTTCCATCAATTTGGCAGTATTCAACATATTACGCATCGCTGCGGTTTCTTCACGACGCATAATACTGTTCGCTTGTGCTTTTTTCTCTGCTACCAAAACCTGGTTCATGATTTCTTTCATATCACCTGGTAAAATCACATCACGAATACCCGCTTCTTGAATCACAACCCCTAAAGCAGCAGCTTTATTTCGTGTGTCTTCCAAAATGATTTCGGTAATGCTCTCTTTTTTGTTTAACAATTCATCCAAAGTAAATCCGCCTACAAAAGCACGCAACGCCAACTGCATCAATACATACAATTGTTTTTCATACTCTTTGTTGTCGATAACCGCTTTGATAATATTGGTTACTTTGAAATTCACAAAGAAGTTAATACGCAAAGCTGCTTTATCTTTGGTCAACAATTCCTGACCAGAAATTTCCATTTGCTTTTGACGCATATCTACATAAACCACTTCTACTGGAATGGCATTGTTCCAAAAGTAGTAGGTTCCTGCGGTTAACTCTTTGTTGAAAATACCATTGATAAACAACAACCCTTTCTCATAGCTTGCTACTTGAAATTTTCGAGTGTATACTTTCAATTTGATGTTCTCTAACAAACCTCTTTCGATTTTTTCAGTAATCTCAACTTTTGTTAAATCTACCTTTACGAATTCATTCTTCAAATAGCCTTTCCAGAACGCATAACGACCGGTTTGCAATACTTCTTTAAATATACCATTGGTAAAGTACAACGCCATTTCGGTATCGCCTACTTCAACAATCTCTAGCATAGCAGCCAATTCTTGGTTCTCTAACAAAATATTCAATTCGACTGGAGCCACAAAAGAATGTTTCATCTCAAAGAGTTTAACCTCTTTCTTTCCCCAAATCCAGTATTTACCTTCTTTTAAAATTTGTACCAACTTACCGCGTTCAAATACCAAACCAACTTGGTAAGCATTAATAGTAATTAATCGAATCATTTCTTTATATTTTTAAATTTTAATTTGCTTTTAAAAAGAAAATTTTTGGTTTTTATCCTTCACCCAAAACGGAATAAGGTTAGTAAACAGAAGCATTCTCATGGTGTACTGTTTTATGGTATCGGTTTATAAAAAACCAATCGTCACACAGCAAAGCAAAAGAACGGTTTTGAAAACGAAGCCCTGTTCAGGTTTCTTCGTAAGTGTTTCGCTTTTTTTTGAAA
Source organism: Flavobacterium sp. NRK F7 (assembly GCF_024054195.1). GTDB lineage: Bacteria > Bacteroidota > Bacteroidia > Flavobacteriales > Flavobacteriaceae > Flavobacterium. The sequence continues at coordinate 1,720,875 of NZ_JAMXLB010000001.1, read as the reverse complement.
AATAACGAAACTGATAAAAACCAAAATATTTTCAATGATGTACCTTTTTAAGAGTCGTACGTCTCTTTCTAAAGACAGATTTACAGTCTGTTTTTGGCACTCTAACCAAGCTGAGCTAATACTCCATGATGAGTATATCGGAATCGAACCGATGACATCCAAAAGTTACAGTTTACAAGAACCCAATCTTGCGCGTTTGACCAACTCCGCCATACAGCCAAAGTGGCTGTAGCAGGATTCGAACCTGCGAAAACTTTGGTGGATTATTTTTTGGAAAACAACCCAAAACCTCCAAGCCAAGTTGCATAATACGACTTCATACACCTTCGTGCAAAACGCATCACATTAGTGCTATACAGAAACACCCAACAGGACTTGCTTGATATTTTTATCCTAATATTGTCATTTCGACGTAAGGAGAAACTTTAGTTCAGCGTAGCTAAATCTCATAATCATTTTTATTAAAAGAACGTTTTTTCTTTATCGCTGAACAAAGATTCAAAACAGTGTGCGCAATTATTTTTCGTTGTAAAAAAACTTATAATCCCATGCGTTTTTGATGTTCTTTATCGCGTACATCGATGGCTCCAAACGGACTTCCTTTGAAATAGCCAATATTCACAAATCCGTTTTCTTCCGTTATAAGAGATTCTTTCTTGGTTATGGCTCCTGTATACTTGGAACCATACTGACCTGTTAATTTTTTAGTCACCACATCTACATCGCCCCATTGTGGTGTTTTACCCGTATAAATGGGTTCTACAAAATAGATGATTCCAGTAATTCTCGACTTCATCAAAAATCTACCCGTCTCATCCGTGTTGGTCAAAAATCGTTTTAAAATGTCTTGTCTCATCTTCTTTTGTTTTAAATTAAACTTCATTTAGTGGAAGTAGTAGGATTCGAACCTACTCAGTCAAAAGACAACGGTGTTACAGACCGCCTCAGCTCTCCAACTCTGACGTACTTCCATTATGTCTGGGAAGTAGGATTCGAACCTACAACCTCCTGCATCCAAAGCAGGTAAACAACCAATCGTTATCTTCCCAGTTATTTAGGGTGTTTTCGGGATTCGAACCCTGCTCTTTGAATTCACAGTTCAATGCTTTACCAAATAAGCTAAAAACACCATTTGCGGCTTATACGGGAATCGAACCCGTTTCTCCCGAGAGACAGTCGGGAAGGTTAGCCAGTAACCCCAATAAGCCAGTCCCTTTCTAAAGACTCATGTAATTCCGTCAGGATTTGAACCTGAGACCCATCGCTTAAAAGGCGATTGCTCTAACCAACTGAGCTACGAAATTAGATGTAATGCGAGAAGGATTTGAACCTTCAACCTTTCGATTCGTAGGCGAACGCTCTTTCCAGTTGAGCTATGACATTCTTTTTTATAGTATAATCTTCATCCTTTTGAGAGCGAAGCGTATCGAGTCATTTTTTCCTAATAAAGGTTCTCGATACCTTTTTTATAAAATTGCTCTTCACATTTGATAAAAAACACTCAAACTAACGAACTGCGATTTACAAAGTACTAATCACTAGGTACTAATCACTAGCATACATAAAAAAAGCACCTCTTTTGAAGGTGCTCCATATTTATATAATAGTATACTACATACTATTCCCTAAATGGAGACACCCAATTATAATCACTATAAAAACTCGGAAGATTGCATCCTACGAAAGCTGATTTTGCTTTTCTGTCTACTAGTGCTATATGTTGTTTAAAATCTCGTTTCATTTTTATTGTATATTATATGAATTCTAAATTATTATTAATTCGTAATTTCTAATTCGTAATTCTTAATCGCTATTGCTTTATTATTGTTATTGCAATTGATATTGATATTGTTTCTTCTAATTTTCTGAGGCAAAGATAAAGTGAAAAAAACGGAACTTCCAAATCTTTTTTTAATTTATTTTATTGATTTTCAATTAGTTAAACCTAAATTTAAGCAATACAATCCCGATCCGTTTTACAACAGATACTTCGAATTTTGCAAATGACTGTCTCTCATTTGGTTACTCATTTTTGTTTATTTCAGCTCGGGTTTACTTCGCATTCACTATTTTTTTAAAAATTTTTCTCATTTTTATGATTATTACTGTTTTTACTTCGTTTTTGAACATAAAAAAAGCGTCCTTTTGAGTAAAAGGACGCTTTGAAATATGATATAATCGCTTACTTTAACGCATACATAATGATACAAAACACCCTTTTCGTTTACGAGGAAAATCTCCTCCTAAGCGATAAATTGACTTTACAAGTGCTATACTATGTGTGTTTTGTGTTCTCATTTCGAGGGCAAATATAGGATTTATTTTGAAAGAATTCTTTTAAATTTCTTTTTCCCAACAGCTTATTCCACAAATAAAAGTATCTAAAATAAAATTACACCCCTTCATAAACAGGTAATTCTACGCTGTTTTTTCCCAAAGGATAACTGTAATTTTATACGATATTAATTCAAACAACATCATAAACATGGAAACAAAAGAAAAAAAACAAACGGACAAAAGTAGCAGTGCGGCAACTTCTACTTTTCAATTCAGAACTCCTGCGGCCATTCAAGATTTTTCGGATAACTCCTTAAAACAAGAAGCCATGAACGCGCTTTGGAGCTCTAATTTAGACGGCTTTACCCAACAAGGAATGCTTAACAATCCTTGGAATACAAACAATACTCCTAAAACCACCAATTATTTTAACCCTATAGATGACAACACACAAAGTAGTGCTTTAAATATCAAATGGAATGCTTTTCCTGGGCGATTGGCTTTTAACTTTCCCAATGCCTCTCAAGATCAATTGAATCAAATGGCAGACACAGGAAATATGCCAGGAAAAATTACTAACAGTCCGTGTAGTGCAACAGGGCAACAAGTTGCTTATTTCCCTTACGGACCAAGAGGTTGGCAAGATGAATATTGCGAATGGGCTATTACAAGAGATACCAAAGGAAACATCGTTAGAATCGATTTTACTTGTGAAAATCCTGAATATTGGAACAGTTTATGGTTAATCGATCCGAATAAAGTGTTAGAACTGTATCAAACGATATTGGACAAACCACAAATTACTTTAGAAGATTTGAGTTTGCCAGGTGTTACGAATCCGATTACCAATCAACCTGTATATAATCCGTTGAACAAATGGAACTCGGGAACGGTTTCAGATAGTACTAAAGGAGGTGCGATTCATTTAACCAGTACACCCAATACCCTTCAAACGGAAATTGGTTTAGCCACCACCTCAACGGTTCAACGTTTTAATCCACCAGGTTCCACTGGAACGAGTACGATGTGGCCTTCTTCTCAATACAATGATTTAATTTGTGCGGGCCAATTTGGGCAACGGTACCGTAATAGTGATCCAAACATTGGAGGAAATGTAAATAATTTGGTTACCCAAGGCACCGTAGTAACTTTAGCCGATCCACCAGGATTATATATTCAAATGCCTGATTTTTCAAATTATGTAACTCCAGATAATACCCCAGCTTCGGATTTTTGGACGATAAAAAGAGGCTCTAAAACCTTAAATGATCAATATGGCAATCCGTTACCCGGTAATTTTATTTTACATGCGGTCTTTGAAGTTCCAAAAGACAAATCGTATACCGTAAGTGATATTAAAATTTCTGGTGAAACGATTGATTGGGGCTCTCAGGTTGCTGCAACTTTTAAAATGCAAATTGTAGCCGCAGGATATTCTGGTACTACACCTCAAGGATATAATCAGGTAACGGATATTGAAAAAGATGCCTTGGCACAACCTTTACAAATTTTCTACAAAGACTATTTTGATAAGATGTATAACACTCCAGTTCCCAACCCAGTAAACAATCCAATTTCGCTTTTAAGTAACAGTACGTATGTTCCTTTAAGTGTGAATGTTGGAACAACAAGTGCTAAAATGGTAGTTATTGCTGGAACGTGTACAGCAAAAGAAAACCAACCAAGTACGTATCCTAAAATATCGTTTAACGATCCAAACATTACTGCAGTAGTCACCGAAGTAAAAGAAAATGTGTATTATGCCGTTCCCGGAAATAGTCAACCGAGTACGAATACAGCTTTATATATCACTGTAACGGTAGGTAGTGGAGCCAAAACAGGTCAACAAGGGGTTTTTGTAACCAATGTGGGTCAGCAACTGAGTACTGCAATGCCTGCTTTATTTTTAGTAACTCCCGTATCGGTTCAAGCGGATTTGGCATGGCAAAATACAGGTGTTGTACTGACGTCATCTAATAAAGCTCAAATCACCTATCAATCGGGATTATGGACTGCAAACCCCAATGACAATGGCGGAAAATTATACGATGCCAAAGGAAACCCAACCTTTATTCCTGCCAAAACAGGGTACACTATGCCTGGTGAAAATGAAGGTGCGCTTATTGGTAAAGTGGGGAATACGGTTTTCTTAGTAGGTATGGGTGCAACAGTACCAGCAGGTGTTTCGGGAGAAATTCAACTTTGCATCAACGACGATTTGAATGCCTTATATGGAGTAGGTTTAGTAGATAATTTGGGAGCAATTACAGTTGCTATCGAAGTACAATAAGTAGTCCTTTTAAAATAAACTAGAAAACATGAAACTACTTCATTTTAAAATTACAATCTTGATAAGCTTATTTGTCATTGGTTGGCTCTCTTTACGAAATACGAGTAGTCAAAGTGCCACGTACCAGAAGATAGCTACTGTTGACAACTCTTGTGATTGCTACTCTACATCTCCTTTAACAAAAATTGTCATCAATTTTAATGGCAATGTACCGGGAGATTTACTTTCGTTTACCAATCAATCTCAGGCCAATTGTTTTGCTTGGCAAGAATTTATCAGTTTGAATTGGCCTACCACTAAAAGTGCTTCTTTTGGAGATCCTGGAGACACCAATCCGGTAGCATGGGAAACCTATATGCCCGAAAACGTATTGTTTCAACCCGAAGGTGTTCCACCTCCAGAATGGGGAACATTAGTGTCGGAGGAGTATGCTTCCAAGTTTAAAACCAGTCGCTTACAATTCAATCCATCCAAAACCAAATTGCTTACGTTTGCCGCAAAGTTTGATGTAAAGGACACGGTTAAAGGTTTGAATCCGAATCAGGCTGCCCCTTTTGGGAAACCCAATTGGCTAGGCGCACAGAACAAAACCAATGTTTGGTATGAGATCAAATTGAACTACGATTACTATAAGTTTGTAGTAGATAATGGGTATTACAATGCCATTACACAGCATGATAGTGTTCGAAATGGTGTGCCTATTAACTTTCCACAAGGTGTGTACAATGGTAAAGTAGGTGCTATAGAACTGAAAGCCGCTTGGATGGAAGTAGATACTCCAAGTTCGGCCAAATGGAAGCAGTACAAACTTTCCAATGCCATTGTAATGGATCCGTATACAGGGAAGTTACGCAATACAACTGTGGCTTTAGTAGGACTGCATATTTTGCATAAAACCCAAAACCAACCCACTTGGGTATGGGCTACCTTTGAGCATATCGATAATGTACCTGATGTGGCCAATGCACCCACACCAACTTATGGTTATAATTTTTACAATGCCAATTGTACGCCTACACAAGTAGCATTAAAGAATGGGAAAACGGTGACTGTTCCGTGTACGCCCAACACACCACCACCCTATTATTTATCAGAAGGTAGAGTGGCACCCATACAAGTAACGCGGGTAAACAGTATCGATCCAGAAGATGCGGTACCTATTAATACGAGAATGCAAAATAACATTAAAACGTTTTATCCGAATTCGGTGTTTCAGTATTACCAATTGGTGGATGTCATTTGGTCGCAACTGCCCATTCCCGATCCAACCAAACCCATTCAAGCACCACAAAATATTAACGCCTCTTCCATGTTGAGTGGAAAAGCCATAGTAGCCAATACCACTATGGAAAGTTATGTGCAAGATAGCAATACCTGTTACAGTTGTCATAAATACAGTACGATTGCCGACTACAGTAAAGACACCATAAATAATAATGTATTTGGCGATTTTAGTTTTGCCATTTCTGCGGCTCAGTATCCTAAGAATGGTAGCGCAATGAAATTTAAAAAGAAGGGTAAAAAGTAATTTTGTAAATAACTAACTTCTATACCTAGCACCCTATTCTTCTTCGGAAGAATTGGGTGCTTTTTTTAGGTGTTAAAGGAATAAACACCTAAAAAAAGCACCTCGTTTATGAAATACCAAAACTTGAGAATACTTCAGTGAACCTCAACCCTCTAAAATTTTAACTCGAGAAGTTAAACTTTTAGGTAGAGAACTTAAAATTTTATGTAGTAGGACGTAAAATTTTACCCTAGAGACTTAAAATTTTAAGTTGGTGCGTTAAAATTTTATGTCGGGGACTTAAAATTTTATGCTTAGCGCACTGCTGGTATGGGTTTTAGTCATTTTGAAGGAGGATTTTGGGCGTTAACTTGTCAACCTGTAAGGATCTCATGAATTGCCTTATGCTATTTTTTAATTTCTAATGGGATGCTTATACTTCAACAAGCTCAGTACAGGCTTTATGACAAGATTGAGGATAGAGTTATGAAACAAGTATACACACAAACTTGTCACCCTGTAAGGGTCTCATAAGTTGCTCTATGCTATTTTTTAGTTTCTGATGGGATGCTTGACAGCATGACAATATTGTGGATAGTATTTGAAATGAGTATACACACAAACTTGTCACCCTGTAATCCCGAAACTTCGGGAACATGAGTTGCTTTATCCTATTTTTTAATTGCTGATGGGATGCTTATACTTCGACAAGCTCAGTACAGGCTTTATGACAAGATTGAGGATAGCGTTTATGAAATAAGTATACACACAAACTTGTCACCCTGTAAGGATCTCATGAATTGCCTTATGCTATTTTTTAGTTTTTGATGGGATGCTTGACAGCATAACAAGATTAAGGATAGCGTTTATGAAACAAGTATACACACAAAATTGTCACCTTGTAAGGGTCTCATAAATTGCTCTATCCTATTTTTAGTTTCTGATGGGATATCTAAAACTTTTATATATCCATTTTAACCCAATAACCTAAAATTTTACGTTACAGACCGAAACGTTTAGGTTAGGAACCCAAAATTTTAGGTTAGGAAGCCAAAGTTTTACGTCTGCCTACGTAAAATTTTACGTGCCGGGACGTAAAATTTTACGCTAGATACCCAAAGTTTTACGTAGGGAGACGTAAACGTTTAGGTCTAGCGCATGGCTGGTAAGGGTTTTGTTAAAAAATTAATCCTCCCTACTTCCATCATCAGCCATTCGTACCATTTTAGGAGTAAACTTGGCAACGACATCGACTAAGGCTTCTTGGCTTGCCATTACTTGGTTGATGTCTTTGTATGCCATTGGAGCTTCGTCTAAACCAGCTCCAATTAAGGTAACACCATGGTCTTTTAAAATCGCTTGCATCTCCTTTTTCGTAATGTTTTTTATCGCCTGTGTTCGACTCATTTGTCTCCCTGCGCCATGCGATGCCGAATGCAAAGCTTCCGCTTCTCCTTTTCCACGTACTAAAAATCCGGGTGCGGTCATACTTCCTGGAATAATTCCCATCACACCTTTGGCTGCTGGTGTAGCTCCTTTTCGATGCACAATCACTTCTTCTCCATTATGAATCTCTTTCCAAGCAAAATTATGATGGTTTTCCACTTTGGCTAAAACGGTGGCTCCTAATGCTTGAGCCATTTTGTTATGAATTACTTCATGACAAGCGGAAGCATAATCGCCAGCTAAATTCATGGCAATCCAGTATTCCTGACCTAATTCGGTATCCAAACCTAAATAGGCTAAGTTTTTCGCTTTTTCAGGAAGTTTGCAATGTTCTTTGGCCAACTTCGTATACTGTCCGGCAATGGTAGCACCAAAACCTCTCGAACCCGAATGTGTTAACAAGGCTACATAGTTTCCTTTTGGAATGTTCAACACGGCATCGTCTTTTTCAAATTGGAGGATTCCAAATTCGACAAAGTGATTACCACCACCCGAACTTCCTAATTGCGACCACGCTTTGTCTTTCAATTGCTGGATGAATTTGTGGTTCGCAAACTCTTTTCGTTCCATCACTTCGTGATCGGCTTTGTACTGACCGTGAAATCCATGACCCGCACCAAACTTGGTATGTGCAACCAATTCTCGTTGGAACTTGGCTTCGTTTTCGTAATAAAATAATTCTGGAATATCGTATACCGATAATGCCATTCTGCATCCAATATCGACACCTACTCCATACGGAATTACAGCATTATTGGTAGCCAACACTCCTCCAATTGGCAATCCATATCCTTGGTGCGCATCGGGCATTAAAGCCCCAGCAACAGTTACTGGCAATTGCATCGCTACTTCCATTTGTTGTCTTGCTCCTGCTTCAATATGATCGGCTCCATACATTGCAAATGCAGCTGGGGTATCGTTTAACGCAATGAAATCTTCTGGCTTTTCATTGGATTTTTCAATAATGGCTTGAGCCAATGCACCGAATAAAGCATCATCCAAATAGGTTTCGGGTTGTGCTAAGACTTTAGTATAGTTATCCAGCATTTGTTCTTTGGTAAAACCCGTTCTTTTTCGGTTGCATTTTAAAGCAATACCAATTAAACTTCCTTCTGCATACCCTAAGGCTAATAAATCGTTTCCGTTGATAGCTGTGTTCATAACTGTAAATTTAATGTATTTTGGTAAACCAAGTATTTTTGTATTGGATGCATTGGTAAACCTTCTTATTTTGATACTGCAAAGATTTTATATCCATACGCAATTATTTCGCGTAGTACTAAAAAATTGTATTTTTGCAAAAAACGTCGAGTGGATTCAATTTGGAAATTTTCTTTATTCTTAGGCAAACTGGTATTCCTTTTACTGATCTTATCGACTGTAGCAGAGGCACAATCGAAAGATCCTATGTCGGTTGAATTACTTTCCCATATTCAACACACAAAATCCGACTCCTTACGCCTTCACTACAAAGTAGAATTAGCCAAACATCTTTTAAATAAAAACATCGATACTTCAAGAATTATTTTAGACGATGTATTGCATGCTTTAAATCAAATTTCCAACCCATCACAATATTTGAAACGCAACAAAGCCGATGCCTTAAACTATTGGGGAATTATCAATGCCAAGCAAGGATTGTCGGAAGAGGCTTTAGCGACCTATTTACAAGCATTAGAACTCAGTGAAACGATAAAAGATTCGTCCATGATTGGTTTAACTATACACAATTTAGGTATGTTTTACCGAAGACAACATGAGTATGAAAAGGCCAAAGCCTATTTACAAAAAGCCCTTCGCATTCGTCATCAAATTAAAGAAAAATCCAGTGATATTGCCATGTCTTACAATATGCTTGGCGTGACGTATTTTTACAACAAACAATACGATTCGGCATTAATCAATTATAAAAAAGCGGAAGCTTTATATACTACCAAGCACGATAAATCGAAAGTAAATGGCAATTTGGCTTTATTGTATTATACCCTTAAAGACTATGACAAAGCCATTTTTGTTTTTAAAGAAAATATCCAAATTTTTAAAGAGTTACAAATACAAAATGAGCTTAGTATTTACCATAAAAATCTAGCGGGTTGTTATCAAGATATGGGGTTGTATGAAAAAGCCATCCAACATTTAGATAGTGCCATTGCTATTGCTGAAAAATTAAAACACAAAGATTTGTTGCAAAAGGAATATTTCAACCGAAGTTTGGCCTACCAAAGTAAAGGTGATTATAAAAAAGCATTAGCCGATTTTAGTTTGTACAAAGCCTATAACGATTCCTTAAATAATACTGAAGAAGCCAAACGCATAACTGCTTTGGAATTGAATTACAAGTTTGAAAAAGAAAAATTACAAGCCAATTTCAATTTAGAAACCGAACGCTCTAAAAAACAATTGTATTTGATTTTGTTTGTGCTTACTGCAGTTTCAGCCGTGACCATATTTGTATTAGTCCGAAAAAATACGAAATACCAATTGGATCTTTCCAAAAGAAAGTTAGAAGAAGAAAATCTACAGCGAAAAAATGCCGAACAAATTTTACAACTGAAAGAAGCCGAACTTAAAACGGAGTTTCTTAATAACAAGATTAAGGAAGAGGTACAGCATTATTTTGAAAAGGAATTGAAAGCTATTTTAAAATTGAGCGAAGAAGAAAGAACTAAAGCCATTAAATCACTTTTACTTTCTGTAAAATCGAAAAGCTCTGATTATGGTCCTTCCCAAAATTTAACGGAATATATTGATCAGGTTAGTCACGAATTTAAAATTAAAATCAACACCCATTTTCCATTTTTCAATGAGAAAGAAAAAAAGCTATTGTATTTAATGAAATTAGGGTTGTCTACTAATGAAATTAAAGACCTTCAAAATACGAGTTTGGCATCGGTAAAATCGATTCGTTATCGCATTAGAAAAAAACTTGAAATCGATTCTGAAGCGGATATCATTGCGTACATAGACAACTATCCAACTACTACCTAAAATTGGTTCAACACCCTTATTTTAGAGAGTTGCTACCCATTTGCTACCCTTGTTTTCTTTTCTTACTACCCTAAAATGTTTTCCTTTGCACTACACAATTTTACAACTTAGAAAACATAAACAAACATTTTATGATGAAAAGATTTTTACACGTAACGATCCTGTTTTTTTCTCTTACCGTTTTTGGTCAGTATACCGCTATTCCTGACGCAAATTTTGAACAAGCTTTAATCGATTTAGGAATTGATACAGAAGGAACATTAAACGGTTTAGTGTTAACTTCTGATGTAGCTTCTGTAGTCAACATAGATTTAGACGGAAGAAATATCTCTGATTTAACGGGCATTGAAAGTTTTGCTGCCTTACAAGTATTGCGTGTTAGAGGTAATAATTTAAGCGAAGTAGATCTTTCTAATAATGTAAACCTAACCACTTTCTATGCGGGTTACAACAATCTTACTTCTGTAGATTTATCCGCAAATACTAGTCTGACTCGAATTGCTTTTGAAGTAAATCCGTTAAGTGAATTGTTATTTTCTAGTGCACCTACTGGAATTTATGAAGTAAACCTTTCGGCTACTTTACTAACAAGTATTGATTTAAGTGCGTTAACCAACTTAACCTACTTTCTTATCAAAGACAATTCCGTATTAGAGCGCATTTCTGTAAAGAATGGGAACAATACAGGAATTGTATCTTTTCAATCTACTAATACGCCGTTACTAACGTGTATTGAAGTAGATGATGTGTCGTATAGTCAAGCCAATTGGACCAATATAGATCCGAACAATTCTTTCAGTACCAATTGTCATTTTGCTGACACTTATGTACCCGATACTAATTTTGAGCAAAGACTAATCGATTTAGGTTATGATACGGTTTTAGATGATTATGTACCAACAGCCAATATTTCAGGAGTTACTACTTTAAATATAAGCAATAGAAGTATTTCTGATTTAACAGGTATTGAAGACTTTGCGTCTTTACAAGTTTTTAACTGTAGAGGTAATTCATTTACAAGCTTAGACCTTTCTACTAATCCTACCCTAACTTCTTTAATTTGTGGTGCCAATGCGCTTACAACTTTAGATTTATCTGCGAATACTAATTTAACTAATTTAGCAGCAGAACTTTGTGATTTAACCTCTATTACATTACCATTGAGCATTCAGTTGATGAATATAGATGGCAATGAATTTACCGAATTGGATTTTAGTGGTTTACCTAATTTAAAATACCTATTGGTTAAAAACAATCCGTATTTATATGCATTAAATGTAAAAAATGGTAACAATACTAATTTTACAGATTTCCAAGCCACTTTAACACCACTTTTATACTGTATTGAAGTAGATAATCCTGCTTATAGTACTACCAACTGGACCACTGTTACATCTCAAGTTACTTTTAGAACGGAATGTACCGCTCCTGTAATTACGTTAACTGGTGCTAATCCACAAGAAATTGAATTAGGTGCAGGTTATACTGAATTAGGTGCTACTACCGATGATGGTTCGAGTGTGGTTATTGATGCTTCCGAATTTGTAGATGCAGTGGGATCGTATTCTATTTATTATAATGCTACTGATGCAGCTGGAAATGAAGCAGAACAAATGATTCGTACAGTAAATGTAGTGGATACCACACCACCTACTGCAAGTTGTGTGGGTGAAACTTGGTTGAACTTAGACGAATATGGAACGTATACCATTGACACTGCTGACATCAATAATGGTTCAGATGATCTTTCAGGGATTCAATCGATCAGTATTGATCGAGATAATTTTAATTGTTCTGATGTTGGTTCTCCAATAACCATTACTTTAACAGTAGTAGACAATAACAATTTAACTTCAACTTGTACTACCACCATTCATGTATCTGACAATTTACCACCTGTTTTTGATGCCAATACATTACCCCAAGACATGACAGTAGGATTTAATAATGCTAGCAATAACGGTTATATTTTACCTGATTTTACCGTGTCTACTGTGGTAATTGACAACTGTACTTCGTCTGTAGTTGCCGATCAATATCCTTCACCAGGACAGACTTTAACAAGCGGATTGCATACCATCACTTTAGAAGTATTTGATGCTTCAAACAATTTCGATTTTTATGAATTTGTAATTGATGTGGATGGAACATTAAGTTCTTCAACTCATACTATTGATGGTCTTGCAGTTTATCCTGTTCCAACACGTGATAAGGTTAATTTGGATATTGTAGTAGATGCTGTACGTGTAATAAACCTAACCGGTCAAGAAGTACTGCAATTGACTCAAACAGCTTCTATTGATTTGTCTGAAATGCCAAATGGTATTTATTTTGCACAAATTAGCAAAGATGGCAAACAAGAAGTGGTTCGCTTGATTAAAAAGTAGTTTTAGTTTAATTATAGAACCGACTTTATTATAATTTGGTTACTTTTAAGAACGAAAAGTCTGTATTGTTATACAGACTTTTTTGTTTTTAACGTATTTTAGTGGTTGAAATTGGTTTGCATGAAAAATATATTCTTATTTCTAATTTTCCTATTATTTACTTCTTGTGTAAATAAAGAAAAACAACTTGTGGGGCATTGGCATGAATTTGAAAAAGGAAATGATGATTTTATCTGCTGTCATACCATCACTGATAGTACGTATACGATTACGATGAATGTATTTGATTTTATGGCAGATTCCATTTTAAAAAGAGGGATTGATATCCAAAAAAATCAAGTGTTTACACCGCAAAAGAAAGGTGCTTTTGGTTATGACATAAACGATTTTTTCACTTCTGACTTTAGTGTAAAAGAAAATAAAGTATTCATTGAAGATTCCATATATTGGGTAAAACAAAAAGACGACAATAGCTCTTTTATATCGCATTTTTCTTTAGGTCTTTTAGTTGACATTCATCCGTTTGAAACCAATCAGACAAAATTTAATTTTGACTTAAAACAAAATTCAAATGTGATTTTTATTGCGATTGGGAAACTTAAAAAATTAACTTTACAGCTTTCCGACAAGTATAATTTAGATGATTATTACCTTCAGTTAAATGATAAAATTTCTGACATAAAAGACTTCAAAGAATTTATTTTTTATGACTCATTAGAAAGAAACGAAGGTTCGCAAATTGTCATACTAATAAATGCAGATAGAAATGTACCTCAATCATTTTTATCGAAATTAGAAGCAGAAATTCTAAATTGTGGTTATCAAAAAAATCAAATGTACTATCTAACCATAAACTCGAATAAAAGAGTATATGGTTATAATCATCGCAGCTTATGAAAACCTATTTTATTTTCCTTTTAATTTTTTTCTTTTATTCTTGCACCCAAAAGAATGAAAGTACTACCGAAACACAAGAAGTGGTTTTAGATAGTGTACAAAACAAATTTGACACCATTTCACAACAAGAATTTTCTAGAGAAGAAACGCCAACTGATACCCTTTCAGAATTTAGTGAAACCGAAACCTATTATGTGATTGTGGTGGATACCAGTTTAAATTATGCTCAATTACATAAAAAAATGTTTGATGTTCAGCATGCATTTAAAATTGAGATTGACACCATGGGAAGATATTACAATCCTACAAAAGATTTAATTGTACTTCCAGAGGATGATGAAGACGAATTGTATGCAGGTGATTATTTTCCAAGACGTTTTCCTTCAGAAACCTTGAGTTTAGAATATTTATCTTTATACAAAAACAATAGTAATGACAAAACAATTGCTGTTGTTTCCGGTATATTTGAACAAGAAAAAAAAGCAGACAGCTCTTTGAAAAAGATTCAAAAAGTGTTTCCCAAAACATTTAAGCTAAAGACAGAAATGTTTGTTGGATGTTTGCATTAATTGCAGTTCCTTATGTATTTACAGTATATTTTAATCGATCTTCTATAGAAGCTACGCTCATTTTAAAATAAGAAGCGCCTCCATTCTTATAAAACCGATCAAAATCGCAAAGAAGTGTGGTTAGAAAATGAAAACAAGCCAGTTTTTCCAAGCTGGGATTTTTCTTTTCAATTAATTGTGGAATGGCTTCCATACAATACCTTCCAATAAAGTTAAAATAATCAGCTGTAAACTGTTGTAAATAACAATCTACATTTTCTAATAACTCAATTTGAATACATAAAAAATCTTCTATGGTAGTTGCTTTATGCAAAATCTTACCTATTTCATAATTGGTGTACATCCAGAATTATTTAGTTTGGGTTAGTGGGTTAAAAAGCATATACGCATAGAAGTTTGTTTTGGTTTTAAAAAATCACTTTTTTATTTGTAATGCTAGAATACAATAGGAAAGTATATAGTATTTTTACTATATTCGCTTTACCTATCAATTCGTTTACAAATGAATATTAGATTGGTTTTGATGTAGCTAATATACAAACAAGTTTTTATTTTACAAACATATTTTAATAAAAATGCAAACTTTTTTTAAAAGATTATTACATATTGTTGAATTTCAAGGATTTAAAAACATAAATGATTTTGCTTTAAACGGATTAAAATATGACAGTTCTAGTAAATTAAACCGTTTGAAAGATGAAAAAAACAAACCTTCAGTAGAAATTATTTTGGATATTGCCAATCAATTTCCCGACGTTAACATGCATTGGCTACTTACAGGAAAAGGAAATGTATTACTTTCCCAAACCGACACTCAAACAACTCATTTACAAGAACCTACCGAAACATATGTTTTAAAAAATAAGAATCCATTAGCCAACAATTATGATACTTTGAAAGAAACTATCTTTCTAAAAGATGAACTGATAAAAACACTAAAAGAAAAAATTGAAATTCAAGAAAAACAATTCGTTCCCATAGCATCTATTTTAGAAAAAATGGAAAACCGAATTACGTCTATCGAGGAATTTCAATCCTTCGTAAAAGAAAAATTAGCGCTTAAAGAGTAATATTAATTAACTCTTCCTTTTTCATCTTCTAAACTTGTATTCCGGTTTCTTGATTTTTTTATTTCTGAATTACCAAAAGTATAATTGAGACTAAAAACCACATTTCTTGAATCGCTCCCACCTGTTCCTTGTATTTGTATGCCACCATATTGAGTGTTACCTCTCCAAGGAATGGTATACAATATGTCATTAAAAGCAATACTGGCTTGAAGAGATTTATGAAAAAATTTCTTTTGAAAAGCCAAATTTAGAGCTCCAATGTTTTTGGTAACATAAGTACCTCCCCAAACAGAAGGGGAACTAAACCATCCGCTAAGTTCCAAAGTAAGTTCCTTAGGTAGAGAAAAAGTTTGTTGTCCGTAGAAGCTTACTGTTTCTTGTTTAAGAGGAATAAAATTTGGATTATTGGAGAGGTACTTACTTGTATAGGCATTAATACTGACATATACCGACCACCAATTTGTAAATTGATATGGAAGTGCTATTCCTAAATTAAAAACTTCTTGATTGGCTATATTTTGCGGACTTAAATAATTTCTATTGGTACCTTCAGCTTCCGTAATTTGGGCAAAAAAATCAGAAACATAAGTATAACTTAAAGCGGTAGACAATTTATAATTATAGGTATTGGTTAATTTGATAGTATGTGTATATTGCGGTTGTAAAAAAGGATTACCTCTACTGGAAGATAATTCGTCTATTTTATATTCAAAAGGGTTTAAGGAAGAATAGTTGGGCCTTTGGATTCGTTTACTGTAGTTTAAAGCCAATTGATTCTTGGCATTCATTTGATAGGTAATACCTCCACTTGGAAACCAATTGGTATAATTTCGTTTTACAGTTTTATTGGCATTACTTTGATCTTGAATTAAATTCCCTCTTGAAATCGTATTTTCCATTCGAATACCCAACTGAAAACTCCATTTCTCTTTTTGTATATTGTAATTTCCATAGGTTGCATATATGGTTTCTCGATACTGAAATTGATTGCTTCGATTCAAATTCAAAACATAATCATTACCCATTTGATTGTAAAAATTAAACGTGTTTTCAGTAGTTACAGATGCCATTTTAATGCCCGTTGCTATCTTACCTTTTCCTAGTCTTTGTTCGTAATCTGTTTGTAAGGAAACAATATCAATATCAATTGGTGTTTCTTGTGTTGTTAGCGCTTGACTTATTATTGTAGTTTCTGTGGTATCATAATAATAGTTGGGTTGGAAAGCATAACCTTCTCTGTTAAACTTCCCATAATCAATATCTACATTGAAATACGTATCTAAGGTGTCGCTGTATTTGTAATTTACATTTAATAGTAGATTTTGTGAATTGCTTTTCGAAATAGTATTGGCTATCAAAACACTATCTATAGTTGCACTTGTATAGGCTTGTATAGGCGTTCTGGAGTTGCTTTGATTGGTATTGTGGTTCCAGTTTGAATTTAGCAAGATTCCAAATGTACTCTTTTCGGTTGCAAAACAATCATATCCTAAGCGCAAATTAGTCGTTTTAGGAGTATAAATACTTTCTGTTTTAGCATCAAATTCGGTATTATTTTGCTGTCTTTTCAAATACAAGAAACCAGTGCTTTTACCTATTCCCTGACTTACATTACCAAATAAATTGTTCTTTTTATTCCGATAATTCATAGCAAAAGAAGCGTTATTTCGAGCATAATCGCCCAATGTAAAAGCATTGCTTAGGGAGCCATTAACCCCTCTATTTTTATCTTTTTTAAATACAATATTTAAAATTCCTGCATTACCTGCTGCATCATATTTTGAAGAAGGTTGAGTAATGATTTCCACTTTATCAATATCCGATGATTGTAAGGTTTCCAAATAGGCTTGCAATTCTTGTCCGTTGAGCAAAGTTGGTTTTCCATCTATAAAAATTTGAGCACCAGTTTTTCCTTCCAAAATAATACTTCCAGAATTATCAATACTAACTCCAGAAGCTTTGCGTAACAATTGCAAAGCATTGGTTCCAGTTGTGCTAATAGAGGCACTTACATTAAAAATAGTTTTATCAGCCAATACTTGAATCATAGGCTTTTCTTTAATAACCACCACTTCATTTAATACTTGTATTTTTTCAATTAATCGAATGGGTGAAAGCACTTGCTTTGTTTCAGTAATTGAGATTGTATCCTGAAACAACTCATAATCAGCATTTGCTATAGTAAGTAGATACGAATTTGCTTCTGAAACCGACAAAATAAAGCCTCCTTTGTCATCAGTAACGCTAATTTTTACAATTTCATGATTTATTTTACCTAATAAATATACCGTTTCTTTTACGAGAGGTAAATCATTTTTACCTAAAACGATACCTTGAACAGAAAAAGATTGAGCCCTTGTTATTGATACGACACATAAAAAAAGAAATAGTGATAATGCTGTTGTTTTCATGTTATTTGAATTGGATTAGGACACAAAATTGATGCAAACTCCAACCTAATAAAATAGAAAACTGTTGAAAAGGAATATAAACCGCTCAATTTATCTTTCCAATTCGTCGTCTTATTTGCCAATTCGTCTTTTTTTAATTGGGTAATCCAAAAGGGAAATGTACATTCGAACTAGCAATCAAAAAAACATTCTATGCAAACGCTACTAATAAGTGCATTCCTACTCTTTGTAGTACCTTTACAGGCACAAGATTACTATGCCATTCAGTCGGAAAAACAGTTAGTATACTACTATCCTAAAAAATGCCAAATAACTGTAAAAGAAGGAAATAGCATTTCTTCTAATTTTGAATTAGAAAAAAAATACAATCAAATTAGTGTAGTAACTACTTGGGACACAAAACCGATGGTTTATCAAAATGCAACTATTCATATTATAGAACATAATGATAAGCCATTTGACCATAACAACACTCCCTCTTTAATTCTAAAAAAGATTGAAAAATCACTATTAACTAATGGTACATATAACTTGGAAATTGAATTTTCAAATAGCTTACACTTTGAATACAAAGAAGGAAAAGTAATTGCTAAACAAAAAGAGCGTATATTAGAAGTAAAAAATAAGTATCTTGTTGCTACACATGAAGGATTATTTAAAATTAGCTTTAATCCATATAATGGCGCATTTTGGTATGTAATTGAGAACAAAGATGAATAAAAAATTAACTGCTTTATTTTCAAAAACGACTAAAAAAGAAATTTTAGCCGTACTCATTTTCTATGCTTTATTTTCCGTTTTATACTACACTGTTTTGTTTTGGAATAGAAACTATGAAGGGAAATTAGGACTAGCCGATTTTTTAGATGCGAGAGATTTTTGGTTTTCTTCAGGTTTTGTATATTTCTTTAATTTTATAGCTTTTGTACTTATTTGGGCACTAATCAATTACTTTCTTAAGCACAAAAGTATTGCTTTTAAAATTATAATTGTCTTTATTTTAATTCCATTAGTAACCTTATTCTTTCGAAAAATACGCTATGAATTTCATGATTTTTATAGCTTATCGCGACTAACAGGATCTGGAGAAGTTTGGGATTTGTATATCCCTTCCTTATTTTTAATGTTTCAATTTGGTTGTTATTTTGCCTACACCTATTTTATTGAAACCCAAAAAAAATTACAATTAGAAAATGAACTGCGTGAAGCAGCACTAAAAAGTGAGCTAGCCGCCATAAAAGCACAATTAAACCCTCATTTTCTTTACAATGTATTCAATACAATAAGTGCTTCTATTCCTTCTGAAAATGAAAAGACCCGTCACATGATTGCGCAACTTTCAGATTTATTTCGTTACCAATTAAAAGCAAGTCAAGAAGATTTTGTAACCCTTCGAGAAGAACTCGATTTTGTAACCAATTATCTGCAACTAGAAAAGGCTCGCTTTGAAGATCGTTTAGAAATTGAAATACAAGTTGAAGAAAAATTATATTCTGAAAAAATTCCACCTATGCTTTTACAACCTATTGTAGAAAATGCAATAAAACATGGATTAGCTTCAGTTATTAAAGGCGGTAAAATAAGCCTTTCTATCTATAAAGAAAATCATAAAATACATTTTATTATCTCAGATACTGGTATTGGAGTAGCAGACAAAACGAAACTTCTTCAAAAAGGAATTGGCTTAACCAATACCCAGCTAAGGTTAGAAAAAATATATGGGAGTAATCTGGAATTCTCACAAAATACTCCAAGTGGTTTACAAGTAAAATTTTCAATATAATGAAAAAAGTAATTCTTATTGATGATGAAAGCTCGGGTCGACAATTGATTAACGAATATCTTAAAGAATATCCTGATTTAATTCTTTTAGGGGAAGCTAATAATGGAGTAGATGCTGTTAAAATATGCAACGAATTTAAACCCGATTTAATTTTTTTAGACATCCAAATGCCAGGGTTAACTGGGTTTGAAGTTTTGACTTATTTAGACGAAATTCCCAATATTATTTTTTCAACAGCTTATGATAGTTATGCTTTGCAAGCCTTTGAAGTACATGCTGTTGATTATCTTTTAAAACCGTATACCAAAGAACGTTTTAAAAAAGCAATTGAAAAATTAAAATGGGATAACGAAATCAATAGTGTTACCCCTTTAGCAGAAAGTCTTCTAATTGAAAAACAAACATATCCCGAACGCATTCTGGTACATAAAAACAAAAAACTCATCACTTTATCCGTTTCAAACATTATACGAATAGAAGCCTATGGTGATTATTCAAAATTATTTACCACAAATGACTACTTCATTAGTAATTATGGAATTTCTTCTTTAGAAGAAAAACTCAACCCAAAAAATTTCATTCGCGTACATCGCAGTTCCATCGTTAATTTAAAACAAATTAAAGAAGTACAACGTTATGGCAAAACATTTGAAATAACAATGACTAATGCAGATAAAGTAAAAGTGAGCTTGAGTTATATGGATAATTTGAAAGGAATTATTTTTTAAACCTCTACCCCTACAAATTCCAAACGCACACTACCATCTTCATCAATATGCGTTAATTTTATCTCATGTAACGTATTGGCTAATGCTGGATTCCATGGTGTTTTTACTTTTACATAATTTTCAGTAAAACCATGGATATAACCTTCTTTATTTTCACTTTCAAACAGTACCGTTCTTTGCGTTCCTATTTGGCTTTCGTAAAACGCCCTACGCTTTTTAACCGATAACCCACGTAACATTTTACTTCGTTTTGCACGCACATTTTTTGGTACAACACCTTCCATAGTTGCCGCTTCTGTATTATCTCTTTCTGAATAGGTAAAAACATGTAAATACGAAATATCCAATTCATTTAAAAAGTGATACGTTTCTAAGAAATGTTCGTCAGTTTCTCCAGGAAAACCTACAATTACGTCCACACCAATACACGCATGAGGCATTACTTCACGAATTTTATGGACTCTATCTACATACAATTCTCTCAAGTAACGACGTTTCATTTTTTTAAGAATGTCGTTACTTCCAGATTGTAAAGGAATATGAAAATGGGGTACAAAAGCTCTGGATTTTGAAACTAAATCGATGGTTTCATTTTTTAACAAATTCGGTTCAATGGAAGAAATTCGCAAACGTTCGATCCCTTCTACTTTATCTAATTCAGTTACTAAATCTAGAAAAGTATGTTCGTGTTTTTTGTTACCAAACTCCCCTTTTCCATAATCTCCAATGTTCACTCCCGTTAAGACGATTTCTTTAATTCCTTTTTCAGCAATTTCTTTGGCATTTTTTAGAACACCTTCCATTGTATCACTCCTAGAAATTCCTCTTGCTAATGGAATCGTACAATAGGTACATTTATAATCACAACCGTCTTGCACTTTTAAAAAAGCACGGGTACGATCACCGATAGAATAACTTCCTACATAAAAATCTGCATCTTCAATTTCACAAGAATGCACTTCTCCCATGTCGTTTTTAGACAAATCCTGAATATAATCGGTAATTTTAAATTTTTCAGTAGCACCAAGAACTAAATCTACACCATCTACTGCCGCTAACTCTTCTGGTTTCAACTGTGCATAACAACCCACAGCTGCAACAAAAGCCTTTTCATTTAATTTTAATGCTTTTTTTACGATTTGCTTGAATTGTTTGTCTGCGTTTTCAGTAACCGAACAGGTATTAATAACATACATATCAGCTACTTCTTCAAAATCAACACGTTCAAAACCTTCGTCTTGAAAACTTCTCGCAATCGTCGAGGTCTCGGAGAAATTTAATTTACAGCCTAAAGTATAAAAGGCAACTTTCTTTTTATTTTCCATATATCAGCTCAATTAATGAAATCGTTGTCAAAAAATTGAGGGTGCAAATTTACATTATTTTTATAATTATATAAAATTTATAAATAATTCTGTAAGACAATTTTAGTTGGTTATTCAGAAATTTGAAATAATAAAAAATCAAAACATTATGTCTAAGGAAAACTTATTTAGTAAAGATGCTATAGAAAAATTAAAAGAGCTTTCAGAGAAAGCAGGAACTTGTATGTTTGTGACCAATTTAAATTCAAAACCACCTTTTAACGCTCGACCTATGAGTCTACAAGAGTGTGATGAAGAAGGAAATTTATGGTTTATAAGCAGTAAAGAAAGTAATAAAAACATGGAAATTGAACGCAATAATGAAGTACAATTATACTTTATGAATAATGGCGATTACGAATATCTTTCTGTGCTAGGAAATGCCTTCATTTATGACGATAAATATACGATTGAAGAGAAATGGTCTGTTTTTGCAAATGCTTGGTTTGATGGTAAAGAAGATCCAAATGTAAGCATCATTCGAGTAGAACCAAGAGATGTATATTATTGGGATACCAAAACTGGAAAATTTATATCCATGATGCATTTTGTTTCATCAATTCTTACCAGAAAAAAAACTGATAATAAAGATGGTGTAGAAGGAAAAATTAAAATTTAATCTAGAAACTTATTGATCTCTATAGATACAAAAGAGAAGTAATCTACTCCAAGATTTACTTCTCTTTTCTTTTGTAAATAATATTATTCAAAAAAATATCAAGAACGTTTTGTAACTATTTTATTGTTTTCAGCGTACAATTATAAAACCCTAAAAATAAAATTATGGCAGGTGAAGGTTCCATGATGAGTGCCAATACTAGTTTAAAAAATAATAGAAGAAATAGAACTTCTAAACTAGAAAAATTTGTCAACACCACTACAAATGATAATATTGAATTTGTGGATCCAAATACAGCAACTCCTGAAGAATTAGCTGCTATTAGACAACGACTACAACAAGAAAATAAAGCAATCCAAAAAAATAAAATTACATTAACCTTTAGTATTCTAGTCGTTATTCTAATTACTCTTGCTGCATTGAATCGCTATTTGTAACAGTATCATTAAAATTAAAAAATATGGGAGGCTATTATGGATCACCAGCAACAATTCTGAAAAACAATAGGAATCTACTTAAAAAACATGATCGCAATAAATGGAAAAGCTTGCAAACCTCTTATAGAAAAGCTCTAAAGGAGAAAGAGGCTTCTCCTGAATTATTAGCAGAAATTAGAAAAAAATTCCAAAAGCAAAGAAGAAATAACATTCTTATTCCATTACTATTGACAATTCTATTAGGCACTTTATTCTATTTTGGAATAGCCTATTATTTTAATTTACATTAAATATATTTTATAATGCATCACAAATTACACCCCTATTTCATCAATATCTTTTCCAATATCATCAATATTTTCAATGGGCTCCACTTTTTTTGATTTCCAATGTTTTTCTAAAAGATAATGAAACAGCCAACAAGCTCCAATTCCAAATGGAATTGCAATTAAGGTTATTGTTCCTTCGTTTGTATCAATATCCCAATCAAAAATTAGCATTATTAACCCTACACACACACCAGCGAAAAGAGTACCAGCATAATACATAACTACACCTAAGATTCCAAACAACCACTTGTTTTGATGGTATTGTTCTGCCAATCTATAAAAAAACCTTCCAATAAAAAAAATAAATATAAATCCAAACATAGCTTATTCCTTTCTATATTTTTTAGTTTCTTCGAAAACATGCTCTAATATTTTCGCATCTTGTTCAGAAAATGCAACTTGTCGGCGTTGCATTACCACTTTAGCTACTTCAAAAGCCTTTTTGGTGAGGTAAGTAGTAAAACCAGATGCACCGCCCCATGAAAAGCTAGGCACAAAGTTTCTTGGAAATCCGCTTCCAAAAATATTGGCAGAAACACCGACTACTGTACCAGTATTAAACATGGTATCGATGCCACACTTACTATGATCACCCATCATTAATCCGCAAAATTGTAAACCAGTTCTTGCAAAACTTTCGGTTTCATAACTCCATAAGCGTACTTCTTCATAATTATTTTTTAAGTTGGAAGTATTGGTATCTGCACCTATATTACACCACTCTCCCAAAACTGAATTCCCTAAAAAACCATCATGCCCTTTGTTAGAATACCCAAATAATACCGAATTATTAACTTCTCCTCCTACTTTACTATGAGGACCAACGGTAGTGGCTCCATAAATTTTAGCGCTCATTTTTACTTGAGCATATTCGCATAATGCAAAAGGCCCTCGAATTACAGAACCTTCCATAATCTCAGCATTTTTACCAATATAAATGGGGCCAGTAGAAGCATTCAAGGTAACAAATTCTAATTTTGCACCTTCTTCAATAAAAATATTTTCGGGTGCAATCACATTTACACTTTTAGGAATAGGTTGTGAATGTCTGTCTTCCGTTAACAATTGAAAATCCTCACGTATCGCTTCATCATTTTTAGAAAAAATATCCCATGTATTTTCAATTCGCAAAATTTCTTCCTCATAATCAATCAGTTCATAATCGTCAAAATCTACTTCTTCTTGGGTTTCATTAGAATAGAAGGCGATAATTTCTTCTCCAGCAATAATCGCTTGTTTGGGTTCCAAATTACGAATCATTTCCACAACTATTTCATTGGGAAAGAAAGAAGCATTAATCATAATGTTCGCTTCCATTTCCACCATAGGGAATTTTTCCATCAAATATTCTTCCGTTAACGTTGTGGTAGTATACCCTAAATATTTTTCCCACTTTTCTCTAATGGTTAAAATCCCTATACGAATATCGGCCACGGGTCGGGTAAAAGTAAATGGAAGTAAGGCATTGCGAACGGTTCCATCAAAAAGTATGTAGTTCATGATTGGTAGCTATTATCAGTTTTTCTTTGCACAAATGCGTTTTGAGGCTAAATTTACTATAATTTGTTTAAACCAAAAATTTAAGCATAAAAAAAGCTCCATTTTCATGGAGCTTTTTTGGTATACTATACAATCGATTATTTTTTATCGAATTTAGCGTATTTGTTTTTGAATTTATCAATACGTCCTGCTGTATCGATAAGTTTCGATTTACCTGTGTAAAAAGGGTGAGATGTTCTAGAAATCTCCATTTTAAATACTGGATACTCTACTCCTTCGTGCTCAATCGTTTCTTTAGTTTCTACTGTAGATTTAGTAATAAATACATCTTCATTTGACATATCTTTGAAAGCTACTAATCTGTAATTCTCTGGGTGAATTCCTTTTTTCATCTTGATAAATCTTTTTTATTAATGATTATAAATTGCTTCGCGGCTTTTTTATTTTATTAAAAAAGGTGTAAACACTTTATAACCTTTTCGTTTATAATCTTTTATTTTGAGAGTGCAAATTTACACTAAATTTTTAATTCACAAGCATTGGTGTAACTTTTTTTTATTTTTTTACACTAATACACTAAAACTTTATTATTTCTATATTTGTAAACTCTTAAAACTAACAAACCATGAATGAAATTATTAAAAATAATGGGATTAAATTTGGTATAATTTGCGGACTAGTTTATTTAAGCATTGATCTTTATGCTTTTCTATTTGATTTAAATTTATTTGGATCAATATTAAAATTGCTTTGGCTACTTCTTTTTCTAACTCTTTTTTTCATAATTATTAATATCGTTTTACTGAACAAAACCAAAAAAGCATTGAATGGTGTTTTTAGTTTTAAAGAAGCTTTTACAACTTTTTTTATAAGCTTAACTATAAGTCTTCTGTTTTCAACTCTATTTCAAATTCTCATTTTTAATGTGATTGACCCAACCCTTGGGGAACAAGTAAAGGAATTAACTATTAATTCTACAGTTGAATTTATGAAAAAACTTGGAGCATCATCTTCTGATATAAAAGCATCGGTAGAACAAATGAAAACATCTCCTGACAACTATAGCATTATTAATTTAATTAAAGGTTATTTTATTAAAACTGTAATTCTTTCTATTTTTGGAGTTATATTTTCTTTAATTTTTAAAAGTAAACCTAAAGAACAATTCTAAATGAATTTATCCATAGTTATTCCCTTATTAAACGAGCAAGAATCGTTACCCGAATTACATAATTGGATTGTAAAAGTTATGACTAGTCATAACTTTTCTTATGAAATACTGTTTATAGATGACGGAAGTACCGATGCTTCTTGGAGTACTATTGAACAACTTTCTGAGCAAAATCCAAATGTAAAAGGTATTCGCTTTCTTAAAAATTATGGCAAAAGTCAGGCTTTACATGCTGGTTTTGCTAAAGCTCAAGGTGATGTTATTATTACTATGGATGCCGATTTACAAGATAGCCCGGATGAAATTCCAGAATTGTATCATTTGATTTCTAAAGAAGGTTTTGATTTAATTTCTGGGTGGAAGAAAAAAAGATATGATTCGGTACTGTTTAAAAATATTCCTTCCAAATTATTCAACTGGGCAGCCCGAAAAACCTCAGGGGTAAAATTGAATGATTTTAATTGTGGCTTGAAAGCTTACAAAAACGAAGTCATTAAAAACATTGAAGTTTCCGGGGAAATGCATCGCTACATTCCCGTTTTAGCGAAAAATGCAGGGTATTCAAAAATTGGTGAAAAAGTAGTGATTCATCAAGCCCGAAAATACGGTAGCTCTAAATTTGGTATGAGTCGTTTTATTAATGGTTTTTTAGACTTGATTACTATTTGGTTTTTATCTAAATTTGGGAAACGTCCTATGCATTTATTTGGTGCCTTAGGCGTTGTAATGTTTTTCATTGGTTTCTTAGCAGCTGGAAGTATTGGTGTTCTTAAGTTATGGAAGTTATACCATCACGAACCTACCATTTTAGTAACGAACAATCCTTGGTTTTACATTGCGTTAACCACTATGATTATAGGTACTCAATTGTTTTTAGCAGGTTTTTTAGGAGAAATCATTTTGAGAACTAAAAATAACGAAGAACGATATAAAATTTCAAAAATAATAGCGTAATAGCCCTGATAGTAGCGGCATCCTTTTATTTTATCGGAGCTTGTCGAAGTAAAATAAAAGATATAGCGAATAGCAGGAAATAGCTTCAAAAAAAACATACAATATGCATATCGACAAACAAATTCTAGAAAAAGCAAATGAATGGTTAACCCCTACATTTGATTCCAAAACAAAAGAAGAAATTGAAAAAATGATGACTAGTTCTCCCAAAGAACTGGAGGATTCTTTTTATAAAAATTTAGAATTTGGTACTGGTGGAATGCGTGGTATTATGGGCGTTGGAACCAATCGTATTAACAAATATACTTTAGGCAAAAATACACAAGGTTTAAGCAATTATTTAAAGAAAGTATTTGCAGGAGAAGCTCTTAAAGTGGCTATTGCTTATGATTGTCGTCATAATAGTAATACTTTAGCTAAAGTGGTGGCTGATGTTTTTTCTGCAAATGGCATTCAAGTCTATCTATTTTCAGACTTAAGACCTACTCCTGAATTGTCATTTGCTGTACGTCATTTAAAATGTCATGCAGGTATTGTTTTAACCGCTTCTCATAATCCACCAGAATACAATGGTTATAAAGTATATTGGCAAGATGGCGGACAATTAGTACCTCCTCAAGATGGTGAGATTATTGAAATCATTGAAAACCTGCAATACAGCGATATTCTTTTTGAAGCAAATGATTCTTTAATTGAATACATTGACGAAGAAATTGATGTTGCTTTTTGGAATTCAACAATTGAAAACGCGAGTTTTAATACACCACAAAGCGCAAAAGATGCGTTAAAAATCGTATATACTTCTTTACACGGTACTTCTATTAAATCTATTCCAAGTGTTTTAGATTTGGCAGGCTATAAAAATGTGAATATTGTTCCTGAACAAGCGGTTCCAGATGGTAATTTCCCAACTGTAAAATCTCCAAATCCTGAAGAACCTGAAGCGTTAACCATGGCTTTAGAACTAGCAGATAAAATTGATGCTGATATTGTAGTGGGAACCGATCCTGATAGCGATCGATTGGGAGTAGCTGTACGTGATTTAGAGGGTAATCTTAAATTACTTAACGGAAACCAAACCATGGTAATTATGACTGCCTTTTTGTTAGAACAATGGAAAAGAGCTGACAAAATAACAGGAAATGAGTTCATTGGCTCGACTATTGTATCCACTCCAATGATGCTCGATTTAGCTTCTGCTTATGGTGTAGAATGTAAAGTAGGTTTAACCGGTTTTAAATGGATTGCGAAGTTCATTAAAGATTTTCCAAAACAACAATTTATTGGAGGTGGTGAGGAAAGTTTTGGTTATATGGTAGGCGATGCAGTACGCGATAAAGATGCTGTTGCCGCTATTCTATTAGTCTGTGAAATTGCAGCTCAAGCAAAAGCGGCTGGTAGTTCCTTATTTAAAGAATTGATTAACCTTTCTTTAGATTATGGTTTTTACAAAGAATACCTTATTTCTATCACTAAAAAGGGAATTGAAGGTGCGAATGAAATTAAAAAAATGATGATTGATTTACGCGAGCATCCTTTAAAAGAAATAAACGGTCAACGTGTGGTTTGTATTGAAGATTATCAAAGTTCAAAAGCTTTGGATGTAATGAGCAATGAGACCTATGAAATTACGATTCCAAAATCGAATGTATTAATTTATTATTTAGAAGACGGAACAAAAATTTGTGCAAGACCAAGTGGTACAGAACCTAAAATTAAATTTTATTTTAGTGTACATACCGAATTACCATCTGTAGATGATTATAATGCAACAGAATTGATTTTAGATCAAAAAATTACAAATATTATTGCTGAAATGCAGCTTACCTAATGAAAAAAATAATTCAAAAACTTAGACCTTATTTAAAACCTTTCAAAAATCATATTGGTTGGAATGTATTCTATAATATTTTATATGCTTTATTTAGTACATTATCTTATGTGACTTTGTTGCCCATGATGAATGTATTATTTGATAAAACAAAAAGAGTTACAATCGAACCTATTTATCAAGATATCTTTCATTTAAAAAGTTATTTAGAAAACTTACTCTATTATAAAGTAACACTATTTAGTGATAGTGGCACACCTCAAAAATCGCTACTTTTAGTGGTTTCTATAGTAATTTTTACATTTTTACTCAAAAACATATCTGGCTATTTAGCTTCTTATCATATGATGCATTTACGGAATGGTGTTACTGCTAAATTACGTAATGTGATGTATAAAAAAGTTATCAGTTTACCCGTTTCTTTCTACTCAGAAAAACGAAAAGGAGATGTAATGGCAAGAATGCTTGGTGATGTAGGTGAAGTACAAAATTCCTTCTTTATGCTATTAGAACTTATTGTAAAAGAACCTTTTACAATCATTTTTTCGATAGCCATGATGTTTGTTTATAGCTGGAAACTGACCCTTTTTGTATTCATCTTTATACCGATATCAGGTTTAATTATTTCCAGAGTTGGTAAAAGTTTAAAATCACAATCCTTACGCGCGCAAAACGAAGGTGGTTACATGATTTCTTTAGTTGAAGAAACACTTACAGGATTAAAAGTGGTAAAAAGCTACAATGCAGAGCCTGTTTTTAAAAATAAATTTGCTAGTTCCATAGATCGTTTATTAAATCTTTCCAATAAAATTGGTAAAAAAAATAACTTAGCAGGACCTTTAAGCGAGGTAATGGGTATTATAACCATTGCTATTCTTCTCTTTTATGGAGGAACTCTAGTTTTAGAAGATAAAACTCTTGACGGAGCCATCTTTTTGGTTTTCATGGGATTAGCCTATAACATCCTTACACCTGCCAAAGCCATATCTAAAGCTTCTTATGCAGTAAAAAATGGTATTGCTGCGGCTGATCGTGTTTTTGAAATTTTAGAACAAGAAAACACCATTGATACGAAAGAAAATGCTTTAGTAAAAAATACTTTTGAAAACGAAATTTCTATTGAAAATATCAACTTTAGATATGGAGATGAAAATGTACTTAAGAATTTCTCTATAAAAGTACCTAAAGGAAAAACGGTTGCTTTAGTAGGACAATCCGGTTCTGGAAAAAGTACGATTGCAAATTTATTAACGCGTTTTTACGACGTGAACGAAGGCAGCATTAAAATTGATGGAACCGATATTAAAGACTGGGACATTCATTCTTTAAGAAGTTTAATGGGTTTAGTTACGCAAGATTCTATCCTATTTAACGATACGATCAAACAAAACATTTTGATTGGTAAACCAGATGCAACAGATGAAGAAATCATTGAAGCTTTAAAAATTGCGAATGCTTACGAATTTGTAAAAGATTTACCTCTTGGCATTGAGACCAATATAGGTGATGCTGGTGGAAAATTATCGGGTGGTCAAAAACAACGTTTATCTATTGCTCGTGCGGTCTTAAAAAACCCTCCTATCATGATTTTAGATGAGGCGACCTCAGCTTTAGATACTGAAAGCGAAAAGCTTGTTCAAGTAGCATTGGAAAACATGATGCAAAACCGAACCTCTGTTGTTATTGCACACCGTTTGTCTACTATTCAAAAAGCTGATACTATTGTAGTAATGCAAAAAGGGGAAATCGTCGAACAAGGAACGCATGCCGATCTTTTAGCCAAAGAGGGTATGTATGCCAAATTGGTTTCAATGCAATCTTTTGAATAAAAAAAACCCGATGAAAAGAAGTGTTTTCTTATATATTTTAACCGCTTTTATTAGTTTAAGCTTTACCTCTTTACCAATGGAAAACAATCCCGCAGATGCTATCGTGGGTACTTGGTTAACGGCAGGTGATGACAATGCTAAGATTGAAATTTATGAATCCAATGCAAAATACTACGGAAAAATAGTATGGTTGAAAAATCCTCTTCGAGAAGGTAAAAAAGCTTTGGATGTAAACAATCCTGATAAAAGTAAGAGAACCAACCCTATTATAGGATTACAAATTATTTCTGGATTTGAATACAATTCGGAAGATAAAATTTGGGAAAACGGAAAAATATACGATCCGCAATCGGGTAAAACCTATAGTTGTCATATCAAAAAAGAGGGAAATACATTAAAAGTTAGAGGTTATATTGGCATTTCCTTATTAGGCCGTACGGAAATTTGGACAAAAGTAGCTTAATTTCTACTACAACTATTTTAAAAATTTACTACATTTGAGAGGAAACGACTTCAATATGTATGTAAATAGTCCTGATATTAAATTATCTGATAACGACCAACTTGTGGTTTGGAAATATTTGGATTTATCCAAGTTTTTAGATATGCTTTTATCTCAAAAGTTATTCATGTCACGTTCAGATAAATTTGAAGATCAGTACGAAGGTACTTTTTCAGAACCCACCTTTGAAGAAATTAAAAAAATTGCGGCCAATAATCCCAAGTTTTTAGATTATTACAAATCACATCGCGAAAAAGTAGTCGTGAGTAGTTGGCATGCCAATGAATATGAATCTTTTGCAATGTGGCAAATTTTCACTAAAAACAATGAAGGTTTAGCCATACAATCGACCATTGGAAGATTAAAAAAAGCATTAGCCGTAGAAAAACATTTTGAACAATATATTGGTGAAGTCAATTACATCGATTACAAGAAAGAATATATTCCTTTTGAAGATACGTTTTTCCCTTTTTTATTCAAACGAAAAAGTTTTCAATACGAACGTGAAATACGCATAATTTCGGATGTAAGCCATTCGCAAATATCAATTAATGAAGGGTTAAAAATAGATGTAATAATCAATGAATTGATTGAAAAAATTTACATCCATCCCAAAAGTGAAAATTGGTATAAAAACCTAGTAGTTCAAATGGTGAAAAAACTCGGTTACGAAATTGCTATTGAAAAATCCGATTTAGAAAGTGATATTTTAATTTAGAATTCAGAAGTTAGAATTTCATAGGATTTACTTTTCGTTATTTTTTCATCTGATTTCCAAAAAAGAACTTTATAGGTAAAAAAATCAATATATGAGGTATTTATTATGTTTTCACAAACAACAATATCTCCTCTTTTAATTTCTTCTAACTGTGTTTTTAACTCCTTGATAATTTCTTTGTTTGAATATTGCTGCAATAAATTAGCTTTGAGTTCTTTAATTAGGTTTTCGTTTTGAGTTAAAAATAAAATAGATAAACCAGATTGATTTGCTTCTTCAATTTCACCCAATTTATTCAATATAGCAAACTTTCGGTGTTCATATTGAAGAATATCACTAATCATTGCATTCCCACAACCATAAGAAACGAACTTACAGTTTTCATTTTTTTTGGAATCTTTTAAATATTGCAGCGATTTGTTATATTCTTGTTTTTCGTAATAAATATCAGATAATAAAAGTTGAGTTTTCTGTTTCAATTGATTTCCTGAAAGATTACTGAAAATATTTTCAACTTCATACTCATCGACAAAAACAGACTTGTCACATATAAATCTATTAAAATGAAAAACTTCATCAGAAGCATTTAGATTTAAAAGTAACTCTTCAGCTTCGTTATATTTTTTCAAATAAAAATATAATCGACCTAAATTAAAATCAAGAATTGGATTGAGTGAAACATCATTTTCGTTAGACTTTAGCGTTTCTAATTTCAATAAAAGAGTTTCATAATCATTGTTATAAAACAAATTTGAAAATTCAATACTTGTATCACATAACTCATTTTGTGAGAAAATCATAATGGGAAAAAGTATTGAAAAGAATATATTTTTCAAATCTTAAATTTTCAATTGATACTACAACTAATTTCTGAATTCTGAATTCAAACTTCTATCTTTTAAATAGGCCTATATTCCTCAACTTTCCATTCGTCTGCCATTAAATTAACTGAGTGATAATGTACTTTATCGTTCTTATCAAAAGCACCGTTTTTATTAATATCTTCAATACATCTAAAATACAGTCGGTTTTGCACTTCGATGATATTCCAATCGATAAGTTCTTGCAAAGGCTCTGATAATTTAGTAAAACCAGACCCATCAATATTACTGATATATAAGGATTTAATATCATTTTGATTTACCTTTCCATCGATATTCGTATCAGAATCTACTAAAATATAGACTAAAATTTGCTTTTTAGTTTTTTCAGCAATAGTATTCAAATAGGTTACCGTTTGAATTTGAATAGTTTTATCCGTTAATTCTTTTACCGAAGTAGAATCGATATGTTGAAATTTTAAATTTTCAAAATATCCAGTCAATTCAAAACGGTTGTAGTTAGAAATAGCATAACTTACTTGATTGGTTTTACTAGAACCATAGACTTTGCTGTAATCATCATATACGCGAACATCTCCAACAGGATGAATCAAAAATTTTGTTCCTTCCATTAATATGGGTAAATCGGCTATCTTGATAGAAGAAGTATCTATTTTTTTCTGTTCCGTAGGTCTTTTCGTTTCTTCATAGATAACTTTAGGAGTTGTTTTTTCTTGTTTACAACTCACTAAAAAAACGATAATCAAACAAGGGAGATATTTTATAATGTGATTCATAATCTGAAATATATAATCAAATATACTAATTTTTTTGACTGCTTTTATTTATAAATGCGCGATTAACTTTACATTAAAAACCCTTGTCGTTAAATAGTTTGGCACACCATATTGAGATTTGGTATAGACATCTCTAACCCAAGTATTTGTAATGGCATTCTGATTATTAAATAAATTGAATATTTCTAATCCTAGAGAAAAATCAGTAAAAGGTTTCAACCATTTTTTACTCGATTGAATCTCTTGATCTTTAAAAACATATGAAAATCCAACATCCGCTCTACGGTAATCTTTTAATCGCAATTGATAGTCATATGGATCTGCATAAGATGGAGAACCACCTGGCAAACCGGTATTGTATACCAAATTCAAATACACTTTAAAATTGGGAATATTAGGCATATAATCTTGAAACAACAAACCAAATTTTAATCTTTGATCGGTTGGTCTAGCAATATAACCTCTATCATTCTGATTTTCTTCAGTTTTCAAGTACCCAAAACTAAACCAAGATTCAGTCCCTGGTACAAATTCTCCATTCAAACGTGCATCAAAACCATACGCATAAGCTTCAGCATCATTGTTGGCAAGATAGCGAATTCTTACATTATCAATTGTATACGTATTTACATCCGTATTTTTTTTGTAATAGGCTTCACTAACCAATTTAAAAGGTCGGGTCCACAATTTAAAACTATAATCATTGCTTACTACAAAATGCACTGATTTTTGCGCTTTTACATTGGGTTGTACCACACCATCATAATCTCTTAATTCTCTGTAAAACGGAGGTTGGTAATACATTCCACCAGAAATTCGGAACAACATATCTTTTTCCCAATTCGGTTTAATCGCAAATTGTGCTCTAGGAGAAACCACAAATTGACTATCACCGTCTACACTATTAGTATTCTTTACTTGCCATTGATGTCCTCTTACACCAAGATTCATCCAGTATTTATGTTCGCCAAATGCACCTTTATAATTCCATTGTGCATACCCTGAAATACGATTGATGGTAGTATAATTGGTCGCTCTTCTATTTTGATACGGTGCTAAAGGTCCAACATAAGGATTATAAGGCTGATCGTTTTGGTAATCCAAAATAGGTGCTGGTAAAGAAAAACCAGCAGAATCAATCACTTCCCATTCCACAATTCGATCACGAATGTCCTCTTTGGTGTATTTAATTCCCCATTCGATTTGTGTTTTTTCATTTATTTCATGAAATCCTTTGGTTTCTGCATTAAAAATTAAAGCATCTAAATCATTTCTAGCATGACTCAATTGCGAACCAATTCCTCTAGAATACACTACATCACCAAAAGTTTCTGAACCAATGTTAGAATCCACTTCACCTAAACGATATTGCGCTAAAATATCATAATACTCTTGTTCTTGCGTATGATAGGTTGAAGCAATGAATTTCAATTTATTGTTTGCATTGTATTGGTATACCGATTTCAGAGCTCCAAATAAAGTCAAGTATTTATCTTTTTCTTGTCCGTCATAAACGACCACAAGAGCTATAGGTTCGCTAACAGTTCCAAAATTAGTTTGTCGTGTTAAGGGTTCGTAATTGTATTTATTTTGAGAAATATTACCTAAAAAGCTCCAACTCCATTTTGTAGAGGCATTAAAGTTCACTAAAGTTTGCACATCAGCAAAAGAAGGTCTAAAATTAGTTTCCGTTTCTTTACTGTTTACCAATAAACTATTGTCTCGATAACGAATACCTGTTATATTACTCCATTTTTGATTTTTGGAAACCGCTTCTACGGTAGCACTTCCGCCCATTAAACTAGCTTCAATACCTGCAGCAAATTGTTTGGGGTTACGATAGGTAATATCTAAAACGGAAGATAATTTATCTCCATATTTAGCCTGAAATCCTCCAGCTGAAAAATCAACATTTTCAACCATATTGGTATTGGTAAAACTTAATCCTTCTTGTTGTCCAGAGCGAATTAAAAACGGACGATATACTTCTATTTCATTTACATACACTAAATTTTCGTCATAATTCCCTCCTCTTACCGCATAGGAAGTACTCAACTCATTATTAGAATACACTCCAGGTAATGTTTTAAGTACATTTTCGATTCCAGCATTCGCTCCAGGAATTGTTCGTATTACAACCGGATCAATAGAAGTGACCCCTTCTACTCTTTTTTTACTTGTTCCTGTTACGGTAACCGGACCTATTTGATTGACACGATCATTTAAAACAGGATAAAATTCGAAATCTTCATTCTTTTTTAAAGTGGTAATAATAGTAGCACTTTTGAAGGATACATGAGAAAAAACGATGGTAATTTCTTTTTCTGCGGGAACTTCCAAAGAATAGAAACCATTTTTATTGGTTTCAGTTCCTTTGTCTCCAACACTTACGGTTACTTTTTCGATAGGATTATTAAACTCGTCTAAAATAACACCTTTAATTCTTGCTGTTTGTGCCAAAATAAATTGCGCTAAAAAGCAAAAAAAGACTAAAAAAATTCGTTTTTTCAATTATTCCAACTTTAATTATTCATAAAAAAATGCGACTCAAAGGTAGCTGAATTTTGCATATTATCGGTTACTACAACTTTAAAATCGTTTTTACCTTTTATATACTTATTATCACTTAACGTATGAATTAGCTTTTTAGTCTTATAATCATATTCCATTAATATCCATTCTCCATTTAAATAGGCATTATAAGTATCAATTCCCGATAGGTTATCTGCAATAGACACACTTAAGGTTTTTTGATTTTTCAAATCTTTTCCTTCTACAAAGTTCACATTATAAATTCTTGGTGCTATCGTATCAACGGCCAATTTGTAAGTATCCAAATCTCTTACACGAGTGGAAAAAGTAGTTCCTTTTCTATAAGTTTTATTATAATACAATTTATACCCTTCTACAGATGCTATAAACATTTTATCCAAAAGATTAGTAGGGATATCTTCGACATCATTAAAAGTGATGGTAATATTTTTTTGAATAGGAATATTTTTCTCTGAAAAACGCAATACACCATCTTTTACTTCAAAATCAAACTTAAAATCATCATAAAAAGCATTCTCTGGCACATAGATAGACACATTGTCTTTAGTATAATTATTTTCAACTTTGGATCGCAAGGTATACGGTTTTGCAGTTTCTGTTTTTAAAATAGTGGCTTGTTGATTTTGATATTCAATGGGAATAATAATAGTTGTTTTATTTCCATGATAGTCAAATAATTCAATTTTATAATTATAACTCGCATTAGGTTGCGTATTGATAAAGCCATTGTTTTTACTAAACTTAATCACAGACAAAGGATATGGACTATAATGAAATAATCGTTGTACTCTTTGATTCATTTCTTTATAGCGTTCATAATCAATTAAATTATTAATGTATCTCGATTCGTCAAATGAAAACGTTTCAAAGTCATATTGATAATACAACACTCCGTTTAGATAAGCATTCACTTTATACAATCCATTTTTGTTGTAGGGATTAGTACAATAATCATAGGCATTAATTCCAAAACCTATTTTCCCATTAGTAAACACTTTAGAAGCTAAATACGAGCCATCCACTTGTTTACTATACGAAATTGCAATCGGTTTTTGGGATTTATTTACGGAAGCACTATCCATAGGATACGCTATTATTCCTTGTAAAAAAGGTTCTCTTTTATCGGAAACAAATTTAGTAAAACCAAAATGCAAAGGATTGACTATTTTTTCTGTTTTAACATCTCTAAATTCAAAATGCAAATGAGGCCCACCACTTCCACCAGAATTTCCAGAAAAGGCTATCACATCACCTTGTTTTACCTTTAGTTCACTTGCGTTTGGAAACATTTCTACTTCAAAGGATTTTTGAGCATACTGTTGTTTTTTAATATATGCTTCAATGGCTCCATTTGCTTCTCGTAAATGCCCATACACAGAAACATAACCATTAGGATGTGTTATATAAATTGCTTTTCCATAACCAAAAGTTGAAATTTTAATTCTCGATACATAACCATCGGCTACCGCAAAAACAGGCAAGCCTTCTTTTTTATTGGTTTTAATATCTAAACCAGCGTGAAAATGATTGGAACGTAATTCTCCAAAAGAACCAGATACATCTATAGGAATAGATAATGGAGAAATAAAGCCGTCAGGATAATTAGTTTGCCCAAATAGGGAAACAGAACAGAATAGGATAATAATAAGTCTCATGTGCGTATAGTATATTTAGGCTAAAATAATAAAAAATCTTATATCTTAAGAAGGAAACAGAGGCTTTTTATAAGTAACTAATAATCAAAATATTAAAAAAAATACAAATAAAAATATAATTTTTTACAAAAAGTATTGTTATTATCCAATAGTAATACTAATTTTGTAGAAATAGAAATGAATTTTATCATTGATGAATGGATTATCTGAACTAATTGATTCTCTTGAAATTAAATTTTTCAAGCTCAACCAAAAATTGGTGCATCTTGAAAAAATGAACAAAGAATTAGTTGAAAAAATTAAAGTTTCTGAAGATATTCAAAAACAACAAGCGGTTGAAATAACTGAATTGAAAGATAATATTGATAATTTGAAGATGGTAAATTCACTATTAGGCAGTGAAGAAAATAAAAGAGAAACGAAACTCAAAATAAATTCATTAATACGAGAAATTGATTATTGCATAGCACAACTTTCTGATTAGAGAGGCATGAGTGAAAAATTAAAAATTAAAATATCGATTGCAGACCGCGTGTATCCTTTAACCATTGAGGAATCGCAAGAAGAAGGATTAAGAAGAGCTTCTAAAAAAATCGATACTATGATTAAAGAATTTGAAGAAAACTATGCCGTGAGAGACAAACAAGATGTTTTAGCCATGTGTGCGCTACAGTTTGCATCACAAACAGAACAGAAACAAATTGACAACTCACAAGAGTATGAAATAGCATTACAGCGTTTAAGGAATTTAGATAAAAAAGTGAGTGATTTACTCTATAAATAGAAACGTTCTTACATACAAACAAAGATACTGCCTACATTAGTATATATTTGATAAACTCAACACTAACAAATTAAAATGAGTGAATCTTCGTAACTATTGCAAGCCCTTCAGTGGGAAGCATGAAATGCGAGTTAGCTCAAAACTTGTCTTTACGAGTTTATACAAACACCTAATGTAGGCTTTTTTTATATAATTTATTTAACAAACTATGGACATACTAAGTATAATAATTGGAATCATCGCAGGTCTTGCTTTAGGTTTTGGAATTGCTAAATTTCTTGAAAAGAGCAATGTTTCAAACCTTATCAAAAATGCTAAAAAAGAAGCAGGTTCCATTTTAAAAGATGCTAAAACAGAAGCGGAATCACTTAAAAAAGATAAAATTCTACAAGCAAAAGAAAAGTTTTTAGAATTAAAAGCAGAACACGAACAAGTAATCTTATCTAGAGATAAGAAAATGGCTGAAGCTGAAAAAAGAACTAGAGATAAAGAATCTCAAATTTCTAATGAATTAGCGAAAAGCAAAAAAGTAAATGAAGATTTAGAGAAAAAAATAGCAGACTATGATGCTAAAATTGAATTTCTAGAAAAGAAACAACAGGAAATAGACAAGCTACACAAAAGCCAAGTGGAGCAACTTGAAGTTATTTCTGGCTTATCTGCTGATGAAGCTAAAAACCAGTTGGTAGAAAGCTTGAAAGCAGAAGCCAAAACAAACGCTATGTCTTTCATTCAAGACACTATGGAAGAAGCTAAATTAACTGCACAACAAGAAGCTAAAAAAATCATCATTAGCACCATTCAAAGAGTGGGAACTGAAGAAGCTGTTGAAAACTGTGTTTCTGTATTCAATATTGAATCAGATGATGTTAAAGGAAGAATTATTGGACGTGAAGGAAGAAACATTAGAGCTTTAGAATCGGCTACTGGTGTAGAAATAATTGTAGACGATACTCCTGAAGCTATCATCTTATCTTGTTTTGATCCGGTAAGAAGAGAAATTGCACGTTTGGCTTTACATAAATTAGTAACTGACGGACGTATTCACCCAGCTAGAATTGAAGAAGTTGTTGCTAAAACGCAAAAGCAAATAGAAGAAGAAATCATTGAAGTTGGTAAACGCACCGTTATTGATTTAGGAATTCATGGTTTACATCCTGAATTAATTAAAATTGTCGGTAGAATGAAATACCGTTCTTCTTATGGTCAAAATTTATTACAACACTCTAGAGAAGTAGCTAATCTTTGTGGTATTATGGCTGCTGAATTAGGCTTAAATGTAAAATTGGCAAAAAGAGCTGGTTTACTACACGATATTGGAAAAGTACCCGATACAGAAAGTGAATTACCACATGCTATTTTAGGAATGCAATGGGCCGAGAAATATGGTGAAAAAGAAGAAGTATGCAACGCTATTGGAGCTCACCATGATGAAATTGAAATGAAATATTTAATTTCTCCCATTATACAAGTTTGTGACGCCATTTCTGGAGCACGTCCTGGTGCAAGAAGACAAGTATTAGATTCTTATATCCAACGTCTAAAAGATTTAGAAGACATTGCTTTTGGATTTAATGGGGTTAAAAACGCCTATGCAATTCAAGCAGGTAGAGAACTTCGTGTCATTGTAGAAAGTGAAAAAGTATCCGATGAACTAGCTTCTAATTTATCTTTTGAAATTTCTCAAAAAATCCAAACGGAAATGACATATCCAGGTCAGGTTAAAATAACAGTTATTAGAGAAACTAGAGCGGTAAATATCGCAAAATAATTTTCTAAAACATTTAAAAACCAAAAGCGCTTTTCGTTCGAAAAGCGCTTTTGGTTTTCTATAAATATGCAGAAACAAAAACCTTTGGCACGATTTTTACGTATAAAAAGATGCAACATTAAAACAAATTTATATGAAAAAAGTTCTTTTTGCATGTTTTGCATTCGTTATGACCCAGGTAATTTTAGCTCAAAACGGAGATTCAGAAAATTTCGGAATCAAAGGTGGTTTAAATTATTCTACAGTTACTAAAGGAGATTTCAATGAAGGTGCCGATCCAAGAACCAGTTATTACATTGGATTTTTCGGTGAAGTTCCGTTAATTAAAAAAGTTTTATCCTTGCAACCCGAAATTATTTATTCCAGACAAGGTTTTGAAAACAATTACACTACGCTTTTAGGCGAAAATTACACACAAGAGTATCGCATCGATTACATCAACGTACCCGTATTAGCCAAAATCCACATTGGAAAAGTTTTTTCCGTGGAAGCTGGACCTCAATTTGGATTTAAAATCAATGAAAAAATTAAATCTGAAAATAGTGCTAGCATTAATAACGATGTAAATAGTTTCGATACCGCATTAGCTGGAGGTGTTTCTTTCAATATAGATAATTTCCTTATTTCTGCTAGATACACTTACAGTTTAAAAGAAGTAATTAAAAATACTGATTCAAAAAATTCTGTCTTCCAACTTGGCGTTGGTTTTAGATTCTAAACCTAAAATAAAAAAGCATTACGTTTGTAATGCTTTTTTATTTCCTTGGATGATAATTTTGTAACACTTCTGTCAAAAATTTTCTATCTAAATGCATATACACTTCAGTGGTTGTTATAGATTCATGACCAAGCATTAATTGGATGGAACGTAAATCAGCACCATTTTCTAACAAATGAGTGGCAAAGGAATGCCTAAACGTATGTGGACTAATCACCTTATTCAAATTTATTTTAGAAGCTAAATCCTTAATAATAGTAAAAATCATAGCCCTTGTTAATTGTTTTCCTCTACGGTTTAAAAACAAGGTATCTTCATACCCTTTTTGCACCTTAATTTGATTTCGAATTTGATTTTTATAAATAGATATATATTTTTCAGTTGTACTACCAATGGGAACAAAACGTTGCTTATTCCCTTTTCCTGTGATTTTTAAAAAACCCTCTTCAAAAAATAAGTCTGATATCTTTAAGTTTACTATTTCAGAAACACGCAAACCACAACTATATAAAGTTTCTAAAATAGCTCTATTGCGTTCACCTTCTAAAGTAGACAAATCAATGGCTTGAATTAAAGCATCAATTTCTTGAACTGAAAGCGTATCGGGAAGTTTTCTACCTGTTTTAGGTACTTCAATTAATTCCATTGGTGTATCTACTCTGTAATCTTCGAAAACCAAATAGGAAAAAAAACTTTTCAATCCAGAAATAATACGCGATTGACTTCTAGCATTCACTTCTGATGCTATTTTATAAATGAATTGTTGTACTGTCTCTTCAGATATTGTTAAAGGACTTTCCGAAATTGAATTTTCAGAAAGAAATAAAACTAATTTTTCAATATCAAAAGTATAATTCTCAATAGTATTTTGAGAAAGACCACGTTCTAATTTTAAATAATGCTGATATTCTTTGATATAGGTGTTCCAATTATTCATACTTCAAAAGTATCAAAATAATTGCAAAAAAAATCTCAAGTTCAACTTGAGATTTTTTATACTTATAATTTGAAAACACCTCCGAAATTAAAAGAACCATAGGTGTTTTTAATCGTATAATAATTATCTTTTGGAACTTCAGTTAAACCTGTTATACCTTGGTAATCAATCAAAAGACTGAATTTTTCATTTATTTCAATTTTATAACCAATACCATAAGCTAATCCGAATTGAAACCCATTTGCTTCGTCTTTTAAATCTACTCCATTTCCTTCTGCAGCAGTTAAAAAACTAAAATTAGGTCCAAAATTTAAATTCCATCTTCTAGTGGAGCCAAAATGCCAATTCGCATTTACTGGAAAAGTTACATAGTGTAATTTCTCTGTATAATTTCTAGTTACTTTTGAACCCATCGTTTGAAAAAGCAAACCCGATCTTAAACTCCATCTATCATTAAAAAAGAAATCTAAATCTACTCCAAATTGAGTACTAGAAAGATTTTGATTCTCCAATCTATCTTCTCCATAATAATTAGAAAATGCTACTCCAAGAATTGGCGTTAACTCAACATCATCCTTACTTCTTTTTTGTGCATTTAAGCAATTCAGAGCAAGTAGTAACAGGACAAAAATTAATTTTTTCATTTGAAATCGTTATAAAAATTTATGGCTGCAAAACTATTGATAAAT
This sequence comes from Flavobacterium sp. NRK F7, assembly GCF_024054195.1. Classification (GTDB taxonomy): domain Bacteria; phylum Bacteroidota; class Bacteroidia; order Flavobacteriales; family Flavobacteriaceae; genus Flavobacterium. Next base: position 1,678,543 of record NZ_JAMXLB010000001.1, on the reverse strand, counting down.
TTAATATACGCAAGTAAATTTTAAACAAAAACAAAGCTATTTTAAACAAAAAATCCCGCTAAAAAGCGGGATTTAATTATTTAATAATTTACAAATTAGAATTTATAAATTAATGAAAAGTTAACATTTGTTAAGTCAAGACCTAAAGCAAAAGTATTTGTTGATTCAGCTCCATCAACATCAAATTTTGAAGATGAATAACCAATTCCTCCTAAAGAAGCTTGTAAAGCGAAATTATCACTTACGAAGTAGTTAACACCTGGGATAGCTGCAACAGATAAAGTATTAAAATCAACTGTATCAGTATCACCAACTTTTTGAGTTAAATATCCTACACCTAAACCAGCAAAGAAAGAAAATTTGTTTGATGGAGTAAAGTAGTATTTAGCAGCAACAGAACCACCGAAACCTTTAGCTTCAAATTCATCACCTTCAAATTCCATTGTAGCTTTGTTAACAATAAGACCAGCCTCTAAAGCAATGTTCTCATTTACAAAATATCCAACACCTGGAGCAAAAGAATAACCATCAGATTTAACATCTCCCATTTTAGTACTTGAAATACTTAATGAACCTGTAGCATAAAGATCTCCATTAGAAAAACCTCCGTTTGATTCTTCTTGTGCATTAGCTACACCAAACGCAAATACTGCAACAGCAGCAAATAATAATTTTTTCATTTTTTATTTAATTTTAGAAATTTGAGAAAGCGAATTTATAGAATTAATGCATTCGAGCAAGAAAAAAAGTATTAAAAAAAACATAAAAATCGCAAGTCTCTAATTATCAAACACAAAAAAATACCGTAAATTACGAGATTATTTTTTTTGCATTAAAAAAGCACTAGAATTTGTATCCTAAAGCAAATGAAAAGTTGCTGTTTTTAATGGAATTATTCCCTTCTTTATTTACATCGCTAACACCAAAACCATATCTTACTCCTAAACTAATGTTGTCTGTTACATCATAACCTACACCAAAATTAAGACCAAAATCTGTAGAATTCACATATTCTTTAAAATCTGCATCTCCTGCATCCGTTTTAAGTTTTGCAGACAATAAGAACCCTACTTGTGGTCCTGCTTCTAAACTTAATCCTTCAGTTACAAAAAATTTAGCCATGACAGGAATGTTTAAATAATCTAAATGTAAGGATGGATCGCCGGTTCCGTCATATTTAGTTCCTTGTGTAGAATATAAGAGTTCAGGCTGAATAGCAAACTTCTCAGTAACACTAATTTCAGCAAAACCACCTACTTGAAAACCAACTTTCATAGCAGTGTCATCATCACCTGAAAGAGTTGATAAATTTAAACCTCCTTTAGCGCCAAACTTTACTTCTTGAGCGTAAGAAATTCCAAACAGAACTACTGCAACTGCGGCAAATACTACTTTTTTCATGTTTATTTAATTTTAAAAATTTTACTATAAGACTAATAAAACTAAGTTTTTATATAACTAAAATACAAAAAACAAAACACTTATGTTTTTAACTTCATCATTTAAAATAAAAAAACCCACAAGATAGCGGGTTTTTAAAAAATTGTATTCTAAAATTAAAATCTATATCCTAAAGAAATTTGCAAATTATTTATTTTAGATTTTGGTTCGAAAGTATACTGCACACCATTATATTCTTCTTTAATGTCTTTATAAACATTAGACAAGCCCAGATCATATCGTATCTCTGCAAAAATAGTATCGGTAAAGAAATAACCGGCACCAAAAGACGCCGCTATATTTAAACGGTTCAATTGATCTTTAACATCTTCTCCTTTTATAGATTCAATTTCAGTATTCCCGTTTGAGGTATACGTATAATTTGAATCTTGTTTTGCCATAACTAAGACACCCACTTTAGGTCCAGCACTAAAATACAAGGTATATGTAGGATAATATTTAAGCAAAAAAGGAAAATGAATGTAGCTCGTTTTAATAGTCGATTTCGAATTTTCAGTATAATCAAATCCAAAATCTGAACCAGAAGCATTGGATTCATATTTTGAACCTTCAAATGAAAACAATAACTCAGATTGGAAAGTTATCCTTTCTGAAATTCCCATTTCAATAAAACCACCCGCATGAAAACCAATGAACATTTTATTATCTGGAACTGTAACCAATGTAAGATCAGTACCTGAAAAGGTAATAGGAATTGTTGCTAAATTGCCCCCAACTTTGGTTCCAAATTTGAATTGTTGTGCATATGAAAATCCAATACTAAAAAGGATAGCAATAAGTAGTGCTCTTTTCATTCATTTAATTTTAGTTTGTAAAACGAATTAATCTCTCTTTATCGTTGCTGCAAATTAGAATAAAATTTTAAACAAATACAAAAAAAATTGATAATAAAAAAACCCGCAAGATTGCGGGTTTTTAAAATATTGTATTCTAAAATTAGAATTTGTAAGCAAAAGCTAAAGCAATGTTACTGTTTTTAATATCACCTACAGCATCTTCTTTGTTGATATTGCTTAAACCTAAAGAATATCTTACTCCTAAGTTGATATTTTCAGCTACATCGTAACCAGCACCAAAATTAAGACCAAAATCAGTTGAGTTTACGAAATCTTTAAAATCAGTATCACCAGCATCAGTTTTTACTTTTGCTGACATTAAGAAACCAACTTGTGGTCCTGCTTCTAAACTAAATCCTTCAGCTACATAAAACTTTGCCATTACTGGAATATTCAAATAATCTAAATTTAATTTTGGATTACCGTCTCCATCATATTTAGTACCTTGAGCAGAATAAACTAATTCAGGTTGAACAGCAAATTTATCAGAAATTTTAATTTCTACTAAACCACCAATTTGAAAACCAACTTTCATAGAGTTGTCTTCAACATCACCAGTTACGTTAGACAAGTTCAAAGCAGCTTTAGCTCCAAATTTCACTTCTTGTGCGTTAGCAGCACCAAATGCGAATACTGCAACAGCAGCAAATAATAATTTTTTCATTTTTTTAAATTTTAGTTATATAACAAATTTATATTATTTTTTTTAAGATTCTTACAAAAATTGTTTCATATTTAACTTTTTTTTTATTTAAAAAAATATTAATTATTGAAAATCAATTAGTTGTGTTTTTATTTAGAATTGATATTTACTAAAAATAAACTTTTTTTAACACTAATTTCATTATAAATCTTACAAAATTCTAACTTTTAAGGGTTAAAAAGACTTCAAATTTTAATTTAAAGTTGGTTTTATTTAAAAGTGAAAACCACTATAAAACAATCTATTAAGAGGTAAATTAATTAGAAAAAATATTAATCTATTCTATTTAACTTTTAGAATTCTCTGAAAATAAAATTCAAATAAAAGTTTAAAATTGTATGTATTAAATCATAAACTTTTGATAAAACCATTCTTCAAACGAATGGTTTTTTTATTTTTACTTGAAATCTAAAGCAAATATGAAAATAGCAATACTTAATGGTCCCAATCTCAATTTATTAGGAAAAAGAGAACCTGAAATTTATGGAAACTTAACTTTTGAAACTTATCTTTCTACTTTAAAAAGTAAATTTCCTAAAATATCTTTTACTTATTTTCAAAGTAATATTGAAGGCGAACTCATAGATCAACTTCATGCTTATGGTTTTTCATATGATGGTATCATTTTGAATGCTGGTGCTTATACACATACTTCAATAGGCATTGGTGATGCCGTTAAAGGAATTACAACTCCTGTCATTGAAGTACATATTTCCAATACCTTTTCAAGAGAAGAATTTAGACATCAATCCTATATTTCCCCGAATGCAAAAGGTGTTATAATTGGTTTTGGCTTACAAAGTTACGAGTTGGCCGTTCAATCTTTTTTATAATAACGTACAACCTTTTTTTAAGCGAACTCGTCTTCTATTGTATAAACGTATAACAAACATGAAAAAAAAAATTACGCTAGCCTTCATTTTAATAACTAGTTTTCTTTCAGCTCAAATTAAAGGAACTGTTACTGATTCTAATGGCAATCCACTTCCTTATGTAAATATCTATATTGAAAACACGTACATTGGCACCACTACAAATGAAAATGGTAAATATGAATTGAATGTAAATACGGCTAAAAATGTCACCTTGCTTTTTCAATACCTTGGTTACAAAACTCAAAAACATGTCTTAAACATTACGCAAAACCCTTTTATCTACGATGTCACCCTTCAAGAAGAAGATTTCCAATTGAATGAGGTTGTGGTACAAAATGGTATCAATCCAGCAGATGAGATTATCAAAAAAGCCATCGCAAATAAAAAAATCAATGCCGATAAAACCGATAAATTCGAAGCCGATTTCTATTCTAGAGGTATTTTTAGAGTGAAAGATATACCTGAAAAATTTATGGGTGTTGAAATTGGCGATTTAGATGGAAGTTTAGATTCCACAAGAAGTGGTGTTATTTATTTATCAGAAACGGTTTCCAAAATTAAATTTGAGAAACCTAATAATTTGAAAGAAGAAATCATTGCTTCCAAAATAGCTGGTAACGATAACGGATTTAGTTATAACACCGCATTGAATACCAATTATGATTTCTATGAAAATTATGTAGATTTTGGCATTAACATGATTTCACCTATTGCTGACAACGCTTTTAATTATTACCGATACAAATTAGAAAGTTCTTTTTATGATGATAAAAAACAATTAATCAATAAAATTAATGTAACACCTAAAAGAGATAAAGAACCTGTTTTTGAAGGTTATATTTATATTGTTGAAGATACTTGGGCCATTTATGGTATTGATCTAGATATTAAAGGATATCGCATGCAACAACCTATTTTAGAAACCATGAAACTCCTTCAAAATTTTAGCTATAATATGGAAGAAAAACTTTGGGTCAAAAATGTACAATCGTTAGATTTTGATGCTGGTATTTTCGGAATGAAATTCACTGGGAAATTCACTCATGTTTTTAGTAATTATAACTTTAAAGAGAACTTCGACAAAAAAACCTTTGGTAAAGAAATTGTCACATTTGCTGAAAATGCAAATAAAAAAGAAGATACGTTTTGGCAAACGACTCGACCTGTTCCGCTTACAGATGAAGAAGTAAGTAATTATACCAAAAAAGACAGCATACAAACCATTCGTAAATCTCAAACGTATTTAGACTCTATCGATGCGAAATCAAATACGTTTAAAGTTTTTGATATTATAACTGGATACACTTATAAAAATTCGTTTAAAAATTGGAATTTTTCCTACGACGGACTACTAAACTTCTCTTCTATAAGTTTTAATACCGTTCAAGGATGGAATTTAGATAGTGGTTTTTCTTTTAGAAAATGGAACGAAGAAACCGGTAAATTTACTTCTATAAGTTCAAAATTCAATTATGGTTTTTCAGAAGATCGATTACGCGTTGTGGGTCGATATTTCCACCGATTTAATACTAAAAATTACGCGAACCTATCTCTTTCTGGTGGTAGCACTGTAAGTCAATTTAACAGCAACGAACCGATTCCTAACTTTGTAAATACGGTAAGTACCCTTTTCTTTAAAAACAACTTTATGAAATTGTACAATAAAGAATTTGCTGAAATTAAGTACGGACAAGAATTGGTCAACGGAATTTTCATCAACGCAAATCTTTCCTATGAAAACCGACATTCTCTTTTTAATACTACTGATTACACACTTATTAAAAACGATGATGTATACACTTCTAATGATCCTTTAAATCCTTTTGACTATACTTCTGGATTTACTAAACATAGTTTGTATAAAGCTGGAATTTCAACTCGTATTCTTTTTGGACAAAAGTATATTTCTAGACCAGATGGGAAAATTAATATACAAAATGATAACTATCCCATTCTTAGTTTTTCTTACGAAAAAACATTTGGAGGTAGTGCATCCAATTACAATTATGATTTTGTAGCGGCTCGAATAGATTACAGTAAAACTTTTGGAAACAAAGGAGAATTTGACTTTAACATTAGAGGTGGAAAATTCTTTAATGCGGACAATATTTCTTTTATCGACTACAAACATTTCAATGGAAATCAAACCCACGTGAATTTCAGAGGAAATTATACGAATGCTTTTAATTTATTGCCTTATTATACGCATTCTACTAATGATGCTTATATAGAAACGCACCTACAACATAATTTTAAAGGATATATTATGAATAAAATTCCATTATTAAACAAATTGCAATGGAATTTAGTAGGTGGTTTTCACCAAATTAATGTTCCAAACGTAAAACCGTATCAGGAGTTTAGTGTAGGTTTTGATAATATTGGTTTTGGTAAATTCCGATTTTTACGCATTGATTATGTAAGAGCCTATCAAAATGGTTACCAAGGAGACGGAATTTTATTTGGCTTGCGTTTTTAATCAAAAAAAAACATAAAAAAATCCAAATTCAAAAAAAGAATTTGGATTTTTTTATTTTATCTAGAAAAGATATTAGACTCTCACGATATCTGCTCCAAGCGCTCTTAAGCGTTCGTCTATTCTTTCATAACCTCTATCAATTTGCTCAATATTTTGAATCGTACTCGATCCTTTAGCCGTTAAGGCCGCAATTAATAACGAAATTCCCGCACGAATATCTGGTGAACTCATCGTAGTCGCTTTTAATTGTGATTGAAAATTATGTCCCATTACAACCGCTCTATGAGGGTCACACAGCATAATTTTGGCACCCATATCAATTAATTTATCCACAAAAAACAATCGACTTTCAAACATTTTTTGGTGAATTAAAACATCCCCTTCTGCTTGAGTTGCCACTACCAAAACGATACTCAATAAATCAGGAGTAAAACCAGGCCATGGTGCATCGGCTACCGTTAAAATAGAACCATCAATATCGGTTTTTATTTTATAACCGTCTTTATGAGCAGGAATATAAATATCATCTCCTTTTCTTTCTAATGTAATTCCTAGTTTACGGAAAACGTTTGGAATTTGTCCTAAATTATCCCAGCTAACATTTTTTATGGTAATTTCACTTCGAGTCATTGCAGCAAGACCAATCCACGAACCAATTTCAATCATATCAGGCAAAATTCTATGTTCGCAACCCCCTAAAGTTTCAACACCTTCAATGGTTAATAAATTGGAACCAATACCTTGAATTTTGGCTCCCATAGAATTCAACATTTTACACAATTGTTGTAGATAAGGTTCGCAAGCTGCGTTATAAATAGTAGTTGTTCCTTCTGCTAAAACAGCCGCCATAACAATATTAGCCGTTCCAGTAACTGACGCTTCATCAAGCAACATGTACGTTCCTTGTAATTTACCATCGATTTCAACACCATAAAAATGATCTTCTCTTTCGTATCTGAATTTGGCTCCCAAATTAATAAAGCCCTCAAAATGCGTGTCTAAACGTCTACGTCCAATTTTATCTCCTCCTGGCTTTGGGATATATCCACAACCAAAACGCGCTAACAAAGGGCCAACAATCATAATCGAGCCTCTTAGACTTCCACCTTCTTTCTTAAATGCTTCAGTCTTTAAATAATCAACATTAACCTCATCTGCTTGAAAAGTATAATCTCCTGCTCCATTTTTTTGAATCTTAACACCTAAATTCCCCAGTAAGGTTATTAATTTATTGACATCAATAATATCTGGAATATTGGTTACCCTAACTTTTTCTGAGGTTAACAACACCGGACATAAAACCTGTAATGCCTCATTTTTAGCTCCTTGTGGAGTAATATCACCTTTTAGTGGTTTTCCACCTTCAATTTTAAATGTTCCCATGAAAATTAATTCCTTTTGTGGTTTTTAGTGTTATTGTTGGTTTTCTTTTTGTGATTTTTGGAGTTCGTATTCTTATTTCCAGAATTAAATTGAGATTTATTAGATACTTTTTTATTCACTTTCATTAAATTATGTGAATTAGAAAGTTCTTCATTGGTTTTAAACAAATTGATTTTCCCATCTGACAATTCTAACAAATGTTGAAAAATAACCTCATCTTCTACTGTTTCTTTGTTCCAACTCAAATAGCATTTTTTCATATGGTTAGCAATTACCAGAATTAAAGCACTTTTTAAGTCGCCTTCTTCCCATTTCATGGCTACATCAATCATATAGGTAATATTATTTCCGTAAAAACGATATTTAGGAAAATTTTGCGGATAATTTAATATCTCAGGCCTTTGATTTAATACCTCTCGTGAAGGAATAGGATAAGGAGAATCTACATCCAATTTAAAATCAGACATAATGAACAGCTGATCCCATAATTTATGTTGAAAATCGGGCACATCTCTTAAATGAGGATTTAAAGAACCCATCACCGAAATTACGTATTTAGCGGCTTTATTGCGTTCTTCTTTATCTTTAATTTCAGTAACCTGATCGATTAACTTCTGTAAATGTCTTCCATATTCAGGAATAATTAATGGTTCACGCAATGAATTATATTCCAATTGTGATACTGCTTCCGTTTTTACTTCCATAATTATAATGATATGATTCCTTCCACAACAGATAATTCTTGATATTTATCAATAACGCTTTGTGGACTTTTCATTTGAACACTAATAGAAACACTAGTGTATTTTCCTGTTTTTGACTGTGTTGTATTAATAACTGCTCCCATTTCATTAAAAGCATTTTCAACTATTTCTACTTTTTCAGCATTTGAAGGAACAATAAATTTAAATAAATATTCTGTTGGCCACATCGAAGTATTTGCCAATTCTTCTTTCAAACGAATGTAAAAGTCTTCCGTTTTCTTATCCATCTTCATTTTTTTTAGAGTAGCAAATATACTTTTTTAAGTTAAGAATAAATATTTTGAAGAACATAAATTTGAAATATGGATTAGATTTTTAAAAAAAACTTACTTTTGCGTTTTAGTTTTAAGGGAATGGAGAAAGAAATAATTGTTTTGATCGGTGGCCCAAGTTCTGGCAAAACCACTTTAATTAATGCATTAACTCAAAAAGGATACATTTGTTATCCAGAAATATCAAGAGAAGTAATTCAAAAAGCACAACAAGATGGAATTGAGCAATTATTTCTTGAAAACCCACTTTTATTTAGTGAATTATTATTACAAGGACGCATTCATCAATACCATCAAGCCATTCAAGAAAAGGCCGAAGTAGTATTTATTGACAGAGGTTTACCTGATGTAATTGCCTATATGAATTTTATTGGAGACAGCTATCCCGAACAATTTCATCAAGCTTGTTTAGCACACACCTACACTAAAGTTTTTGTATTACCGCCTTGGAAAGAAATATACACCAGTGACAATGAGCGATATGAATCTTTTGAAGAAGCAGTTCAAATTCAATTGCATTTAGAAAAAACCTACAAAACATATGGGTATGAATTAATTCATGTGCCTAAAGATACGGTAGAAAAACGCGTGGCTTTTCTAATGGATTTCATTCAGAAATAATTAGTAAATTTAGCCCCAGTAATTACCATTAAAAAATGTCTAAGCCTTTACAAATTCTTCAAACCTATTGGAAGCATAACTCTTTTAGACCGCTTCAAGAAGAAATTATTCATGCTGTTTTAGAAGGTAAAGACACCTTTGCATTATTACCTACCAGCGGAGGAAAATCGATTTGTTATCAAATTCCAGGCATGCAAATGGACGGAATTTGTTTGGTCATTTCACCTTTAATTGCACTTATTAAAGATCAAGTACAAAATTTACAAAACAAAGGCATAAAAGCCATTTCTTTATTAGGAGGCATAACTCAAAATGAAACCATTGATTTATTAGACAATTGTGAATTTGGCAATTACAAATTCTTATATCTTTCACCAGAAAGAATGCAGCAAGATTGGATTATAGAAAGGCTAAAACGATTGCCTATCAATTTAATCGCTATTGATGAAGCGCATTGTGTGAGTCAATGGGGACATGATTTTAGACCTTCCTATCTCAATATTAAAGATTTAAAAAACCATTTTCCTAGAGTCCCTTTTTTAGCTTTAACTGCATCTGCAACCCAACGGGTTAAAGAAGATATTATTGAACATTTGGCTCTAGAAAACCCTGTTCGGTTTCAAAAGTCATTTGAAAGAAGTAACTTAGCCTATCATGTAATTGAAACAGAAGATAAATTATACAAGGTTAGGCAAATTTTAAGCAAAAATACACAATCGAGCATCATTTATGTTCGCAATCGTAAATCTTGTTTAGAAATAGCAGGTCAATTACAGTCATTAGGACTAAAAAGCACTTATTTTCATGGTGGTTTGCCAGCAAAAGAAAAAGAAAGTAACATGCAACTTTGGTTAGAAAACAAAGTACAAGTCATGGTGGCTACCAATGCTTTTGGAATGGGAATTGACAAACCTGATGTTAAAACTGTAATTCACATTCAACTTCCAGAGAGTTTAGAAAATTATTACCAAGAAGCAGGAAGAGCAGGAAGAAACGGCGAGAAAGCATTTGGAATACTTCTTGTTAGTGTGGGTGATATTGATATTGCCAAAAAACAATTTTTATCTTCTCTTCCAGATAAAACCTTTTTAAAAGATATATATATTAGGCTAAATAACTACTTTCAAATTGCCTATGGAGAAGGTTTTAATGAATCTTTTAATTTCAATTTAAATCAGTTTTGTTCGCTATACAACTTTCCCGTACTTAAAACGTTTAATGCCTTGCAGTATTTAGACCGACAAGGCGTAATAACCTTGCAAAATGAATATTCAGAAAAAGTGAGCCTTCAATTTACGGTTCCCAGCAAGGAAGTAATTCGATACATGAGTTTACATCCAAAATCGGAAGAAATTATTACGAGTATTTTAAGAACGTATCCAGGCGTTTTTGAAATAGAAACTTTAATCAACATAAGTCTCGTAGCCAAAAAATCTGGAACTAACGAGAAAGAAGTCTTGAAAACGATAACCGATTTAGAGAAGAGCCATACAATTGTATTGCATATTCAAAATAATGACAGTCGAATTACTTTTAATGAAGTAAGAGAAGATGCTTTAACTATTAATCGAATCTCAAAACCTTTAGAAAAACAAAATGAAATTAAAGTTAACCAATTAAAAAGCGTGATTAACTTCATTTCTAAAGACCAATGCAAAAGTCGTATTTTACTGCAGTATTTCGACGAAAAGAAAACAAAAAACTGTGGTATTTGTTCCTATTGTGTAAGTCAAAAAAACAAAATATCAGAAGAAGGCATATCACAAATTCTTTCCTTACTAGAAAATGAACCGCTTAGCTCCAGAGAAATAGAAAATCGTCTTGATAAAACAACAGAAGAAGTTATCTTTGCTATACAAACGCTACTTGAAAACAACAAAATAGCCATTAATACCTACAATCAATATTATATATTAGAATGGAAAAATTAAAAATTGTATTTATGGGAACACCTGACTTTGCTGTAGGCATTCTCGACACTATATATCAAAACAACTATGACATTGTAGGTGTTATTACCGCTCCCGACAAACCTGCTGGTAGAGGTCAAAAAATAAGTACTAGTGCTGTAAAAGAATATGCTTTACAAAAAAATTTACGCTTATTACAACCTACTAATTTAAAATCAGAAGAATTTTTATCTGAATTAAAAAGCTTAGAAGCCAATTTAAATGTTGTTGTGGCTTTTAGGATGCTTCCTGAAGCGGTTTGGAAGATGCCTAAGTATGGCACTTTTAATCTACATGCTTCTTTATTACCACAATATAGAGGTGCTGCTCCTATTAATTGGGCTATCATAAACGGAGAAACTAAAACTGGTGTTACCACGTTTTTTATAGACGACAAAATTGATACGGGTGCTATGATACTTCATAAAGAAACAACAATTGGTTCAGAGGAAACAGTAGGTACGCTTCATGATCGTTTAATGCATTTAGGAAGTGAAGCTGTTTTAGAAACACTAAGCATCATTTCAAAAGGAGATGTGAAAACGACACTACAAGAAGATACTTCAGCAATCAAAACCGCTTATAAACTCAATAAAGATAATTGTAAAATTGATTGGAGTAAATCGGGAATTCAAATTTATAATTTAATTAGAGGTTTAAATCCTTATCCAGCCGCATGGACCTTTTTTAAAGATGGTGAAAACGAATGGAATGTAAAATTGTATAACGTTGTTTTTGAAAAAGAAAATCACAAACATTTGTCTGGTCAAATTTTAGCTACCAAAAAAGAACTTAAAATTGCGGTTACTGATGGATATCTTTACGTAAAAAGTTTACAATTCCCTGGAAAAAGAAAAATGGAAACTGGTGAACTCTTAAATGGAATTCAATTTTCAGAAAATGCAATGGCTTTTTAAGCCTTGCAAACACTAAGAAAAAACATTTGTTTGTAAAAAAAGTAAGAGGTTATTAACAAAAAACATGTTTTATTAACATTTTAAGGTAAAATCACAGCAAACACTTGCACAATTCAGTTATACGACTAAATTTGTGTAGAAATAATTAAGTTTAACCAAATTAATAAACATTTTATTATGAACAAATCAGAATTAATCGATGCAATGGCAGCTTCTGCTGGAATTACAAAAGCAGCTGCTAAATTAGCTTTAGAATCATTTTTAAGCAACGTGGAAGGAACTTTGAAAAAAGGTGGAAGAGTTTCATTAGTAGGATTTGGTTCTTGGTCTGTATCTAAAAGAGCTGCTAGAGATGGTAGAAACCCACAAACTGGTAAGACTATTAAAATTGCTGCTAAAAATGTAGTTAAATTCAAAGCTGGTGCTGAATTAGACGGAGCAGTAAACAAATAATATTTTTTTACATACAACTTAAAAATCCCGTGAAAACGGGATTTTTTTTTAAACTTATGCTTCAAATATTTGATTTTGTAAAGATTTTTTGATAATTTTAGGTAAAAATAATTTGCTTATGATATCAGTTTTACCCAAAAAAGGACATTTGCTGATAGCAGAACCTTCCACGCTAGGCGATTTTTCTTTTAACCGATCGGTAGTTTTATTGGCAGAGCATAATACTGACGGATCTGTTGGCTTTATTCTTAATAAACCTTTAGGATATAGTATCAACGATTTGGTCCCAGAAATTAATGCGTCTTTTAAAGTTTACAACGGTGGCCCTGTTGAACAAGACAATTTATATTTCATTCACAACATTCCACATATTATTCCTGGTAGCATTGAAATTGCGAATGGTATCTATTGGGGTGGTGATTTTGAAACCACCAAAACACTTATTAATCAAGGCGAAATTTCAAAACATAACATTCGCTTCTTTTTAGGATACAGCGGTTGGGCAGTAAATCAATTAGAAAATGAATTGAAAGAGAATTCTTGGATCATCACTGAAAACAATCAAAAAAGTGAGTTGCTTTCAAAATCTTCACAATCCTTTTGGAAGGAAAAAATTCAAGAACAAGGAGGTGAATATGTATTGTTTTCTAATGCTCCTTCAGACCCTATTCTTAATTAAGACGAATTAACGCATTTAATTTTAACAGTAATTCTTCTGCTAAAAGTATCTGATATTCCTTTTTTCTATATTTAGTGATAGGCTGTATTCCTACAATTACATTTGTAATAAACAATTCGTCTGCTTTTTGTAAATCAAACGGAGATATTGATTTTTCAACAACTTCATAACCCTCCAATCGTTTTGCAATGGTTAAAATTTGCTTACGCATAATACCATTTAAGCATCCTTCTGTTACAGGTGGAGTAATTAATGTAGTTCCCATACGCATGAACAAATTACCCTGTAAAGCCTCAATGACATTTTTTTCATCATTAAGTAATAAACAATTGTCATATCCATTTTCAGCAGCAAAAATACTTCCCGTAATTTGAATCATTTTGTTATTAGATTTCAAAGAAGAAAACAATTGCTTTGTCACATAGGCATCTTTGTACAATTCCACCTCATAAGCCCCTTTCTTAATATAATAGATTTCACTCTCTAAAGGCAAGATAGTAATCAAATAAGACACTTCATTGGTTTTAGGCAAATAAAAACCCGTACCTTCTCTAAAAACAGAGAAGCGAACGCGATAAGACATTGCAGACTGCATTTGGGATTCCACCAAAAGTAAAATTTGCTCTTCCACAAACTCCATAGTAAAAGACATTGGGATTTCCATTCTAAAAATACGCATGGTAGCCATCAATCTAAAATAATGGTCTTCTAAAAATAAGACTTTTTTGTCTAAAACTTTAACTGTTTCAAACACACTATCTCCAAATAAAAAACCTCTATTGCTTTCAATATATACCTTACTATCTTCTAGAATAGTTCCATTAAAATTTACCATAATAAAAAAGTCCCGATTAAAATCGGGACAAATATACTTTATAAAATTGAGTTTTACACAGAACCTAGCACATGTTTCAAGTCAGAAACCTGATTTTCCCATAGTAATTTTGACTCTTCCATTTCATCTTCTTCAGAGAAATCCACTACTACTAAAGACACATCTTTGGTAATTTCATCTTCCATAATTTTAATTTCGAAAAAGTAATCCGTATCATCACCGTCTTGGTCTAACCAACGAAACTTTACGCGTTCTCCAGTTCTTTTAGCAATAAGCTTTGCTTTCTCTTCGGAATCGTCCCAAATAAAGGTAAAAAGTTCTCCTCTCGAATTAACGTTATCTGCAAACCATTCAGATAAACCAGAAGGAGTGGATATATATTGATATAATAATGAAGGCGAGGCATGAATGGGGAATTCTAGTTCGTATTTTAATTTAACTTCCATTTTTAAAAATTTATTTTGGAAATATATAGAGAATAATCTAAAAAACCAAAAAGAAAAAATCAGATTTTTTTTTATAAAATTTTTTACGGAAAAATATTTGCACTAAAGAGAATTAATTATATATTTGCACCCGCATTGAGAGATGCACAACCAACAATAATGGCGAGGTAGCTCAGTTGGTTAGAGCGCAGGATTCATAACCCTGAGGTCACGGGTTCAACTCCCGTCTTCGCTACGAAAGTCAAGGACTTAAAAACATTAGATTTTATGCGGTTTTGAAGAAATTTAAAACCGCTTTTTTTATGTCCTTAACTAAGCTAATTTTAACAAACGCATACGGAAACGCATACGAAAACGCATACGATTTGAAGTTATTCTCTAAACCTAAAATTTACGATGCTAAAGGCGATATCAAGAAAAGATGGTATGTTTACTATTCTTACCGTAATCCTCATAGTGGCAAATTAGAAAGACAAACTCCCATTTATGCTGGTATTAATAAGTATTCTTCTATTCACGAAAGAAAAGAAGCTGCAAAAAACTTATGTTGGGCCATAGAAAACTTATTAAAAAATGGTTTCAATCCTTATGAGAAAAGTCTTTTAGACGAAGAAATCAAACAATATACTATAAAAGAAGCTGTAGACTACGCTTTAAAAAATAAGAAAAACACACTTTCTGAAAACTCCTACAGTGATTTTAAAATTAGAATTAACAAATTTGTTAGGTGGCTAAATGATAATCAAATCCATGAATTATTATCTATTGAGCATATCAATAAGAAGATTGTAACCATCTATCTAAATGAAATTTTAGAAAAAACGAGTGCTAGAAATAGAAATAATACTCGTAGTAATTTATCTGCTTTATTTCAGCTTCTTGAAGATGATGAAATTATCAAAACAAATTTTGTTTCTAAAATTCCAATTTTAAAGACAAAAACCGAACGAAATAAAACCTATTCAAAAAAGCAAGAAGAAGCCATTTTTGAAAAACTAAATCAAGATTTGATTTTAAAATTATTCGTTCAGTTTATATCCTATAATTTTTTAAGACCAGTGGAAGTCGTAAGATTGAAAATAAAAGATATAAACATTGAAGAAAGAAAACTATTTGTTCGTGCTAAAAACAAAATTGACAAAGTAAAAATTATTCCTGATGTTCTGATCCAGGAACTACCTGAATTAAATACTATAAATCAAGAATATTTTTTATTTACACCCAACTCTATTGGTGGTGATTGGGCAACTAAAGAAACTAATAAAAGAGATTATTTTTCAAAACGTTTTAACGAGGTCATTAAAAAACCTCTTAAACTAGGCGAAGATTATGGTTTGTATAGTTTTCGACATACATACATTACAAAATTGTACAACGAATTAATTAAAAATTCAACTCCATTTGAAGCGAAAAGTAAATTGATGCTAATTACTGGCCATACAACCATGACAGCTTTAGAAAAGTATTTAAGAGATATAGACGCTACGCTTCCTGAAGATTATAGCGATTTAATCAAATAGCCTTCCACCCTATTCTATAAAAATCATTTACTTGCTTTATAAAAAATTGGTGGGGTACTTCTTTATGGCGTTTAAAGAGGATTCTTAATTTCCATTCATTAACCGATTCAAAATCCAACCAAACCGCAGTTATCTTTCTGTCTTTTTCAAGTTTTACTATGTCATTAGGCCTATACTTATAAGCTGGATTATATAATTGCACATTTCCATGTAGGTTGGAATTAACCTGCTTAAAAATTGTAAATATTTTATCTAGTTGATCGGGGGTTATCATTTTACAAAATTAGATAAGAAAATTGAATTTGTTTTCTATGTTAATAAGTTATTGGATTTTGAAAAACATTAGATTTAGAAATTTTAAATGATAAAAATGAAACTATTTTTAATTGTGTACGTATAAATAAATATTAAGACTTTATGTACAATTAATTAGTATCAAAAATAAATCATGACAGACCCAAAATCATTGTTAACAGCAATTGAAAGTGCTTCAAGAGTAGCTAATACAAATTTGTTTACAACTATAATAGATAAAGCTGTTGGTTTTCGCTTAAGCAAATGGGCAGCCGAAGGTGAAGTTAGAAAAAAAATAATTCATGACGAATATGAAAAAGCAAAAGATAATGGTATAATTGGAATGCAGTATATTGAATATATGAGAAGTACTGAAAACTTAATAAATATTGCCGTTAAGAGTACTAAATATATAGACGAGAGAAAACCTAATGATATTAAAATTGATAACGATTTTTTTTGGAATACTATTGATCATGCAAAAACAGTTTCAAATGAGGAAATGCAAGAATTAATAGCAAAAATAATAGCTGGTGAGTACAATAAACCAGGAACTTATTCTATGAGAACATTACAAACATTAAAAATGCTTGGAAAATCAGAGTTAGAATTATTTGAAAAAGTTTGCGTATTATGCATTAACGATTACATGATTCCTGAACAAATTTTTTTTAATAGTGAATCTTATTTCAATCAAATTGATTTAGAAGGTATTCATTATGGTATATTTCAAGAATTACAAACATTAGGATTAATTTTACCAAATACTATGTCTCAAGAAATTTCGAATTTAGATAAAAAGAAAGTTTTAGTAAGATATTTTGATAAGAGAATGATTTTTGAAGCACTAACCAATAATTTTAATATTAGATTCCCTGGGTTTTATGAATTATCTACTATTGGAAAACAAATTTCCGAACATTTAAATCCAAAATATAATCCTATGTATTTTCAGTGGCTAAATGAAAATTTTAAAATCTCTAACTACAAATTAGTAGATTCACAACAAATAAAAAAATAACATTTAAAATATTAATAGATTAAATCATATATAAAAATAATTAATCAAAAAATTTTTAAACCAACTCCCTACTAAAAATATTATACTTCAATTCTCCCAGTGGGATAGATTGATATCTATGTTTATCAAAATAGGCGTAACTGTTTTTATAATCGGTTGCGTCTTTTTCAACTTTCATAGTCGCATCCGCATCGAATTGTGAAGCGGAACCACCACGCATTTTTCCATCTTGCGTTCTTTGGTAAATCACAAAGAATAATTTACCATTGTAACGCTTTCTAATATCTTTGTCTAGGTCAATTCCATTATAGAGCTTTCCAAAGCTATCAATAAAAACAATCTCATAGTTTTCTATGATTTCATACAATTTACTAGGCGTATCAGGTAAGGAACCCATTGTGTGTACTTTATTTTTATTTTCTTCGCTAAGGTACTCATCTCTTTTTCCAGTAAACAAACTAGAATCAGGATGCTCTTCTAAGGATAAAAACAAAGGATTATAACCTGCTGAAGTCACCATATTGATGATTTGGAATAACAAACGAGTTTTTCCTGCTCCTTGTGGTGCGTCGATTGTAACGACTATACTTTCTTGTGGTTTTACTTCCAAATCTCCTAAAAACTCACCTAACGGTCCATAAAAATCAAAGTAATTGGCATTACCATTATTGCCACAATCGGCCATGGATTTTACATAGGGATTTGTTGGTTTTGGAGCTGTTACTTTTCGCTCAGGCATACTAACATTTCTTACTTCTGAAGTAGTTGGTGTATTTTCGATTGGTAATTCTCCTTTTACTTCTTGAGTTGGTAAAGATTGAACAACTGGAGCTGAAGGCTGCACCACAATTGGATTAAAACTCGTAGCCGTTTTTACGTTACTATTTGGAATAACAATCGTTTCCACTGGAGCATTTTCAATTTCAAAATGAGTTGGTAAAGAAGAATTTAAAGAACTTACTTCATCTTGTTTGGCATAATCAATTAAAACATCAATAACCTGGTTCGATTTGGATTTATTGAAAATATAACCCGAATGCTCTTTTCCATCGTGCTTGATTGTATGACTATGTTGTCCTCCAAGCTCTTCTAATTCTCTTTCGATTTCTCCTAAATGACCGATAACAGCCACCGTATTTTTTCCATGATCAAAAAAGACAATCTTATTTTTTACAATCGTCTTTTCTTTAACCATTTTAGTTGGATAGATTTTTGGCTTTTTGGTATTGTATTCTTTGCCTTCAAAAGTATAGGTAAAATAAAACTTATTGCCTTCTTCATCACGAACTGCTTTCAAATTTTGAATGGACTCTTCGTTTTGAGTTACAAAATTCTTATTTCCTTTAGTTAAATAATAAAACAATTCACTCCAGGAACTGTAATGCATAAAAGAAGTTCCAAAGTACTTGTAATAGCTTTCTTTGGTACCATCCATAACAGGAACATCCGCATAATTGGCTACTTTACTTACCTCAGTAGCTAAACGTATTTTAAAGCTCTCGGATAAATTCTGATCTACAAAAACATATTTGTATTCATACAAGCGATATCCATCCAAAACAATGCCATTGAAAGCTTCATCATGATAGTTATACATATCTGTCATTCCATCAAAACGGCCATACTGCAAACGCTTTAATTCGCTTTCTATCATATCCGATTCAGGTCCCATAACATAACTTACATGCAAACTGCTTCCACCTGAATAAAAATCACTTCTAACAGTAGCTTTGATGTTGTATTTTTCTTTCAAGTACTTTTTAATCAAACTCGTTGATTTTCTAACACCTGCTTTTATCCACTCTTCAGGTTTAATGATATCTTTTTCAAAAGTTTGTTCCTGGATCTTCTTTGGCTCCACTTTGGCTGCAACTTGTTTTTTGACACTTGCTTTTTTAACAACCGGACTTTTTACTTTTACAGGTTTTGATTTCTTCACCTTTGGCTTTTCGACTTTAACCACGTTTCCGTTTTCAAACTTCCAACCTTTCTTTAATCTGCCACATTCATCTAAAGCTAATTTATAATTCCCAACATGTCTTGGAGCATTTAAAGCACCGCCATCATATTGATTAACCGTTAAAGTAAAATAATCCGATTCAGGATATTGGTTCAATAACCTGGATAATCTGTAAACAATATTCACTTCGTTTTCTTCTTTGGCTTGAAGTAATATCGATTCGATGTGTTTTCTTTTAACTGTGTTTGCGTTTAAATTATTAAATTTCTCTATTAGTGTCATGGTAAAGTGGTTAAATGGTTTTTATTGTAAAGGTTGTTCTAATATGTAAGTTTGTCCAAGTGCTTCGACTACTATTTCAGTTTTCCACTTGCTGATATCGGTGAATTGTTCAAAATCCAATAGTTCATTTACAAGGTGTAAATAGTTGGTTTCAATGGTAATATCTTTAATGATGGAAGAATTAAAAGCTAGTATTTCAATTTGTGTAATATCCGAATTGGCTTCTCCAATCAATACATTTTCGCGATATACTTTTATCTTTTTAACTGCAACTAAGCCCAAAGTATTTACTGTAAAATCGTATTGCGTGGTATTGGTAAACTTCACCGAAATATCAAAAAGTAACTTGGTTCCTTTAACTCTAACATTATAAATGCTATTGATATTGAATAGTAAATTATTAATCACCGTTTGATAGTCGGCAATCTTTTTGGAGCCATAAGCAGTGATTAATCCGAAAGCTGCTAAACCAATGGCAATTTTTGTTTTTGTAGTTAGTTTCATAATCAAGGTTTAAAAATTAAACTGAATCGATACCCTAAGAAAATCACAAACAAAACACCCAGAAAAGCAAAAACTAAAAGCCATTTGGGATAGACTTTCTTTTCTACGACTCTTACAACTTCTTTTGTGGAATGCTGCTTTTTTTGAAGTTTAGAAATACTATCGGTTTTGGTATTGATGGTTTCTTGCATATTGGCAATGGTGTACAGCAATTGTGTCTTTTAATCATAAAACATTTTATAGCTGTTTTCTCCGCTTTTCTTATAAAAATTAATTGACTTTAAAGCGTTTCTATATTTCTCATTACACAAACTATCACAATCTTTGCCTTGGCCTGTTTCTAAATTGGGTAAATACATTGCGCTACTATCACTGACCGCCTTAGAAATTTCTACTACTTTATTTACATATGTGTCCTGGACTAAACTATCTGATTTTATCTCTATAGTTTTAGTCTCAGTCACTTTTTTGGAACGACAAGATATTGTCAAGCCAACAGTAAATAATACCATTAGAGATGCAATTATAGTTTTCATGATTTTCCTATTTTGTTATTACTGCATTTTGAACATTGGTTTTTATATAGAAAAAGTTCTCTTTCTACTTTGTCTAATTTGGCTTCAAGCTTTGCTATTACGCTATTGCTTTTCTCCATTTCCTGATCCATTCGGAGCGTTAACTTATTGATTAACTCAAGTGCTTTATCGGCTGTGATAATCTTTTCCTGTTCACTTTTTGAAACTTCCTGATTGGATAAAGCTTCCATCTTTTTTATTTCTGCTTTTCGAGTTTTCCAAGCAATGAAAATGGCAACTAAGGTGGTTGAACCAAATAGATAGTTAAGTATTTCTGATAAGGGCATATGCTAAATTTTAAAAAGGGGTTTCTGCTATTTTTTTCCAGTTATTCGTTGCAAAACAGATATAAATAAATCCATCACCAGGAACTCGTATTTCACCTTTTGTTCCAACAGCTGTAGCGCTTGTTGGAGCAGCAACTGTGCTAACTTTCGTTATATTGTCCAATCCCATTATATTCCCTGAAGTATCACGACCTAAAACTTGAGCCGAATTATCAGTAGTTGGTTGAACATGAATTTTTAAGGTTCCGTTTGAGAAAATGGTAAACTTTTCAGTAAGAGCTGCAAAGGATGCTCCTGTTCTAAAAATGATGTTGTTATTGTTCCATGTAGCAATATTCAAGGTTTTATCAGAATAAACTAATCCGCTTGACTTTAACCAGGCTACAGAATATCCAGCACCATAATGACTAATTCCACTATTATTAGAATACAATGGTCCTGGACCTTTTACCGTAATATTAGCTTGAGCCGAATTCCCTAAATCATCATCATTAAATACTGAAAAACCAATATTTTTATTGACACTTCTTTGCACATGATATCCTGTAATAGTATCATTTGACGGTTGTAACCTAGTTCCATTATAGGCATCCAAAGTAAATTCTTCAAGAACTATTTCTTTTGATTTAGGCTGTTTATTTCCAGTGTAATTGTAATTGATAGAACCAACTGATCCATTTCCATTAAAAAACTTTTGAGTTGGAATTTCTTCCGTTAGATCGGTAAAATTATCGTACTTGATTTTTAATAATTTGGGTAAATAATCTGGATCATAAATATTCGCTTCTCCATTGAGATAAATATATCCGTTTGGCATCATCGAATTATCATCGGTTACAGTCATTCCGATATTAATACAATCTTCCAATACTAAAGTTATACAATCAATACGACAAATGAATTTATTGTAAAGGGAAGTAATTACAATCTTACCGTTGAAAATGGTCATCCAATGCGGATGCGGTCTTTGGGTTCCATCTAAGGTTGTAATGAGTTCCCCTGAATTTCTGACTTCTGTACCATCTAAATTCAAAACATCAATACCAATTCGATTATAAACTCCTGTAGATCGGTTTACCCAAACAATGAAAATTTCATCATTGTAGATGTAAAAAGGATACGGTGAATTGATTCTT
The DNA here is from genome assembly GCF_024054195.1 of Flavobacterium sp. NRK F7. Classification (GTDB taxonomy): domain Bacteria; phylum Bacteroidota; class Bacteroidia; order Flavobacteriales; family Flavobacteriaceae; genus Flavobacterium. The sequence goes on along the minus strand of NZ_JAMXLB010000001.1, from coordinate 1,656,291 downwards.
TTGGCAGCTGTGGTTCCAGTAGTGTAAATAATTTGAACTGAAGTAAAGGATAAATCGACTTTTACAAGATATGCTCCTAAGTTACCGTTAGAAATTAGCGTATAAATATAACCTCTGTACACTTTTAAAGTATCGGTTGAACCAATGTAACCCGCTGCATTAGGTAATTGAAAATAGGTTTGCTCTTCTAAATTATAGGGATTGATTTTTCCTAAAATAACAGGTTGACCTGTTACTCGATTCGACAAATACAAATAGTCTTCATAGAAAACCATACTGTGAACAAAAGTAATTCCAGTTAAAGCTTTGTAATTAATCGCTTCATAGACTAACTTATTAGATTTAATTTGGCAATTAATTAGTGAAACAATGATATTATCTTCTCCAAAATTACACGTCAAAAAGAGGTCATTACCATTTCTGACAATCTCGTTAATGTTAGTAATAGTTGTTCCTGGTATCGATAGAACAAAAGTTCGATAGGTATTGGTTTTATAAATAAGTTCATTCCCCTGAGCAGAACCAGCGATATAAAAATCCGAAGGTAAGTCTTTGGTTGTATTATTGAATATTTTGCCAATAGGTATAAATAAATTATTCATTTCTTATCTTTTTAATAGTTAGGGCTGTAAGGGTTATAAGTGCTACACTTCCAAAGGTGATTACGCTTTTTTTTTAAATACAAAGGATTTTAAACGGGTCATCCATGATCTGTAAAAAGAACTTCCTAAGCTTTTATAATAGGCGATTCTTGCTTGCATATACAACTCATGCAATCTTTCTTGACTTACCGAATTGACAGCAGTTAAAGTTTGGTTTCCAATGACCCCATCTTCTGACAAATGAAATCCGAAATAATCATTTAGTACACTTTGGGCTATCATTGCTGCGGTTCCAGTTCCTGCGTTTACTCCATGATCGATAATAATGTTTGCAATGGATTGATTACTAAAAGAACTCCCTTTCATTACATTCCAGTACCATTGTTTGTAAATTTCAACTGCTACTGATTTTGGCATATTCATCATATCGGTTTTACTCGGTGGTCTTTTAATCCAACGCTCATAAGTTTTTGCAGAAATACCCCAATTAGTACCTACTAATTGACCTAAACTATTGTAATTACCTGAATCGTTTTCAAGCTCTTGGTAACCACCTTCCACATTGTGAAGTATTTTTAAAAAATCATTAAAATTTGCCATAATCATTATACTTTTAAAATTGAAGCAAAGGGCATTGCTGCCCTGTGCTGTCAACCTCGCTACTAATACAACTACTAAAAAAGAAGTATCTTAAATATTTTTATTTCGAATACACACTATACCCAAAAAGAGCCGTTAGAACTGCAATGCACAACCAACAAGGTTTCTTTTTATAGGTTCCCGTATAACCAGGTAAATTCGTAAATGCATCTTTCATTACAATGGTTTTGTAATTTAGATTCAGGACTATGTCTGTAACCTGCTCTTTCCCTACATAGCTAATGGCTACCTTAGAGTAATTATTGATACTAAAATCCGATATAGAAAAATCACCTTTTGCATCGGTTAGAACTCCGTAAGGCACTCCATTAAAACTTGGATAATCTAAAATGCTCACGTGTGCTCCCTCGAGCGCTTCCCCAGACTCATCTACAACTTTGCCCTTAAAACCAACTGTATTTGTTTTTGTTTCCATTATATCTCTATATTAACTTCTTTGTGTGCTACCCAACCATAACCGTAAAAGGTATCTAGTGACCAGGCTACATCGACCACATAATAATACTGTCCGCTTGTAACTCCTCTATACACTTTGATAATTTCTCCAATGGTTTGTGAGTACTTCATAAAGTCTCGTTTTACACCACTATTTTGATACTCACCGTTTGCTTCACTAGCTTTATAGATAGTAGTGCCGTTTGGGTTTAAAACCTGAATAGTGGTACCAACTGAAAAGGGTATTTGTGGTTTAATACTTCCATCAGGATTAAACTGACCTTCATACTCCGATTTAGCTCCCAATGAATCAAAGAACTTTTGTAGCTCTCTATTGTTTAATTCGCTTAGAACATCAGTTAGTAAATTGCTATCGAAAAGCACTTTGTAGGCTTTTATTACGTTTTCCAAAGAAGAAACTTTTAAAGCTAGGCTATTGAGTTGCGCCTCATCGGTTCCATCAGGAATGGTAATGGAGCCAAACGGCCACGCATCAATTTTGTCAATGGAAAACATGGCTTTGTACATCACCATAGCTGCTTGCACATCAGGTAGATGCGCATATTTCTCCACAAACTTTTGCTTTTGCCACTCTTTATATTTTTTCCAACCATAATACCCCGCAAAGGCAATACCACCACCAATAACTAATGTTTTTGTGGTTCTAATCACATCGGGATTTGTGGCTACGGCAGCAACTGCTAAAGGGTTTGATAGTTGTTTTTTCATTTTATAAGAAGGTTTTTAACATAGTAAATTTGGTAGCCGAACTTAAATAAGCTCTTGCTTTACTATTGTCTGATAAAGAAGTCAATCGCTCTAATTCTTCGGTTGATAAAGCTTTTAATTTCTCAATTGCTTTTACTCTTTTGAGTTCGTCAATCGAGTTTTTTCCTGTTATAATTACATTAGCCATTTTAGATATTGTATTTGGTTATTAATTGTTGTAATTCTGTTTTAAATTGCTCATTACCCATGAAGTTTAAAGTTGCTCCCACAAAGTTTACATCTTGATCAGTAACTTCATTTGCAGAAATGTAATCCACAAAATCCCGTTTTACTTCAGACAAATTACTTTGAGGACTATTTAATCCTGGAGTGGGTATTTGTCCGCTTTTCATAGCAGCCATATTGGCAAATACTTCAGGTGCTTTTTCAATAAGTTTCTCAAAGGCAGGAGAATCCAAAAAGGATTTGTTTTCCATTTTTGCAAGTGTGATTGCCATGGTTTTTTCCTGCTCTGATATCGCTAGTTTACTTTTGAGTTCTCGGTTTTCAATTTCTTGTAAATCAAAATCCTTTTTAATTTTTCTAAGTTCTTCTGTGCGCTCTTCCAAGGTTTCTTTCATCGCTTCGTACTTATCAGCTTTACGAACCATTTCTTTGGTTTCAGGTGCCGATAATCCAAAAGGATTGCCAAGAGCTCCATAATCCACTGGACTAGGATTTGGATAAGAAAAAGCTTGTGGCATGGCTTGGGTACTGGGTAAAGAATTGTTTGGTGTTACAGCTGGCAGATTTTGAGATTTATCACTTTCAACATCAAATTTTATGGTGTAACCCATACCATTTACTTTCACATTGGTATTGCCTTGCTTTTTGCGATGCTCGATCCAGGCTCTTGTTTTGGTACTTGGATTTAAAGACAAAATGTATTGTTCTAAATCTTCGTTTGGAATGTCTTTATAATACACATTTTGACCAATGCGTGTGTCGTTATTTAGATTGGTAATCCAAATAAAATTCTCTGGATTCTCTTTTAAAAAATTAATTGTATTTTGAATTGAACTCATAATATGTAGCGTTATATTATTGATTGCATGAATTTTCAGATACTCTAAGGCATCTAAAGTGTAGGTTTTTGCCTGTTTCTGATAGAAAAGTAATAGAGACGTTATTGCCTTTGTCGATTGCTAATCCATTGGTATGAATGGGAAAGCTTTCCTCTTTTTCATACGTAATACCATCAATAATAACGGCTGCATCTCCTAAGTTTTGGAATACAGGATTGATGCATCCATCTAGTGGAAAGGCATCCGTACTTTGATTAATGGTTGCTCTAACGTAGTTTACTTTTTTCATCTTAACAGCTGCTTAATTCTTGGTTAGGTACTACGGCAAATAATACTTGCACAGTAACATCATTGGCTCTATTAGGCGTGTAAGCGGTAAGCCTAACATTGTACTCATAGCCTCCTGAGAAATCCACAGGACGTAATGAGTTTAAAAATCCTCCTCCTGGTTGTTGTTTGGAAAAAGATAAATCACTCGGACTTAAAACTTCATTTCCATTGTTCAGAATCGATAGATTGATTAATTCACCTGTTGCATTTCCAGTATTTACTTGCGCAATACCAATTACTTTTCCATCAGGTAATTTTATCGAGGTAGAATCTACGGTAGAGTTTGCAGCAGGAAGTGTAACCTTAATGATTTTGGTTTCAAACTTTTTCATAAAACTTTAAATTAAAAAAGCCTTACCTTACAATAAGACAAGGCTTTTTAGTTATGGTTGTGGTAAAATGGTTCGGGAATATTATGCGTCTGACTTTTTAGAAGTCTGAGCACCATTGATTCGTAAATACACGTAGTGTTTTACACCTGAATCTAAAGTTACTCCTGGAGGGAATTTAATCTTTAAAGTGATCTCTCTATTATCCGCGAAATAATGTAAGGTTCTAAGTTCTTTGTAAGCATCAGCTACTTTTAAACCGTTTACATTGTTTAAATCTTTAACCGGCATACGGAATACTTCACGTCCTTCTTGTTCGGCAATAAAGATGGCATTTTTCAACTCTTTTGGAGCAGCTGTCACATAATCAATGCTTCCTTCTAATCCTGAAGCAGCATTGGTTGCATAACCTAAAGAAACTTCATCAAAGACAAAAGCTCTACCTGTTTTTAAACGGTTTTTATCAAAAGAATTGATGCCATCAATCCTTTCTGCTGTTGCATCTAAAAGATCAATTGTTCCTCCTCCTGAAATCTCTTTTTTAAGTTCTAAAACTTGGTCTTGCAAGGCCACATTTTTATTAGCAAAATCGGATTGCAATTGATTTGATAATCTATTTTGAATTAACATTAAGAAGTTAATCGCAATATTGAAAAATACTTTGTTATTCATGGTTTTGTGGTATTAAATGGTTTTTGTTTTTACTTTTTTTTTAAATGATTACGTGATTGAATTAAACTCCTAGCGGTGCTTTACTTGGTAATGAAACGGGAACTGCTCTTTCCGTTGAAGAAGTTCCTGCATTCCAAGAATACGAGCTATTCAACATTTTTGCGCTTACTGGAGCAGGTTGTGTGATGGTTTCTGCATTGTGTCCTACAACGGCATTGATAAACTTGCCAGTAGTTTTACTGTTGTCTTGTTGATCAATTGCAGGAACTAACAAATCGGTAACCGCATCGGTTCCTTGTTTGATGGCCATTCCTACTAATGCCGATTGAGCAACTTCTCCTGCGGTTGTTTTTGTGTCAATACACGCAGCTCCAACTAAGGCAGCTACTGCAATTGCACCTTTTTTGTAAGAGTTAGTGCTTTCAGGCATAACTGCCGCCACACCGTCTGAAAGCTTTGCTCCAATAACTCCTGCACCAATTTTAGTAGCTTGACCTACTACTGTTTTTTGTGTCGGTTTCTTAAACATGGTTTTTGTGGTTTAAATGGTTTTTAAAATTATTTAAGGAGTTTTCTGACTATTAGGCCAACTCCAAAGCCTATTACGAATTTCTTTAAAATGTTTTTAGTATTTTGTGTTGTCGATGGTTGCGAACTATTTCCAGTGGTATCTGTTGGATTAGTATTTCCATCTGCATCAACATTGGTACTCGTATCATTATTTCCAATAGTAATTTGTTTGGGTACATACACTTCAATGTTTGCATTAAAAGTGTTGTAAATTCTTTTCAGTACTGGTTGTAATTCGGTTAAAACACCACCTGAAGAAATTAATAATTTTACTATTGCTTTTTCATAATTAGTTTGCGCTTGCATTTGTGAACTAACTACTTTTAAAATAGGAATTACCATGGTTTCAATTAGTAAATCTCTAAGCTCTAAAGCAGGTTTTGAAAGTCCTTTGAGCTCGTTGTATTTGTGATACTCTTTTAAAAGAGAAACTCTTTTTAAAATGGTATTTATTTTTTCCAATTTCTCTTCACTAAAAGCTTGGTTTTCGATTGCCAAAACTTCATTTGTGATGTCTTGAATAATCAAACTCAAATCATTTGAAAAATCATCAAGTACTATTTCTTCATTCAAAGTAGGTTCGTACAAACCTCTAGGATCATTCTGTAGATTAGACAAAATCTCATCATACTCGTTGAACGTTCCTCTTTGCCAAAATTCACTTCCTCCTGATCCAATGTCTTGAGCCAAATTGGCAAAACTTCCAATTTCTGAGGATATCCCAAAAGTGGCCGTATTTACCGAACTATCCACAAAACTCGCTACTTTAACAATGAGTCTTTTTAAAGCTCTACCCAGCCATCCGTTAAGTTGTTCCTGGTTGTGTATGTAGTTGTAATTATACATTGGCAACGGTTTTAGTTTTATCATCTCCTTTTAGCATATAGGCGCCTGCTGCCAAAACCATAACTACTCCTGCGGCAGTTCCAAATCCTGCTTTACTTACTTTGGGAGTGTTTGGATAATCGATGTTTCCAGAACCTCCAGTATTCTCAAAATCTCCAGTAGTATTGCCTGATGTGCCATCACCAGCTCCAAGAATTGAAAAGATAATCGGTGCAGTAGTTAACAGGGTTTGCATTACACTAGCTAAATTGATACTTGATGAGGCTACATCGCTATTTAAAGCGCTTTCGATTTCAGGTGTTATAATAAAAGCAGGGATTTCTTCCGTTTTTGGTTTGTTGTTTACAGAATAACTATGTTCAGAAGCGACTATGTTTACTCCTAAATTCGTTCCCCATAAATACACTCCATCAAAATAATCTTGTGAATTGGCATAATGCGTGAAATTATAAGGGATTCTATCAGGGCCAATTTCAAAATACGTTACAATGTGTTTTTCAAAAGCCAGTCCTAAAACTTTCCAAATTTTATTGTCTAAAAATGAAAGCAAAAACTCAAAGGATGCATTGGAACAAGGATTCCATCCTTCACGAAATTTTGTGATATACGTTAGTATTAAAGCATTTCTTTTTAACCAATATTCTGAATAGATTTTATGGACTTCTTCAAAGCGTTTTTCTTCAATAGCTTTGTTGTATTTAGCTATGATAGATAAAAAGTATTTTGTGATTTCAGGGATTAATGCTTGTAAACGGTTAGCATCAAAAGCGGTTCCGCCCCAACATTTAATAGAATTAAATAGTTTAGAAAGGTTTAAGTCTTTGAATAATTTGGATATCCAATCAAAATTAACATCGCTTCCTTCTTCACTAGCTGCTAAATAATGAATCGGGTTTTGATCCTGGCAACTACATGCTAACATTTGGTAATCGTATGTATTGTCCAAATACATTTGATTTTGGTTTTCTTCGAGTGGACTAGCAAGTCCTATGTGTGTTAATCCTGACATACTTAAATCGTATTTTTCATTATAATTAACTTCTTTGTCATCATGTGTTGTAGCGTCAATCACATAGTAGCTTGAATTTGTGGGTACAATTACATAAACATGGCCCCAATTGTTTGAACCTCGTAGTTTTACCTTTCTAAAATAATGCGGTATATCCAAATTCAGTAAAAGACAGGATGCTAAAACACTATACGATTTGCAGTCTATTCCTTTCTTTCTGTAATACCAGGCACTACTTGGAGCAAATAATTTTTGAACGTTAGTATCTATGTTATACTGAAAATGGGAATACAACCATTTATAAATATTAGATACTGTTTCTTGGAGTGTAGCTCCTTTTAAAAGTGGAGCAACTTTTTCCAATTGTTTGTAATACTTTACGGTCCATTGTTGCATAAATTGGAGTGTATCATAGGTATTGCTATCATCATTTTCTTTGTCAAAATGATGCACGCTATTTTGAAACTTAGGTATCAATTTATCATACTGATAACCGTTTTTCAGTGGCCTGTATAATGCCTTATTTACTTCTGATATGATATCCATAATTTAAAAACCTATTACATTAATAGTAACTACGCCTGTAATAGGCTTGTTTAATCTAACTAACCAATTTATTTATGTCAACGAATCTGAGTTCAAAAGTATAGCGGTAAAAAATAACGAAGTCAGGATTTTCTAGGATTTACCAAGATTTTACAGGATTATCTAACATTTTCCACGATTTTCTACGATTTTACAGGATTTTCTACGATTTTTAATTTTATGGAATTGATAATTTTGGTTATTTTTGGAGAACCATTTAACCACCTAGTTATGAATATGAAAGAAGAGTATACTTACAAAAGAAAGCAGGAAATTTTTAAAGAGTTTCCTAAAGTTCCCGAAAAGTTTTTACGCAATTTGATTAACGAAACTATTTCTAAAGTTAGTGGTGTGCCGTTAAAAGAAGCAAAGGATCGTAAGGTGGTATTTCCTAAAGAAGTTGAAATTATTTATAAGGAGTTGGTATAATTTTTTAAAAAAATGGTTGTTTTTTTAAAAAATTATTACCACATTTGTTACGTAATAAAAAAACCGCAAAGTGCGCCAACACTTTACGGATTTTTTAAATCACCGATTGATAACTCTTTCGATGACAACTTTAATAATGACGGATAGAAAAACTTTAAGGATTTCCGTCTTCCAATTTACATTTGGTCTTTGGTTTCTCAAACGTCTAGACCGCTTTTTAAAAAAACTCATTGTATATGAAATTATAAATTACTTATTTATATATTCCATAATTTTTATTTAAGTCATTTACAAACTTAATAAATCTTTATAAGAACTCTATAATTTTCAAATGTTTTGTTTTGAACAATTTAATCAACAATTATCTAATTCCTAAATATTTATTATTAAGTTATTTTTATCGAATTTTACATTTAAGCCGCTTTTGTAACATTACCTTAAATTGATACTACATCATTAAAAAATTAGTTTAAAACGGCTTATTTTAAGTCAAAAAGTTATTTTGAGTAAAAAATGATTTTAAGCCTATTTCTTATCAAACGTGTCGTTTTATACTTGCCATTACCTAAAACTTCTTTAAAAAGCTTTGTTTTGATTTCTTCGTCTTGTAAAAAGTTAGAAAGCTTGTTTGCAGAAGTAATTTTGGTATTTTTAACGTGATTCTCTTTTGGATTTTCTAAAACCAAAATGATAAAGTTCTTATTAATTTTTGCGTTCAATGGCTTATCGGATTTTAGTGCTTTTGCCATGATATTCTATTTTAAGTTCATTATTTTTTTGCTGTTCATTTTCATATCTTATTTTGTAATAAATTAGTAAAACCGATAAAGAAATAAATAACATAAGCCACATCGTAACTACAAAACCAATTGCAATGGCTTGCAGTTTTTTTAATTGATTTTCGTTCATGATAATTAAAAGATTTTTGATTTAATTCCGATAAATTCAAAGACAAAGCGAAATCCTGTCTTATCCATTAAGTGGTTGTAGATTTTCTGATGTGTATACTTTAACCTATCAAATCTTTTTTCGATTTGTTTTGGTGAACCTATTAAACAAAAAATACATCCTGAACGTTTCTCAGGTTCAACTCTTATTTTTGATAGTGTTCCATCATTTTCAATAAACTCGACTTCTCTCGAATAATAAATTGGTGCAAAATTTAAATTGAATTTATTGTGATAAGCCCAAATATCATTTTCAGTCCAAATTGATATAGGCCTACTCATTGGATTTTCTCCAAATGAATTACAACCTGTTTTTAAGTAAGATATTCTACGCATATCTCCTTCTTCAGTAGTAGTTGCTGTAATTGGTTTTCTTTTGGATATTTTTTCATACCTTCTAAAAGGCTCTTTCTTAAAAATATCGCAACATTTATCACTAACTTTAAAAGGAGCATTAATAAGAGGTTTCCATCTATTTGCTAATTTGAATGAATTAGAGATTGTTCCATCTGATTTAATTCCTGAAAGGTATAATGTTCTACTTTTTTTATTTCTATCAGTAGGGTTTCTTAAATCTTTAATCATTCTTGAAGTCTTTTTACTTCCGATCAGAAAACCCACATTGTTTATTACATCAGTCCATTTCATTTTTGGTTTTAACCAAATAACATTTTTAAACCCTTTAACATGTTTTCTAATATCTGGAAACTCTAAACCTGTATCACAAAAAACTTTAGGTGGCTTAGATAATGAATTAATCTTTAAATAGTTTTTAAGAAATAAATATTCAAAGTTTAAATATTTATCAAGTAAACCATCATGTAGATTAGTGATAATATCATCCAATACTTGACTATCTTTTCCTCCACTGAAAGATAAATAAACACATCCTTTGTATGCTTCAAAATAGTCGATGTATCTTTCTAATGTCCAAGTAATCTTTTCATCTAAAGACAAGGATTTTCTGCGTTTAAGCTCATCATTTGTTACTAATAATTTCAATTTACTTTCACTCATAATTGCAAACTTTTTAATTGTTGATCCAGGGTAAATGAGTATTTGGTTTTAACGTGGCGTTCAAACGTGGCGTTACTTTTGTTTTGCCAAAGACAAACTTTCAATAAAACGGCTGCTTCTGAAGCTTTTAACGTGATAGAATAACCTTTTTTAGGCTCTTGATTTTCAATCTTATTTCTAAAATTGAACCATAATCGCAACGCTAAATCAACGTAGATAATCGCATTGAGAAAATCGGATTGCGAACGTAAATTGGATGCTAACGAATTTTGATATTCGTGTAATTCATTTTGTAATACATGAATTTCTTCTTGTGTTACATTTTGTATTTTTATTGTTTTCATTATTCGTAGATGTATTTAAGCGAATTACTGGCTACATCATAAATCTGAATTTTAGTGTAACCATTGATTTTTTTAGACAACCTTTGAACCATGGAATAAATGATGGTTTCATCGGGTTTACTGTTATGCTTAATGGGTGAATACCAAACTTGGTTAGGCGTTCCTTTGGGAAACAAAACCACCATTTTAAGCTTGCTTTCTGTTTTGCTCCAAAATGGCATGGTGTCTCTTTTTTAAGTTCGACTTCATCTTTTTGTACTTCGCATTGGCTTGTTTCTGAGTGTGCGCAAAGACAATGACTTTGTTTTTCTCAAAATAGAATTTCTTATTTCCTTTTTTCAAGAGCTGCTTCTCTTTGCAGTTGTAAAGCCATTGTCTTACTTTTGGAAGAATGACACTTCTAACGAATAATGAAACGAGGTAAAGGGTTGCTAAATAGCAAATGATGTTAATTGTTTTCATGTGGTTAAATGGTTTTTTAAATGTTAATAATTCATCCAAATAATTTCTAATTGTTTTTCTTTTTTCATCGAATGGCCGATTGGCTTTAATCTCACCATTCTCCAATCTTTGTATAATTCAGAATAAAGTTTTGATTCATACATTGATACCATGGCCTTGCCTTTTATAGAATTGAGTTTTTGTGATAAATCGTAATGATTTTCATCCGTAAATTCATGAGTGTACATCTTTTTGTAATTTCTTTCACGGAGTTCGTAAGGTGGATCTACATAGAAAAATGTTTCTTCAGTATCATATTTTTCTAAAACCTTAGAATAGTCCAAACTTTCAAACTGAATCTTTCTTAATCTTTCCACTATTTCTGGCAACTTATCTATTGCATTAGTGAACTTTGCTACATTTTGAGAAACGCCACCATAACTGCTAGTAATACAAGCATTAAATCCAGTGTGTTCTTTTAAACCTGAACCTTGAAAACTCATTCTACATCGAACAAAAAAGCGTCTTGCTATTTCAACATCGTTTGAATTATCATTTATGGGATAACATTTCTTATATTCTTCTCTGTGGACCGGAGTCATTTTTAATGCATAAAATAACTCTTCAGGTTTATCTCTTAGAACTTTAAAAAAGTTCATAACATCACCTGAAACATCGTTAGCGGTGTCTAGTTTTGAAGGTTTTTTGTTGAGCGTTACAACCATGGACCCGCACATTAAATCAACAAAAGAAGTATGCTCAGGAAAATGGGAGTATAATTCGTTGATAAAGTTGTACTTACCTCCAAAATAATTGAATGCTAAAAGTTTTTTTTCTTTAATCATGTGGTTAAATGGTTTTAATTTTCTTTGGTGAATAATTCAATAATTTCTCTGTAAATTTTAATCGGTATTGTTCAGGAAGATTGTTTTTGATGTAATCAAACGTATCGTTTAACGAGAGTCGGTTATTCATAAAGCGACTGATCACTAAATCGAATTTCTTAGCAAAATTGATTCGTTCTTTACGTTTCTTTGCGTTTAAAATGATGACGCTTTCGTTGCTAATACGTTCCTGAATGTCTTTTTTATGCTTTAAAAAAGCCTTTTTGGTATACACAAAACCAATTTCTTTTGCTGTGGTTCTCGTTGGATCTAGGTATTCATGTGGAAATAATGGTCGCACTCCTGTTTTGGCAAACCATTTGTTGGCATGGTTGATTCTCCAACGGTATTCTTGCAGTTTATCGACCATCAAATCTTTGTGATACAAATGACCGTTAGGATTTAAAAATTCTTTGCTGAGCAATAAATCGTACGCTTTAAGCCAGGAACCAAAATAAGGCTTGTTATTTTTGTACAACTTGGCCAAGCTTTTTAAAATTTCTTGGATTTCGAGTTCTCTAAACTCTTCTCGAGTGATGGTTCCTTCTTTGGATTCCAAATACATCGTTCGGATATCAATAGGAACCCAGTTGTTGTAGTTGCCTTTCGTTAAATTATTACAAAATTCAATCTTGGTTTCGATTAATTTTTCGAGATTTTCCGAAACTTTAACAGTTTTCGCGGCCGCCCTAGTTTGTTTATTTTCTAACTGTGAAGTGGTGTTATTGTAAAAAGCAAATGAAGTATCAGGCGAAGCCGTTCCTTTCTCCAGAGAATTGTTATCAACATTCTCTTTTATGTTATTATTATTTACTTTTGTTACAGTAATCTCTTTGGTATTGCAAAAACTTTTAGCGGTTCTCGTTGTAACGCATTGATTTTCAAGGGTGGTTAATTTTTCGGTTTTGAGGTCTAAAACGACCAAAATTTCGGGGTTGATATGCACTTTTACACCTCTTTTGTGGCCACAAAAAGTATAATCAAAAAATACACCTGCATCAATTAAATGCTTTCTGTGGTTCTTAATCGTTTCATTGGTTACTGGAATACTCTTCACACCATTTCGTTCCAACTGCGCTATCTTAACGGAGTTAATCTCGAGCATCTTTAACGGTCTTTCTTGGGTAATACCTAAATCTTGGATTACTTTAGTATGTTGTTTTAATTGCTGTGCGTATTCGTGTAGAATGTTTTGGAAAACAAGTTCGGTAGCATACTTAATAATGTGCAGCTTCTTTTTAGGTAACTGTATGCCTTTTTCAGCGAAAAGCTTATCCACTTCTTCGTTATAGAAGGAAGCGGAATAGCTTTTGAATTTCTTTACAAAAACACGTTTAAACGTTTCTTGTATTTGATCAAGTTGTATGGCTTTGCAGCTTTCGTTGTATTTGTCTATGGATTCATTTTCAATTTTACGTTTTGCATTGATTGCATCTACAAACACTCGGAACTTATCCATAGTGGCTGCAAAGGATTCGCTCTCTATAATGGGCCAAATTGCTTTTAACGGTCGTTCGTTAAACGCAGAAGCAACGTAGATTTTCTTTTTTTCTAACGTGGGTTTAACGTCTTTAAACGTTTCGATAACGTCACGTTGTATGACGTTAACGGGAACGTTATTTTGCGTTACAGGAGTTATTTTACCAAAAACATTGATATGAAATAACTCTCCAACTTTCATTGGATTGCTATTTTGATTGGAGGATCTCATATCAATTTTTATTTTCTAATTTGATATAGATGCTAGCGCTAAAAACAATTATGGCAAACACTGCTAAACAGGTTACAAATGAATCAATATCTTCTTTGAGAGTGGCTTCGTTAGATTTTCCTGTTATCCAAAAATAAAGGAATAGTACAAGTAGAAATACTATGTAGTATAGTATGCTTTTAAGTGGTGAAAATTTCATGGTACGTGTGGTTTAAATGGTTAAATGGTTTATAAAATTTCGGGTTCCTGGACCTGAATGTTATAAGCTTGTTTGAATTGATTTTTTTGAACCTCTTTTCGTTGTTCTTTGAGGTACAGACTTACATGTCTTACAGCATCAATTTCGTTGTCTTTTTCTAAAAGTTCTTGCAAGCTTTCAATAGCTGTGGTGTAGCGCGCTTCTTTTTCGTTTAAATGCTGAATGATTTTTGAATTACTCATAATTATTTACTTTTTTAAAATTAATTGATGTAAATTAGACTCTAGGTACTCTCTAGGAATTGAAATAATTGATTGTCTTAGGTATTCAGAGGTAAACAAAAGAACTATTCCTTTGTATTCATATACAATTTTGGAATATTCATGAGGGTTAAATAAGCAGTTATTCAAACCAATTATAAACTTTTTAATTTCGTGTTTATCAAATTTCAAAGTGATAGTATTAACACCGTTAATGATTACAATTTTCTTCATAAGTTTTAAATTTTAACCTTTCAGAAGAGAGCGATGTTAACCCGCATTCGCTCTCAACGTCAAGGATTCACACGTTTTGTAACGTGAAGTGGTATTTTTAAAATTGGTTAAATGGTCGAGAGTAGCTCTGTAATTACGTTTTTCCTGAAGGCATCAGGATTATACTTTTGTAAGTAGCTTTCTAAACCAATGGTATTGGCTACTTGAAACTCACGTTTAACGTTATCCATCATTTGTTTTTTGCGGTAAATGGCTTGTGCTACTTTGTCCAATTTTTTAAAAGCAGCTGTTGCTTCTATTAATTTATTATTTATCATAATTTTTACTTAATTTTGGACCGTTAAGCTGTGGTGGCTTAACAATCTGCACCGTTCATGGTGTGGTTAAATGGTTGAGAGTGGAGTGGTATCCACTCTCATTTTTTATTGGCATTTCGTTTTCTACTACTCATAAGTTGCAAAGCGATATCCATATATTCTTCTTTACTTTTTACTCTTGATTTCTTTTCCTTTTTTGGTTTACTAGGTTGTTGCAACGCTTTAATTTCTTGCTGTATAATATCTATAAATCGCTCTTTCTCAACTTGTGAGAGCGAATTAAAGACGGTATATACAGTTTCTGCGTACATTTTCTAATTATTACTTCTTTATTAAAAACACAACCCATATATTTGTAATTCAAAAGATTAATATTGACAGTATTAATCCTTTTTTAAAACCATTTAACCACAAATACCAGTTACACTATGAAAAGACCAGTATCTCGATTTTAATAGCATTTTATTACAAAATAGGTAATGAACTTACCTTTAGAGAGTTTGCAATGCCTACTCTTTAGGGTTGTGTTTATATAGCATTAAATCAATATTGTTAAGCTTTTAGCTTACTTCATTTTTATTTCTATTCTTAAAACAGCCCTTATACTTGTAATTAACGATTACGATTTCAAACATTTTTTAACCATTTAACCGCGCCTATAAGGGCTTTTATTTTATGAAAAATCAGTATTCATTCCTTTTTGATTGTGAAAACATCTACAACAAAATCACGTTTTATCTTAAAATTTCAACCTCATATACTGAGGAAAACAACACATTATCTTACGATGATTTAATAACTTTTAATGATTTATTAAATTCACTTAGGACGGAACTTCATATGCAAATAGCCGAGCATATGGAAGTATATCAAAATCCAATTGACTTATATATTTGCCAAGCGATTGTTGATGGATATACTGCAAGTTTTGTAAACTTAATAAACTTGGAAATTCTTCCATCTTCTTGATGATATGAATATGTGTTACTAAATAATTTCGCAAATACATTTCAAAATTGCATTCATTAACAACATTAATGATTTGCTTGTATGACAATTGAAGGTTTTTGAATTGATTTAAAAAGATTGAAATTAAAATCTCATTCTCAAAATCATTTCTTAAAATGCTGTTCTCATTAAGCATTTTATTTCTTTTTGAAACGTTTATCATTTTATTTAGTTTTAAAAAAAACACAACCCATTTAGTTGATCACGGATTAATGTTACCGCATTAATCCTATAGTTAAACCATTTAAACCACATTGACCATGGACAAACTACAATTTTCAAGTGTTGTGATTTAAGGTTCATTTATGGGTTGTGTTTATCATTTATAGTATTTATTTCTACTTCTTCCTCGTTTGGCACAGTTTTAGTTTTGGTTCTAGGATAAATAATTTTATCTATTGCATGAACGCTTAAACCAAACTCCGTAGCAGTTACTGAAAGAGCCTCATTCCCTCTTCCAGTAATCTTTTTCAGTTCCTCATAACGAGATTTAATTTTCTCATCCCTCTCTTTTTTAAAATCTGCTACAGTCATTATTTTTTCGTATTTTGATACGACAATATTACGTATATTTTTTGATACATCGCATTTTTTACGATAAAAATATCATAAAAAATACGTTAATATTTTTAAGTAATTGATAATCAGAATTTTAAATAATCGTATTTTTTACATGAAAAACTATATTTCTGAAAATATTTCTTATTTAGTTACAAAAATGAGAGGTTCTCAAGATGATTTAGGTTCTATTTTTGACCTAAAAAGAGGAACTATTAACACATATATTTCTAAAAAAGCGCAACCTAAAATTGAAACAATTCAAAAAATTTGCGATTACTTTGAAATCTCAATTGATGCTTTCATAAATACATCTTTAGAAGAAAATGATGGTGGTAAAATCACTAAAAAAGATACAACGTTAAACGATGTAAATACAGGTGGTAATGAGCAATTCGCTAAAGAATTACAATTACGTGATGATTTAATTGCATTCTATAAAGAAAAAGTAGAACGATTAGAAAAAAGTAATTCGGAAAATGAAAATGAGGATATGTTGTTTAAAATGGTAAAAGAAATTCACCACATTACACTAAGAAACGATATCAAACAATCGATAAGCGATTCGACAAAAAAGGATTTACCCGAGAAATCTGTCTAAAGATTAATTTAGAAATATAAAAAAAAAAACTTCGTATATACTCCCAAAATGGGGTTGATTGGTGCTAGTTGTAGCGCAAATATACTAGTTACCAGTAATTTGACAAAACCGATGACAAATGAAAAAAATAATGAACTTTTAGAGTTAACTGAATCTTATAAACGGTTCACCAAATTTGTTATTTTGACATTTGACCAGAGTAGTTTAGATACAAAAAATCAAATCTTAAGAAATTTTATAGCTAAATCACATTCTCTGATTAACAGCATTTCTCTTTTATTAAAAGAAGAACAAGAAGGAGAAGCAATGGCTCTATACAGACTTTTAATCGAAAGATATTTTTATCTTGAATATTTACATAAAACCAATTCTTATCAGGCATTTAAAGATTGGTCTTTTATTAAAACATTTGAGTCGAGGAATAAAATGAGAAGTAACTCGGAATTTAACAGTCCAAAAACCAAAGAATATTTAGTTGATAGCAAAGAACAAGTAAAAAAATATCAAGCTCTGAAAAAGGAAAAAAACCAATGGATTGAGCCCAAAATAGAAAACTTTGCAAAGGAAATTGACTTTTCTTTTCTATACAGTTTAGGCTATGATTTAGGTTCATCTTTCGTTCATCCAAGAGCTGATGAAGGATATTGGGACGCTTTAAGAATAGTGAAAAACGAAAGAATGGTTGAATTCAAAAAAAATAATATTCTTCGGAACTCAATATTATTAGCAAATGGAATGTTAATCAACGCATCTAATCGCTCTGATTTTGAGTTTGGAGAATATTTAAATTTTTACTGTAATTCAATTTTTGATTATTTAGTTGAGGACAAAGAATTACCGAACTTAAAAGATATAGAAAAAATTTTCTTTGCGAATATGATTGCGAAAATAAAAAAAACTACTGTTAACAATGGTTACAAGTAATAGCTAGTTCAGTGTTATTCCTAAAATTTTCCGAATTTTCTAAAATAAGTTTATATTTGTTATGGTTTGGTATTTGTTTACACCACTTCTTGTAGCGAAAAAACGTTGCCCACAATACTGAAAAAAGAACTATAAATAATGATTGTACCTGTTGAAAATATTGTTGAAACTGTTGATTTAACAGCTGATGATGTTCTATTACCAATGATGGAATGTATAGTAAATTCTGTTATTAGCTTGCAACAATCGGACAAACCAAATGATGAAAAAAATATTCAAGTAAAAATCATTCGTGGTAGTTCACCAAAACAAGCAAACTTCGAAAATATAAGAACTATTGATAGCATTGTCATTACTGATAATGGAATTGGATTCAACGAGAAGAATTACAAATCATTTGAAACACCTTTCTCAAAAATAAATAAAGAATTCGGCTGTAAAGGCATTGGTAGATTTACAGTTTTAGCCGCATTTGAAAATTTAAAAGTAAAAAGTAACTATTTTGAAAATGGAGGTTGGCATTATAGAGAATTTGAATTTAACTCAAATGACGAACTCAAACCAATAAAATCCGAGATTTCTGACAAACAAGAATCAAAAACAACTGTTGAATTAAGTAATTGCTTTAATGAAATTATTAAAGAAAAATCTTCTTTATCATTAATTCAGATATCAGAAAAAATTATGGAACATTGTTTAATTTATTATCTCAATGATTCCTTACCAAGTATTGTCGTTTATGATGAAGAAGGCAGAGAAGCAGAATATATAAATGACCTTTTTGCAAGAGTTTCAAAAGAAAAAGAAAGAACATTTACTGTAAAAAATCATCCTTTTAAAATTTACATTACTAAAACGCCAAAAGAAGGAAACAGAAAGAACAATTACGTTTATTATTGTGCTAATTCACGAGTAGTTGGTAATCCAAAAAACATTAAAAATTTCAATAGCCTATTCAATTATCCAATTTCTAAAAACGGTAGTTTATATTTTTTAGATGTATATGTAGTGTCGGAATTTTTAAATCAAAAAGCGTTTAGCGCTAGAAACGGGTTTAATATTCCAAAAGAAAACGAAAATCTACTTTTTAACAATTCAGAACAGGTTACATTTCAAGATATTGAAGAAAAACTAACAGAAGTTTTAGAAGATGAATATGATCAATTTGTAAAAGACTCTAAAATTAAAAGTCAAAAGCAAATAGAAAATTACATAATTGACAATGCACCTAGATACAGGAGTTTTTTAAAAAATCCTGCAATTTTAGATTCTATTCCACCAAATCTTTCAGAAGATAAACTTGAGGAACATCTATATAGGATTTCATATTCGGCACGTAAAAAAGTTGAAAATCATATTGAAAAATTCATTTCAGAAAAACACATTAGTGAAGAATCAATTGAGAAAATAAAAGATGATATAAGAGAAAAAACTGCATACGACATTGACAGTTTAGCAGATTATATGACAAGACGTAAAGCAATAATCCAATTGTTCGAGAAATTTTTAGATGCTGATGAAGAAGGTAGATATAAACTTGAGGAAGATGTTCACAACATAATTTTTCCAATGGGTTTAACCAATGACCAAACCTCATACGAGAACCATAATCTATGGTTATTGGACGAAAGGTTTATTAATTATAAGTTTATCGCTTCAGATAAATCAATAACATCATTTTCACAAAAGAAAAGTAGTAAAGAACCTGATTTACTTTTGACTGATAATCCTGGAATGTTTGATAATCCAATTAGTTTTGGAAATAGAAGTGCAGGAGAAGTCAATTCAATGGTGATTTTTGAGTTTAAGCGTCCAGGAGAAATTGCTCATCAGAAAAGCAAAGGAGATTATAGATGGCAATTCTCTGATTTAGTGGAACCCTATTTTGATGAATTTCTTTACAAACAAGACAAAAAAAATTATAAAGGAAATCACGTAATAATAACGGAAAATACTCCAAAATTTGGATTCATAGTTTTAGACGTAATTCCACCACTTTTAGCGAAATTTAACGAAGGAAAAGGATGGAAGAAAACGCCATTTGGGACTTATTACAAAATTCAGTCTGAATTGAATATGCATATTGAAGTTATGACGTTTAGAAAATTATTAGATATAGCCCAAAACAGACATAGTGCTTTTTTTGACAAACTTTTCGCATAAAAAGAAAAGTACTGTAGGTAACAACCTATATAAAAAAAGCTGTTTTACAACAGCCTTTTCCATTTAAAATTCAATCTTAGTAATAAAGTCATCTAGAAAATCATTTGGTCTCTTAGAGTCCAATTCATCTAGTTTGTTTTTAATTTCAAAAAATATTTTATCCGCTTCAATTTTAGATATAACACCATCCTTTAAATCTCTTATTGTACTAAGAGTTAAAGAGTGTAAAATCGACAATTCAGCATTGATGTTTTTATTTTTCATCTTTGTGAATTGCAATTTTTAAATCAAGTAAAGCTTCAAGAACATTCACCTTGTTTTTATAATAATTTTCCTTTTTGATAAATCGATCTACAAAAATGATAAATACAACAAAACTGATACAAACTGCTGCTGCATAGTACCAGGAATAACCCATGTCATCTTTATCTGAGCTTAACACCCAAAAAAGGTTTGCAGAATAGACAAAAATTGGAAAAATATAACTAGATCTTAAAGGTTTGAAATTAGCACCAATTGCTAGGATAATTGGAGACAAGGTTGTGGTAAATGCATAAATAAAATTAGTGGTAGAATTGTATTCAAAATTATAATCCAATTCAATTCCTAATTTATCAGTATATGTTATTAATGCAGATAGGATCACTAAAATGGTTCCAAATGATCTTTCTTTCATAGATTTCTAATTTCTTGGAGGAACGATAGTACCATCTTTTGTTCTTGGTGTACCGTCCTCATTTAAAGATTCATCAATAACTGTTGAATCTTCACCGCCTTTAACTGTTTTTAAATGTTTGTTGATTAACTTTTGAGACTGAAAAGTGTCCAATTTTTTCATAATAAAATGTTTTTAAATTAATTATACCATAAAAGTACTTAATTCGTAAAAACAAGAAACAAACACCAACAAAGTAAAAGAATTTATTTGTTAAAATGTTTACATAAAAAATATAGATTTTGTTAAAATATACGTATAAATACGTACATAATATAGGTAAAAATACGTATTTATACGTATTGCAGAGTTAAATAAAATAGGTTAGATTTGAAAGGAAGAAAAAAAGTTAAAAAACACATTTTACTAGACTCATCTAAAATTTGTGTATAGGCATAACGATTTCATACTTATACACAAATTAGCAGACACATTACCTCGAATAAGTATTCTAACATTAAAAACATACTATATAAATGATAATAGGAGTAATATTAAAATACATAAAAACATATCAAGGAATTAATTATATTCCTATTACATCAAAAGATAAATTCTGTGGTTTAGTCGGTAATAATGGAATTGGTAAAAGTACTGTTTTAGAAGCTTTTGACTGTTTGTTTAATGATAAAACATGGAATTTAAATGTAACAACAAAAAGAAGTGGACTCATTGTTACTAATCCTTCTATAGTACCTATTTTTTTAATTCATAAATCAAAAATAACTGTAAATTCTGAAATAGCTGAAACATATAGTAATGTAATTTGGAATATCCCAGAAACTGAAATTGCAAATATTAATAGACCTCATTTTAAAGAATTTACAAACCAAAGAACAGCTTTAATTCAAAATTTTAATATTGATGAATATTACTTATTACCGTTAGGTGTTGATTACAATTTAAATGTTAATATTAGTTTTTTCAATTCAAACATAATTACTAGAACATTATTTCCTGAATTAGATCATGAAAAAACTACATTAGATGAAACTGAACTAAATATTTTGAAGCCATTATTTTTAGAAATTAAGGCTCTTTACCAATATATTTACATTCCAAAAGATATTGATCCAACAACATTTACAAAACTTGAAACTAAAGAAATTCAAGCTTTAATGGGCGAAACCCTATTACAAGTTTTAGAAGAAAGAGTCCCAAATAAACAAATTACTGAGATTAATAAAAGTCTTAATGATTTTTTAGGTGGATTATCACATGAATTAGAAGATTATTCATTTCGAACACCAACAGACAGACAACAAAACTTAAGAAAAACTGACATATATAATTTAATAATAGAAGCTTTTTTCAACATTCGAAAACTACATAAAAAGCAAGGAGACAATTGGCTTGAAATTGGAGACTTAAGTAGTGGAGAAAAGCAAAAAGCAATTATAGAAGTTACACATAACTTAATAAAAAATCATAGAGATAATAGTGATAACCTAATTATTGCAGTAGATGAACCTGAAAGTTCACTACATATTTCTGCATGTTTTGACCATTTTATGAAAATGTATGAAATTGCAGAATCAACACATCAATTTTTATTCTCAACTCATTGGTATGGTTTTTTGCCAATAATAGAAAAATGTAGTGTAACTGCAATAACAAAAAAAGATGGTGACCATCTTTTTGATTTAGTAAGTTTAGAAAATTATAGAGAAGCTATAAAACAACAGAACAGAACATCAAAAGGGAAACTTCCATATGATTTAAGACTTAAAAGTTTAAATGATTTTATCCAATCGATTGTCTCTTCAATACTTGATGAAGAACCTTTCAATTGGATAATTTGTGAAGGTAGCTCAGAAAAAATATATTTCGACTTTTATTTTCATGAATTAAAAGTTTATAACAGACTGAGAATTATTCCTGTAGGTGGTGCTAATGAAATAAAACGTATATATGAACATTTAAGTGTTTCTATTGATGAATTTAAAAAAGACTTAAATGGGAAAATAGCATTTATTTGTGATACCGACTCTGAATTAGTAGAATTTGAATCAACAAATACAAAAAATGTTTTAGTAAAAAGATTGGTTAATATTAATAATGACACAAAACTTATCAATATTAGTTCAAACCCAAAAGCACCACCTACTGAAATTGAAGATTCTTTAAATGGCAAAGCCTTTAACAATACTTTGAAATTATATAAGGAATATTATCCTGAATTATTAGATTTTGTTAATCTGGAAGAAGACAAACAAGAAATTCCTTCTTATTTTGCAATGGATTTGGCACCTAGCTTATATAAAAATTTATTAGCTTTTTTTGATTCAGATAACAATAAATATGATTTTGCTAATAGTTATATAAAGGAACTAGAAAAAGAAGAATATGCAATACCGAATTGGATTATCGAAATACAAGAATTTTTCTTAAATGAAAAATAGCAACGTATGAAAACAGTGGTTAAAGCAAATGACTTGGTCAAGAATTTCCCGATTACGAATTCTATGATAAAAAACAAGTAAAATTAATTAAAAATCATTACTGTAAACTGTATTTAAAAAGCAAGCATGTATTGTATTTTAGCGTAAAACAAAATTCATAGTTGCGGATTACCTGTTTATGAAATCAGGGATTATCAAATATTGAAGTGAGCACTGAAAAATAATAGATATTTTTTTAAAGAAATCTAAAATTAAACTATGAAATATAAACTTATAATATCGACTATAATATACTTAATAATAATATCTTTATTGATAAATCAAAGCTATTTTAATAATAATGCTATTAAAGATGTTGCTTTAATAACAAGTTCTTTTGTAACATTAGTAATAGCTCTTTTACTTTATGATAGATATAATTACAGAAAACTTATTTTTGAGAAAAAACTAGATATTGTTTTACAATTGCTGTTAACTTTAAAAAATACAAGAATTCAAATAAGTTATAGAAATTTTGAAAAAGAGTCAAGATTTCTTGGTAATATTTCTGTTGATAGAATTGAAATAAATAGATTTTTAAACAATCAATATTTCAATATTCAATCTAAAGTTATTTTTGAAGCATTAGAAATACAAAATTATCTTGATGAAATTATGAGATTTAAAACAAATCCATTCATGCCAAAAGAAATAGTGGAAAGGCTAGAATTTTTATCAATAATATACTTTGAAGGTGTTGAAAATAAACTTGATTATCAAAATGAATATGTTAAACTATCTATAAATAAAAATGCTAAAAACTTTAAAGATTTAAAAGATTGGTATAAACCTGCAAAAGATATATCTTTTGCAGAATTTATTAGCAATTACCTTAAAGTTCTTATTGAAATAGAAAAGTGGATAAATAAACATTCAAATACTGAATCAAAATTAAATCTATAAATGTGGTAATTATTTAAAATATAAAGTAAAGGCGGATTTGCAATCCGTGCCTAATTAAAAACGTATTGCAATCCAAAAATGAAAAGATTATATTTGAGGAATAATAAACTTCTTATGTATTTACATTTGTTAGACTGGTGCTACTTTAAGATATATCAACCTAAGTTCAACTTCAGCTTAAAACAAAAGCGTTCAAAACAGTAACAGATAAAACAAAAAACATGAAATTCATTTATTACAACTTATTTTTTATACTTGTAACACTTTCAAGTTGTTCCAATGCATCACAACCAAACGACCCAATACCAGAACATGAAACTTTTAAAATTCAATCTAAACAGGTTGGAGAAGAAAGAATAATCAATGTTTGGACACCCAAAAATTACAAAACAAATACAGATTCGTTACCTGTAATGTATATGGCAGATGGTGGAATAAATGAAGACTTTCCACATATTGCAAATACTTTGGCTAAACTGATAAAAGAGAAAAAAATTAAACCGTTACTTCTTGTAGGAATTGAAAACACACAAAGAAGAAGAGATTTGACAGGTTTTACGGAAGTAGAAAAAGATAAAGAAATCGCACCAATTGTGGGTGGTTCAGAAAAATTTAGAGCATTCATTAAAGAAGAACTTTTTCCTGAAATTGAGAAAAGATACAGAGTAACATCTGAAAAAAGTATTATTGGAGAATCTGCATCGGGACTTTTTGTAATGGAAACGTTTTTTTTAACACCTGAAATGTTTGACAATTACATTGCTTTTGACCCTTCTTTGTGGTGGAACAACCATTATTTAGTAAGAACTGCAAAAGAGCATTTAGCAAAATTTCCACCAACTGAAAAGCGTATATGGTTTGCAGGTTCAAACGCAGAAGATATTGCACCATTCACCAAAGAACTGGCTGACATTTTTAAAGCTACAAACATAGTAAACTTGAAATGGAAATTTTCTGACGAACCAAAAGAAAAACATACGACAATTTTTAGAGCTACAAAGGAAAAAGCAATTATTTGGACACTAAACAAAAGGGAATAAAAGTAACCTAATTATAACTAGATTATAATAACTATTAATTTAAAATGATAGGATTAGAAGAAGTTGAGATTTGGAAGAAATTGAGTAGTCCGTTTGGCAACTCTGAAGAGATACCACAACTACTACTCCAACTTTCCAAAACACTTGATAAAAAAATTGCAGATGAAATTATATGGGAATATGTATACCATCAAGGTTCAGTATATGAAAACACACTTGCCACAGTTCCTCATTTACTAAAAATAATTGAAAGTTCGAATAATCTTGAATTTAACCTCGATGTCATAGCGTCTCTTGGAGTGGTCTTAATAGATCTTGACAACGATTCCTATTTAAAACAAATATTTCAAGATAATAGTCTGGATGAAAATGAAAAAAATAGAATCCAATCGGCATTCATGAACTCAATAGAGACATTTAAAAAGTTAGTAATTCATAATTTACAAAACACTAATGTTTTAGATGAGGAGTCTAAGAGATTTTATTTAATATCATTTTTGGTTACAGAAAAGAGGCATAAAGAAGCTGATATATTTAAAACATTTAGTTCAAATGACGAATATATTTTTGTTTGTCCAAATTGCGAAGAGGAAACTTTTTTATGGAATGAAGAAGGTATTTTAAATGCATATAGTCAAGATCCAGTTACTAACAAAAATCAGAAAAAATTAAAAATCGATTTAAATACATCTAATATAAATCTTGAATGGCTTGAAAAACCAATTAAAACTATAAATATAAATTCTTTAAAACCATTAGTTCCTTATTTTAAAGGCGATATAGAATGTCACAATTGTAATAAAAAATCTAATGTATTAGACGGAATAATGAATAGTATATAAAAAATTAGAATATGAAATCCTTTGCTTTACTTCTATTTATGAGTTTATCCTTTATTTGTTTTAGTCAAACTAAAGATGAAACCTACCTAGCCAAATATGAAATTAAAAAAGAATCAATCTCAGAATTAACTTTTAAAAATAAAGCTGCTTTCGATAATTTTATTCAAGCCTTTGAGGATAAAAAAGGGTTTGAGTTACCCAAGTTTTTAATTATTGATCATTCAGGCAAATTACTAAAACACAATCTTGATGTGTTAATTAGCGAATGTGGAAAAGGAGATGTAAATAATTTAAAAAAACGATATCAAAAAAATCTACCTGATTTAGAAAAATTAAATGAATATTTTAATGAGCGACTAGAAATCCCAAATGGAAATGATTTCATTGTAGTATTTATTTGGCATGAAGCAATGGATAAATACAATAAACATACTTTTGAAACTTATAAAACTTGGAAAGAAAACGAAAACATTACATTTTATTTTTTAAATCTTGAATATAAATAGTAGATTCAACAATATAAATACCACCTCCTATTCTTTACATTTTATTAGTATTATACGTATAAATACGTACAAAAGACAGCTAAAAATACGTATAAATACGTATTGCATTTAAAAATGAAATAATTTATATTTGAGAAAATAATCAGTTACGATCAATTAGTTTTGGCTATTTAAAAATCAATATATTTAATAGAAATTCAGTGAAAAAAACAGTCTTATTTATACTCTTATTCTTTAACCTCTTTATTAATGCTCAAATAAATCAAAATGATACAATTCCAAAAAACAAGAATGTAAAGTTTAAATATGATGCTTTAATAATTCCTTCAGTGTTAATTGGGTTTGGTTTTGTAGGTTTGGAGAGTCATTCTATTAAAGACTTAAATTCCGACACAAAAAATGAACTTGGAGAACATATTGATGAAAAAATAACTATTGATGATTTTTCACAATATCTGCCTTTTGTTTCAGTTTATGCTCTTAATGCTGCAGGCATTAAAGGCAAAAATAATTTTAAAGATAGAACCATAATTTTAGCCACTTCTTATCTAATTATGGGTGGAACAGTTAACCTAGTAAAGATGACTGGAAATGAAATGAGACCAGATGGAACTTCAAATAATTCATTTCCTTCAGGACATACTGCTACTGCGTTTATGGGTGCTGAATTTTTATATCAGGAATATAAAGATGTTTCTGTTTGGTATGGAATAACTGGATATGTTGTTGCGACAGGAACAGGCTTGTTTAGAATGTATAATAATAGACATTGGCTTACTGATGTTTCTGCTGGAGCAGGAATAGGTATTCTAAGCACCAAAATTGCTTATTGGCTACATCCAATCATAAAAAGGCACATATTTAAAGATTCAGATAAATTAAGCGGTGTTATTGTTCCAACATATAATGGGGGAAAGATTGGTATGGGAATGGCAATAAGGTTTTAATAAATAAGGCTCCAAAAGGAGCCTTAATAAAAGTGAATTATCTAACCACAATGATAATCTTGGTCTCGTTATTTGGTTAACAGCCTAAATTAGCATCTATTTAAATAGTCTCGTCTAAAAATCTATAAACTTATTCCCTTTTTATTGCCCTAAATATTTTTAAGGAATAAGTATGGTTAAGATATGGGACACTTTTTAAATCAAACTTCAACTATCTGCTTATCAAATATATAAAAAAAATTAATTTGATGTTGTAAAATAAAATTTATATTTGTTAGAATAGCAAATGAATATCATTTTCAAAACGATAATATAAAAACATGAATGTAGATCATATCTTTATTTTTACAGATGATAATGGAAAAGTTGCTGATGAATTAGTAGCGTTTGGTTTCATCGAAGGCAGTAGTAGAGTTCATGTTGGCCAAGGGACTACAAATCGTAAATTTTATTTTGAAAATTTCTTTTTGGAAATTCTATGGGTACATAGTAAAGAAGAATTAAACAGTAAAAACACTAAAACAACTGGACTTTGGCAACGAGCTGAATTCAAAAATAATGATTTTTCACCGTTTGGACTTTGCATTGTTAATTCAGATGAAACTGATACTCTCTTTGAAAATTCATTCGTATACCAACCTGATTATTTTCCAGTTGGAATGGGGATAGATATTATTAAAAACGAAGACCAACCTAGCTTACCATGGACTTTTAGATTGCCTTTTAAAGGATTTAAGAAAAATGAAAACGAACCAATAAATCATAAAAATAAAATTGGTATTCTGACTAAAATAGTTTTTGAATATCTAGGAAATCCTGAAAATCCTTTTTTAGACTATTTCAAAAATGAAAATAAAATAGAATTCATTCATTCTTCTAAACTATGGCTAAAACTAATTTTTGATAATGGAAAGCAAGGTAAAAAACAAGTTTTTGACAAAATCAGTTTAACAATTGAATATTAGCATAAAAAAACGAATTACATATAACTAAACTTTAACAGTTGTATAGCCACCTTTTTAATTACTTTTATCTCAGTTAATTTTTTATAGATTATTATGAAAAAACTGTACCCAATTTTAATTATAATTCTATTAATAACTTGCTCTTGCAACAAAACACCTGAGAATAAAAAAGTATACAAATTTGAAATTATTGGAAAGAGTGATACTATTTTATTTAAAGTAAATAAATCGGGAGAAATATTTTCAAAAGAACTATTAATTGGGAAATTTGAAAACAACAATACTTTAAAAGATAACAGCAATTTTATCCTATTTAATGTAGAGGATGGTTTTCTTTACGATTACAACCATAACCAAATTGGAGAAATTGATAAAAATGGTAAATTAGAAAACAAAAATTACACTTTAGAGTGGAATAAAAAAGGTGAATTTATAAAAGACGGTAAAAAATCAGGGATTTTTTTAAAACCGGCACATAAAATTCTTTTTAAACCTGCGACTATGCTTCTTTATAGTTACTTAGAGTATGATGTAACTAAAAACTAAATTGTATTAAAATATTACGTTTTTATCAAATTAAACTTATTTTGTCCTTTATTACGTATAAATACGTACAAAAAATTGTTCAAAATACGTATTTATACGTATTGAATATTTATCTAATTGGTAGTACTTTTGTATTCACTAACCTACTAAATATTTACCATGAAGAAACAATACCGTCTTGTACTATTGTTAGTACTCATATTGCTATTGATTATCATATTACTTATTTTGAATTGAAAAATAAATATCCATTTTTTTCTAAATTAATCTTAATTCAACTCTAAAACTAAAGTTTCATGTATCTTTGTCCGATTTTTAAAAATTATAAACTCAATACCCTATGAAACTTGCTTTCTATATCTTTTTCTTTCTTTTTGGATACTCCATAAATGCACAAACAATCACAGGAAAAATTGTAGACGAAAAACAAAAACCAATTCAGGAAGCTTATATTCTTAATAAAAGCACTGATAAACATTCACATTCTAATGAAAATGGAGATTTTACTTTAGAAAATGTTAGCATAGGAGATATTATTCAAATTTCATTTGTAGGTTATCAAACTCAACAAATCGAAATAAAGAACCTTAGCAATACTTTATATATTATTCTAATAGAAAAAGCAATTAACTTAGATGAAATTGTTATTTCTCCCAAAATAAATGCATTACATATTATAACTGATATCGACATCCAAACAAATCCTGTAAACTCTTCTCAAGATGTTTTAAGAAAACTACCTGGATTATTTATTGGCCAACATGCTGGTGGTGGAAAAGCAGAACAAATATTCCTTAGAGGTTTTGACATCGATCATGGTACAGATATAAATATAACTGTTGATGGCCTTCCTGTAAATATGGCTTCACATGCCCATGGACAAGGATATGCGGATTTACATTTTGTTATACCTGAAACCATCGAAAAAATAGATTTTGGAAAAGGACCTTACTATCAAAATAAAGGTAATTTTACAACTGCTGGTTACGTTGATTTTATGACTAAAGAGCGATTAGATCAAAGTTTCATAAAACTAGAGTCCGGACAATTTGATACGTATCGATTATTAGGTATGTTCAATCTAATAAATAGCAATAAACATAATGCTTATATTGCTACGGAATTTTTATCTTCTGACGGTCCTTTCGAAAGTCCTCAAAACTTTAATAGAACCAATCTTTTTGGAAAATATTCAGGCTATTTAACAAGTAAAGATAGATTAGGCGTTACAATTTCTCATTTTGATAGCAAGTGGGATGCATCGGGTCAAGTACCACAAAGAGCTGTAGATAGTGGTTTAATTTCGCGATTTGGCTCCATAGACGATACTGAAGGTGGTAATACATCAAGAAATAATGTTTTGGTTAATTATGACAAAACAATTGATGAGAATACAACAATTAGAAATAAAGTTTATATGAGTCAGTATGATTTTGAGCTGTATTCTAATTTTACTTTTTTCTTGGAAGACCCAATCAATGGAGATCAAATAAAACAAAAGGAAAATCGAATCATTTATGGCTTCAATTCGGATTATGAGGAATCTTTCCTAAAAGAAAAATTTAAAGGAAGTTGGCAAGCTGGAATAAGTTTACGTAACGATCAAAGCAAAAAAGTTGAATTATCACATACTTTAAACAGGACTGAAGTTTTAGAACAAATTCAATTAGGAAATATTAATGAAACTAATTTAGGTGCTTATCTAGGAACAACAATAGATGTTAACAAATGGACTTTTAATCCTTCCGTAAGATTAGATTATTTCAATTTCCAATACAATGATGCTTTGCTTACTACATATAAAACACAAGAAGAAACGAAGGCAATTGTAAGCCCAAAATTTAATATTCTTTATAACCCATCAGAACAATTACAATTGTACTTAAAAACAGGAAAAGGATTCCATTCAAACGATACTCGAGTTGTAGTTACTGAACAAGACAAAAAGACATTACCAGCCGCATATGGATTTGATTTAGGTTATATTTGGAAACCAACACCAAAAATGGTAGTAAACATGGCATATTGGTATTTATATTTAGATCAAGAATTTGTATATGTTGGAGATGCAGGAGTTGTAGAACCAAGTGGAAAAACACATCGTCAAGGAATTGATTTAAGCTATCGTTACCAACCCACCAATTGGTTATTTTGGAATTTAGATGCCAATTATACCTATGCTAGATCTATCGACGAACCAAAAGGAGAAGATTACATTCCATTAGCTCCCGATTTTACTCTAGTAAGTGGTTTGAATTTCATTTTCAAATCAGGTTTATATGGAAGTATAAACGCACGCCATTTAGCTGATAGACCTGCAAACGAAGACAATTCAATTGTAGCAAAAGGATATACGGTTACTGATTTTAATGCAGGTTACAAATGGGAAAAAATAAGTTTAGGAATTCAGATTCAAAATCTTTTTGATGTAGAATGGAATGAAACACAATTTGCTACCGAATCAAGATTACAATCTGAATCGCAACCAGTAGAAGAAATACATTTTACTCCTGGAACACCATTTTTTATAAAAGCAATGATTCAATATAATTTTTAATAAAAAAGAAAATAATAACCCAATTTCGGAATACAAAAACGCATACGATTTGGTGTTTTTTAAGGCAAATTTCAAAATATAAGTTACTGAATATCAATAGTAAAATTTTAACTATCTGATTTCATAACCCTGAGGTCACGGGTTCAACTCCCGTCTTCGCTACTAGATTTTATCTATTGAAAATAAACGGTTTAGGTTTCTAAATCGTTTTTTTTATGTCCAATTTTTTACCAGCATTACACAAGGTATACGATTTAGTATACGATTCAGTATACGGTTTTGACAAAAAATTAAATTATATTGCAATGAATTTTAGCAATAGTTCTAAAGAAAAAATAATGTCAAAGCCTAATTTTTCTATCCCAAAAATTTATACAGGTGGTGTTTCTATTACCGATTGGAAACTACTTTCTAAACAAGAACAACAGAATGCATTGAAAAAAGACTGGTATGTGTATTATAGCTTTCGGTCTCCTGAAACAGATAAATTAGTTCGACAAACTCCTATAAAAGGTTACGCTAACTCTTATAAAACAAAAAGAGAACGTATTATGTATTTAACTGTTATGCGAGATGCTTTAGAATTATTATTAAAAAATGGAGCAAATCCTTATACCGATAATGATTTTTCCTACTTATATCAAAATGATGATGAAAAACCAGCTAAAAAAGACTCTTTAAAAGTTGAAAAAGAGATAAAACGAAAAAAAACGGACACAAAAGAGAACATCATAATTGATTCTAAAGAAAAAATTATAACTATACAAGAAGCTTTTGAAACGGTTTTAAAATTAAAAAAGAATGTAATGAACACTACTTCTTTTAATAGTTATCAATTACGAATTCATAAATTCCTAAATAGTTTACCAAATACTTCTGACGACATCAAAAGTATTACAAAAAAAGATGTAATACAGTTTTTAAACACCATTCTTCAAAACACAAGTCCAAGAAACCGAAACAACTATAGAACCGATTTAAATTCATTTTTTAATGAACTAGAAAACAATGAGTATATTTCTAATAACTTTATAACAAAGATTAATGTTTTAAAAGCAGTACCTGAAAGAAACAAAACTTTCAGTGATAAAACCCAAGAAGATATATATACATTTTTAGAGAATAGAAACCCTACTCTACTCCTATTTATTAAATTTATTTCTTATAATTTTTTACGTCCAGTAGAAGTTTGTAGATTAAAAGTAAAAGATATTGATGTAAACGAACGAAAAATTTATGTACGAGCAAAAAATCAACCTATAAAAATTAAAATCATTCCTGATATTTTAATAAAAGATTTACCCAATTTAAAACTACTTGAATTAGATAACTATTTATTCACCCCTTATGGTTATGGGCAAGAATGGGAAGCTGAAGAAAATAATAGAAGAGATTATTTTAGCAAACTATTTAATAAAGAGGTTAAAAAAGAATTCAATTTAAATCAAGACTATGGTTTATATAGTTTCAGACATACTTTCATTACACGACTTTATAGAAAATTACGTGAAAACAATCCTCAACATGTTGCCAAAAGTAATTTAATGCTAATTACAGGTCACAGTACGATGACTGCATTAGAAAAATATTTAAGAGATATTGATGCAGAATTACCTACTGATTATTCTAATTTGTTAGAATAAAAAAAAGTCCCACCGAAGCAGGACTAAAGATTTTCATCTACGGCATATAGCCTTATTGTGATAAGATTAAAGTTTGGAAATTTTAATCTAAAACAAATATAAGTAAAAGTTTTCTAGTTGATTTACGTTTTTTCGTAATGTTCTTAATTTTCTTTTCTTTATTTTTAAGAAATGATTTAAAAAGGATATTCAATGACGAAAATTTTAGGATTAGATTTAGGTACAAACTCAATTGGTTGGGCAATTGTAAATAAAGATGAAAATAACTTTAATCTTTTAGATAAAGGAGTTAGAATATTTTCAGAAGGAGTGAAATCTGAAAAAGGAATCGAAAGTTCACGTGCTGCTGAGAGAACAAGTTACAGAAGCGCAAGAAAATTAAAATATAGAAGAAAATTAAGAAAGTATGAAACATTAAAAGTACTCTCGAAAAATGAGATGTGTCCTTTATCGATTAAAGAAGTGGAGGATTGGAAAAAAAGCGGTTTTAAAAATTATCCTTTAAATCCAGAATTTTTAAAATGGTTGAGAACAAATGAAGATAAAAATATTAATCCTTATTTTTTCAGAGATAAAGCAAGTAAGCAAAAAGTTACGCTTTATGAATTAGGTAGAGCATTATATCATATAGCTCAAAGACGTGGTTTTTTAAGTAATAGGTTAGATCAATCCGCTGAAGGAATTTTAGAAGAACATTGTCCTAAAATTGAAGCAATTGTTGAGGATTTAAATTCTTATGATGAAATTCTTGAAAATTTGAGAGAATATTTTTTTGAGACTGGAATTCTTGACGCTAATGAAAAAAGTGGCTTTGCAAAAGATTTAGATGAAGGTGATAAAAAATTAGTGTCTTTATATAAATCAATTCAAGCAATTATTAAGAAGAATGATACTGATTTTGAAAAAGGGAAAGCAGAAATTACTGAACGATTAAATAAAAAAGATGTTTTAGGAAAAGTAAAAGGTAAAATAAAAGATATTTCCCAAGCTATGACTGATGGAGGTTTTAAAACTTTAGGTCAGTATTTTTTTAGTTTGTACAGTAAAGAAAAAATTAGAAATCAATATACTTCAAGAGAAGAACATTACCTCGAAGAATTTATAACTATTTGTAAAATTCAAGGAATTGATTCTATTAACGAAAAAGAACAATTACCTGAAAAGAAATTCGATGGATTGGCAAAAGATTTATACAAAGCTATTTTTTTTCAAAGACCTTTAAAATCTCAAAAAGGTTCAATAGGCAAATGCTCTTTTGAAACCAGTAAATCTCGCTGCTCTGTTTCACATCCTGATTTTGAAGAATATAGAATGTGGAATTATTTGAATACGATTAAAATTGGAACTCAAAATGAAAAGATATTACGTTTTTTAACTCAAGAAGAAAAACTAAAATTAGTTCCAAAATTCTACAGAAAAAATGATTTTAATTTTGAAGTTTTAGCAAAAGAATTAGTCGAAAAAGGAGCAAGTTTAGGTTTTTATAAATCTTCTAAAAAGAACGAATATTTTTATTGGTTTAATTACAAGCCTACAGATACAGTTTCAGCTTGCCAAGTTTCAGCATCTTTGAAAAATGTAATTGGAGAAGATTGGAAAACAAAAACGTTTAATTATAAAACTTTAAATGCTAAAAAAGAAGAAGTAACAAAAATAGTTGATTATAAAGATTTATGGCATTTATTATCTGTTGCAACTTCGGATGTTTATTTGTATGAATATGCAAAAGAAAAACTAGGTTTTGATGATAAAAGTGCTAAAGCTTTTAGTAAAATTAAATTGAAAAAAGATTTTGCAAGTTTA
The DNA here is from genome assembly GCF_024054195.1 of Flavobacterium sp. NRK F7. Lineage (GTDB taxonomy): Bacteria > Bacteroidota > Bacteroidia > Flavobacteriales > Flavobacteriaceae > Flavobacterium. The sequence goes on along the minus strand of NZ_JAMXLB010000001.1, from coordinate 1,621,515 downwards.
AGTTTAGCTGCAATTTCAAAAATTCTTCCTTATATAAAAGAAGGATTATTGTATTCTCATGCTGTTTTTATGGCAAATATTGAAAATATTGTAGATAAAAGTATATGGAATGATGTTGAACAAAGAAAATATATTCAAACCAAAATTGCTGAAATTGTAGAAAATTACACTTTTGATAAGAATCAATTAGAAATAATTAACGGACTTATAAAAGAAGCCAAATTAAAAGATGAATATTATTCTAAAGAAGCTGAGAATCTTTATAAAACAGATTTAGTTGGAAAATTAGTTTCATTTTATAAAAACCATTCTATTGAAAACGAAATTGACCAAAAAACTATTATTGATAATTTATTTCCCATTTTTATTGGGCAATTAAAAAAATATGAATTTATAAAAGTTAAAAGATTAGATGAAAAAGTTTTAGATTTTCTCTCTGGTCAAAATGAAGATGGAGAAGTTTTTTGTAGTAATCCAAAACAATTAAAAAAACTATATCATCCATCAGATATTGATGTTTTCAAAAAGAAAATCATTAAAGATGAATTTGGAAATGAAAAAGTAGTTTTAGGAAGTCCCTTAACGCCATCAATAAAAAATCCAATGGCAATGCGAGCTTTACATCAATTACGTAAAGTTTTAAACACATTGATTTTGGAAGGTCAAATTGATAAAAACACAAGAATTCATATAGAAATGGCTCGCGAATTAAACGACGCCAACAAAAGAAAAGGTATTCAAGATTATCAAAATGAAAATAAAAAGTTTAGAGAAGATGCTATTAAAGAAATCAAAAAACTCTATTTTGAAGAATGTAAAAAAGAAGTTGAACCAACAGAAGATGATATTTTAAGATATCAATTGTGGGTTGAACAAGGTAAATGTGAAATTTACGAACAAGGTAAAAATATTAGCATTTGTGATATAATTGGTAATAATCCTGCGTATGATATTGAACATACGATTCCAAGAAGTATTTCTCAAGATAACTCTCAAATGAACAAAACACTTTGTAGTCAACGTTTCAATAGAGAAGTTAAAAGAAATAAAATGCCTATTGAATTATCTAATCATTCCGAAATTTTACCAAGAATTGCTCATTGGAAAGAAGAAGCTGATAATTTATCAAGAGAAATCGAAATTATTAGTCGTTCAATTAAAGCTGCAGCAACCAAAGAAGTTAAAGATAAAAAGATAAGAAGAAGACATTACTTAACCTTAAAGCGAGATTATCTTCAAGGGAAATACGACCGTTTTATTTGGAAAGAACCAAAAGTAGGATTTAAGAATAGTCAAATTCCTGATACTGGAATTATTACTAAGTATTCACAAGCTTATTTAAAGTCCTATTTTAAAAGAGTAGAAAGTGTAAAAGGTGGAATGGTCGCTGAGTTTAGAAAACAATGGGGAATTCAAGAAAGTTATAAAGACGAAAATGGATTCAAACATTATAAAGAAAAAGATAGAAGCAAACATACACATCACACAATTGATGCTATTACAATTGCTTGCATGACAAAAGATAAATATGATGTTTTGGCAAAAGCATGGACATCTGAAGATAAACAAGATAAGCAAAAAGCAAAAGCTCTTATGTCAGAAGCAAAACCATGGAAGACTTTTAAAGAAGATTTAGAAAAAATTGAAAATGAAATATTAGTTTCACATTTTACACCAGACAATGTGAAAAAACAATCAAAAAAGATTTTAAGAGTTAGAGGGAAAAAGCAATATGTAGCAGAAATAGAAAGAGATGTAAATGGGAAAGCAATTCCTAAAAAGGATAGTAATGGCAAAATTATTTACAAACTAGATAAGAAAGGAAAAAAACTTCCAAGATTCCAGCAAGGTGATACCATTAGAGGATCTTTGCATCAAGATAGCATTTATGGAGCCATTAAAAATCCATTGAATACCGAAGAAATTCGCTATGTAATTCGCAAAGATTTAGAAAGTTTAAAAGCTAATGATATTGAAAATATTGTGGATGAAATGGTAAAAGAGAAAGTTAAAGAAGCTGTTGTAAATAAAGTTTTATTGATTTCATCTAACGCGCAACAAAAGAATAAAATGAATGGAGTTGTTTGGATGAATGAAGAAAAACAGGTACCAATAAACAAAGTTAGAATTTATGCTAACTCTGTTAAAAATCCTTTAGAAATAAAAGAACATAGTTTGCTTTCAAAATCAAAACACGAACACAAACAAAAAGTGTACGGTCAAAATGATGAAAACCATGCAATGGCAATTTATGAATTAGACGGTAAAAGAGAATTTGAATTAATCAATAATTTCAACGTCGCCAAACTTTTAAAACAAGGTCAAGGGTTTTATCCTTTACATAAAGAAAAAGAAATAAAAGGTGAAAAAGTTTTAGTTCCAATTGAAAAAAGAAATAATAAAGATGTTGTTTTAAAAAGAGGACAACAAGTTGTTTTTTATGATAAAGATGTTGAAAATCCTAAAGATATCAAAGAAATAATTGATTTTAAAGGAAGGATTTATATTATTGAAGGTTTGTCAATTCAAAGGATTGTAAGACCTTCTGGAAAAGTTGATGAATATGGAGTTATAATGCTAAGATATTTCAAAGAAGCTAGAAAAGCTGATGATATTAAAAAGGATAATTTCAAACCAGATGGAGTTTTTAAATTAGGGGAAATTAAACCAACAAGAAAAATGAATCACAATCAATTTAATGCATTTGTTGTGGGAATTGATTTTAAAGTTTTACCAACAGGAAAATTTGAGAAAATATAAATAATTTCTTTTTGTTCATTGACATAATTTTTCAAGTTCATAAACAGCTCAAACCACAACATATTTTTCACATAATCAATTTGTTGTGGTTTACAAACACCAAATATTTATTTTTAAATAAGCGTGTTTGTGAATTTCATTTGATTAAAGTTTGGAAAACACGATATTTTTTTAATTCAATTAACGACACATTTACAGGTTGTGGTTTGATTAAAGTTTGGAAAACACGATATTAAAAATTATATAGTTTGTTCCTTGATAAAGTTGTGGTTTGATTAAAGTTTGGAAAACACGATATTATAAGAGTAGATATATCAAAAGGAGATGAGGTTGTGGTTTGATTAAAGTTTGGAAAACACGATATTTCTAGTACTGATACAATCCTTTTAGATCAGGTTGTGGTTTGATTAAAGTTTGGAAAACACGATATTCAACCACATGAGTATTACAAGCACTTTGAAGTTGTGGTTTGATTAAAGTTTGGAAAACACGATATTACTGATTCTCCATTTGTTTCTACACCTTGGTTGTGGTTTGATTAAAGTTTGGAAAACACGATATTTTTACGAGAAATCTTAATGTTTCTTCTTGCGTTGTGGTTTGATTAAAGTTTGGAAAACACGATATTTTGATTGATTTATATTATGATTATGCTAAGTTGTGGTTTGATTAAAGTTTGGAAAACACGATATTAGTTGACTCTTTATCTTCTAATTATCAATAAATTAAACTAAAATATCGAAAGAAAAAATGCCTCTTTTTTAAATTGATAAGTTACAATTGAGGCATTTTTTGTTTTCTAAAATTAAAACAATTCTAATTGTGTAGGTTGTGGTTCTTTAGGTACTTCTGCTTTACCCCAAAAATTTAAAATATTTCCAAACTGTTTATCTGTTATTCTTAAAACACTCACTTTTCCTAAAGGTGGTAATAAATTATGGATTCTTTTTTCATGTACATCTGCACTTTCACTACTAGCACAATGTCTTACATAAACAGAATATTGCATCATGGAAAAACCATCTTTTAAAAGATTATTTCTAAATCCAGAAGCATTTTTTCTATCTCTTTTTGTTTCAGTTGGTAAATCAAAAAATACAAATAACCACATAATTCGGTAACCATTTAACTCCATAATTTTGGATATTTTATTTTTTTTCTCTCTCCTGTAAAACATTGTTGTAAGGAACTTGCCGTTTTTTGTAAGGCAACCATTAATGGACTTTTCTCATCCTTGAAATATACTGTTCTTGTTAAAAGCTGTAGTAATTCCGCTTTAATTTGTGTATTAAGTTCTTGTTCCTTATATTGTTTTATTATTTCAGAAACTTTTTCATCTACTAAAGGTCGAAAAGGTTCCATTATATCATCTGCAAGAGCAAAAGCATTATATTTACTCTTATGATGAATTCCTAGCGTATTCAGCAAGCCACTACCTGATAAAGCTCTTGCAGTTGCTGCTCTTAAAATGGCATAACCATAATTGAGAAAGTTATTTGGATATTTTCCAAAACGTTCTCTTCTAAAATCATTTTCTCCTACCGATTGGTCATTATTAAAATCAAAAAATGTTTTCCAGTAAAAATTAGCGGCAACACCTTCCATATTAGAAGTATCTCCACTTAAAACTTTTGAAGCTAAAAACTCAAAATTATTCTTTTTACCACTCACCTTTTCTAAAAGAATTCCTTGGTTTATTATTTTTTCAATTATCGTTTGTTGCCATAGCTGTTTCTTTAATGGTACACTCGCATTAATTTGATTCTTAAAAATCTCTTGTTGAATATGATGACTATTTAAATTTAAAAGCATCCCATTTGGCAAATGATTATTTGTATTACAAAATATTACTGCTGTGTTGTTATCAACTAACTGGTTGATTGCTGGTATACTTATAAATACTTCAGCGTGATCAATTAGTATATAACCGATATCCTCTATTGGAATTACACTTTGTCTGATTTCAGATTGTAATACTAGTTGTAAGTTTTTAGTTGTAATAGATGTTTTATTCTCAATTAAAATCGATTTTTTAAGCATTTTTATTACTAATATACTCATTTTCAATATAATAAATTTACTAAAAACCGTAAAAAGGACATGATTTTAACATTTAAACATCAAGTAATACAAGAAATTTAAAATCCTTGAAAATCTTGGAAAATGTTAGATAATCCTGTAAAATGTTGGAAAATCCTCGCAAATCCTTGCAAATCCTTGCAAATCCTGACAACATTATTTTTTATTGAAATAACTTTTGAAAAAATTTAAGGAAATAAATAGTTGACATCCAATACAGCATATGAAGTTTTTTTAGCTCTTTCTAATGAAGAAAGAGAAAAATTCTTAATGCTGATAACGAAACATCAAGCTAGTATCTCTAAAAAACTTAGTAAAAAAAGAAATACTATTGATTTTAATAAAGAAGATGCTATTAAATACCTAATAGAAACCATTTTCAAAAAAAGTAAAATTAAAAAACACCATTCATTATGAAAAATGAAAGCATTACCCTTCGACTAGAAAAGGATCTTAGAGAAAAACTAGAGTTAATTGCCTTAGAAGAAAATTGCAACTTATCAAAAGTTATAAGAATGCAACTGGTAAAGAATACTAGAGAAAAAAACAATACCGACATGAATGAAATGCATCTTTCTTTTATGTTTAATCCACATTTTAAAATAGCCATTAGTTGCATGTATTTTATTGCTACAAAAAATGTAACTCTGATTAATAATCAGAATTTAAAAGTGCTTCAATATAGTATTAATGAAGTGTTGTCTTTTGAAAATTTACCCGATTATTTATTTTCAGATTTTGAAACTTTAATAAATCTATTAAATTATTGTCTTACAAACAACATTAGCCTAGAGCAAGTTAATTTAGATAGTTACTCTAGTGTTTTTTACTCTGTTTTCAGATATCTTTTTAATATCTCAATGCAAAATATTACTGAAACCCTATAATCTGCTAAAACGTATTACAAAATAAGGTAAAATTTTAAAAATGTATTACAAAATTGTAATACATTTTTTTTATAATAGATAGATTATAAAACTAAGAGTTATAGAGTTAATATAGACATCCACAACTTTATACAATTACAAGATAAGAGTTATAGAAAATAACTCAACTCCAGAAATAAATGCGTAATACACATTGCAACTGTATGTAACTTCTAGAAAAACAAATGGTTTTGCGTTGCAATCGTTTTAAATGGGTTCGCATAGACAAATTATTTCTTTCAATTTGATTCGTACCAAAACGTGTTACTCTATGTATTACTTTATTTATTAAAGATTTATAATGTACTAATCCATCAGTGTAAATGGCTTTTGGTGTTGAAAGTAATAATGAATTAGTTACATATTGAATGGTTCTTTTGGTTCTTCTTCCTAAAGTAAAACTCACCACTCGCTTTGTTTTCCTTTCTATAGCATACACTATCCATATGGGTTTGTCTTTTCTTTTTAAATAGCAACGCATTTCATCAACTTCATAGCTTTTATTTTTGAAGAAAATAGGATTCTGAATCTTTTTAGCAATAGTAATTATTCTTTTTAAAATAGTTGTCGTTGCAATTTGCAACACTCTTGCAATACTTCTTATTCCCAAACCTTCTTTTATAAATTGGATAATTTTAGCATTTGTATTTCCTTTATAAGCATTATAGCTATAATAATCAATACATCTTTTGTTGCAACTTTTACAATAGAACTGTTGCTTGTTGTTTTTAGTAAAACCATTTTTAATTAAATTTTTAGTGTTACAATAAGGGCAAATACCCGTATCACTAATTCTAATACACAAGGTTGTCTTTTTTACCATTTTTTCCATTTTAAGAACTTTAAACATAAAAAAAGATGAACTATATAGTTCATCTTTTTTACAATTATTTTTTAATTCTTATTGATTATCAATCAATTAAATACTCACAAACCATCCATCACTAAATTTGACACATTACCACTAGATACTAATACTTTAAATCGTATCCTAGAAGTACAACAACTGCCCGATGATGTAAAAGATAAACTTTTTTACTTTATTGATATGACTATAAGAGATTATAAAGCTAAACAAGCTTATAAATAAAACCAAACAATATTCCTATGATAGCATTAAAAATGAAAACAGAAATACTTGTACCTAAACATGATTTAAATACTTCTTTCTTTATTGGTTTAGGTATTCTTCTTTTTATTATAGTAGTAGCCATGTATTTAGAAAAGAAAAAACAGAAGATATAGTTAAACCCTATAAAACAACAAAACCACTCTTTTCCAGAGTGGTTTTGTTGTTTCTAATTAAAACTGTTTAATTATCTTCCCATTGTTTTAACACTTTTCGTTGCATGTCTTCTGATTTCCAGATTTCTATTTTATAAAAATCATTATCACTATCATGTGCTAAATCAGTTTCTTTAACACTTGAAAAATTAAGACCATAAACCCTTACTCTATATTTCCCGCATTCTACTTTTATAGAAAGCTCTAAATTATTATCAGGGCAATTTAAAATTTGTAGTTCTCCCGATTTTATATTAATTCCTCCTTCCACAATATGGTCATATAAATCAAAGTTTATGTCTGTTGTTGGCTTATCCAATATTGTTATTTCCCCTTTTATATTTCCATAGCTTTGTGTTCCTACTCCAATTATACCATCATCAAGAGCTAATCTGTTTATAATTGCCTCCTCAGACCAAAACTCAGCTGAGCCTGTATCACCATTACTTCCTTTGTCTTCAATGTAAAATTGATTATACTCTGTATAAAAATTAAACTGGGTTTTATTCATTTTTTCATTTTTATTAATTGAACAAGAAAATAAAATATAAGCTAACAATAATAAAATTAATTTTCTCATAAATCTTTTTTTAAGGCGTAATTAATACACCACAACCTAAACACTCCCAACTTGCCAATGCTACTATCACCTTATATATCACATAACCAGCAACAACTGTACCCGCAGCTGTAGCAACCCCTCTTGGTGTAATTAAAGGAGATATTTTTTCAGGTTCTGGTAATGGATTTCTAAAAGGTGCTGGTACTGGAACTGGATCTGGAATAACATTGTCAGGTTCTTTATCTTTTGGCACAGGAATAACCATAAAAGCATCACCAGTCTTTAAATTCAAACTTTTATACAAAATTCCTAAACTCCCACCTTGAGATCTATTTTCTGCTGAAGGAACATAGGTAACATCTGCTCCTTTACCACCTTCAAATGTTGACGCATAAGGATATTCATCTCTTTGAAATCCAGACTTAATTGGAAGTGACTTTGTTGCTTCATATCTTCTTTTTATTCTTCGTGACATATCAGCATCATAATGCAATATATCTGGTTTCCCATTTCTAAAAGCATTTAATGTATGCTTATATATGTTTGGTGTTTTTGATTCTTCTACAAAATGAAATCCTTTTATACCACCTGTTTCTTGAATTTGTTCCTTTAATGCTCCAAAAGCGATTTGTGCATCTCTACCTGTAAATCTTACACCCCCTTCAATATTTACAATTTCTCTACCATCAGGGTCAATATAACGTAGTGGGTTGTTAATACAGTAATTGTACGGAGACCATCTTCTTGATTTCTCTGCCAGCGGGTCTATATTCATCCAACGTCCAAGAGTTTGGTCATAGTTTCTAAAACCGTAGTCATATAAGTTTAAAGAAAGTTCATCCTGATATTCTTTGGAGTTATAGCGATACTGGTATGCATTCGTAGAAGTATAAGTATTATGTTTTAATCCAAAAGGGTAATATTCATTCTCTTCTACAATTTCATCAATATCAATGGTACCGTTACTATCTGCATCTTTATAGCTTAATCGTATATTGCCTAAATGATCTGTATAATTAAACACATATTTGTAACTACTACTCTCTTTTTTCACATATCCTTCTGCATGGGGAAAGAATTGTAAAACACTGTTTTCATATTGAAAACCTCCTGCTAAATAAGTAGTAGTTGTTACTATTGTATTTTCTGTCACTTTTTTAACTACTTTTTGTCCTGTAGCATTGTAAAGATATTCAATTTTATTGGTTCCAAAAACAATTTCTGTTGGTAAATTTAAATGGTTATATAAAATATTGGTAATGCCTTTATTATCATCACGGGTCATATTACCATTGGCATCATAACCATATTCAGTATTATTATTTGCTCCATCCTTAAATCCTTGTGGCGAGGTGGTTGCATCTGATACTTTAACTAATAAATTTTTGTTATTAGTATCATAGGTATAAACCAATTCATCAATTGGATTGGGCAATCCACCTGTAATGCCTCCATTTCGCTCTAAAGTTTGAATGTTTCCATTTTTATCATATGACAAACTTTCATTGTAAGCCTTCCCATTATTAGTAGTTAAATTAGGCGTTAAATAACTTGCTTCTGTTAAGCGATTCAAATCATCATAGCTATAATTGTATTTTTTGAGGGAACCAAATTTACTTTTCCAATAGGTACCTGAAATATTACCATTATAAAGTGCTTCTGATTGAAAATCATGTGTTCCTAAAGACTGATAATCATTATAATTGATTTTAAAAGCAAATAAATCGCTTCCAGTGCCAACGGTAGTTACATCGTTGATACTTTTCAACCAACCTCTTATGTTATAGGTATAATCAATCGTTTGAAGTCCAGTAGTTCCAGTACCACCTACATTTTTACTCGTTAATTGCCCAAGCTCATCATAGGTGTTTTTAGCAATTAATTGTGCACTCCCACCATTAATTTGTTGGGTATGCAAGTCCAAAAGATCTTGAGCCGTATAAAAGAAATTATCTCTTACCGTAAGTGCTGCAGCATTGGTATCGTACTTGTGGGTTGTTATTGTGTATTCCGTTTTTCCTGCCCAATCCAGTTTGCTATCTACTTGTGTAAAACCACCTAAATGGTTGCTAGCATAAGTGCGTACAGGTCTGTAATATTCATCGTATAACGTATAGCTAGTTTCAGAAGCATTGGGGTTATTCACATCCAATACTTTTGTCCAAGAGCCTGTTGGTAATCCTTTTACATTGGTAATCGTATTTTGTCCTTCTACTTGTGAAGGAATTGGATTAGGCGCTCCTGAATAGGTATACGTATCATAATAATTTTTGGTCAAAACGTCATTGACACTCAATGCAAAAGGAGTACCTCCTGAATTGATACTATTTTGAAAACTGGCTCTATCGGTAGCTGAAACGGCTACTTGTTTCCAACCCGTTTGCGTTACTCTACCCAATACATCGTACTCAGTTATCATCCAACCCACAGTGTTACCACCATAAGGTGTAAAAGCTGGTCCCGTAGCAACAGGTCTGTCTAATTTGTCATATACGATATATTCCCATTGTTTGCCTGGTAGTTTCTTTTCTACCAAACGGTTGCGGTAATCGTATTTGTATTGGTATCCCAAATTATCCAAAGTGCTTTGATCACTAGCTCCTTCCGCTAATGGTGGAATGACGTACGTAAGATTACCAAATTGATCGTATACATAATAGGTATCGTAGGCTTCACTATTATTATAGGTTCGTTTTAAAACCACTTGACCTTCTTTGTTTTTAAATTCTTCAGTCGTATGGTTTTTAGTCGTTCCACTATGATTTTCATCTTTGGTGATGGTTTTATACAATTCATTGTCTGCATAAACACCTAAATTATTCAATACCGGATTGTAAATTTTATTACTCTCCTCACCATTCCAACTTGAGGTAGCTGTAAAGAATTTCACAGCATCAGCACTGGTATTGGTTTGGTAATCAAATTTAATTTCTTTGCCTTCTCCCATTGCCCAATCATTTCCAGGAGCAGCTTGTTTCAGCACACGACCTAAAGGTGAGGGCTCTAACTGTTTCTCGCTAAAAGGGTTGGTAGTTCCTCCATTATAAGAACCATAAAAAGAAGTCAGTTCAGAAGCTACTATAGTTGGATCCGAATAATCTAAGGAAGCTGTACCATTTGCATAAGGCAAATACTCTTTGATTTGACGACCAAAAGCATCGTATTCAATATGGGTAATAATGTCTTTACTCGAGTTGGACTGTTTGTGCGCTACTTGTTGAATAGGACGACCTAATCCATCAAAATAGTTTACTTGAACCACAGCATCAGCAGGATTGGTTACATCTACTGTTTCTATGGTAGATGCTTTTTTATAAGTGGTAGTTTTTATATAATTCTGATCTTGACCTAAAGCAAGAAAAGGAATTAAGGCTATTATAAATAATAATTTCTTCATTTGATTTTGCTTTAGTCTTTATAATGATATTCGTTTTCACTCAGTTTGTTACCATTTTTATCTTCGACATATTTCAATCGGTTAAAGGCATCGTAAAAATATTTAATACGATTTCCTTTAGGATCGGTAATTGTACTTATTCCTATAGAGGGTTTATAGGTATAGGTGGTTACCATAGCATTAGGTAAAGCCGTTCTTAAATTATCTAAAGCGGTGTTTAAATTTGTTTCATTAGTACCATTAGATAGCGTTTGTAAATTCGCTTCATAGGGTTGTACTTGTGCGTACGTAGCATTTTCTATTTTGGCAATGGGTTGGGTTTTATTATAACCCCAAATATAAGTAATCGGTATACCATCTTCTTGTTGCACCTCTATGGGATTACCATTAGTGGAATCTACTAAGTTATATTTTACTCGAGTTTCTAGGATATTGGTTCCTTTTCCAACTTTTATGAATTCTGGAGCCACTAAACCATCTCCCCAATCTTTAAAGGTAGTCTCTTGTAAACCTACTTTCAATCCGTTTTTATAGGTCTTGGTCAGTAGAGGAATACCTGTCATATGTTTATCGATAAGCAACTGATTGTTAGTGTCTTCTGCGTACTCATAAGTCGTTCTTAAAGTAGTATTAGAAGCATGTGTTGTTACTTGTTCGGTTACTTGTTGGTGTGCATCGTTATCATACTTGTATTCAGTCTCCGTAACTACATTACCCGTATCAAAATAATCGGTTGTAGTTGTTTTTCCAATACCAACAAAACCGCCTGTCATAAAGAAGGTTTTGTAATATAGATAATAATCATAACCATCATAGGTAACTAAATCCGAATTAGCTGGCGGAAAGGTTTCATCTGTCCAATATTTATCCACATTAAGATTAGGTTCATCCACATAAGACCGAACAGCAACAAAGTAAGGGATTCTATAAAACCCATTGTCTTTTCTATACCTATACTTGCTATCTGTAATATTATAACTCATTGGTATCGTATACACTGGAGGAAAACCAGTATAATCGGCTTCACCCATTTGCGCTAAATCACTTCCTGGAGGTGCGTCTGTATTGTATTCCGAATCTCTAAAACCATAAGTATATCGATTTTCAATTTGCCTTTTGATTTGGTATTGTTGGTTTACAAAACTGTAATGTCTTTCTTTTAATAAAAGCCCTCTAAGCCACTCGTTATCTGTAGGTATGTTATAAGGGAAAATCCAATAATCGCCTGTGTCTTCTAAATCGGTAAACGTATAGATAGACTTGCCAATATTATCTGTTTTAGTACCTGTATATTCTGTTACCTGATTGTATACAACAGAATTCCCTTGAAAAGCACTAATTGGACTACCATGACCCGAACCATAACGCTCAGTAATATAAGCAGTTGTACCGTTTAAATCCACTTTCTTTTTTATTGCATAAAAATCAGGTAAACCGTTTAAATGTCCTGAAAGTTTACCATCATCTGTTTTGTATTCATATTCCTTTCGAAAAGCCAAAACATTGGTATCGGTATACTTTTCAATCTTCTTAATTCGTTTTCCACCTGCAAAAAAAGCATTGCTACTGTTTTCAACCATTTGAATTTCTTCACTCCATTGGAATATCAAATTGAAACCATTATCCATATCCGTGGGATCATAATTGGCCATCTGTGGATCAACACGCATATAATAATCCCCCGCAGGTAAAGAAGTGGTAATACTTTTATTACTTCCAGGAGATAAAAAGATGGAAACATTCAACTGACGACTAACCGATTTAATCCAAACTCTAAATTTACAATCCATTTCGGTTCCATTCTGACAAGCGGCATTATCTGTAAACCACATGGTATATTTAAAATCCAAAGCATTTTCTCCAATGGTAAATGGTTTTATGTACTTGGTACCATCGTAATAGGCAGCGCTCTCCAAATTAGAAAGTCCTACAACAGTATCTTTTGTAGGATTGGGATAACCTCCAGCTAAAATTACTTCGTCAATTTTATTGGTTCTATTTACTACGTTATCTTCATAAGTATATTTAGTATAACCACCTGTAGGATATGTAATTTTATTTAACAAACCTATTCCGCAAAGACTAGGGTTAACTCTTCTATCACCTGTACCTGATTCTAAAGGAAGAATAAAAAGATTGTTATTAGATCCATTGTAATACCCCCAAATGTCTTTTGAGTTGGAATGTCTATTAGGCATTGGACTACTCAAATCATACTCAAAAGTATAGGTATTTGTATCATTGGCATCCAGAAGATTCACTTCTTCCACACTTGCTAAAAACAATCTTTTTCTAGCGTGAGGATCGGCATTATACAAATAAGGTAATATATTTTGTGAGGCTGTATTATTGGAATAAAAATAATTTAATTTCATCTTTTTGATTATCTTATTTTTATTATTATATACAATAATCCATTCTAATTTTCTACCATAGTCAATATCCTCTCTTGCATTTGGATCGGTACTATATTCAAAAACGATTTTTCCTTTTTCAAAAATGATTTGTTCTATCGCATTTTCATCCGCTCTTGTTTTAGAAAAGTAAGACCTAATAATACCATCTTGTTCTTTATTATCGTAATTTCTTTTATAATAGATTGCACTATTTTGAACATATTTGAATTGTATTACTGATTTATTAGCCGTTTCAATATCGGTTAAATACCAACCACTAATATCATCTGTACCATTACCATTATTTATTTCTATAGACAAACCTTGATCGAACTTGGCAATAAAGTTTTGTAGGGCTGCTTCTTTAGAAAATTTATTTTCTGCTCCAAAAATGTACTTGTTGCCTTTATTATCAGTAATCTTAAAATTCCCAACTAAAGTGGACTCTAATTTTATTCCCTTACTTTGATTTTGAATAACAGGTTTTTTATCTACATAGTCGAACATAAATTTACCACTTCCTCCTGGAAAAGAGTAAAAAAACTGATCTGGTGTATAATAGTCGAAGTTATTATCACCAACAGCTTGAGCTGTAAAAATTTGCAATCTAGTATCTCTACTGTCAAAAGCACCATTTAAAAGGTTGCCTTCAGCTCCTAAAAGGCCATTTTCATCAGGTATGCCTCTCACTTGTCGAGAAATAATTCCTACTCCATTAAGCGCCCAGCCTAATCCTACATTTGAAGCCACTTCATCTACTTTAATTCCTCTGGCATGATAATCTAAACTAATAGGAATACTCACTCCATCTTGTACAATGGTATAAATAGGAATACTTATCGAAGGCAATCCGTTAGAATAATTAACGGGTGTATCAATAAATTTGGTTAATTGGGAGACTTCTGGTGTAGGTGAAACTACTTGCGGTACATCTTGTGCAAATGCAAAGCAAGTGCATAGCAATAGTCCTATTGTTTTTATGGTTTTGATATATTTCATGGTAATGTAGTCTTATTTTTTAATCACTTTTACGCTTCCTTTTTCGGTATTGGTTTTTATTTCAACCAAGTAAATCCCTTGTGGTAGGTTACTTACTTCAATAGGAATCGTACGGTCGCCTTGTAACGTTTGGGTTTGTAAGCTTCTTCCGTTTAAGTCGTATACGGTAGCTGTTCCTGTTTCGTATTCAAAGTTTACGATAATATTGGTAAAACTAATCGCTGGATTTGGCATTGCCTCTACCTTGATTTTTAGTTCTTCTTCTTTTTCTTTATCGCGTAGTTTTACTACCCAAAAGTCACTGCCTCCTTTGGCTGATTTTTTATCTCTTGAAGCGCTTCCTTTGGAAGTTCCTGCTAAAAGATAGCCACCATCTCTAGTTTCTAGGAGTTTCTTCAATACTTCATCCCCTTTACTACCTACCGTTTGACTCCAAATCTCTTCTCCTTTCACATTGATTTTTAAAGCGATATAATCGTTAATCCCTTCTTTATCTGAGCTTTTTAGCTTCCCTCCTTTGGAGGAATTGAGGGAGGCTTCACTTTGCGCATAACCACCAATTAAATAACTACCGTCTTTGTTTTCTACAATAGAGGTAAGCACATCAATTTTACCATAGTTATAGGTTTCTTGCCAATCGATTGCACCTTTCTCATCCAATTTTAAGACCCAAAAATCACTTCCATTTTGACTGGATTTTGATTTGGAATTCGTAGCACCCGAATTGGAATTTCCACCCACGATAAAACCACCATCTTTAGTTTGCGATAAAGCGAATAAGTTATCGTCTTTATCACCACCTAAAGTGCGTTGCCATTCGATAGTTCCCGCTTCATCTAATTTGACTATCCAATAATCGCCTAAACCAAAATTCGCTTCTGTTTTATCTCCAGAAGCAGGGGAATTGGAATAACCACCTAAAATATAACCACCGTCTTTGGTTTGAGAAATACTTTTTAATTCGTCTACATATTGACCACCAATGGTTTTTTGCCATTGCATGCTACCATCGGCTTTTAGTTTTACAATCCAAAAATCTAAATTTCCTCTAGAATCTTCGCTTTTACCAAAAGGATTCTTTTCTAAATCGGCTGAAGTATTTGAGCTAGAAGTACCTCCTAAAATGTAGCCCCCGTCTTTAGTCTGAGTAATACTCAATAGTTTTTCCATACCACTACCGCCAATGGTTTTTTGCCACAATTCCTGACCTTTAGCGTTTAATTTAATCACCCAAAAGTCTTCCTGACCTTTGCAGTCTTCTCGTTTATCGATGCCTTTATTAGAAGAAGAAGTACCTCCTAATATAAAACCACCATCGCTAGTAATGGCAATACTTTGCAACAAATCGACTTGGTTACCTCCAAAGCTTTTCTGCCAATCGAGGTTCCCTTTTTCGTCCATTTTCCAAAGCCAATAATCTAAATCGCCTTTGTTGTGGTCTTCTTTATTTCCGTTTTTACCAGAAATAGAGCATCCTGCCAGAATAAAA
>NZ_JAMXLB010000001.1:1312949-1605613 GCF_024054195.1 Flavobacterium sp. NRK F7 | reverse complement strand
AATTGCATCGTACAAAAATTCGGCATGTTTGCCTCCGTAGGTTTTTTCCCAAAGGATGTCTTGGGCATAAGTAAATGAGCTTGCCAAAAGAAAGGCAAACCCAAAGAATGAGGATTTTTTTTATCATAAGAATAGCATGTAATTTTTTACTCGAGAACAAAACTAGGTCTTCTTACCTATATGGGTCAATACGTATTTATACGTATTTTTTATACTTTTTGTTACGTATAAATACGTACTTTTTGAATTTCTCTACTCTATAGAGTAGTAAAAAAGCTAAAAGATTGGTTAAAAGACTTTTATTTTTTCTGCGGCAAAAATAGTCTGCCCATTTTTTAAAAAATAGGAATATTTTACATTTAACTGTATTTACAGAAAAACTGTAATTAATGTTAAATTATATGCGCTAATTTATTTTAATTGTTTTAGGTCAATACTTGTATTTCAATCCTAAGCAATAAAAGGTTTAGAAAAAAACTAAATCAATCGTTTTTTCCTTGCTAAAGCTAAAGCTTCGGTTTTAGAGTGTACTTGCAGTTTATGATAAATGTTTTCAATATGCCTTCTCACTGTGGAAGGAGAAACAATTAAGTTTTCTGCAATTGAAGTATAAGGAAGTCCAGTTGCCAATTGCTCTAGAACTTCAATTTCACGGTTGGTAAGAGTAACAGTATCTTCCTCATTTTCAATTTTCTCTTCTAAAGGAGAACGAAGAAGATTAAGCGTTTTGAGTGCAATGGAAGGCGTCATTACTGCCCCGCCCTCTCTCGTTTGTATAATGGCATCATAAAGTGCTTTAGGATCGGTATCTTTAAGTAAATACCCATCAGCTCCAGCTTGGATAGCATTGAAAATGTTTTCGTCATCGTCAAAAACGGTGAGTACAATAATTTTAATTTGTGGATATTTTTGTTTGACCAAAGCAGTAGTTTCTATCCCATTTAATTTTGGCATTTCAATATCCATTAGAATAAGATCAATCATGCGATTCTCTGCTAATTTTTCCAAACACTCTAGACCATTATTAGCAGTAAAAGCAATGGTTATTTCATCAAAAAAGGAAAGTTTGTCTTTTACACTCTTGATAAGAAAATTATTATCGTCTATTACAGCTATTTTTGTTTTCATAACTCTTTTATGGGTTTAAGTCTTATAATCCAATGTTTTTAAATAGTAATCATTTCATTATGATTTAAACCTCAAATGTGATTCTTGTTCCTTTTTCTTTTTCTGATTTTAAGCTAAGTTCATTACCTAACTCCAAAGCTCGTTTTCGCATGTTTAAAAGTCCGTTACCTGCTTCAATTTCTTCTTCTACAAATCCTTTTCCATTGTCGGCTATCTCAAACTGGATTCCAACAATAGTTTGGCTTATGTATATTTTGATTTCGGTTGCTTCGGCATATTTTACCGCATTATTTGTAGCTTCTTGAATGATGCGAAATATATTCAACCCTTGCAGTCCCGTAAATAAATGATTATCATCAATTGAAGGATCTGTTTTTAGGGAAATCTGAATGTTTTGATGCGATAATTTTGCCTTTTCCATAAAGTTCGCAATACGACTTTTTAAATCTTTTATGCTTATCGTTGTTTTATTCATAGCCCAAATCGTATCTCGCAGTTCTTGTATGGTTTCTTTAGCAAATGTTCCAATACTATTTAATTTATGAGTTACAGATTCGTTACTGTCTGAAATGTAATATTTAATAGTATCAATTGCAGAGACTATAAAGGAAAGTTGCGCTCCAATATTATCATGTAAATCTCTTGATATGGCTAGCCGCTGTTCTTGCAATTTAGTTTGGCTTTCGATTTTTTCTAAGGCTAATTGCAATTCATTATCTTTTTGTTGTTGGATGTTTTTAAGAACTTGCTGTTTATAGAGTATAAAGCCTATTAAACCTATGATAATTGCCAATGCGATAAGTCCGAATATCCATTGATTACGAATTTTAAGTGCTAGCTCTTTTTCAGCAATTTTTTTCTCTTTTTCAGATGTTTCGTATTTAGTGGCAATTTCTTCTACATCTTTAAGTTTTTGTGCGGTATACAAACTATCGTTTAAGACATTGAAATTTTTCAAACTTTCAAATGCTTTTTCATAATTTCCTTGTGCTTGATAGTTGTCAGTGATTTGTTCGTAATTGTATTTTTGAATGTCCAAAAAGTTGATCTTCTTAGCCACTGCATTACTTTTAAGAAAGTAATTATTAGAAACCTTAAATTCTTTAATTTCTTTGTAATATTCTCCAAGTGCTGTATAATTCAACATCCTAGCAAAATCATCATTTAATTTTTCTCGAATTTTTAGCGCTTCTAACAAGTAGTTTTCTGATTTTTTATAGTCTTTGATTAATAGTTGATTGTATCCTAAAAACTCAAGTGCATATCCAATTCCTACGCTGTCTTTCCTTTCTTGTTGAATTCGTAAAGATTTTTCAAACCGTTTATTTGCTTCTGCATAATCTCCTTCGTCTCGAAAAACGACACCACTTTCATTATTGATTCGAGCAATACCTTCTAGATTTTTTTCTTTTTCATATAATTGTAATGCTTTTTCATAAAATTCTAATGCTCGATTAGGTTGACGAAGTTTACGATACATACGAGCCATATCGTCGTACAATAACCCTAACTTTTCCGTGTTTTTAGTTGGCTCTAAAACCTGTAAAGCGCGATAGTAATATACTGAAGCACTGTCTATATTTCCTTTTTTACCTAATGACAAACCAATGGTCCGTAAAAAATCACCTTTATTTATGTTGTCATTTTTTTCATTCGCGAGATTGTATCCAAGTTGCGCTAATGCAATGGTTTCATCAAATTTAGTGGCATAGATTTCTTTTATA
Organism: Flavobacterium sp. NRK F7; assembly: GCF_024054195.1. Lineage (GTDB taxonomy): Bacteria > Bacteroidota > Bacteroidia > Flavobacteriales > Flavobacteriaceae > Flavobacterium. The sequence goes on along the minus strand of NZ_JAMXLB010000001.1, from coordinate 1,602,761 downwards.
TTTTTCTGAAGGAAATCAATTTTTTGATTGTAATCTTTCTTATTGTTTACCAATTTCGTAATACTATCTACTAATGATAATTTTTGGGCTGAAGTAGTTAATGATAACAACATTAGGCCTATTATTACTATAATATTATTTAATCTCATAAAAATATATTTCTATTTCATAATAAATCCGTATAAATTTATTAAAATTATTATAAGTATTTTCTTCTTATTGTTTCCTTTTTAAAAGATATAAAGAAGTGTATATTGCTTTCTTAGTATTTTGTAAAAATAATGTTGCTTCTATTTCCTTTGTTTTTTCTGAAGCTTCATTCGGAAAAAGCAAATCCAACTCTTTTATTCTATTATTTATAATGTAGTTGATTTCATCTTCAAAGACTACAACTTCCTGATTTCTTTTATGTAAATTGAATTGATTCTGCAGCTCTATATGTTTTTCATTTGGATGTGAATACAAATTTGAATAGGCTATAAAATAGTTTCTAAATAAACAAACTATCAAATATAAAAGTCCAATAAGAACTAAAAAAAATAGCGCTAAAGCTAAAATATTATTTTCCATGATGATTACTTTTTTTTTAATCGAATCCATTTTACAATTGCCCAAATGAGAATACTAACTAAAATCAATCCAATTATAAAAGGTGCGAAAATCACAAAAAGGGTAAGTAATCCAGGTAAAGCACCTTCTAGAGTATTTTCTACTTTATAAGGATTACCCAATTCTATATCCGAAAAAATTAGTGTTTCAAACGGTAATTGACTCATTTGATCAATTTTAGTAAACCATTCGTTAGCTTGATCTACCTTTTTTTCAAAAGAAAAATTTTCATTGTATTTTGAATAGTTAACGATGAGATTGTCTTTTGGTGTAGGTGAAAAATTGTGTTTTTCTCCAGAAAAAATTTGATGCAAAGTATTGAATTTAAAACCAAATCCATCAGAAATACCTTGTACCTCTTTTGGAGTTAAACCTTCCATCAATTGGATATAAAAATTACCTTTTTCGATGTTATCTTTCCAAACACTTCCACTTTCTAATAAGTAAATAAAAGCATTTCTTTTTTCAATGTTATATCCTTTTCGAACTATAGCTTCGTTTGTATTGACGATAAAATACACTGCTACCTTTTGGATTTCATTGGGTGTAAATTGCATTTCCCAAACTTTCCAATTATCACTAAATGCATTAATATTATCGTAATCTTCATTATATTCAGAAAGATTCTCATTGAATAATGGTAACCATCTATTATTTGCTTTTATTTTAAACTGACTTAAAGAATCTAATATAATTTGATTTAGATCATTTTCACCTCCTGAATAAATACCATTAACCGGATAGCCCATTTTAAATTTTAGAACTTCATTACTCGTATTTTTAAAAATATACGTTCCTTTTACTACCGCAAAACCTTTATATAATTGAATATAAATGTGCTCTTGTTGCATTTGTACTTTTTTAAAAGTGCTAGCGTCTTCAGGGTATAACATGGTATAAACTGTTCCACCAGCATTCCAAATTCCAGGCTGCGCAGCATTGGCAAAGACTTTTTGAGATAAGATAATTGTCATCAGCAAAAATGCTGTGATTCTTATTTTTGAAATTATCGTTTTCATACTCTTACTGTTTTAAGGTAAATATTGTTGTAAAAGTGCTTCAAATATATGTAGCTTTTTATGGCGAAAGTCAGTTGTACCAGTGATTTTTCCATCAGCATATTCAATTTTAAAAAAACCAACACCTACGATGGTTTTAGTCTTTACATCTACTTCTGCTTCTGCAACAATATTGTTGTGTTCATCTCTTAAAAACAACTTCATATAGAATGGTATGATCTCGTCTTTATTTTTCAAATAAGCTTGTAAAGTTTGATCCGAATACTGTTTCAATCCAAAAGGCAAATTGTCTGTTGGTGCTTCCTCTTCAAAGCGCTGAATGCCTTTCATAAGTTTATCTTGAACGGTGCTGTCTTCGATTAACTTAAACTTAATCTCGCAAGCCTCATTTCCCATCGCATCTTTAAGGTAAGCCGTTGCATAAAAATAGCTTTTCGGTTCTACGTAAGATATAATTTCACGTTCTTCGAGATAGAAATAGTTGGTGATAATGTCGCCTTCTCCAGGTACTTTTTGCCGATGTATTTCTTTGTATAAATTTTCTTTTTTGCTGTAATAACGCTCCGTAACGGATTGCGTACCGTCTATATTAGCCTCAATTTCATAAAGCAGCTTGTTTTTGTAATGGAATTTGACATGACTTTTACTTCTGTCCTTAAAACGAATTTTCTGCTCAATGATACGATGTTCATTGTCGTAACTATATGAATATTTTCGGTTTAAATACGGATTGCTGTGTTCCCAAATTTCTTGATGTAAGCGATTATTTTTATATACTGCTTTTGATTTTGCCCAACTATCATCAAGGAAACTCTGGTTTTCGAAAGCACTGATTTTTCCGTCAGAGTTAAAACGATGAATAACTTTTTCTACTTTTTCAATACTATCTCCTTCAAAACTGTAGAAGACTTGTTCTACATGTGTCACCTGCTTCTTAAAGCCATAATCTTGGTAAGTAATATTAGGTAACGATTGTCCCTTACTTCCAACAAAAGCAAAAAATATGATGATTGAAAATACTGTTTTACATTTCATTTTCTATAGTTTATCGTTGTTGTTTATTGCTTGTTGAAATTCTTCCTTAGTAAATGTCTTCAGTGGGTTTATTTTTTTGATTAATTCCATCACAAACCATTGGTACATCTTTTCATATTGATTTTTAATGGTTGGATTAGAAAGATTTACAGTATAATGCATCACATCGCCATTGGCTAAAATAACTTCCATTTTTTCTATTTTTATTTTAAAATAGGATTCCATGAATTGGTAATGAATTTGAATTTTTAGTGTGAATCCGTCTTTGTATTTTTTTGAAAAAACTAACTTATAATCTTGTTCCGAAATTACAGCAGTTCTCAAAAATCGGAATCCAGGACGTAACATTAAGGCTTCATATTCTTCAATTTTAGGATGAATTGTTTTGAAATTTTGCTCTTTTTGGTAATAGCCGTAAAGTTCGGTTGTAGGGGAATTGTTTGGTTTTTGTCCAAAAACAAAAATTGTAAATAACCCTATAAAAATGAGGAAACGATTTTTCATTTGCTTAAACTTTATGCTTACCTATTTTATCAATTCAAAATTTTAACAAAACATTTTTTAATTTGATCTTGTATATTTTTGAATACGCTCTTTCGATTTTTCACGAATATAATCTCTTACCTCTGTTTGAAGTTTTGGTAAGGTATCTTTGGTAGCGTCTTTGTCCATTTTCATCATGAACTCGAAGGAAGCATAAGGTGCTACTTGATATATTTCGTTAATTAGGCTAGCATAAAATTGCCCTAGTAAATCTCCAGTTATTGCTTTTGCTTTCCACTTTTTGTCAAGATTAGCCAAATGTTGTTTTAAACCATCAGGATTGGAATTGTAAACATCAAAATACGCCTTAGCTTCGGTTGAAAGTGTTTTATTAGATGTATTTACAGGTTTTGGTTTTTCTATCGTAAAGTTACCGTTTCGTAAGACGCCATTGACCCAATTTCCTTTTTGAGTAATCACAAAACTTTTATCGGTTTTATAGCCTTTACCATTTAGGTTGCTATTTGAAAACTGACCAACATATGATTCACCATTAGATTTATAAACCAACATTCCAACGCCTTCCATTTTATTGGATTTAAATTCTCCCATATACAAATCGCCATCGTTATTTTTATACATTCCTAAATAATGTGGTTTGCTGTTTTGAAAAAAGCCATAGTACCAACTTCTATCACTGTATTTGTATTGTCCAAAACCATTGGCACAATCTCCGGCACAATTGCTTTTATAGATGTTGTTTGTGTAATCATAAGTTAGCATATCTCTAGTGAGTTTACCATTGGTGTAATATCCAGCCACAACTGCTTTGCTATTTTTAAGTTGGTATCCATAGCCGTTTTGTAAACCTTTTTGCCAAGTTCCGTAATAGATCACGCCTTCACTTTTCCATGAATATATGCCGTATCCGTCATAATTTCCGTCTTTAAAATTTCCAATGTAATAATTGCCATTAGGTAAGGTATGCGTAGCAACACCATTTATCTTTCCATTTTCAAAAAAACCTTCAATAACTTCTCCGTTTGCAAAACGTTTTTTGCTAAAAGTGTTGATGCAGTCGCCTGATAAACAAGTGTCTTTTTCTGTTAATTGAGTTTCAGTAGAAATTTTGTTTGCTGTGGCTGATTTTGCAGTTGTAGCTGCTGCAGCAGTGTTTGATTTTTGTACTTCTATTTTATCGGTTGATGCGTTGAATATACGCGCTTTGAAAAACTTTTTATCAACTACTTTATCAAAATCTGATAAAACATAATATTTTTTTGTTCCTTCTCCAACCTGAATAACTGGACTGCATGTGTTTGCTAAGAATCCAATTAAAGTATATTTTCCCTGTACATATACTCCATTTTCAAAAAGATACACATCATTTTTATTGGATATAGGAACATACCATAAACCAGCAATCTGTTTTCCAGCTACAGCCACAGTTCTTGTATCGGACAAAGGAGGCATATTTTCAAAAGCATAAGCACGACCGCTCTTTTGATTCACACTTACATAACTGCTCAATGCATTAGTATAATTTATTGTTTTCCATTCGTTGCCATCTGCAGTTGTTTTTCCATTTTCAATAACTCTTACATTTTTACTATTTGCGACAATTATATTTTCAGCTTCAGTAATTAGCTTTTCTACAGGTAATTTTTGACCATCTTTATTCGTATTTGCATAGGCGTTTCGAGCGATATAGTAGCTTTTTGATATAGGAATGTAAAACACATAATCATTTCCAAGACGACAAAAAAGAAGTTGTTTTTTTAACTCTTTACCATTAATATGTGGTCTTGCTAATAGAGGTGTGTTCGGAATTTTCCCTTTAGTAATGTCTTCTAAAACAACGCTAAAAGCACTAACCCCTTTGTCAAAATCACTATAATAAATAATATCTCGGGTTCTAGGTTTGATGGGTTTATTATCAAAGGAACTTAATTTTGTGGTATTAGTTTCGGCATCAATAAAGGATTTAGAAATCCAATTGCCTTTAGCGTCATATAGATATTCAAATTTTGTAGCAGAGTATCCTTTAAATTTTTCATATACTTCTATTCCGTTTCTAAAATGCGTCTCTTTTTCGTTTTTCTCACCACCAATTTCAATCTTAATTTCTTTTACAATTAAAAGATCTCCTTTTTTTTCATAGCTATATTCACTTGATCTGATTCTGTTTTGATTGTCTTTATAACTTTCTTTTACAACTCTGTTTAGATTATCGTAAGTATAAATTACTGGAGGAGCTTCATTGTATTTATTTTCAATTAAATTACCTTTTTCATCATATTTATAGCTATAACTATTGCCTTGGTAATCTTTAAATACAATTGCTCTGCCTTGATTGTCCTTTGCAATTTCTTCGTTACCTTCATAAGAAAACCATTTTCCATCTCTTGTAAAATAGTTGAGAATACTTTCTTGTAACACATCACCTTTTAGATTATGAAATTTCAAATCCACACCATTTGGAATTGGATTCATAGGTGCATTTACCCAATCTACTTTTTGAGAGAAAGTATTTAGAGTAGCAAGAGTAAAGAGTAAAGTAAGAATTAATCTTTTCATATTTTAAAATTGAATGTTCTTCCAATAATTTTTGTTTGTTTCTCCATTGACAACATAACCTGTACCATTACATCTTGGGCAAACGTTATCAACATGTTTTTCTATATATCGCACTTTTTTTGAAGCTACTTCGGCTGGTTTGTATGATGATGTGGTAACATGCTTATCATAGTAAACTCCCTTAACAACATAGGAATTACTTTTGTATTCTGCGGGTACAAAATAAGTTTCGTTTTTTTCGGCATAAACAGGGACTTTTATTGTTTTTGGACAAGAAGCATAATCATTAGCTCGAAAGGTTTCATTTACATATATTGGGCCACTATTTTTATCTAATTTTGTGAAGATATTTGGGTTATCTGTGAAAACGGTAATAGAATTATCTTGGGGATTAATGCTTTTGATTTTAGCAACTCTGTTGATTTTTTCTATATAAATTTCATCCGATGTTTTTAGTTGAGTAAGTTTAATATTTGAAAATCCAGAAAATAAATCCTTTGATTTTTCACCTACATAGTTAAATCCATCAAAAGGAATAGCGTCCCAAAAGTTTTTATCTGTTTTTTCATTATTTGCTTTAATGTATTTTACATTTTTAGGTTGCCCATTTTCAAACATTCCATAACAAGCATCAATTGTTAATAAATCTCCATATCTATCCTTTATTGTGAACATTTTCGTTCTGTATCCAATTCCGTGTAATTTTCCATTTTTAAAAAAGCCAACTTCCATAAAAATTCCGTCTCCTGCTTTTATATTGTCTTGAGGAATAAGGTTAATACCATAACCATTTAATGTTTTGATATTCTTACTAACCATTTTTGCCAAATGTGGTTTATAAACCTCAACATCAGTTTGTTCGTTTAATTCTACAATGTTTGGTTTTTCTGTAGCTTTCGCTTCAATTGTAAATTTTATTTCTTGGTCGAGTATTACTGCCCAATAGTTCTTTTTATTTACTTCGTCTTCTAAAAACACTACTGATCCATTGCCTAATTTAAAAGCTGTAGGTAGCAAAAAACCAGTTATAGAGTACCCAAAAACATTATTCATGAAAGTGCCTAAATGGTTGTATCCATAATAATACGCTTTATTATCACTCCTCCAATCCATAAGTTGTTCTCGCTCGGTGGGGAAATTCAAATAACTATCCGAGGGGTAAAAAGAGGGTTTCTTAGCTGGAATATAATCAACTAATCCAGAACCATATTTAGGATGACTAACCCACTGATGTGTTTCCATTTTCGGCAAATAGGCTTTGTCCATAATGGTATTCCCATCTTTGTCCCAAACTACAAAGCGCTCAACTTCTGGGTCTTCCTCGTCTTTTAATAAAACATTCCAAAGTTTACCGTTTTCATGAAAGATAGGATTCTCATAAATATCTTCTCTTTCTGGATTGTAATCGTAGTACAATTGGTCATTGGAAGCATAATACATCTTGCAATTAGGAAAACTTTCTTTGTCTGCTTTTTCTTTATACTTAACATTTTTACTGTATAATGCTACACTGTTAATAGTAAAATCTAGTCTTTCGTAAGTTCTATTCTTTTTAGCTGGTTTTCCTTTACTTTTTACGTTGTAGGGCTTTCTAAGATATTGATAATAATCAATGCGTTTACTCTCAAAATAATTGTAAGTACCAAAAACTTCACTACCAAACAGCTTGGTGTTGTCCATAATGAATTCTTGCCCAAATACATTAAGCACTAAAAAGATAGAAAATATAACTGTTAATACACATTTTTTCATAGCATTATTATTTATAATGTTTCACTTTCATATCAAAAATCAAATCAAAATTGGTGCTACCACTCTCGGTACCATCTGCATATTTTAGGTACTGAAAAACCATACGCTTTTGGGAACCAAACCTTCTGTCAAACTGAATTCTTTTGATCCAATCGCCTTGTTCATTACGAGCTTCCGCAGGAATATCAAACACAATTTTACTTGCAGTTTTTTGAAAAGTTTCCGATAAAGCATTGTTATTTCTTCTATAAGCAGTTCGCAATTTTAAAGCATATTCAAAAGGTTTCTCTACATCTTCAATTTCATATTCTATTCTTCGAACATTATCATAAAACGTAATTCTTTGTTTTTTGGAAATGGTAAAACTCGCAAATATATCATCGCCTTCATACATATAACAACTTTCAATAATACGATCTGATTTTTCAGTAGTTGTTTCTTTTATATAATTATATTTATGAATAAACTCTAAGAATACTTTAGTACCTGTTGCATTTCTTCTTGTCATGGTTTGTAACATGCCACCTTCATCATAGGTGAAAGTATCTGTATAGGTTGCGTATTTTCCTGTTGATGTGATTTTAATTAAATTTCCCTTGGCATCGTAGTGCATTTTTTGTGAACTATTGAAATTTTCGGCTGAAGCTATGGTATTGATGCTATCTAAAACACCGTTTTTATATACATAATTTTTGGTTGTTTCGCTCGCAAACTTTCCATAAATCCGGGTATATTTTTGAATAATATGACCTTCTTTATTGAATGAATACACTTCCGCCATTACAGGTTCGTAGCCTAAACTGTCACTTTTGTAATAGGCAATTTTAGCATGATCGGGTTGTTTTTGAAAACCATACGATTGCCAATAGGATTTGGGTGGTGAAATATGGTGGTAATTTTGTGCATTCACAAAAAAACCAACTAATAGCAGTAAAATAGTTACTTTAAATTTCATTGACTGTAGTTTTAGTTACGGTATTCAATAGTTCTTCTGGTAATGGTGTTACATTCCCATTTTCCATTTTTCATTTTGTAGTTTTTACGTTCTATCCAGTTGCCTTTTGCATCAAAGGTGTATTCAAAACGCTCTTTGTCTTGACCATCTACTTGGATTTTATCTAAATCTTGGTAGTCAAATTCATCTCCAAAAACATCTACTTTTCGGGTTTTGTAGTGATATTTGGTAACGCTACTTATTCCAAAGTTTGTAATAGTCTTTATTAGTTTTTTTCCATTGCTATTTAATACAATACTATCGGTTTGATCAAGTATATCATCAATGTATCGTTCAGTAATATGAACTGTATTTCCTTCAGTATTTGATTTATACCAATGCTTCGTTTGTTTTATTTTTTTCTTCTGAGGATTATATACTGTTTCTTGTGTGTAATCATCATCGTTGCCTTCATAAAGTACTTCAAAAACATCAGGTTGGGTTACATTTAATAAATAACGACTTACTTTAATTTTCTCTACATCAAAAGCACCATAAGTATAGTGCCAATCTTCAAGGGTTTTTAAAGTATTGGGATTGGTTATTTTTACCGACTTTAGTTGTCTAGAATTAGCGTCAACATAATAAAAAGCTATATCAAAATCGGCATAACTGTTGTTGAAATTGACAAATTGATAATCCGTTAATTGATACGTATTGTTCCACTGTAAATAGATTTCTAAAATGGGAAATTCTTCGTTTTCATCAACTGCAATTTCTTTAGTTGTCAAACTTTTAACTTGTGAAAAATCAATGACATCCACTTGATTTCTAAACTCCCATTCTGTAGGATAATAAGGGATGTAGTCTTGGGCAATTGTTACATTGATTGATACTAAAAGTAATGTAAAAAATAAGTAGTAATTTTTTTTCATGATTCTATTTTTATGATAGTATTATTTTAAATTATGATTGTCAGATGAAAGTTTTTGATTAAGCATTTTTAATAACAAAAAAGGAAATACAATAACGACTGAGCCCCACTGGTTTTCAGGTGTAAAAGTCTCTGGAAATCGTTTGACCAAAAAAAATAGTATTAAACCTCCCACAATTATTGAAACATGAAGTACTATCATATTCGGATTAAAGGCTCCAAAATAAATGGTTAATGGTTGTTGTTTCTGATGCAAGTAAATCCTTTCGAATAAAACAAAAATCAAATTGAGATTGAAAAACCAATTTTGAAAAAAAACAATTTCCATATTGGTTAGGATGATTTCTCTGTTGTCTGATACAGCAATAAAACCAAAAAAAACAATCAAGAAAACCCAATAAATACCCATCGAAAATAAACCGCCCATAAAACCGGTTGATTGCCAATCTTCATTTATTGCATTTGGATTTTTTTTAAAATACAATCGATCAACTATTAATCGTATCAGTTCATTCCACCAGAAAAAATACATCAAGTAAAACACTGTAGTTTGCCCATTGAGTACCGACAAAAGTGTTAATAACATGAAAACCAAAAAATCCCATTTTTTATATTTTTTTAATTGCTGGTCAATTATTGCTTGTAATCCCATCATTTGTTCTAAATATTATTTGAAATATTTCGAATGAAATTCGTTAAGATGGTGTTTTAGGAATACATCAATAGCTTGTTCTACCCCTTGTTCATATTTTGGAGCATCTGCAGGCACAATAGCGGCTTTAGCTGTGGCTTTGTTTTTAGCTACGTAAACCGTGCCAAATGCAGTTTTTGTTCCCCAATTGTCGTAATCTGAATCCACATAATTCGTGATTTTTTCTTCTTTGATAACACCGTCAATATCTAAATCTTTTTTTAGAATGCCTTGGTATTCGGCTAAAGGGGAACCACCAATTTTATTACGCCCAACAATAAAATGAACAATAGTACTGTTTTCTGATAAAACCAAATTTGTTTTAGCAACTACATTAGCACCTATACCACTTTTGTTAGAACCTTTTGACTTTACAAATTCTACATATAAATCCACTCGAATCACAGCTGCATCGTTTAGTTCTTTAGAAAGTTTTGTTGTGTTCTCTGTAGAGCCTTTCTCTTTATAAAAAAAACCTACATTCTGAGGATGTACAGTAATTGCTCCTTCAACAGTAGTTGAGGGAAGCATTTTTAGGCTGTCACTATATTGGTATCCTTTATAAAATTCGGTGTCTTTTGCTTCCTCTGTCTTCATAACATTAAAGCCTTTTTCTTTAAGGTCAGCTATAAATTGACTATAAGCAGTATTCGTAATATTCTGTAGTGTTTCTTCTGGAATATCTAATCCTACTGCAAGTGAAGCTTTTGCAGATCCCATAACAGCACCAAACAATCCCGAACCTCCTTTTTTTGAAGCTGCTTTTTCACTATACACTTGATAATGCACAGCAAAGTCGGCTATATATACATTTCTGTTATCAAATTTTGGTTTTTCTAAACTTAAAGGGCCAGATTTTCCAGGTTTAAATTCTCCTAATGTTTGAGCACTTAAAATAGCTGCATTAATACAAAATGCTATTAAAATAAAATGTTTTGCTTTCATAAATTTGGATTAATAATTTACTTTACAATATTATATTAATCCGTTTTTTTATGAAATAGGGCATTTGCACCATATTTATAGAATAGTAAATAATTTAGATCAATTAATGAATAAAACTGAAATGAGAAAGGGTTGCTTTAGATTTTTATATAACTAATTCTAATTTCTTTAGGAATAAGAATTATGATAAGTACTAATTTATTGCATTAGTATATTAAAAATTTTAAAGTATATTTGCTCGATAACTCAAACCTAAACAGTATATAAATTAGTATACGATTTAGTATACGTTTTTTATAATATTATATAAAAAACTGCGAAAATTAATGATTTTGGGCAATTCATAACCCTGAGGTCACGGGTTCAACTCCCGTCTTCGCTACGAAAAATCAAATCCCTAACTAGTCAAATAGTTAGGGATTTTTTATTCCTTAAATTTCGCTATTCTTTTATCTACTCTATATTTTATTTGAAATGACAACATGTTAATAACGTGGAAATAGATATATTTGAGAAAATAAAATTTTACATTTATTATTAATTTATTATTAATTTACAATTATAAATCAAATTCGTGTGATTTTATAATGTAGATTAACAAATTGGTTTTAACCAATAAAACTAAAATACAATTGTAAAATGAATATCTGAAATTATGAACTATGACTATTATCTTGAAAGATTCAGAAAATCAGCAGAGCAAATTGACAAAAAAATGCTGAATGAAAAACATCTTAAAATTCATGTAGGTGTCACTCTTGATTCGGTCGTTCTGAAATTGTATAAAACAACATGGGCAAATGACAAAACTGATCCAATTAATGATAAAACAAGGATTTTCTTTGCTATTTGGATAAATGACAAAACCTTACAAAACAACAAACTATTTTATAATATTCACGCGTTGAAACTTCGCGAATTAAAAGGTTATTCAATTACTAGCAGAATATTTGCTAATAATTTCAGAGAAGCTTTTATCAAGTTGGAACAAAATTGGGAAAATGTAAGCTTTGAATTTGGACCATTAACACTAATGGAAGGTTGGGAACATTTTGATAACGAAAACCTTGAAAATGGCATTATTAAATTGGCAAACAATTTTTCAAATATTGCCTATTTAATTGACAATACTTTAAAAAAATTTAAGTTAAAAAAAAATAATTGATTTAAAACTGTATTTAAAAACCTCATGAAACCTTATATTGGAAAAAAACAGTAGCTGCTTTGATAGATTATTCTATTATTGTAATAATTGATTTCTATTTAATATTTGCATTAGGTGAACCTGTAGCTGGAGAGCCAGAAAGTTATGAATTAAATGGTTTTCCCGCATTAATAACAATTTTCCCTTGGTTTATTTTTACTATTTGTTTCGAATACTTTTTAGGTTCAACCCTCGGAAATGGAATTGTGGGTTTAAAGCCAGTTGCGGAAGATAATTCAACTATGAAAATTACATTTATTCAATCTTTACAGAGACATCTGTTAGACCCAGTTGATATGTTTTTTTTAGGTCTCGTTGGATATTTGGTAATGAAAAACAATACAAAAGGACAACGATTAGGTGACATTTGGGCAAAAACTATAGTAATAAAATATAGAAATTAATTTTTTTATTATATTTAATTAATTATTAATTAAAACCCTTAATTTATGAAAAAAAATTACCTGCATTTTTTATTAGTATTCGCTTCTATCACTAGCTTAAATTCTCAAAATCTATGGGGTGTAGATGCTTCAATTGACGTAACTAATGCCCAATTTCAAAATAATTTCATAGAAACTGGAACAGCTAATAACTATAGCATTAACGATTGGACAGCTCTATCCATAAGTCAAAGTGGAGGTTCTGTAAGTCCTGGAGCAGCCTACTGGAAAAGAAACACACTCGGATATTCTCAAGGAGCGTATTGGGGCGGAACTACTCCTATTAATTCTCCTTCACAAGCAAATGGTATTGCAATTTTTGATTCTGATTATATGGATAATGGAGGCACAACAGGTGCTTTTGGAAATGGTAGTTCTCCAAGCCCACATAAAGGAGAGTTAATTTCGCCTAGAATTGATTTAACTGGTAATACAGACATTCCTCTGGCGGTAAAATTTTATTCTTTATACAGAAGCTTTCAAATTACAAAATTGAGCATATCTTTCTCTTCTGATGATGGAGTAACTTGGGGAAATTCAGTTGATTATAGATCTTTACAACCTGATTTAACTGAAGGATTTATAACAGTAGACCTTCCTTCAACTTCCACTGAAAATGTAACTAACTTAACACAATGTAGAATAAAGTTTACTTTTGAAGGTGATTATTATTTTGCAATAGTAGACGATATAACCATCTTAGTTTCAACATCTCTTTCTACTAACTCCTCTAATTACATTAGCAATACAATTAATTTATATCCAAATCCATCCTCTAATTTCATCCAAATTAAAGGAGATTTATCAAATCAAAAATTTAAAATCTATAATATACGTGGTTCAGAAGTTATGCATGGAACTATTTCTAGTAACAATCAAATTGATATCCATAATTTATCTAATGGGATATATTTATTAAAATTCAATGACGGGAATAGTGCAAAGTTTATTAAAGAATAAGTTTTTTAATTGTAATAACTTGTAAAATGTACAATCTACTTTAAAATTCAATTCTATTTCATAATACAGAAAAATTAAATATTCCTTTTCACTCTTATAATTTTATTTTAAAATAGGTTCAAATCCCGCTTAGATACAAAAAAGCAAATCCCTAATAAATCTAGTCATTAGGGATTTTTTATTTAATTTAGTTACTCATTTAAACACCCTATTTTTTAAAATTATATAGAAATAGGTATATTTGAGAAAATAAAATTTTACACTTATTGTTATTTTTATTTTAAAGAATAGCTCTGAGCTTATAATTATAATCTTTTAGAATCTATAGAATAGCATTTAGGTTATAAAAAATACCTTTTTGCTTATATTTAATAGCTTTTAGGTTATAAAGAAAAGCTTTTTGCTTATAAGTATCACCTTTTAGATTATAAAGAATACCTTTAAGGTTATAAACACAAGCTTTTAGATTATAAAGAATACCTTTTAGGTTTAAATTAAAAACCACTCCCTTACAGAGGGGTAATATTTTTATTTACTTTGTGCGTATGAAAAGCATTTCTACCTTTACTTTACATTTTAAAAAATCACTAAATTTATTCAAAGAAAAAACACAGGTCAACTAACACATAAAACGAATACAACTTAATATTAAATATGTCTTTGTCTTCTTCTATTTGCAGAAAATTCAGAACATAAAAGATAAATCTTTTATTGGAAAAATTAGAATGGAACACATTAAAAAATATTGGTATGTTTATATAGTTTTGTTTGTATTCTTTATGTTATACAAACCTGTTTTTTGTTTTTTAATTTTAGGTCTAATGATATTTGTTTTAGCATTAAGTTGTTTTTCTTTTATTGATTATATAAATAAAGAAGGAATAAAAACCAATGGAAAAATCGTTAAATACAAATTAGACAATGAAGGAAAAAAAACTCCAATTATTGAATTTAAAACCCTAGAAGGCAAATTAATAACCAAAACAGCATACTGTTATTTCTCAACAGATTTAAGCTTTTTAAAAACTTATTCAGACAAAAAAAATGAAAATATTGAAGTGATTTATGACAAAAAGAAACCACAAAAATTTATAATAAAAACTGAAAACAATTCTAATTCAGTAATTTTAACTGTCATGATAATTATCAGTCTAATTTTTATTGCAATTCCAATTGCCGAACTATTAGAGCTAATAAAAATTGAAATATAAAAATAAAACATCAACACAAACACCAATTACCTTTAACCATGAAAAACACTTTTTCTTTAACTACTCCACTCACTTGTCTTTTAATCGCTTTTTTTTCTTTTACTGCTATGAGTCAAAATGAAATAGATAGTATTGGCAACAAACAAGGGGAATGGATACTTTCAAATAAAAATTTTTCCTTAAAAGCAACTTTTAAAGATAATAAAACGGTTGGCCCAATGCGTTTCTATGAGAATGAAAAGTTAGTTTTGGAAGCTACAGAAGGACCAGATAAAACCTACACTTGGAAATTATACACCAATGAAGGTAACAAAGAAGGCATTGCTAAAAATAATGAAGAAGGCTTATTTCGATATTATGACCTACAATCCAATGAAATAGATTCTACTACTCTAATAAAACTTAATTCAATTGGTGAAATTTTACCAACTTATAATGGTGGCATCAATCAATTTCACATATATATCGCACAAAATATTGACTCATTAAACATTAAAAACGAAAAATTTAAAGTCGATTTTGTAATCAATCAAAATGGTAAAGTAACAGATGTAAAAATAGCTTCTTCAACAAACCCTAATTTGAATGATCGTATCATCCATTTTTTTGAAAATTCTCCACGATGGAATCCAGGTTTTCAACGCTTCCGTTTTGTAAAAGTTAAAATGTCAATTCCTTTAAACTTACAATAATTAAAAGCTAAAAATAAAATCATCTTACAGAAGGAATTGAAATCAGATTTTTTTTATTCTGTAATTTTAGTCTATTTTTACGACCAGTATCGTCTAACTTTAAACAAGAAATGAAAAAAATAGTTTTCTTGATATTTTTCTTAACTATATCAAACTTTTTCCACGCACAAAATCGCATTTCTGGAACCATTTCAGAAGAAAATTCAAATCTTCCTTTAGCTGGCGCTTATATTTATATTACCGAATGGAACAAAGGAGTTGTTTCTGATGAAAACGGCAACTATTCTATAACTTTAACTACAAAAGGTAGACTGACACTTCAATATTCCTATTTGAGTTACGAACCAGTAGTTAAAGAAGTTATTCTTTCGGATTCCAATACGGAACAAACCCTAAATGTACAATTAAAAAAGCATATCATTCAAATGGATGAAGTGGTGCTATCAAATTCATATATCAACACACAAAGTACCAATACTTATGAAGTTGATGTAGTGGATATTGATAATATAGCTAAAGTGGGTGGTTTTAGTGTAATGGACATTATTAATAAAATACCGGGTGTCGATGCAGTAACTTCTGGAACTATGGTAAGCCGACCTTCCATTCGCGGACTTTCAAGTAATCGTGTTTTAACAGTTATTGATGGGGTGCGTTTTGAGACCCAACAATGGGATGACGAACATGGAATTGGAGTAAATGAAAATGGGTTTGAAAAAATTGAAGTCATCAAAGGGCCTGAAAGTTTATTATACGGACCAGAAGCAATGGGTGGTGTTATTAATTTTGTAAAAACCAAACCAGCTCCTATTGGAACTACTCAAGGTTCCGCTTTTGCCGCTATGTCTACCAATAATTTGGGTTGGAGAGCCAATGCTAAAGTAGATGGCGCTAAAGAAAATTTGAATTGGGGTGTGAGTGCTTTAGGTAAACTTTTCTCTGATTATTTCATCGACAATCAATCTTTCCGTATTCCAAATACCCGTTTGTTAGAATATGGTGCCAAAGGGTATGTGGGTACCAATAGAAAATGGGGATCCACTAATTTAGAATATACTTTTAATCAAGCTTTTTTTGGAATTTTAGACGGTAAAGACATTACTTTTGGACCTAATGGAGAAATTATTAATAGTGATATTGAAAAAGAAAAATATCCATTTGAAATTGAAGCCCCTTTTCATACAGTAGTAGACAACCGACTTACTTCCCACTCTACTTTTCTAACAGGAAAATCGAAATTGGATTTAGTGGTGGGTTACCAAAACAACCACCGTACTGAAAATGAAGAATTATCTGGTGTAAAAAAAGGCTATAAGTATGTCGATATGACCTTGCAAAGTGTAACCTATAACTTGAAATGGTATGCTCCTACTTGGAATAGATTCAGTACCATTGTAGGTTCTCAAGGGATGTACCAAAACAACACCAATAATTCGGGAGCACAAACGGTTTTAATTCCAGATGCAAGGATTAAAGATTTTGGTTTGTTTGCAGTAAACAAATACCAATACCAAGCTTTTAATTTTAGCTTGGGTGCGCGTTTCGATTCTAGAAATTTAGATACAGATGAAACGAACGGCTTAAATTATACTATTCCCGAAATTTCCAAATCGTATAATAATGTAAGTGGTTCAGCCGGTATTGCTTATACTATTGCTAAAAAACTAACCTTACGCTCTAGTTTTGCAACAGGCTATCGTTCACCTAATTTAAACGAATTAACATCAAATGGTTTCAAATTAGAATCCCAACGTTTTGAAGTAGGAAATGCCAATTTTAAAAAGGAGCACAATCAACAATTTGATTTGAATGCGGTTTATGCCAATGAATCGATAAGCATTGAAGGGGCTTTCTTTGTGAATACCATTCAAAATTATATTTACATTGCACCAACAGGCTCTACAGTTCCTAGTAATTTAGATCCTGCTACAAATGTTCCATTGTATGAATTTCAACAATCGGAAGCACAAATTACAGGTGGAGAAGCTACGCTTTCTATTCATCCAGAAGGCTTAAAATGGTTCCGCTTGGACAATAGTTTTGCTACCTTAAAAGGAATACGAACAGATAATGATTCCTATTTACCCATGATGAACCCAACAAAATTAACCAATACCATATTCATTACGCTGAATGATTTTGGTAAATTTAGTAGTTCGGTTATCAACTTAACAGTTGCTTCTACTTTTGACCAAGACCAAGTAGCCGAAAATGAATTAAAAACACCAGGTTATTCTATATTTAATTTAGGAATTAGCACTACTTATAAGAAGACCGCTTTTACCTTAACTACGAACAATATTTTTGATCGCAATTACATCAATCATATGTCTCGTTTTAGACCTTATAAAATTGCGGAACCTGGCTTAAATATTGCATTAAGTGTAAAAATACCCTTGGATTTAAATTAATTTTAGAGATATAAAAGAAATAAAACCTTTCAGTAGTTGAAAGGTTTTTTTTATTTAATAAATTAAAGTTTCGCAATATAGTTATACACTAAAAAGTCCTGCTGAAATCCCATAGAAAGATATAATTCTTTTGCCCTCTCAGAAGCTTGTAAAACAGCTATAGTAGCTCCTTTTTTTTGAGCAAGGTTTAAAACAAATTGCATGATTTCTCTTGCAAAACCTTTTCCTCTCATTGCAGGAATGACGCCTAAGCAATGAATTCCTGCAACGGTCTCAGTAACATACAAAGCAACAGTTCCTACTCTTTCACCTTCAAAAGTTATGGTAAAAAAAGATATGGTATCTTTTGTTTTCTGAAGCACTTCATCTGAAATAGAATATCCAAAAGCCTTCTCAAAATTTGAAGTCCACATAGTTATACCCTCTTTATCTTCTATTTCTTGAAAAGACAATCGAAATAGTGTATCCCAATTTTTATCAAGTCGCAAAGACATCCCATATTGAATAGATTTTAGTCGAAACATGGAAAAATCAGAATGTTTATCATTTTCACCTTCTTTAAAATAAGCATATGTAAGTCCTATCTTGTTGTTTTCTAGTAGCTGCTTTATTTTTTCAATATCAACTTCGTTACTTTTTTGTGACCAAATTCGGTTAGGCCATTCCCCTTTATTTATTGTTGCTATTGCTGTATTTTCTGAAACAGTATAATCACCCGTTACTAAAGCCGCTTCTTTCCAAAGTGACGTTAAGTTTTTAATATTTATTTGCGTAGTATTCATCATTTCATATTTAATAAAAGAATTCCAATAATCATCGCTCCAATTCCTAAAACTCGTTTGGGTGTAATTAGTTCAACAGGCACTTCTAACCAACCGTAATTACCTGCTAAAAAAGAAAATAAAAGTTGCCCACATAAACCCAAAACTATTACTTTGGATATACCTAGTTTTGGTATTGTATAAAAATAAAAAGAGATGCCTAGCATACTAAAAAACGCACCAGCAAACCACAAATACCAAGGTACATTGACCAACAATGTAGTTGTAGGTGCTTTTTTTGTAAGCAAGCAAGCGAGTAAGATTCCAAACAAAGTACTTCCAAACGAAGTGACAACAACAGCAAATACAGGTTGTTTTAAATAGTTCCCTAACTGCGAATTAAATCCTGCTTGAACTGCTAAAAAAATACCACCTAAAAAGGCAATAGTGTATAAACTAATCTCTTTCATAGTGCAAAGTTAGATTAGAGAATTATAGTACTCCTTTACATATGTTGATGGATATTATTTTTCTTTTAATTCTTTACGAATGCGACTCAGCTGTGTGGGAGTTATACCGAGATGAGATGCAATATGATGTAACGGAATGCGTTTGTCTATAGTAGGATACATCTGTACTAATTGTAAATATCTTTCCGTTGCCGATTGCATTACCAAACTAATTTCTCTTTTTTCTTTATCTATCACCCAGTTTTTTTCAAGATAAGCAATATAAAAATCTTTTAAATCTGTATGTTTCTCAATTAGTTCTCTATACTTCTTATAATTTAAAGTGAGAATCGTACAATCTTCTAGTGTTTCTAAAGCAAATTCAGAAGGAATTCCTTTTAGACAAGACACTTTTGATCCTGCAAAGTTTTTTTCTAAAAAAATATTTTTATTATATGTATTTCCTTTCTCATCTATAAAATAAGCAATAATGGCTCCTTTACAAATAACATGAAGTGATTTTGCTACTTCTCCAACTTGTAAAAGCAAAGTTCCTTTTGAAAAATGCTCAAGTTCCGTTATCTCATACAACAATTCGATGGATGCATCACTTACAGGAGCATAACTTCGAATTACTTGTTCAAAAAGAAATTTATATGCTGTAGGATTTGACATTTTTTGTAAAATTTTACAATTATAAAAAGGTACTAGTCGTAATGGAATAAAAACATCATGAAAAATACAAAAAAATGCTTTGCGGCATAGTTTAAATAAAAAAAGCCTTTCTAAATCAGAAAGGCTTTTTTTGTCGGGGTGGCAGGATTCGAACCTGCGACCTCCTGCTCCCAAAGCAGGCGCGATAACCGGGCTACGCTACACCCCGTGAACGAGGATGCAAATATAAGACTAAAATTAAGACCTGCAAATAAAAAAATATTTTTTTTTTCAAATCAAAAAAGAGACTAAATAATACCCTAAATTTTCAACTTTACCTAAAAAAACAGTATCTTTTGAAGTCCTAAGAATTTACAATAGTTTTATAATCTATAATTTAGCGAATAGTCCTAAAATTAAAATCAAATACTTAAATTTGCCCAATAAAATAAATCAAAAATGTTAATAATAGGAATAGCTGGTGGAACAGGAAGTGGAAAAACCACTGTAGTTCACCAAATTATGAATGAATTACCGGCAACTGAAGTTGGAATTATCTCACAAGATTCATACTATAAAGAAACACATCACCTTAGTTATGATGAACGTACTAAAATAAATTTTGACCATCCAAGAGCCATTGATTTTGATTTATTAGTTGCACATTTAAAAGATTTAAAAGCAGGTAAAACGATTGAACAACCGGTTTATTCCTTTGTAACACACGATAGAACAGACGACTCTATCATTACACATCCTCGAAAAGTAATGATAGTAGAAGGAATTCTAATTTTAACCAATCCAGAGTTACGCGAAATGTTTGACATTAAAGTTTTTGTTCATGCCGATTCAGACGAACGCTTAATCCGACGTTTGAAAAGAGACATTGCGGAAAGAGGAAGAGATATGGAAGAAGTTTTGAACCGTTACCAAAACACTTTAAAACCGATGCACCAACAGTTCATTGAACCGACTAAAGCGTATGCTGATATTATTATTCCAAATGACAAATACAATACCGTAGCTATCGACGTAGTGAGAGCGGTAATCAAACAACGCATCCGTTAATTTGAAAAAAATTAAAAGCATATTATCACAATTTACTTTCCTTAGTTTTTTAGGAAACAGATACCTATTAGTAACCCTAGGATTTCTGGTTTGGATGCTTTTTCTAGACAATTATTCGTATTTAGAACATCGGGTTCTGAATAAAGAAATAGACGAATTGCAAGACAATATCAACTATTACGAAACCGAAATTAAAAAAGACAGTATTCGCATCAAAAAATTGAAAAATCCCGATCAAATTGAAAAATATGCTCGAGAAAAATATTATATGAAACGCGAAAACGAAGATATTTATATTATCGAATTTGAAGGAGAAGAAAAACAAGAGCAAAACGATTTTTAATTGATTTTGAAGTCTCACTTTTGCGCTTCTTTTCAACCATGTTCCTGCTGTACGCACTACAAGGTAGTTGGCTTCCATCAGGACTAAAACAAACGATAGGAACAGTAAAACCATTAAAAAAACAACTAATGGAAAGTCAAAAATTATTTCAAGAGTTTGAAGCCATTTCCTCTAAAGAATGGAAACAAAAAATACAATTTGAACTCAAAGGTGCCGATTATAATGAAACTTTAGTTTGGGAAAGTTTAGAAGGTATTAAAGTGAAACCTTTCTACCATGCAGACGAATTTGAAACTAATACTCAAGTCAACACTCAAGTAACCCAATTTAAAATTGTACAAAATATTTTTGTTCACGATGTTACAAAATCCAATAAAAAAGCACTAGATTCTTTACAGCGGGGTGCAGAAAGCATTCGCTTTACGATTGAAAATGAGTCGGTAATTATAAAGGATTTAATGCAAAATCTTCCGTTAGATAACAACCACTATTTTTTTTATTTACCTTTTTTATCAATCGATTTCGTAAATCAAATTAATGATTTTGCAACCAAAAATAAGGCAAATTTTTCTATCCAAATTGACCCCATAGGTCATTTAGTCAAAGAAGGAAATTGGTTCACCAATTTAGACACTGATTTTAACACATTAAATCAAATTGTTGCTAAAACAAACCTGCCGTTTCTAAATTTGCAAACGCATATTTATCAAAATGCTGGAGCTAATATCATTCAGCAATTGGCTTATACTTTAGCGCATGCAAATGAATATTTCAATAGAATCAACTGGTCTGTTGAATCTAATTCAAAAATAACCATTACTATTGAAGTTGCTGTGGGAACGCATTACTTTTTTGAAATTGCCAAACTGAGAGCCTTGCGCCTTCTATTTGAAATACTAGCAAAAGAATACCATCCCAATATCGAATGTCATATATTAGCAACACCAACGAAACGAAACAAAACTTTATACGATTACAATGTAAACATGCTTCGCACTACAACCGAATGCATGAGTGCTATTTTAGGTGGTGCTGATTCTGTTGCGAATCTTGCCTATGATGCGTTATATCATAAAGATAATGAATTTGGTGATCGTATTTCTCGTAACCAATTATTAGTTTTAAAGAACGAAAGCTATTTCGATAAAGTCAACAATCCTGCTGATGGCGCTTATTATATCGAAACTATTACAGAACAATTAGCTGAAAAAGCACTCCAACTTTTTAAAGATATTGAAGCAAATGGTGGGTTCATTACGCAATTAATTGAAGGCACAATCCAACGAAAAATAAAAGAAAGCGCTACCAAAGAACAAGAACTTTTCGATTCAGGAAAAGAAATTTTATTAGGTACTAATAAATATCCAAATAAAAATGACCGAATGAAGGATGATTTGGAACTATTCCCATTTGTAAAAACCCATTCGCGCAAAACGCTAATTACACCAATTATCGAAAAAAGATTAGCTGAAAAACTAGAACAAGAACGCTTAGCTCAAGAAGAATGATCAAAAAAATTATATCTATAGTATTTCTTATTTTCCTAAGCACTTCCTGTAAAGAAATTGCCGAAAAAACCTCTGAAGCAATCATTGAGAATCAGAAAAAAGAAATTAGTGGAACGTATCACACCATAAAAGCTGAAAAAATAAAAGTATTTTTACCTGAAGAATTTAAGTATACCAATACACAAAATTATTTAAACCAAATTGCACAATCTGGGGATAGTTCAGCTTATTATGCTGAAAAAAAACGCTTTAAAGACATTCAAGATTCTGGAAAAAAAATATATCTTTTTGAATATTTAAAAGGCGCTAGTATTGTAAAAGTTTTACCGGAAAGATACGTAGCCTTTACGAATTCTGATGCAAAATATATGCTTGGTATAGTTGATAATATAATCAAAGCTAACAATACCGAAATAGATTTTGAAATAATGGAATCACAGTTTAAAGGAAATAAAAACATCAGTATTTTTAAAGTGATTTACCAAGTAAAATCTCCCAAACTTATCGTAGACATGTACAAATATGTCTATTTTATTAGTTATAACAAAAAAAGTGTTTTTGTAAATTTAGAAACACCTTCTTTGCTTGATTTTGATCCTTATATTCAAAAAATAAGGCTATAATTAAATCAAAAAATGAATGTACTATGAGAAAAGACATACAAAATTTAAAATTAGAAGTCAGAAGTCAGAAATCAGAATCTGTCAGTTCGAGCGGAAAAGAGAATTTCATTACCGCAGAAGGAATTGAGGTAAAATCAACTTACACAGAAGAAGATATTCAAAATTTAGAACATATTGGTTTCGCAGCAGGGTTTACACCTAATCTTCGTGGCCCATACAGCACCATGTACGTTAGAAGACCTTGGACCATTCGTCAGTATGCTGGTTTTTCTACTGCAGAGGAAAGTAATGCTTTTTACCGTAGAAATTTAGCAGCGGGTCAAAAAGGACTTTCTGTTGCCTTTGATTTAGCGACTCATAGAGGTTATGATTCTGATCATGAACGTGTAGTAGGCGATGTTGGAAAAGCAGGTGTAGCCATCGATTCGGTAGAAGACATGAAAATTTTGTTTGACCAAATTCCCTTAGGAGAAATGTCGGTTTCCATGACCATGAATGGTGCGGTTTTGCCTATTATGGCTTTCTATATTGTTGCAGCAGAAGAACAAGGTGTGGCACCAGCATTACTTTCAGGAACTATTCAAAATGATATTCTGAAAGAGTTTATGGTAAGAAACACTTACATCTATCCTCCTACTCCTTCCATGAAAATTATTGCTGATATTTTTGAATATACCAGTAAAAATATGCCCAAATTCAACTCGATTTCTATCTCTGGGTACCATATGCAAGAAGCAGGTGCTACTGCAGATATCGAATTGGCTTACACATTAGCAGACGGATTAGAATACATTCGCACAGGTTTAGCTGCTGGAATGGATATTGATACTTTTGCGCCTCGCCTTTCGTTTTTCTGGGCGATTGGAATGAATCATTTTATGGAAATTGCAAAAATGCGTGCAGGCAGAATGTTGTGGTCCAAACTATTAAAACAATTTCATCCTAAAGACGAAAAATCATTAGCCTTACGTACACACTGTCAAACTTCTGGATGGAGTTTAACGGAACAAGATCCATTTAATAATGTGGCGCGTACTGCTATTGAAGCTGCTGCTGCTGCTTTTGGTGGCACGCAGTCTTTACATACCAATGCTTTAGATGAAGCCATTGCTTTACCAACCGATTTCTCTGCTCGAATTGCTAGAAATACGCAAATTTTCCTTCAAGAAGAAACTAAAATTTGTAAAACGGTGGATCCTTGGGCAGGAAGTTATTATGTAGAAAGCTTAACGGCTGAAATTGCTGAAAAAGCTTGGGCTTTGATTGAAGAGGTAGAAGCTTTAGGGGGTATGACCAAAGCGATTGAAGCAGGAATTCCAAAATTACGTATTGAAGAAGCTGCTGCTAGAAAACAAGCCCGCATTGATAGCGGACAAGATATAATTGTTGGAGTTAACAAATACCGTTTGGAAAAAGAAGATCCGTTACATATTTTAGATGTGGACAATCAAATGGTGCGTAACCAACAATTAGAATTATTAGCTAAAATAAAAGCTAATCGAGATGCACAAAAAGTAGCCGCATCTTTGGCAAAATTAACGGAATGTGCTAAAACAGGTAATGGAAATTTATTATCTTTAGCTGTAGAAGCAGCTCGTAATAGAGCCACTCTAGGAGAAATTAGCGATGCACTCGAAAGTGTATTTGGAAGATATAAAGCACAAATTAGAAGTTTTAGTGGCGTGTATAGTAAAGAAATAAAAAATGACGAAAGCTTTGAAAAAGCGAAACAATTAGCCGATGCTTTTGCTAAAAAAGACGGACGTCGTCCTCGTATTATGATTGCCAAAATGGGTCAGGATGGTCATGATCGTGGTGCCAAAGTAGTGGCAACTGGTTATGCAGACGTTGGTTTTGACGTAGACATTGGTCCGTTGTTCCAAACACCGCAAGAAGCCGCGAAACAAGCCGTTGAAAATGACGTACATATTTTAGGTGTTTCTTCTTTGGCTGCGGGTCATAAAACTTTAGTTCCTCAAGTAATTGCCGAATTACAAAAATACGGTCGGGAAGACATTATGGTGATTGTGGGTGGTGTCATTCCAGCGCAAGATTACCAATTCTTATTCGATGCTGGTGCGGTAGCTGTTTTTGGTCCTGGAACCAAAATTAGCGATGCTGCTATTCGTATTTTAGAAGTTTTATTGGAGGAGTAATTAAAAACACAACCCCTACAACACCTCAACAATATAAAATAGCTTAGCTCTAAAAGGCTAAGCTATTTGTTTTTATACCTTTTTCGCTATACTATTTTTAACATCATTATCAAAAATTGGAATCCAGAAAAATCGGTTTGTATAGTTTTTATAACCTACTTTTTATACTATTCTAAATTGTAAGGTATTATATTTAGTAATTATGAAAAATAGTAATTCCTTTTTGGCAATACCGAAAAAATACTGCCTTTTAATTTTATTCTTAGCAAACTATACATTCACTTTCGGTCAGCTCGGTTTTTGTAATGGAAGTAGTGGCGCACCTATCTTTTTTGAAAACTTTGGAAGCGGTAGTACATATGGTCCGCAATTGCCTGCAGGAGTTACGAATTACACCTATGTAGCCAGTGGCTTTCCTCAAGATGGACAATATACGCTTTACAACAGAACGAATCTTATTCCAAATAACTGGTTGTATTCGTTAGATCACACTCCTGACACAGAACCTAATGGCCTGAATGGAAAATGTCTCATCGTTAATGCTAGTAATACACATGGTCAATTCTATAGAAGAGTGGTTACGGGCTTATGCAGCAATACGACTTTTGAATTCACCGCTTGGTTACTAAATATTTACAATTCGGCTTCTGGTGGCTGTCCAGGAACTGGTATTCCTATTAATGTGACTTTCGAAATTTGGAATGCAACTGAAACGGTATTGCTACAATCGGGAAGTACTGGAAATATTGCTGGGACCTCATCACCTAATTGGAATCAATACGGACTAGTTTTTACTATGCCAACTGGGCAATCTGCTGTTGTTCTAAAAATGAAGAACAATGGCGCAGGCGGTTGTGGTAATGATTTGGCGATTGATGACATCATGTTTCGTTCATGTGGGGATTATTCTTCTATTACGAATACCACTGCTTCAGGAAACTCGATTACTATTTGTCCGAATGAAACACTTACCCATACCAATTTACAAGTTACTACTTCTGGTGCTTCAACTCATTTTTATCAATGGCAACAAAGTACAGACAATATTAATTTTTCTGATATTTTGGGAGAAACCAATACTACTTTTACACTACCTACATCTTCAGTAACCACCTATTACCGAGTAAAAGTAGCACAAGATATTACGCACATTAACAATAATTTTTGTTCTACTTTATCTGATATTTACACGGTTTTTGTGAGTGCGTTACCTGACCCTCCTGTAAGCAATGAGAATGGAACCGCTTGCAACAATTCAACTACTACTCTATCAGTTAGTGTGAACACTAATGAAACGGTAAATTGGTACGATGCTCCTACTGGTGGTTCACTTTTATTAGCAAATAGCACCTCTTTTACACCAACCAACATTGGGACCTATTATGCGGAAGCCATTAATACAAATAGTTGCTCTAGTGCTACAAGAACTGCTGTTACTTTAGAACCAATGCCTACAGTAACAACTAACGGCACAACAACTATATGCTCTGGTGAAGCAACAGCTATTACTTTAACATCTTCAAATCCAAGTGTAACTTTTAGTTGGACCGTTGTACAAACGAATTGTGCTGGAGCTTCTGATGGAACTGGAAACACTATTTTACAAACGCTTACCACTTCTGGAAATACAGTTGGAACTGCTATTTACACCATAACTCCTTCCATTAATGGTTGTGAAGGAACAACAGAAACTATTACCATAACTGTAAATCCTATTGAAAATGTAACGTTAATCTTTCCGAATATACCTGTGTTATACTGTGAAAATGCAACAGTCCCCGTTTTACCTACCACATCTTCAAACAGTACACCTATTACAGGAACTTGGAATCCAGCAGTAATTAACACTACAGTTTTAGGAACTACAACCTATACTTTTACTCCAGAACCACAAACTTCGTGTGTACAAATTGAACCTTACGAAATCACAATTAGGGTGGCTAATGATTTTAGACCTAATTTTGAAGATACTATTCGTTTTTGTTCAGGAACCACACCGCCTATTTTAGAGACTGAAGCTCCCAATGGAATTACCGGAACTTGGAATCCTCCTGTAATTGACAATACTTCTTCAAACTCCTACACTTTTACTCCCGATGCGGGTCAATGTGCGCAACCCCAAACTATAGAAGTAGCCGTAATTGAAGGTACTTTAACCAATTTAGAATACACAACTACAGCTGCTTTTGCTGAAAACCAAATTATCACCGCGATTGCAAATGAAGCAGGTAATTATTTGTACCAACTAGACGATGGTCCTTTACAAGAAAGCAATATTTTTGAACAAGTATCAATGGGAAGTCACACCATTACGGTTATAGATATAGAAGGTTGTTCGGAAGATCTAACCAAAGAAGTTTTTATTATTAATTATCCCTATTTCTTTACCCCAAATGGAGATGGAATTAATGATACTTGGTCTATTCGTTTTGAAAATGCGTTTCCTAATGCTGTTATTTCAATTTTTGACCGTTATGGTAAATTAATCAAGCAAATTACTAATAATTCTAACGGTTGGGATGGTACTTTCAACAATCAAGATTTACCAGCAAATGATTATTGGTTTACCATAGAATTTACGGAAAATAATACACCGCGTATGTATAAATCTCATTTTAGTTTGATTCGTTAGTTAAAAATAAAAAAGGAGATTTTTTAATCTCCTTTTCTTGCTAAAAACACAACATCTATTTATTGACCCACAATAATTTTTCTAGAAATTACTGCTTCATTGGCTCTGAGTTGTAATAGATAAATTCCCGTTGGTAATCCCGAAACATTATATTCTAAATTATACAATCCTTCCGTTACCGTATCATTAAATAATTCCCCCACCAAAATTCCTTTTTCATTATATAAAGAAGCCATTACTTGGCTTGGTTCTGCAATTGCAAAATGAAGATTGGTTAAGCCTTTACTTGGGTTTGGGTAATTCCCAATAACAACCACTGCGTTTTCACCTGTAGTTTCAGTAGTTGCAATGGTTCTTGCTAAAGGTGCTAGAGCAGGTACATTGGTTGTAGCTAAAGTAGAAGCCGCATTGGCACTTTTTAAGAATTTCTCCCCATCTCTAACATAATAACTGTGCGAATAAAACTGTCCTGGATTTACCGTTTGAATCGTATTCACATAATTCCAATCTGCTTGTACACGGTCATTTTTCACATCTAAGATAAAATACCCATGATTGCTTAAATCAGCTTTCTTAATATGCGGATTAAAAGCAGCGACCAACCAGTTTAAGAACGAACTTGTAAATCCTGCAAACTCATCTAAATTAGAAGAAGTAATACTTGGCGCTACAAATTCAACTCCCATTGAACCTGTTTTAAACAACGTATTATACGTTAACAAACTCTTTGGTAAATCTGCTACAAAAGTCATATGAATATCACCTGTAATTACAACAATATTATTGATTTTTTTGTCTTTAATATAGGTATACAAACGCTCTCTTTCTTCTTGATAACCGTTCCACGTATCTTTTAATTCTAAAGGAATAACTGGCATCATTAAAACTTGATTTCCTACTACTTTCCATTTCGCTTTAGAGTTCGATAATTGTTGGGTAAACCAATTGAACTGCGTTTCCCCTAACAATGTCTTATTTCCTTTATTTTCTTGTAAATTAACTCTTTGCAATTTTGAATACACTTCTGCTCTTAATTCGTTCCATTCTTTTTGAGAAACATTTTTTTCTAATTTTTGAGCATCCCAATCAGAAGCTTCCATATACACTAATAATTTATCATATAAAGCATCAAATTCTTCTTGAGAAATAGCTCCTTTTCCTTCTTTCATTTTAAAAGAACCTTCTAAAAAGGATTTCAAAAGAAATTTATTCGCCTCATCTTGAGAAAAACGAGATAAATCGGTATTTTGAATTTTGAAAAGAAAAGAATCGTCTTGTTTGTCTCTACCTTCAATTCGGGTATCTAATAGAATTAAATCCATTAAATTACCATATTGTATTCTTCTGTAAATTTGATTTGGGTTTTGAACATTATCGCGAATAGGCATCCATTCAAAATAAGCTTTCCAAGCGTTATTTTTTCTAGTATTCCAATCTCCTTCCGTAGCTGGTTGATGATTTTCTGCACCATTTACATAGGCATCATTTGCAAATTCATGATCATCCCAAATTAAGATAAATGGATGTTGCTGATGTGCTCTACGTAAAGAAGGATCCAATTTATAAAACGAGTGACGTACTCGGTAATCATCTAGTGTGATGATTTCGTTAGTAGGTTCATGACCACGACCAACTGCAGAAGAATAACCAAATCCGCCTTCTTCGTATTCATAAATATAATCTCCTAAATGAATGACCGCATCAATGTCGTTTCTTTCAGCTAAACGGTCATATACATTAAAAAACCCATTTTGATAATTCGAACAAGAAGCCACAGCAAAACGAAGTTGCGACACTGAAGTTGTAGGAACAGTTCTGGTTCTCCCTGTTATAGACTGTTTTCCAAGAGCCGTAAAACTGTAATAATAAGTAGTCCCAGGATTTAAACCCGTTACATCTACTTTTACCGTGTAATCTCTGAAATCTCCCGTTTGAAAATTTCCTTGTTGCACTACATGCTGAAGTTGGGGATCGGTTGTCATTTTCCAACTCACAGTTACCTCTTCGTCGTTATAAGGCGTAACACGCGTCCAGATGATGATGCTAGTACTTGTTGGGTCACCAGAAGCCACTCCGTGATAAAATGGAAAAAGAGAAGCATCCATAGTACCTTGTACTGTAGTTGTCTTCTCTTGTTCTCCATAAGAATGAGAAATTTTTGTCAATCTCGCATTCATTTGTTTTTGAGCTGTTCCTAAAAAGGCACAGCAAAGCATTGCAAATAAAAAATAATTTTTTTTCATGATTAGAATGTTTGTTGTTTGTGGAGCAAAACTAATCATGAAAAAAAAGATTTGAGTCTCGGTTACATTAAGAAAAATTAAACAGTTTGTAACCAAAAATCACGAGATGTTAAAAAAACATCAAGTATATTATTCCCCTTTTATCGATAGGTTATTTTCTTTAATATAAAGCGCCATTTGTTGGGCTACAGCATTAGGTCTATCCGAAGAAATAATCATGACACCCGCTTTTACAATGTCTAAATAAATAGCATCTCCATTTGCAATGGCACTTTTGTCGATATTCCCCATGGTTCCAGATATACAAGCAATTCCTTTCTCTTTCATATAGTGCATGGTTTCTGGTTTTGGAAAAGTAGTTCCTACAAAAGCAACCATATTTTCGGCTTTAACCCCTAAATTTTCCATACGCTCTACATCTTCTTTACCTCTAGCTGAAACCGAAAGCATCATCTCTGGAGCCAAAGCAGCCACTTCTGCAGCTTGAGTAGCATTATACGTAATAATTATGGAATAATTTTCTGCTTTATTACGCTTTACGGCATCCACTATCATTTTAAAAGGCACGCCTCTTTTTACATCTAAGGTATACACAACCTTATCTTTTCCCCATTGCAACACCTCGTCTAAGGTTTCAATTTTATACGGAGTAACATTTCCTTCGGTATCTTTTAAAGATAATTCTTGTAATTCTTTGTAGGTATATGCATTGATATTTCCAGTTCCTGTAGTAGTTCTATCTAAGGTATTATCGTGCATCATGACTAAAACTGAGTCTTTGGTTAATGCAATGTCTGTTTCAATTACGGCTGGATTATACGAAATTGTATGTGCAAATGTAGCCGTACAATTTTCTGGAAACCCAACTGTTGGTCCACCTCGATGTGCACTCACCACAGGATAAAAATTACTTGAAGCTCTAAAAAATGATTTAAAATCGGTATTATTTTTAAAAACTAAAGTGTGTTCTTTTTGTTGCGCAGTTCCTAAATAGAAACTACAACATACAGCTACATATAAAACGATATTTTTCAAAACGTAATTTTTTAAAATTTGAAGCACAAAAGTACATATTCTATGAAATGATACGCCTATAGAAATGTTAATTAATTGGAGTCCATTTTCGCACTAATTTTTATTAAAAAACTTCTACATTTGTAAGGATAATTTATTTTCATGTCAAAACTACCTCACATTCCAACAAGCATTTTCTCTGTGATGTCGCAACTAGCGAATGAACATGGAGCTATTAATTTATCCCAAGGGTTCCCTAATTTTCCGGTTGACCAAAGACTTTTAGATATAGCAAAGCAACTGACACAAGAAAACACCCATCAATATACACCTATGGCTGGGCTGCCATCTTTATTAGAAAAAATTAGTCTGCTTACTTACGAAAAATATGTACGAAAAACAGATATTGCTACTGAAATTTTAGTTACAGCTGGAGCCACTCAAGGCATTTATACTACGATTAATGCCTTAATTGATCACGGCGATGAAGTGATTATTTTAGATCCGTGTTACGACAGTTATGAACCTTCTGTTTTAGTTGCGGGTGGCAAACCCGTTCGTATTGCATTAAACGAAGATTATGCCCCAAATTTTAACCGTATTGAAGCCGGAATTACTAGTAAAACCAAAATGCTTATCCTTAACAATCCACACAATCCTACGGGAAGAATTTGGAAAGAAAATGAGTTTGAAGCTTTAGAAACACTTTTAGAAAAACACCCACAAATAGTACTTTTAAGTGATGAAGTGTATGAATACATTTCTTTTACACAACCCCATATTTCGATAAACACTCGTCCTAAATTAAGAGAACGTGCCATAATTGCTTCCTCATTTGGAAAGTCGTTACACGTAACCGGATGGAAAATCGGTTATTTGATTGCACCAGAAAAACTAATGCAAGAAATAAAAAAAGTGCATCAGTTTTTAGTGTTTAGCGTGAGTAGTCTTTCCCAACATGTGATTGCTTCTTATTTAGACATGGTTGATTTTGATGCTATAGCTAAAATGTATCTACAAAAAAGAGATTTATTTCGATCCCTTTTAGAAGGCAGTCGTTTTACCCTATTACCCTGTGAGGGCACGTATTTCCAAGTGGTTAATTATGAAAAAATCAGTTCAAAAAACGACACTGATTTTGCGAAAGAATTAATTACCCATCATGGTGTTGCCTCCATTCCAATTTCGGTATTTTATGAAGATGCGACAGACAAGCAGATGTTGCGCTTTTGTTTTGCGAAAACCGATGAAACTTTAGTTGCTGCTGCGGAGAAGTTGAGAAGGGTTTAGATTACTAATTTGGATTGAAATAATAGATAGATTTAATATTTATTTAATTTTAAGGCATCTTGTAGTTTACTTCAGTAAGCTGCTTCATTTTTTTAACAAACTCCACATCTATTTCGTAAATTTTTTTATTAAAACTTGAATCTATCATTTTATTATCAAAATAAGTGTAAGTTTTTCTTTTGTCATATAAAACAACAAACAATGTATCTGAAAAATTCCCATTTCTTTTATAGTCCCATTCATAAAAAACTTTTCTTCTGACTATCTTTTCTATTTTATCAGAATTTGAATCAAAAAAAACTAAAGATTTTATTGTCCCATTTTCTGGTTCATGTTGATATTGCAAAAATTTCAGTTTAGAATTGACAAAATAAGATTTCTGAGGAGTTAAACCATCATATTGAAAAACAAAACTTTTCGCATTAAATTCTGCTATACTAGCATTAAACTCATTTTCATATCTTGAGAATAATTTGTCATTGCTTTTATTGGAACAACTTATAAAAAAAGCAGACGCTATCGTAAAGAAAAAAACTTTTGATTTCTTTTTCATTATCATTTTCTATTATATAAAAAAGTGCATTTATTTTAGAGGTTTCAAAATTGAATTACTTCACCTCTTTCCCTTTTACAAAAACTTGTGTTGGTTTTACATACGGTACTTTTTCGATAGGCATTGTCATGATATCATTTGAGAAGATAGTAAAATCGGCCCATTTTCCTATTTCTAAACTTCCTTTTTCTTTTTCTTCAAAATTAGAATAAGCGGCCCAAATGGTCATTCCTTTTAAGGTTTCTTCTCTAGTTAAGGCATTTTCCATTTGGAAACCCTTTTCTGGGTAATTTTTCAAGTCTTTTCTAGCAACAGCCGCATAAAAAGTCAGCATGGGATTCACTTCTTCTATAGGAAAATCAGTTCCTAGAGCAAGTAAACCCGCTTTGTTTAAAATCGTTTTATAAGCATAGGAATTTTTAATACGTGCCTCACCTACTCGATCTTCCGCCCAATACATATCGGAAGTAGCATGTGTAGGTTGTACTGAAGGAATGATTCCTAATTTGAAGTAATCAAAATCTTGTTCCTGCATAATTTGAGCATGTTCAATTTTCCATCTTCTGTTGGGTTTATTTTTTAAAACTTCAGCGTAGATTTTTAATAAAACGGTATTGGTAGAATCGCCAATAGCATGGGCATTCATTTGATAATCAGAATTGGCTATTTGTGTAGCAATTCTTTTTATTTCTTCTATTGGTGACAATAAAGCACCAAATTGTTTGGGTTTATCTGAATAAGGTAAATGCAAGCAAGCACCTCTAGAACCTAAAGCACCATCGCCCATAAATTTGAAGGAACGTACATTTAATTGTGGTGTTTTATAAATTCCTTTTTGGGTATAATATGCTAAGTTTTCTTTGGTAGCCATGGCCATGGCATAAACATTCAAATCCAATACTTTGGCTTTTTGTAGGCTATCAATTAATTCGATAATTTCGCGATCCAAACCTGCTTCATTAATGGTTGTAATTCCATAATTAAACACCGTATCCTGAGCTTCTTTAAGCGCTTGTATTTTTGTTTTTAAACTAGGTTCAGGTGTAATGGCTTTGATTAATTCCATGGCGTTGTCTACCAAAATCCCAGTTGTTTCCCCATTGATAACTTCTACTTGTCCGCCATCAACTTTTGTGTTTTCTGTAATTCCTGCCAAATCAAGAGCCTTTCCATTTACCAACATAGCATGACCATCTATTCGCGTTAAAACCACAGGTGTTTCTGGAAATAACACATCTAATTTTGCTCGTGTAGGAAACTCTTTATTTTCCCAATCGTTTTGATCCCAACCTCTACCTTCAATAAAAGCAACCTTTTTTCTTTGCTGAAATTCGACCACTTTAGCCACTACCTCATCATAACTTTTTGTTCCTCGTAGATTCACCGTTTGCATCGTCAATCCATATTTGTAAAGATGGGCATGGGCATCATAGAAACCAGGATACACATATTGATTATTGGCTTCAATGATATCTTTAGCTTCAAAACGTTCATTGGCCTCTTTGGTTGTACCAATAAAAATAATTTTACCCTCTTTCACCACCAATGCTTCTACTATGTCAAAAGTGTCGTTAACTGTATAGATTTTAGCATTTGTTAGCATTAAATCTGCAGATTCCTTTTTAGAGCTGCAAGAAGTTAAGCTTACCAATAATAGTATTAAAAAGAATGAGAAACGTTTCATGATGGCTTATTTTTTTATAAAAACAAATGTAACAGAAACTAATGGATTTTACTAAAAGGCCTTTACAAAAATCTTTTGTAGCGATTCTCTTATGCGATATTTTTTTTGCTTTTAAATCACAAAAGAAGCTTCATTCGTGTTTTTAATTAAAAAAAGTTTATCTATTTTAGCCCCGGTAGAAACGACATCCTTTTTTATTAGGGCTTTCTAGATTTACAGTAATTTACCCTAATAAAAAAGATAGAGTGGATAACGGGACAGATTGTGTTAGAAATAAAAAGTGGTGCTCCAAAAAATAAAATACTACAATTTATTCTTTAAAATAGAGGACTTCGCCTACTTTAATGTATTGTTAACAAATTTGGCTTGAAAAAACCATAAATAATTGTATTTTTACGACTCAAAAATTTTTAAAAAACAAATGGGTAAAATCATAGCAATTGCCAATCAAAAAGGTGGTGTTGGTAAAACAACAACTTCTATTAATCTTGCTGCAGCACTAGGTGTTTTAGAAAAGAAAGTACTTTTAATTGATGCTGATCCACAAGCAAATGCCAGTTCGGGTTTAGGCATTGATGTAGAAAGTGTTGCCATCGGTAGTTATCAAGTTTTGGAACATAGTAACACTCCAGAAGAGGCGACTATGGCTACCAATGCTCCTAATGTTTCGGTTATACCTGCACACATAGACTTAGTAGCTATTGAAATTGAGCTAGTAGACAAAGAAAATCGTGAGTATATGTTGAAAAAAGCACTTGAAAGTGTAAAAGACAAATACGATTACATTCTTATCGACTGTGCTCCTTCATTAGGATTACTAACATTGAATGCATTAACAGTTGCGGATAGTGTTATTATTCCGATACAATGTGAATATTTTGCTTTGGAAGGTTTAGGAAAACTATTGAATACCATTAAAAGTGTTCAAAAAATACACAACCCAGAATTAGATATAGAAGGATTATTATTAACAATGTATGATTCTCGTTTACGTTTATCGAACCAAGTAGTTGAAGAAGTGCAAAAGCACTTTAACGATATGGTTTTTGAAACCGTAATTCAAAGAAATATTAAATTAAGTGAAGCTCCAAGTTATGGTGAAAGCATTATCAACTATGATGCAACCAGTAAAGGAGCGACCAATTATATTAATTTAGCGGAAGAAATTATCAAGAAAAATAAGTAATATAGAAAGATGGCGAAAGCAGAAAAAAAACAAGCACTAGGAAGAGGTTTATCCGCTTTATTGAAAGACCCTTCAAACGATATTAAATCGGTTGAAGATAAAGGAGCCGATAAAGTAGTAGGTAGCATTATTGAGCTTGAATTAGATGCAATTGAGATAAATCCGTTTCAACCGAGAAGTAATTTTAACGAAGAAACCTTAAAAGAATTAGCCATTTCCATCAAGGAATTAGGTGTTATTCAGCCGATTACGGTTCGTAAATTAGATTTTAATAAATTCCAGTTAATTTCTGGAGAAAGAAGATTACGTGCTTCTAAACTAGCGGGTTTAGAAACGATTCCTGCATACATTCGTTTAGCGAACGACAATGAATCGTTAGTAATGGCATTGGTGGAAAATATCCAACGTCATGACTTAGACCCTATTGAGGTAGCTTTATCGTACCAGAGATTAATTGATGAAATTAATTTGACTCAGGAAGAATTGAGTGATCGTGTAGGTAAAAAACGTTCTACAATTACCAATTACCTACGTTTATTAAAACTAGATCCAATTATCCAAACAGGTATGCGTGATGGTTTTATTTCTATGGGTCATGGAAGAGCATTAATTTCTATTGAAGACGACGAAGTACAATCTTCTATTTACCACAAAGTAGTGAGCCAAAACTTATCAGTAAGAGAAACAGAAGCTTTGGTTAAAAAATATCAAGATAGTTTAAAACCTCAAGCAGCTAAAACCAATGCAAATAGTTTTGAAGTAGCAGAAACCGATCAAAAAGCCTTTACTGGATTCTTTGGAACCAAAGTTGATGTTAAAGTAGCTTCTAATGGAAAAGGAAAAATTACCATTCCATTTCATTCTGAAGAAGATTTTAATCGTATTTTGAAATTGATTAACTCCTAGTGAAACACTTATTAATCATATCTTTTTTTGGTTTACTTTTTGGTAACAGTTGTTGGGCTCAAGAAGAAGTTTCTTTAGTTATTCAAGACACTATTACTGCTAAAAACTCAAAAATAAATCCATTATCTCCTGCTAAAGCAGCTTTTTATTCGGCTATACTACCAGGTTTAGGTCAAGCTTACAATAAAAAATACTGGAAAATTCCTATTGTATATGGTGGTTTAGGAGCGGGTATTTATTTTTACGCTTGGAATAACAAAAAATACCATGAGTATAGAGATGAATACAAAGCGAGATTAGATGGTACTTCGAAAGAAGGACAGCATCCTGTTTATGGCAGTCTTTCCAATGACGGACTTATTAGAGGTCAAAAATTTCATCAAAGAAATAGAGATTTATCTGCTTTAATTACTGCGGGTATTTATATCTTAAATATAGTCGATGCCAATGTTGATGCTCATTTACTTCAGTTTAACGTAAACGAAAATCTATCCATTAGACCTGAATTATATCAAAACGAAATTGACTATCGTTTTAAAACAGGATTAAAATTAACCTATAATTTTTAACATTTCATTGGCTAACAGAAGCTAAAAAAAACGTCATATACTTCATGAAAATTGCACTTTTAGGATATGGAAAAATGGGTAAGGTTATTGAAAAAATAGCCTTAGAACGTGGTCATGAAATTGTACTAAGAAAAGGAAGAAGTGATACTTATGCTGGTCTAGAAAAAGCGGATGTAGCAATAGACTTCAGTATTCCTACTAGTGCTGTTGCCAATATTTCGGCTTGTTTTGAAAACAAGGTACCCGTTATTTCTGGAACTACGGGCTGGTTAGAAGAATATGATGACATAGTTGCCTTGTGCCAAGCTAAAAATGGAAGTTTTATTTATGGTTCTAATTTTAGTTTAGGCGTGAATATCTTTTTTGAATTGAATGCTTGTTTAGCAAAAATGATGGCCAATTTAAAACAGTATCAAGTATCAATGGAAGAAATTCATCACACACAAAAACTAGATGCACCCAGCGGCACAGCTATTTCTTTAGCGAATGGAATCATCCAAAACACCGATTATACAAACTGGACATTAGAAGAAGCTACTTCTTCTGAAATACATATAGAAGCCAAAAGAATTGAAAATATACCAGGTACACATAGTATCTTTTATGATAGTAGTGTAGATCAGATTGAAATTAAACACACAGCACATACTAGAGAAGGGTTTGCATTAGGAGCTGTTGTAGCTGCAGAATGGATTATTGGAAAAAATGGCATCTTTACAATGAAAGATGTTTTAGGATTACGTTAGAAGTTAGAAAGATAAAAATAGAATACTTGTTTTGAAGTTTAAATTCATAAACTTTAAACAATTTAAACAATTAAATAAAATAAAGATGTCAGTACAAGGTTGGTTATTATTTATCTTAATAGTACAAGTCATACATGGTTTAGGCACTTGGAAATTATACACAAAAGCAGGTAGAAAAGCGTGGGAAGCTTTTGTCCCCATTTATAATGCAATTGTATTAATGAAAATCATCAACAGGCCTACATGGTGGACTTTGTTGCTTTTCATCCCTATCATTAATTTGTTTATGTTTCCTATTATTTGGATAGAAACTTTACGAACTTTTGGTAAGAAATCTACACTTGATATGGTTTTAGGAGTGGCTACTCTAGGCTTATATATTTTTTATGTAAACTACACTCAAGAACTTACCTATCATGCGGATCGTGATTTAAAAGCTCCTACAAAAGCTATGGATACCTTAGGTTCGTTAGCATTTGCCATTATTGTTGCCACCTTTGTACATACTTATTTTATACAACCTTATGTAATTCCAACTTCTTCTTTGGAAAAATCCTTATTAATAGGTGATTTCCTTTTTGTAAGCAAGTTTAATTATGGAGCTAGAACACCTATGACACCCATTGCAGCTCCAATGGTACACGATTCGATTCCTTTAGTAGGAACTTTGTCGTATTCTAAAAAACCACAATTACCCTATTTTAGATTTCCTAAATTAGAGAAAATTAAAAATAACGATATTGTTGTTTTTAACTGGCCAAGAGATACCCTAGACAACATGTACAATCCTTCGAATAGAAGAATTGACAAACCAATCGATAAAAAGACTAACTATGTTAAAAGATGTGTGGGTATTGCTGGAGATTCTTTAGAAATTAAAGATGGAATTGTCTTTATAAATGGAAAAGAACTTATTTTACCAGAACGAGCTAAACCACAGTATTTTTATATTATTAAAACCAAAGAGCCTCTATCTCAAGGTTTATTAAACGACTATGATATTTCAGAAACAGGTTACGTTTTTGAAATTGATAATGAAGTTTGGGATAAACCTGAAGTAAAAAAACTTTTGATAAACAATTATGGGATTGAAGAAGTTGACAGGGATTTGAAAACTTCTCTAATCAGAGGAAGTATTTCTCAAGAAATATTTGATAAATTAAATTTAAAGATAGCAACCAATTATATACTTGGTAATCTGACTTTTGAAAAAGTAGAAAAAATGAAATCTGATTCTAGAATTATTTCTACTAAAAGGCAGATTAAAGAAGGTGCTGAAGACGGTACTTTCCCAGATTTCAAAGATGGTAAACCTTCTACAACTAGAGATTGGAATGGAGATAATTTTGGACCCATTTACATTCCTGAAGCAGGTAAAACGGTTACTTTAAATAAAGAAACACTGCCGCTTTATAAAATTATTATCACAGAATATGAAGGGAACACCTTAGAAGTGAATGGCGACCAAATTAAAATTAACGGACAAGTAACCAATCAATATACCTTCAAACAAGATTATTACTGGATGATGGGAGACAATCGTCATAATTCATTAGATGCACGTTATTTTGGTTATACTCCAGAAGACCATATTGTAGGTAAGCCGGTATTCATCTGGATGAGTTGGAATTCAAATGGAAAAGGAATCAATAAAATACGTTGGGAACGATTGTTTACAACCGTATCTGGAGATGGGCAACCCAAATCTTATTTCAAATACTTTTTAGTTTTACTTGTGTTATACTTTGTAGGCGAGTATTTCTATAAAAAAAGAAAAAAAGAGAAAGCAGCTTAATTAAAAATAAGCCTTAAATATTACAAGAGTTTATATTTCAACAATATAAACTCTTGCTTTTTAAAATTATTTCACAAATGAACATTTTATTACATCCAACCTATTTCCCTTCTATAAGTCAATATGCTGCTCTATTACAAGCGGAGACCATAACTTTTGAAAAAGAAGATAATTTTCAAAAGCAAACGAATCGCAATCGCATGTATATTTATAGTCCGAATGGGGTTCAAATGCTAAACATCCCCGTTAAGCATAGTAAAGAATTACACCAAAAGTATAAAGATGTAAAAATTGAAAATGCCTTTGATTGGCAAAAAAACCATTTTAAATCTCTAGAAGCAGCTTATAGGACTTCACCTTTCTTTGAGTTTTTCGAAGATGATATTCGTCCCGTTTTTGAAAAAAAACACGAGTTTATGATGGATTTAAATTTTGAAATATTTGAAATCATCAATGCCTGTTTAGGTATTACCTTACCTTATACTACAACCACAGAGTATTTTCATGAAGCAAAAAATTATACGGATTTTCGTCCGTTAGCCAATGGAAAAAAAGACACTTTTGTAAACGAATCTTACACTCAAGTTTTTAATGAAAAACACGGTTTTATTCCGAATTTAAGTATTTTGGATTTACTTTTTAATGAAGGAAGACATGCAAAGGACTATTTATTAAAACAAAAACTACTTTTTTGAGTGGTTTGTTGCAACGGATTCTATTTTCTTTAATCGCGTAAAAACCGGAAAGTGATCGCTAAGCTTCACTTGATTATCTGTTATAAATTCTTTCACTATAAAAGCATCTTCAACAAACACATAATCGATTCGCGCTGGATAATATTTAAAATTATAGGATTCTCCAAAACCTTGTCCTGCTTGTTGAAAAGCATCGGTCATTTCGCCCTTAATATTACTATACACATAAGAAAAGGCACTATTATTCATATCGCCACAAATAATTTTGGGATACGAACAACTTGAATAATGATCTTTAATCAACTCCGATTGCAATTGTTGTTGTTTAAAAGCTTCACTAATTCGTTTAAAAATAAACTTGGACTTATTTTCATCTAATTTCTCATGAATATCGGTACTAATTTTAACCGATTGTAAATGCATACTGTATACTCGTATGGTATCCTCTTTTTTCACAATATCAGCAAAAATGACATTATTTGTAGAATTTGGAAATACTATTTTTCCAGTATTTACGATTTCGTATTTAGAAAAAATAGCTTGACCGTATTTATTTTTATCCCCTTTCAAATATATTTTTTTGTAAGGAAAATTTCGCAACCTTACATCTTCATTAGGTGTAAATTCTTGCAAACACAAAATATCTGGATTGTAATCTTGAATGACATCCGAAATATCACTAGGGACATTTTTATTGGGCAACCATTCGTACTTATTAAACAAACGTACATTATAACTCATAAGTGTAAAATCATCCGGCTCTGCTTCTAATTTAGCTTCTTTAAAACGGTATAATTTACCTAAAAATGTTATTCCAATTAACAGCACTATTCCAGAAAGCAACATTTTTCTTTTCAATTGAAGCAACCAAATGATAAAAAAAGCGGCATTCAGTACTAAAAATAGAGGCAATAAAAGCGTCAAAACACTTAAGAAAGGAAATAAATTGGGTGCTAAAAAAGGTAAAATATAAGCAAGAAAGGTCATCAAAGCTAAAACTTTATTACAAAAGAAGGCGATTCTGCTTATTAATGATTCTCTTTTCAATTATTTACCCACTTTAAATAAAAATTCCTTTTCTTCTTTGCTTAAACTATCATAACCTGATTTACTAATTTTATCCAAAATATCATCTATCTTTTTCTGATTGATATCTTTTTCTTGAGTAGTTTTAGTAAAAGTAGTCTTTTGATAGGTGTTTTTATGTACTTTTTTAAATGGTGTTTTCTTTTTGGGAGAAA
Source organism: Flavobacterium sp. NRK F7 (assembly GCF_024054195.1). Taxonomy (GTDB): domain Bacteria; phylum Bacteroidota; class Bacteroidia; order Flavobacteriales; family Flavobacteriaceae; genus Flavobacterium. The sequence continues at coordinate 1,560,745 of NZ_JAMXLB010000001.1, read as the reverse complement.
AAAGATTTTCTATTCCATCTTGTAATTTAGAAATTCCTTTTGATAAATCAGTACCATTTTGAAGTAATTTAACATATATAAAACCAAATAAAGCACCTCCTAAATGCGCTACATGGCCACCTGTATTATTCAAAGGCAACTGAATTAAATCCAATAGCACAATTACAAAAGTAACTTGCCATAATTTAACAGTTCCAATTAAAGGAATTCGTAATAACATATATGGAGCATAAGTAGCAGTAGCTATCAAAATTGCCATTATGGCACCACTAGCACCTACTAAAGCTGAGTTCATTCCTAAAAAATAATAGGAAACTATAAATACGAATCCTGCAAAAATTCCTCCTAACACATATAATCCTAATAATTGCCTTCCTGTGAAATAGGTTAAAAACAATCTTCCTGAAAAATGCAAGACCAACATGTTAAACAATAAATGCAAGAAACCATCATGCAAAAACATATACGTAAACAACGTCCATGGTTTGGTTACAAAATGGCTTGAGCTAGAATATAGCGCCAACCAATCGGGATATAAAAATTTTCTTATTTCAAAAGAGAAGAAAACGAATGAAAGTATAAACAGGCCTACATTCCAGAAGATCAACCGCTGAACGATACCACCCATTTTATACTGTAATTTTAAATCTTCTAGAATATTCATACTACTTTTTATCTATCCCAACGATTTTTATTAAATTGATTCTTTTTCCAATACCAAACCATTATCAGTCCCGTTAATGCTCCACCAACATGCGCATAATGTCCAAAATTACTATTTGAAATTCCTAGATAACCTCCAATGATTCCATAACAAACGTCAAAGCCAATAATTATTATAGGCACAAAATATTTTGCCTTTACAGGAACGGGTATAAACATTAAGGCCAATTCTGCATTAGGATACAAATACGCAAAAGCAACTAACAAACCATAAATGGCTCCAGAAGCTCCAACAACGGGTGTAAAGAAGGCTGACAACATTCTATCTAAAGAACCACTCGATAAGTATTGACTCCAATCTGTATTATATTTACCTTCATTAAGAATTCCAAAGATTTGACTTTTATCAATACCATTATCAACTAAAATACTCATGCCATGATGAAAAAAAATATAATTAACAACAGTGTGCAATAAAAAAGCACCAATTCCACAAGAAAAATAAAAGAACAAAAACTTCTTGCCTCCCCATAAATGTTCTAAAGCACTACCAAAAGAAACCAAAGCAAACATATTGAATAAAATATGTGCAATCCCACCATGCATGAACATATGCGTTAAAGGTTGCCAAAAACGAAATTGTTCATTTTCAAAATAATGCAAAGCCATTAAATTGAAAGAGTTAGGAACTAAATAGGTTCCAATAAAAAATATAATATTAATGATTAACAAATGCTTAACCATTTCTGTCATTCTCATCATAACGCGAATTTTTTATCTAAATCCTCTACACTAAGCGTAATAAAGGTTGGTTTATTAAATGGGGAAACATTAGGGTCTTTACAAGCAAATAAAGCATTTACCAAATTTTCTTGTTCCAACTCTGTTAAATAGGTTCCCGTTTTTACAGCTACACTTTTTGCCATTGTTTTAGCAATACCGTCGTTCAAACAAAAGTTACTCTCTGGCACATTATTTTGTAATCCATTGATTAATTCTTCTAACAAAATACTCACTTCACTTTCTTGAATAGATACGGGTATTCCAGAAATATGAATACTGTTTTTTTGAATGCCGTCAAAAATAAAACCAGTATTCTCCAAAGAAGGAATTAATTCCTGTATAAGAAACATCTCTTCATTTGTAAAGTGCAATTCTAAAGGAAATAATAATTGTTGGCTAGAAGCCTTTTTCAATGTAATATTACTTAAAAATTGTTCGTACAAGACACGTTGATGTGCTTTATTTTGATCAATAACAAGCATACCCGACTTAATCGAACTTACAATATATTTTTTGTGAATTTGATAGGTTCTTGAAGGAGTTATTTCCACTTCTTTACTTTCAAAAAAAGAACCCGTTACTTCTTCACTTTCAAAAGAAAGACTCTCCACTTCTTTAGTGTCCTGACGTAAATCTACATACAAACTTTCCCAAGAATGAGCCGTTTCCTTTTTAGCATAATTCCCACTAGAAGCATAGGAATTGCTACTGTTTTTAACAGGCTTTTCGTCTAGAAAAGGGTTAAAATTAGCATCCACCTGAATTAAAGGCACATCCGAACTTTTATCTTTATACGCATAAGGTGTGTCTAGATTTGGATCTCTCTCAAAATCTAAAACTGGGGCCACATTAAATTGACCTAAACTGTGTTTAACCGAAGAACGCAAAATAGCATACAAGGCTTGTTCGTCATCAAACTTGATTTCTGTTTTGGTGGGATGAATATTAATATCAATCGTATGTGGCGGAACTTTTAAATATAAGAAATAACTCGGCTGGTTGCCTTCTTTAAGCAATCCATCATAAGCACTCATAATAGCATGGTGCAAATAACCACTTTTAATAAAGCGATCGTTCACAAAAAAGAATTGTTCACTCCTACTCTTTTTGGCATATTCTGGTTTACCAACAAAGCCACTAATTGTTACTATTTCAGTATCTTCTGAAACGGGAACCAACTTCTCATTGGTACGACCTCCTAATATATTTACAATACGTTGTCTGTAATTTGAAGAAGGTAAATTATAATTCTCAGAACCGTTATGAATTAGGGTAAAATAAATGGATGGATGTGCCAAAGCTACTCTTTGAAACTCATCCATAATGTGTTTCATCTCTACCGTTTCAGATTTTAAGAAATTGCGTCGCGCAGGAATATTAAAAAATAAATTTTTAACTAAGAAAGAAGTTCCTTTAGGCAAAACAGCAACTTCTTGCGACACAAACTTACTTCCTTCAATAATAATATGGTGTCCTAATTCTTCTTGATCCTGCTTGGTTTTTAATTCAACATGAGCAATAGCTGCAATAGAAGCTAAGGCTTCACCACGAAAACCTTTGGTATGTAAATCAAATAAATCTTCTGCATGACGTATTTTAGAAGTCGCATGACGTTCAAAGCACAAACGCGCATCGGTTACACTCATTCCAATACCGTTATCGATAACTTGGATTAATGTTTTACCGGCGTCTTTAACAATTAATTTTATATCTGTTGCCTTCGCATCAATGGCATTTTCAAGTAGTTCTTTAACTACAGAAGCAGGTCGTTGAACTACCTCTCCTGCAGCAATTTGGTTGGCAACATGATCGGGTAATAACTGAATAATACTAGACATTTATTGTTTTTTAAAAATAGACAAATCAAAATCTATTATATACATAAAAAGCAATAATAAAACTAAAACTATAATTAAAATTCTTAGATTAAATTGCCTATTCCCTCTGTTTCTGCTATTTGCTCTTGCTTCACTCCAATGCGCCCTCAAATCGTTATAACTAACAGCATCTCTATCCTTTTTTATAATAGAATCAAAATCGTATAAATTATCGATTTTTTTTCCTTCATAGTGACGAGGCGTATAGTTAAACTTTTTATTTTTAGGCAATTTGAATTGACCTCTTCCAAATTTAATCATGCGTAATTATTTTTTTCAAATTTACGGATTTTTACGCTTTTTTGTCTGAATTTTTTGTTAACAAAAAATCCCGAAAAATTCGGGATTTAATCAAGTAGGGTAACCTTTTTTATTTTCTATTTAAATCGACCATTTTTATGGCGGCGATAGCGGCTTCTGTACCTTTATTACCGTGTTTTCCACCACTTCTATCAATTGATTGTTGCATCGTATTATCTGTCAACAAACAAAAAATAGTAGGCACATCGTATAAAACATTCAAATCTTTAATTCCTTGAGTTACCCCATCGCATACAAATTCGAAATGCATGGTCTCACCTTTAATTACACATCCAATTGCAATTACACAATCCACATGCTGGGTTTGAATCATTTTTTTTGAACCAAAAATTAGTTCGAAACTTCCAGGAACATCCCAACGAATAATATTTTCTGGCAAAGTACCACAATCCAGTAAAGCTGCTTTAGCACCTTCAAAAAGGCCATTGGTAATCGTATCATTCCATTCTGAAACAACAATCCCAAATCGAAAGTCTTTCGCATTTGGGATTGTGTTTTTATCGTATTGAGATAAGTTTTTATTTTCAGTAGCCATAAGCTTATTCTGTCATCGCAATTAAAGCATCAATATTAACCGCTTCTCTTGATGTTTCATATTTTTCTTTGATAGTAGAAAACATCGCGTGAGCTTCTGCTTTTTTATTATTTAAATATGCCAATTGAGCTGCTTTCATTAAATATTTTGGTGCTGTAAAATCGTTTTCATCTACTTCAGAAGCTTTTTTGTAAGATGCAATAGCTTCATCAACTTTATTTAATTCTGAATAAGCATCACCTAATGCACCTAAAGCAATCGCTTTCGTCATTACATCTTGCGCATCATACTCTAAAAGGTATTTTTCAGCATTTTTAAAATCTTTAATATGCAAATAAGCCATACCTGCATAATAATTAGCTACATTACCTGCTTTTGAACCTGAATATTGTTCCGCTAAATTAACTAATCCTAATTTTCCTTCTCCTCCTTTAAGTGCTAAATTAAATAAAGAATCTGGATTTTGTGTATTGGTTAATGCCTCATTAAAATAAACCTGAGCTTGGTAAATATCATTTAATGCTTGTTCTTGTTTTGGCTCTGCTACAAATTTATTAAACAATATGTATCCTACTGCAGCTAATGCAATTACACCAACAATTCCTAAAATTACTTTTTGGTTTTTAGCCACCCATTCCTCTGTTCTAGAAGCCGTTGCATCAAGTTTATTAAATACTTCTTCTGTAGTACTTTCACCTGATTCTAACACTTCATCAAATTCATTTTCGTTTTCTAAAACTTCTTTTGGTTTTGGTGTTTTATAACCTCTTTTGTTATATGTTGCCATTTATAATACATTTATTAGAGGTGCAAAAATATAATTTTTATTCAAACACACACAAAAAATATTTTAAAATAATCAATATTTAGACAAGAAACCTAGGAATACCAGAATTTGCTTACACTTTGATTGCTAGTTTGCACAAGAAATAGTACTCAACAAGATTTTACATTTTTACACTCATTTACTTTATTTTTATCTAAAAGACTTCCAATATCTTTTATTTACCATTACTTTTGTAGTCTGTTTACTTAAAAGAAATTTCGCTTGTGTTTTTAAAACATCTCACACTATTAAATTATAAAAATATCGCTTCAAAATCCTTAGATTTTGACAGTAAGATTAATTGTTTTGTAGGAAAAAATGGCGTTGGAAAAACCAATATTTTAGATGCCATTTATCATTTAGCTTATGGAAAAAGCTATTTCAATCCACTAGCCACACAAAATATCAAACACGAAGAAGATTTTTTTTTATTAGATGCTGTTTTTCTAAAAAAGGATACCGAAGAAAAAATTTCGTGCAGTATTAAAAGAGGACAAAAAAAAATAATCAAACGCAATAATAAAATATACGATAAGCTTTCGGAACACATTGGATTTATTCCTCTTGTTATTATTTCTCCATCAGATACAGATTTAATTATTGAAGGAAGTGAAACCCGAAGAAAGTTCTTAGACAGTGTACTTTCTACTTTAGATCAGTATTATTTGAATGAATTAATTCAATATCAAAAATTACTCGCACAAAGAAATGCATTGCTAAAATATTTTGCTCTTAATCAAGTTTTTGATAAAGACAATCTTTCGATTTACGACGAACAATTAGAACCTATTGGAAAAAATATTTATGAGAAAAGACAAAATTTTATCCATCAGTTTACTCCTATTTTCCAAAAATACCATGCCATCATAACCAATCAAAACGAAACGGTTCAATTGGTTTACCAAAGTCAGTTAACAGAAGCAAGTATGAGCGAATTATTTTCCCAAAACCTATCGAAAGACAGAGCTTTACAATATACTAGTGCTGGTATTCACAAAGACGATCTTTCTTTTGAAATTGAAGGTTACCCAATTAAAAAATTTGGCTCTCAAGGACAACAAAAGTCTTTCCTAATTGCTTTAAAATTAGCTCAATTTGAATTTATCAAACAACAAAGTGGAGAATTACCTATTTTACTGTTTGATGATATTTTTGACAAACTAGATGAAAGTCGGGTAGAAAAAATTGTTTCTATGGTGAATGACTCGGTTTTTGGACAAATATTCATTTCTGACACACATGCAGCACGTACTGAAGAAATTATTAAAAGCACCCATCAGTCGTATCGCATTTACAATCTTTAATTACTTAACCATAAATTAGTATTTTTACATCATTAAAATGCAACTCTCTTATGATTTTTGAAACTGATTTCTCCCTACAACCTTTTAATACTTTTGGTATAAATGCACTAGCAAAACAATTTGTCGCAGTACATTCCAAAGAAGAATTAGCCACTGTTTTACAAAATCACAACGATATTTTCATTTTAGGAGGAGGCAGTAATATGTTACTAACTAAAAACATAGATAAATTAGTAGTTCATGTTGACTTAAAAGGAATCGAAATTGTAGATACTAATGATGATTTCGTTTGGGTAAAAGCTCAAGCTGGTGAAAACTGGCATCAATTTGTTTTATACTGCATTGAGAAGAATTATGGAGGTTTGGAAAATCTTTCCTTAATTCCTGGAAATGTAGGCACAACCCCAATTCAAAATATTGGTGCCTATGGCGTAGAAATTAAAGATACCTTTTTTTGTTGTGAAGCCATGGAAATTGCTACTCAAAAATTAGTTACATTTGATAAAGAAAGTTGTGCTTTTGGTTATAGGGAAAGCATTTTTAAAAATGAATTGAAAAACCAATACATTATTACTTCAGTTACTTTTAAGTTAACCAAAAAAAATCATAAATTAAATACTTCTTATGGAGCTATTGAAGAGGAACTAGCTAAACAAAACATTAGTAATCCTTCCTTAAAAGAAGTAAGCAATGCGGTCATCGCAATACGACAAAGTAAACTTCCAGACCCAAAAGAACTGGGAAATAGCGGGAGTTTTTTTAAAAATCCAATTGTTTCTAAACAAATATACGAGCAAGTAAAATTAAAATATCCAAATATGCCTCATTACCCAGTTTCAGAAACTGAAGTAAAAGTTCCCGCTGGCTGGCTTATTGAACAAGCTGGTTTTAAAGGAAAACGCTTTGGTGATGCAGGAATTCATAAAAACCAAGCTCTAGTCTTGGTTAATTATGGTACCGCAACAGGCACAGAAATTTTAGAAGTGGCTCAAAATATTCAAAAAACAATTTTAGAACAATTTGGAATATCAATTGAAGCCGAAGTAAACATTATCTAATTCGGATTACACAAATTAAAAACAACAAACCCTTTTTTAAAAATTGTTTTTTGTATCTTTGTACCAGCTAATTTTTATTTACAGAGATGAAATTAATTTTACTTACAATAGGTCTTCTTGCTGTTGCTATTCTTGGCATCACAATAAAAATTTGGGGAAAAAAAGACGGTAAATTTGCAGGTACTTGCGCAAGTCAGAGTCCTTTTTTAAATCCTGATGGAGAAAACTGTAGCTTTTGTGGTAAAACACCTGAAGAAATGAAAGACTGCAAAGAAAGTTCGCATTCCTAATTTTAGATTTCTATTATGATTTTTACCATCTTACTAATTGCATTAGCAGTTGTTGTAGGCATCCAATTTATTTATTATGTATTTATTTTTGGACGTTTTTCTTTTGCTAAAGCACAACAAATAAAAACTAACGCGACTCCTGTTTCTGTTATCGTTTGTGCTAAAAATGAGTCTGAAAACATAAAAAAGTTTTTTCCCATTTTGATGAGTCAAAATTATCCTACATACGAAGTGGTTTTAATTGATGACGCCTCAACCGATGAAACGTTAGAATTATTTGAAGCCTATGAAAAAGAATATCCTAATGTAAAAGTGGTAAAAGTTCAGAATAACGAAACATTTTGGGCAAATAAAAAATATGCACTAACTTTAGGTATTAAAGTAGCTAAATACGAAAACCTACTCTTTACTGATGCAGATTGCGTTCCTAATTCTAGCAATTGGATTAGCCATATGAGTAGCCAGTTTTCAGAGAAGAAACAAATTATTTTAGGTTACGGTGCCTATGAAAAAATCAAAAATTCTTTTTTAAACAAAATCATCCGTTTTGAAACTTTATTGACCGCTACACAATATTTTGGCTGGGCAAAAACTGGAAAACCCTATATGGGTGTAGGTCGTAACTTAGCCTATCAAAAAGAACTTTTTTTAACCTCTGGAGGTTTTGTAAATCACATGAAAATTCGTTCTGGTGATGATGACTTATTTGTTAATCAAGTAAGCAATAGTTCTAATACTGCTATTTGTTTCACTCCAGAAAGTTTTACTTATTCAGAACCCAAAAAAACATTCTCTACTTGGTTCAATCAAAAAAGAAGACATGTGTCAACCGCAAAAATGTACACCACTTTTGACCGCTTTCAATTGGGTCTTTTTTACTTTACCCAGTTATTTTTTGTTTTACTTACAATTATTTTACTGGCTTTCCAACAAGAATGGTTACTGGTATTAGGTTTACTATTTTTTAGATATCTTTTCACATGGATAAGTTTAGGTTATGCTGCTGGAAAGTTAGATGAAAAAGACACTTTGATTTGGTATCCTATTATAGAAATAATACTTATCTTCACACAACTGAATGTTTTTTTTACTAATCTTTTTTCAAAACCAGTACATTGGAAATAAATTCTGAAATTATTCAAAAAAACATTGAACTTGCTAAAACTGGCGATCAAGTAGCTTTTACCTTTCTGTTGGATTTTTTTTGGAATGAAGTCTATGGCTTTATGCTAAAAAGAACAGAAAACGAAACAGATACAGACGACATCACCATTGAAACCTTTGCTAAAGCATTCGATAAAATTGCAAGTTACAATCCTGAATTTGGATTTAATACTTGGTTAATTACAATTGCAAAAAATGTACACATCGACATGCTTCGTAAGAAAAAATCTTCATTATTTATTGATATATCAGATGAAGACGATGATCGAGCTTTTAATGTAGTAGATGACACTCCTTCTATTGAAGACGAAATTATTACCGAACAAAATCTTTCTCAATTATTGAGTTACATCAAAAAATTAAAGCCAGCTTATCAAGAAGTGATTCAATTGCGTTATTTTCAAGAAATGAGTTATCAAGATATGGCAGAAACTTTGGAGGAACCACTAAATAATATCAAAATAAAACTACTTCGTGCCAAAAAATTATTAGCTGAAATTATTACTAAAAAAGAGAAGAAAAAAACAAAATAACTTTTCTATATTTGGCAACCAACCAACATAGCATGTTATGCAAGATTTTACCACTTCTCAGAAGCTAAAACATTTATTTTCACTTCCCGTAATTGTAGCTGCTTTAGGCTATTTTGTAGACATTTATGATTTATTATTATTTGGAATTGTAAGGGTTCCTAGCTTAGAAGCGTTAGGATTAGATGCCAATGTAGCAGGTTCAACGATTTTAAATTACCAAATGGTTGGCTTATTAATAGGAGGTATTATTTGGGGAATTTTCGGAGATAAAAAAGGAAGATTATCAGTGCTTTTTGGATCCATTTTAGTGTATTCATTAGCGAATATTGCCTGCGGTTTTTTACCCTATTTTCCTAAAGATAACTTAATAACAATATATGCTTTATTGCGTTTTGTTGCTGGAATAGGCTTAGCAGGTGAACTAGGCGCTGGAATTACTTTGGTTTCAGAATCTTTACCGAAAGAATTAAGAGCTATTGGCACCTCTATTGTAGCGGGTTTTGGATTATTAGGAGCGGTTGTAGCTCAATTAACCGTAGAACTTGCTGGAGATTGGACCATTGCCTATTTTGTAGGAGGCGGTTTAGGGTTGCTTCTTCTATTTCTTCGTGTAGGAGTAGTTGAATCTGGTATATATAAAGACATCAAAAAATCAGAAACCATTCAAAAAGGGAATATTTTATTATTTGTAACCAATACAAGTCGTTTTGTAAAATATTTAAAGTGTATCGCCATCGGACTTCCCACATGGTTTTGTGTAGGGATTTTAGCCGTAATGGGAAATCAATTCGCTCCAGCTTTTGGAATCGAAAACATCAACCCAGGAAAAGCTATTATGTGGACCTATATCGGTATTTCTGTTGGAGATTTTGCTAGTGGTTTTATTTCACATTGGTTACATTCTAGAAAAAAAGCTATTTTTTACATGATGCTTTTTACCCTTGTAGGTGTTTGTCTCATGCTTTTTGGAGGAACCAAAACAGAAAACATGTATTATTTCTACTGTGCTTGGCTTGGTTTAGGCACAGGTTATTGGGCAATGTTTGTGACTGTAGGTGCCGAACAATTTGGCACTAACATAAGAAGTACGGCTGCCACTACAATACCAAATATGGTAAGAGGCCTACTTCCAGTTATGTTGATTAGCTTTAATTATTTAAAGGTTTCTAATGGTGTTGTTTTAGCCGCTGCCATTGTAGGTCTTGTGGTTTTTATTTTGGCTATTTATGCTACCTTAACGATTCCAGAAACACACAATACCGATTTGGACTTTGTGGAGTAATACATTGTTACTTTGTCGTTAGGTTTAAAAACAATAACAAATCCTAACAATTTCATAAAGTTTGTAATTTTTCTAATTTCTAACTTCTAACTTCTAACTTCTTTTTATCTTTGTAGTTCAAATTGATTAGAATGGAATCGGTATTAAATAATGTTTTTCCACCAAAGGAACCCAAACCAAAATGGTTACGTGTAAAATTACCTACTGGAAAAAAATATACAGAATTAAGAAGCTTAGTAGATAAATATAAATTAAACACAATTTGTACCTCTGGTAGTTGTCCTAATATGGGTGAATGTTGGGGAGAAGGTACAGCTACATTTATGATCTTAGGGAATGTATGTACGCGTTCTTGTGGTTTTTGTGGGGTGAAAACAGGACGACCAGAAACAGTAGATTGGGACGAACCTGAAAAAGTAGCACGCTCAATCAAATTAATGAAAATTAAACACGCCGTTATAACGAGTGTAGATCGAGACGATATTAAAGATATGGGATCTATCATTTGGGCGGAAACGGTGAAAGCCATTCGCAGAATGAATCCGAATACGACTTTAGAAACTTTAATTCCTGATTTTCAAGGAAACGAAAGAAATTTAGATCGTATTATAGCTGTTGCTCCAGAAGTCGTTTCTCACAATATGGAAACGGTAAAACGATTGACACGTGAAGTACGTATTCAAGCGAAATACGAAAGAAGTTTGGAAGTACTTCGTTATTTAAAACAACAAGGTATCAAAAGAACCAAATCGGGAATCATGTTAGGTTTAGGAGAAACTGAAGAAGAAGTCATTCAAACTTTACATGATTTAAAAGATGCAAATGTAGACATTGTAACCATTGGACAATATTTGCAGCCCAGTAAAAAACATTTACCTGTAAAAGAATTTATCAAACCAGAACAATTTGAAAAATACGAGAAAATTGGTAAAGAATTAGGTTTTAGACATGTCGAAAGTGGAGCGCTTGTTCGTTCTTCTTACCATGCTGAAAAACACATTCATTAATATTTTAAGCCTTACTTATATAAAAAAGCCTTCTTAATTCGAAGGCTTTTTTATTTTATGAAATCTTTAATCCAAAATTAGGGAAGCGTTTTTAGGACTTTTTACTTTATATTTTATAGTAAGTTTCTTTTCATTTTTAGAGGGCAACTCTACTTTCCAAGTAATAATTTTTGTTTCCTCAGCTAAAGTTCCTTCTTTGTATTCTTCTTCTTGAACGGTAATTTCTTTAGTATTACTTATTGGCAATTGATCCATCACAACAATATCAATAGGATACGGTTTATTGTTTTTAATTGAAATTTCGAAAGCTCTACTTTCTGTTTTATAGCTACTTAAAAATTGTTTCGCCTTAAATTCTTTCAATTGCTTTCTCGAAACACTAATTCCTTTGTCTTTTCCTAAGGAAACTTCTAAAGTATCAGATGCATTTTGTAAGTCTAACAAAGATTTCCCTAAATAAGCACCTTCAAAAAATAAATTTAATTCACCATCAAACAAATTTAAATCTTGCCAATCGGTTATTTTGGCAGTTAAATAAGCACTTGCGTCTAATTTTGGTATACTCAAATATTGATACTTCGCTGGCAAATTAAACGTTTTTATTTCAGCTGTATATACTTTTCCATCACTTAAAACGGTATATGGATCTTTGATTTCATAAGAAATAGTAGTTGGTTGATAAGCCACTGTTGTTTCCATGGGAATACTAGAATCTTCTTCCTTATATTTTTTTCTTGATCTTCTAGAAGAATAACCCGTTACAACTACTGCTTCTAATAAAGCAACACTTTGATCCAAAACCACATTAATAACATTACTATTTGCAGGAACTATTTTTTCTTCCATTCCAACATACGTAAAAACTAATTCACTATTTACGCTAGGTACTTTTAGGGTATAATTTCCATTAAAATCGGTAGTTGTACCTATTGAAGTTCCTCTCACAACCACATTAGCACCAGCCAAAGGACCTATATAATCTGAAACGGTTCCAGAAATCGTGTTCCCTACTAATTGTCCAAAAGTTTGGACCGTGCTTTGTTTTCTTCTTTGATTTAAATCCAAATACCAAGGAGTAATCGTAGGTGCAACACCACTTTCTGTAGGGTTTCCACTAGAAATAGACATATTTACATCTTTCCAATCTTCGCCAGAAGACTGAAAAATATTGGCTTTAAGCAATAAATTTATAGGACTGTTTACATCTTCAACCCTTAAATCATAATTGGAATACCAGCCTGCATCTAATACATAATAATCAATATCGAAAGAAGCATTTGCAACTGCATTTGTTGCAGATACAGTTACTACAATGTCACTTGTTGCATTTTCATCAGATTGATTTAAGGCTTTTAATTGTTTGTCCAATTTAACTAAGGTCGTATCAATACCCATTATTTTTTGCTCAATTTCGGTTTTTTGCTTCACTAAATCAATCAAACGTTGCCTATGAAATTCAACTGCTTCTCTTAAATCAGTAGTTTTTAATCCCGAATTAGTCCCTCCAACAACTTGGTTTTTAGATAAAATCCCTTCTTCATTTTTAAGAATAGAAAGAATATTTGTTTCTGTTGTCTTTTTTAACTCCCATTCTTTTTTTTCAGTTTCTAATTTGCTTATTTCTGCTCTATGTTGTTGCGTGTTAAGAAAATTATTTTGATGAATTACAGATAATATTGTAAAACGTCCTTTTCCTTTTACTTGCAAACTTTGCTTGTCGATTTTAGGTGAAATTCCTTGAAAAACAAGTTCGGTTTTACCCGAATCAAAAGTTGCATTTGCACTTCTACTTACTTGAGCACCTTGAGAAAAAACAATAACTTTTTCTATTTTAGAGTTTACTTTTTTTGTTTTGGTTTGTGAAAACATTGCCATTGTTGCCAATAAAAAACAAACTAAAACATACTTTTTCTTACTTTGATTATTCATCATTATTACTGTAAATTAAGTTGGAAAGAACATTAAATTAAATCGTAATGCTCATCAACAAATATAATAAATTACTTACTTTTGTAGTCTAATTTTCCCCCATGAAAAAAACAAAAATTGCAATTAATGGTTTCGGAAGAATTGGCAGAAATGTTTTCCGATTACTATTAAACCATCCTAATATAGAAGTCGTTGCTATTAACGACATTGCAGACAACAAAACCATGAGTCATTTGATTAAATATGACAGTATTCATGGCGTTTTACAAGAAAAAATAAGTTATAATGACAGTGCTATTCTTATTAATGAAAAAGAATATTTATTTTTTCACGAGAAAGAGATTAAAAATTTAGATTGGAAATCTTTAGACATCGATTTTGTTATTGAATCTACAGGTAAATTTAAAACTTGGGACACCCTTTACCCTCATATTTTGGCAGGAGCTCAAAAAGTAATTTTATCCGTTCCACCAGAAGATGATTCCATAAAAACGGTTGTTTTAGGAGTAAATGAAACTATTTTAGATCATTCTGAACGCATTGTTTCCAATGCTAGCTGTACCACAAATAATGCAGCACCCATGATAAAAGTGCTTCAAGAACTGTGCGAAATTGAACAAGCTTATATTACAACAGTACATTCTTACACTACCGACCAAAGTCTTCACGACCAACCTCATAAAGACCTAAGACGAGCAAGAGGTGCTTCACAATCTATTGTACCTACTACAACAGGTGCCGCAAAAGCCCTTACTAAAATTTTCCCAGAATTGGATGGTAAAATTGGTGGTTGTGGCATTCGTGTTCCAGTTCCAGATGGCTCTTTAACTGACATCACCGTTAATGTTAAAAAAGAGGTTACTATAGAAGAAATCAACGCTGCGTTTAAAAAAGCATCGGAAACGTATTTAAAAGACATTCTAGATTATACAGAAGACCCAATCGTTTCTGTAGATATTATTGGCAACAAAAATTCTTGTTTATTTGATGCCCAACTCACTTCTGTTATTGATAAAATGGTAAAAATTGTGGGTTGGTATGACAACGAAATAGGGTATTCCTCAAGATTAATCAATCTTATAGAATATATGACTAAAAAATAATCTTTTGTCCCATATATTCTGCTTAAAAAAATAGTATTCCACAGAAAAAAAACATATTTTTGTTATAAACTGTTTAGACCAAAAGTTTACTTTAAAATCGGATTTTAATGAAAAGCTTCTTATTTGCTTTTTTCTTATTTTGTACTTTTAGTAATGCGCAATCCCTTCTAAAAGAAACAACTCAAATAAATGATAGTGTAGATTATTATCTAGAGATTGCATCGTTTAATAAAGAAGACAAACATTCTTTTAATAAAGCTATCGTTTACACAGAAAAAGCAATTGATTATGCTAAAAAACAAAAACTAGATGATAAACTTCCAGAATGTTATCTTATTCTAGGAAACATCTACTATGATTTGGAAAAAACAGATACCGCTATTGAGAATTACATTCGAAGTATTAACCTTTATAAAGTTCAAGAACCTAATTCAGATTTAGCATTAGCCTATTATAGTTTAGGAAAATGTTATCTCGAAAAAAACAAAGTAGAATTATCAGAAGTTTATTTTAAAAAAGCGAGTGAGATTTACGAAAAATTGAACTTTAAGGATGCTATTCAATTAATAAACATTCAAAAAGGAATTATACAAAAAAATAAAAAGAACTATAACAAAGCAATTTCCATTTTTTCATCCATTATCAATTCTATTAATAATGATGCTTTTATAAATACTAAAGTGGAAGCTTATTATCAAATTGGGGAAATTGAACTTATTAATAACCGCTACGATCAGGCAATTGAAAACTTTGATTGGGCATTAGAACTAAACGAGAGTAACTCTAAAAACGTTCAACTACAAAAGAAAATTTTAAAACAATTAAGTGTAACACATAAGTACAAAAAAGATTTTTCAAAATCACAAGCCTACTTAGAAGAATATGTTGACATTGTAGACTCATTAGGAAATTACTATAATCATTCGTTAACTGAAAACACCTTTGACAAAATTCAGTTTGACAAACAATTAAAAACCATAGAACAATTAGACAAGGATAAAAAAATCCAACAACGTTCCTTACGCTTTAACAAACTAATTAGCATTTTAAGTATCGCTTTAATTTCTATTTTATCGTTATTAAGCTTATCCTTATACAAAAACAATAAAATTAGAATTAGCACCAACAAGCTTTTAAAAGAAAAAAATAAGGAATTAACTATTGAAAAAAACAAAGCTGAAAGAGCCAGTAAAGCAAGAGCAGAATTTTTAGCAACAGTTAGTCATGAATTAAGAACCCCTTTAAATGCTATCAATGGGATTACGTATTTACTGTTAAACGAAAAACCTAAAGCCACGCAATTAAACTATCTAAAGTCATTAGAGTTTTCAGGAAAATATCTGCTTACTTTTATTAATGACATTTTAGAAATTAACCGCTTAGAATCGGATAAAGTCTTAGTAGAAAAGATCAATTTCAACCTAGTAGAATTGATTGATAATATTAAAATATCCTTTAACGAGTTTATTGAAGAAAACAATATTAATTTTCATCTTTTGGTTGACAAAAGTTTCAATCCAAATATCATTGGTGATCCTACCAAAATTTCTCAGATTATCATCAATTTAGTAAATAATGCCATTAAATTTAGCAAAAACGGAGATGTTTGGCTTTCCATTCATAAGAAAAGTGAATCCAATAATAAAATCACACTTTCTTTCGAAGTAAAAGATAATGGAATTGGAATACCCAAAGACAAACAAGCTACTATATTTGAAAGCTTTAGTCAAGGTTCTGTTGAAGTGAATCGAACGTATGGCGGAACTGGTTTAGGTTTATCTATTGTTAAAAAAATTGTAGAAATATTAGGAAGCGAAATCCATTTAGACAGCGACACCAATAGAGGTACGACTTTAACTTTTGACCTAACCTTTAAAAAAGGAAAAGAAGAAAAGAAAGACAAAGAAGAAAGTATTTCTAAAGAAAAATTAGATTCTGGAAAACAGAAAAAAATTCTTTTGGTTGAAGACAACAAAATCAACCAAATGATTACCCAAAAAATGCTGGAACAAAAAGGCATTCCTTCTCATACAATTGATAATGGTGAAGAAGCTATTGAACATCTTAAAGAAAACGGCTATGATTTGGTTTTGATGGATGTACATTTACCAGGTATAAACGGTACTGAGGCAACCTTAGAAATCAGAAAATTTAATCCTACCATACCTATTATAGCACTTACCGCTATTTCTCTGAATGAAAACAGAGAAATGTTATTGTCCTATGGTATGGACGAAGTAATCATGAAACCTTTCGTTCCTGAAGAATTTTATGAAATCTTATTCCGTTTTTTAACTAAAACTGAAGAATAAAACTTTTAATCAGATTTCTAACGTGCGGTTCCGCTTTTTTAGCCGCTTCTAATACTTCTTCATGGTTTACTTCTTCGATATTTTCTTCATTACCCATATCGGTAATCACTGAAATTCCCAAACAATCCATATTCATGTGCTTAGCTACAATAACCTCAGGAACTGTTGACATACCTACACAATCTGCTCCCATATTTTGAACCATTCTATATTCAGCTAAAGTTTCAAAAGTAGGTCCTTGTAATGCCAAATAAATGCCTTCTTGAACTTCAACTTGCATGGTTGTTGCAATTGCTTTTAATTTAGCCAACATTGCTTTGGAATAGGGTTCACTCATATTTACAAAACGGGGTCCAAAACGTTCCTCATTATGCCCTCTCAAAGGATGTTCTGGCATCATATTAATATGATCTTTTATCAGCATAATATCACCCACTTTAAAAGTAGGATTTACACCTCCAGAAGCATTGGAAACAATTAGTTTTTCAATTCCTAATTGCTTCATTACACGAATAGGAAAAGTCACTTGCTTCATATCATACCCTTCATAGTAGTGAAAACGACCTTGCATGGCCAAGACTTTTTTATCTCCAATTAATCCAAATAACAAGGCTCCTTTGTGTCCTTGTACAGTTGAAACAGGAAAATTAGGTATTTCTGTATACGAAATAGTATGCAAAATTTGAATATCATCTGCAAAACCACCTAAACCCGAACCTAAAACAACTCCATATTCAGGTTTAAAATTAGTTTTCTCAATGAGGTAATTAACTGTTTCTTGAACTTTCTCCCACATAATTTAAAATTTTAGAATTAAATCCTAAGGCATCGTTTATTATTTTGCTCTGAATAGGTAAATAATACAATTGATTTACTGGTAATTTTCCTTGCAAACGCATGTAATCTTTTTCAGTTGTCACAATTTTTCTTCCTTCGGCTACTTTCAAAATTTTCTGAATATCCTCTTCTGCAAAATTATGATGATCTGGAAAAGTCATAACTGTATCCTTTTCCCTTTTTAAATGCTCGAAAAAAAATTCCGGTTTTGCAATACCTGCTAAGAGTAATATATTTTCCTCAAACGCTTTTACCTCAATTTGATCTCTTTCACCATACAAATAATCATCATATACAATCGTACTAAAATAGACGGGAATATCTTTTGCTATTAATTGTTGCCTTATTTTTACCTGCGCAATTTCCGATAAATCTTCGGGACATTTGGTGACAATTATCAGGTTTGCTCTTTTTTTACCCATTTCTGGTTCTCTTAAGTTTCCAAAAGGCAAAATATAATCATCACTAAACAAGTCATTATAAGCGGTTAATAAAATATAAAATCCTGCTTTCACTTTTCGATGTTGAAACGCATCGTCTAATAAGATTACCTGAGGGTTATGCGTTAGTAATTGATTAATTCCATTTCTTCGGTCGGCATCAACAGCTACTAAAACATCCGGAAATTTTGAAAAAAACTGAAAAGGTTCGTCACCTATTTCTTTTGCAGAAACCGATTCATCTGCTAAAATAAACCCTTTAGATTCCCTTTTGTATCCTCTACTTAAAGTCGCAATTTTATAATCGTGTAACAATCGGATTAAATATTCGATTTGAGGAGTTTTACCTGTACCGCCTACACTTAAATTCCCAACAGCTATTACAGGAAGTGCATAAGACTGACTTTTAAAAATCCCTAAATCGTAAAAAAAATTACGTATAAACGTGATAATCCAATATACAATTGCAAGTGGAAATAATACTTTTCTTAAAAAAATCATAGTACGAAAGTAGCATTTTTTTATCTTTGAAATAAATATTTGTACATGAAACTTTTTGAAATAATTGCAACTCTTGAAGAACTAGCTCCACTAGCCTATGCGGAAGATTTTGACAATGTAGGCTTATTGGTAGGGAATCGAAATGAAACCATTCATGGTATCTTAGTGTGTCATGATGCATTAGAAGCTGTTATTGATGAGGCAATTTCCAAAAAGTGCAATTTAGTGGTATGCTTCCATCCTATTCTATTTTCAGGGTTAAAGAAAATTACTGGTAAAAATTACGTCGAAAGAGCTGTCATTAAAGCCATTAAAAATGACATTGCTATTTATGCCGTTCATACCGCTTTAGACAATCATCAATTAGGTGTTAATAAAATTTTAAGTAATGCGCTGGGTTTAGAAAACACCAAAATTTTAATTCCTAAAGAAAATTTCATCAAAAAGCTAGTCACCTACACCATTCCTGAAAATGCCATTACACTGCGAAATGCTTTATTTGAAGCTGGAGCTGGAAAAATAGGTAATTATGAAGATTGTAGTTTTAACAGTGCAGGAACAGGAACCTATCTTGGTAATGAAAACAGTAACCCAGAAATTGGCGAACGCTTTGAGTTTGTTGAAAGTACCGAAATTAAAATCGAAGTTACATTTGAAAAACATTTAGAGTCGAAAATCGTAGCAGCTTTATTTAAAAATCATGTGTACGAAGAAGTTGCTTATGAGCTTTATAGTTTAACCAATACACATCAAAATATTGGCTTAGGTATGATTGGTGAATTAACAGAAGCTAAATCAGAAATGGATTTCTTACAACATGTAAAAGAAAAAATGCAATGTGGAGGCATTCGACACAGCGCTTTTACCCATAAAAAAATAAAAAAAGTAGCTGTTTTAGGTGGTTCAGGTAGTTTTGCTATTAAAGCTGCCTTACAAGCTGGAGCAGATGCTTTTATCACTGCAGATTTGAAATACCATCAGTTTTATGAAGCGGAAGGAAAGCTCCTTTTAGCAGATATTGGTCATTTTGAAAGTGAAAGATACACAAAAAATTATATTGTTGATTATCTTAAAGAAAAAATCACTAATTTTGCAGTCGTTTTATCAGAAGAAAATACAAATCCTGTTCAATACTTTTAATATGGCAAACAAAAAAGAACTTAGCGTAGAAGATAAATTAAGAGCACTTTATGCTTTACAGCTAGTTGACTCAAAGATTGATGAAATACGTAATGTAAGAGGTGAACTTCCTCTTGAAGTGGAAGATTTAGAAGACGAAGTTGCCGGTCTAACTACTCGTTTAGATAAATTAAAATCAGATTTAGAAACTATTGATGTGCAAATTAAGGAAAAGAAAAATGCCATCGATGATCACAAAGCTAATATCAAGAAATATTTAGAGCAACAAAAAAATGTTCGTAATAATAGAGAATTCAATTCTTTAACAAAAGAAGTAGAATATCAAGAATTAGAAATTCAATTAGCGGAGAAGCACATTAAAGAAATGAAAGCCTCTATTGAACATAAAAAAGAAGTATTAGCACAATCTAAAGAAAAATTAGAAGCAAAGCAACAGCATTTGAAACACAAAAAATCGGAATTAAGCGATATTATGTCTGAAACTGAAAAAGAAGAAAACTTCTTATTAGAAAAATCAGCAGAGTATCAATCTCAAATTGAAGATCGTTTATTAAGTGCTTACAACCGTATTAGAAATAGTGTTCGTAATGGTTTAGCAGTAGTTTCAATCGAAAGAGGTGCTTCTGCAGGATCTTTCTTTACAATTCCGCCACAAACTCAAATGGAAATTGCAGGTCGTAAAAAAATTATTACGGACGAGCATAGTGGTAGAATTTTAATTGACAACGTTTTAGCTGATGAAGTTAAAGAAGAAATGGAACAATTATTCTCAAAAATATAATTTCTTATTTCCTTATAAATAAAAAATCCCGAAATGCATATTTCGGGATTTTTTTTTATCCTATCTTCTTAGAAGAACTTAATTTATATTTTAGCCCCGATAGCAGTGACATCCTTTTTTATTTTCTAGACTTTTACTTTTTTTAATAAAGGCTGATGAAAATAAAAAAGATATAGCGAATAGCGGGACCGTTTTCTGCAAAAGCAATGGTGTAGTGCTTCAAATAACTAAAAATATACTTCTCACATCTATTAATTTCTGTACTTTAACGGGTAAAAAACTTATCTTTGCTACATGGAAGAAGGAAATTTAATTCGCGTTAATAAGTTTTTATCAGAATCAGGTTTTTGTTCGCGTAGAGAAGCGGATCGACTCATTGAACAAGGTCGTGTAACGATTAACGGACAAGTTCCAGAAATGGGAACCAAAGTGGGTCCGGACGACGAAGTTCGTGTGAATGGAGAATTGATTCAAGAAAAAAAAGAAGCCAAAATCTATTTAGCATTTAACAAACCTCCTGGAATTGAATGCACTACCAATTTAGAAGTAAAAGACAATATAATCGATTACATCAACTATCCAGAGCGTATTTTTCCAATTGGCCGTTTAGATAAAGCCAGTGAAGGTTTAATTTTTCTTACGAATGATGGAGATATTGTAAATAAGATTTTACGTGCTAGAAACAATCACGAAAAAGAATATATCGTAACGGTAAACAAAGCAATAACGGAACGTTTTATTCAACGAATGAGTAATGGAATTCCGATTTTGGATACTATAACTCGCAAATGTAAAGTAGAACAAGTGAGTAAAACAGTTTTCAGAATTGTTTTGACTCAGGGATTGAACCGACAAATTCGTAGAATGTGTGAATACTTAGACTATGAAGTAGTTGCTTTGAAACGCACCCGAATTATCAATATTTCTTTAGATGTTCCTATTGGGAAATACCGCTTGTTATCGAATACAGAAATTAAAGATTTGAATCAGCTAATTGCACCTTCTAGTAAGACCGAAGAAGCCAGTTTACCCAGTAACAAAAGTAAGTTTACAGGAAAAAGGAATTATAGAGACCGCAATAGATAATCCATTAAAAAGCCAATTCCATCACATAATCGTCCATTACGTAATTGCAACCTATATCGATAACTTCTTCTTTTACAATTACTAAGCCCAGTTTTTCATAAAAAAACTTCGCTTGATTGTATTTGTTTACGTTTAAGAAAATTGCTTTTTGGTTTGCTTTTAAAGCTTCTTCTTTTACCTTTTCAAACAATAATTTTCCTAAACCTAAACCTTGAGTTTCAGGTAATACATATATTTTATGAATTTTAGTTTTATTCCGTTCACAATTTAATTCGTAGGAAACGAATCCTAAATAATCGCCCGAGTTATTTTGCACCAAGTAAAAAACATGGCCTTTTTCTAATTGCGCTATTAAAGCCTCTTCAGAATAGAACATAGAAAGCATATATTCCAATTGTTCTTGGCTTAAAATTTCAGCATAAGCAACAGGCCAAATAGCATAGGCCAAATCTTTTACGATTGATAGCTGTTCTTTCTCAATTGTAACAATATTCATAGAAATAGAAATTCGATTTTAAAGTAAAAAATAAAACCATTTAGCTGGATTTGACCTAAATGGTTTTTTTATTTATGCTTGACCTGTTGGTCCAAAATTTAAAGGTACTTGAGGTTGTTCTCCTTCTTCAATTTTGCCATGAGCCGCTTCAAAACGTTGAATATTTTCAGCCATCGCTTTTAATAATCTTTTGGCATGTTGTGGTGTTAAAACAATACGCGATTTTACTTTTGCTTTGGGCACACCAGGCATAATTGCAATGAAATCGACCACAAATTCACTGTTAGAATGATTGATAATCGCTAGATTAGAATAAATTCCTTCTGCTGTTTTTTCATCTAACTCGATATTAATTTGACCTTGTTGGTTATTATTTTCCATAAATGCTAATTTAAAAAAACCTAACAGAAAAATCTGTTAGGTTTTTGGTTATACTTAAACTTAATGAACTACTACTTATTAATAATTAAATTCTTCTTTAGCAGCCATTAATTCATTATACTCTTCTTTAGAACCTACGATTGTATTATCGTATTCTCTCATACCTGTACCTGCAGGAATTCTATGACCTACAATTACATTTTCTTTCAAGCCTTCTAAAGTATCGATTTTACCAGCTACCGCTGCCTCATTTAATACTTTAGTCGTTTCTTGGAACGATGCTGCAGAGATGAATGATTTTGTTTGTAATGAAGCTCTTGTAATACCTTGAAGTACTGGAGTAGCCGTTGCTGTAATGATATCTCTAGCTACTACTAAGTTTTTATCTTCACGTTTTAATAAAGAATTTTCATCACGTAACTGACGAGGAGTAATGATTTGACCTGCTTTAAGATTTTGAGAATCTCCAGCATCTTCAACCACTTTCATTCCGTATAATTTATCATTTTCAACGATAAAGTCGCTCGTGTGAGCCAATTGATCTTCTAGGAATAAAGTATCCCCAGCGTCTTCAATTCTTACTTTACGCATCATTTGACGAATAACTACCTCAAAGTGTTTGTCATTAATTTTTACCCCTTGTAAACGGTATACTTCTTGAATTTCATTTACCAAGTACTGTTGTACAGCAGATGGACCTTTAATTCTTAAGATATCTTCTGGTGTAATTGCACCATCAGAAAGAGGCATTCCCGCTTTTACATAGTCATTCTCTTGAACTAAGATTTGGTTCGAAAGTTTTACTAAATATTTCTTTACTTCACCAAATTTAGATTCGATTGCAATCTCTCTGTTTCCTCTCTTAATTTTACCAAAAGTAACAACACCATCTATTTCAGAAACTACAGCTGGGTTAGAAGGATTACGCGCTTCTAAAAGCTCTGTAATTCTTGGTAAACCTCCTGTAATATCACCTGCTTTAGAGGAACGACGAGGAATTTTTACTAAAATTTTACCTGCTTTAATTTTCTCTCCATCATCAACCATTAAGTGAGCTCCTACTGGTAAGTTGTACGAACGAATTAACTCACCATCTTTACCATAGATATGTAAAGTAGGAATTAATTTTTTATTACGAGATTCAGAAATTACTTTTTCTTGGAAACCAGTCTGTTCGTCAATTTCAACTACAAACGAATCCCCTTGCTTGATATCTTCATATTCTACTTTACCCGTAAATTCAGAAATAATAACTCCGTTATATGGGTCCCATTTACAGATAGTAGTTCCTTTTTCAACAGTTTCACCGTCTTTTACAAAAATACTAGAACCATAAGGAATATTATGTGTATTTAAAACGATACCAGTAGTTACATCTACTAATTTTAACTCCGTAGAACGAGAAATTACAATATCTACTGAATTTCCTTCAGCATCTTCTCCGATAACTGTTTTTAAATCTTCAATTTCTAAACGACCTGCAAATTTAGTAACAATACTTGATTCTTCCGATAAACCTCCAGCAACCCCTCCAACGTGGAACGTACGAAGTGTTAACTGTGTACCAGGCTCACCAATTGACTGTGCAGCAATAACTCCAACAGCTTCTCCTTTTTGAGTCATTTTACCAGTTGCTAAGTTTCTTCCGTAACATTTAGCACAAATACCTTTTTCAGCTTCACAAGTTAATGGAGAACGTACTTCAATTCTTTCTAAAGGAGAGTTCTCAATTTTCTTAACTAACGCTTCTGTTATTTGTTCACCAGCTGGAACTAATACTTCAGAAGTTAAAGGATTGATTACATCATGTAAAGCTACACGACCTAAAATTCTTTCTCCTAAAGACTCAACAATTTCTTCATTTTTCTTTAATGCTGTAACCTCAATTCCTCTTAAAGTACCACAATCTACAGAGTTTACAATAACATCTTGAGATACGTCATGTAACCTTCTTGTTAAGTATCCTGCATCGGCAGTTTTAAGAGCGGTATCCGCAAGACCTTTACGAGCACCGTGAGTTGAGATAAAGTATTCTAAGATTGATAATCCTTCTTTAAAGTTAGAAAGAATAGGATTTTCAATAATTTCACCACCTCCAGCAGTTGATTTTTTAGGTTTAGCCATCAAACCACGCATACCGGTTAACTGACGAATTTGCTCTTTAGAACCCCTTGCTCCAGAATCAAGCATCATATATACCGAGTTGAATCCTTGTTGGTCTTCTCTAATGTTTTTCATTGCTAATTCAGTTAACAATGCATTAGTAGATGTCCAAACATCAATTACCTGATTATAACGCTCATTATTCGTAATAAGACCCATGTTATAATTCATTGTAATTGCTTCAACTTGTTCATTTGCATCTGCAATTAAATCTTGTTTCTTTTCAGGAATAATAATATCCCCTAAACTGAATGATAAACCACCTTGGAAAGCGAATTTATAACCCATATTTTTCATATCATCTAAAAAAGCAGCAGTTGTAGGTACATCTGTTACACCTAAGATTTTACCAATAATATCACGTAAAGATTTTTTAGTTAAGACTTCGTTGATATAACCAGCTTTTTCAGGAACTACCTCATTAAATAAAACTCTACCTGCAGTAGTTTGAATTATTTTATAAACTAATTCTCCATTTTCATTGAAATCTTTTGCTCTTACTTTAATACGCGCATTTAAGTCTAATTTACCTTCATTAATTGCGATATTTACCTCTTCAGCCGAATAAAAAGTTAAACCTTCTCCTTTAACTTTCATTTCAGGAGTAGATAAACGCTCTTTTGTCATATAATATAAACCAAGAACCATGTCCTGAGAAGGTACAGTAATTGGAGCACCATTCGCCGGGTTCAAGATATTATGAGAAGCTAACATTAATAATTGTGCTTCTAAAATTGCTTCTGGGCCTAAAGGTAAGTGAACAGCCATCTGGTCACCATCGAAATCGGCATTAAATGCAGTACACGTTAACGGGTGTAACTGGATTGCTTTTCCTTCGATTAATTTTGGTTGGAAAGCTTGAATACCTAAACGGTGAAGCGTAGGAGCACGATTCAATAATACTGGATGTCCTTTGATTACATTCTCTAAGATATCCCATACTACTGGCTCTTTTTTATCAATAATTTTCTTAGCTGATTTTACCGTTTTAACAATACCTCTTTCAATTAATTTACGAATTACAAAAGGTTTGTATAATTCAGCTGCCATATCTTTTGGTAAACCACACTCATACATTTTTAATTCAGGTCCTACAACAATTACAGAACGAGCTGAATAATCTACACGTTTACCTAATAAGTTTTGACGGAAACGACCTTGTTTACCTTTTAAGGAATCCGATAATGATTTTAAAGGTCTGTTTGATTCTGTCTTAACAGCAGATGCTTTTCTTGTATTATCGAATAACGAATCTACTGCTTCTTGAAGCATACGTTTTTCGTTACGTAAGATAACTTCAGGAGCTTTAATTTCTACTAATCTTTTCAAACGATTGTTACGAATGATTACTCTTCTGTACAAATCATTTAAATCTGAAGTTGCGAAACGACCTCCATCTAGTGGCACCAACGGACGCAATTCTGGTGGAATAACCGGAATTACTTTTAAAATCATCCATTCTGGAAGATTCTCTCTGTTTAAGTTAGCTTCACGGAAAGACTCAACGATATTTAAACGTTTTAAAGCCTCCGTTTTACGTTGTTTAGATGTCTCTGTGTTTGCTGCATGACGCAATTCAAACGACAATGAATCTAAGTCAATTCTTGATAATAAATCCATAATACATTCAGCACCCATTTTAGCGATGAATTTATTTGGATCTGTATCATCTAAATATTGATTTTCCATTGGAAGGGTATCTAAAATATTCAAATACTCTTCTTCTGTTAAGAAATCTAATTTATTTAAAGTTTCACCTTCTGGTCCTTTAGCAATACCTGGTTGAATTACTACGTATCTTTCGTAGTAAATAATCATATCTAATTTCTTAGAAGGCAATCCTAAAATGTAACCAATTTTATTTGGTAACGAACGGAAATACCAGATATGAGCAATAGGCACCACTAAATTAATGTGACCTACTCTATCTCTACGAACTTTCTTTTCTGTTACTTCAACACCACAACGGTCACAAACAATCCCTTTATAACGGATTCTTTTATATTTTCCGCAGGCACATTCATAATCCTTTACTGGTCCGAAGATTCTTTCACAGAAAAGACCATCTCTTTCAGGTTTGTGCGTACGATAGTTAATAGTTTCAGGCTTTAAAACCTCACCTCTTGACTCTGCCAAAATAGATTCTGGTGAAGCCAATCCTATCGTAATTCTGTTAAATCTTTTAACGGTGTTTTTATCTTTTAATCTTGTCATGATCTGATTACTATCGATTTTTTGTAAAAAACTTTTTGTTCAGTGATACAGTCCCCAATTAAGGGTAACAGCCTCAGTATTCAGTCGCAAAACTGATTACTGCGACTGAGACTGTTACTGCTTTATTTATTCTTCTAATCTGATGTCTAAACCAAGACCTTTCAATTCATGCATTAATACATTGAATGATTCAGGTAATCCTGGTTCTGGCATTGTTTCTCCTTTTACGATTGACTCGTAAGTTTTAGCTCTACCGATTACATCATCAGATTTAACCGTCAATATTTCTCTTAAAGTACTTGATGCACCATATGCTTCAAGTGCCCAAACCTCCATTTCTCCAAAACGCTGACCTCCGAACTGAGCTTTACCTCCTAATGGTTGTTGCGTAATTAAAGAGTATGGACCAATAGAACGAGCGTGCATTTTATCATCTACCATGTGTCCTAATTTCAACATGTAAATTACACCCACAGTTGCTGGCTGATGGAAACGCTCTCCAGTACCACCATCATATAAATAGGTATGACCGAATCTTGGAATTCCAGCTTCATCAGTTAAAGCATTGATTTGATCAAGTGAAGCTCCGTCAAAAATAGGAGTAGCGAACTTTCTTCCTAAGTTCATTCCAGCCCATCCTAATACGGTTTCATAAATTTGACCAATGTTCATACGAGATGGTACCCCAAGTGGGTTCAATACGATATCAACTGGTGTTCCATCTTCTAAGAAAGGCATATCTTCATGACGTACAATTCTAGCAACAATACCTTTGTTACCGTGACGACCCGCCATTTTATCCCCTACTTTTAACTTACGTTTTTTAGCGATGTATACTTTAGCTAATTTCAAAATTCCAGCTGGTAACTCATCTCCAACAGTGATTGTAAACTTCTCTCTTCTTAACCAACCTTGTAAGTCATTCAACTTAATTTTATAGTTATGAACTAAGTCATTCACCATTTTATTTGTTGCATCATCAGTCGTCCATTGTCCTTTTGTCAAGTGAGCAAAATCATCTACTGATTGTAACATTTTTTTAGTGAATTTCTTACCTTTTGGTAATACTTCTTCACCTAAATCGTTCATTACACCTTGAGATGTTTTTCCATCAATGATAACAAATAATTTTTCGATTAACTTATCTTTTAATTCATTGAATTTAACTTCAAACTCGATGTCAAGTTTATCGATATCTTCTTTATCTTTTGAACGTTTACGTTTATCTTTAACTGCTTTAGCAAATAACTTTTTGTCTAAAACAACACCGTGTAATGATGGAGAAGCTTTTAACGAAGCATCTTTTACATCACCTGCTTTATCACCAAAGATAGCACGTAATAATTTTTCTTCTGGTGTTGGATCAGATTCCCCTTTTGGAGTGATTTTCCCGATAAGAATATCACCAGGTTTTACTTCTGCACCAATACGAATCATTCCATTCTCATCTAAGTCTTTAGTAGCTTCTTCAGAAACGTTTGGAATGTCATTTGTTAATTCTTCATTACCTAATTTCGTATCACGAACTTCTAATGAATAATCATCTATATGAATAGAAGTAAAAATATCATCACGAACAACTTTTTCAGAAATTACAATCGCATCCTCGAAGTTATAACCTTTCCAAGGCATGAAGGCTACTTTTAAGTTTCTACCTAAAGCTAACTCTCCATTTTGTGTTGCATATCCTTCACAAAGTACTTGTCCTTTAGCAACTTTATCACCTTTTCTAACGATTGGTTTTAAGTTGATTGAAGTACTTTGGTTCGTTTTTCTAAATTTAATTAATTGGTATGTTTTTTCATCTTCTTCAAAACTTACCATTCTTTCCTCTTCCGTTCTATCGTACTTGATGGTAATTTTATTAGCGTCTACATAAGTAACGATACCATCACCTTCAGCATTAATAAGTACACGAGAATCAGAAGCCACTTGTCTTTCTAAACCAGTACCAACAATTGGAGATTCTGGTCTTAACAAAGGAACTGCCTGACGCATCATGTTTGATCCCATCAAGGCACGGTTCGCGTCATCATGCTCTAAGAAAGGAATTAATGAAGCGGAGATAGAAGCAATTTGATTTGGTGCAACGTCAGTATAGTGAACTACATTTGGTTCCACAACTGGGAAATCACCTTCTTCACGAGCAATAACTTTTTCAGCTGTAATTTTACCCGCATTATCCATTTCAATGTTTGCTTGTGCAATCATTTTTCCTTCTTCTTCTTCAGCACTTAAATAAATTGGTTCTGATTCTAAATCAACCACACCATCCGTAACTGGACGATAAGGAGTTTCAATGAATCCCATTCCGTTTACTTTAGCATACACTCCTAAAGAAGAAATCAAACCAATGTTTGGACCTTCTGGAGTTTCAATTGGACATAAACGACCATAATGCGTATAGTGAACGTCACGAACCTCGAAACCAGCTCTTTCTCTAGATAAACCACCAGGTCCAAGAGCAGATAAACGACGTTTATGCGTAATCTCAGCTAAAGGATTCGTTTGATCCATAAATTGAGATAGCTGATTCGTACCAAAGAAAGAATTGATTACAGAAGATAATGTTTTTGCATTAATCAAATCGATTGGCGTAAACACCTCATTATCTCTAACATTCATTCGCTCTCTAATGGTTCTTGCCATACGAGCAAGTCCAACACCAAATTGTGAAGACAATTGTTCACCAACTGTTCTTACACGTCTGTTAGATAAGTGATCGATATCATCAATCTCTGCTTTAGAGTTAATTAACTCAATCAAATATTTAACGATAGTTATGATATCCTCTTTGGTTAAGACTTGCTTCTCCATAGGAATATCCAACTGTAATTTTTTGTTCATTCTATAACGACCAACTTCACCTAAGTTATAACGTTGATCTGAAAAGAATAATTTATCTATAATACCGCGAGCCGTTTCTTCATCAGGCGGTTCTGCGTTACGTAATTGTCTATAAATATGTTCAACAGCTTCTTTTTCAGAGTTTGTTGGGTCTTTTTGTAATGTATTGTGAATAATAGTATAATCAGCAGCATTATTGTCTTCTTTATGTAAAAGAATAGCTTTAACATCTGCATCAATAATTTCTTCAACATTATCTTTGTCTAAAATTGTATCACGATCTAAAATAATTTCATTTCGCTCAATGGATACAACTTCTCCAGTATCTTCATCTACGAAGTCTTCATGCCAAGTATTTAAAACACGTGCAGCAAGTTTTCTTCCGATATATTTTTTAATACCTGTTTTAGACACTTTAATTTCTTCTGCTAAATCAAAAATTTCTAAGATATCTTTATCTCTTTCAAATCCGATAGCTCTGAATAAAGTAGTTACAGGTAGTTTTTTCTTTCTATCAATGTAAGCGTACATTACACTATTGATATCTGTTGCAAATTCTATCCAAGATCCTTTAAAAGGAATAATTCTTGCAGAATATAATTTAGTTCCATTCGCATGGAAGGATTGTCCAAAGAAAACCCCTGGTGAACGATGTAATTGAGATACAACTACTCGCTCTGCTCCATTGATTACGAAAGTACCACTAGGCGTCATATAAGGTATGGTTCCCAAATAAACATCTTGGACAATTGTTTCAAAATCTTCATGCTCAGGATCCGTACAATATAATTTAAGTCTTGCTTTTAAAGGCACACTATATGTTAAACCTCTATCAATACATTCTTCAATTGTATACCTTGGTGGGTCAATAAAGTAATCTAGAAACTCTAAAACGAATTGATTTCTCGTATCCGTTATTGGGAAATTTTCCATGAAGGTGTTATAAAGACCTTCGTTGCCTCTTTCGTCAGATTTCGTTTCCAATTGGAAAAAATCCTTAAAAGATTTTACCTGAATATCCAAAAAATCCGGATAATTAGGTATGTTCTTTGTAGAAGCAAAATTTAATCTTTCAGTCTGATTAGTTATCATCTATGGACAAAATTTTGATTTAAAAAAAGTAATTTTTTTTTGTGTAAAAACACTATTTCAATTTATACTTCCTTTTTAAATAATCAATACATCTTTAAAAATATACCAGGAAAGATAGTCTATTTTCTTTCTTCGTATTGATTACATTTTTTTTCATTTTTGAAAATTAAAACCTTAATCTTCTTATACGAAAAATGGTTTAGGCCTTTGAGATTAAATCTCAAGGCCTAAACCTGGTTTTTTACCTTAGTTTAACTTATTTAAGCTCAACTACAGCACCAGCTTCTTCTAAAGCTTTCTTAAGACCTTCAGCCTCATCTTTAGAAACTCCTTCTTTAACGTTAGCAGGAGCAGCATCTACCATATCTTTAGCTTCTTTAAGACCTAAACCAGTTAATTCTTTTACTGCTTTTACAACAGCTAATTTAGAAGCACCAGCATCTTTTAATACTACTGTAAATTCTGTTTGCTCAGCAGCAGCACCAGCACCGTCTCCTCCTCCAGAAACTACAACTGCAGCAGCAGCTGGCTCGATACCATACTCATCTTTTAATATTGTTGCTAGTTCATTAACTTCTTTAACAGTTAAATTAACTAATTGTTCTGCGAATTGTTTCAAATCTGCCATTTTTCTATCTTTTAAAATGTTTTGTAAAAATTATAATTTATTAAAGCGCGTTCTTTTTTTATTCTGCTGATTCTTCTTTTCCTTCTTGGTTTTGAAGAGCAGCGATAACTCTTTGAGCTGGTGATTGTAATAAACCGATAATTTCACCGATAACTTCAGCTCTAGATTTAATAGAAGCTAATTTATCAAGGTTATCATCACCAATATAAATGTCCTCAGTAATGTAAGCCCCTTTTAAAATTGGCTTGCTACCTTTCTTACGAAATTCTTTGATAATTTTCGCAGGAGCATTAGCAACATCTGAAATCATTACAGAAGTGTTTCCTTTTAAAACTGATGGCAAATCACCAAAATCAGTATCAGAAGCTTCCATAGCTTTTTCAAGCAATGTATTTTTAACCACCTCTAATTTGATACCAGCTTTAAAACAAGCTCTTCTTAAGTTTGAAGTAGAATCTGCATCTAGTCCTGAAGTATCTGCTAAATAAATAACATTTACTCCCGCTAACTTTGCAGTTAAATCTTCAATAGCGATTGATTTTTCTTCTCTAGTCATACTAAAAATTTTTAACTACCAAATTATACTGCCTTAGGATCTAAAGCAATAGCAGGACTCATTGTACTTGATAAGTGGATTGACTTAATATAAGTACCTTTAGCTGCAGTTGGTTTTAATTTGATTAATGTTTGAATAATTTCGTGAGCATTGTCATAGATTTTATCAGCATCAAAAGATACTTTACCTATTCCAGCGTGCACAATACCAGTTTTATCAACTTTAAAATCGATTTTACCAGCTTTAACTTCTTGAACAGCTTTTGCAACATCCATAGTTACTGTACCTGTTTTTGGGTTTGGCATTAAACCTCTCGGTCCTAATACACGACCTAAAGGCCCTAATTTACCCATTACAGCAGGCATCGTGATGATTACATCCACATCTGTCCAACCGTCTTTTATTTTTTGAAGATAATCATCTAAACCTACGTGGTCAGCACCAGCAGCTTTAGCCTCTTCTTCTTTATCTGGTGTAACTAAAGCTAACACACGAACATCTTTTCCTGTTCCGTGAGGTAAAGTTACAACACCTCTAACCATTTGGTTCGCTTTTCTAGGATCAACTCCTAAACGAACAGCTATATCCACAGACTCATCAAATTTTGCAGAAGAAACCACTTTAATTAATGCAGCTGCATCTTTTAAAGTATATTGTTTGTTCTTTTCAATTTTTGAAGCAGCCTCTTTTTGCTTTTTTGTCAATTTTGCCATGTCTAATTCAATTTAACGATTAAAAAGGAGCGTTTCCTGATACTGTTATACCCATAGATCTAGCTGTACCTGCAACCATACTCATTGCTTTTTCAATTGTAAAAGCATTAAGATCAGGCATTTTGTCTTCAGCGATAGTTCTGATTTGATCCCAAGTAACACTAGCTACTTTTTTACGATTTGGTTCACCTGAACCAGACTTAACTTTTGCTGCTTCTAAAATTTGAATTGCAGCAGGTGGCGTTTTTACAACAAAATCGAAAGACTTGTCTTTATACACAGTAATTTGTACTGGTAAAACTTTGCCAGGTTTATCTTGAGTTCTAGCATTAAATTGCTTACAAAACTCCATGATGTTAACCCCAGCAGCCCCCAAAGCAGGTCCAACCGGTGGCGATGGATTCGCAGCACCTCCCTTAACTTGTAGTTTAACTACTTTACTAACTTCTTTTGCCATTTTTAAAAAAATTTAGCACATCTATCAATTGGAAGCGATTGATGTGATTTATATATGTAACTGATTATACTTTTTCTACTTGCATAAAACTCAACTCTAACGGTGTTTTTCTTCCGAAAATTTTCACCATTACTTCAAGTTTACGCTTTTCTTCATTAACTTTTTCAATTGCTCCATTAAAACCATTAAATGGACCATCAATAACCTTAACTGTTTCACCAACAGAAAAAGGAATAGACACGTTATCTACTTTTACAGATAACTCATCCACTTTACCTAACATTCTATTTACCTCAGACATTCTCAATGGCACAGGTTCTCCTCCTTTAGTCTCACCTAAAAAACCAATTACTCCAGGAATTGATTTAATAATATGCGGAACTTCACCAGTAAGATTTGCCTCAATCATAATATAACCAGGAAAATAGACTTTTTCCTTAGCTATTTTTTTTCCATCTCTTACTTGAACCACCTTTTCAGTCGGAACTAAAACTTGAGAAACATAGTCAGACATGCCCAAACGAAGCGTTTCAGACTCAATATAAGCTTTCACTTTATTTTCCTGACCACTTACCGCTCTAACAACATACCATTTTTTCACATTATTATCCGCCATGATCTTATCTTAGCAAGTTATGAAAGCCTTCTAAAGCTTTAACAAACAATTGATCTACTCCAAAAGTCAAAAGCGCAAAAATCACTGAAAACAAAGCAACAATAATAGTTAGACGTTGCACTTCAGCCCATTCAGGCCATGTTACGTTAGATTTCAATTCTTGAAATGCTTCTGAAATATAGTTAACAAATTTTGCCATTATTTTATATGATTTGCACGGGCGGAGGGATTCGAACCCCCATCAATGGTTTTGGAGACCACTATACTAGCCCTTGTACTACGCCCGTTTATTATAAGCCAGTTGAAAAATCAACTGGCTTTTTATTTATTTATAGACTTAAAATTAGTCTAAGATTTCAGTTACCTGACCAGCACCAACTGTTCTACCACCTTCACGAACTGCGAAACGTAATCCAACAGACAATGCAATAGCACTTAATAATTTAACTTCAATAGTTAAGTTATCACCTGGCATAACCATCTCTACACCAGCTGGTAAAGTAATAGTACCTGTAACGTCAGTTGTACGTACATAGAACTGAGGACGGTAGTTATTGTGGAATGGAGTATGACGTCCACCTTCTTCTTTTTTCAAGATATAAACCTCTGCTTTAAAGTGAGCATGTGGCTTAACAGATCCTGGTTTAACGATAACCATACCTCTTTTGATATCTTCTTTAGCAATACCTCTTAATAAGATACCTGCATTATCTCCAGCCTCTCCTCTATCAAGGATTTGACGGAACATCTCAATACCTGTAATAGTTGAAGTTAATTTCTCAGCACCCATACCAACGATTTCAACTGGATCTCCAGTGTTCGCAATACCTGTTTCGATACGACCTGTAGCAACAGTTCCACGACCAGTAATTGTAAATACGTCCTCAACAGGCATTAAGAAAGGCTTATCAACATCACGAGCAGGTAATTCAATCCAGTTATCAACAGCTTCCATCAAAGCTAAAACTGTATCAACCCATTTTGGCTCACCATTTAAAGCTCCTAAAGCAGAACCTTGGATAACAGGACCATTATCACCATCATATTGATAGAAAGATAATAAATCTCTAATTTCCATTTCAACAAGCTCTAATAACTCAGCATCATCAACCATATCAACTTTGTTCATGAAAACAACCATTCTTGGCACACCTACTTGGCGACCTAAAAGGATGTGCTCACGAGTTTGTGGCATAGGACCATCTGTTGCAGCAACAACAAGGATAGCACCATCCATTTGCGCAGCACCTGTAACCATGTTCTTAACGTAATCCGCGTGACCTGGACAGTCAACGTGAGCGTAGTGACGGTTTGCAGTTGCATATTCAACGTGAGATGTATTAATTGTAATACCTCTTTCTTTTTCTTCTGGAGCGTTATCAATCTGATCGAATGATTTAGCTTCTGAAAAACCAGCATCAGCTAATACTTTAGTAATTGCAGCTGTTAAAGTAGTTTTTCCGTGGTCAACGTGTCCGATAGTACCAATGTTTAAGTGTGGTTTGGAACGATCAAAATTTCCTTTTGCCATGATTTAATAATTTAATCTTAGTTATATATTAGTGTTCAAAAATTATAAACATATCCAGAGCCAATGACGGGAATTGAACCCGTGACCTCTTCCTTACCAAGGAAGCACTCTACCCCTGAGCTACACCGGCTTGTTTGTCATCAACAGGTATGTTAGTGGGGAGAGCAGGATTCGAACCTGCGAAGGTTTCCCAGCAGATTTACAGTCTGCCCTCGTTGGCCGCTTGAGTATCTCCCCAGACCTTCTTTATTATCAGTTACTTATCCTTTTTTGAGCCGATAGAGGGACTCGAACCCACGACCTGCTGATTACAAATCAGCTGCTCTAGCCAGCTGAGCTACACCGGCAACTATAATAAAAAAAGTCCGCTATTTCTAACGGACTGCAAATGTATAGAATTTATTTTTTATTCAAAACTTTTTTTAGCTTTTTTTTTATTTAAGCATGTGCTCTTATTTTTTCCTTATACTTTACAAGGATTCTTTCAAGCGACTCTTCGGAAAGATCAACCGCCTCCTCGAAGGTCTTGCATGTTTTTTTAACTAAAAATTCCTCACCTGGAACATGTATTTTCACCTCCACTGTTTTATTTTCTTTATCACTTGTGTTTTCAAGTTTTAAATAAACTTCGGAAGAAATCACTTTATCAAAATACTTTTCTAATTTATCTAATCGCTCTTGAACAAAGTTGACTAGTTTTTTGTCAACATTAAAATTAACTGCCTGAACATTTACTTTCATACTTTTTAAAAATTACTTAGGTTAGACAAGTGAAT
Organism: Flavobacterium sp. NRK F7; assembly: GCF_024054195.1. Classification (GTDB taxonomy): domain Bacteria; phylum Bacteroidota; class Bacteroidia; order Flavobacteriales; family Flavobacteriaceae; genus Flavobacterium. The sequence continues at coordinate 1,524,503 of NZ_JAMXLB010000001.1, read as the reverse complement.
TATTTTTGGTTTCTAGGATGCGCTTCTTGATACACTTTTTTTAACTCAGCGAGGCTACTATGAGTATATATTTGTGTTGACGACAAACTAGCATGACCTAATAATTCTTTAACTGAATTTAAATCGGCACCATTATTTAGCAAGTGAGTTGCGAAGGAGTGCCTAAGAACATGAGGACTCTTTTTAACTTTAAGAGACACACTACTAAAGTAATCATTAATTAATCGATAGACAAATGATTCGCTAACTTTATTTCCCGTTTTAGACAAAATTAACACATCTACAGAAGACGATGCTGCTTTCTCTGCTCTTAACTTAAGATATTCTTTTAGCAATTGCGCTGTACATTGCAACAAAGGAATAATTCTTTCTTTATTTCTTTTACCTAAAACTTTTATAGTTTGATTCAACAAATCAATTTGAGTTACTTTTAAATTAATCAATTCTGCCCTTCGAATTCCAGTTGTGTAAAAAAGCTCAATAATTAATTGATTTCTTATACCTTCAAAATCATTTGCAAATTCATTTAATTCAAAAACATTTTGCATTTCTTTTTCCGAAAAAGGAATTTGAACTTTCTTAGGTGTTTTTAAAGATTTATGTTTCAACAAAGGACTAACCTCTATTTGTTTGATTTTAAGTAAAAATTTGTAAAACGATTTTAAAGAGGAAATTTTTCTGTTCACAGATTGATTTGAAATATCATTTTCCACTAAAGAAACAATCCAGTTTCGAATCAAAGGATACACCACTTTTTCCAAGACAATTGAATCATGATGCTCTCTTAGAAATTGTTGAAAAGAAAGAACATCCGCCAAATACGCATTTACTGTAAGCACAGAATACTTCTTTTCTTTTTCTAGATAATCTCGATATGCTTGTAAATTATTCACCATATAAAAAAACCGTTAGGAACAAAGTTACACTTTATTCACTAACGGTTTTATATTTTGAATTCAAAATATTAAGACTCCAAAGAATCTTTTAATCTTTGAATGTAAGCAGCTTTTTGAATTACAGCTCTTTTAACGATTGACGGTTTATGGAAAGCTTGTCTCGCTCTTAATTGACGAACAGTTCCAGTTTTATCAAATTTTCTTTTGTAACGTTTTAACGCTTTATCGATATTTTCTCCGTCTTTAATTGGAATAATTAACATAGTTTAGGCACCCCCTTTCATTTAGACTGCAAAAGTAATCATTAATTTTAAAAATCAAATTGTTTTTTTTATTTTTTTATCTTTTCAAAGCAATACACCTTAGCCCTGATGGAAAGGATATCCTTTTATTGTTTTTATACTATAATTTGTTATAAAAAAAGAGCGCCCGATTAGGAAGCTCCTTTTTTTATTAGAAATTTGTATAGAAGCAATAAAAGATAGCATAAACAGCAGGATTAGCTTCTATAAAAATTGAATCTTTATTTATTCAACTGCTGGTTTATAATTTTGATTATCAATAATCATTTTAGACAGAATTTCTTTTAAAATTTCAGAAGTTCCGCCACCAATAGGACCTAAACGACTATCTCTAAACAAACGAGCCAATGGATATTCTTCCATATAGCCATAACCGCCTAGCATTTGTAAACAACTATATATGGTTTCATCGGCCACTTTTGTAGATTTTAACTTCGCCATTGTAGCTTCTTTCACCACATATTCCCCTTGATCCAAACGAGCAACTGCTTCATAATTAAAAATTTTACAGTGCTCTACATCGGTAGCATGTTCAACTAATTTATGTCGTAACGCTTGAAATTTATCTATTGTTTTACCAAAAGCCTCTCTTTGTGACATGTAGGAAATCGTGTACTCGATAGCATATTCTGCTCTTGCATGGGCATTAATAGCCATAATTAGACGTTCTAATGCAAAATGCTGCATGATATACGGAAAACCTTTACCTTCTTCCCCCATTAAGTTTTGAGATGGAATTACCACATTATCAAAAGAGATTTCAGCAGTATCGGAAGCTTTCCAGCCTAGTTTATCTAATTTTGTTGCTGTGATTCCTATTTCTTTTGCATCAACTAAGAAAATACTAATTCCTTTATTACCAAGTTCAGGATTAGTTTTTGCAGCAACGACATAATAATCGGCATAAAAACCATTAGTTATAAATGTTTTAGAACCGTTAATGACATACGCATCTCCTTTTTTTATAGCTGTAGTTCGCATTCCTGCTACATCACTCCCTCCAAAAGGTTCTGTTATGCATAAGGCTCCAATTTTATCACCAGAAATACTAGACGCTAAATACGTTTGTTTAATTTGTTCATCTCCTTCTGCATTGAGATGCGTCATAGCTAAATAAGAGTGTGCCCACATGGCTGCAGCAAAACCAGCTGATTTTATTTTTTGCAATTCTTCTAAAAAAATTACGGTGTAAAATAAATCCAAATTTAATCCGCCATATACTTCTGGGTATTTTATTCCGAAAAACCCCATTTCTCCAAATTTTTTCCATATGAAACGGTCAATTGAACCAGTTTTTTCCCATTGTTCAATATGTGGCACGACTTCCTTTTGCAAAAAGTCTCTAAAACTAGATCTAAATAATTGATGTTCTTCTGTGAAGTATTTTGAATTCATAAATGTGTAACTAATGTGTTTAAATTGAGCTATTTTTTTAGAATTCCAAATATAAGGCGATTATTTTTAATTTTTCTAAAGGACAGTTGTTAATTTTTGCTAAATCTTCAATAGAATGAAAAACACCATTCATACTTCGATACGTTACAATCTGTTTAGAAAAGGCATAATTAAAATATGGAAACTGGCTTAATTCTTTGACAGAAGCATTATTAATATGTATCTTTTTTATAACGACATCTGACGGAACAAAAAAATGTTGTTTGCAACTTTCTAAAATTTCTGGTGAAATACCCCATACATATTCTAATTGGTCTACACTAGCAAAAGCTCCAAACTTATCCCTTTCTTTAAGAATAATATCTGATATTTTATCACCAATACCATATATTTTCATTAAATCTTCTTTAGAAGCATCGTTCAAATTTATTGGATTGATCTTTTCTTTTTTCTTGTTAGAAAACGTTTCAAATACAGTTTGTTTTTTAGCATTAGTAACCCAATCCGGAAATTTAAAAAAGGGCGCTATTTTTTGAAGAAGTTCATTAGAAACCTGAGTAACCGCTTGAAACTCGTTTGCAGAGTTTACATACTTGTTCTTTGCTCTAAATTGATGTAATCGATCAATTTCATCTATAGACATACCTAACATATACCCTTTATAATCAGAAATAAAATTCGGATTAAAAGGTTGTATTTGATAACTAGTTTCCGTTTTTACCTTTTTAAGGCTATCGATTTTAGATTGTACTAACAACCACTCTTGATTTTCTTTAGAATCCGCTTTAAAACTAAAAAACCCTGATTTAAGTCCGTAGTAAATGAACTGAAGTAGTACAATTAGTATTGCTAATAAAAAAATCCCACTTCTATGTTCTCTCGAAAATAGAAAGTAGGATTTTAAAAATTTTATTTGCTTTTTCAAAACAAATTATTCCAAATAGGTGATTAAAAAAGAAAAATTATTCTTTTTCTTGTCTTACCAATTCATCATCATTTTCGCTATATGAATCTGGTTCTGGTTTAGGTGGAATAGTTAATACTTTATAGAAAAAATAACTTGCAAAAGAAATTACGATTCCTTGTGCTACAAGCATTGTTATTAAGGCTGATGTATTCATTTTTTTTATTTTTAAAATTATAACGTTGCTCTTCCTTCTCTCACTCTTTTCTTATATGCAAAATAAACAATTAAGCTTATAAAAATAAACAAGGATAGTAACAACATTCTTCCTGCAAACTTATACAAGGTATCATTTGTAAAACTTCCTGTTGCAATGGTGTCTTTAGGCTTAACTACGTCCCCTTTTTTAACCACCACAACTTGATTTTTATCTTGTTTGAATGTATATTCTTTATAGTTAGTAAAGGTAATTACTTTTACTTTTTCCGTTTCTTTATCAAATACCTTTTTAGTGTCTTCAAATGAGAACTTCACACTATTAGGAGTTACTTCTTCGACTGTACCAAAACTTTTTCCTGTACCATCAAAGTTTTCTGCATAATATTCATTAGCAAACCACTCTTTATTATTCGTATCGTTATCTTTTACTTTATCAATCCAATCTGGCACACTAGAAACTAAGACCCATCCTAACAATAAAGGCGTTACTATTAAAATTATATATTTATAAAAACCAGGAATTTTAATATCGGCACCTTGATTCAATTCTGCCCAACCTTTTTTAATTCCAAATATATAAGAGAACAATACGGTTTCTAAGAATGCAAAAACCACTAAACTTACCGTTCCTGCCCAATAATCATATTGATCAAACAAACCTTCATTAAAGAAAATAACAGTTGGTAATCCCATGATTAATACTAATAATCCAAATGACCAAGCTCCTTTATTTTTTTTCCATCCAAATTCATCTTGCATAAAGCCCATCCAAGGAGTCCCCATGGCTAAAGAAGAAGTAATTCCAGCAAAGAATAGCAATCCAAACCAACACACACCAGCAACGACTGCTAAAGCACTACCCCACTGTTGGAATAAATAAGGCATAGTTTGAAAAGCCATACCAAAACCAGCATTTTGAATTACCCAATCTAAACCTAAATAACCCGCTGCAATTGGGATAACGATTAAACTTCCCAAAACCACTTCTACAAATTCATTCATAAATCCAGCTGAAACTGCATTCAAAGCAATATCATCTCTTGTTTTAAGATAGGATGCATAACAGTGAATCGTTCCCATACCTACAGAAAGAGTAAAGAAGATTTGACCCGCTGCTGCCAACCATACTTTGGGACTGGTCAGGGAATCAAATTGAGGTGTCCATAAAAAGTTCAAACCATCCCAAGCATTTGCATCTGGAAAAATATCTGAAGCTCCCGAAGTTCCTAAAGTTAAACCTCTTACAGCTAAAATTACACCGAATAATATTAATAAAGGCATTCCTATTTTTGCCACTTTTTCAATACCTCCAAGTCCTTTCGAAAGAATATAGGTATTCAATAGTAAACAAACGATATAAAAAATGATTGCTTCTCCAGGAATTCCTGTTGTTGACTCCGTTACATTAGTATATGATTGAAAAAAACCAGCCACATCTGCCTGACTCATTCCGTTAAAAGTTCCCACTATTGAATGGTACACATAAGACATTGTCCAAGATTCAATATAACAATAGTAAGCTGCAACAGCTATGTTGGTAAAAATTCCGAAAACACCAATATATTTCCAAACTCTACCTTTCGCCATAGTATCTAAAATATAAGGTGTACTATGATTTCCATATCTACCTCCAAATCGTCCTGAAGACCATTCTATAAACAATAATGGAATACCCATTACTAAGAAACATACTAAATAAGGAATAATAAACGCTCCACCTCCATTTTGAACAGCTTGAACAGGAAAACGAAGAAAATTTCCTAAACCTACAGCGTTTCCAGCCATTGCTAAAATGAGTCCTACTCTAGAACCCCATGAATCTGATTTTGTTGACATATTTTTTTATTGGTTGTTAATTTTCCAAAGATAAGAAAAGTATCGAAAAAACAAAGAAAACTTAAACCATTGACATTCAATGATTATAAATCAAAAACGGAAGAACGTTTGGTATAGATCATATCTTTCAGCTTTAATAAAAAAGCCAAAGTAAGGTAAAACCCAAAACCTAACCCCGCAGTTACAAAGGATATATAAATAAAAAACAATCTCACATTGGTTGCCCTCATTCCTAATTTATCAGCCAATCTTGTGGCTACAAAAAAACCATGTCTTTCGAAAAAATGAAGTATTTTATACATTGTATTCCGTAATTTATTCAAATATAACTAATTTTTAATTAAATGGATTCCAATATGACAATCTAAACACCTGTGTAAATCACAATATTGTTTTTTTAATTGTAATAAACTTTGCGATTCAAGCGCTGATTCTGAAACAATACCAAAATAGGCAAATTTTAAAATAACATTATTTTTCTCAGGTTTTATTTGTCGCATCAAATCTAGTATAGCTTCTGTGCTATCTTTACCTAGATATTTAGAATAAGCAAACTGAACGGGAATAATTGTATTAATAATAAGTAAATCGATGAATTCCTTACTAATTCGCTTCTTTTTAGGAGAACTTTCTCGATCAAAATTATAATGAAAATTCCAATATATACTTGCTGTGATATCAAACAATTCATACCAATTTACTAAACTGTTTAAACGAATGCATTTTTCGAAAAGATTGGGAATAGTATGATACAAAACAGCTAATTGAGACAAGCGAATCGTTGGGAAATTATCGGGTCTCAATTTATAAAACTGCAGTATTTCTAAATGATTCGTTTGCAATTGGTATTTTTCTTTTAACAAATTCCATTTGGCTGCTAAGAGCTGGAAATAAGCATCCTCACAATCCAATTCTAAAAGGGACGTTAAACCAAAAAACAATGCTTCTAAATTTTCTTGATGACTCATTTCTTTTCTTATTATGTGAAAAGGTATTGATTTTGCCATTTTAAAAAAGGCATCTCCATTTGAGTTTAAACCAAAATTTTTAGCCAATAGGCAAAACAAAACCGATTCCCAATCGTTTTTTGAGGCTTCCAATAACGAAAACACAAACTCAGATTTTGTTTCAAGTCGCTCCAAAAACAACCTTTCCAACCAATTTTCAAGTACAAAGGGTTCTATTAATCCGATTTGATTTTCACAATTAATCCAAGATTTTGGATTTGTTAATTGTGTGTAATTGACAATGTCTTTAGAGGCAACATATTGTTTCAATTCTAATACGGGTATTTCTGAATTGTCTTTTCGATAAACTTCAATATCATGTTCCCAAACTACATGTAAAACAACATTATCATAGTTGGCATCTTTTTCATGATGATGCACATACCAATCAGATGATTTAAGATGTATTTCGATATTTCCTGCCCATTTTTGATAATCTATAATCAATTGTGCATTGAAAAAATCAGGACCAGCAGATTGCAAATAATGTCCGAAATGGAGAATTTCTAGTTTTTCTCCCTTAGTAGTGTATAATTGTGTTACATTAATTTTTTTATGCAACCAAATATAATGCAAGAACTCTTCTTTCATAATAAGGCGTATAATAATTTTAGGCGTATAGAAAGACAAATATATAAAAATAAAAAACCTGCAAATCAATAAATTTGCAGGTTTTTTATTTTTATAAGATTAGAACCAATTATTTAATAGAACTAATAACATCATGTTTTGTAATAATGTGGTATTTTCCATTTTCAAGTGCCACTAAAACGGCTTGATTGTCTTTATTAATTAATTTAGACACTTCTTCCACTGGTGTAGTTGCTTTTACTATTGGAAAAGGCTTACCCATTACTTCTCTTATAGGCTTCTCAGCAATATTTTTATCTTCAATATAACTTCTAAACAAATCTGTTTCATCTAAGCTCCCTACAAAACCGGTAGTATCGATAACAGGAATTTGAGATATTTTATATTTTTTCAATCTTTCGATAGCATGAGAAACCAATTCTTCCGTACGTACAATAACCAATGGTTTATCTTGATGCTCTTTAATTAAATCGATGGCTTTGGTTACTTCCTCTTCTAAGAAGCCTCTTTCACGCATCCAATCATCATTAAACATTTTACCCACATATCTACTACCAGAATCATGGAATAAAACGACTACCACATCTTCTGGTTTAAAATGTTCTTTTAACTGAAGTACCCCTTTTATAGCAGCTCCAGCAGAATTACCAACAAAAATTCCTTCTTCTAAAGCTAATTTTCTAGTATATACAGCAGCATCTTTATCGGTTACTTTTGTAAAACCATCAATTAGTGAAAAATCAACATTTTTTGGCAAAATATCTTCTCCAATACCTTCTGTAATATAGGAATAGATTTCATTCTCATCAAAAATTCCAGTTTCATGGTATTTCTTAAAAACAGAACCATAGGTGTCTACTCCCCAAATTTTTACATTTGGATTTCTTTCTTTCAAATACTTTGCCACACCAGAAATGGTACCACCTGTTCCTACACCTACAACAAAATGCGTAATTTTTCCATCGGTTTGTTCCCAAATTTCTGGAGCAGTTTGTTCATAATGAGCTATAGCATTACTTGGATTATCGTATTGATTTACATACCAAGCATTTTCAGTTTCAGTTGCTAAACGTTTGGATACCGAATAATACGAACGAGGATCAGTAGGTTCTACATCCGTTGGACAAACAACAACTTTTGCACCTACAGCCCTAAGAATATCCATTTTCTCTTTGGATTGCTTATCAGAAATCACACAAATTAATTTATATCCTTTTACGATTGCCGCAAGAGCTAATCCCATTCCTGTATTTCCTGAAGTCCCTTCAATGATTGTTCCTCCTGGTTTTAATCTGCCGTCGGCTTCTGCATCTTCAATCATTTTTACAGCCATTCTGTCTTTTACAGAGTTACCTGGATTAAATGTTTCCACTTTAGCTAAAACTAATGCATCGATTTCTTGCGTTAGCTTATTGATTTTAACTAGAGGGGTGTTCCCAATAGTTTCTAGTATGTTTTTTGCAAATTTCATTTTATAATTGAAAAAAATTGTTAGCAAAGATAGTGTGAATATTGCGAATACAAAAATGAAAATGAAGAGCTTATTAACCCTGATGGTAGTGATAGCTTCTTAAATTTATTTAAGAACTTTAACGAACAGCAGGAAAATGGATTCCAAAAATCCTAAAGATTCGTTCCCACCATTAACTAAAGAAATTCCAAACAATTCCAAAGCGTACAATAAAATCGCGATAGGGATAATTTGGTGCAGTATAAAAATTATAACCTGTAAAAGAGGAATTAAAATGTTCTGCTTTCAAAAATAATCGTGCTTGTCGTACTTTGGCATTAATAAAAAAGTCAAACATTGGAAAAGCTCCAATTTTTTTTTCATTTTGCACATAAAACTCTCCTAATAAAGGATTGTAATCGTTTGCATAATATTTTGTAAAATAATTAAAAACGACACCTGTTTGAATGAACATCGCTTTTTTAAACACATGTTCTGAAAAATAAAAAGCATTTCGAGTTACTAATTGTGGAACATTTAAAGTGTTATCGGCATTATCAACTTGTTGCAATAATACTGTATTATCTAAACCAAATTTCCAAAAATGAATATCTTTTGAGGCTTTTAAAGAAGCATAGGTAATCGTATTATTGTTTTGAAAAGGTTTAACCGTTAACGTTTCAATATCATTAGTTGTATTGTCAAAATACAGATAATCGTCTAAAATACTATATTGCGCTTCAAGATTAATCCATTTGGTTCTAGCAGCAATTTGAAAAACATTCCTTTTCTCGTTCTTAAAATTGTTGTACCAATTATAATCTACATAGTTACTTTGATACAATGTATAATTTAAATTAGGGAGACTATTTAATTTTTGATAGTGAAATTCAAATTGATAATTTTCATTTAATTTATAGTTAATTGAAGCTTCAATATTTGATATCGATTGATTTGTAATAGCGTTCGAAACATGCAAATTGGTTTTAAAATTACTCCCAAAATAGGTATAATTTCCACCTATTGAATTAATTCTATCATTAATCGCATTGGGAACTAACGTATTTCCAGAACTATCAAAAACTATACTTTTATAAAAATAATTGTAATTATTATCATCCACATAGAACTGCACTTCACCGTAATTTTTAGTAGTAAATCCAACTCCTATTTTATTATAAAAATGATTGTATCTTGTTTTATTACTTATGGAATTAGAATAGGCATTTCCAAAACGTTCATTAGCATTTGTTTGATCAAAATTAAAAAATTTATATTCATGATTGAATTGATGAGAAAAAATCAAACTATTTGGATTTTCTTTATTTAATTTAAAAGAATGATCAATTAGGAAACGATTTCCTTTTAATAAAGAAGTAGCATCGTTAAAATAAACATCCAAACGTTCTCTTTCATTAAAAGGAGGTTCACTTAATTCAAAAACCGCTGTATCTACTATACCACCATTTTCTTGATTAGATATATCTTGACCTGTAAAATGGGCATTAAGTACATATCTTTTGTCTTTAGTAAAGTAGCTAGTTGTGAACCTAAAATTTCCAGAACTAGAAATGGCATTTATATACTTACCTATTGAACGTAATCCTTTATATGCAATTGAAAAATTTAGATTTCTCTTAGTATTTACAGTTAAAAAAGCATCTAATGATTGTCCTTGTTCCATAACTGTTTTAAAGTATAAATCACTTAATGGTGTAGGAACATTATAGTAGTTAATATCGTTAACTTCTAAATAATTAAAATGTTTTGCTAAAAAACCCATTGTAGGCATCACATTTTTTTTAGTAAGACCAAAATCTAAGGTATTATAGGTTTGTCCTTCATTAGCAAAAGGCAATAATCCAAAAATATCTTTGCGTAGTAAGTTAAACTTATATTCTTTTTGAATGGAAAGTGTTGTATCTAGATACGTGGTATCTTTTTGTAAAGTATAGATTTTATATAAATCTATTGGTGGTTTTTTCATATTTTTTGAAATTCCTTTTGAATTTTTAAAAATACTATCATTGAGATTATTGTTGTTAAAACTACCCAAGCCACCATCAGCTCCTTTCAAAGTATTCTTTTGAGAAAAAACAAATACTGGGATTGATAAGAAAATAATAATAAATACTTTATTCATTAGTTTGAAAATTGCAAACAAATGTAATGAGAAATATTTTTAGATAAAAAATAAAAACGCAAAAGTAACGTTAAACTATTCTAAGTTCAAAAAATAAAAAAAGCCAGTGAAAATCACTGGCTTTAAAATTTATATATAATAATCTAAATTATTATAGTGTAAAATTATAACTCACTTCTGTACCAAAATTTCCACCACCAGAAGCTAAAGTTGTAGTACCCGAAGTTAGCATAAATCCACCAGGTGAACTAATACCATCTCCATAATCATCATATACAACTAATGTATAATCACCATCAGGTAAGCAAAACAATTGTGAAAAAGTTGACTGACCAGTATAATCACCAGCAGCAGATGAAGCATATAGAGTAGCTCCTTGATATAATTCCCAGTATGTTTCTTCTGGATAGCTATCAAAAGTAAATGCTAAATTAACAGGATTTTGGAAACAAGCTTCCGTTACATTGATTGTTACTTTATCTGAACTCGCAGTAGCATTTGAATTTGTATACACTGAAGTTGAAGGAGTCAATCTCAAAACTATTTTCACACCACTTCCTAAATTAGTACCCGTAACAGTTACAGGAATTACTCCCTCATTTGCATTACCAGGAATAGTAAAAGTAGCAGGAACAGAATAATATTGTGGATCAGCTGTTGTTTCTGCTTCAACAACATCTACTGAAAAAGTTCTACTTTCTCCAGTTGTATTTGATGCATATACTTTAACATCAAAAGAATCAGTATCATTTAATGCTACACCAAAATTTATCGTTTTCTTCTCAAAAGAGATATAGTTGAAATCTTCTTTCTCATCCTCACTACAGCTTGTTACCACAAATAATGAGCAAATTAAAGAAAAAGTAACGATTATATTTTTAAAATTCATACTTTCTTAAATTTAAGTTGGTTAATTTTGATCGTTGATAAATGGATTATTTAAAATCTCTGCTTCAGGGATTTCAAAACTTAATCTATCATCATTATAAGGTACCTGAACACCTACTTGAAATAAATGGTTAGCTCCTCTATTTATAGTCGCTCTATTACGTTTCATAGCTAAATAAGATTTACCTTCACCCCATAATTCGATTCTAGTTTGTAAGTAAATTTCATCCAACAAAGCTTGACCAGTAAGAGCATCAACATAACTCACATCAGGAATACGGTTTAATAATAACGCTTTTAAACTATTTCTAGCAGTAAGCTCATCACCACTTTTTGCTGCGGTTTCAGCATTCAATAAGTAGAACTCATCTACTCTCATGTAAATATAATCTGTAGTAATATTCCTTTGCCCACCAGCTGCTCTTCCAGGCGCAAAAAACTTGTTTAGAGGTAATTTAGTAGATGCTGAAAACTGCGTTTTACGAACATCATTTGAAGGAATCGCATTATACAAGTTATTATCAATAACTTTTCTATCACCTGCCCAAGCATAACTATAGGTATACACATCCATTTGTCCCCACCAAGAAATCAAATCTAAACCTTGATCAGTAGTTAAGTCCACTCCCCACATCCAAGACGGAGTATTAACATCGTTAAAACCAGATCCTGCACCAGGATAAGCTAATTGACCAGCAGAAGTTACTGGATAACCACTATTATTAATGATATCCGCAGATACTGTAGCTGCTTCTGAATTTCTACCCATAGCTGCATAAGTATAAGCCAATAAACCTTTTGCAACATTTTTATCAACTTGATTTTTTGCTGTACGTGTATAGCTATCTAATAACGAAATCGCATCTGTTAAATCACTGATAATTAAATCATAAACTTCAGCAGCTGTACTTTTTGGTTTTCCAACATTTACAGGTTCAGTATAGATAGGTAAAATTGGTTGAGAAAGATCATAATTATTCACTTCAAATTGTGCTAAATAAAAATAGGCATAAGCTCTTAAAGCTTTAGCTTGTCCCATTAAATATTGATTCTCTTGATTTGGTGGAATAGCATCATTACCACCTAAGGCATCAATTACAACGTTTGTTGAACGAATAATTCTATAATAATATCTCCAAACTACATAATTTTCATTTCTCTTGAAATCTACTGTTACTTGATAATCACAAAAGTTTCTGTACCAATTGTATGTATTCGTACTTAATGCCATATCACCAGTCAACATATCAGACCAGATATCACAACCTTTTTGACCAAAGTCATTGTGACCCGTTGTCCCACCAGTACCAGTTTCAAACATTAATGAATAAATACCCGTAACAGTTCCTCTTAATAAAGCAGGATTATTTACAGAATTTTCTTGTAACTGTTCTTGAGTTATGAACTCAGTAGGTTCAGTTTCCAAATATTCTTTATCACAACTTGTCCCCAATAGAAGCAAGGCAATAAAAACTGGATAAATTAATTTATTACTTTTCATATTTTTTTTTTTTTTTAAAATTCAAGTTTAACACCTAATGTAAAATTAGATAAAGGTGAATATCTGTAAGTATTAGAACTACCATTTTGAGAAGTAGATGGATTAAATCCTTTTCTATGACTTAAAAACATTAAATTATCACCTGTAACATAAACATTCAATTTAGATAACTGTAACACATCAGCATATTTTGCAGGTAAAGAATACCCTAATCTAACGTTATTGATACCTAAATAATCTGCTTTAGTTAAAAATCTTGTTGAAGTAGAATTAACATTCGCATCTGTACCACTAGAAATTCTTGGAATATCTGTGATATCGCCAGGTTGTTGCCATCTTCCTCTAATATCTTCATGCCAGTTATTAGAACCGATTTGACCGTTACCCATTAATCCTGCATAAGTGAAATCATATGAATAACCACCAATACTGTATGTAAACTGAGTTGATAAATCGAAGTTTTTGTAACTTGCACTCACTCTGAAAGCACCTCTAACATCAGGAATAGCAGATTTACCTACAAACTTACTAGTTGCTTCAGCATAAGCAGAAGTAGTAGTTTTAGCTACCGTTGCATCAGGATTTAAATCTAAATACTGAGTTAAAGATTGAATTCTAGTATCACCTGTATTGAAAACACCATCATTATTAGCATCATCAAAATACATATACCACAAACCAACCCCAGTTGCTGAATCTACACCTGCCCATTCTGGCATGTAGAAATCATAAATAGAAGATCCATTTGTCCAACCATAAGGAGCATTTGATGTATCTAATACTTTCGGTAAATCTGTAGAAGGCTCAATTGGCATTCTCGTTATTTTATTGGTTAAAACTTCACCATTAATACCAAAATCTAAAGTAAGATCTCCTGGGTTTTTAGCTTTAATAATATGCGCTTGCACATCAAATTCTAAACCACTGTTTCTTAACTGACCATCGTTAACTGTAATTAAAGCAATACCAGTTGATGGAGCCACACGTCTTTGAAAAATTAAATTATCTACGTTTTTAATATAATAATCTAAATTTACATCTAAAGTATTATTGAAAAAAGTCGATTCTAGACCAACCTGGAAAATTTTAGAAGTTTCCCAAGTTAAATCTGGATTACCATTACCCCTTGGAGGAATAGAATAATCATCATTTAAATTATTTACATCAAAAGTATCATAACCTGGCCATAAACCTGAACCTTCTTGATCTCCAATAATACCATAACTTGATTTAATCTTTAAAAAGTTGATAAACTTCGAATCTTCTAAAAATGCTTCTCTTGACAATATCCAAGATGCACCTACAGACCCAAAAGTTCCCCATTTATCATTTTTAAAACGAGAAGAACCATCTCTTCTTATAGAAGCCGTAAAATAATATTTTTTATCAAAATTATAATTGAATTGACTAAAGTAACTTTCAATAGAAGCTCTATCTGTATAAGAAGATGGAGGGGAAGAAGTCACTAAATATTGCGCTAAATCATAACTATCTAACACAGCAACTTTATTTTTACTTGCTGAAAAGTTAGTAAATTTAAAGTCGTTTGATTCATGCGCCACAAACAATTCAAAATTATGACTTCCAACTTCTTTGTTGTAACGTAATAACTGTAAGAAATCTTGGTTTACATATGCTGTTCTACTTTTAAATAATGATCCAAATTGCTCTGGAGTAGCTGCTGAACCATAGAATGGATTATTTCTATTGTTATATTCTTGATCATAGTATTGAACACCATATCTTGTTTCTAAAGTCAAATCTTTATACAATTTAAAGTCAAAATTGAAAGATCCGTTGAATTCATTTCTATCTGTTCTACTTCTATCAAAAGTAGCATCAGCAATTGCATTGGTTAAACCTCCAAAACCTCTAGATCCAGAAGTACCATCTCCATAATCGTATTGATTACCTCCAAAAATAGGATCAGGAATAAAATTACCATTTGTATCTCTAGAAAATAATGGGTAAATTGAAGGAATATTATCTACAAACCAAAAGATACTTCCAGAATCCGAAGATTGACCATTATTATTAGTTCTTGAACCAGAATACCCAATATTAGCAGATGCTTTCATCCACTTCTTTGGTTGGTGTGATAAGTTTAATCTAGTAGAATAACGCTTGAAGTCAGAGTTAATGATATAACCTTCATCATTTAAGAATCCAAATGAACTAAAATATTTTGTTTTTTCATTACCACCGCTGAATCTTACATTCGCTTCTTGTCTGTAAGAATTTTGAAAACCGTAATCTTCCCAATCTTCAGGATTGTATTTTCTAGTCACACCAGATCTTACTTGTCCAGTAGCTGGGTCAATAAGATCAGCTCCACTAGTCACGTTCCACATGTTATATCCTGGACTAATACCTGAACCGCTAAATAAATTATTATTTGCATAATCTACTGGATCGGCAGCACCTGTAGCAACCCCTTGATTGTACATTGCATTCCATGATAAACTAATATATTCTTCTGGCGAACTAATAGTATTATATCTTGGCAACAAACTAATATTTATACCAGATTTAAATTCAACTTCTATAGAAGAACTTTCTGATTGCCCTTTTTTTGTTGAAATTACAACAACTCCATTAGCCCCTCTAGAACCGTAAATAGCTGTTGCAGTTGCATCTTTTAATATAGTTAAACTCTCTATATCAGATGGGTTAATTGCATTAACATTCCCAGTATAAGGAACACCATCAACTACAAAAAGAGGATCTCTGTTACCATTAACAGAACCAAAACCTCTAATTCTAATTTGAGCTGATGTACCTGGCTGACCAGAAGTTGTAATTACGTTAACACCCGCAACCTCACCTTTTAAAGCTTGAGAAATATTAGAAACTGCTTTTGCTTCAACATTCTCACTTTTAACTCTAGTTGCTGTTCCTACAAACGCTTCTTTTGTAGTAGTACCATATCCTACCACAACTACTTCTTTCAAATCAACATTATTTTGGGTTAACAAAATACTGTATGCGTTTTCTGAAGTTACTAGCACAGAGGAATCATTCATTCCAACGTAAGAAACAACAAGCATGTCTCCCTGATTAGCTTTAATAGTAAAACTACCATTAAAATCTGTTGTAGTACCTTTACTTGTACCTTTAACTACAACATTAGCACCAGCTAATGGGCCTAAAGCATCTGAAACGATACCTGTAACAGTTTTCTCTTGTGCGAACGAAAACTGCATTGTAAACGCTACCAAAAGCGTAAAAATCCATTTAAACTTCGATCTCATATTAATTTTTTATTTGAGTTAGTTATTTCGCAAACTTCTTAATAATTTCTTAAATAACCAAATAATACTTCGGAATATTACTTTTTAAATATGTTAAATATTTAATTATTAATTTGCATTAAACCAATCAATACTAGTTTAAAGATGTTAATTATTCAAAAAGGTTGCGTTAAAAATTATATTTTTACAAAAAAAACAAAATGTTAAGTAAACGTTATAAATCTATAACTTTTGAATGCGGAACCGATGAAGCTGGCAGAGGATGTCTTGCAGGACCAGTAACAGCCGCTGCCATTATTTTACCCGAAACTTTTGAATCTACTCTATTAAATGATTCAAAACAATTATCCGAAAAAAAACGTTTTGAATTAAGACCTTTAATAGAAAAAGAAGCAGTCTCTTTCTCTTTCACTCATATATTTCACCAAGAAATTGATGAAATAAACATTCTAAATGCCTCCATGAAAGCCATGCAAGAAAGCATTTTACAATTACATCCTTTACCAGAATTTATTATAGTAGATGGAAACAGACCCATTTTCTCAAAATTAGGAATAAAGACATCGTACGGAAAAGCATTTACTGAAGAGGAGATTTCAATTTTAAAAAGAATCCCTAATCAAAGTATTGTTAAAGGAGATTCCAAATACTTAAGTATTGCAGCAGCATCTGTTCTTGCCAAAACATACCGAGATGAATACATGGATACAATTCACGAAGAATTCCCCATGTATAATTGGAAAAAAAACAAAGGATACCCTACCAAAGAACACCGTGAAGCCATAAAAAAATATGGCCCTTGCAAATATCACAGAATGAGTTTCAAACTTCTTCCAGACCAATTGTGTTTGGATTTATAATTTCAACTTTTAAGAAGTTAATACAAATTCATTTTCAAACAACACTTTAAAGTGTTTTAAGATTTTTTGTTTAACCAAAGCTTCGTCTACATGAGTATTCAATTCTACATGCATGGATGTAACTGCCTTTCCTTTAATACCGCAAGGAATGATATTATCAAAATATCCTAAATCTGCATTTACATTCAAAGCAAATCCATGCATGGTTACCCAACGACTAGCACGAACTCCCATAGCACAAATTTTTCTTGCAAAAGGAGTTCCTACATCTAACCAAACTCCTGTTTCTCCTTCACTTCTCGTTCCTTTAATATTATATTCAGCTAAAGTCAAAATAATAGCCTCTTCTAAGAACCGCAAGTATTTATGGATATCAGTAAAGAAATTTTCCAAATCTAAAATTGGATAACCCACAATTTGACCTGGACCATGATAAGTAATATCCCCACCTCTATTAATTTTATAAAAAGTTGCACCCTTTGCTTCCAACTGTTTTTCAGAAAGTAATAAATTTTCAATATCACCACTTTTCCCTAAAGTATATACATGTGGATGCTCTACAAAAAGAAAATAATTGGATGTTTCAATGGTTGTATCTTCTCTTCTATTTTGTATTTTTTGATCTACTATCTCTTTAAAAAGAACTTCTTGATAATCCCAGGTATCCTTGTAGTCTTTTTTACCTAAATCTTGAAGTTTTATTTTCTTATTCATAAAATTGCACTTTAAAACTTAAATCTTCTTGATTCTCTAAATCATCTAACAATATTTCATAAGTAAAAGATTTTTTATCCTCACTTATTTTTGCATTTTTTAAAGAAACCGATTTTATTTTCTTTGGAAATGTATATTTCATAACATATGAACATTCTTTCAATGCCTCTTTAAGTTGTTTTGAAAACTCATCATCTCCTAACTCTTCATTTTCAGAAAATCTCTTCTTTTCTCTCTTTTTCTTTACTTTGGAAACAATTTTTTTTTCAAAATATCGCTCATTATAAGTATACGTCGTTTCATAGTTTTCCTTATCATCATCTGCTTTATCCGCTCCCATAGCCAAACTTTTATCCATTTTTGACAAAGCTCCTATACTTTTAAAAGGATTCATGTCTTTAGACATCGCTTCAAAAGAAGGCAACTTCATCCCCATTTCATAAAGAAAAATATCTTTTGATTCATCAACTTTCATATGAATATCAAAATCGGCTAAAAATTCTAATTGGGTTCTAACACTATCTGGAAGTTTTGCAATACTATCTTTATGCTCTGCTAATAGTGCTCGGAAATCTAGAACCGTATCATAAGCTTTTTTACTTTCCTTCGCTTCATCCTCTTTTTTTCCTAATTTTAACATAGGCGAAAAATCAAAACCATATTTTAAATCCACTTCATTTAATTCATTTACAGCTATTGTTTCTTGAATTTTACAACTCACTAAAACAGATACTATACTGATAAGAAAAATTATTTTTTTCATTTTTACAAATTTGACACAAATATACAAATACTTTCCCGTATAGCCCTGACAGAAGTGACATCCTTTTTTTGCATTTTGGCATAGCATACTAATTGCAAAAAAGATAGAACGAATGGCAGGAAAATAGTTAGCAAAAACGAGACAAACCTTCGCTCCAAATAAAATACAAACTTTTGAAGTTTTATACTTTTAAACTTTTAAACTAATACTTATCTTTGCACGCTTAAAAAGAATTTATATGCAACTTTCAGAACAAGAAATCATTAGAAGAGACAAGCTTACAGCTTTACGCGAACTTGGTATCAACCCTTATCCTGCAGATTTATTTCCTGTAAAAGAAACATCGAAGCAAATTAAGGAAACTTTTGAAGAAGGCAAGAAAGTTGTAGTTGCGGGACGTTTAATGAGCGTTCGTGACCAAGGAAAAGCGGCTTTTGCTGAATTACAAGACAGCGAAGGAAGAATTCAGTTGTATTTTAATAGAGATGTAATTTGTACTGGTGAAGACAAAACAATGTACAATCAGGTTTTTAGAAAATTAACCGATTTAGGTGATTTTATTGGTGTTGAAGGAGAGCTTTTTACTACAAAAGTGGGAGCACAATGTGTAATGGTTCATAAATTTACTTTTTTAAGTAAAACATTACGTCCGTTACCTTTGCCAAGAACAGATGTTGACGGAAACATATTTGATGCTTTTACTGATCCAGAATTGCGTTATAGAATGCGATATGTGGATTTAGTAGTAAATCCACAAGTGAAAGAAGTCTTTAAAAAGAGAACCAAATTATTCAATGCTATGCGTTCTTTTTTTAACGAAGCAGGTTACATGGAAGTGGAAACTCCGGTTTTACAAGCCATTCCTGGAGGCGCAGCGGCAAGACCTTTTATTACACATCATAATAGTTTAGACATTCCATTATATATGCGAATTGCTAACGAATTATATTTAAAAAGACTAATCGTAGGTGGCTTTGATGGAGTTTACGAGTTTTCAAAAAACTTCCGAAACGAAGGAATGGACAGAACGCATAACCCAGAATTTACAGCAATGGAAATCTATGTAGCTTATAAAGACTACAACTGGATGATGGAAATGACCGAAAATTTATTAGAATATTGTGCTAAACAAGTCAACGGAACTACCGAAGCTACTTTTGGAGAACATAAAGTAGATTTTAAAGCACCATATGCTAGAGTTACTATGACCGATGCAATTAAACAATTTACTGGTTTCGATATTACTGGAAAAACCGAAGCTGAATTATTTGAAGCAGCCAAATCTATGGGAATCGAAGTAGATGAAACCATGGGTAAAGGAAAATTAATTGATGAGATATTTGGTGAAAAATGTGAAGGCAATTTTATCCAACCTACCTTTATTACGGATTATCCAAAAGAAATGTCTCCTTTATGTAAATCGCACAGAGATAATCCAGATTTAACCGAACGTTTTGAATTGATGGTTTGTGGAAAAGAGATTGCTAATGCCTATTCGGAATTAAATGACCCGATTGACCAAAGAGAACGTTTTGAAAACCAAATGGCTTTGGCTGCAAAAGGAGACGATGAAGCTAATGGTATTATTGATGAAGATTTCTTAAGAGCGTTAGAATATGGTATGCCTCCTACTTCTGGTTTAGGAATAGGTATGGATCGTTTAATGATGTTTTTAACAAACAATGCTTCGATTCAAGAAGTATTATTCTTCCCGCAAATGCGACCAGAGAAAAAAGGTCCGGAATTAACGGAAGATGAGAAACATATCATTGAACTTTTAAAAGCTAACGAAGGAATCTCAATAGGTGATTTAAAAGAAAAAGCAGGTTTAAGTGGTAAAAAATGGGATGCTGCAAGCAAAGGTATCGTGAAACACGGCTTAATGAAAATTAAAGTGGAAGGCGATGCAAAAATTGCTGAATTTCTAGGAAAATAATTATTTATATAAAAAAAGGAACTCAATTGAGTTCCTTTTTTTGTTTACAAACTATAATTGAAATTGATACTCCATCTATAATTAGCTTCCACATTTCCACCTGTTAAATTTTGATGAATCGGCAACATGGCATTGGCTCCCAAAGAGAATCGGTCTTTACCAATTTCAAAACCCATTTTTCCAAACAAAATATCTCCTTCAGTATTTCTTACTTTTTGTTGGTGTTGGTAATTACTTTCATACATTTCTCCTGCAAAACCCAGTTGGGGCACAAAAGAAAAACTTTCGTTTGCTACAACATAAAAAAAGGTACCGCCATAATTGAATTGGTTTCCAAAACGATAATTTTTCTCATTCTCTGTTTTGATTGTATAATTCAACATCGCATTAAAACCGATTTGTTCTTTTCGAAGTATGTATTCTGTTGCTACAATATAATCCCAACTTCCAGTTCCTAATTGGTAACTTGGATTAACGCTTCCGTTGTTTGACTCATTGTACTTTCCTGTTGGTATTTTTACACCACCACCAAGTAATACATGATGTTTAAAAGATAAAGAATCCTTCTTTGTTTTTACAATCGAATAAAATCCTAAAGCTGTAAGATCACCTAGGCCTGAAATAGATTGGTTCCCTGTGTTTGACTCTCGATTATGAAATTGATACGGTAAAAGCAAAGAAACTTGAATTTTAGAAGTAACGGGTATTCTTCCCCATAGTTGAATGGTGTTAAAATTTTCTGTATACCAAGGTGAATTGCTATACAAGCCATCTGTACTTTGATAGGATTGATAAAAATAACGAATCCCGATAAAATTTGGATTTAACATCGAAGAAAAACCCATACTTCCCCCACTTGCAGAACAACCGCAAGCGTCACACTCATCCAGTAATTTGTAATATTTTTTAAAAGGATATTCCAAAGCCAAGCTATCCTTTTCAGAAGCATGAGACTTTGCAAGACCTATTATTAGAAATAGTATTATTATTTTTTTCATCTGTATGTTTATTTTTTAAAATTCTGCAAAACGCGTATCTGTCAAAAACTCATTATCAGTTAATGTTTTCAAGAAAGCGATAATTTTTACTTTTTCATCGGTTGTTAAAGGAATTCCTAAAACACCATTCTGATTTAAACTAGGATCTAAATTTTGAGTATTTACCACACCATTTGCATAATGATCTAAGACTGCTTCTAGAGTAAAAAAACGACCGTCATGCATATAAGGTGCTGTTTTTTCTATATTACGTAAACTAGGAACCTTAAATTTGTACCTATCTTCTTCTTGCTCGGTTACACGATACCTTCCATTATCTTGAATTTGTGGATTAATCGACAGACCGTTGTTTCGAAATGAATTATCTGTAAAAATATCGGTAGCATGACAATTTGCACATTTTCGATTAAAAAGAGTATAACCCTCTACTTCATCTGAAGTAAGTGTTCCTCCAGGTTCATTTCTTCTAAATTTATCAAAACGCGAATTAGAAGAAGTTAGCATCGTCATAAATTGCGCTAATGCTTTTAACATGTTTTCACTGTTAATGGCACCATTTTCAAAAGCTTGTTGGTATAACTTTTTATATTCGGAATCATTTTGCATCATGGTGATAATGTTCCCAATGTTTCCATTCATTTCTACTTCGTTAGAAATAGGGTTCATAGACAACAATTCGATATGATTAGCGGCTCCATCCCAAAAAAACTGGGTTTGATACGCCATATTCTGTATTGGTGGTGCATTACGTGTTCCAATACCTTCTCCCACACCATGACTAAAGGTATGTCCGTGATGTGTAAAAGCGTTTTCTTGGATATGACAAAAACCACACGCCACCACTCCATCAGAAGCTAAACGACCGTCGTAGAAGATTTTTTTTCCTAATTCGAATCCTTTTTCTGTTAAAGGATTGTATTCCATATTATAAGCCAAAGGAGGAAAATTACTGGGCACTTGATAATTTATGGGAATATTTTGATATTCTGAATCTTTATTGGGACTACAACTTACAACTAACAGTAAGGCTGCAACAATTACTATTTTTCTCATTATTTAGGATTTTAGCCCTGATTGAAAGGAATAGCCCGCAGGGCGTATCGTTATATTTTCTTATTTTTAAAAAGCGACCTAAGAAGCTCTTTAAAAAATTGTAGAAAATAAACGATACGACCGAGGACTAGTACTGTAAAGCAGGAATAGCTTCTACTTCTACTTAATCGTTGTGTACATGATGTACTTCAAACATGTTGGGTACATTGTTTGCCATAATATTTTGCACTTTGGCACCACCCATAACCATACCTCCTTCTTCAAAATTAACTACAGTAGTTCCGTCGATAATTTCTTTTAGATTCGCCATAATATGAATTTGAGGTGTAATAGAAGAACGCACTAAAGCTTTTTCAGGTAGATTTAAACTTACTTCCGCATAATTGTAAATTTCCCCCGTTTTTCCTGTATGAACCATAAAACTGGCATCGGTAAAACTTGGTGATGTAAAGGTACCTTCGAATTTAATAAACTTATATCCTGCAGCCCAAGACCAAGTCATCCCTAAGGCATCTGCTCTTTCCCATAAATTGCCTTGTCCTTCACCACCCACATTAAATTGGGCTTCATCAACCCCAATCCCGAAAGTGATTTTTGTATAGTTTGCAGCAGGAATATTGGGCAATGAAAGTAAAGTACTAAATGCATCTGCTTCGTTAACAAAGAAATAGCTATCGGATTTTGGCACTGTATAAGTGGCACCGTCTTCTTTGGTTAAAACAATATTACTTACAATATAAACCACATTAGTTACCTTAACCACTTCTCCATTAGAATTAGCATAAGGTGTATGAAAAGCAAAATTAGCATCGCCATAAATATTATCAAACTCTACTTTTAGCGTTCCAGTAGCCTTAGTAATGTTATCATCATTGTTAGAACAAGAAAATAAGATTGTAGTAGCAACACATAGTATTGCTATATTTTTAATTAGATTTTTCATCTGTAAATTTTTAAATTGTATACATAAGTGATTGTTCCGAGGTAAAAACCTCAGAAAATTTTGAACAGAGTAGCTCGCTGATTAACACAGAATTAACCAGTAATACTTAAAAAAATTAAGAGATGTAAATAGGAGGATGAAAGATAGAATATGCAGCAACAGATTGATACAAATTCTGATAAAAAACATCTTTTTCTTGCATTAAAAAGATGTTTTCTAAAAGAATGTTCCATCTTGCTATTTCGTTACAAAACAAGACTTCGATTTCTTGATGTCCATTTTTTTTGTTGGATGAAATAGGTTTTTCCGATTCAGAAACTTTAGCAAGCTCTTTGGCTAAATGACATTTACCATTACATTTTAGTTCTGGTTTGGTTACATTTTCGCATAATTCTGTTGCTATATATTCATAATTAACAATATAATCCAATACAGGAATTACTGGCTTTACCAGTATAAATAATGCTAACAGGAACATTGCTTTTTTCACGAAACAAATATACCTATTACAAGCTTTAAAAAATAATGATATTTATCATTTTTTTGAAGGGATTAAACCTTTTAAAAGTTTACCTATCTAATTAGTATAAATTTTAAAAAAAGAATTATGAGAACAATAATGTTAGCATTGGTTTTAGCTTTTAGTACGATTACTATGGCACAAAACAAAGAAATGAAAAGGGAAAAATTAACTTCAGAAGAAAAAGTAGCGAAACAGTTAGAAAAAATGACTTCTGACTTAAGTCTTACCAATGAGCAACAAGAAAAAATAAAACCTATTTTAGAAGCTCAAATGGAAAAGAGGGAAAAGAAAATGGAAGAGATGAAAGAAGCAAGAGTAAAAGAAGAAAAAAAATCTAAAGAAGAGCGCGCTAAAAGAAGAGAAGAAATGAAAACCAATCAAGAGTCTTTTAAAAAAGATATGTCTAAAATTTTAACTCCAGAACAATTTGAAAATTGGGAAAAGATTCAGGAAAGCAGAAAAGAAAAAGCAAAGGAGCATATTAAAGAAAAAAGAGGTCGCCACTAAATAAATAATCTTTTTTTTGGTTTAAAGCTAAAATTAATTTAGATTTGGTGTTATAATATTAAAAATTCTATTAAAATATGAAACAAATACTATCCATTTTAGTACTATCATTTATGTTTAGTTTAAGTTCTTTTGCTCAAGAAAAAAGCTTTGCAAAATTTGACAGAGAGCAAATGATTAAAGACACTAACGAAATGGCAACCTATCTTGACATTGACAACAACTTGAAACAATCTCTAATTCAATTAGTTGATATGCGTATTGAGAGTGTTGGTACTGCGACTAATTTAGAAGAAGCTAAAAAAATTAATTCTCAGTTCAATACTAAAATTTTAGCTGGTTTACCACAAGAAAAAAGAGAAAGACTTTTAGAAAATAAAGCCTTACATAAAAAAATAATTTTAGAACTGTAATGTTTTTTTAAGAACATAAAAAATGGGGTTGTACAACCCCATTTTTTTTATACTTTCTATTCTTTCCTTGTCACTTCGTGAATAGATTGGATGGTATAATCTAAATCTTGATAACTTAAAGCATCCGTTATAAACCAAGTCTCATAAGCAGATGGCGCTATATAAATTCCTTTAGCGAGTAAATCATGGAAAAACTTTTTAAAGTGGTCATTATCTCCATTTTTAGCTGTTTCAAAATCATATACTGGATTCGCATCAAAATGAACTGAAATCATTGACCCCACTCTATTAATTGTAAATACAACTTGATTATCCTGTAATACCTTTTGAATTCCTCTTTCTAAATAGGCTGTTTTTTCTTCTAATCTTTTAAAAATACTTTGATCTTCATTGAGGGCTTTCAACATTTCATATCCTGCAGCCATAGCCAAAGGATTTCCAGATAAAGTCCCTGCTTGATATACTGGCCCTAAAGGTGAAAGATAATTCATAATTTCGTTTCTAGCTGCAAAAGCTCCCACTGGCAAACCTCCTCCAATTACTTTACCAAAACAAACAATATCTGCTTTTACTTGATACAATTCTTGAGCACCTCCTTTTGCTAATCTAAAACCTGTCATTACTTCATCAAAAACAAGCAGTGTACCGTTTTGAGAACAAACTTCTCTTAATTGTTGTAAAAAATCTTTATTTGGTGGAATACACCCCATATTTCCAGCTACAGGTTCAATAATTAATGCCGCAATTTCACCTTTATTCGCTTCAAAAAGCTGTTTAACATTATCAATATCATTATACTTAGCTAATAATGTATCTTTTGCAGTTCCTTCAGTAACTCCTGGACTATTAGGCACTCCAAAAGTACTTGCTCCGCTTCCAGCAGCAATTAGAAAAGAATCAGAATGTCCATGATAGCAGCCCGAAAATTTAATTATTTTTTCTTTTTTAGTAAACCCTCTAGCTAAACGAATGGCACTCATACAAGCTTCAGTTCCTGAACTCACAAAACGAATTTTGTCGATATTTGGAACCATAGAAACTGCCAAAGCAGCAATTTTAGTTTCTAATTCCGTAGGAGTACCAAAAGAAGTTCCCTTTTTAGCTTTTTCAATAACTGCATTAACAACAGGTTCATAGGCATGACCAAGAATCATTGGTCCCCATGAATTAATATAATCTATATACTTATTCCCATCTTCATCATATAAATAAGCTCCTTTTGCTTCTTTGATAAATATAGGAGTACCTCCTACCGCTTTAAATGCTCTAACTGGTGAGTTAACTCCGCCTGGAATAACTTCATTAGCTTCAACAAACAGTTGATTACTTCTTTTGTATAACATTATTTTATTTTTATTTTTTGACCAATTGCTAATGTATTATCTTTTAATCCATTAATTTTTTTAAGTTCTTCTACAGATAAATTAAACTTTTTAGACAGCGAATACAATGTATCACCTTGTTGAATTATATAAAGTACTATTGGCTCATATTCAGATTTATCCTCTTGAGCTATAAAATCTTTTTTTGATTTATCTCTTTGTAAAACTTCATCATCGTATTGATCTAATTCATACCTTTCAATGATACCAATTAGTTTTGCAGGATATTTTGGATCTGTAGCATAACCCGCTGCTTTAAGTCCTCTAGCCCAACCTTTGAAATCACCTTTATCCAATTCAAATAATTTATTATACCTGCTTCTTGAAGTTAAAAACAAAGAATGATCTCTGTAGGAATCTGCAGGATCTTGATACTTTCTAAAACATTCTTGAGCAGCATCATCATCATGTGTGATAGAGGGACCATTCCATTCTTTATGGCATTTTATTCCAAAGTGATTGTTTGCTTCTTTACATAATCTTCCATTCCCTGCACCAGATTCTAAAATACCTTGTGCCAAAATAATACTTGCAGGAATTCCATACTGTTGCATATTTTGTTTAGCCACTTCCTTAAACGAATCGATATAAGCATTCACATTGCTGTAAGTAACAGAAACTTTAGAGGTTGCTTCCAACTCTTCTTTGTCTTCTACTTTTTCTTCTATAATTGGCTTGGAAGCACTAATAACTGGATTGGTATTTCTTGTAGTGTTGGTATTTCTAGTTGCAACTGTTCTAGTTTTAGCAGTTGTACTCCTTCTACTTTTTGAAGAACCACAACTAAAAATGATACAGGCTATACCTATATAAATTATTTTCTTTATCATGTGTATTGTAATAGCTCTTTGTTTTTCTTTCCTCTTCTTTGATTGACACCTTGAATACCTTGAAGTCCTCCTGTATGAATTAATAAAATCTTACTATTTTCAGGAAACTCTCTTTTTTGAATCATATCTAAAACTCCAAACATCATTTTTCCAGTATAAATTGGGTCCAATGGAATTGAGGTTGATTGGTAAAAATCATTTAAAAAAGCAATCAGTTCATCCGTTACCTTTCCGTAACCGCCAAAATGATACTCTGAATTCATGGTCCAATTCTTTTTGGTCACAAAATTACAAATTACATCAGATAAAAAATTACCTTTTAAAGCGGAAAAACCAACTATTTTTTGATTTGCATTAGACGCGTTAATAATTCCTGACAAAGTACCACCTGTTCCAACAGCGCAACAAACATAATCAAAATCATAATCCATAGGCTCTAAAATTTCTTCACAACCTTTGATTGCTAAAGAATTGGTTCCGCCTTCAGGCAAGATATAACATCCTGAATAACGCTGCTTTATATCTCTTAGAAAACCTATTTCTTCTTTTTGTGCGTAACTAGTTCTTGAAACAAATTCGAATTCCATACCAAATTCTTTTGCTAGAGATAATGTAGGGTTATCAATTAACTTATGTTCCCATTCTTCTCCTCTAATGATACCTACCGTTGCAATACCATATTCTTTCCCAGCTGCAGCAGTTGCAAGAATATGATTGGAGAAAGCTCCTCCAAAAGTAATGAGCATTTTTGCTTCTATTTTAAGCGCCTCCTCCACATTATATTTCAATTTTCTAAATTTATTCCCCGAAATATAAGGATGTAATAAATCTTCTCTCTTGATATACAATTCTAGATGATAAGGCAAATCTATATCTATTCTTTGATTCACTGCACAAAATAACAAAAAAACCTCGATAAAATCGAGGTTTTCCTTTATTTTTAAAAAAACTATTGTCTTGAAACTACTATTTTTTTATCGATATTTTTATTTTCTAAAGTAGATAAAGTAACAAAATATACACCGTCTAGCAAACCTGCAGTTGAAACTTGAATTTCAGACGCATTTCCTAAATTATTTTTATTCACTACCATTTTTCCAGTAACATCATATAAACTCAAATGTTTTACTTCTTGTTGCATTGGATTAAAGATGGTCAAGAATTGACTGTCATTATTTTGGTAAACCTCAAAAGATTTCACAATTTCATCTTCTAAACCTAAAGTATTTTCTTGATTTTTGAAAGTAATTTCAAATCTATTTTTATAAACCCCTGGAGGAAGTGTTATACTAAAAAAACTATTTTTAATATCGTAATAAATGTTTGTTTCTTTATCATGTAAAAAGATATCTTGAGCAAGATTGAAATTAATCAATTCATTCACGCTCACTTTAAAAGTAGTTTGAATATCTGCTTTAAAAGCAATTGGCATTTTTTTATCAATATCAAAAGCTAAAGTTGAGATTACAAATTGTTTATCCCCTTGCAATGGAAAATAAACATCTCTTGGCAAACTCGATTCTGGAGTAATCGCATCAAATGCTGGGTCATAATTATCTGAAGCCATTTCATTAAAAGCTAAAGCCGTTTCTCTCGTATATTCATCATTCATTATCGTATGAATTTTAAATTGAGGAACTTGTTCTTTCGTGAATTGAGTATAATCAACATTAGCTATATTTGGTATAGGACTCCAATTTCCATTAGAAACTTCATCATTTGAGGAACGCTCAAATTGAGAATTATTTTCAGGTGCTTCTTTTACAAAAGCACGATATAAATTTTTCATCTGTGCATTTCCAGAACTCACAACTCCTTGTATCATAAAGCCTTGTCCAACTGGGGCAAACATTCTTAAATAAGCATTAGCAGTCGAAGATCCGTTAGAATTAGGAGTACCATCAGAATTATAAGTGTTCCAAGTAGCTGGAGTGTATGTACCAGGAGAAAAAGCTGTTGCTCCATTAGCTACATATACACCATATCCACCAACATATTCAGACACATAATGAGAAGTTGCAGGTTTTTGATGTTCCCAAAAATAGGCATTACCATTGATTATAGGTGAACCTGTCAAGGTATAAGCACCTGTACTATAATTTACTGTATATCCACTATTCTCTAATAAAAATAAATTTAAATTGATTGCTGAAGGATATGGATTCCCCGTTAAAGTCCTATTTGGGTAATCTGGACCTGCTGCATTACCAACAGGTATAGAAATCAAACCTTCATTTGGCTTTCCTCTAAAATCATATCGTTGATTATTTCCAGGGTTATTTGCAACACCTTCATTAGTATCTACAATTACTGTATCAGTACCCGAAACCCCTTTCATCGTAAAACCTTCCCCAGGATTAATTGTGGAAGCATTACCTACATATGCCCATTGCCCATATTGATTGGATTGAACAAATTTATAAATCCATCTTGAAGCAATTGATAAAGAGGAATTAGTAGCCACGCCATCTAATGTGCCACTAGGAAGAATTGTAGCCGGTGAACTAGTAATTAGCGCTGTAGGTCTATTCAATCTCGTAATTCCAAAAGCGGCATTTCCAACAGAAGCTGATGGCACACCTACTGGAGAACACCAATAATTATAACCATATTGATTTGAGGTTCCTTCTTGAAAAACGGATAAATTCCCCAATCCACGATTACTACTTGTTGTTGTATTTCCTTGAAGTAATTGGGAACTATTTCTCAAATACATATTGGCATTATTATCAAGATTAACATCCTGACCCACATACACATACGCATTATTAACAAAAACATAACTGTTCGGACTCACATACATTTGCGCATTCATATCCAAAACAAATAAAACTAAAAAATAAAATAATATTTTTCTCATAATCAAGAAATTTTATTAGTACACTTTGTAAAAATAATTAAAAATTTATAGCCACTGATACTTAACAGATTAAATACCAATAAAATCTTTAAAATACATGTTAAAGATACTAAATTATATCTTATGAATTTATAAAATTACATATAAAATCATACTTGATTATCAAAAAAAAACCGATGAAAAGCATCAAAAACAGCTGAAACATACTTTTTTTAACATAAAATACAGATAATCTATTGGTTATGTTAAAAAAAGAATTATTTTTGTACTAGCTTATGGTTAAAAATACGCTAAGAACCAGTAGAAAAAATTACTAATTTAACCAAATCGTCTATGAAGTTACTTTACTCATTTAATGAGTTATGCTCTTTTTTTGCCCAAAAAAATCATAACTTAATGAAAAACAATTTTTTAATTGTTTTATTTGTTCTTTTATTCTCGACCGTTACTTTTGGACAACTTAACAATTGTGGAGATGGTGCGACAGGAGAAATAATTGTTGGAACAAGTTGCACACCCGTTTCTTTTGATTCAACCAACAATACAGATTACTGGGATGGTGCTTCTGGTTGCAATGCTCAAGACAGAGATGATGCATGGGGTTGGTTTGACGCTACATCTAATTCAACTACTATTACATACAACAGTACAGGAGATGCTATTTTACATTTATTTACTGGTACGTGTTCATCGGGAATGACAGCAATAGCATGTTCAGACAGTACTTGGTTTGGTGATGAAACAATAACGTATGCAACAACTCCTGGTGTGAGATATAGAATACGTATTCAACAGTATAATTCAAATAGTAACATGACTGGAACTATTTGTGTTTATTCTAATATTCCTGCACCTACAATTTCTAGTTTCACACCTTCTAGTGGATGTGTGGGTTCTACTTTTAATATAACTGGGACTAGTTTTTCAACTGCAACTGCTGTTACAATTGGAGGAACAAATGTAACTTCATTTACTATTAATTCTGATACTTCTATAACGGCAACTGTAGGTTCAGGAACTACTGGTTTTGTACGTGTTACAAATCCAAGCGGCACAGCAACTTCTTTAGGTATATTTAGTGTTGTTGCAACACCAACTATTACTTCTCAACCCGTTTCTACTTTAATTTGCAAACCAGGTAACGGATCATTTAGTGTTACCGCTACAGGTGCTACATCTTATCAGTGGAGAAGAAATGGAGTAAACTTAACCAATACAGCTCCATATAGTGGCGTTAATACGGCTACTTTAACGCTTACAGATCCTGCTTTAGCCATAGCAGGCTCATTTGACGTTGTTGTTAGCAATGGATTCTGTTCTACAACTTCTAATACCGCTACATTAACCATAGACACAACTCCTGTTATTAGTTCTCAACCGACAGCAACATCCATTTGTGAATCGGGAAGCGGTTCTTTTAGCGTGACCGCTACAGGTGGAGCTACATACCAATGGAGAAGAAATGGCGTAAATTTAACCAATACTGCTCCATACAGTAATGTTACAACAGCCACTTTAACAATAACCAATCCTACAGCTGGAATTGCAGGTAATTTTGATGTTGTTATTACTTCAACATCTGGATGCACAACAACTTCTTCAGCTGCAGCTTTAACTGTAATTGCTACTCCAGCTAACCCTGGAAACCCAACGAGCAACTCTCCTCAATGTAACCCAACTGGAGTTACATTAACAAGAACAGGAACTCCTCCCGCAGGAGAAACTTGGTATTGGCAAACTACTTCAGGAGGAACAAATACAACTAATAGTGCTAACACATTTGTAGTTAATACCTCAGGCACTTACTATATAAGATCAAGAAATAACGTAACAGGATGTTGGAGTATTGGAGAAGGTAGCTTAGCAGTAGTTGTTAACAACGCTCCTACAGCTATTGCAACCACACCTAGCCCAACAACTTCTACTTCTGGAATATGTTACATGGGATCTGGTGCCGTATCAAGTATTTCATGGGCAGCGGTTGCTGGTGCAACGTCATATGACGTTTATTTTGGAGCCGGGAGCTTACCTGCTGTAGTAACTACAAACACAGTATCAACATCCTATAACACTGGAGCTCTAGCCGCTTCAACAACATATTATTGGAAAATTGTACCAAGAAACGCTTGTGGTATTACTACTGGCACGCCAGTGGTTTGGAATTTTACCACTACTGACAAACCTTGTTATTGTCCTTCAACAGGAAGCACAAGTTCATACGGAATTACAGGCGTTCAATTTAACACTATCAATAACACATCTACAGCTACCAATGTTGCTTATTCTAACTTTACAGCAATTTCAACAACCGTTTTAAAAACAGTTTCATATAATATAAATGTATTTGTAAATACAAATGGTAACAACACAAACTACCAAACTGTTTGGATTGACTGGAATGGTAATGGCTTATTTACCGATGCAGGAGAAACATATAACTTAGGTACTGCTACTAATACGGCAAATGGTCTAAGTTCTGCATGTCCTTTATCAATAACGGTTCCAGCAGGTGCTATCACAGGACAAACAAGAATGAGAGTACAATCTAAACTTGGTTCAGCAACTGGTAGTTCATGTGCAACTGGTTTTAGTGGAGAAGTAGAAGATTACACTTTAGATATAATACCAGCATCTCCTTGTAGTACTCCTACAGCACAACCTACAGCCTTATTGTTAAGTCCTACAGGAACTTTTATATCAGGTTCATTTACACCTGCATCGCCAGCGCCAAATAATTATTTAGTAGTTTATAATACTACGGGTACGGTACCAACTCCTACAAATGGCTCAACATATACAGTTGGTGGTACCATTGGAGCTGGAAACATAGTAGTTTCTACAGATAATAGCACTAGCTTCACCATTTCAGGATTAACAAACACCACTACCTATTATGTTTTTGTATTCTCTTACAATTCATTTTGCACTGGTGGACCAAGATACAACACAACTAGTCCATTGAGTGGTTTTACAACCACAAATACACAAAATTATTGTACTCCTTCTGTAACTTCAGGATTACAATCTGCAAATTATATTTCTCAAGTGGATTTTGTTGGAAACTTAACCAACTCAAGCAACACCTCTACTTTCTCTACGAATCCAGCTGGATTTCAAGATTTTTCTTCTTTAACTCCAAAAGCAAGTCAAGCCCAAGGAGAAGGAGTTAATATATTTGTAGACACGAATAGAAATACCGCAGTTTACATGAAAGCATGGGTAGATTGGAACAAAGACAATACGTTTGATAATACCACAGAAATTGTTTATCAATCAACTAGTGCCTTTTTAAATACTACTTTTGGTTTTGTTGTACCAACTGGAACAACACCTGGTGACTACAGAATACGTATTAGAATTAACGTAGGTAGCAATAGTTTTACTTCTTGTGGCAACTTAAATAGTGGTGGTGAAACTGAGGATTATACCTTCACCGTTATTGCAAATTGTGCAGCAAAAATACAAACGATTGCTTCTGCAACGCGATGTGGAACAGGTACTGTTACTTTAGGAGCAACAGGAACTGCAGGAACAACCCAATACAGATGGTATTCTGCAAAAACGGGAGGTGTATTAGTAGGCACATCAAATACTACTACTTGGACTACTCCTTCTATTTCAACAGATACTCCTTATTATGTAACGGCATTTAATGGCACTTGTGAGTCATTATTCAGAACACAGGTTATAGCCTATGTAAAACCCGTTTCAAATATTACTTTTACAACCTCCAATCCAGAAGTATGCGGAGAAGAAAGTATAATTGCTCTTACTGCTAGTAGTACAACTGAGAGAATCACACTAATTGATGAAAATTTCGAAAGCGGTTTAGGTGTTTTTGCCAACAACAGTATCGCTAGTCCTAATACAGCTATTACCAACTGGCAAATTAGAAGTAGTACTTACGTACCTCCTTACCCAACCTATCCAGTTTGGTACCCTGCTATTTCATCTGGATTTAGTCCGAATCAATTTGCTATGACCACTTCTGACTTATCAACTGGTGGAAGTTCATTTGGAAAAGTAGAAACAGCTTTAGAATCATCAGCAGTTAACACCACTGGTTTCTTAAACCTTACGTTATCTTTCAGAATGTATTTTTCAAGTTATTATGATGCCAATAGTGCAACTGTTGAATATGTAATTGTAGAATACAAAAATGGAAGTGGAGCATGGACCGCAATTCCATCTGCGATATTTGTATCTGATGTAGGAATCGGAAATCAATTTGCAACACAAACATACGACTTAAGCTCGTATACTAATATTGCCTCTTTACAACTTAGATTCAGGTATAAAGCAGGTTGGTGTGATGGAGTTGCTATTGACGATGTACATTTATATGGCGACAAACCTTTAACTCCTGCGTTTACTTGGACAAGTGCCCTACCTGTAGATGCTTATATTGATGCCGCTTGTACCATTCCTTATACATCTGGTACTCCAATTTCTACTGTATATATTAAACCAACAGTAACACAATTAGAAACACCAAGTTATTCGTTTACTGCTAATGCCAATTTAACTAATGGTTGTTCTACTAGTTCTACGATTAATGTTACCAATAAAACTAAAATTTGGAAAGGTGGCTCTTCAACTGATTGGAATGATGCCAATAACTGGTCACCTGTAGGAGTTCCTGATATAAACACTTGTGTAATTATTTCTAACACAGGAGTGAATTCAGTATTGAACACAGGTGCAAATGGAATTGGAAAGAATTTAACCATAAAATCTGGCTCTACTTTAAATGTTCAAAATAGTAAAGCTTTAACTATAAAAGAGTTTATTGTAAATAATGGTACATTTAATTTAGACAATAATACAAGTGTTATTCAAATTGACAACACTCTTAACTCTGGATCAGGAATAACTACAATGACCAGACAAGGAGTTACAACTAACACTTATGATTACATCTATTATTCATCACCTGTTAGTAATTTCCCAGTAACTAGTTTACCTGGAAGCCCAAGATACGTTTGGCAATCAACAGTAAATAGAGCTCCTACATATCCAAGTAATTTTGGTACATGGGTAAGTGCAAGTGGCAATATGACTGTTGGTAAAGGATATATATCTAGACAAGGTGTAGCTGGAACAAAAATTGTAAACTTCACAGGTACTTTAAATAACGGAAACCTAAGTATTCCTGTATCTAGAGGCACTTACGATGGAGCGAATTACACTGGACCAAC
This sequence comes from Flavobacterium sp. NRK F7, assembly GCF_024054195.1. GTDB lineage: Bacteria > Bacteroidota > Bacteroidia > Flavobacteriales > Flavobacteriaceae > Flavobacterium. Next base: position 1,489,140 of record NZ_JAMXLB010000001.1, on the reverse strand, counting down.
TACTACTCCAGTAACAAAAGACGATGACAATTTAAATCTTATTGGTAACCCATATCCATCTGCAATTAACGCTATAGATTTCTTAAATACCAATACTAATCTTGAAGGTTTCGTAAAAATTTGGACACATGGAACAGCAGTAAGCACTTCTACAACGAGTCCTTTTTATGAAAACTACCAAAGTAATTATTCTATTAACGATTACATTACTTACAATTCTACTGGTACCTCATCCGGTCCAGGTGTATTTGGAGGACTTATAGCTTCTGGGCAAGGGTTCTTTGTACAAATGAAACACACTTCTGCTTCAACCACAGAAAATGTAAATTTCACAAATAGTATGAGAAACGCAACATATAGCAATAGTCAGTTCTATAGAAATGCTACCAATGAAGTAGAAGCCAACAGAATTTGGTTAGACTTAACTAAAGAAAATGGCCCTTCAGTAAGAACTCTAGTAGGTTATATTACTAACGCAACAAATGATCTTGATCGTCTTTATGATGCTCCAGCAGTAGATAAAAATTATTTCGATATCTATTCTATCCTTAATTCAGATAAAAAATTAAACATTCAAGGAAGAACACTACCATTTAATGAAAATGATCAAGTAGCAATAGGAATGTATATTGCTCAAGACGGGAATTATACTATCGGAATAGCTGCTGTTGATGGTCTTTTCGAAGATTCCAATCAAAACATCTATTTAGAAGATCTTACTACTGGAATTATACACAATTTAAAACTTACTCCATATCGTTTTAATTCAAATTCTGGAAACATAGATAATAGATTTATCCTAAGATACAATAACTCTAATAACTTAGGAAATCAAGATTTTGAAACGAATGAAAATGATATTTTAATCTTAACGAGTGATCATCTAACTATTAAATCATTAGTTAAAAATATTGAATCGATAAAAATTCATGATATTTTAGGCAGAAATATTACAACTATTAACCAAATTAATTCTCTTGAAAAAGAAATTAAAAATATTCAAAAGAATAATACTCCTTTACTTATAGAAGTAAAATTAGATAATGGTTTTACTATGAAGAAAAAGATTATCTTTTAATATCAGTTGAAAATAATGTCTTGAAATGGAAAGCCAGTCTATGACTGGCTTTTTTATTGTATTACCTCTAAACAAATTTTAAAAAAATAAAAATAATTCATAATTTTTTGGTTTTTTTTAACATTATGTTTATTTTGGTCTAAATTATTTGCTTTTAATAGATATAATATGAAAAAAAATTACATTTTTCTAGCCCCACTAGTATTTGTAACAATCTTCTTTTTTAACCTCTCTTTTTCTCAAGGCTCTAACTGTTCAACAGCAACAAGCTTAACTATTAATGGTCCCTGTAGCAGTGGAACTATTACCGATTTAACTGAAAACAATCCAATTGCTTCTGGGTGTGCATTTAATGTATTCAGAAGAGAAGGTTGGTATACCTTCACAGTTACTAGCGGACCACAAAACATTACCATTACAGCTGAAGGCAATAATCGCGATTTATTTCTTCAATTAATTTCATCAACTTCATCTTGTACTGGATTAACCCAAATTGCATGTGCTAATGACACACAAGCAAATGGAACACAAACCGAAACCATTAGTACTGTTTTACCAAACGGTATCTATTACATCAAAGTTATTAACAACCGAAATAACAATGATATGGTTCTTAATAGTATCTGTGTTACAGCTCCAGCAAGTGCACCTACAAATGATAATTGTACTGGAGCCATACCTTTAACTATAAACTCAACTTGTACTTATTCCAACTTCTCTAATACCGGAGCTACTGCATCTACTACACCTTCTACTCCACCAGCACCTGGTTGCGCAAACTATTCTGGAGGAGATGTTTGGTTTTCGTTTACTGTTCCTGCCAACGGAACCGTTACAGTAGATTCACAAGCTGGAACATTGACAGATTCTGGAATGGCTTGGTATACTGGAACATGCGGAAGCCTCAATTTATTAGAATGTGATGATGACGACAGTAATAATGGATATATGTCATCCATTACAAGAACTGGATTGACTCCGGGAGCTACCATTTATGTCCGCTTTTGGGAATATGGAAATGACAACCAAGGCACATTTGGCATTTGCGCTTCTTCACCATTACCGTGTTCACCTCCATCATCTCAAGCTAATGGCTTTACTTTTGGAACAATAACATCTACTGCCTTTCCAGCAACATTTAACGGTACTGCTGATGGATATCTCGTAATTCGATCCTTATCTGCAACACCACCTACACAGCCTTCAAATGGAACATTGTATAATTCTGGAAATATAAGTAGTTTAGGAACTGGATTAACATTTGTTCAAAGTGGTACTTCGACTTCTATTTCAGGTACTGGACTAAGTGGTAATACCCATTACTATTATTATATTTATGCCTACAATAATACTAGTTGCTCTGGAGGACCAATTTATAATACATCCGGACCGTTAACCGGAAATGGAACAACTTGTTCTTCGACACCCACCCCTATTGCAACAAATTCAACTTTAACGAGTATTGATTTTTCATGGCCATCTTGTGCTGGCGGTGGAGCTAATTCAGTAACCTATCAATTACAAGTAACATTGGATGCTGGTTACACAATTAATGTACCAGGATCTCCCTTTACAATTAACGATCCTACTACTAATAGAAATGTAACAGGACTTAGCGCTAATACTAACTATTATTACAGAATTAGATCTTCAAATGGATGTAACAGTCCATATACCTCTGGTGTAGCTAAAACAGGGTATTGTAATGCAAACAATTCTACAAACACTAGTTACTATATAAGCGGCATTACAACTTCTGGAGCTTCAACCAATTTTACTAATTCTCCAACTGGGTTTACAAGTGGAGGCTACGTAGACTATACTTCATCTTTCTCAGTTTCCCAATATGCTGGACTAGGCTTTAATATTACAGCAACTCATCCATCTAGTACTTACGGATATTCTGTTTGGGTAGACTGGAATAATGATTTAGATTTTGATGATACCGGAGAAAACATATTAAATACAAGTTACTTATCAAGTCCAGCTTCTATAGGTACAATTACAATTCCTAATGGAACACCTGCTGGAAACTATAGAATGAGAATTCGAAATGCCTATCTAAGTAATCCTGCTCCATCTTGTGGTGATTTTCAATATGGAGAAACCGAAGATTACACCTTAAATTGTTTAGGTTCATTACCTTGTGCTGGAGGACCAACAAACATTATTGCCAATGTAACTTCTCAAACAGATGTGGCTATTTCTTGGACGGCAGGATCTCCAGTACCTGCAAATGGATATCAATATTATTTAGCTTCAACTGCTACTCCAGTTCCAAGCACTGGAACCACTGCAACTGGTTCTATAGGAAGTGGTTCAACTTCAATAACTTTAACTGGATTAACTCCAGGAAACACATATTACATTTGGATACGATCTAATTGCGGTGGCGGATTAGGCCAAGGAGCATGGGGTAACTATGTTCAATTTACTATGCCAACCTGCGATGTAGGTGATAGCCAAGGTACTACAACACTTGGTTGTCCGTCAGTGACATCAGGAGGTTTGAGTTTAAATGGTTCTGATCCAGCACCAATTAACTGTTCTGCTGCTTCTACTTGCGTAGATTTAGAAGCTACCTATTTAAATTTAGGAGATACTTCTACTTATAGTGTAGAATCGATACCTTACAATCCACCCTATCAATTTAGTTGTTTAAAAAATCCTGTAAGTGTAAATGTTGACGATATTTGGTCTCCAATTATCAATCTCCCTTTTGATTTTTGCTTTTATGGAAACACTTACAATCAATGTTTAATAGGATCTAATGGCGTAATTACATTTGATACAACAAACAACTTACCTGGAGACACTTGTAACTGGAGTTTCTCAGCAAACTTACCTGTAAGTGGAGATGGCGCTTTGATTGAAAATTCTATATTTGGTGTATTTCACGATATTGACCCTTCAGTTGGAGGCGAAGTTGGATGGGAATTAATCACTTTAAATACAGGATGTAGAGCACTTGTTGCTTCCTGGAACGATGTTCCAATGTATGATGAAAACTCCATTCTTTATACTGGTATGATGGTTCTTTATGAAAATACAAATGTAATTGAAGTATACATCCAAGAAAAGAACGTCGATAATTTTGGCGCCGGAACTTGGAATGACGGTAATGCGGTAGTGGGTATTCAAAATGCAGATGGTACAATAGCAACTGTCGCACCTAATAGAAATGGATTAGACAGTAATTGGGCTGTAACCAATGAAGCATGGCGTTTTGTACCAGATGGAACTTCAATTACCTCTATAAAATGGTATGAAGGCTCAGGAACAACTGGTCCAGTTGTAGGAACAACAGATCAAATAAATGTGTGCCCAACGGCCACTACGGTATATACTGCTGAAGTTACCTATACCTTATGTGGAGGAGCAACTTTAAAAGAAATTGATGAAACAACAGTTACTGTTAATGGCGGAAAAACTTGGACAGGTTCAGTCAGTACAAATTGGAATGATGGCAATAACTGGTCGCCAACTGGAATACCTACCTCTTCCGATTGTGTAATTATACCAGTTACAGCAAATGACCCAATCATTTCTGGCACAAACTATGAGGCTAATGGTTTAAACCTAACCATTCAAAATGGAGCTAATTTAACTGTTAACCCAACGAATAACATTACGATTACTAACTGGATCAACAACAATAGCTCAGGTATTTTAACTTTAGAAAATAGCTCAAGTTTAATTCAAATTAACAACGTCTCAAATACGGGGACAATGAATATGACAAGGGATGTTCAAGCAAAATTATACGATTATATTTATTGGTCATCTCCCGTATCAAATTTTGCAGTAAGTGATATAACTGGAAGTTACCGCTACAAATGGGAACCTACTTTACCAAGTATTTACGATAGTAATTACGGAAATTGGATTAGCACAAATGAAAACATGGTCATTGGCAAAGGATATATTGTAAGAACACCAAATACTTTCGCCACCTCTTTACAAACTTTAACGAGTACTTTTACAGGAACTCCAAATAATGGCACCATAACAACCCCCATTAAAAGAGATATTTATGACGGAATCAATTATATTGGACTTACGAATACACCTATAACCAAGGATGATGACAACTGGAATTTAATTGGCAACCCATATCCGTCAGCAATTGATGCTATCGATTTTTTAACCTTAAATACTAATATTGATGGTTTTATAAAAGTATGGACTCATGGAAATCTTCCAAGTTCAGCTGTTGCAGATCCATTTTATGAAAATTACCAATACAATTATTCTTTAAGCGATTATATTACGTATAACGCATCAGGAAGTTCTTCAGGACCAGGAGTATTTGGAGGCTATATTGCAGCAGGTCAAGCTTTCTTTGTTCTAATGAACCATTCAAGTATTCTAACAAATGAAAACGTTACATTTACAAATACTATGAGAAGTGCTAGCTATGATAATACTCAGTTCTTTAGAAATGGATCAAACCAAGAAGTTGAAAAAAATAGAATTTGGTTAGACTTAATTTCTGAAAATGGACAAAGTGTACGAACATTAGTTGGATATATTGAAGGCGCTACAAATACTATAGACAGACTTTATGATGCACCCGCACCTAATAAAAATAATTTTGATCTTTATTCTATAAACGAAAATAACAAATTAACAATACAAGGTAGAGGCCTACCATTTTTAACCACAGAGGTTATTCCATTAGGAATGTATCTAACTCAAGATGGACATCATACGATTGGTATTGGTGCCTTAGATGGTATTTTTGAAGACAACAACCAATCTATATTTCTAGAAGATCTTCAAAATAATTCCCTTCATGATTTACGAATAAGCCCGTACCGATTTTCAAGTTCAATGGGTTCTGTAGATAATCGTTTCCAATTAAGATTTACAGACAACACATTAAACAATAATGATTTTGAAAATAACGAATCTAATATCATTATCCTCTCAACTGATAATTTAGTTATTAAATCAACAAAAGACATTATTACAAGCGTACAAGTACACGATGTCTTAGGTAGAAACTTAGTAAATCTTAAAGAAGTAAACACTATGGAAACAATTATCTCAAACTTGCAAAAAAACAATGCACCCTTGTTTGTAGAGATAAAACTTAAAAATGGAAATTCAGTCACTAAAAAGATAATTTTTTAAAAAATAATAATTCTAAAACTACTATCCTCTTCTCAAAAAGAAGAGGATTTTTTTTACAAAAAAATCTCTCAATCAATCAAAATAAGTGCTTTTTTAACAAAAAAGGCAATTTATTTGTAATCATTTAAGATTTACAAACAATATTTTTACAGATAACCCAAAATAAAGTATCATGAAAAAACTTCTATTTCTCAGTTTTACTGTAATTAGCACCTTCACGTATTCGCAAGTAGGAATTGGAACTACAACTCCAAATGGAGCTTTAGAAATAACATCAACCACGCAAGGAATTGTCCCACCAAGAGTAGCATTAACGGCTTCAAATGTGGCTACTCCTGTAACAAACCCACAAGGAGGCGCCTTATTAGCTGGAACATTTGTATGGAATACGGCAACTGCTGGAGCTTCACCTAATAATGTTTCTCCTGGACTTTATTATTGGGATGGTTCAAAATGGGTTGCTTTTGCTGGAGCATCTGGCGGATTAGATTGGTCACTACAAGGAAACAGTGGCACAACACCTGGTACCAACTTTTTAGGAACAACAGATACTCAAAACGTTCATTTTTATACTAACAATTTAGAAAGAATGCGTATTTTAAGTGGTGGAACTATAGGAATTAACTCAGTCGGCTCAACTGCAAGTCAAGTAACTGTAGCTGGTGCTGGAACAAATGATGCCGTAGCAGGTACTGCAAATGATAACGTAGCGAATGCTTTTTGGGGTAGAAATGCCAATGCAACTGGAACTGCAGTTATTGGGGCAACAAATGGAATAACAGGAGTTTTCCCAACAAAAGGTGCTGGTGTAGCGGGTTCTGCAACAAATGGAGTTGGTATTTATGGCAGTACGGGTAACGGGGCGCCAAATAATGCAGCACACAATGGGAATTTTGCAGGTAGCTTTTCATTAGACACAGATAACAATGTTTCTACAAATAACAGTAGTGCTTTTGCAAGTATTGCAGGAAAAAACGAACAAGCCATTGCTGCTATTAGTGGCACAACTGTACGATTTTTATATGGTGGTTATTTTATAGGTGGTACCGCAGCGGGTGGCCAATCTTACAGTTATGTAGGTCTAAAATACAATCACGCCAATGATGCAACTGCTACAGGAGGAACCAATTATAAAATTGTAGGTAACGGAACCGTTTCTACATTAATTCCAGATGAAAATAACGAACCGAGAGTTATGTTTTGTCCAGAAGCTCCAGAAGTTTTATTTGAAGACTATGGTGTTGGGCAACTTACCAATGGAACCGCCTATATTGAGTTAGACAAAATAGTAGCTAAATCTCTTAAAATAGACGCAAATCATCCGCTCAAAGTTTTCATTCAATTAGAAGGAGAATGCAACGGTGTTTACGTTACTGAAAAGTCAGATAAAGGATTCAAAGTAAAAGAATTGAATAATGGAACGAGCAATGTAAGTTTCTCTTGGCATATTATTGGAAATCGTGCAGATACTGTAGATGCATCTGGTAAAGTCACTTCTCAATATCAAGACTTGCGATTACCTTATGGCCCAAAACCATTAGAAGAACCAAAATTAACTTCTAAAAAGAATTAAATATATTTTATCCAATTCCAAAAAGACCTCTTCTTTAAATAGTCGAGGTCTTCTTCATTCGCATAGGACTCTTTTTCAAAAGAAATATTTCTATAGGCATTTTTCCAACTTCTACACAGAAAATAACGCACAAGAAATTCCAATCCATACCACACAAAAAAAGGAAGCACTAACATTTCCAATTGCTGTTTAATATGAATTCGCTCATGATTAAGCAAAACAGCATTTCTTCCGTCTTCCTCTTGAGTTACAATAACAAAAGGATAAATCGTTATCCCTTTATAGCGTTTGTTAGTAAAAAAACGTACAACTAAAAGAATCATAGTATTGCATTTAATTCAAAAAACTACTCATATTTAAGTTAGAACTATAAGTAATCTTGGATAAAAATATTTATTTTTGGGGAATCTAAAAAGTATTTTAGATAAAGATTACAGTCATGAACAATAAAATAGACCCAAATACCCTTATTGAAGGAGAAGATTTTTATTATACTCCAGAAGGTTATAAATGTTTTACTGAAAAATACCACCTAAAAAGAGGCTATTGTTGCAAAAGTGGTTGTCGACACTGTCCTTATGGTTTTGACAAAAAAACAGGCACTATAAAAAAATAAAAATGGACATTACATTCGTTCGATATAAAATCACCATTTATAAAACCTATCACAGGTCAGATATTCGTTATCCCTAGTTGTTATTTTGGGCGTGCCCTCCATTTCATTTCGGTCGGGCTGTTCGCACTACAAGGTAGTTTGCTTCCATCCCTCACGCAAAACAAAAAATCAATAAAAATAACTTACAATGACTTTTAAAGAACAAATACTACAGGGAATTCCAAATGAATTACCTCCAGTTAAAACATATGAAACGCAAATCAATCACGCTCCTAAAAGAAAAGAAATTCTTTCAGATGCTGAAAAAAAAGTAGCTTTGCAAAATGCACTTCGCTATTTCGATCCCAAACATCATGCGACCTTGTTGCCAGAATTCAAGGACGAATTAGACAAATATGGCCGTATCTATATGTATCGTTTTCGTCCCGATTACGAAATGAAAGCACGTCCATTAGAAGACTACCCAGGAAAAAGCAATCAGGCTAAAGCCATCATGCTAATGATTCAAAATAATTTGGATTATGCTGTAGCACAACACCCGCATGAATTAATAACCTATGGTGGTAATGGAGCCGTTTTTCAAAATTGGGCACAGTATTTACTAACCATGCAATATTTGGCAGAAATGACTGACGAACAAACCTTAGTCATGTATTCAGGTCATCCCATGGGTTTATTTCCAAGTCATAAAGAAGCACCAAGAGTAGTGGTAACGAATGGAATGGTTATCCCTAATTACTCTAAACCCGATGATTGGGAAAAAATGAATGCTTTAGGGGTTTCTCAATACGGACAAATGACAGCCGGAAGTTATATGTACATTGGCCCACAAGGTATCGTTCACGGTACAACCATTACAGTATTAAATGGATTTAGAAAAATAAAAAAATCGCCACAAGGAAGTCTTTTTGTTACTTCTGGCTTAGGTGGTATGAGTGGCGCGCAACCTAAAGCAGGTAATATTGCCGGTTGTGTTACAGTTTGTGCAGAAGTCAACCCAAAAATCACACATATTCGTCATTCACAAGGCTGGATAAATGAAATCATAGAAAATATAGAGGATTTAGTACCTAGAGTTAAAAAAGCATTAGAAAATAAAGAAGTCATTTCAATTGCTTATTTAGGTAATGTCGTAGAGGTATGGGAACGTTTCGACACAGAGAACCTTCACATTGATTTAGGTTCAGATCAAACTTCTTTACACAATCCTTGGGCTGGAGGCTACTACCCTATTGGATTTACATTTGAAGAGTCTAATGAAATGATGGCAAACAATCCGCAACAATTCAAAGTAGAAGTTCAAAAAACGTTACGTCGCCATGCTGATGCAATTAATAAACATACAGCTAAAGGAACCTATTTTTTTGATTATGGTAATGCATTTTTACTAGAAGCTTCTCGAGCTGGGGCAGCTGTTATGAATGAAAATCCTACTTTAGGAAGAGAATTCAAATACCCTAGTTATGTGCAAGACATTATGGGACCTATGTGTTTTGACTATGGCTTCGGTCCTTTTAGATGGGTTTGTACTTCTGGAAAACCAGAAGATTTAGCTAAAACAGATGCAATTGCTTGTGCTGTTTTAGAAGAAATGATGCAATCTGCCCCAACAGAAATCCAACAGCAAATGGCAGACAACATTCAATGGATTAAAGGCGCTCAAGAAAATAAATTAGTAGTAGGTTCCCAAGCTAGAATATTATACGCTGATGCAGAAGGAAGAATAAAGATTGCAGAAGCTTTCAATCAAGCTATCGCAAAAGGAGAAATTGGTTATATTGTATTAGGAAGAGATCATCATGATGTTTCTGGAACCGATTCTCCATATAGAGAAACCTCAAATATTTATGATGGCTCCCGTTTTACTGCTGATATGGCTATTCAAAATGTAATTGGTGACAGCTTTAGAGGCGCTACTTGGGTATCCATTCATAATGGTGGTGGCGTTGGATGGGGTGAAGTAATTAATGGTGGTTTCGGCATGGTTCTTGATGGTAGTAAAGAAGCATCAAGACGTTTAGAATCGATGCTATTTTGGGATGTCAACAATGGAATTTCAAGAAGAAGCTGGGCTAGAAATGAAGGGGCTATTTTTGCAATAAAAAGAGCTATGGAGACGCAACCTTTATTGAAAGTTACCATCCCTAATATAGTTGATGAACGTTTGTTATAAGTTTAAAATGGCTTCATTGTTAAATTATTTAACCCAAACATTTTAAACAACTTGTAGAATAAGGTTAAATCATTTGCTAAAAAACACAATTATGAAAACATTAAAATTTATTACATTAGGATTACTATTTATCTTTGTTTCTTGCAGCTCTGTGAGAGTCAATGCCGATTATGATAAAAATGTAGACTTTGCTAATTATAACACTTATGCTTATTTAAAAAGTAGTATTGACAAAGCTGAAATATCGGATTTAGATAAAAAAAGAATTTTACGTTCCATTGATGAGGTAATGTCTAGCAAAGGGTTCGCAAAAAGCGATAACCCTAGTATGTTAATAAGTATCTTTACCAAAGAAAGAGAACGAGTAGATGTATACAATAACGCTGGCTTTGGCTGGGGTTGGGGTTGGGGTTGGAATCCGTATTGGGGAATGAATTACAACCGTGTCTACACTACGCCTGAAGGAACACTTTTTATCGACGTTATTGATGCTAAAACCAAAGAATTAGTATGGCAAGGTGAAGGCAGTGGTTATTTAACGAAAGATACCAATAAAAAAGACGAACGAATCATGGAATTCGTGTCAAAAATTTTAGCTCAGTACCCACCAACACACAAATAACAAGTCAATTATCATATTTTATAAAAAGAATTCGAAAAATGATTTTTATTTCAAAAAACATCACTTTTTGATATTAAAATTCATTATTTTAATAAAAATGATACCAAATCAAAAAAAACAAGTTAAACAATAGTTTTTTTGTTTACTTTTGTAAAAGTTAATAAAACACATGTATAAAAAGGTTATCATTATTGTCTCTATTAGTATTCCTCAAAAAGGATAGGAGACTTTATGCATAAACATATCAAAAGCCTCCTGCATTAGGAGGCTTTTTTTATTTTAAAATTATTATGATTCAAAACAATGTAATTATTGTCATTATTATCATTCGTCCCAAAAAACGAGTCAGGTAACTATGCAATTAAATTACAAAGCCTTTCTCGTAAAAACAGAAAGGCTTTTTTTTATTTATCCATTACAAAATCAATTTGGCAATTATACAAACTCATTTAACATCATAAAAAACAAAAACAAAAACAACTGAAAAACAGATACTTAAATAAAAAATATAGCTTTTAAATATTGTATAAGATTAAAAATCTAAAAATAATAAAAAACACATCCTAGTACATTTACATTAACAACAATAAAATGAATACAAAAAGCAATCCATACTATTCAACAGAATCATTTCTTTTTTATAATGGTGAATTTAAAAAAGCTTCTGAGACTACAACTGATCTTTACGGACAAACCTTACATTATGGTTATGGTGCCTTTGAAGGAATCAGATCTTATAAAACAGATGAAGGAACAAAAATTTTCAAAGCCGTTGAACATTATGAAAGATTAAAAAAATCTTGCGAATTAATTAATATTCCTTTTAAATATTCCCTTGAAGATTTAATCGAAAAATCATATCAATTATTAGAAATGAATAATCTCGATGATGCTTATCTTAGACCTATCGTTTTTTGCGACCCAAATATGAGTCTTACCAAACCCACAGGTGTAAATCTTATGATTTGTGCTTGGAAATGGGGAACCTATTTAGGTGATAATTTATTGCATCTTTCCGTTTCTTCTTATTGTAGACCACATCCAAAATCGATTAAAATTGAAGCTAAAGTTTGTGGACACTATATCAATTCTATTTTAGCTACCAATGAAGCAAAAAATAATGGTTTTGATGAAGCTTTACTTCTCGATTGTGAAGGATATGTGGCAGAAGGACCTGGTGCTAATCTTTTCTTCGAAAAAAATGGGGTACTCTACACTCCTCAATTAGGAAATATTTTACCTGGAATTACTCGTACTACGATAATTGAACTTTGCAACAATCACGGAATCAAAATTCAAGAAGGCCAATTTACGCTAGACCAATTATTCCAAGCTGACGCTGCTTTTTATTGCGGAACGGCAGCAGAAGTTATTGGTATTCAATCCATAGATAAAAAAGAGTTCCCTCTAGACTGGGAAAAGAGTCTTGGTAAAAAATTACAAACGGCTTACAAAAATTTAGTTACAGCAAACCAATTTTCATTACAAAATTAAAATCATGTCATTAAACAAACATAGCAAAACCGTTACACAAGATCCTACGCAACCAGCTGCTCAAGCCATGCTATATGGCATTGGTTTAACCGATGCACAATTAGCGCAACCTTTTATTGGAATTGCTTCCATGGGATATGATGGTAACACTTGTAATATGCATCTTAATCATCTCGCAACTTTAATTAAAAAAGAAATCAATGATACTGAAATGGTAGGCCTAATTTTTAACACTATTGGTATCAGTGATGGTATTACAAACGGAACTGATGGTATGCGTTATTCTTTAGTAAGTAGAGAAGTTATTGCAGACAGTATTGAAAGTGTGGTAGATGGCCATTATTATGATGCTGTAGTAGCCATTCCTGGTTGTGATAAAAACATGCCAGGTTCCATTATAGCCATGGGAAGATTAAACAGACCATCCATCATGGTTTATGGAGGCACTATTGCTCCAGGAAAATATCAGGGAAAAGACTTAAATATTGTCTCGGCTTTTGAAGCATTGGGAGAAAAAATCGCTGGAAAAATATCAGAAGAAGAGTTTAAAGGCATTATCAAAAATTCTTGTCCAGGTGCAGGTGCTTGCGGAGGTATGTATACGGCAAATACCATGGCAATTGCTATTGAAGCTTTAGGCATGAGCTTACCTTACTCGAGTTCCAATCCTGCGGTATCACAAGAAAAAATAGAAGAATGTGAAAAAGTAGCCCATTATATCAAATTGCTTTTAGAGAAAAACATTTGTCCGAAAGACATCATGACTTTTAAGGCTTTTGAAAATGCTATTACCACTTTAATTGCATTGGGAGGAAGTACTAATGCGGTCTTGCATATTATTGCAATGGCAAAAAGCGTTGGTGTAAAAATCACCCAAGATGATTTTCAAAGAATAAGCAATACAACACCCCTTATCGCAGATTTTAAACCAGGAGGTAATTATTTAATGCAAAATCTTCATGAAAAAGGAGGTGTCCCTATGGTATTAAAATACTTACTATCAAAAGGAATGTTGCATGGTGATTGCTTAACTGTCACTGGACAAACTCTTGCTGAGAACTTAAAAAATATACCAAATATTGATTTTGATAATCAAAATATCATCAAACCTATAGAAAATCCTATTAAAACTACAGGCCATTTACAAATTCTATATGGCAATTTAGCAGAAAAAGGTTCGGTAGCTAAAATTACAGGTAAAGAAGGCGAAAAATTCTCTGGTCCTGCCAAAGTTTTTGATGGTGAAAAAGAACTCATAAAAGGAATTGAGGATAAAAAAATACAACCTGGTGATGTGGTTGTTATTCGATATGTAGGGCCAAAAGGAGGTCCTGGAATGCCTGAAATGTTAAAACCCACTTCTGCCATTATTGGTGCGGGTTTAGGCAAAAGTGTCGCTTTAATTACAGATGGAAGATTTAGTGGTGGTACACACGGCTTTGTAGTAGGTCATATAGCTCCAGAAGCGTATGATGGCGGTACCATTGCATTGGTAAAAGATGGCGATCGCATTGAATTAGATGCAACAAACAATTCCATTCATCTGGCTATTTCAGAAACAGAATTAGAAAACAGAAGAAAAACTTTTGTCAAACCGCAACCTAAAGTTAAAAAAGGTGTTTTATACAAATATTTACAATTAGTAACAGATGCTTCAGAAGGCTGTGTTACAGACGAACTATAATTAAGAATACTATGGAAACAGTAGCGCAAACAACATTGGAAAACAACATTGGAAAAACCCATAATGTATCGGGTAGCTTAGCCGTTATAGATGCTTTACTATCGGAAGAAGTCACCACTGTTTTTGGATATCCAGGTGGTGCCATTATGCCTATTTATGATGCTTTATATGATTTTGGAGATAGTTTACAACATATCTTAGTTCGTCATGAACAAGGTGCTATTCATGCAGCTCAAGGATATGCTAGAGCCAGTGGTAAAACAGGTGTCGTTTTTGCTACTAGTGGTCCTGGAGCCACAAACTTAGTTACAGGTTTAGCTGATGCACAAATCGACTCAACTCCTATTGTTTGTATAACGGGCCAGGTTTTTGCCCATTTATTAGGTACGGATGCCTTTCAGGAAACCGATGTGATTAATATTACCACACCCATAACCAAATGGAACTATCAAGTAACAGATGCGAATGAAATTCCTGAAGTTTTAGCAAAAGCTTTCTATATCGCAAGTTCAGGAAGACCAGGGCCTGTTTTAATTGATATTACCAAAAATGCGCAATTGCAACTTTTTGAATATAAAGGGTATAGACAATGTGTTCATGTAAGAAGTTATCGTCCTGAACCGATTGTTCGTAAAGAATATATTGAACAAGCTGCAAAACTTATCAATCAAGCCCAAAAACCATTTGTGATTTTTGGTCAAGGTGTTATTTTAGGAAATGCTGAAAAAGAATTTTTAACTTTTATTGAAAAAGCAGGTATTCCAACTGCATGGACGATTATGGGAATGAGTGCTATTCCTACTGATCATCCTTTAGCTGTAGGTATGCTTGGCATGCATGGCAATTATGGCCCAAATTATCTTACGAATGAATGTGATGTTTTAATTGCCATCGGAATGCGTTTTGACGATCGCGTTACAGGTCGACTCGATAAATATGCGAAACAAGCACAAGTGATTCACTTGGATATTGATCCCGCTGAAATTGATAAAAACGTACAAACTACGGTTCCTGTGTGGGGAAATTGTAAAGAAACCTTACCCCTTTTAACCGAATTAATTGATACAAAAAACTATCCGGAATGGTTTGCTGAATTTGAAACAAAGAAAGAAAAGGAAACTACCCTATTAATTGAAAAAGAATTGAATCCTACTTCTGACCAATTAACCATGGGTGAGGTTATGAAAGTACTGAACGAATTAACGAATGGAGATGCCGTTATTGTTACCGATGTGGGCCAACATCAAATGGTGGCGTGTAGATATACCAAACAAAATCAATCAAGAAGTAATATTACTAGTGGTGGCTTAGGTACCATGGGATTTGCTATTCCAGCTGCAATTGGTGCCAAATTTGGTGCTCCCGAAAGACAAATTGTAGCCATTATGGGTGATGGTGGTGCCCAAATGAATATACAAGAACTAGGAACCATCATGCAATACCAACCTAATGTAAAAATACTCATCTTAAACAATAGCTTTTTAGGAATGGTAAGACAGTGGCAAGAGTTATTTCATGAAAAAAGATACTCGTTTACCGATATCCAAAGTCCGAATTTTGTAACGCTTGCAAGCGCTTACAATATTGCTGGAAAACAAATTTCTAAAAGAGACGAACTAAAAAGTAGCCTAAAAGAAATGTTAGACCATCCTGCATCGTATTTACTAGAAGTGGCTGTTTTACATGAAGATAATGTATTTCCAATGGTACCACAAGGAAAAGGTGTAGCTGAAATTGTTTTAAGTAAAGAAGAAATTTAATTATGAAGAAAGAGCATACATTAACCGTTTATACCGAAAATCAGGTAGGTCTTCTGAATAAAATAGCAATTATTTTTTCGAGAAGAAAAATCAATTTGGAAAGTTTTAATTCTTCTCCAAGTGAGATTGAAAAAATTTATCGTTTTACTATTGTCGTTATCGAAACTGAAGAAGTAGTTCGCAATCTGGTGAGACAAATTGAAAAAATTGTAGATGTTTTTAAGGTGTTTAACAATACGAATGATGAAATCATTTGGCAACAAATTGCTTTATATAAAGTACCTACTAGTGTGATTATGAAAGATGTAAAAGTAGAACGTCTGCTAAGACAATTTGGCGCTAATGCAGTGGTTATTCGAAATGATTATACCGTTTTTGAAGCCACAGGACAAGATGATGAAATTAACAATTTATTAAAAGAATTGGATAAATACGGCCTTATCGAATTTGTCAGAAGTTCTCGTATAGCAATTATTAAATCGAGTGAAGGAGTACATAAAAAAGTACTGGATATGCAAAAAAACGATCCTCGAAAATCACCTATTAACAATGAATACTTAAATCATAAAAGTAAGATTTTTCAAATGTAGTAGATAGAAGAAAATCTAACTATAATCAATAATCTTTTTAAAAATAAAGTCGTCAGTTCGAGTGTTTTTGTGAAGAGAAGCGCAACAAAAATGTATCGAGAACAAATAGAAAACTTCTCGATACGCTTCGCACTCGAAGTGACATATAAAAAATACAAACTAAATTAAAAAAAAGAATCATGTCAAATTATTTCAATGCCTTACCTCATCGTTTAAAAGTTCAAGAATTAGGAAAGTGCGATTTCATGAATAACACCGAATTTTCTGAAGGTGTAACCCAATTAAAAGGTAAAAAAATTGTCATTATTGGTTGTGGTGCCCAAGGTTTGGCCCAAGGCCAAAATATGAGAGATAGTGGCTTAGAGGTAGCGTATGCACTACGTAAAGAAGCTATTGAAGGGAAAAGAGCCTCATTTGTAAACGCTACCGAAAATGGCTTTGAAGTGGGAACTTTTGAAGAAATGATTCCAAAAGCCGATTTAGTTTCGAACTTAGCCCCAGACAAACAACATACGGATGTAGTTACTAAAGTAGTGCCTTTGATGAAAAAAGGAGCGTGTTTGTCTTACTCACATGGATTCAATATAGTAGAAGAAGGTACAAAAATAAGAGAAGACATTACCGTGATAATGATTGCTCCAAAATCACCAGCATCTGAAGTAAGAGCGGAATATTTAAGAGGTTTTGGTGTTCCAACATTAATTGCGGTTCACACCGATAATGACCCAAATGGCGAAGGTTTAGAAATTGCTAAAGCCTATTGTGTAGGAACAGGTGGACATAAAGCAGGTGTACTACTTTCTTCTTTTGTGGCGGAAGTAAAATCGGATTTAATGGGAGAACAAACCATTCTTTGTGGTTTATTACAAACGGGTTCGATTCTATCGTTCAACAAAATGGTGGAAAAAGGAATTGATGCCGGTTATGCTTCCAAATTAGTGCAATATGGTTGGGAAGTGATTACCGAAGCTTTAAAAATTGGTGGTATTACCAATATGATGGATCGTTTGTCTAATCCTGCAAAAATTGAAGCTTTTAAACTGGCAGAAGAATTAAAAACCATTATGACGCCTTTGTTTGAAAAACATATGGATGATATTTTATCCGGACATTTTTCAAAAACGATGATGGAAGATTGGGCGAATGGGGATAAAAATTTATTACAATGGAGAGCCGAAACAGGTGAAACTGATTTTGAAAAGACTCCAGCTTCTGAGGTAAAAATTAGCGAACAAGAATATTTTGATAACGCGCTTTTAATGGTGGCTTTTGTAAAAGCAGGTGTCGAATTGGCTTATGAAACCATGACGCTTTCTGGAATTAAAGAAGAATCCGCATATTATGAATCGCTACACGAAGCGCCTTTAATTGCGAATACTATTGCGCGTAAAAAATTATTCGAAATGAACCGAGTTATTTCGGATACTGCTGAATACGGTTGCTATTTGTTTGATCATGCGTGCAAACCTTTGTTAGCTGATTTTATGCAAAAAGTAGATACGAATCTTATTGGTAAAAACTATAATGATACGGCTTCGAATCAGGTGGATAATTTCGAATTGGTAAAAGTCAATGCTAGTATTCGAAATCATTCTATTGAAATTTGTGGAGCGAAATTACGAGCAGCCATGACTGCCATGAAAAAAATTGTAGCGTAATAACATTCATATAGTAGTATCACTTCGAGTTTCTCTATACTACGTTACAGGCGAAGTATAAAAAAAATTCTAAACCTTTTAAAAAAAAGGTTCTCGACTGCGCTCGAACTGACAACCAAATAAATTAAAAAAACTGATTTTAAGAATCATGCTTACAACAACAATGACATTATTTGAAGAAGTATTGGAAGCTAAAAAGCAATTTGAAGAGGTGGTCTTCCCTACTCCTTTATTACCCAATCGAAATTTATCTCATAGCTTTCAAGCCAATGTGCTTCTCAAAAGAGAAGATTTACAAGTGGTGCGTTCCTACAAAATCCGAGGCGCTTATAATAAAATGAGTGCTTTAACGGAAACGGAAAAAAAGCAAGGAATTGTTTGTGCTAGTGCTGGCAATCATGCACAAGGTGTGGCTTATTCTTGTCATTTATTACAAATTCATGGCAAAATTTTCATGCCTAAAACTACTCCCAAACAAAAAATCAAACAGGTGCAACTTTTTGGTCAGGATTTCATTGAAATTATTTTAACAGGAGATACTTTTGACGATGCTTATGCTTCCGCGAATGCTAATTGTCTCGCTGAAAATAAAATTTTCATTCATCCTTTCGATGATGTAAAAGTTATTGCGGGTCAAGGTACGGTTGGTCTAGAAATTTTAGAAGATTCAAAAACGAAAATCGATTATGTCTTTGTTCCTATTGGTGGTGGTGGTTTGGCTTCCGGACTTTCAACAGTTTTTAAAGAATTAAGCCCGAATACTAAAATCATTGGTGTAGAACCTGCTGGTGCTCCTTCTATGAAAGTATCTATTGAAAAAGGAGAAAACACCCGTTTAGATGACATCGACAAATTTGTAGATGGCGCTGCTGTGAAACAGGTAGGACACCACAATTATACCATTTGTAAAGAAAATTTAGACGATATTATTCTCGTTCCTGAAGGAAAAGTATGTTCTACCATTTTACAATTATACAATGAAGAAGCCATGGTGGTGGAACCTGCAGGTGCTTTAACAATTGCCGCTTTGGACTTTTACAAAGACAAAATTAAAGGCAAAAATGTGGTTTGCATCGTAAGTGGTAGTAATAATGATATCGAACGAACTGCAGAAATTAAAGAGCGCTCTCTGTTATATGAAGGGTTGAAACACTATTTCATGATTCAGTTTCCACAAAGACCTGGTGCTTTAAAAGAATTTGTAAATGAAATTCTAGGCGAAGATGATGACATTACGTA
This sequence comes from Flavobacterium sp. NRK F7, assembly GCF_024054195.1. Lineage (GTDB taxonomy): Bacteria > Bacteroidota > Bacteroidia > Flavobacteriales > Flavobacteriaceae > Flavobacterium. The sequence goes on along the minus strand of NZ_JAMXLB010000001.1, from coordinate 1,469,517 downwards.
TTTTCAATTCAAACAAAAAAACAATCGGGAATCAGGACCAGTGATCGTCGGACTAGAATTAAAAAATAAAGCAGACATTGCTCCTATTTTAGAAAAAATGAAAATAAAAGGTTTTGAATTTCATTACCTCAACGAAAAGGAGGATTTATTCGCACAGCTGATAGGCTAATAATTCTCTGGGTTTGGTTTAGTCAATAAGCTTCACAGGAAACTGTGAGGCTTTTTTGTTGGGTTACTAAACACTTGTTATTCCAAAAAAATAATTATTTTTATAACCTTAACCCCAAAGAATCAAAGCAATGCAACAAAAATACTTCTTATTCCTGAGCGCATTTTTTATTTTGACTTTACTTTCTTCTTGTAGTGCTACCAATGGTTTAACCTTAAGCGTTACCGAACCAGCTCCTGTTTTATTAAACAAAGAATCTAAAAATATTGGTATCCTAAACAGAAGTATTCCAGATAAAAAATATGAAATCGTAGATGCTTTAGATAAAATCTTAACTGCTGAAGGTAAGGAATTGGATAAAAAAGGGAGTGAAATGGCGATTGCGAGTTTGCAAATGGAACTTCAAAAAAATGATAAATTAAATACCATCATGCTATTGGATACCATCGCTTCAAAAAAATACGGTATGGATCAATTCAGTGCTGCGCTACCTTGGTCAACCGTTGAAGCTATTTGTGCGGCTAACAATATCGATGTTATTTACGAACTTTCCTTTTATGACACCGATTCCAAAATTAATTATGCTACTACTACTTCTGAAGTAAAAAATGCCTTTGGTTTAAAGGTCCCTTTATTGGAACATATCGTTACTGTAAATACGTTGATTAAATCGGGATGGCGCATTTATGACAACAAGTATAAAACCATTGTAGATGAATATGCAACTACGAATACCGTCACTTTAAAAGGAAGAGGCATTAATCCTGTGAAAGCCTTTGAAACTATTACAACCCGTAAAGAAGCCGTTTTAGAAATTAGTAAAGATATTGGTCAAAAATACGCTTGGCAATTGTTGCCTTATCGAATACGAGTTTCCCGAGATTATTATGTAAAAGGCACGAATAATTTTGAAATTGCCAAAAGAAGAGCACAAGCAGGACAATGGGATGGCGCAGCCGAATTATGGTTGGTCGAAACCAATAATCCAGATAGCAAAATTGCGGGTCGCGCTTGCTATAATATGGGCATTAGTAGTGAAATTAATGGCGATCTCGACAAAGCGATAGAATGGACCACCAAATCCTACACCGATTATGGAGACAAAAATGCCCTTCGTTATTTGAATATTTTAAAAAACAGAAAAAGAAAACAAGAACAGTTGGAAAGAGAGAACAATTAGGAATCGTCTTTTCAACAGGTATCGTACTGCATAAAAAAAGTGTGCTATTAATTTTCAAAAATAGCACACTCTGGTCTTAAAACTAAACTACTATGGCAATGTATAGTAGTTAATACAAAAAGCAGGCCAGTTTTTTTTATTTTAGAAATAATTCGTAAAAAAAGGTATTGAATAGTTGTGTCAATTTATTTTCAAAAAACATTTTGCAACACTTTTTGTGTCAATTTATTTTAGAAAATCATTTTGCCACAGTTTGTGTGACAATCTCAAATTTTTAAAATAATTGACACCAGTTTACAAACTTTCATCAAATTAAATACAAGCAAACTATTTTTACACATTCCTCAAAAAATCTCCTTTTTTACATCCCAAAATCTGCTAAAAAATTCGTATTTTTACGGATATATTAATTTATGTGCATTATGGAAGCATCTTTTGAAAGCAATCCTTTGATAGACAGGTTACCGAAACATTTAAAACAGTTTATAAAACCACAAGATTATAAAGATTACACGCCTATTAACCAAGCGGTTTGGCGTTATGTAATGCGTAAAAACGTGGATTATTTGTCTAAAGTTGCACATGAATCGTATTTAGAAGGTCTAGAAAAAACAGGTTTGGAAATTGAAAACATTCCAAATATGTATGGCATGAACCGTATTCTAAAAGAAATTGGTTGGGCAGCCGTTGCTGTAGATGGTTTTATTCCTCCCAATGCTTTTATGGAATTTCAAGCCTACAATGTTTTGGTTATTGCTTCCGATATTCGTCAATTAGAACACATCGAATACACACCCGCTCCCGATATTATTCATGAAGGTGCTGGCCATGCTCCTATTATTGCCAATCCAGAATATGCAGAATACTTGCGTCGTTTTGGTGAAATTGGTTGTAAAGCCATTTCTTCTGCTCACGATCACGAAATGTATGAAGCCGTGCGTTTGCTTTCTATCTTAAAAGAAGCAGAAGATACACCTGAAGCTGAAATAAAAGCAGCAGAAGATCGTGTAGAATACCTACAAAATAACATGGGTGAATTGTCGGAAATGGCGCGCATCCGAAACTTACATTGGTGGACGGTTGAATACGGTTTAATTGGTACCGTTGAAAATCCTAAAATTTATGGTGCTGGATTGTTATCGTCTATAGGGGAAAGTGCTTGGTGTATGACCGATAATGTGAAGAAAATTCCTTATTCAATTGTCGCAGCCGACCAAAGTTTTGACATTACAAAGCCACAACCCCAACTTTTTGTAACTCCTGATTTTGCACATTTGAGTTTGGTTTTAGAAGAGTTTGCCAATACCATGGCCTTGCGAAAAGGAGGTCCGAAAGGCGTTCAAAAACTAATTGATTCCAAAGCATTAGGAACTATTGAATTAAGTACGGGTTTACAAATTTCAGGGGTGTTTACCAATGTTATTGAAGACGAAGGAAAATCGGTTTATGTACAAACTACTGGACCCACTGCACTCTCCTATCGAGAAAAAGAACTCGTGGGTCATGGTACAGAATATCATGCAGAAGGTTTTGGTAGCCCAATTGGTATGCTAAAAGGAATTAACTTGGCTATTGAAGATATGGGGCCAAGAGATTTACGTGCGTATGATATTTATGAAGGCGAACAAGTAACCTTAGAATTTGAAGGTAATATTGTGGTTTCTGGAGAAATTGTTACGGGAACTCGAAATTTACAAGGAGAAATTGTCATTATCAAATTCAAAAATTGTACGGTTACGCATAAGGATACGGTTTTATTTCAACCCGAATGGGGTATTTATGATATGGCTGTAGGTAAAAAAATCACCTCCGCATTTAGTGGTCCTGCAGATGTGAACAGTTTTGATATGATTACACACGTTCCTTCTTCTACAACGATAAAAGCAAAAGTATCGGAAGAAAGAAAAGAATTAGAAATTTTATATCAAAGTGTGCGTGACATTCGTGAAGGAAAGACAGCTACTACTACTTTAAAAGAAGCTTTTGGTGCCGTAAGTGCCAACCATCCTAACGATTGGTTACTAAGTGTAGAAATTGCGGAATTAGTTTACCAAGCGAATGATAACGAGTTTTTAGATAAAATCGTCAATCATTTAGAATTCGTAAAAAACAAACGCCCAGAAGTAGCGCATTTAATACAGAACGGATTAGACTTGATCTTTGAAAAAGATTTGGTTTAATTGTAAAATTAGACTATTTGAATTTTACTAAATAAAGATTCTTGCATAGTCACATCGAGCGCAGTCGAGATGTTAAAACTCATCTCGACTGCGCTCGATGTGACAAAATAACTATAAATAATGCGTCTTACTGCTTATTAATTTTCTTAACAATTTTACCGTTTTGCGTTTCAAGATGTAAAAAATAAGTTCCTGTTGGTAAAAATGAAACATCAATTACATTTCCATTTGCTTTCACAAAAACGCGTTGGCCTACCGTATTAAAAAGTTGCATTCTCATAATTCTTTCACTAGTACTAACGGTAATTGTAGCAGACGCTGGATTAGGATAAACTTTTACATCATCTTTATCGAAAGAAGTAGTTTTCAAACTTCCTACTGTAACGGTTTGTGCTAAATTATTCATGCCACTGCTCGCTTCCCAAACGACATCATTCGCTAAACGAATGGAATATTTTGGAATAGTATGCAAAGAGGGCTCATCATCAGGAATAAAAAGATAACTGGAGTAATCTCCTGTAGGTAATGTTCCTAAATCGAACGTTTCATTAAGTGCTATTGAATTTTCCCATTCTCTAATATCTGTATTCATTACATATAAATTATTTTGTAGAGTGGTAGTATTTTGAAGTACTAAATAAACAGGTCTCGCTTTAAAAACGCGGGCATAACCCTGATTCGTTAAATTAATTTGTACATTCAAATTAGTTCCTTGCAATTCAAAAATAGAATTCGTCAAAACAAAACGATAACCTAATTTCCTTTTTATGTCATCAATATGATTGGAATTTGTCCAATTGGTAATATTTTGTTCAAAATAATCCCGGTTCAACAAAGACCAATTGGTATAATCCAATTCTAAAACCGCATTGGCTCCATCGGTTCTCGGTGCGTTTAATCCATTAGTTTCTCCAGACATGGGCACATATTGGGTTTCATTACTTAAATACACATAATCAGGCGTACCTACTGGATTTTCATACTGACTATTCACTTCATAAGTCCCTTGATCGCCATAATCGTTTAAAAAAGCATCATTAAAAAAACCAATTCGTGCCAAAGCCGTATTTTGATAAGCCGTAGCGGGAGTAAGTGGTGTGTTGCCATACATTGATTTTTTTAATAACGGATATCGTAATTGAATGGGTATTTCTACAGGAGTAGCATTTAACATGGCATCTACAACTTCTTTACGATTGAGCCATTGTGTTGTAGTAATAGTACCTTCGGTTCCAAACTCGCTGGAATTGGTATAATACCATTCACCCCAAGTCCCTATAAAACCCGCTTGATGCGTAACTATAATATCTTTATTTTGATATAAAAGCGGTTGTAACTGACTAATATGCGATAGAATTTGTGCTTTTGAAGCCTGTTGTGGCGTACTTCCTTCTGCATTGGAATACGAAAAACGAACAATACATTTAAAGCCAGCTGCTTTGATTCTATCAAAATCCAATTGCATATTACTCAAATAGGTGGCATTGATATTGGTTGTTAAAAAATCTTCCAAAAGAAAATACCGAAAGATTACGCTCACTTTATCCGTTCCAGTGTACCAATTATTCAATTCGGAAATACTAATATTACTATAATTGGGTGTGGTTGCATAATTGGCATTGGTAATCGAATATTTCTGAAATCCTCGCTCTGGATTCGCAAAAATAGCATTAGAAGCGGTGTAATTCACCGTGTTTTGTGACCATAAGGAATGACACAAAACAACTAAGAGTAGTTGTATTTTTTTCATAATTTAGGATGTTGTTTGTTTCTGTATAACGCCAATTCGTAACAATTGTTACAATTCGGTAAGAAATAGCGACTTACATTTGTATAAAAAAGAAAATATGGGATTATTAGATATATTAGGATTAGGAAATAAATCCAATGAGATTAAAGAATTTATGGAAAAAGGTGCTGTTATTTTAGATGTTAGAACGAAAGAGGAATACAATGAAGGACACATTAAAGGTTCTAAAAATATTGCTTTACAAAGTTTAGATTCAAAAATAGGAGAAATAAAAAAGTGGAACAAACCTGTGATTGCTTGTTGTCGTTCTGGAATGCGCAGTGCGCAAGCTACTTCTTTATTAAAACAAAACGGTATCGAATGTATTAATGGTGGTGGATGGACGAGTTTGCAAAGTAAATTGTAAATCAACTATTTTATAAAACCAAATGTACCTAGAAGTAATTTTTGGGTACATTTTTTTGTTTGAGAAAGAAACTACTAATAGTATTCTAAAACAACTTATAACTTTAAATCGGTTTCTTTTTGAATTACATTTCCTTTGTATTGTAAGGTCCAACCCATAGAATTGGTTACCACTAACATTTTGGTAAGTTCAGAAAGCAATCTGTTTTGAGCGTTGCTCTTTAGCGTGGAATTTTCAATTTTTTTAGCTAAACTTTCTTTGGCACTTTTCGCAATCTTATTGTAATCGTCTCCTGTAAAAGCATTAAAGGTAGAAGATTCTGTATTGTAGTATTTGATATCGGGGGAAATTTTGATTTCTTCTTTGGGAATATGAGTAATGGTTACAATTTTACGTTCAGCATCGATATCATAAGTCACTTTACTCAAATCGAAACCCACCGTTACATCTGCATTAATAACTACTAAAGCTTTTTTATCAAAAGTTATTCCAGGAATATAGGTTTTTTTTCTGTCTTTGTAAGTTAGTACTTCTGCAAAATGGCCTTCTGTAACTACTAACTTTCCAACATTTTTAATTTGTTGTTGAATGAGATTGGTATCATTCTCTAAAGTGGTTTCTCGGGAAGGTGTCGTAAAATATTTGTAACCAAAGAAAAGCACCAATCCCAATAAAATAAGGACTAACCATTTTCTTATCTCTGAAAGAGTTGTAAAAAATCCCATAGTTTGATTTTTAAAATTGTACAGAAGGTAATTTCTTCTGCAAATTACTAATTTTTTGCTGGGTAGTATTTACAAAATTCACATGATTTGCACTCAATGGATTAAAAGGTTTGTGTGCAAGCGCTTTTTGGATAGTTGCTACCTCATCCATAATTTCATAAACAGTTGCATCTATTACGGTTTCTTTAAATCGTTGCCAAATATATTGAATGGCAATGGCATTAGGATGCAACATATCTTCCGCATAAAAACGATAATCTCTTAGTTCATCTAATACAATTTCGTAAGAAGGAAAATAAGCTATGTTTAGCAAAGTTTTACTCGTATAAACAGCACTGAGTAGATGCGCTTTACTTACATTATTTTCTACAAAACCATCCTTAGCATGTCGTACGGGTGAAACGGTACATATAAATTGGACCTCTTTATTAATTTGTTGAACCAAAGTGACTATATTCTCTACACTCTTTTGAATGGTTGCTACCGACAATAATTCTTTTGTAAATTGATTTTGCGGTACTTTATGGCAATTGGCCACCACTCTTTCAGAAGCCTTATTTTGATACACCCAAGCCGTTCCTAAAGTAATGATACAATGTGTTAACGAACGTATCTGCGAATGAACATCATTAAGAATCGAATTCAATTGCTTTAAAAATTCGTCTTTATTAGGATGCGAAAGTTCCGAATGCACTTCAAAACAATGCCACGCTTCGTTGTGAAAAAAAATATCGTTTTCTGTAAAAGCAACTTGATTCACAATCCGATGTACAATTCGTTCAAGAGAAACGGGATTAAAAATAATACCAAAAGGATTGGTTACAGTGGAAAATTTATAATAATGGAATTTTTCATCCATATTATCTGCAAAACAAGAACCTAATGACAATATGTTACTGTCATAACTTATAGGCTTACTAAATTTTTCAATGGGTATTTTGGTAGTGAATTGCATATTTTGTACAAATGAATTCAAATTTAATTTAGTTTAAACTAAAAAACTAATTTTTCATTATTAACTTTGACAGTTAAACTTTTAAATTAAATATGAGCCGTATATCAAAAGAATATTGTAGTCCGAATGAAGGGTTTTCTCAAACTGTCGCTGTGACTACAGGAAGTATTAAAACATTGTATATTTCAGGACAAATTGGAGAAGGAATTGATTTAGAAATGCAAACTAGAGCAACATTTAAGAATTTAGAAAACGAATTAAAAACGTGTAAAGCTACATTCAAAGATGTAGTTAAAATGAATACTTACATTGTAAACTTAAATCCCGAAATAGATTTACCAATTTTTAGACAAGTACGAAAAGAATTTTTGGGATATGATAACTACCCTGCAAGTACTTTAGTAGGTGTTCAAACTTTAGGAAAAAAAGAATGGCTCATTGAAATTGAAGCCATTGCAGTGCTTGCAAATCATGAAAACAGTTAACAAAAAGATAATGAGTTGTATATTTTAAAACGAATAATTACATTTATAAAATAGCAATGGAAATATACATGAAAGAAATTATTACAACACTATTATTTTTAATTGCAGTAATTGATCCATTGGGTTCCATTCCTGTTTATTTAGAAGCGACCAAAAACTTTAATAAAAGAGAAAAGCAAAAAGTAGCCAAAAGAGCATCATTTATTGCTTTTTGTATTCTTCTCTTTTTCATTGTGATTGGACAAATCATACTGGAAGTCATGGAAATCACATTAGATGCTTTTCAAATTTCAGGAGGTGTTATTCTTTTCCTTTTTGCTTTAACCATGATTTTTGGAAATGGTAAACCCGAATCCGAAAAACATTTGATTAAAGATTTCAAACACGTTACAATTTTTCCAGTTGCGATTCCTTCTATTGCTTCACCTGGTGCGATTATGGCTGTGGTTTTAATGACCGACAATCATATGTATAGCATTCAACAACAAGCCATAACTACTTTTCTCGTTTTAGTAGTTATAGTTCTTACGATGTTTCTTCTACTAACTGCCAATGTGGTTCAAAAAAAGATAGGCGAATATGGAATTACTGTTATTAGTAAAATTATGGGCTTGATTCTTGCTTCTTATGCGGTACAAAATATATTAAGTGGCTTAAAAGCCTTTTTTAATTTGTAATAAACCTTATAAATCAATAAAAAAGACCTCTTAGGAAACTAAGAGGTCTTTTTTATTTGAATATATTTTAATAAAAATAGTTAACTATTGTAGGTGAAGTACTTCCTGTTGTAGTTGTAATTACTGATGAAGGAAAATCATTTGAATTATAGGTAAACACATTATCAAACCCATTTACTAAATTATTATTTCCATCATACACACGTCTAGAAATAACATTATTTTTATTCCCATGAAAATTAGAAATGAGCTTATCATACCCTGTAACATTTTTAAGAATACCATTTTTATCATCATACACATATTCTGTTGTTGAGTATAAATTGGCACCATTAAAAATTTCAACTTTAGAAACATTTCCTTCATTGTTCAAATAAGTAAAACCACTTTGAGTTAAATTAGTTTGACTTGTAAGTGACCCATTATAGGTTTGAAAAGAAACAGAACCATTTACATTATGTGTATAAACCATTTTAGACCCTAGATTATCTTGATAATACAATAAAATCTCCTGAATCATTTTATGATTGGAATCATATGTATATTGACTTTCAGAAATTACTAAATTAGTCCCAGTATAGTATTTTTTTATATTTACAATCAAATCTCCTGAATATGTAAAAACTTCTTCAATGTCATCCACTATAATTTTTGAAAGTTTATTTCCAGTATATTTATATTGAAAAGTGGTGCCATTTGCTTCTGTTCTTTTTACCAATACAGCATTAGAATTTGATCCATCATCTGAATTACAACTTAATATAAAAAGGCTAGACAATAGTAGTAGTAAAAACTTTCTTTTCATGGTGTTTGAATTTAATAAATTATTTAATAAAATCGACTGCTTTATCTAAAGCTTCTTGAATTCCATTCACATTTTTTCCACCAGCCGTGGCGAAAAAAGGTTGTCCACCACCACCACCTTGGATGTATTTTCCTAATTCGCGAACTACCTGACCTGCATTCAAACCTTTATCAGCTACTAATTCTTTAGAAATATAACAGGTTAACATCGGCTTGTCTTCTGAAGCGGTTGCTATAACTAAAAATAAGTTGGTTTTGTTATTTCCCAGTTCATATGCTAAATCTTTTGCTCCATTGGCATCTAAATCTACTTGAGTCGCTAAAAACTGAACACCATTTACTTCTTTTATTTGAGCTTCTAATTCCCCTTTTAACCGTTTCGCCTTATCTTTTACTAATTGCTCTACTTGTTTTTTCAATTTAGCATTATCCTCTTGCAAAGAACTAACCGCTTTTAAAACGTCTTGTGGGTTTTTCAAGCTTTCTTTAATTTCAGCTAACGTATTTTCTTGAGAAGCAAAGAAATCTTTTACAGCATCACCCGTAATGGCTTCAATTCTTCGAATTCCAGCTGCTACTGCTCCTTCAGATATAATTTTAAAATACCAAATATCCGCTGTATTCGACACGTGAATTCCTCCACATAACTCCATTGAATCTCCAAATTTAATGGCACGCACATTGTCTCCATATTTCTCACCAAACAAAGCCATTGCTCCTTCATCTAACGCTTGTTGGATTGGAATACTTCTTCTTTCTATTAAAGGGATGTGTTCTTGAATTCTTTGGTTTACAAAAGCTTCTACTTGTTTCAATTCTTCCTCAGTTACTTTCGAAAAATGAGAAAAGTCAAAACGTAAATAATTTGGGTTTACCAAGGACCCTTTTTGCTCTACATGCGTTCCTAAAATCGTTCGCAAAGCCAAATGCATCAAATGTGTAGCTGAGTGGTTTTTTGAAGAAGCCGTTCTTAAATCGGTATTTACTTTAGCAACAAAAGCAGCATTTACGTTTTCAGGTAACTGTTTCGCAATGTGCAAAATTAAGTTATTCTCTTTTTTGGTATCGATAATTTCAATTGTCTCATTAGCAGAAACTAAAACACCTCTATCTCCAACTTGTCCTCCTCCTTCTGGGTAAAATGGCGTTGCATCTAATACAATTTGGTACAAAACACCGTCTTTTTTAGAATCTACTTTACGAATACGCGTTATTTTTACCTTATTTTCCGTTTGATCATAGCCAACAAAAGATTCCGTATTTCCTGCTACCAAAATTTTCCAATCATCGGTAGATACTTCTGAAGCCGCTCGAGAACGGTCTTTTTGTTTTTTCAATTCTATTTCGAACTCCTCTTCATTATACGTCATCCCTTTTTCTTTCAAAATAAGAGCTGTTAAATCTTTCGGAAATCCAAAAGTATCATATAACTCAAATGCTTTTACTCCTGAAACTTCATTTCCTTTTGTATCAGCTACAACCACTTCTAACAATTGTAATCCTTGCTCTAAAGTTCTTAAGAAAGAAGCTTCTTCTTCACGAATCACGTTCGTAACTAAAACTTGTTGTTTTTTTATTTCTGGAAAAAATTCGCCCATTTGGTTCGCCAAAACTTCCACCAATTGATAAATGAACGGTTCTTTGGTATCTAAAAAAGTAAACCCATAACGAATCGCACGACGCAAAATTCTACGAATCACATAACCTGCACCATTGTTTGAAGGCAATTGTCCGTCTGCAATTGCAAAAGCAACTGCTCTCACATGGTCAACAATAACACGAATCGCAATATTGATTTTATTTTGTTCCTCAGTTATATTTTTAACTTCATTAGAAGTATATTTTAACCCTGTAATGGCTTCCACTTTATGAATAAGTGGTGTAAATACATCGGTATCATAATTGGAAGTTACGCCTTGCATCGCCATACACAAACGTTCAAAGCCCATTCCTGTATCCACATGTTGTGCAGGTAATTTTTCTAAGGAACCATCTGCTTTACGATTGAATTCCATAAAGACATTGTTCCAAATTTCCACCACTTGAGGATGATCTGCATTTACTAAATCACGACCTGCTACTTTTGCTCTTTCTTCATCCGAACGCAAATCGATATGTATCTCAGAACAAGGACCGCACGGACCTTGGTCACCCATTTCCCAAAAATTATCTTTTTTATTACCTAAAATAATTCGGTCTTCCGAAACAAATTGTTTCCAAATATCGAATGCTTCTTGATCGAAAGGTACATTTTCAGCTTCGTTTCCTTCAAAAACAGATACATACAAACGATCTTTGTCTAATTTTAATACTTCTGTTAAAAATTCCCAAGCCCATGGCAACGCTTCCTTTTTAAAATAATCTCCAAATGACCAGTTCCCTAGCATTTCAAACATGGTATGATGATAGGTGTCAAAACCTACATCTTCTAAATCATTATGTTTACCTGAAACACGCAGACACTTTTGTGTATCGGCTATACGTTTACTTTTAGGAGTTCCGTTCCCTAAAAAATATTCTTTGAATTGGGCCATACCAGAATTATTAAACATTAAGGTAGGATCATCTTTTAGCACAATAGGTGCAGAAGGCACAATTAAGTGATCTTTACTTTCAAAGAATTGTAAATACGCTTTGCGAATGTCTTGTGATTTCATTTAAATAATTTTAAATATTTTTTTGGTTCCTTTTCGGTTCCTCTTTTACCATTAAGAATCAAATAGATGCATTTTAGCCATACAAAAAATCACAAAGTTTCGTTATAAAAAAACAATTAGAATGAAACATTTTTTAATTTTGTTCGTATAACTAACGTATACACCTTTTAATTTGGTGCAAAAATAGTAATTTTAAAACATGTCTAAAGTAAAATATTATTACGATTCTGAAAATTTAGCCTATAAAAGAATAAAACCGCAACGTCGTAAAAAATTTGCTTATGCTTTTCTGTTTTTATTAGCTGCTGCTCTATTTGGTTTTTTGTGTTTAATTTTATTGATTAACACACCTTATTTTGAAACTCCAAAAGACAAATTATTAACCAGTGAGCTTGAAACCATGAAATTAAATTACAAGCTTTTAAACAAAAAAATGGATTTGATGGATGAAGTTTTAAATGCCATTGAAGACCGTGACAATAATATTTATCGTATTTATTTCAACACATCACCTATTAAAGACGAAGAAAGAAAAGCTGGTTTTGGTGGCGTGAATCGATATAAAGATTTAAAAGGCTATGATAATTCGGAGTTAGTAGTGAACACCACCAAAAGAGTCGATCAATTAACCAAAGAATTAGTCATTCAATCCAAATCTTTGGATGAAATTATCGTTTTGGCCAAACAAAAAGAAAAATTATTAGCCGCTATTCCAGCAATACAACCTGTAAAAAACGAAGATTTAAAACGTATGGCTTCTGGTTTTGGGTATCGAAGTGACCCTTTTACTAAAGTTAGAAAATTTCATTATGGAATGGATTTTACTTCACCAACAGGAACTGCTATTTATGCAACAGGTGATGGTGTGGTCTTAAAGGCCGATAATTCGCTTTCGGGTTATGGGAATCATATTGAAATTAATCATGGTTATGGTTATGTTACTTTATATGCTCACTTGAGTAAATATAATTGTAAACCAGGTCAAAAAGTAAAACGAGGAGATATCATTGGTTATGTAGGAAGTACGGGACGAAGTGAAGCACCCCATTTGCATTATGAAGTTATCAAAAATGGAGAAAAAGTGAATCCTATTAATTTTTATTACGGAAGTATTTCCGCAGAAGAATATATTGCGATTTCCAATTTAGCAACCCAAGAAAATCAATCTTTAGACTAATATACATGCATATCGATTTACCAGAAAACAAATTGTATTATAGTATTGGAGAAATTGCCAAAGCTTTTGATGTAAACACCTCATTGATTCGATTTTGGGAAAAAGAATTTGATATTTTAAAACCTAAGAAAAACGCAAAAGGCAATCGAAAATTTACACCTGAAGATGTTAAAAACTTACAATTAATTTTTCATCTGGTAAAAGAACGCGGCTTTACATTAGAAGGAGCTAAAATTCATTTGAAAGAAAACCAAAAGAAAACCTTAGACACTTTTGAAATTATTAGAAAATTAGAACACGTAAAAACACAATTATTACAAATTAAAAATCAACTTTAAAACAGAAAATTATGAAAAAATTCTTACCGTGGTTACTTATTGGAGGTTTACTTATAATTGGAATATTTTGGTACATCGGTGTTAAAAATGGTGCCGTTACTGTAAATGAACAAGTAAAAAAATCTTGGGGAAATGTAGAAACTTCCTACCAAAGAAGAAATGATTTAATTGGCAACTTAGTAAAAACTGTTAAAGGTGCAGCTGATTTTGAGAAATCAACTTTAGAAGCTGTGGTGAATGCTAGAGCTAAAGCTACTGCTACCACAATTGACCCATCAAATATTACTCCAGAGCAATTAAAAGCCTTTAACGATGCGCAAAGCGGCGTAAGTTCAGCATTATCTCGTTTATTAGTAACCGTTGAAAGTTATCCTGATTTAAAAGCGAATCAAAATTTCTTAAAACTACAAGACGAATTAGCGAGTACAGAAAACCAAATTCTAACAGCTCGCACTCGTTTTAATGAGGCGGTAGAAGAATACAACAACTATGTATTAAAAATGCCAAGAAGTATCGTTTTGTCTGATTATAAAGAAAAAGCGTATTTCGATGCTGTTGCAGGTGCTGAAAAGCCAGTAGATGTAGAATTTGATTTTAGTAAATAAAAATAAGATGTCAAAAACAGAAGATTTTTTAACAGCTCAAGAAGAACAAGAAATTGTTCAAGCCATAGTTGCTGCTGAAAAAGATACATCTGGTGAAATCCGAGTACATATTGAAGAGCATACTGAAAAACCTCCGCTCGAAAGAGCTCAGGAGGTTTTTTTAGCTCTTAATATGCAAAACACTAAAGATCGTAATGGTGTGCTATTTTATGTAGGAGTAGCCAATAAACATTTTGCCATCTTAGGCGATGAAGGCATTAACAATGTTGCAGGAGCAGATTTTTGGAATTCTACCAAAGATATTGTTATTGAACATTTCAAAAACAATCAAAACAAAGACGGTTTAGTAAAAGGGATTATCGAAGCAGGTAAGCGTTTGAAAGACTATTTTCCGTATCAATCAGACGATATTAACGAATTACCTAATGAAATTTCAAAAGGATAATGATACAATTTATATTTAAATCAATCCAATACTTCTTAGCCATTGCTTTATTTCTAATTCATGCTTTGGGTTTTGCACAATTTGATATTCCCAAAAAACCTACCTTTCAAACGGCTGTTTATGATTATGCTGAAGTACTAAACGAGCAGGAAGAAAAACAATTAGAAAATAAATTAGTTCACTTTTCTGATTCTACCACTACTCAAATTGTTATTGTCACCATTGCTGATTTAAAAGGAGAAAGTATTGGTATTTTAGCTCCAAAATGGGCGCAAGAATGGGGAATTGGTCAAGCCAAAGAAGACAATGGAGTTATTATTCTACTATCTAAAAATGATCGAGAAATATGGATTTCGCCTGGATATGGATTAGAAGACAAGTTAACTGCTGGAATAACTGGTGAACTGGTTCGTAATGTTATCATTCCTGAATTTAAAGCAGGTAGTTACTATCGAGGTTTAGATAAAGGTACAACGGCAATCTTTGAAATCATAAAAGGAACGTATAAAGGGACTCGAAAAGGCAAAAGTGGCAGTGGTTTTCCAATAGCTTTTTTTATCATTTTCTTTATCATACTCATGATTATTATTTCCAGAGGTAGAAACAATGGTAGAAATGGAGGTTCAGGAAGATCTTCAGGTTCCGATTTAATGGATATGATTATATTAAGCAGTCTTGGTCGTGGAAGTGGCGGTGGCAGTTTTGGTGGTGGTTCATCAGGCGGTTTTGGAGGCGGTGGCTTCGGTGGCGGCTTTGGCGGAGGCGGTTTCTCTGGTGGTGGAGCAGGCGGAAGTTGGTAACATTCCTTAACGTATAAAAAATAAAAAACACCTTTTGTCAAGGTGTTTTTTTATGCTATTAAAAATATAAATTAACTTTTTGTAATAAATATTTTATAAATAACGATATTTGTAAGGTTTATTAAAAAGTATGTCCCCAAATTTCGATAAATGAAAAAAACGTTATTAACCTATAGTTTGTTTCTATTCACGTATGGTTCTTTTTCTCAAGAACTATCCAATGGCCAATTAAACAGCAATTGTGTTGGCAATGGCTTTACAGCTCCTTCCTGTGTTTCTAGTTGGTTTGCCAGTCATGGAAATCCTTTTGTACAAGGTACTATTCCTAAAAACACTTGGGCAAAACTAACCACTAATGAAGAAGGTTTAGAAGGTATTTTTACCCATTACGAATTTATTCCAGGTAAAACCTATCAAGTTTCTTTTAAAGTAAAAATCACAACCACTATAGGTGCAGTTGATAAAATACTTACTAGTGCCAATGTAAAAGCCGTTACGGATTTAACGTCCAATTTCAATACAAAAAATCCAATTTCACCAAATGATAGTGAAATTATTTGGACTAAAAACATTACTCAAAATAGTAAGGATTGGGAAAGCGTATCTATTTCATTTACGCCTCAAAAAAGCAATTCCCAATTATGGTTTTACACCTCAATAACTACTGGAAAAAGCATACCGACCAATAAGTATTCTCAATTTGAAATTGATGATATTAGTATTACAACTTCAGGTCAAAAAAAAGTAACTGTTACTGAAAAAAAGGAAAGTACTGTTGTTACTACCAATTCGTACAGAGCTTTAGAATATATTTTTCCAGAGCATGTTTCAAAAAATGATTTTTTAAATATTCGAATTAATTCAGGAGAAATAAGCGACATAAAAATTACAGATTTAGCGGGTAACACCTTTACATCCGAATTTAAAGTTCTAAGTAAAAACTACATTACTTTTCAACTTAGAAAAGAACTTTATGAAGGCACCTATGTGGTTAAAGCTACCAAAAAAGATGGAACAATAATCACAAAAAATATTACTATTAAATAAAAAAGGTGCTCTGTGGAGCACCTTTTTTTAATGTATCATGAAACGATTTCCATCTTTCTTTTTACCACCAAATTTTTCCAACTTATATGTTAAAGAGAACATCACATATTGTTGTAAAACGGTATTTTCTTCATCTGTAATGGCAGTGGGTGTAATGGTTCGTGTAGCATTCACATTTTGGTTTAACAAATCATACACTTTTACTTTAGCTAATAATTGTTCGTTAAAGAAATTATAACCTAAACTCACATTCCACAAATAAAAGTCTTTTTGAAAACCATTTGCAATATTTGAATTATATGTATATCCAAAATCATTTCCTAAAACTACATTTTTAGGCCAATAGGTAGTCGCTTCCAGTTTAAAAATATGTCTGAACGTATTGGTTTTATCGATTACATAATTTTCAAAAGAAGTAGAATTATAAGTATAACGATACGAAGGAGCAATAGTAACTAAATCATCGATGGACCAAGAAAGGTTTGCTCTAGGATTCAATTGTATTCCTTTTGCTTGATATAAAGTAGCATTGGTTAAACCTTGATTAAAATCATAATTTACACCAATTCCAAATCCATACTTAAAGGTTCTCTTCTCTTTTTTATAGGATTTATTGACACTAAAACCCGTATAAAAATTATACGTTTGATCTATATTTTGATACGTTGTATTCGCTTTAAAATCGGCATCATAAACCGTTGAGCTTACAATTTGATTTTTGCGTAAACTTCCTCCAAAATAACTATAAAAACCAGAACGTGTTGCATAATCGTAATTATTGAAATTCATATACAAATTATGATTTTCTACTGGCTTTAAGAAAGCATTACCCGTAATGGTATTTAAGGGATTGGCTAAATTTTCAAAAGGCAACAATTGCTCTGCAGAAGGTAAATTTACATTATAGGTATAACGACTGTAAATCGATTTGGATTTGGCTACCTTATAATTGATATAAGCTCTTACATTAGGATACATATAATTGTTCTTTAATGTAGTAATCGTACTTAGATAAGTGGATTGATTGTCATAATTTAAAAAATCAGTCCCAAAATCGAGATTGAATCTGTATTTACTTTTGGTAATACTAATACCAACCGAACCATTAAAGGTATTGTTTCTTGAAAAAATTTGATTGGATAGCAAATCATTATAATCGGTATATGCATTTGTGACAGCATCAAAATCAAAAGTAGTTTTAGCGTTTCTAAAGCGTTGGGTTTTAAAAGAAGTTTCAAAGCTCAATTTTAAAGAATCGGTAATAGGTTCTGAATAACCCACTTCAAGTTCTAACATGTCCATTTTATCAGTATCCAATCGATTTTGATTTCTACTATCATCTGGATTTCCTGATTGATAAAAAACGGTATTAGTATTCGTATTTAAATTGGTTTCATTATCACTATATTCATTATTCATCGTAAAACTTACGCCTCTACCCTTGCGCTTTAGTTTTTTATAGAGATATAGATTATTGGTAAAACTAGAACGTTCCACATCTTGAAAATTATTTGTTGTATTTTCATTTAACAAGGCATTTGCACTATCAAAAGAACTAGAAAAACTAGTGTATTGATCTAACGTTTTATTTTTAGATATATTAGGGGATAAATATAATGTTGTTGTAGAATCTATTTTTACTTCTAAATCGAAGTTAATAGCATGTCCCGTATTGTCTGTTTTTGCATTCGACTCTGAATTGGTACTTGTATTCCCCGTAGGTAAAAGATTAATTCTACCCGTTCGATTTCTATTTTCAGTGATGGAATTTGTATAATAATAACTTCCATTAGGATCAACTTTTTTATTGAACCATTCGTCAGAAAAGTTGACACCAAGCATATTCGATTTTGTAATTCCTGAATTACCACCAAAACGCATTCCGTTGATTCCGAAACTACCATTACTATTGATGTAAACCGATTGATTTCTTCCGCCACCCATATTATCAAATATCTCATCCATAGAAAAGCCAACAGAGTTAATATTATTGGAAGAACCTAAAACACTTATTTTTTGAGTATCCTTAAAATAATTGAACAAAACACTCGATTCATAGCGATCATCGGTTCCATAACCTGCAGTTGCTTTACCAAATAAGCCTTTGTTTTTATCTTCTTGAATGGTAAGGTTAATGGTACTTGTATTGTCTGATGCAGTTTGCCCCGATAATTCCTCTTTTTTGGTTTTTGTATCGGTTACCTGTACTTTTTCAATCATTTCAGCAGGTAAATTTTGAGTGGCTATTTTTCCATCTTTTCCAAAAAAAGGTTTCCCATTCACTAAAATATTATTCACCTCTTTCCCATTCACCGTAATCTTACCATCAGTATCAATTTCAACACCTGGTAATTGTTTTAATAACTTTTCAACATTCGCATCTGGAGCCACTTTAAAAGATGAGGCATTAAACTCTAAGGTATCTGCTTTTACTGAAATCGGTGGAATTTCTGATTTAACCACTACTTCTTTTAATGAGGAAACATTTTCCTGTAATCCAATTGTACCTAAATCGATATCTTTTTGAAGAGAAGCAAATTGCTTTTTATAATCCAAGTAACCCGTGTACGAAACTCGTAATATTACAGGATAATCTAGTGTTTTTATTTTAAAGTTAAAATTTCCATTTTTATCAGAAATGGTATAATCGACAACAGTAGAATCACTTACTCTAGAAAAATAAACGGTTGCAGATTCTAAAGGTAATTTTAAGTTTTCGTCTATTAATTTTCCAGAAACAGCAACGGTACTTTGACTAAAAACAATACCACTTAACAACAAAACAAACAGGGACAAGTAAATTTTAAGCATAAAAAAATCGCGATTAATAACTAACCGCGAAATAAAGTTATTTCTTACAGTTTAAAAAGAAATAAACCCTTTTTAACTTAATTTTAAATATAAACAGACTTTCCTAATTTAATATTTTCAAAATGTGACCCTCCTATGGTTACATCTTGACTATCAATTAACTTTACGATAACATCACCTATTTCTGATGTACTTGATGGATTTTCTTTATTTAAATCTACTGTTCCAATATTTTCATTTAACATCGTTTCCACCGCTTTATAAATTAACCTCGCTTCATCATGTAAAGAAAATTGTTCTAATAACATCGCTGCACTTAAAATTGAAGCTACAGGATTGGCAATATTTTTACCCGTTGCTTGTGGATATGAACCATGAATAGGTTCAAACAAAGCGGTACCATTTCCAACTGAAGCTGAGGCTAACAAACCTATGGAACCACCAATAACACTTCCTTCATCAGAAATAATATCACCAAACATATTTTCTGTTAAAATGACATCAAACTGACTTGGATTTAAAATCATTTGCATAGCTGCATTATCTACAAATAGAAAGTCCAAAGCTACGTCTGGATAGTGTTTTGCTAAAGAAGTGACAACACGTCTCCACAATCTTGAAGTTTCTAAAACATTAGCTTTGTCTACCAAAGTTACTTTCTTACGTCTTTGTTGTGCCGCTTTAAACGCTAAATGCGCAATTCTTTCAATTTCATACTGTGCATACTCACATAAATCGGAAGCTACTGTTCCCTCTTCATTGAGTTGTTTTTCACCAAAATAAATTCCTCCAGTTAATTCTCTGTAAATAACCATATCCGTTCCTTGAATGATTTCTTTCTTTAATGGAGATTTTTCAAGTAACGAATCATAAGCTGTAATCGGACGAATATTAGCAAACAAACCTAATTCTTTTCTCAATTTCAACAAACCTTGTTCTGGTCTAACTTTTGCATCTGGATTGTTATCGTATTTTGGGTCACCAATTGCGCCAAAAAGAACAGCATCACTATTTTTACAGAGTGCTAATGTTTCTTCTGGTAATGGATTTCCAGTTTGATCAATAGCAATAGCCCCAACTAAAGCTTCTTTAAATTGAAAATCATGTCCGAAAGCATCTGCAATGGACTGTAATACTTTTACGGATTCTTTCGTTACCTCAGGACCTATACCATCTCCAGATAACACGGCTATTTTCATCTTCATAATAATTTCTTTAAATAACTATGGATTGTGTTTTATTTCTATTTGCTTCAAAAGCTTCAATTTTATCTTTATTACTTACTAAAAAGTCGATATCATCATACCCATTAATGAGACATAGTTTTTTATATGCATCAATTTCAAAAGTCTCTTGTAAACCTACATCCTTTACAGCAATGGTTTGTTTCTCTAAATCAATTATAAGTTCGGTTTCAGGATTTTGAGTAATTAAAGTTAAAACCTCTTTTAAAAACTCAGGGGAAACTTGGATGGGTAACAATCCATTATTTAGCGCATTTCCTTTAAAAATATCGGCAAAATAGCTAGAAACAATCACTTTAAAACCATAATCTGTTAAAGCCCAAGCCGCATGTTCTCTACTACTTCCACAACCAAAATTATCTCCTGCCACTAATATTTTTCCAGAATATTTAGGATTATTAAGTACAAAAGAACTAATAGGTTCATTATTTTCAAGAAAACGCCAATCTCTAAAAAGATTATTTCCAAAACCAACCTTGTTGGTAACCTTAAGAAATCTAGCAGGAATAATTTGATCGGTATCAATATTTTCTACTGGTAATGGAACCGCTTTAGAATAAAGTGTAGTGAATTTCTCCATGATTAATTCAGATGTTTTGTAATATCAATAATTTTACCTTCTACTGCTATGGCAGCTGCAACTAAAGGACTCGATAATAGGGTACGAGCACCTTGTCCTTGTCTTCCTTCAAAATTTCTATTTGAAGTAGACACACAATATTCTCCAGCTGGAATTTTGTCATCATTCATTGCTAAACATGCGGAACAACCGGGTTGACGAATTTCAAAACCAGCTTTTTCAAAAATAGCAGTTAATCCTTCTTCCTGAATTTGTTTGGCTACTTGTTGTGAACCAGGAACAATTAAGGCATTTACATGAGCCGCTTTTTGTTTGCCATTAATATATTGAGCCGCAATTCTGAAATCTTCAATTCTAGAATTAGTACAACTTCCTATAAAAACATAATTAATGGGGTTCTCTAGTAACGATTCTCCTTTACGGAAGCCCATATAATCTAAAGCTTTTGCAAATGATTCATCTTCCAACACTGGTATACGTTCATTAATTTTAATTCCCATCCCTGGATTGGTCCCATAGGTAATCATGGGAGCAATATCTGCTGCATCAAAAGTATACTCTTTATCAAAAACAGCACCTTCATCTGTTGGTAACGTTTTCCAATACGCTATTTTCTCCTCTAATTCATTTCCTTTTGGTGCAAATGTTCTTCCTTTTATGTATTCAAATGTAATATCGTCTGGAGCAATCATGCCTCCTCTTGCTCCCATTTCAATACTCATATTACAAACGGTCATTCTTCCTTCCATAGACATCTCCTGAAAAACATTCCCTGCATATTCACAGAAATAGCCTGTTCCTGCATTGGTTCCAATTTTTGAAATGATGTATAAAATAACATCTTTTGGAGTAACACCTTTGGCTAACTTTCCATTAACACTGACGCGAAGACTTTTGGGCTTATTTAATAACAAACACTGACTGGCAAACACTTGTGCCACCTGACTCGTTCCAATACCAAAAGCAATGGTTCCAAAAGCTCCATGAGTAGAAGTGTGACTGTCACCACAAACCATAGTCATGCCTGGTAACGTAATTCCTAATTCAGGAGCAATAACATGTACAATACCTTGATATTGATGTCCTAAATCGTATAAGGTAATATTATTTTTCTCGCAGTTTTTTGTTAACTGTTCCAATTGATTTTTCGACAAAAGATCTTTTATCGGCAAATGTTGATTTTTTGTAGGTACATTATGATCTGCAGTCGCGACAATTTGCTTTGGTCTAAAAATAGGAATCTGACGTTCTTCCAATTCAGCGAAAGCTTGTGGAC
Source organism: Flavobacterium sp. NRK F7 (assembly GCF_024054195.1). GTDB lineage: Bacteria > Bacteroidota > Bacteroidia > Flavobacteriales > Flavobacteriaceae > Flavobacterium. The sequence continues at coordinate 1,447,206 of NZ_JAMXLB010000001.1, read as the reverse complement.
TCGTAACTTCATGTATTAAATGTTTATCTATATATAGAATTTGAGGTCCATTAGGCACTTCACTTACCACATGACTATCCCACACTTTATCAAATAAGGTTTTCTTTTCCATATTTATGCTACGATTCCAATTTTATTATTTTCTATAATTCTATGCACGTCTTCATCTACCACTTCTTTCTTTCTATCAGCTACTTTTAGAAATTCCTGATATACTACATCCAATTGTAATTTGGTTAATTCGTACCCAATTTTTTTTGCTCTGTAAGCTAACGCTGCCCTTCCACTTCTAGCTGTTAAAATAATGGATGATTCAGTCACGCCCACATCTTCCGGATTAATTATTTCATACGTTTCACGATTTTTAATTACTCCATCTTGATGAATTCCAGAGCTGTGTGCAAAAGCATTGGCTCCGACAATAGCTTTGTTAGGTTGTACTAGCATCCCCATACTTTCAGAAACTAAATGACTCATTTCATTTAATAATTTAGAATTGATAGTAGTATCTAAACCTAAAGTAGGATGCTGTCTTAAAATCATGACCACTTCCTCCAAAGAGGTGTTTCCTGCTCGCTCCCCTATACCATTAATCGTACATTCAACCTGTCTTGCACCATTTATAACGCCTGCAATAGAATTGGCTGTAGCCAAACCTAAATCATTATGACAATGACATGATAAAATAGCTCTTTCTATGCCTTTCACATGCGCTGTTAAATATTTTATTTTTGCTCCATATTCTTCAGGCAAACAATATCCTGTTGTATCTGGAATATTTAAAACCGTAGCTCCTGCAGCCACTACTTCAGAACAAACTTGAGCTAAAAAAACATTATCAGTTCTTCCTGCGTCTTCTGCATAAAACTCCACATCATCAACAAATTTTTTAGCAAAAGAAACTGCTTTAACTGCTCGCTCGATTATTTCGTCTTTAGAAGCATTGAACTTGTATTTTATATGCGAATCTGACGTACCTATTCCAGTGTGTATTCTTGGCTTTTTTGCATATCTTAAAGCTTGCGCAGCTACTTCAATATCCTTTTCAACAGCTCTAGTCAAACCACACACAGTTGCATTCTTAACAATTTTGGCAATCGCTTCCACAGCTTCAAAATCTCCTGGACTTGAAATCGGAAAACCTGCTTCAATTACATCTACCCCTAATTCATCTAAACGTTTAGCAATAATTAGTTTTTGCTCTTTGTTTAGTTTACAGCCTGGAACTTGTTCTCCATCGCGCAAGGTGGTATCGAAAATTTGTACTTTCCCTTTCTCCATAAAAGAATTATTAAACTTAATTTTAATTTATGAATACAAATTTATACTTTGCTTCATGTAAAGGGGGTTTTTAAATTTTTCTTTTACAGTATTAAAACTATTTTTTTATTTTACAACAATCTGATTTACAAAAACTTAACAACTGCTTTTTTACAATGGCAAACGTATCAAAAGACAATTTATTCATCTTAATCAAATCGCTTTCAAGATCAGAAAAGCGACAGTTTAAATTATATGCCAATCGATTAGATGTAAATGTAAATGCCAAATTTCTTTTACTTTTTAATCTTTTAGACAAAATGGATAGTTATAATGAAGAAGCTATTTTAAATAGTAAAATAGTAACTAAACTTCAGCTTTCCAACTTAAAAGCACATTTATACAAACAGATTTTGGTGAGCTTACGAATGAATCCTGTAAACCAAAATAATCGTATTTTAATCCGAGAACAACTTGATTTTGCAACAATTTTATACCATAAAGGCTTATACAAACAAAGCTTGAAAATTTTAGAAAAAGCCAAAATAGCAGCGTTAGAAAACGAAGAAAAAAATATTGCCTATGAAATTGTAGAACTTGAGAAAGTTATTGAATCACAGTACATCACGCGAAGTATTGTAGGTCGAGCAGACGAACTTACCACTCAAGCTAAAAAATTAAGCAAAGAAAATGTTATTGCCAGTAAACTTTCTAATCTTTCACTTCAATTATATAGCATTATGCTGAAGAGTGGTTATGCAAAAAGTGATGCTGAAATGCAAGAAATTACTCTGTATTTTAATAAAGAATTACCCCATTGTACTATCACTGATTTAGGATTTAGAGAAAAACTATGGCTTTATAAAGCGCATTTATGGTATAGTTTTTTGATTCAAGATTTTTTATCTTGCTATAAGTATGCTAAAAAATGGGTAGATTTATTTTATGACAACCCAAAAATGATTTATTTAAATCCGGTTTGGTATATTAAAGGAGTTACTTATTTATTAGAATGTTTGTATTTAATCAAACACAAAACCTTATTTAAAGAAACCCTTGATAAACTTGAAGAAACAATAGCTCTAGATGCTTTTCCAAAAAATGACAATGTCAGTATACTTAGCTTTTTATGTATCTATAATAGTAAATTAAATTTACACTTCATTGAAGGCACCTTTGACCAAGGCTTAGCTCTTATTGATCCAGTACTTAAAAAAATAAAAACAGATGAGGATAAAATAGACGAACACCATGTGATGGTCTTCTATTATAAAATAGCCTGCATGTATTTTGGTGTGGGTAACAATATAAAATGTATTGAATACTTACAAAAAATTATCGATAACAGAAATTTAACCATGCGCGAAGATCTCATGTGTTTTGCACGAGTCTTGAGTTTAGTTGCACATTATGAAGCTAGTTTAGACTATAAATTAGAATTACAATTGAAAAGTACCTATAAATTTTTAATCAAAATGAATGACTTACATGAAGTTCAACGCGAAATGATTAAATTTTTAAGAAATTTAGGTAGCATTTATCCGCATCAATTAAAAGGAGAGTTCAAAAAATTGCACAGTCGATTGAAAAAATATGAAGATCATCCTTACGAAAGAAGAGCCTTTTTATATTTAGATATTATTTCATGGTTAGAAAGCAAAATTGAAAACAGACCTATAATGACTATTATTAAAGAAAAAGGCTCCGCAACCATTCGATAAAAAATAAATTAAATTAATTAGTGTTAAAAAAGGGTGTTTTTCCCCTTTCAATTAACGTTGATTCATAAAATACTTTGTTTACAGAAGTTAGCATCTTTGTCCTGTGATCACAAACAAAATATTTTACAACAAACAATTAATTAATTTAATACAATGAAAAAATTATATACAATCTTAATTATTTTTATATGGAGCTTTACGAATGCTCAATGTATAATGAATGGTTCCTTAGATGCAACTTGTCTTAGCAACAATGGTATTACATGTATTGGAAATTGGCAAGCAACACATGGATCTCCAAGTTCGTCTGGAGTAGTAAACTCTAATACTTGGGTGTGGATGTGGTCTCATTCCAACAGAGGTGAAGGTATTTATACCAATTATAATTTCGTCCAAGGCCAAAATTATCAAATCTCTTTCGACATCAGAACAGACACTAATATTAGCAACCCAAATAACACAGTGCTTAATTCATTGGTCTTAGTAAAAGCATTTAATGGTTTAACTACTTCTAGTGGCGATGCTGTTCCTGCCAATTTAATAAGCAATGGACAAGTTATTTTACAAAGTACAATTGCTACTTATAGAAGTAATAATTGGACAAGAGTTACAATTAATTATGTTCCTAGTCAAAATTATTCTCAATTATGTTTCTTTCCCTTTATGAATGCTGATTCAAGACCAAATGGAAGCGCGCAAGTAGAAATGGAAATTGATAATATTGAGGTGATTCCTCCAGTAACTTCTGTTTTTCATTTTCAGGATGCCAACAATAATGTAAAAACAGATTTTTGTCAAGGAGAAAGCATCTTTTTAAACGGAACTGCTTCCTTTGGAGAAGACCAATATTATTTAGATGTTTGGAGAAGACCTATTGGTTCTACAGCTGCATTTCAATGGCAAGCTAGAAAAGGCACTAATGGTTGGACACCAGGTCAATTAGGAGTCTTAAATTTAACTTCTATTTTTGGCGGACAAGGATACACTTTTGTACAAGGTTATGAATATCAGGTTAAAGTTGCTACAGCATCTAGTCCTTGTGTAGGTTGGGTTCCTACCACTCATGAATTCAGGGTAGTAAGCGCTGGTGGTTCACCAAACTTTACTTACACTTCTTCTTGTGCGGCTAATGGTACTATATCTGTTACTGTAACTGCAACAGATACCACTGTAGGCTTAAATCACTGGTGGGGATTAATGGAAACTGCTGTTTCTGGATCGACTACCGATACAAATACGATTGGACAAATTGGAGGCATTCAAAATGGTACTTCTGTAACCTTCACAGGATTAACAAGAGATAAATTCTATTATATTAAGCATGGTGTATATAATAGTTGTCAACCTTGGTCGGAAATGAGAATTGCGTTACCACAAAATGTATATTGGAGTAATTATACTACCGATTTCAATTTCACAAATATTTCTTATAATGGCAGTTCGGTTTCTGTAACAGTTGAAGCACTTCAAAATCCAGTTTTTGTAAACCACCATTGGTCTATTTCCTATGCTCCAAATGGAAATACCACAGGAAATAATCCTGTACCTGGAAACCCAATTATTTGTTGTACAGCTGCACCAGCAACTTTCAACAACGGTTTAACTGTGAATACTTGGTATTACATTAAACATGGCATTTGGAATGATTGTGCTCCTTGGAATGAAACTAGAAAAGCTTTTAGAATCTATATTCAAGGTAAACTAGCGAACGGTAATCCCGATTACGCAATAGAAACTTTAGACATTAAAGACACTGAACCTTATCCTTATGAAAAAAAGGCAACAGTTACAGCAAATGAATTTTTAATGTATCCAAACCCTATTCAAAAAGGTAGGACTTGTTCTGTCAGTATCGATTCAAATAACATAAAAGAAGTTATTTTAGTTGATTTATTAGGCAAATCGGAAACCATTCCTTTTGAAGTAAAAGACGCAAATACGATTACATTTCCAATATCAGAAAACAAATCGAAAGGTATTTACGTGGTCAAAATGATAACTAAAAAGGATAGCTTACTTACCCAAAAACTAGTCATCGAATAACATTGGATTTAAAACAACTTAATGAGAGTGAGGATTATTATTTCCTCACTCTCTTATTGGATTAAAAACTACCCATTAAAAAAAGGGTGATTTTCCCCTTTAATTTCGGGAGATTTCTTACCGCTTTATTTTACAATAGTTTGAATATTTGCATATCGAAAATAACAAATAAAAATCTAATTATAAATAAACATGAGAACAACATTATTATTGGCGACTTTTTTACTTACTTCTTTTTTTGGTATTTCTCAAAATCTTACCAATGGCAGTTTGAGCGGAAACTGTATCGGAAATGGTTTTAGCGCACCAAGCTGTATTAAAGGTTGGGCTGCTAGTCATGGAACTCCTGTAGTTTCTGGAAACTTAAACACAAATACTTGGGCAACGTTACGTGTTACAAAAGAAAATGGTGGTGGTATTTATACAAACTATGCTTTTGAAGTTGGAAAAAAATATGAAATCTCGTTTAAGGTAAAGGCGGTTACCAATTTAAATGCAGAAGAAATTAAAGCACAAAATCCATCTGTCAATGTAAGAACTGCGAGCAATTTATCAAATACTACTTCAGATAAGCTACCTAAAATTGAAGAAACAAGTGAATTAGCATGGGCTTTTGAAGTAAATAAGGCAAAATCATTTTGGCAAATTGTACGTTTCACTTTTATTCCTATCCAAAATAATGCCCAACTTTGGTTTTATCCTTCTGTAGACAATGCTACTAAATTAGGAATGAGCAGTATGGTGCAAATGGAGATTGATGACATTACGGTTCAAGAATTAAGAGACAATCATTTGGTACATTTTCAAAGTACATCTCAAACGTATTCTGATGATTTTGTAGAATCGGTAGTCGTAGTTTCAAATCCAATTTTTAGAGGACGTGTTTCTAAAATTTTTACCAATGATAGTAATTTAAAAGAAATCAGCTTGATTGACTTATCTGGAAATATCAAAAATATAAACTTTACTATTGCAAATAAAGAAACTATCAATTTCGTTTTAGATGAAGCTACAGCACCAACGATTTATACTTTGAAAATGACACATCAAAATGGTAAAATTATTACCAAAAAAATAATAGTGCAATAATAAGAATGAGGTTGTTGTACTAAACGAAAGAGCTTTCAGTTATTGAAAGCTCTTTTTATTTTTATTTTTGTCTGAAATAAATATCGATAGGTACTCCAGAAAAATTATATTGTTCGCGTAATTTATTTTCAATAAAACGTTTGTAAGGCTCTTTAATATATTGAGGTAAATTAGCAAAAAACACAAATTGAGGAGTTGGCGTTGGCAACTGCATACAATATTTAATTTTTACATATTTCCCTTTTATAGCTGGTGGTGGATAGGCTTCAATTATAGGTAGCATTAAATCATTGAACTTAGAAGTTGCAATACGTTGCTTTCTGTTTTCATACACTTCTACTGCCACTTCTAAAGCCTTTAATAAACGTTGCTTCGTTAAAGCCGACACAAATAAAATAGGCACATCGGTAAAGGGTTGTAACTCCTCACGTATTTTTCTTTCATAATCACGTGTAGACATAGTATCTTTTTCAATTAAATCCCATTTATTTACTAAGATTACAATACCCTTTCTATTTTTTTCGGCCAACCAAAATATATTCTGATCTTGACCTTCAAAACCTCTAGTAGCATCAATCATTAAGATACACACATCGCTATGTTCAATCGCTCGAACCGAACGCATTACCGAATAAAACTCTAAATCTTCTTTTACTTTTGCTTTTCTTCGAATTCCTGCTGTGTCAACCAGTTTAAATTCGAAACCAAAACGATTATAAGTGGTATCAATCGCATCTCTTGTCGTTCCAGCAATATCGGTCACTACAAAACGATCTTCACCAATTAATGCATTTATAAATGAAGATTTACCAGCATTTGGTCTTCCCACTACTGTAAATTTTGGTAACGGATTTTCTTCTTCAGAAACTTCTGGTAATTCAGGTAAAACCTCAACCAATTTATCTAACAATTCTCCAGTACCACTTCCGTTCATTCCTGCAATGGTAAAATATTCGCCTAGACCAAGCGCATAAAACTCCACAGCATCTTTTTCACGAGCTCCATTATCCACTTTATTAACAGCTAATAAAATAGGCTTGGTTACTTTTCGAAGTAATTTTGCTACTTCTTCATCCATTGGAGTAACTCCTTCTTCAACATCTACTACAAAAATAATAGCATCCGCTTCATCAATAGCTAATTCAACCTGACGTCTAATTTCTCCTTCGAAAATATCATCCGAACCTTTAATATATCCTCCTGTATCAATTACAGAAAAGGCTTTTCCATTCCACTCACTTTTACCATAATTTCGATCTCTGGTAACACCACTCACAGAATCCACAATCGCATCTCTACGTTGTATTAAACGGTTGAAAAAAGTTGATTTTCCAACATTGGGTCTACCTACTATGGCTACAATATTATTCATTCCTTATTTTTTTGAAAGTGCAAAGATAATCATTTAGATTTTAGAAAAATGCATTTGCTTTTTCTATTTAATCTCTTTATTTACAGCACAATAAATTCAAACCTATTCTTTTATTTTAATATTTTTTTGTAGATTAGTACTGAAAACCCCTGCTTATGGAGAAAAACATTACCCTACGACTTCGTTTTTATACTGTAGCCAATAAACCAATGGATGTGGTATTACATGAATTTGAAAAATTAAAATCGGAAATTGAACCCGATTATAAAATAAAAATTTCTGACCATCATATTTGGCTCAGTTTAGGTGTCTTAAAAAGAGAAAAATATTCGCCGCATCTGCATTTGCAATTAGAACGCATGGAAGATGGTAACACGGCTGTAAATGGTCTTTATGGACCAGATCCCGTGTTATGGACCCTTTTTATTTTCTTACATTTTTTAGTAGCTGTATTTTTCTTTATTGCAGGTGTTTCTGCCTACTCTAAAGCTAGCTTAGGGCAACCTTTTAAAATTGAAATCATTATTATGACTACCTTGGTAATGGCTTGGTTTCTCCTATATTATATGGCTCGAAAAAATAGAAAAAAAGGAATCCCAGAAATGTATCAATTACAAAGTTTAATGGAACGAATAGTTCATTAACTATTTTTGGTTGTAACCAAATCTTCTCAGTTGATTCATGTTACTTCTCCAATCCTTGTTGACTTTGACATAAGTTTCTAAAAAGATTTGTTTGCCAAAGAATTTTTCTAAATCTTCTCTGGCTTGCGTTCCCACTTTTTTAAGTGCTGCCCCTTTGTGTCCAATAATTATTCCTTTTTGAGTATCTCTTTCTACCATAATTACCGCTCGAATACGAATAATTTTCTCGTCTTCTTTGAATTCTTCAGTATCAATTTCTACAGCATACGGGATTTCTTTATCATAATTCAGTAAGATTTTCTCTCTAATCGTTTCATTTACAAAAAAGCGTTCAGGCTTATCGGTTAAAGAATCTTTTGGATAATATGGCGGTGATACGGGTAACAATTCAATAATGCGATCAAAAACAGCTTGCACATTAAAGTTTTCCAATGCAGAAATTGCAAAAATCTCCGCATTAGGTACTTTTTCAGCCCACATGGTAACTTGTTCTTCCAATTGTTCTTGATTGGATTTATCTATTTTATTTAACAATAATAAAACAGGTATTTTTGAATGAATAATTTTATTAAAGAAACTCTCGTCTTTTAATTCTTTCTCTCCTATTTCTACCATGTATAACAAAACATCTGCATCTTCAAACGCATTTTTTACAAAACCCATCATTGAGTTTTGCAATTCATAAGCGGGTTTAATAATCCCTGGTGTATCGGATAAAATCATTTGAAAATCATCTCCATTCACTATTCCTAAGATACGGTGACGTGTAGTTTGAGCTTTACTTGTAATGATTGACAGTCGCTCACCCACTAAGGCATTCATTAATGTTGACTTTCCAACATTGGGATTACCAATAATATTTACAAAACCTGCTTTATGCATGAGATTTATCTTTTAAATTAAATTTATGTAACCGAATGTCCACTGGACATCCTTCTCTTAATATCAAATCAATAATATTTACAAAACCTGCTTTATGTTCCATAATTCATTATTTATGATGCAAAGGTAGTTATATCAGATGAATACAAGAAATTTTAATTTTTTTATGGTTTTTTCTTGTTTTTCAATATAATCGTTGTATTTTTGCACTCACAAATCGCGGGATAGAGCAGTAGGCAGCTCGTCGGGCTCATAACCCGAAGGTCACAGGTTCGAGTCCTGTTCCCGCTACTAAGAAATTTTATTGAAATTACAAACGCACATCGCGGGATAGAGCAGTAGGCAGCTCGTCGGGCTCATAACCCGAAGGTCACAGGTTCGAGTCCTGTTCCCGCTACTAAGCTCGGCTTAAAAACAATAAAATTCTATGCGGTTTTGAAGAAATTTAAAACCGCTTTTTTATGCCCATAAGTAAGGAAATTTTACAAAATGCATACGATAACGCATACGATTTTAAAATTTTGAAAGACTACTCAGAACCAAAAATTTACGATGCAAAAGGCGATTTAAATAAACGCTGGTATGTGTATTACTCTTACCGTAATCCCATTACAAAAAAATTAGAACGACAAACTCCTATCTATGCAGGAGTAAATAATTACAAAACTTTAAAGGAACGCAAAGAAGCTGCAAAAAATCTTAGAGATGCTATTTCTAAAATTTTAAAGAATGGCTTTAATCCTTATTCTGATCTATTAGAAGACAAAAAGGACTATTCTATTAAAGAATGTATTTCACTTGTATTTGACTTAAAGAAAGCTACGCTATCTGAAAAAAGTTATTCTGATTTTAAGAGCCGAATTAATCGTTTTACAAAATGGTTATTTAGTAATACTGGATTAACGGAAGACAATTCGATACATTTTATTAGTAAAAAAATTGTAATTACTTATCTCAATCAAGTTCTTGAAGAAAGTTCGTCCAGGAATAGAAATAACACTCGTATTTGCTTATCAATGTTTTATGGTGCTTTGGAAGACAATGAAATTGTTAAGGCAAACTTTGTCAGTAAAATTAACGTTTTAAAAACTTCACCTGAAAGAAACAAAACCTATTCTAAAAAACAGGAAGCAGCTATCTTTGAAAAATTAGAACATGATTTGATATTAAAACTATTCGTTCAATTCATTTCTTACAACTTTTTAAGACCTATAGAAGTTATTCGACTTAAAATAAAAGACATTAATCTTGAAGAGAAAAAAGTATTTGTCCGGGCGAAAAATAAAATTGACAAAGTCAAAATCATTCCTGATATTTTAATCCAAGAATTACCCAACTTGAATAACCTGGATCAAGAACATTATTTATTTACTCCAAAAGCAATTGGTGGCCAATGGACCGCAAGAGAAACAAACAAACGTGATTATTTTTCGAAACGTTTTAATGATGTAATTAAAAAGCCTCTTAACCTTGGGAAAGATTATGGTTTGTATAGTTTTAGACATACCTATATTACAAAGCTGTACAACGAACTGGTTAAAGATGCTACTCCATTTGAAGCTAAAAGTAAATTGATGTTGATTACTGGTCATACAACCATGACAGCTTTGGAGAAATATCTACGAGATATCGATGCAGCACTACCTGAAGATTATAGCGATTTAATTAAATAGCCTTCTACCCTATTCTATAAAATTATCCACTTGTTTTGTAAAAAAAGTCCGGCACTTGCTTATGGAGCTAAATAGAATTATTAATTCCACAATTCTATTTTCAAATCTAAATTTTTATAAAATATTTATATTGGAATAATTAACTTTGAAATAAAAAATTGGAATTACTAAAAACAAGAACCTACAGTAAAAAGAATCAGTACTTTATAAGTATTCTTCTTATTGTTTTAACCTCAATTGCTTGCTATCTTTCTGTAGATATCATAGGCTTTAGAACCGTAGCTTTGATTTTACTTTTAGCAGTTTCGCTTAATGCAATTTTGTTCGATATTTTTCCAGTTATGCTTTCCGCCCTCTTAAGTGCGTTAATTTGGAACTTCTTTTTTATACCCCCTATATTAACCTTACATATTGGCTCTCCTGAAGACGGATTAATGTTTCTTATGTATTTTGTAATTGCTTTGATAAATGTGGTTTTAACGAATAAAGTTAGAGAAGTGGAAAGAAAAAAGAGAGATGAAGAAGAAAAAGTAAAAACAATACAATTATACAACACCTTATTTAATTCACTTTCGCACGAATTAAAAACCCCAATATCTACAATTATTGGAGCAATTGATACCATAAAAGATAATCAAACCAAAATATCAGAAAACAATAAAAACGAATTATATACTGAAATTGAAATTGCTAGTAATAGATTAAATAGACAAGTTGAAAATCTTTTGAATATGAGTCGACTTGAAGCTGGTTTTATTCAACCTAGAAAAGATTGGTGTGATTTGAATGAGCTTATTTTTACAGTTTTAAGAACTTTAAAAGACGAGTCAATGTATCATATAATTGAATTTACTCCTAATGAAGAAATTCCATTGGCTAAAATAGACTCAGGCTTAACGGAACAAATAGTTTATAATTTAATTTATAACGCACTTCAGTACACTCCAACAAACTCAACTATAAAAATTAAATTGGATTATAACAATGACAATTGTATTATTACAATTTCCGATAATGGCAAAGGATTCCCAGAAAATGAAATTGCTTTTGTCTTTGATAAATTCTATCGTTTAAATAATACCGCTGCTGGAGGAACTGGTTTAGGTCTTTCAATAGTCAAAGGTTTTGTTGAAGCAATGAATGGAGAGATACAATTAGAAAATTTATCTAAAGGTGGTGCCAAATTTACAATTCAAATACCTTGTGATTTTTCAATAAATACAGAATTAGAAAATGAATAAAGCAGAGATATTAATCATTGACGACGAACCTCAAATTAGAAAATTACTTCAAATAAACTTAGAAAGTAACGATTATAAAGTAATTCAAGCAAGTAATGGAAAAGAAGGTTTAATGTTAGCTGCAAATCATCCTCCTGATGTCATATTACTTGATATAGGTTTACCTGATAAAAGCGGCCACGAGGTTCTAAAAGAATTAAGAGAGTGGTACAACAAACCAATTATTATTCTGTCTGTACAAGATAATGAAACGGATATTATTTCAGCGCTTGACAACGGTGCAACCGACTATCTAACCAAACCTTTTAGAACAGGTGAATTACTGGCAAGAATTCGCTCTGCAATTCGTAGAAGTCAAAACACTACTAATAATTCAAGTATAATTTGTGGTGATATCGAAATTGATTTTGTTGCTAGAATTGTAAAAAGAAAAGGAGAAATAGTAAAACTTACTTCTACAGAATATAACTTATTAATCTTATTTGCTAAAAATGAAGGTAAAGTTCTAACGCATCAATTTATTCTAAAAGAAATTTGGGGATATGGCTATCAAACTGAAACACAATATTTGAGAGTATTTGTAGGCACATTGCGAAAAAAAATAGAAGAAAACTATAATAACCCACAACATATTATTACTGAAAGCGGTGTTGGATATCGCTTTGAATAATCTTTATAAAATCTTTATATAACCCTATTAAACCTTGATTTTTTATTTATCACTTTCAACGGAACTTTGTAGTATCAAAAACAAAGAGATGTTAAAGGGTGATTGAATAAAAAAATCCATTTATCCCTTCCAAACATTTCATTTTTAGACTTCTAAATAATGAATAATAAAATACCCATGACCGAAAAAATAGCAGGTGAAATTGTAAAAATCTGCTTTGATGTCTCAGAATTTTCAAAACTTTATGATCAAGAGCATCCCAAAAACCCTTCAAAACTATTTGAAATTAGTGAAGAAATAAAAAAAGGGTTCAAATGGTTTACTAATATCGATAGTGAGAATGAAATGTATTTGAAAACAAATGAATATATCCATTCCGTTAACAAAGCATTGGAGTTATACCAGGATTCAAATGTTGTAATGAAAAACAAAGACAAAATAATACTTCAACTTACTCAATTACAACTCCATCTTTCAAATCTTAAAAAAGAATTTTCAACTAAGTAAAATCATGAGAAATATAACCAAAAGATATAGAAAATTTCAATTATCGTTATCTCCACAACAAAACTTACTTTATGGTTTTTTAACTTACACTTTTATTGGATGCATATTACTTTGTTTACCAATTTGTCACAAACAATTTGTCAATCCAATAGATAACCTTTTTACTGCAACTTCGGCAATTTCAACTACAGGTTTAGTTACTGTAAGTATTTTTGATTCTTATAACTGGTTGGGTCAATTCATTGTAATGTTGTTGATTCAAATTGGTGGTATTGGTTATATGACCTTTACCTCTTTTGTGTTATTATCTAAAAAAAGTCCATTAACGCATTGGCATCAAAGAGTCTTAAATGCAGAGTTTTCTATGCCAAAAGGCTTTGAAATAAAGGATTTTTTAAAATCTGTAATTATCTTTACAATAGTAATTGAAACTCTTGGTGCATTATGCTTCTATATTGCTTTCACTCAAGAAGGAGTTGAACATAATTTTGCAATGTGGAGTAGTATTTTTCACAGTGTTTCTTCATTCTGTACAGCTGGTTTTGGACTCTATAATGATAGTTTCGAGCAATTTGCAGACAATACATCTATTAATACTATAATTTCTGTATTATCTATTTGTGGTTCATTAGGTTTTATTGTTGTTACCGATTTTTGGAATCGTTTTTCAGGGAAAACAAAAACAATTACCTACACCACAAAGATAATTTTTGGAGTAATTACTTTGCTGCTTACTTTTGGGACTATCATGTTTTATTTTTTTGAACCTTCAATAAATAATTTACAAGATAGTAAACTAATGGCTTCATTTTTCCAATCTATGTCAGCTTTAACTACTGTTGGTTTCAATACCATACCTATTGGAAAACTATCTTTAGTAATTCAACTTGTTCTTATATTTCTAATGTATGTTGGTGCTTCCCCATCAGGGACAGGTGGTGGAATGAAATCTACAACATTGACAGCACTTATTGCGATAATGTGGAATAGAATACGAAACAACAAACAAGTTACTTTCTTTGGAAAAGTAATTCCAATTGAAAGGCTTTATGTAGCTACCTCGGTATTCATACTGTATGCTTCCGTATTATTTGTATCTACTTTCTTACTAGCTCTTACCGAAAACTTACCTCTTGATAAAATTTTATTTGAAACTACTTCTGCCATAGGAACAGTTGGTCTGAGTACTGGAATAACAGGCAGCTTAACCGCATTTGGGAAAATAAATTTAATAATGGTAATGTTTATCGGTCGATTAGGTGTTTTAACTTTTGGATTGGCAATTCTGGCTAAAAGAAAAGGAATTAAAACAAAAATGGACGAATGTGATTTAGCTGTTTAAATCTCTAAACCAACTCCCTACTAAAAAAGTATACTTCAATTCTCCAAATAAAATACATTTACGTCTATTTTTACTGAAAATATAGGCGTAAATATTTTATAATAACATTTATTTTGAAGATTATAGTAATTTAATTAAATATCCTTCCACCCTATTCTATAAAAATCATCTACCTGTTTTATAAAAAATTGGTGTGGTATTTCTTTATGACGTTTAAAAAGTATTCTTAACTTCCATTCATTCACTGATTCAAAATCCAACCAGACAACTCATAATTATAAACATCTGTATGAGAATTATATGCTACAGTATTATTAAAAATTTCTGCATTATCAACATCGTTGCTATGAATCCCGCTTTTCCCGTTGTCATAACAAATATTATTTTCAACTCGTATAATACCATTAAAACCATTATACGTTGTACCACTTCTTAGAAGAGCAATTCCTTTTCCTTCATCAATTCCCGTTGTACAAATTGTTTTACTCTGCACCCATGAATACAATTCGTTGTAGTTACTGTATACTAAATTGCCTTTAATCAATATTTTTTGAACGTTATTATTTATACCTGAATTTGCAGTTAATCCTTCTATTACAAACCCGTGAGTTCCGACAGATGCTCTAGAAGAGTTATGATGCACTTGATTCTTTATTAGAGTAACGTAATCAGAAGCTGTCACTCGAATACCTCCTCCAGGAAAATGATGCACTTCGCAATTTAAAATTTCGATATTATTAGAGAGATTAACTAAAATTCCTTTTGAATCAAATAAATTAGGCCGTTGCACATTTAAACCACTAATATCTGGAAGTCCAGAATAAGTAATATGACTGGTTAATACATTTGGAGGAATATCTGAACAACTCCCTAAACTATAAGCTGTACATATCTCTTGTTTACGATCTCCATAAATCCAATTTCCACCTGAATCATAACGATAAGTACCCCAATACATCCAAGCCAATTGCAGTGGTATTTTTTCAGAAACCCCAACAATTTCTATATCTTGAATTCTTATAAAACTACAATTTCTGATATTTAGAGCAATATCGCCATCACATTCAAAAATAACTTCTTCATTGTTATAAGGTTGAATCGTTATCCAAGCGGAAGTATTTCCATTAATGTTATTTAAACGAGCAACACTTCCGTTGTTACCTACATCTTTCCAAACAACATCTCCAATATTTTCAGGATTGTAATCTGCTGAAGTTAATGCAGAAAATGTTGTAAAAGTAGGATTTCGATAAATTCCATTTCGAATAAAAATAAAAACACTTGTAGAAGGATTACTTTGTATAAAGTTATTTGCAATTGTTGCCGCTTTGGAGATTGTTGCATAAGGATTTCCAAGAGTTCCATTTCCAGAAACGTCGTTTCCAGATAAAGAGACAAAATAGGCTTGTTGCGAAAAAGTAAAAATACTACTGAGAAAAAATAAGTAAAGTACAATTGTTTTCATTGGATTTCATTTTACCCAAAATTAATTCTTTAATCATCAATAAGTTTCTTATTATCATCAAGATAGGTTTAATAATCGTCAATTATAATTTCGTGTTACCTTTATTTAAAAAATATTTTAAATAAGATGATTTTCAATGATAACTTGGATTAAAAATAATTTCTAATTTCTAACTCTTTTTCAATTCAATTATTTCTTTTATATTTACAATCAAGTTTAGACTTATTATTATTTAAGTCTATTAAAAGACACCCATCATTACAATTGATGGGTTTTTTATTTTTACTATTCTTAGAACCCAAAAAAAGCAAAAAACTATAATGAAATTATCTGAGTATATAAAAAAGAGAAATGGAGTTCCTATAGTACATTCTAAATCACTTCAAAATAACCTAAAAAGATCACTAGGAGCTAAAAATTTTTCAACCTTTTGGAACTTTTGGAATCCAATTTTTAGCTATTATCTTGGTACAAAAATATTTAAACCCTTAAAAAAAATATTTCCCATAGGATTTTCTCTAGTTCTGACATTTGTTTTCTGTGGTCTAATTCATGATTTAGTAACGACTGTAGTAAGAGCAAAAATTTCGCTATTTTTTACGGTTTGGTTTTTTATAATGGGAATTTTGGTTGTCCTCTCAAAACAAATCGATTATGACTTATCGCATAAGAAATGGATTCTAAGAGCATTCGTAAATCTATCCCTAATTGGTGTTTGTTTATTTTTTACTATTGTTTTAAATAGATTCCTTCATTTTTATTAAAATGTACAGAAGAAATAAAAAAGCCCCTTAAAACGGGGCTTACAAAAGTGGACTATCTAATCACAATGATAATCTTCATTCAGTTATTTGGTTAACAGCCGTAAAATTAACATCTACCAGAAATAGTATCGTCATAAAATCTATTAACTTATCCCAATAATTGCCCTAATTATTAAAGGGATGGCACGGATTAGATAAGGAACACTTTTAAATCAAACTTTAATTTCTGCTAATCAAATTTATTAAAAATTTCAATAGCAATTCTTAAAATAAAATTAAGATTATATTTGTAATTACTTTTCTTTTAAAAAAAAGCCATTTTATAAACTAAGGTTATTTCACAAATAAATCTAAAAAAATATGTTTACTCTTGAACAAATCAAAACAGCTCATGGAAAAGTGAAATCAGGTGCTGATTTCCCTTCTTATATAAAAGAGATTAAAGCATTAGGCGTTACACATTATGAATCTTATGTTCCTGATGGTCATGTTGATTATCATGGATTAAATAATTATATTGTAAAAGCACCTAAAAAGTATGCACCTAAACCCGTTTCAGATGAAGTTAAAATAGACCAATTTAAATCTGAATTACTGGCACACCAACAAGGAAAGACCGATTATCTTACGTTCATTACAATGTGTGCTGAAACAGGTATTGAAAAATGGCAAATTTGCTTGAATAAAATGACTTGCACTTATTTTGATAAAACAGGGAAAGAAGTCTTACTAGAGCAAATACCTCAATAATATAAAACTTAATTATTAGAAAGATACATCAATTTATTTCTAAATCAATACAACAAAAAAAGACATCTAATTTGATGTCTTTTTATATTTAAAATAGTGGTTAAAACTTCTTATTTAGTTGCTTTAACAGCTACACTAATTTCGATGTCTTTACTAATCATCCATTCAGCAGGATCAGCTTCTGTAGTACCAAATTTAATACCCCAATCTGCACGATTCACTGTGAAATCTGCTAAAACAGTTACCGTATTGTCTACTACATCTATTTTAGCTGGGAAAGATACATTCATAGTGTTTCCTAATAAAGTTAGATTACCACTTAACATTTTGTTAGCACCTACAACTCCTTCTCCTTCTGCAACAGGAGCAGTTAGGTCTTCCACTTTAGTAATTTTAAAATCTGCCGTTTTATTATTCTCTACGTTAAAGAAATCAGCATTTTTTAAATGCGCTTCTAAATCCGCTGCTTTTTTTCCTTCTTCTGTAACTGAAGCTGGATCAACTTTTAAAGACTCCATATCAATAACAAAGCTACCTGCATTCACAGCATCTCCAGAAACTGAAATTTCACCAGTTTGAATACTTAAAGTTCCCCAGCGTGGAGCAAAACCACCTTTGTGAAACGCTTTCCATTTTACAACAGAAGCTGTAGTATCTACAGCAAATACATTTTCTGTTGTTGCTGCTACTTCTTGCTCTTCAGTTGTTGTCGTGTCTGTTTTTTTATCTCCACACGATACTAAAATAAAACCTGCTGCTACTAAAGCAAATAAACCCTTTTTTGTCATAATGTTCGTTTTAAATTATTTTATTTTTTTGAATGGAACAAATTACGGAATTTCAAATGAAAACAAAAGTTAATCTAGATTAAGAAATGAATAAAAACAAGATTTTTTAAATAATCTTTGAATTATAAAGCATTCCATTTGAAAATCATTTTTATAGTAACCCAATTTTTAGTACATTTAAAAGATAAATTTTATCTTAACTTAAAAAGTATCACTATGGGAAAATTTGTAATCTCAAAAAGAACTAATGGAGAATTTCAATTTAATTTAAAAGCTACTAACGGACAAGTTATTTTAGCGAGTGAAGGTTATGCAACCAAAGCCAACTGTCAAAACGGTATTGAATCTGTAAAAAAGAATTCGCAAATAGAGGAACGTTTTGAAAAGAAAACTTCTTCTAATGGAAAAGCTTATTTCTCTCTTAAAGCTTCTAACGGCCAAATTATTGGTTCTAGTGAAATGTATGAAAGCACAGCAGCTCGCGATAACGGAATTGAATCGGTTAAAAAAAATGCTCCTGATGCAACTGTTGAAGATTTGAGCTAACAACTTAGGATATCACTTTATTTAAAAGCTATTGTTTTTCAATAGCTTTTTTTATTTTATAAAAAATTGTATTTCAAACACTTAACTGTAATAACAAAATATTTTTTAACTTTTCTGTAACATTTTTAATTACTTCAACGTAAAACTACTATCAAAGAAATTGAAATTGTAAACCCTATGAAAACTGCCCCTACTCTTCTTATTTTTAAAAAGCCTATAAAAAGCTTTTGCGATAAACTTCCCGACACAATTGGTGGCGTATTTGTAGGAATGTAATCAAAAACCACCAACTTAAATCCTAGTATTTTATCATCGTTAATGTGTCTGTAACTCCTTATTGAGAGTCGTCAGCCGTACATCTTGCTATGCTTCATAGTTAGAAACACTTTCTATTTTTAATTTTTAAACCTTATATACTATTAATCTATTTTTAATTTATTTATCATGTTAACATTTTTTGGTTATTTATTAGTCATTTTTGCTATCGTTGTTACTATTGTTTATCCCTATTTACATAAAAAATGGAGCGAAAGCGAAAAAAAATCTTCTTATTTAAACTTCATCTCTTATTTGAATTTTAAAGTAAGAGCTGGACTTCTTCTTACTGGCTTACTGATTCTTTTAATTAGCGAATCCGTAATTTTTTCAAAAGAAGGACATCAATATTATATTTTAAGCCCTACTGGAGCTCGTTCTACTATTATGACTCCTGGTCTTAAGTTTATTGTACCTTTTAGTAAAATTCAGGAATGGGAAAAATTTATCGACATCAAATGTGTAGCCTTAGACAAACAAGGCAATTACAAACAAGATGTAACGGGTATTGAAGGTGTTATTCCTAATGGAATTAATGTGCGTTTTATAGATAAAGTAGATGCTAACGTCTATGCTTCGGTTCGTTTTGAAATGCCAAGTGATGATGAATCCTTTATTAAATTAGTGGAAACCTATAGACATCCATCTAACTTAATCAACAACACTTTATTGCCAACAGTTTCTGAGCAATTAAAAAACGTAACCTTTATGTATTCTGCTGAAGATTATGTTTCTGGTTCGGCAACTGATTATCGTATGACAATTGAAGATGCGTTGAAAAATGGTGGTTTTGTCGTAAAAAAAGTGGAAGTACATGATACGATTTATGACGAATCGGGTGTTGAAGATGTTTTAAATAAAAGACGTCACATTAAAGAAATCAACAAATTCATTCGCAACGAAAAAGTATATGTGAATGGAGTACCAAAAAGAATTCCCCACGAAATTAACGTGAATAAGATTGTAACGGCTCAGGTAATTATTGATGATGTGGATTTAAATAAAGCTTTCGAAGACAAATTGAAACAACAAAGAGACATTTCTGCTGAGAAAATTATTGAAATTCAAAAAGTGGAAACCGCAAGAGCTGCACAACAACGTATTGTAGCTGAAGGGGAAAGAGATAAAGCTGCTGAGCGTGTAAAACAAGAAAAAATGCAGGTTAACACCTTAATTGCGATTGAAACACGTGTAAAAGAAGAGGAATCCAACAGACAATTGGCTGAAATTGCAGTAAAAACTGCCGAACTAGAAGCAAAAGCTTTATTAATCAAAGAAAAAGCACAAGCTGATGCTAACCGTCTTAAAGTGAATGCAGGTTTAACTCCTCAAGAAAAAGCGCAAATTGAAAAAGAAACACGCATTGGTGTAGCACATGAGCTTTCTAATATGCAAGTTCCTGCTAATATGATCATTTCTGGCGGAAACAATAGTGGCAACACTACCGAATCGTTATTACAAATTAAACTTTTAAACGATTTGACCACTAACAAAAAACAATAATGGTTATTTTAAAAGTCACTCCTTATAGAGTGGCTTTTTTTATTTATATTGCCGATAATATAATTTCCACAATATTTTAGCGTTCTATCGATCAGAAATGAGCTGGAGAAACCGTATTATGATAAAGAAAATTGTACTGTTATTATTTTTAAATCTACTTGTTTTTCAACCTTGTTTTTCTCAAAAAAAAACAATGGAAAATGATTCTGTACAAATCTATCACGACATACATGAATACTCTAAAAAGAGTAAGTTCTCTAAGTTTGTATACCGCTTATTTTTTCGTCCTTCTAAATTGAATGAAAAAGAAAACAAACCCCAAAAAAAAGTGGTAACGGTTGATTATTCAAAGTACAATGGAAAAATCATTCGTAATATTAATATTCAAACATTGGACCCATTTGGATATGCCGTTGATGACACGACTAGAAAACCTAAAAAAAGCTTAGAAATAGCCGGCAATGCGCTTCATGCCAGAACCAAAAAATTTACCGTTAGAAATTTATTACTTTTTAAAAAAAATGAACCTTTTGATAATTTAGCCATTAAAGAATCGGAACGTTTAATTCGTGACCAACGTTATGTAAGACGGGTAGTAATTACTCCCAAAACTATATCTAAAGCCTCAGATTCTATAGATGTTGCTATCGTTCTTTTGGATTCTTGGAGCATTTTACCAAACGGTAGTTTATCTTCAGATCAAGGACGCTTTTCATTAAGAGAAAGGAATTTATTAGGTACCGGACATCAGTTAAGTGGCAGTTATAAAGAACGCTTTACAGATGGTTACAATGCCAAATCGGGAGCTTATGCCATCAATAATATTAAAAATAGCTATATCAGTTTCAATGCCATTTATGAAAATGATTTTGACAACAACACCAGAAGAATTCTGTCTCTTAATCGAAATTTTTTCTCCGCTTTAACCAAATGGGCTGGCGGAATGTATTTTGAAAATAGAGTTCTTGGCGAACCTTTTATTATTGAAGCTGATAGCGTTTTTATAAGTCCAACTAAATCGGAATTTCAAGAATACTGGGTAGGACGTTCCTTTAAATTGTCAAACAATAAAGATTATGATAGTAGAACCAAACGTTTAGTGGTATCACTAGCTTACAATAAAAAAATATTTTTACAGAAACCAGATATAACATTAGATCCCACTTCTTTTTTTGCGAATGAAACCAACATTATTTCTCAAATTGGTATCACTTCTCAAAAGTATTATAAAGACAGTTTTATCTTTAACTATGATATTGTGGAAGATGTACCGTATGGAGAAATTGCTGCAATTAATGTGGGGTACCAATATAAAAACAATTTGACGCGGCTATATTTAGGTAGTAAAATTGCCTATGGAGCCAAATATGATTTTGGCTATGTTAGTGGCGCTGTAGAATGGGGTAGTTTTTTTTATCAAGGTAATACCTATCAAAACACATTAAAAATTGGATTGAATTATTTCAGTCCTTTGATGCATTTCGGAAAATGGAAAACGAGACAATTTATTAAACCATCTTTCGTTTGGGGTAATAATCGCGATGCCTCACAAAAAGACGTAATTGGATTAGATGGAAATTCAGGAATTCAAGGTTTCACCGATTTAGTAAAAGGAACAAAAAAGTGGTTGATTTCTTTTCAAACACAAACCTATTCACCTGGTAGTTGGAAAGGATTTCGCTTTAGTCCGTATTTAAATATAACGATGGGTTCTATATCTGAACGCAACAGAAGTTTATTAACAGGGCGTGTGTATTCTAAATTCGGTATTGGTCTACTAATAAATAACGATTATTTGGTTTTCAATAGCTTTCAAATTTCTTTTTCCTACTATCCTAGTATTCCTTTTCAAGGTACGAATGTAATTAAGACCAATTCGTTTGAAAATGATGATTTGACATTGCCTCAATTCCGACTTTCAAAACCCTATCATATTAGATATCAATAAAATAATATTTTTTTTACAATTGGAAAGGTAAAAAACTGTACATTTGCCGCTAATTTATTTTTTACCTGTTACTTTCTAGAAAGTATTTATCACTTTTACTTATGAATATGAAAAAAATTGTAGAGTATCGTAAATTACTCAACGTTACAAAAGACGTTACTCTAAGCGAATTAAAATCTATCTACAGAACCAGTATGAAAGAAAATCATCCAGATAAATTTACGGATGAAGAAAAGAAAAAAGAAGTAGAAGCCATCAGCACTTTAACTATTGAAGCTTATCATTTCTTAGTTAGTATTGCTAATGAAACTTTGGCAAAAGATAAAGACATGTATGTAAAAACGACTTCATCAGTAAATATTGAAGATTTCTATATGGAGAATAGTGTTTTGTACATTCAATTCTTAGATGGAAACCGATACGAGTATTTTGGTGTACCTAAAAACACCTATATTAAGATGATAAATGCAGAATCTCCGAGTCGATTTGCAAGAAGACATATTTATGGAAATTTTTTATATCGTAGTGCTTCTAAATTAGTTGCTGCAGAATAATTTTTTCAAAATTATAAAATAAAGAAGCTGCCTCTAAAGGCAGCTTTTCTTTTTTAAATTTGCTTACTATCAAACAAACTTAACAAAACAAACTCTAAACTATCTATTCAAAGATAAGTCGATTTAAAACAAAAAAAAATACGTATTTACACGTATTTTTAAGCCTTTTTCATACGTAATTACACGTATATTGCTATACCTAGTAGTCTTTTTATTAAATTTCTTCTAAAGCAATGAGTTGATATTTTAAAGCAAAAACAACCACTCCAATAAAATTTTTGGAATTTGTTTTTTCCATGATATGTTTTCGATGTGTCTCTACTGTTCGTACATTAATATTAAGTATTTCAGAAATTTCTTTACTACTTTTCCCATTAGAAACCAATTTTATGATTTCAATTTCTCTTGCAGTCAAACAATTTTCATCAATTTCGAAAGCATCTTCTACTTGTTCATCATTACGCTTTTTTTCCCAAAGCATCACTTCTCGAATGACAGAACCTAGTTCATTACCAAAATAATACCCATTTTCTTTAATACTTATAATCGCATTATGCAATTGAACTGGATCTGAATTTTTTGTGAAAAATCCATGAGCTCCTAATTCCATAACTTTATGAATACTTTCTTTAGTAGTTAATTGAGAAATAATTAAAACATAAATATTGGGATATTTATCTTTTAAAATCCTGCATGTTTGAAACCCATCCATTTCTGGCATTTGAATGTCTAATAACACTAAATCAATGTCGTAATCCTCAATAGAGCTTAAAAACTCCCTCCCATTATTTGCTTGTAAAACTACTTCAATCTCGTCAAATGAATTGAGCAAATGGGCTAGACTCTTTCTAAAAAGCTGATGATCATCTACTATCGCTACCTTCATTATGTTTATTTTTTTACCGAAATTACGAATTCATTTCCTAAAACGGATTGATTTTGTTTAAAAATTGCATCTATAACTTTTAATCTTGAACTGATATTTTTTAATCCTGTACCTTTCGATAAGGTATACATCTCTTTAAAATTAAAAGGTATTCCATCATCGGTAATGCAAATAGAATATCCAGTAACATCCTTTAAAATTTGAATTTCACATTTAGAAATGTTCCCATACTTTATCATGTTAGTGGTCAATTCTTGAATAACTCTAAATAGTTCATAGGAAATTTCATTGGATAAATGTACCGTATCTAAATCGGTTGTGATAAAAAATTTCGCAGTAGTTTTAGAATTTAATCGCGAAAAATAATCTTCTAAAGCTACTAAAAAACCTGAAGTTTCTAATAAAGGTGGCATTAATTTGTAAGAAACCAATCGCGTATTTTCTATCGCCGCTTCCACTCCAGTTTTAATATCATCATACAGTGCCTTTTTTTCTTCAGAAGTTTCTGTTTTATAAAGTACAGAGAGAAAATTACGAATGGCATTCAAATCTCCAGATACACCATCATGTATATCTGCAGCAATCCTTTTACGCTCTTGCTTTTCAGATTCTAAGGAAGTTTTAAGAAGTAGTTCAGCCTCCTTGCGTTTCATTTTCATCACATAAGTCTGATAAAAAACAGCCAAAAATAGAACAATTAGGACTAGTAAAACTATAAATCCTGTACCTATAAAAATTAATGTTCCAATTTCACTCTTGCTTTCCAAACGGTAAAAATTAAAGTTAGCCTTAACAATGCGTTAAAAATAACAATTATATCCCAATAATAAAGCAATTCAAGCGAATCATTATTAATGATATAATCCGTCATCAAAAACATTAAAAAAGTGGAGGAGAAATAAATTAATAACACTGAAATGTAATAAAATTCAATTCTTCTATAAAGAGGCACATCTTCTAACTTTTTAAATACCTCTATAAACCAAAAAAAACTCGAACAAATTACTGTTAATGTTACAATTATATTTAAAGGCAAATCATCTAAACCTCTCTTATCAGTATTCCATTGGAATAATAAATATACATAAGCAACAAAATAAATTAATCCAAAACCAAGCAAAACCTTTTTAAAATTTAACAATTTGTAATAAAAGTATAATACCGTATAAAATTCTAAAAACATATAGGCTCTAAACCAATACTTTGTTCTCAATTGAAAAATGGATGTACCTATTATCTCATATAAACTGGCAAAAGCTGTCAAAAAAATCAATGGTAAAAGATAACGGGTTTCAACAGTTACATTTCGGTTGAATAAATAAATAATTAAAGGAATTACTCCAAGAAGACAGACAAAATCAACAAACGCAAAATTTTCTATGTACTGTAACATTAATAGCAAAGGTAAATAAAAAGAGAACTTCAAGAAGTTCTCTTTTTATATTATTAATTTTATTTGATTAACGGACTTGATGTGTCACAATATTCTGGACACGGTTTTAATCGATCTAGAATAACACCATCTACCATGTCTTTCCCAGTGGCATCTACTCCTACTAATACTGGAGCTAATTTTCCAGTTGCATTATCATATCCATTATAAATACGAACACCTATACAATTTGGTTGAGATAAGATAAGATTAATTGTTTCAATACCAACGAAAGAAGCCTTAATATCTTTTGGATTATTACTTCTAAAAGCACTAACTAACTCTAATGCTACATCTAAACTAATTTTTTCACCTGAATTTGGGTTAATTGACATAATTTATCTTTTTAGGGGTTAACAGAACTAAAATAAACATTTTTTTAACAAAAAAAGATTTTAAAAAATTTTTTTTAACATTTTTTTAATAAGAATTAATCCTAAAAAGCAAAATAACCAACTAAAAAAAACTGGACTATGAAGCTAATCATTTTATTTAGAAGCAGGTATAATAAAATCAATTCAAACAAAACTCTTATTAAAAAATAATGATTTTATCATCGACCATACAATTCTTACAGCGATAAAACTAAATGAAAAAGAAATAAAATGTTTAAAATCATAATCCAGCAAAAAGTTAATCAGCATGGCAAATGTTAAATAACCTATAGAGCATATCATGGAATTAATAAAAATTCCAGAGGGATTACCTAAATATTTAGTACTTCTTCTATGATCGGTAAAAAGAAGTAAAACTGTTGAAACGCAAATATTCATAAAAAACCAAATGAAAGACATTACAAAACTAATCCCCATTACATAATAAAAATTCTTGTCAAAAAAATAATTTTCATCTATTAGTAATAAGAAATCTTGCTTAAATAGAAAAAAAGCAATTAAAAAATAATACGTCTGACCTGCAATTGCTAAAAATACAGTTCGCTTATTAATTTTTAAATCTTCTATTAAACTCATCAAATGCATGTTTCTTTATTTATCATATCAACATTTCAAAACTAAATACAAAAACAAAGCTAATCAATACGTATTTATACGTATTTTTCGACCTTTTTTGTACGTATTTATACGTATTTTCTAGATTTCATCGGATTTTCACCTTCTCTAAACAAAAAAATATGCCTATTTAGTAATGTTTTTTTCATCTATTTTTTAATTATATTTGATATACTAACCAAAAATTATTAATTATGAATTATTTAGCAATTTTAGTCGCTGCATTAAGCACATTTGTATTAGGTGCCATTTGGTACAATCCTAAAGTTTTTGGAACCGCTTGGATGAAAGAAGCAGGTTTAACGGAAGAACAACTAAAAAAAGGAAACATGGTCAAAATTTTTGGATTTGCCTTTGTATTTGCTTTTTTAATCGCTTTTTTAATGCCAACCTTAGTCAATCATGAGATTGGTGCTATACAAGCTGCTGGTGGTGATGCTAATGATCCTGCATTAATTGAATTCTTAAAAGTACATGGAGGTAAATTTCGTTCCTTTAAACACGGAGCCTTACACGGAACTTTCATTGGAATATTTTTAGCTTTACCAATCTTAGGAACAACTTTTTTGTTTGAACAAAAATCTTGGAAATACATTTTTATTCATGCTGGATATTGGATTGTAAGTTTTGCCATTATGGGTGCTATCATTTGCGGTTGGGTGTAAACATTTGTAGAAATTAACATTTTATTATATAATAATCGTCCTATTTTTGTGGGACGATTTTTTTTACCTTGGAAAACATTACTTTTAAAATATATCGAGATGTTCAATCACTACCAGAGCAATGGGATGAAGTAGCGTCTGAAAATCATTTCTTACAAAAACCCTATTTAAATGTGTTGCAACATACCGCACCTATTAATATGGAGTGTTTTTATATTGGTATTTTTAATGTTTCAGAATTAATTGGTGTTTCTATTGCACAATATGTTAATGTTGACCAATTAGAATCTTTTGGAGAGAGAGACAATTGTTTGAAAACACATATTCGGAATTTTATCTTTAAAAAATTTTGTTCGCATGTCTTATTCTTAGGCAATAATATGATTACTGGTGAGAATAGTTTTGTATTTAAAAACAAAGTTCCAGTAGCTTGGATAAGTAAAATTCTGTCGGAATGTACCCAAGAGCTCATTCATTATTTCAAACAAAAAAAGATTAAAATTCATATTGTTACCTATAAAGATTTTTATAAATCTTTTACTAAAGAACTAAAAGCGCATGATTTTAAATCTCTTTACGAGTTCAATACGCAACCCAACATGATTTTTAAGCTGGATCCCGAATGGAAAAACAGTGCTGACTATGTAAATGCATTCACCAAAAAATACAGAGACCAATATAAAAGAGCACATAAAAAAATTGAAGGTATTGTTACTAAAGAACTTTGTTTAGAAGAAATCATTCAATATGAAGAACGCATTTATGAACTTTATCATTATGTGGCCGTAAATGCTCCTTTTAATACCTTTTTCCTTTCCAAAAACCATTTTTCTTTTTTTAAAAAACAAAGTGGTAATCGGTTTAAACTATTTGGCTACTTTAAAGACTCTATTTTAATTGGTTTTCATACTATTTTATTAAACGAAAGCACCTTAGAAACCTATTTTCTAGGTTATGATGAAGAACATCAAAAAGAACACATGTTGTATTTAAATATGCTTTATAACATGACCGAATTTGGAATAGAACATCAGTTTAAAAAAATTATTTTTGGACGTACCGCTTTAGAGATAAAGAGTTCCATTGGTGCAGAGCCAATAGATATGACCGGGTTTATCTTTCACACCAATCCATTCATTAATTTTTTAATGCCCAAAATTTTTAGCAAATTAGAACCTAATGTTTCTTGGCAACCACGTCATCCTTTTAAATAACCTATTTTTAAGGAACTGCTACTTTCATTTGAGCAGGTAAAATTCCCACTTTTAATTCGTCTTCTTCACCACAATATTCGCCATCAATTTGAAAGCTAATTTTCTTCTGAGTGGTAATTACTGCTTGATCGGTAGAAAAAATACTAACTTCTTCTGTGTTAGAAAGAATGTTTCCAGTTACAATTTTACCAATGGTAAACACATCTAAACTTTTTAAAACTACGATTTCAAACTTTCCATCATCAATCTTCCCATTAGGATTAATAGTAACTCCGGTTCCGTACTTTTGAGAATTGGCAATCACAATCATTTTAGCATTGGTATGCAGCACACCTTCAGTTGTTTTTATGACAACTTCAAAAGGTTCATCATCAGCTTCTGTTAAAGTAGTAATAACCTGTAATGCATAACCTAATTTTCCTCTAGTGTCACTCTTTTCATAGTTTTTAACCAATAAAGCATTCAAACCTAAATCACTTAAATGCAGACTTTTCTTTCCGTTAATTTCTACCATATCAATTTCGATATAGTCATTTTGAAAAGCAATTTTAATATTTTCTTCTACCGAACTCGGTAAATTCAAATCGATAGACAATCCATTTGCAGAACCTGCCGGAATGATTCCAAAAACAACATCTTCTTGCTCTAAAGCTTCTCCTACCATTTTAATAGTGCCATCACCACCTGCAATAAGTACGCGAACAGGTTGGTGTTTTTGATATAATTTTTGAATGGCTACTTCATCTTCATTACCTGTTGTCTCATAAACCAAAATTTCTTGTTGTATTTCTTGAGCAAAATCTCGAACCTGAGCAATCAATGTAGCTTTATCTTTATCACCTGAAATAGGATTTACGACTAGTAAATAAATATTTTTAAACGACATATTATCGAATCCCTAATTAATTTGTAATTTGTAAAACTCTTAATCAAATGTATAAAATTAAATGAAACCGGTATTAAAATTATATCGCGGCTATGCAAATAATCAAGAATTAATTGTAATGGGACATGTATTTAAGCCTAATAGTATTTCCGATTATGACTTTCAAAAGAAAAATTTTCAGAATGCGCAATCCATTATTCGCCTATTTCAAGTAAAAACGAAACCCAATACCGATGTTTTTTTAGACATTAATGGAACAACGATTCATACTAAAACACTGGAAGATGGCTATTTCAAATTTTGTATTCCTTTAAAAGACAACGCTACTTTTGGTTGGAAAAAATACACAGTTTCTATTGTACATGAAACGGAAAGAATTACTGCTTCTTCTAGTTATATCCAACCCAGGCTGGGAAAATTTGGTTTTATTTCCGATATTGATGATACCTTTTTAATTTCGCATACGCGAAATCCTTTTAAAAAAATCTATATTCTTTTGTTTAAAAATGTAACCAAAAGAAAAGTCTTTGAAGACGTAGTACCGCATTACCAAGCCTTACAAAAAGCAGGAAGAGTAAATAAAGAAGAAGAAAATGCTTTTTTTTATGTTTCAAGTAGCGAATGGAATTTATACAGTTTGATTACCCAATTCACAGAACTACATCAACTACCAAAAGCCGTTTTACTTCTAAAAGATATTAAAACCAGTCTAACTCAATTGTTCTTTACTGGTAGAGGTAATCACAATCATAAGTTTGAAAAAATAAAACACATTTTAGAGTTTTATCCTGAATTACAATATGTTTTATTAGGTGATGATTCACAACAAGATCCTAAATTGTATGAAGCTATTTGTAAAATTTTTCCTTTACACATTAAAGCCGTTTATATTAGACAAGTAGGCCGCTCTAAAAAGCAGGCAACAGAAAAAATTTTAGAGAATATTACAAGTTTAAATGTAGCGGTTTGTTATTTTAAATCGAGTAAAGAAGCGATTGCACATTCTAAAGCGATTGGATTAATTGAATAATTAATACTCAATTAACATTTTATTGATTTTATAAATCAAAAAGCAATACTTAATCCAATTTGTAAATATCATCATAGGTGACATAACCACTTCTACTTAGCGTATACACAATTCTTCCATCTTTATCTAATAACATCCCTACACTTTTATCCTTTTTTGGAAAAAAAAGTTGATATTCTCTACCATCACTCAATTGAATTCCATAAGTAGAAACTCCATTTTTATATTCAATTGAATGTTGTGTATACCCATATTTTAGTGTTTTCCTTTTACTGTCTTTTGTAGTTATTTCCTTTGCAGTAAACGTAATTTCAAACCTTTCATCATCTCTATTTATAGCTTTCCATTTACCCTGATAAGCATCTGAGCCTTCACAAGAAAATAAAACAATCGAAAACAAGAACAATAACAGTAGGTTTCGCTTTTTCATAAATAGTAGTTTTAACAATATCTAGATTTGTGTCTGGTCAAATATAAATTAAACTTTTTGATTTTTAAAACTACTTTTTAGCAAGATAAGAACTTATTTTTTTCAAATCCAAATACCTTTACAACAACAATAGCAGTATAATACTTCTGCTATTGTTGTTTCGTTTATTACAACTATTCTTTTAAGCTTCAATTTGCATATGTGTACTTACTGCAATTCGATTCCAAGCATTAATCGTTATGATTGCTATAATTAGCTGAGCAATTTCATTTTCGCTAAATAATAAAACTGCTTTTTTATAGGTAGCTTCAGATAACCCTTGTTGGTGTACCAATGTAATCTCTTCAGTCATTTCTAAAATTACTTTTTCCTTTTCCGAAAATAAAGTAGTTTCTCTCCAAGCTGCTATTAAAAAGATACGTTGTTGTGTTTCTCCATTTTTCAAAGCATCTTTGGCATGCATGTCTATACAAAAGGCACAGCCGTTAATTTGTGAAGCACGAATTTTAAGTAATTCTTTATGTGATTTTGAAATTTGAGTGGTTGTTAAATAATTTTCTAAACCTAACATGGCTTTGAAAGCCTGTGGTTCTAATGTACTGATGTTAACTCTTGTTTCCATTTTTTGTGTATTTATAATGAACGAAACAAAGTTCGTTATCCAATTACACAAAAAACTTAAACTGGTTTAAGAACGCTTTTGATTCCTAATTTCACTTAAATATTCGGGTGTAAATCCTAGAAAAGAAGCAATTAAATATTGTGGTACGCGTTGCACAAATTCAGGTTGGTTTTTACAAAGTTGAAAATACGCTTCTTCTTTCGAAAAGTCGTAAAGGTATTTAATCCGCATTTGAGAAGCTGCAAAAGCACGTTGATAAATAAAACGGAAGTAGCGCTCTAATTTTGGATGTTCCAATACTAATTTGTCTTGTAACTGTTTATCGATTACCAATACTACTGAATTTTCTACTGCTTGAATATAAAACTCCGTTGGCAAACCTCTTTCATACGCAATGTTATCTGTAAGCCACCAATTTTCAATAGCAAACTCCGTGGTTTGCTCTACCCCTTTACTATTGATAAAAAATTTTCTCAAACAACCTTCTAGCACAAAAAAATGCGTTTTACAAAGCTGTCCTGCTGTTAACAAATTCTCTTTTTTATTTGCCTTGATTGTTTTAAAAAAAGACAAGACCGTTTCAAACTCTTTCTCTTCTAGTGTTGTAAACTTAGTAATGTGTGAATAAAAAGAATGAGCCATAGTTTTAGAATTAACTTACTCATACAAATATAAGAACTATCCTTAGGATTTAAGATGATAAAATTAGAAAAAGAAAAGTATTAAATTAATTTGATTACTTATTTTCAGTACTTCTAAGAATTACCTGTTTTCATAACATGTAAGTTTACTTAGTTTGTAGGTACAATTACCCTTTTGATTTTTCAAGAAAAGATACGCTTACCTAAAGTTATAATTCAGAATACATTTGCTAAGTAATCCATACCGATTATGTAAAAATTTATTAACTTAAAAATTATTTAAAATGGCAGGTGTAAAAACGTTTATCAACAATTCAGGTCAGTATGTAAATGTTACATTACTTATTAGACAAGGTTCAAACATTCAAAAACCGTCTTTAGAACAAAACTTCTCCTTAGAAGCGGGACAAAAATTAGAAGTAACTTATGGAAACAGTGAAAACATCTATTTAAATGGTCTTGTATTTGAATGGAAAGATGCAACCACACAATCGTTATCTACAGACAGACAAGAAGTAATAGCAACAGGTGTAGCACCAACATTTGATTGGGTTTTAAACACACACAGTGTAATTACTATTAAGTCTTTAGAAGGTTTAGCAATAAGTGCTAGTAATTAAACTTTTAAAAAAAAAACTCTAGTTTAAGACAAAATTAAACTAGAGTTTTTTTTATTTAAATATCCGTTCCTAATTTTATAGCCCAGAGCGAAAGGAAAAGCTTTTTTTAAAAAACACGTTTTTTTCTTGACTTTACCAAGCGACTGAAAGAAGCTTTGGCAAAGACTTAGAAAATACCTGTTTTTTTTAAAAACTTGCACTGGAGCGCTGGAAATAGCTCCTTAAAAAATCATCAGTGTCCTGTTTTGAGTTTTTACTAACTGTTAGAACCTGCTTTTAAATTAATTCATCCCATCAATCTCTTCTTGAACCGTTTCCCAATCTTCTAACAACTGATCCAGTTCTTTCTTTTTCTTTTCATAAGCTGTAAAGAAAGACGCATTTTCAATTAATTTATCGTAATTAGTGGCCAATTCTTTGTCGTCTTTTTGAATGTCTTTTTCCAACTCTTGTATTTGACTTTCAATTTTACTCAACCTATTTTGTAACGTTTTTTGTTTCTTTTGCTCTTCATATGAAAGTGATTTTTTTTCTACAATTGGAGCCGTTTGTTTTGGAGTCTTCACGGTGTCTTTGGTCTCAAAAGCACGCATATCTTGTGCGTTTCTTTGTTCCAAGAAGAAATTGATATCGCCTAAATACTCTTTGATTTTTTTATCTTTAAACTCATAGGTAATATTAGCCAAACCTTGTAAAAAATCCCTATCGTGTGAAACCAATAACAAAGTACCTTCATATTTTTCCAAAGCCGCTTTTAAAACGTTCTTAGATTTAATATCTAAGTGATTGGTAGGCTCATCCATCAACAAGACATTAATAGGCTGTAAAAGCAGCTTACATAACGCCAAACGATTTCTTTCTCCTCCAGAAAGTACCTTGACTTTCTTTTCAACATCATCACCTCTAAAAAGGAAAGCCCCAAGCATGTCTCTCACTTTAGAACGATTCGAATCTAAAGCTGCTTCCAACATCGTATCTAATAACGTTTTTTCGCCATCCAAATATTCAGCTTGATTTTGAGCAAAATAACCGAGTTGTACATTGTGTCCTAATTTGATAGTGCCTTCGTATTCAAATTCATTAACAAGAGCTTTAATAAAAGTAGATTTTCCTTGACCGTTTTGACCTACGAATGCAATTTTGCTACCTCTTTCGACTAATAGTGAAATATCTTCTAAAATTACTTTCTCGCCATACGCTTTAGTAACATGTTCTGCTTCTACTACAACTCGTCCTGGTGTTTGTGAAACTGGAAAAGAAATACTCATGACCGAATTGTCATCTTCATCTACTTCAATGCGCTCTACTTTATCTAATTTTTTGATTAACGATTGTGCCATAGAAGCTTTAGATGCCTTTGCACGGAACTTTTCAATTAATTTTTCAGTTTCTTCTATTTTTTTAGCCTGGTTTTTTTGTGTAGCCAATTGCTTTTCGCGAATTTCTTCTCGCAATACTAAATATTGGGAATACGGTTTGTTAAAATCATAGGCTTTACCTAAAGATATTTCAATGGTTCTATTAGTAACATTATCCAAAAACATTTTATCGTGAGAAACAATCACTACTACTCCAGGAAAACTTTTTAAAAATCCTTCTAACCAGATGATACTTTCTATATCCAAGTGGTTGGTAGGCTCATCTAACAATAAAATATCATTGGATTGTAATAATAATTTGGCTAATTCAATACGCATTCTCCATCCACCAGAAAAGGTACTCGTTAAATTGTTGAATTCTTCTCTTTTAAAACCAAGACCTAATAAGATTTTTTCAGTATCTCCTACATAATTATAACCACCTAAAATTTCATAATGATGGGTTACTTCTCCTAACTCTTCGATTAACTCAGAATACGATTGACTTTCGTAATCGGTTCGGGTAGCCAGTTCATGATTAATTGCGTCGATGCGCATTTCTGCTTTTTTAATTTCACTAAATGCTTGATACGCTTCTTCTAAAACCGTTCTTCCTTCTTCAAAATCGATATCCTGACGAAGAAACCCCATTCTCACTTCCTTTTCAGTAGCAATAACTCCAGAATCTGGTTTTATATCACCTGCTAAAATCTTCAACATCGTTGATTTACCAGCTCCATTTTTCCCAACCAGACCTACTCTATCTCCAGCACCTAAACGAAAAGTTACTTCTTCAAACAAATATGTTCCACCAAATGAAACTGATAAATTATGTATATTAATCATGACTATTTTGTTACTATTGTTACACAAACCCATTCTTACAATTTGTACCTTTGTGTAAATATTTTGCAAATGTTAAAAAAAGGAACGAAAATAAATAGCATTTTAACAGGAAGTTGCCCTAAATGCCAAGAAGAAAGTATGTATGTAGATAAAAACCCATATCATTTACAACATATTTATCAAATGCATGAAAGATGTAGCCACTGCCATACTCGTTATAAAATTGAACCCTCCTTCTTTTATGGAGCTATGTATGTAAGCTATGCGGTAGGAATTGCTTTTGCAGTAGCCGCTTTTGTAATCACAAAAGTATTTTTGGATAGTAGTTTGATGAGTTCTTTTTATGCCATCATTGGAACACTAGTGGTTTTTATGCCATTTATCATGCGTGTTTCTAGAAACATATGGATTAATATGTTCATTCATTTTGACAAAAATTGGGAAGAGAAGGAGAAAATTAAAGAAGAAACTAAATAAGGTTTCTTTTTTTATAAATACGAATGATATCGATTTCTTTCTCTAAATTACCTCCCCATACCAGATGATTGAAAAGTTGGTTTGCCAAAAATGGAGCCAACATTACCCCTCTTGTTCCGAGTCCGTTTAAAACGTGAACATTTTTATAGTTGTAATGGGTGCCAACTAAAGGTCTTCTATCTTTAACGGTAGGTCTTACACCTGCAAAATGTTCGACTATTTTATAGTCACATGTAATTGTATCTTTCAGTTTTTCGATTAATTCATTTTTACCTATTTCTGTTGGCACATTGCTTTTATCATTCCAGTCATAAGTAGCACCAACTTTGTATAAGTTATTACCAATAGGAAGAATAAATATATTGGATTTTATAGTAACATCGATTTGTAGATTTGGAGCTTCTATAATTAGTAATTCACCTTTCGTACCATCTAATGGCAAGTCATTAAAATAAGGATTAGCATGTAAACCAAAACCTTCTGCGAAGATGATATTTTTATATTTCGCATCCTTGTAAGTAATAGAATCCTTTGTAATAACAACTTCATCATAATTAAAGCGATCAGAAATTAAGAGCTGAGATGCTTTTAGATAAGAACTATAAGAAGAAACCATTTTTTTAACATCTAGATAACCCGTATACAAAACTTCTCCGTAACCATAAGAAGCAATCACAGAAGGATATTTATCTTCTATAAGTTTGGTAGAAAGAAAATCTGACAAGCTAGGCTTATCTGCTGCAGTGAACCAATCATTTTGCTCTTCAACAGAAGCGAATCTTCTATAAATTGGTATCTTATAGTCAAATGTAGTTTGTAGCTTTTCTTCTAAATTTTGATAAAAAGTAAAAGCCAATTGCAATTGTTCTTTAGCTTTCCAAACTTCACTAAATCTTTTCAACACAACAGGATTATACAAGCCTCCTGCAATACGTGAAGAGGGTTGTGAATTGTCATCATAAACCACAAAGGATTTATTATGCTGTTTACACAATTCTGCAAAAGAAACACCAGCAATACCAGCACCAACTATTAAGAAATCTTTCATAAGGCAAAAATAAAAAAACTCTTATCAAATTAATGATAAGAGTTTATATTAAAATTGGAGAAATTTTATATTAATAATTCCACATATCTTGTTCAAAATTACGTAGCTTTTCTTTGATGCGTTCTGCTTCTAAAAGTTGCATTTGCGCATTCTCTTTCATGTAATCTTTAATCTGACGATCACCATAAACGTTTTCTTCTTGATAAATCACAGCGTTAAATCTTCTAGAGTTTAACAAGTGATCAAAAGAAAATGGCATCGCAGAGTTTTTGTTATTGAACGATTTAGCTTCGTGTAAAACGTCTCTAACAGCTGGGAAATAAACCCAAAATAATTCAACGTCCTCTGGTTCTTCACTATTCAATGTAAATACATCAGGAACCACTGGACAAATACCTAACATACGGTATTTCATTTCACCTTGACGTTTGTCAAAGTACCAGTAACCTACAGTCTTATAAGCATTTACGTGAAAAGCCTCAATTTCTGTTTTTACGATATATTCTTCAGGAATTGTTTCACCTGCATTGAAATATTCTCTACCAGCATCAGTAGTATCAATATAAACTAAAGAAGCTTCAATATCACTTAATGATTTCTTTTCAGTAAAATAGCTACTGTCGTAAACTTCAGTAATTTTACCATCCTTGATACCATTAATTAATACATTATAAAGTGGTTGTCTATCTGGACCTAAATCACCTTCAACAGGGAAGTATAATGGAAAATTAACTCTTTCATCAAGATCAATGTATTCCCAAACTCTTTTACCCATTAAAACGTCTCTGTCCATAACATAACCATAAGGTAATGGTTTGTCATTATCAGCCACTAATTCTGCTTCTGTTTTCTGACCAATTTGATCAGGTGTTTTTGCATTTAAAAGATTAGATTGAGCAAAAGTAAAAGTAGAACTTAAACCTAATGCAACAACTAACATAAAATTTCTCCAACTCATCTTTTCTATTTTTTAGTTTAATGAATAAACCTCTTGAAAACTTCTTATTTAATTTCGTAAGTACAAGGTGCAGTTTTCTTCATCATGATTGAACTACCTCTTAACCTTGTTTTAATTTCAGAAATGATAATTACATCACCTCTACCAGCTTTTTGAATAGCTCCTTTAGCTCTACTATCCATTCTGTTTCCAGAAACTACGATTGTAGGTTGACCAGGAACTTTAATATTGAATCCAGTTACATCAATTCCTAATTCAAAATCAAAATCTTCTAATTCAGCAGTAACTGTTGAAACTTCTAAACTTGATTTTGGACCAGATGCTGCCACCTCACCACGAATTTTACCTTGTGGACCAGGAATATCTTTGATACGGAAAGTCTTTTTGTCAGAAACATTTGAACCATCAGGCAATTTACCAGTTACGTTGATTACAACTTCTCTACCTTGACCTGGACTCATGTTGTATTTACCTACACCAGAACCTTTTGATAATCCAGCTGCAGAAGCATTTACTTTATCATCAGAGATACCAGCAAATGATATTGTCATAGGGTTAACAACACCTCTATATACCACATTCATTTTATCAGCTGAAATTGTAGCTGAGTTTGGTTTAGGAACAACTACATAATTTCCTTTAATATCAATATCAACTGGTTTACCATCTTCCATGAAAGTAAATTTACCTTCAATTTCATGCTCACCAACGTTACCAGCATTAAAACCTAAATTAACTTGACCATCAGTTACAGCTGTAGCTAAATCAATTTCTCCACCATTAACTACAACTTTTGTTGGAACTGTTGATTTGTCATAACGTCCTAAAACAACTTTACCTTTAAATTGCTCACCAGCAAAAAAAGCTGATTTTTCAGGTATAACGATAGCATTATAGTTTCTGAAAGAAGCAATTGTAGTTAAAGCATTTCCTAAGAAAGCATTGTAAATATCAGCTTCAATTGACTTAACATCATTTTGTAAAGCAGTCAATTTAGAAACAGTTGCAATAGCAGGAAAACCTTTAAAATGATAATCTAAATATTTCATTTTAACTTTTTCTCTGTTAGTAACATCTCCAGTAGAAAATTTTTGTTCCAAATTTTTAATAATTGGTTGA
The DNA here is from genome assembly GCF_024054195.1 of Flavobacterium sp. NRK F7. GTDB lineage: Bacteria > Bacteroidota > Bacteroidia > Flavobacteriales > Flavobacteriaceae > Flavobacterium. The sequence continues at coordinate 1,408,887 of NZ_JAMXLB010000001.1, read as the reverse complement.
TATTTTACATCATTACCAAACACTTTTTTCAAATCAGCTACATAAGCATTAAATTTCGCCTCAATTTCTTTTCCTTTAGGAGAATATCCGTCACCTTGAAACCATTCTTCATCAATGGTACTTTTATCCATTGCTTCATATGGTAATTTCCCATCCTCTTTTTCAAACTTAGACTCAACATCAGCTTTTAATGTTCCTAAATAAGCATAAAAAGATTTAGAAATCTTAGCAACCTCATCCGCTTTCTTTTTAGTAGCTGCGAATTGTTCTGGGCTATCATTTGCCTTAGTTTCTAAAGATGTTAATAAACCATTGTTACTATTATCTAAAGAAGCGTTAGCTGATTCAAACTTTTCGTTCATCAAACCAAAAGCCGTTAATACTTCTTTTGACATATTTAATGCCAACATTGCGAGAAAACCAAGTACATTAGGTTAATCATCTTCTGTCTAGGGGTTAATTTTCCTCCTGCCATGTCTTTTTAATTAGTTTTTTTTGATTAATAAATTAATTTAATGATAAAACTAATTATCCTCTATTGTTCATTGCAGAAAGCATACCTCCATAAACTGCATTTAATGATGCAATGTTAGAAGTCATAGACTGCATTTGTTCTTTTAATTTAGCTGCGTTATCAGCAATTTCTTTATTAGCTTCTGCATTTCTTGAAGCACTTTCTAATTGAACTTTATATAAACTGTTTAAAGCTTCCATTTGAGCAGCAGCTTGAGACATTTCCTCAGAATATTTCTTTTGTGAAGCTATAGAATCTACTGTTGGAGAAATACTTTTAGCAGCTCCTTCAAAGTTTCTAATACTACTTCCTAAGCTTTCCATTAAAGCTCCATCTATTCTAGCTTCTTTAAGCATATTATCTAATTTTTGAGATAATAAACCTTGAGCATCAGTTGGATTTTCCTTTTTCTTTTTGTCGCTAGCATCACCACCAGCTAATTCTGGATACACTAAAGACCAATCTAAGTCTTTTTCAGGTGCATCAAATGCAGATAAAGCGAAAATAGCAGCCTCTGTTAATAATCCTACGATTAACATTAAGTTTGCGCCTGGCCAGTGTTGTAACTTGAATAAAGCTCCAACGATTACTACTGCCGCTCCCATTCCGTAAAGGAAATTCATTACTGTTTTACTTAAAAATGCCATAATAAATAATTTTAGTTAGTTAAGTTTAATTTATAATTTAAAAATTGGTTAAATATTATTTAGGACTAGTTGCAGTTGCAGCAGTACCCATGTAATCTTGTACAGTTCTGAAACCAATATAGCTTCTTGCAGAATCTGCATACTCATAATCACGAGTAGAAACTTGTAAGAAGTAAGCTACATCTTTCCATGAACCACCACGAACAACTTTTCTTTGATTTTTGCGATCTGCAACGTTTGGATTCATTGTAGATACAAATTCATAAGCAGTTACATCATAAGCAGACTCAGTCCATTCTGAAACGTTACCCGCCATATTGTACAAGTTGAAATTGTTAGGCTCATACGACTTTGCTTCAACAGTATACAAAGCACCATCAGCAGCATAATCACCTCTATTTGGCTTGAAGTTAGCCATAAAACAACCTCTATCATTTTTAGCATAAGGACCTCCCCATGGGAAAGCTCCTGACTCTAGACCACCTCTAGCTGCATATTCCCACTCAGCTTCAGTTGGCAATCTAAAAGAGTTCACTTGATCTCTTCCTTTTTTCTTTTTAACGTATGAATTTTTATACAACGTTCTCCAAGCACAAAATGCTTTTGCTTGATTCCAAGTAACACCTACAACAGGATACTCAGCGTAAGCTTGATGCCAAAAATAATCATTATGCATTGGCTCATTATAAGAATAAGCAAAATCTTTAATCCAAACTGTTGTATCTGGATAGATTTCAATTGGAGGAACCTCTTTATACAAATCTTTACGACCTTTAACAGTTACCGCTTTATTCCAATCAACTTCTCTAAATCTAAATTTCAACTTAGAAACATCAATCGTTTTTAACCCATTATACGATTCTGATTCTGGAAGATACATAGAATCCATTACTTCAACGTAATATTCATCTGGATACTTCTGTGGATCATTGATTAATTTAGCTTTGCGATTTAATTTTCTACCAGCGTAGTTATCGTCCTCCGTACCAATACTGTAATAATTTTCATACATGTATTTGTCATAAGGAGACATTTCTTCTACGTTAGCATCTGCGAAAGCATAATCACCAATTCCTCCGTCAGAACCTTCTCCACCACCTTGACCTACTTCGTCTGCCAAGATTGCCAATCTAGTTCTAATTGTAGAATCTTTTACCCATTCCACAAATTGTCGATACTCTGCATTAGTAATTTCAGTCTCATCCATATAAAATGAACGAACTGTTACTGTCTTAGTAGGAGCATCTTGAATATTAGCTAAATCATCATCTGACTTACCAAGAATAAACGCCCCGCCTGGCACTAATGTCATTCCATAAGGCTTTTCTGGATGCCATTTTTTTCCTTTTACACCTACCAGTTCACCTCTATCGCCTTTACCACAACTGGCAAACAATGATAAGATTGCTGTAAATACAACTAACTTCTTCATATAAATTTGGGTTAAAATATAATTTCACTTTTAAGGGCGTAAACCTATTCAATAATTTTGAAAAAAACAATTTTTTTGAAGTATTTCTTAAAAAAATATTAAAATTAACACAAAAAAAATCGTTCAACTCCCTAAATCATCCTTGATTTACAACAAATTACGCCTATACGCCTTCCACCACCTACTTGGTATTTCTTGTTCACAAGCCGCCAAATAATCGTCGTGTGTGCATGGTAATAACGTATTTCTTTTCAATTTATTATTCTTATTATCTAAAAAAGGTATTTCTATCCACCATCTATCGGTTTTATTGCTTTTAAAAAAGATTAATTCTTCATCTTCTACCAAAACAATATATTTTAAATAGTTCTCTTTTGTGCCAAAAGGATACTCTTTGGAGCGGTAACTAAAACCCTCTATAAAATACCAAATCATTTGCGCAATCAAAATAGATTCTTTTTCAGATGGATTCCAATCAAAAACTCCAAAAGTTGACACTTTATCACTTATACCTGAATATCTTGCTAATGCACAAATTTCTTTACCATCAAAGCCATTGGGATTAAATTCTTTTTCATTACCAGAATAAGCAGACTGTACTGATTTCATATCTACACTTACTACATCTGCATCTCTAAAAACCGGCTCTGCAATCGCTATTTTATGAGACACTTCTCCTAAACGGTAGGCATCAAAATACAATTTCTCTATTAAATCTATTTCTTCTTGCGAATTGTAATAGGTTTGATAACCAATATTACTAAAATTAAACAAATTATTGGGTTCTTCCACAATTATCTTTGTTAAAAACGACCTATTGAACGCAACATTATCTTTTGCAAAATCAAATTGATTGTCAATAGTAACCAAATTAACCATTTGATCTAAATTATCATAGGCTCTATAAATGGGATAGGTCATATCATGACTACCACCTATAATAATAGGAATGACTTTTTTTCTTAACAGATCTTCGTTGATAGACTTAACCAAAAAATAAGTATCCTCTAAGGTTTCCCCAAACTGTATATTTCCTAAATCAACTAAAGAAACATTCCAATTTCCAGGAAACAAAGAGTAAAATTGTTTTCTAAAAAAGGTAAAGCTATTTACTTGATTTTCTTGACCACTCCCTCTATACTCATTTACACAAATTATCGCAACATCTACTCCTTCTAAATCTGGAAAGTCTTCAATGGTATGAAACGCTACTTTTTTACCTAAAGCATGGTTTGGCAACTGCTCTTTAAATGCAACAAAATCTTCACTAACAGGTTGTAAAAAATCGAAAACCATTTTCAATTATTTCTTTTTTGAAGTTGTTTTTTTTGCTGGAGTTTTTTTAGTTGCTTTTTTAGCAGGTGCTTTAGCTTCAATTAACTCTTTCACTTTTTCTAAAGTTAATTTAGCAGCATCAACATCTTTACTTAATTCAATTTTTAATTTCCCTTTTAATATAACAGAACGTCCCCATCTTGCTTTCTCAACTCGTATTCCTTCTTCTTCCCAATGATGAATTAGCTTCTCTTTTTCTTTTTGTAATTTATCTACTATAAGTTCTTTAACATCAGACTGTGACAAATGATCAAAATCATATTTTTTACTTACATTAATAAACATGTTATTCCATTTAATAAAAGGTCCAAAACGTCCCACTCCTTTTTGAACTGGCAATCCATCATAAGTCGCTATTGGAGCATCCGCTTGTTGTTTCTCTTGAATCAACTCTATTGCTCGATCTAGCGTAACGTCTAGAGGTTCTTCTCCTTTAGGTAGTGAAATAAAGGTTTTACCAAATCGAACATATGGACCAAATCGCCCATTATTTACTTCAACTTCTTCCCCTTCATATTTCCCTAAAGATTTTGGCAATAAAAATAAAGTAAGTGCTTCTTCAAGAGTAATAGTACCAATATTTTGTTCTGGTAACAAGCTTGCAAATTGCTTTTCTTCATCTTCTTGCTCTCCTATTTGTACCATTGGACCAAACTTACCTAAACGTACTGAAACTTGTCTTCCACTTTCTGGATGTTTACCTAAAATACGCTCTCCTGTTTCTCTTTCTGCATTTTTTTCAACATCAACCACATTGGGATGAAAATGCTTGTAGAAGTCATTCATCATTTTTACCCAATCTTCATTTCCAGAAGCAATTTCGTCAAAATCTTGCTCTACTTTTGCTGTAAAATTATAATCTAAAATGGTTTTAAAGTTAGAAACCAAGAAGTCATTAACGATAATACCGATATCTGTAGGAACCAATTTCCCTTTATCAGAACCTGTATTTTCTGTCAGCTCTTTCGAAATTACATTTCCTGCTTCTAAAACCAATTGATTGTATTTCCTTTCTTGTCCTTCAAAGGTACCTTTCTCAACATAATTACGATTGATGATGGTTGAAATGGTTGGTGCATAAGTTGAAGGTCTACCAATTCCAAGTTCTTCTAATTTTTTAACCAATGACGCTTCAGTGTAACGACTTGGCGGTCTAGAGAACCTTTCCGTAGCAGTAATATAATTATTTCGTAAATTTTCTTTTATTTTTAAAGCAGGCAACATTCCTTCTTGTTCTTCTTCATCCTCATCATGACCTTCTAAATACACTTTTAAAAAACCTTCAAATTTGATAACTTCTCCAGTTGCTGTAAAAATTTCACTATGATTGTTCGCTTCAATTTTTACATTTGTTCTTTCTAATTGTGCATCACTCATTTGAGAAGCCAATGTTCTCTTCCAAATTAAATCATACAACCTTGCTTGATCTCGATCCATATCAACAGTGTGTCGAGACATATCTGTAGGACGAATTGCTTCATGCGCTTCTTGTGCTCCTTTTGATTTTGTATTATAATTTCTTGGTTTACTATATTCAGCTCCATAGTAACTTACAATTTCAGCTTGTGCCGCTTGCATCGCCTCATTAGATAGATTTACACTATCTGTTCTCATATAGGTAATTAATCCTGCTTCATATAATCGTTGTGCAATTTGCATGGTTATTCCTACTGGAAGGTATAATTTCCTTGCAGCTTCTTGTTGTAACGTTGAAGTGGTAAACGGAGCGGCTGGAGATTTTTTAGTTGGTTTTGTTTCTAAATCAGCCACTTTATAAGAAGAACCAATATTTTTTTGAAGAAAATCTTCTGCTTCTTTTTTAGTGCTAAAATTTTTAGGCAATTTAGCTTTAAAAGTCTTTCCCGCTTCATTGGTAAACTCTGCATTTACAGAATAAGAAGCTTCAGAAGTAAAATTTTGAATTTCTCTTTCTTTTTCCACTATTAATCTAACCGAAACAGATTGAACTCTTCCTGCTGACAAGCCTCCTTTAACTTTCTTCCAAAGTACAGGAGATAATTCATAACCAACTAATCGGTCTAATACTCTTCTTGCTTGTTGCGCATTGACTAAATTATAATCAATTTTTCTTGGATTTTCAATTGCTTTCTGAATAGCCGTTTTAGTAATCTCATGAAAAACAATACGTTTCGTTTTGTTTTGATCCAACTTCAATTCTTCTGCTAAATGCCAAGCGATGGCTTCTCCTTCGCGGTCCTCATCGGAAGCCAACCAAACCATTTCTGCTGATTTTGACAAGTCCTTTAGTTTTTTAACCAAAGCTTTTTTATCACTAGAAACCTCATACTTTGGCTTAAAACCATTACTTACATCTACTCCAATTTCTTTAGAAGGCAAATCTGCAATGTGTCCAAAACTGGATTCCACTTGATACTCCTTTCCTAAAAATTTTTCGATCGTTTTTGCCTTTGCTGGGGACTCTACAATAACTAAATTCTTTGCCATTATCAATTTTATTTGGGACAAAAGTAGGAGTTTTTTTTAAATTTCAAGTTTTAATGATCTATTTAAAAAAAAATTAAATTTAAAATTTGTTCCAAAAACTACTTTAAAACTAAGACAAAAAGGAATTCGAAAACAAATCCAATTATATTTTTGTTAAAGTAAATATGACATCTTGTCAGAATTTATAATTTAGTATTATCTTTGCTGCTTGAAATTTGTATTGAAATTACAGAATATCTATTATGGAGAAGATAATTGAAGAAAACAAACAAGGCACAAGTCTGGTTTTAGAACAAAAAGAAGGAAATGCAAAAAAACTTTTTATAGAAAGTTATGGTTGTCAGATGAATTTTTCTGATAGTGAAATTGTAGCTTCAATATTAGTTAACCAAGGATACAATACCACTCAAAATCTAGAAGAAGCAGATTTAGTATTAGTAAACACATGCTCCATCCGAGATAAAGCGGAGCAAACCATCCGAAAGCGTTTAGAAAAATACAATGCGGTAAAGAAAATCAATCCTAGCATGAAAGTGGGGGTTCTTGGCTGTATGGCCGAACGCTTGAAAGATAAATTCCTTGAAGAAGAGAAAATTGTAGATATGGTTGTAGGACCAGATGCATATAAAGACATTCCAAACCTTCTAAAAGATGTAGAAGACGGTAGAGATGCCATTAATGTTATTTTATCCAAAGAAGAAACTTATGGAGATATTGCTCCTGTTCGATTGAACTCTAATGGAGTAACAGCATTTGTTTCTATCACTCGTGGATGCGACAACATGTGTACTTTTTGTGTGGTTCCATTTACTAGAGGACGTGAAAGAAGTAGAGAACCTCAAAGTATTTTAGATGAAATCCAAGATTTATGGAACAAAGGCTTTAAAGAAGTTACTTTATTAGGACAAAATGTAGACAGTTATTTATGGTATGGTGGTGGTTTGAAAAAAGATTTTGTAAAAGCTACAGAAATGCAAAAAGCAACTGCTGTAGATTTTGCTCAATTACTAGATCTATGTGCGACTCAATTTCCTAAAATGCGTTTTCGTTTTTCTACTTCCAACCCGCAAGACATGCATGTGGAAGTTATTGAAGTAATGGCAAAACATCATAATATTTGTAAATATATCCATTTACCAGTTCAATCTGGAAGTACGAGAATCTTAAAAGAAATGAATCGTCAACATACGCGTGAGGAATATATGGCGTTGATTGACAACATTAAAAGAATCATTCCAGATATTTCTTTATCTCAAGATATGATAACTGGTTTCCCGACAGAAACGGAAGAAGATCATCAAGATACACTTTCTTTAATGGAATATGTAAAATATGACTTTGGTTTTATGTTTGCTTATTCAGAAAGACCAGGAACAATGGCAGCTCGTAAAATGGAAGACGATGTAGCAGATGAAGTTAAAAAACGCAGACTTACCGAAATTGTAGATTTACAACAAGTACACGCTTTAGAAAAAACACAAAGATTTGTGGGTCAGACTGTAGAAGTTTTAGTTGAAAAAGACTCGAAACGTTCAAACGAACATTGGTCAGGCAGAAATTCTCAAAACACAGTAGTGGTTTTCCCAAAAGGAAATTACAAACCTGGTGATTTTGTTAATGTAAAAATTACAGATTGTACAGCAGCTACATTAATAGGAGAAGCTGTAGGTTATTCAGAAATAATGCAAGCTTAAAAATTGTTTAATATGGTTTAATATGGTTTAAAGTTGTTTCATTTAGAATCAAAACAACTTTAAAACTTTAAACTTTTAAACTTTTAAACAAAGAAAAAACATGGAAACAGTACAAGCCATAAAACAACGGTTTGAAATTATTGGTAACGATCCAAAACTCAATCGTTCCATTGAAAAAGCCATTCAAGTTGCTCCAACTGATATTTCGGTATTGGTTACAGGAGAAAGTGGTGTTGGTAAAGAAAGTATTCCAAAAATAATTCATTCTCTTTCACATAGAAAACACGGTAAATACATTGCCGTAAACTGTGGTGCTATTCCTGAAGGAACGATTGATAGCGAACTTTTCGGACATGAAAAAGGAGCTTTTACTGGTGCTACAGCCACTCGTGAAGGTTATTTTGAAGTGGCAGATGGTGGAACAATTTTTTTAGATGAAGTAGGTGAACTCCCTTTAACTACGCAAGTTCGTTTACTACGTGTTTTAGAAAATGGAGAATTTATCAAAGTAGGTTCTTCCCAAGTTCAAAAAACGAACGTAAGAATCGTGGCTGCTACTAATGTAAACATGTTTGATGCGATTGAAAAAGGAAAATTCAGAGAAGATTTATATTATAGATTGAGCACCGTTGAAATACAACTTCCTCCTTTACGTGACAGAAAAGAAGATATTCATATTCTATTTCGAAAGTTTTCATCTGATTTTGCACACAAATATAAAATGCCTCCTATAAAACTAACAGATGAAGCAGTTGCTTATTTAATTCGTTATAGATGGAGCGGAAATATTCGTCAATTAAGAAACATTGCCGAGCAAATATCGGTTTTGGAGACTAAAAGAGATATTAGCATTCAAACTTTACAACATTACTTACCTTCTGAAGGAAACAATTTACCATCCGTAATCAACAACAAAAAGAGCGAAAATGACTTTAGTAATGAAAGGGAAATCCTATACAAAGTCCTTTTTGATATGAAAGCGGATTTGAATGATTTGAAAAAGTTAACCTTAGAATTAATGCAAAATGGCACTACTAAAGTGCAAGAAGCAAATAAAAATTTAATCCAAAGGATTTATGGTCAAAATGACGAAAATGTTATCTTTGAAAAAGAAGCAAAATCAGAAATAATTCCAGTTCCAAATCAAATCACACAAGAACGTTTTGACGATCAAGATTTAGAAGATGATGAAAATTATCTTTTTGCGGAAACGGTGGAAGAAGAGGAAACCTTAAGTTTAGAAGCCAAAGAAATTGAATTAATCAAAAAATCATTGGAACGTAACAAAGGCAAAAGAAAAGCGGCTGCCGATGAATTGGGAATTTCTGAACGAACGTTATATAGAAAAATCAAACAATACGATTTATAAATGAAATCTTTTTTAAAAATAATAGTTTTCTTCTTATTTATTACGGTTAGTAGCTGTAAATATTATAATTTTACTGGAACAGCACCAATAGACGCTAAGACTTTCCAAGTCAATTATTTTCAAAATACAGCCGATTTAGTAGAGCCTGGTATTGAGAGAACCTTTACTTTGGCTTTACAGGAAATTATTCAGAATCAAACCAACTTGAATTTAGTTTCTCAAGGTGGAGAATTATTATACGAAGGGGAAATCACAGAGTATCGTATTACCCCTATGACAGCTACTGCCGATCAAAGAGCCGCTCAAAACCGATTGACCATTTCTGTCATGGTTCGTTTCTCTAATAAGAATAAAGAAGAGGATGATTTTGAAAAACGTTTCTCTTTTTATCATGATTATCCAGCTAACGAACAAATGACAGGTAGTCGTTTAACAACTGCTTTAGATGAAATTTTTACTCGAATAACGCAGGACGTTTTTAATGAATCGCTAGCCAAATGGTAAAATAACATTATACAATTGAATACAAACGACTTAACATATCTTTTAAACAAACCTCACGCCATTAATGACAAACAGACAATGGCCTTAGAAATTATATTACAACAATTTCCCTTTTTTCAAAGTGCAAGAGCCTTACATTTGAAAGGCTTATACAATCAAGAAAGTTTCAGATATAATTATGAATTAAAAAAAACTGCTGCGCACACACATGACAGAAGTATTCTTTTTGATTTTATTACTTCACAACAATTTGCTACACTTCAAAAAAATCATATAGAAAACAAAGAGGCGCTTATACACAACATTACGGTTACCGATAGTTTAGTATTAACTCCTATATATGAAGACACTGTAGAAAATATAGAACAAGAAGTAGAAAACACAGAGAAAATAAAAGAAGACATACTAAAACCTGTTGAAGAGAAAACAGAAGAACTATCACAACCATTAGAAGAGGAAACAATTCCTTATGAAACTGCATTAGAAATTGCAACAAAAGAAGCAGTTACAAATGAGAATGTAACTGAAAGTTTCATTGAAAAGAACATTGATACAAACGTAAATACTATTTCAGAAGAAAGTAATTCGGAAGAAAACATAACAGAAGATAGTACGATTTTAGAAGAAAAATTAGAGATTGGTAAACCGTTAGATTTCAATCAAAGTGAAAAGCACTCCTTTCAAGAATGGTTACAACTGACAAAATTTACACCAATAGAAAGAGAAATTGAAGAAAAAACAGTAGTCAAAGAGGATGAAAAAGAGGATGAAAAATTAAAAAAGATAGATATTATCGATCGCTTTATTGAGTTAAATCCAAAAATTTCACCTGTTAAAGAAATAGTCGCAACACCTTTAAATATAAGCAAAAGTATAGAAGAGCCCACCCATTTAATGACGGAAACTTTGGCCAAAATATACTTAGAACAAAAAAAATATCAGAAAGCAATACAAGCTTATGAAATTTTAATTTTGAAATATCCAGAAAAAAGTAGTTTCTTTGCAAACCGAATTAAAGATATAAAAGATTTACAACAAAATAATAATTAGATTATGGGATTCACAGGTTTTTTAATTGCAATAACAATCGTTTGCTTTTTATTAATTTTAGCTATCATGGTACAAAATCCTAAAGGTGGAGGTTTATCATCATCATTAGGTGGTTCTCAACAATTAGGTGGTGTACAAAAAACGACTGACTTTTTAGATAAAAGTACATGGACTTTAGGTGGAATTCTTATTGCACTTATTTTATTATCCTCTTTAGCTTTTAGTGGAAGCGGTACTAATGGATCTAAAGTTTTAGGTGATGAAGATGTAAATGTTCCAACACAAACTACGATTCCTACCACACCTCAAGCAACTCCAGTTGAAGCTCAAACTCCTGCAAAAACAGAAGAAACTTCTAAATAATATAGTAGATAAGATTATAAAAATGCCAGCCTGTCAGTGCTGGCATTTTTATTTCAGTAAAATTGGCACAAATTGATTTTGGCACAATTTCTGAAAAAAAAGTAGCAAACAAATACTAATTTAAAATTTTAAAAAATATGTCATTAAACATTAAACCAATTTCAGATCGCGTAGTGATTGAGCCAATGGCTGCAGAAACTACAACGGCATCAGGAATTATTATTCCAGATACTGCAAAAGAAAAACCTCAAAAAGGAATTGTTGTAGCTGTAGGTAATGGTAAAAAAGACCATACCATGACTGTTAAAACGGGTGATGTTGTACTTTACGGAAAGTATGCTGGCACAGAATTTAAATATGAAGGTAAAGATTACCTTATCATGAGAGAAGAAGAAATTTACGCAATTCTTTAATCAAAGGAAATTTTAAACTTTTAAAAACTAAAACAAAAAGAAAAATGGCAAAAGATATTAAATTTGATATTGAAGCACGCGATGGATTAAAGCGTGGTGTAGATGCATTAGCAAATGCAGTAAAAGTAACTTTAGGTCCAAAAGGAAGAAATGTAATTATTAGCAAATCATTTGGTGGTCCAACTGTAACTAAAGACGGGGTTTCTGTTGCAAAAGAAATTGAATTACAAGATCCATTAGAAAATATGGGTGCTCAAATGGTTAAAGAAGTAGCATCAAAAACAAATGACTTAGCTGGTGACGGAACCACTACCGCAACGGTTTTAGCTCAAGCTATTGTAAAAGAAGGACTGAAGAATGTTGCTTCTGGAGCGAATCCAATGGACTTAAAAAGAGGAATTGACAAAGCGGTTGAAACTATTGTTGAAGATTTAGGAAAGCAAACAGTGGCTGTAGGTGATTCATCTGAAAAAATCAAACAAGTCGCTTCCATTTCTGCTAATAACGACGAAACTATTGGTGAATTAATTGCTACTGCCTTTGGAAAAGTAGGAAAAGAAGGAGTAATAACAGTAGAAGAAGCGAAAGGTACAGATACCTATGTAGATGTAGTTGAAGGAATGCAATTTGATAGAGGTTATTTATCTCCATATTTTGTAACCAATGCTGATAAAATGATTGCTGAATTAGACAATCCTTACATTTTATTATATGATAAAAAGATTTCTAATTTACAAGAGTTATTACCTATTTTAGAACCTGTAGCACAATCTGGAAGACCTCTTGTTATCATTGCGGAAGATGTTGACGGACAAGCTTTAGCTACTTTAGTTGTAAACAAACTTAGAGGTGGTTTAAAAATTGCCGCTGTTAAAGCTCCAGGTTTTGGAGATAGAAGAAAAGCAATGCTAGAAGATATTGCTATCTTAACTGGCGGAACAGTAATTGCTGAAGAGAGCGGTTTTGCACTTGACAATGCTACTATTGACATGTTAGGTACAGCTGAAACAGTAACTATAGACAAAGACAATACAACCATTGTAAACGGTGCTGGTGATGCTGAAAACATTAAAGCAAGAGTAAACCAAATTAAAGCACAAATCGAGACTTCTACTTCTGATTACGATAAAGAGAAATTACAAGAACGTTTAGCTAAATTAGCTGGCGGAGTTGCAGTACTTTATGTTGGTGCTGCTTCAGAGGTTGAGATGAAAGAGAAAAAAGATCGTGTAGACGATGCACTTCATGCCACTAGAGCTGCTGTAGAAGAAGGAATTGTTGCGGGTGGTGGTGTTGCTTTAGTAAGAGCTAAATCTGTTTTAGCCAATCTGAAAGCAGAAAACGCAGATGAAGCAACAGGAATTCAAATTGTTAATAGAGCCATCGAAGCACCTTTGCGTACTATCGTTGAAAATGCAGGCGGTGAAGGTTCGGTAGTAATTGCAAAAGTTTTAGACGGTAAAGGTGATTTTGGTTACAATGCAAAAACAGGGGAATATGTTGAAATGCTAAAAGCAGGAATTATCGACCCTAAAAAAGTAACACGTGTTGCTTTAGAGAATGCAGCTTCTGTTGCGGGTATGATTCTTACTACAGAATGTGCCTTAATTGATATTAAAGAAAATGAACCAGCAGGACATAGCCATATGGGTGGTGGTATGCCAGGAATGATGTAATAAAATAATTTATATAACAAAAAAACCGATTAGAATTCTAATCGGTTTTTTTTATTTATTCTTTTCTTTCATACTGACAACAACCATGTAATTGATTGTAATCTTCGTCAGTTGCTTTCACTTTACCTGCATCATGACCTGCTTTTGCAACAGCCTTTTGCACATCTACAACCGAACATTTATTTTCATCTATGATTAAATGCAAATCTTTATGTTCAATATGCCAGTCTGCACTTTTTACACCTTTAACCGAAAAAGCCGCTTTTTCAATTCGTTTTTTACACATTTCACAATTGCCATTAACCGCAAATTCTACTTTTTTGTTTTTGTCTTTCTTTTCTTGAGAGAAGCTTGTTAATGCTAACAAACTTACCAATAAAAGCATTATTATTTTTTTCATTTTTTTTATTTTAAAGTTACTTATTTTATTTTAAATCGCAAACCTGCATAATACATTTGTCCAAAAACTGGGCCATAAATCATACTACTATCAAAATAGGTCCCAAAAGGGTTTGAAGCACTTACTATAGCATTGTCTTGCTTGTAATTACCAATATTCTCTCCTCCTACATATACTTCAAATACACTTGAAAAAGTTCTTGTAATTTGAGCATTAAATACTCCAAAAGCTGGAGCATAAGGAGACAATTTATATTCTGGTAAATTAGTTGTAGTATTTGGCAGTCTTTGCTCTCCTAACCAATTATAAGTGACATCATATTTCCATTGTTGCCCTTTTTCTTTAATATGCGTTTCAAAAGAAACATTGGTAAAAAAACGATGCTTCGCTTGTAAGGCACGCTGCAATTGCCCTGTTTTATATTGGGATTGTACGTCATAATATTTATAAGCGGTTTTTACACTAAAATGTTTGAAAGGTTCAATGGTAAACTCCGCTTGAAAGGAATTGGCAAAACTTTTTCCTTCTAAATTGTAAAACAAGACTTGTTGCGGGCTAAAATCTACATCTACTACAGCTTGATTATCAAAATCGGTTCTATAATAATCTAAAACCACTTCTGATTCTGCTCCAAATAATTTGAAAGACTGAATGAAACTTACGCCATAATTCCAAGCAATTTCAGGATTTAATCCATACAATTTTCCGTCATTGGAAAGAATTGAAAAATCCCTACTTGAAGCAAACAATTGCTGGTTTTCTGCAAAAATATTGGCTGCTCTTTTTCCTCTTCCAATAGAAGCTCTAACCACTGCCTCTTTCCAAGGATTATAGCGTAAATGCAATCGAGGCGTAATAAATGTTCCCAATCTATTATGATTATCTACTCGTGCTCCAGCAACCAAACTAAAATTGTCTAAATTATCATAAGTATATTCAAAAAAAGCACCTACCGAATTATCAATTCTTGAAAAATCTCGCACAAAATTTACTGCTACAGCTTCATCATAAGCATCATAGGAAAAATTCAGCCCTGTAGTAAATTTATTTTTGGTATTTGATATAATCGAATTGAATAACAAATTAGAATAATAACTTTTTTGATGAATTTTATATTGGTTCAAACCAAAATAAGAATCTTGTTGGTGTGATTGAAATGAATTTTGAAAACCAATACTTTGATACGGCATGTTTGGAAACACATAACCTGTTTTATTAGAAATTTCAACTTTCTCCGTATTGATTTCACTTCCCCAAGCATTGGTCGTAAATTTATCGCTATCTGGATTGAAGTCAACTTGACCCGATTGCTTTTCATCCTTCATGTAACGGATATTCAAAAAACTCACTATACCATTTTCAGCATCATTATATTGCCAACGGTTTAAAACATTAATCTGTTTTCCTATTGGATTATCTAAAAAACCATCATCATTCATATCGTTTTTAATTTGTCTCGTATTTCCATGTAAAAACAAAGTAGAACTCAATTTATCCGAATATTTCTGATTGAAATGAGCATTTAATTCATACCTTCCTCCCATTCCTGTATAAGCATTTAAGAAAAAAGGGATGTCGTTTACAGGCTTTAAAATCTCGTAATTAATTTGTCCAGAAATACTCTCGTAACCATTAATAACACTTCCAGCACCTTTAGTAATTTGAATGCTTTCCACCCAAGTTCCAGGCACAAAAGACAAACCGTAAGCTTGTGAAGCTCCACGTACCGAAGGAATATTTTCTTCTGCTATTAATATATAAGGACTCGTTAATCCTAACATTTTAATCTGTTTATTTCCTGTTACAGCATCGGAGAAGTTAACATCTATAGAAGGATTGGTGCTAAAACTTTCAGATATATTACAACAAGCTGCTTTTAGCAACTCTTTTTGACCCATGGTTTGCACATTAGTAACTTGATATTTAGAATGTTCCGTACTTTTTTTTGTTTTTGATACGGTAACTTCTTCTAAATTCGTAACTGCTTCTAATGAAATGGTTAAAAAATCTGTAGAAGTAATGGTTATTTTTTTGGTTTTGTAACCAATATAACTTACTACAAGGTTATCTGATTCATTTGATTTTTTGAGTGTAAAATTACCATCAATATCAGAAGTGGTTCCAGTAGCTGTGTTTTGCCAAAATACATTGGCACCTAAAAGAGGTTGGTTATTTTCATCTACAATTTTCCCTTTAATTTCTTCTTGTGCAGATAGAAATGAAGTGAAAAATAATAGCCATAACGCTATATTTTTATACATAACTTATTTTTAATGTTTTTGAAATTTTAAAAAATCTTAATTCGAAACAACATTAAAAATTAAGCGTAAAAAACAAGTTGACAATATAATTTATAAAAGGGAGGTGCGTTGGAATCGCAATAAAATTGAGACAGATTTGTTTTTACTTGTCTTTCACGAAATTGGAAAACAAAAGGATGCGTAATCGCTACAACAGGACAAGCAATATCAAACTGAAAACCAGAAACTAAAGTATGGTCGGTTTTCTTTTCAATTTCAACAATTTTATTCGAACAACAAGAAGCATGACTATCAACGGCTACGCAACACGATTTTTGATTTTCTACACAAGCCTCTTTAAATTGATAATCTATCGATATAAATGCCAATTCATCATGACAATAATGCAAATTAAAAGCCAATCCCAAATTTGAAAAAAGGAATATGACAGCTAATAACAAGGATGTACATTTTCTAAAAGGCATGGTGCAAAATTAGTAATTTATTTATTTTAGAAAGTTAATTTTGTCTAAATTTCTAAAACTTCCCCTCTTTTAGGGATTGCACAGCTAATTTGTAATCGTTCTTCGATTTTATTTTTCAATTCTTCTGCTCCAGCTGCTTCACCATGCACTAAAAAAATTGTTTTGGGTCTATCATTTAATTCACTAAGCCAATGTATTAAATCATTCTGGTCTGCATGGGCTGATAGTCCTTCAATCGACAAAACTGTAGCCTTAACGGGATACAATTTTCCATACATTTTAATAATAGGCTCTCCTTCTAACAATTTTCTACCTCTAGTACCTTCTGCTTGATAACCAACTAAAACAACTGTAGTTTCAGGCTTATCTATATATCTTTCTAGATATGACAACACTCTGCCACCTGTAATCATTCCACTTGCTGCTATAACAACCTTAGGTCTTGAATCATAAATTGTTTCTATAGTATCTTTATATTCAGAGATTAAAGTAAAAGCTTTACACATTGCTATACATTCTTCATCATTTAATTTATGCCATTTTCGATTATTGAGAAACAATTCTAAGACATCAATTCCCATAGGTGTATCTATAACATAGTGCATATTAGGTATTTTATTTGCCTTTTTTAATTGCCAAATTAAATACATGATAACTTGAACCCTCTCTACAGCAAAGCTAGGTATAATAAGATTTCCTCCTCTATTATACGTATTGTTAATGATTATTTCTAAATCAAATAAGGGATTTGTATTTGGATGCACTCGATTTCCATAAGTACTTTCCAAAAAAATATAGTCTGCTTTATGAGGTTTTTGCACTGGATATAAGAGTACATCATCGTCTTGACCAATATCTCCCGAAAAAACCAACGTTTTCCCTTCTATTTCTAAAGTAATTGAACAGGCACCTAAAATATGTGACGCATAAAAAAAAGAAAATGAAACCGATTCAGACAAGAAAACTACTTCTTCTTTTTCTACTACTTTAAAAGCGGGAAAAACATGTTGCACTTCATCCACGGTATATAGTGGCAATGCTGGATTATGTTTTGAATACTGCTCCTTATTTGCTTTTTCAGCTTCTTCTTCTTGAATTTTGGCACTATCTAATAAAATTAATTTCGTAATTTCTTTAGTGGGCGATGTACAGAAAATTTTTCCATTAAATCCATCTTTCACTAATTTTGGTAACCAACCGCAATGGTCTAAATGTCCATGTGTCAGTAATACATAATCTATTTTTTTAGGATCATAAGATAGAGGCATCCGATTGAGCTCTCTTAATTCTTTCAAACCTTGAAACAATCCACAATCTACTAGAATTGAAATCGAAGCGGTTTCAATTAATGTTTTAGAACCAGTAACGGTTCCTGCTCCTCCAAAAAAATGTATTTTCATCTATTTAATAATTGATTACTTTCTTCTTTAATACGTTTCATCCTATTTTCACTTATTTTCAATTTGTGAAAACTATTTTGAAAATGCATCAAATCATACACTGTTAAAATATCTTGCAGTAATAATAATTCTTTTTCAGCAGCTGTTAGCGTAGTCAAACAAGTTATTGGATACACCTTGTAATGATTTACTACATCTTTAATTCCTGCTTGAAAAGGATAATCCCAACTGAGTAACTTTAACCCAGAACATTCTGCAAACTTTATAGCTTCAGTAGTAAATTTACTATTGGTAACTAACCAACAAGTTGATATGATTTCCTCTTTTTGAAACACATCAACAGCTTTTTTATTCAAATCATTAAAACGAGATAAAATATACATCGGTACTTTTACATCCGTTTTAGCATCTTGACTGCTGTGAAATTTACATTCCACCATTCCCAAATACATATTTTTCTTTACTAATATATCCACTTCATGAGAAACACATCTTCCTTCTAAAAAGACATTTGTTATAACTTCATACCCTTGCAATTCAAAAATTCTTGAAATAAACTTCTCAAAATAAAATCCAGTAGGTCCTAACTCAAATATTCCATTTTTCAAACTATAGCGGGCAGCATTCGCTTTGGATATTGATTTTAATTTTCGAAAAGCTAAAGCATACACTTTATTTGATGGTATCCCATTATACAATTGCGGTTGTATCTCTTGAAGTATTTTTTTAGCGTCAGTAACGCTTGCTCCTGAATTAACTAATGAGGTTATTAATTTCGTATTATCAAATGGAACTATTTGACCCGATTTCTTCTTTATTTTCATTATGTAAAAAATAATACACTAAGGTAATCATTTTTTAATCATTTTTTGATAATAAAAAGCAGGTACAAACAACACCAAAAACAAAGGTTGAATTAAAAAACGTCTCACATAAAAAAGAATCAAATAATTGGGAAGCTTTTCCAAATGTAATAAAACGAAAAACCATCCAATTAAAATAATAAAAAACAGAAGATATAGTACGGAAGACAAAAAGATGATTTTTTTATCTCTAAAAAGAAGGTACAAGATAAATAAAGATAAAATCATATGCAGTCCATATCGAAATGCAATTCCTAAAAACAATTGTAGACTATTAAAATCAGGTAAAACTTGATTTTGATAATCTCTTTTAAAAAAATCTAAAAAAGGATCATAAAACAAAAAGTCTTCATAGATTCTTATTAAAACAATACAAACTAAGGCTATTACTAGCAAGCCAAAACGAAAGATTTGTTTAGCTTCTTTTATCATAACCTGAAAATTTCATTACCCAAAGCACCCATAACAAAAAAACCACACCATAAATGAACAAGGGAAAAACGGCACCATGCAAGACCGATTCATATTCTGGATAATAATACAACGCATAGGTTAACAAAGCTATTCGCACCACATTCAAAACATGAATTACAAAGGCTCCAATAATAATGTATACAAAAGTACGTTTCAACTTCACCGAGAAGGCAAATACAAAAGCCGCAAATAAGATAATCACACTCACAGCATTACAACCTTCAATCATTCTGGAAACATATTTACCCTTGTACAGAATTTTTAAAGAGGGGTCATTCGGGTTTTTCAAAATAGTAGCTTCATGTCCAAAAAAAGTCAAAAGGACTTTGGTTTGGTTCGCAACACTAATCGATATTTCATCTATTTCATTTTGAGCAGTATCAAAACGACTTAAATACACTTGATAAAGAAATGTAAAAAAGATATAGAAAAGTAAAAACTTTGCTAAAAAAACAAGAAAGGGTTTATATTCAACAAAAAGAGATTTCAAACTAGTATTTTTAACAAAAATATATAATTTTTGATAGGAAAGAATAAATACTTTTGCAAAAACATTTTAAACCATGTCATTCGAAAATTTAAAACCAGAAGTAACTCAAATAATTACAACAGAAAACACTTCTCGCGACGAGAAATTATTACAAATTTGTCAATTATTACAAGATAACATCTCCTATTATAATTGGGTTGGATTTTACTTTGCCAATCATGAAACCAAAACTTTACATCTAGGTCCTTATGTAGGTGCTGAAACCGATCATACCGTAATTCCATTTGGAAAAGGGATATGTGGTCAAGTAGCAGAATCCAACACCAATTTTGTGGTACCAGATGTATCGGCGCAAGACAATTACATTGCGTGTAGTTTTACCGTAAAATCAGAAATTGTGGTGCCTTTATTCGTAAAAGGACAAAATATAGGTCAAATCGATATCGATTCACATGTAATTGATCCTTTTACTGAAGCGGATGAGCGCTTTTTAGAATTTGTAAATGAACAAGTAGCTACTCTATATTAATTTTATTTTCTGGAGCCTTTTCCAGCTGTACACTATATCTTTTTACTTTTTTGATTATAAAGACGTTATAAAAAAGTAAAAAGGATGTCGTTTCCATCTGGGCTATTAAAAATAAATACTAAAACATAGTAATTAATATATTATAATTTCTATATTTGCACCCGAATTGGAATAATATCCATTTCATACATAATAATCATTTAAAATAATATTAGCATGTACTTAACTAAAGAAGTTAAAGAAGAAATCTTCGCTAAACACGGAGGAAAAGCAGAAAACACAGGATCTGCTGAAGGACAAATCGCTTTGTTCACATTTAGAATCAACCACTTAACAGGACACTTAAAAAACAATCGTCATGATTACAACACAGAGCGTTCGTTAGTGAAATTAGTAGGTAAAAGAAGAAGCCTTCTTGACTACTTAAAAAAGAAAGATATCAACAGATATCGTGAGATTATCAAGGAATTAAATATCAGAAAATAATCAACTTAAAGGGGCTTTGCGCCCCTTTTTGTTTTATATATTTTAAAGAAAAAGTTTGGTTTTTCATTGGGTTTCAAACAACTACGCACACACAACAACAACACAACTGACCCTTTGTTTAATTAAGAATTACATTTTATGATTCCAAAAGTATTCCAAGAAGTAATCGATTTGGGAGATGGTAGAACCATTACAATCGAAACTGGAAAATTAGCCAAACAAGCCGACGGATCAGTCGTAGTAAGAATGGGAGACGCTATGTTATTAGCAACTGCCGTTTCTGCGAGAACTGCTAATCCAGGAGTTGATTTTTTACCTTTAACGGTAGATTATCGTGAAAAATTTGCTGCTGCAGGACGTTTTCCTGGTGGATTTTTCAAAAGAGAAGCACGTCCTAGCGACAGTGAAGTATTAACCATGAGATTAGTAGATCGTGTATTACGTCCACTTTTCCCAGACGATTATCATGCAGAAACACAAGTAATGATTCAATTAATGAGTCATGACGATGCTGTTATGCCTGATGCTTTAGCAGGTTTAGCGGCTTCAGCTGCATTAGCTGTTTCAGACATCCCTTTTTACAACTTAATTTCTGAAGTTCGTGTAGCGCGTATTGATGGAAACTTTGTAATCAACCCAAGTAAAGAACAATTGGCTCTTTCTGATATCGACATGATGATTGGAGCTTCTTTAGATTCTGTAGCCATGGTAGAAGGAGAAATGCATGAAATTTCTGAAGCTGAAATGGTGGCTGCCATTAAATTTGCGCATGAAGCCATCAAAACTCAAATTCATGCACAACAACGCTTAAGAGCTGCTATTGGCACACCTGAATACAGAGAATATGAAGGTGAAGTAGAAGACGAAACGGTATATGAAAAAGTCAAAAAAGCGGCTTATGATAAATACTATACCATCGCTCAAGAAGCATCAGCAAAAAGTGAAAGAGGTGAGAAATTTGCTTTAGTAAAAGAAGAAGTAAAAGCTTTATTTACGGAAGAAGAATATGCTGAGAATTCAGATTTAGAGGAATTAGTAAGCAAATACAATTATAAAACGCAAAAAGAAGCGGTACGTAATGTAATCCTTGAAAAAGGAATTCGTTTAGACGGTAGAAAAACTACAGAAATCAGACCTATTTGGTGTGAAGTAGACTATTTACCCTCAGTACACGGATCGTCACTTTTCACACGTGGAGAAACACAAGCATTGGCAACTGTAACTTTAGGAACTTCGAGAGAAGCAAATGTGATTGACAATCCTAGTGAACAAGGTGAAGAAAAGTTCTACTTACACTATAACTTCCCTCCTTTTTCAACGGGTGAAGCAAGACCATTAAGAGGAACTTCTCGTAGAGAAGTAGGTCATGGTAATTTAGCGCAACGTGCTTTAAAAAACATGATTCCTGCTGATTGTCCTTATACAATTCGTGTGGTTTCTGAAGTATTAGAATCGAATGGTTCTTCTTCCATGGCTACCGTTTGTGCGGGAACAATGGCCTTAATGGATGCTGGAATTCAAATGACAAAACCAGTATCTGGTATTGCTATGGGATTAATCACAGATGGTGAGAAATTTGCAGTTCTTTCCGATATTTTGGGTGATGAAGATCACTTAGGAGACATGGATTTTAAAGTAACTGGTACTGCTGAAGGAATTACTGCTTGTCAAATGGACATCAAAATTGATGGATTACGTTATGACATTATGGAGCAAGCTTTGGCTCAAGCAAGAGATGGTCGTTTACACATTTTAGGTAAATTAACAGAAACCATTGCACAACCAAGAGCCGATGTAAAACCAAAAGCACCAAAAATCATTACAAGGACAATTCCTGGAGCTTTCATTGGAGCTTTAATTGGTCCTGGTGGAAAAGTAATTCAAGAATTACAAAAAGAAACAGGTACAACTATTGTTATCAATGAAGTTGACGAACAAGGAGTGGTTGAAATTCTAGGAACAAGTCCGGAAGGAATTGCAAAAGTACTTGCTAAAATTGACTCTATTGTTTTCAAACCTGAAGTAGGTGAAGCATACGAAGTGAAAGTAATAAAAATGTTAGATTTTGGAGCCGTAGTAGAATATACGAAAGCACCTGGTAATGAAGTTTTATTACACGTATCTGAATTGGCTTGGGAAAGAACAGAAAACGTAGCCGATGTTGTAAAAATGGGAGATGTGTTTATGGTAAAATATCTAGGCATCGACCCTAAAACACGTAAAGAAAAAGTCTCTAAGAAAGCACTTATCCCTAGACCTCCAAGAGAAGAGAAAAAAATCGAAAAGAAAGATAACCCACAAGGTTAATTCAATTATTTAGTTCATAAAAAAATCCCGTTTTATTCATTTAAAACGGGATTTTTGTTAATTACAATTTATTCATACGCAACCTTTTTCATTTTACAAGACTATTTAATAAACAAAAGCCTTATTATGAAAAAGTCGATTCCTTTTTTAAAAACCCTTACAATAAGTATTATTTCATTTATATTTCTTCAGTGTGAAAATGAACCCGTAGATTTTTCCATACTACAAAATAATATTGAGGAAGAAATAGAGGAAGAGATAACTGATGAAGAAATTATTGACAGTACTATTTTTTTCACTGGATTAGAGTGTGTAGGAACTGGTGAATACTTAAAAGATGATTCAAATCTAATTGAAGACTTGATTATACCAAATAATTTACCTAACAACTACGATTTATCGCACTTCTTACCACCAATTGGAAATCAAGGAAATCAAGGATCATGTGCTTCTTGGGCAGTAAGCTATTATATGAAATCGATGCAAGAAAGAATTCAATCGGGCGAACCCTTCCTTTCATCTACTATTATGAGCCCTTCTTACACCTATAATCAAATTGCTCAAGGAAACTGTGGTTCCACAAGTTTAACTCAAACCTTAACCCTTTTAAAAGAAAGAGGTGTTTGTCCAATGGATTCATTTCCTTACTTTGATAACAATTGTGCAACACAACCCTCAAATGTTCATCATGAACTTGCACAAAATGCCAAAATAAGTGATTTCAAATATCTTAGTGGCAATAACATGGTAGCAGAAATGAAAACATTATTAGTAAATCAAACCCCAATATTAATTAGCCTTTTTTTATCCTCTGAATTTGGACTAAAAGATGAATTCAATCTGACGGCATACAGAGAACATAGAGTTAATTATGATTCTGAAAGATGTCATGGGATGTTAGTAGTTGGTTACTCAGATACATATCACGCCTTCAAAGTTGTTAACTCATGGGGAGAAAATTGGGGAGACCAAGGCTTTGTTTGGATTGACTATAAAGCTTTTGAAAATGTTTCTAATGAAAATGCTTACTTTAGAGTGATTAATTCAGCCTTAGTTGCTTTTGATTTATAAAAGATAAAAACAAAGAATTTTGATTTTAGAAAAATTAATACAAGAATGTTTAGCCCATAATCGAGCCTCTCAAAAGGAGCTGTATCTTCTCTATAAAGACGTCTTATTTCATTTGAGTCTAAAATATTGCAGTAGCTTTTCAGATGCAGAAGACAATCTTCAAGATGCTTTTATTGAAATATTTAACAATCTAAAAAAATATGACAACAAAGGTAGTTTTGAAGGTTGGATGAAACGTATAACCATCAACAAAGCCATCGATAAATACAAAAAAAGTATTCAAAACAGTGATATCCCCTATTTATTTGTTGAAGAAAAAGAGGAAGAAGAAGCTATTGACATCTTAGATATTTCAGTAAACGAAATACTACAAATGATACAAAATTTACCAAATCAATATCGATTGGTATTCAACTTATATCAACTAGAAGGGTATTCTCATAAAGAAATCGCTTCTCTATTAGCCATTAGTGAAAGTACTTCTAAATCTAACTTCCATAGAGCCAAGAAAATACTTAGAGAAGAGATTCATAAATCGCAAAAAAAAATTATAAAATCAGTAAGAAAGCATGAGAAAAAATAGTGATTTAGAAAAAATGATTGCTGATAAACTAAACAGCTTGAATCAAACTCCAAATGATTTGATTTGGGAAACTATTGAAGCAAAATTAGATAAGAAAAAAGATAGGAAGTTCGTCTATTTCAGTATACCTATATTACTAACAGGCATTCTTCTAGGATACTTATTGACCAAAACTTTTTCAGGTACTAGCAATACCCAGTCACCAAGAGAAATTGAAGTTGCAAAAGACAATATGATTATGAATCCAAAGAAGAAAAAAAATACTATTTCAAACGATACAATTACATCCCCTGAAGTAAAAATCATTTCCACACAAAAAACAATTATTAAAGAAACTTCAGACTATAGTATTTATGACGAATGCACCACATATTTAGTTAAAAAAAATATCATAAAAGTAACTGATTCAATTAATAACCCAACATTATTAAGTGCAAATTCTAAACCCGAAAAAGTAGTAGAAAACACTAAGAGTACAACTAAAAAGAAAATTCCTAATACAAATAGAAATCAAAAAGAAAATCAAAATGTAAGCATTAAAGAATCTAAAAACATTACTATTAATGATACTAATGAACAAATTACTTCAAAGGAGGAAAAGAATGTATTCGATAGTATTTCTTTGGTAAACCCAAATAAACCAACACTAATAACTGAAAACACTAGTAAAGATTCAACAGCTTTGCCTATTGAAAAAAATCAAACCAAAAAAACTTTTAACAAAAAAGAATCTCAAGAAGAAAAAAAGAAGAAAAAACAAAAAAAATCGAACGAAACATTTTATGTAACAGCATTTTACGGACCTTCTATTTTTAGTTCTTTAAAAAAGGGCTCTTCTATTAATGATTCATTTGATTCCTATGAAAAATCTCATCCTATAACAACTGCATATGGCGTTTATTTTAGAACTATGTTTTCAAAAATAGGTTTCCGAGCTGGTATTTCCGTTCACAACTTAAGTTATAATACTCAATTGAATAACGATAATATTAGGGATTATAGAAATATTGAACTCAACAATACGATTACTTCTAGCACACTTAATGCTTCTTTTACAAATAACACAGCTATTCAATTGAAACAAAGACTGACTTATTATGAAATCCCATTAGAGCTTTATTACGACATTTCAGAAGAAGATTCAAAACTTGGATGGGCTGTTTTTGGAGGAATAATTCCACAATATTTAAAGAACAATTCTCTTTTAATGGGGTCCAATGAAACTCAAGAAATGGAAATAGGCAACGCTTCTAATTTATCTAAAGTTAATATTGCTTTAGACTTAGGACTTGGAATACACTATAAAATAACAGATAAAATTCAACTCAATCTAAATCCTGTTATAAAGTATCAAACCAACTCCTATAAGAGTAAACCCAATTTCAATCCGTATTCCTTTTCGATACAAAGTGGTGTTACCTATAAAATCAATTAAAACTCAAAACCCTATATTTTATAGGGTTTTTTACTTTACTTACTATCACTAAGAAGTTAAAATTGAATTCTGACACACCCATAATTCAAAAAATAATCTATATTTATAAATTCAAAACAAAAAAACAAAATGAAAGCAACAAAAAGAGTTCTTTTGATCTTATTCTTTTTGGTTTCCATACAATCTAAAAGTCAAAGCCTAAATTCTATTTCCGATTATTTCGATACTCAGGTTAGCCAACAAAATTCGCACCTATATAATGGTCGTTTATACATCAACTCCTACCTTGTTCTAAATTCAAAAAATCAGTTTTTAAAAACCAATAAAAACTACACCAAAGGCAGTATAACGATTGAAAGCATAACTTTCAATGAGATAGAATTACAATATGATCTTTTTTCTCAAGAACTTATTGTAAAACCCGATCCAAAAACATCCTTATATGGCGTAATTGTGGATTCTACAAAATTGACACATTTTACGATGTATGGCTTGCATTTTGTAAACTTAAAAAGTGCTGGCCCCCATTCTTTGCAAGGCATTTATGAATTGAGCATTGACAAACCCATCTCTTTACTGGTTAAACATAAAGCCAAGCGTTTTAAAATATTGGATAAAAATTTGATACACTATGAGTTTGAACCAACATATAACTACTACCTCGTTTACAATAACAATTATATTCTTGTAAATTCAAAAAAAGATTGCATCAAAATATTCCCAAATTTTAAAAAAGAAGTTAAAAATTTCTATTCTGAAAATGCTTACACAGAGAAAAATGACCCAAAAGAATTCATGAAAAAATTAGTACTATATATCAATACATTAAAAGAGGTTGTAAATGAAAAAAATTAGTATTTATCTCTTTTTAATATGTTTCAATTTACTACATGCGCAGGTTAAGGAACCAAATATATCCGTTTCTTTTAACGATAAACCTATACAGGAATGCTTCTTGGAAATTGAAAATAAAACCAATGAAAAATTTTATTTTGATAGTAATTGGTCTCATTTGAATCATAAAATAACTGCTTCTTTTACAAATGAGCCGGTTTCTTCAATTTTGAGTGCTATTTTAAAAGAAACCAATCTTAATTTTTTCCATACCAATAATACGTATATCATTACACAAAATAATTTTATTTACAACCAGTTAAATACTTCCCTTATTCAGACAGATAGTTTACCTACTGCAGACCAATCCAATCCGCTTTTCTTTGAAAAATTAGTAGATGCTACAGATGAAAATGATGCTATTACTATTATTGGTAAACAGGAAGAAGGAAACACCAAAAAAACACATGTTATAGAAGGAATGATCTTGGATACCAAAACTAAAAATCCTTTATCTGGTGTACTTATTTCAGCTACAAACCGAAATATAAAAACGGAAACAGATATCGACGGTCATTTTAAAATAGTACTCCCAGACGGCTTAAACATCCTTGAAATTAATGCCATGTCTTACAAAAAACTGAACCGAAAGATTGTCTTGAAAAAAGATGCTGTCTTACATTTTCAGTTAACCGAAAGTGTAACCTTATTAAATGAAGTCGTTGTTGAGAGAGAACGAAATAAAGAAGTTAAAGAAATAGCCAGCGGAGTCACTACTTTTAACGTAGAAAAAGCAAAAAGTGTTCCATTAGTGTTAGGAGAAAGAGACATTATAAAATTGGCTTTGGCATTACCTGGAATTAAAACAGCTGGAGAAGGAACCTCTGGAATCAATGTTAGAGGTGGTAAAGACGATCAAAATTTATTTTTATTAGATAATGCAACAATTTATAATCCTTCTCATTTCTTTGGTTTTTTTAGTTCCGTAAATCCTTATTTAGTCAATGATGTTAATATTTACAAAGGTTATATTCCAGCAGAATTTGGCGGGCGAATTGCTTCTGTTTTTGAAATTAACTCCAAAGAAGGTAATTATGAAAAATTCAAAGGTGAAGGAGGTATTGGTCCTGTAACCTCTAACTTAACATTTACAACTCCAATTATTAAAGAAAAAGCCTCCCTAATAGGTGGTGTAAGAGCTACTTATTCGAAATGGATTTTAAAACAAATTGACAATAAGGAACTAAATAAAAGTGACGCTAGCTTTTATGATGCGTATTTAAAATACAGTCATAAAATTAACGAAAATAACACTTTAGAAACTAGCATTTACTACAGTAAAGACAAGTTTAAAATTTCTTCTGATTCCTTATACAGTTATTCCAATACGGCTGTATCCCTAAAATGGAGACACAATTTTAACGCTAAAAACATCGCTACTTTTCAATTGATTAATAGTAACTATGCATTTGCAATTGATTATGATTCCAACAATTTAAAATCTTTTAATTATAATTTTAATATTAACGAATCGAAATTCATTTTCAAAAATGTATATTTCTACAATGAAAAACACAAATTCACCTATGGATTAAATTCGGTTTTATATCTTTTAAATCCTGGTGAGTTAAATCCTAGTGATACTAATTCCTTGTTAACATATAAAAAAATAGACCAAGAAAAAGGCTTGGAAAATGATCTTTTTATAAACGACGAATACACACTTAACAAAAAACTTTCTTTCAATTTAGGCCTTAGGTACTCTACCTTTTTAGCTTTAGGACCAGCAACTCAAACCGTATATGAAGATGGTGCACCTATAGCTCCTGGATATGTAAAAGAAATAAAAGAGTATGGTAATAATGAGGTAATTAAAAATTATAATGGTTTTGAATATCGATTAGGTACTCGTTATCTATTAACCGAAACTTCCTCGATAAAACTAGCTTATACCACCAACTATCAGTATTTGCATAAATTATCCTCAAACACCACTCAATCTCCTACTGACACTTGGAAATTAGCAGATTTGAATATCAAACCTTCTTATGGCCAACAAATAGCATTAGGTTATTTCAAAAATTTTAAAGAGGACTTATACCAATTTAGCGTTGAAGGTTATTATAAAAAAACCGAAAACTTTTTAGATTTTAAAGTAGGTTCTGACCTCATTTTGAGTGAATCTGTAGAAACTGATGCCATACAAGGAAAAGGAAAAGCATACGGTGTAGAATTTCTAATTAAAAAATCAGAAGGAAAGCTTAACGGATGGGTTGGATATACATATTCTCGTTCTTTAATTCAATTAAATGGGGAAACTGCAGACAAAAGAGTCAACAACGGTAAGTATTTCGCATCTAACTTTGACAAACCACATGATTTTAATGCCATTCTAAATTATAAATTTACACAAAGATACAGTGCTTCATTTAATTTTACTTACCAAACAGGTAGACCTGTTACCTATCCTATTGGTTCCTATACCTATGGTAATGCACAATATACTTTATATAGTGATCGAAATAAATTTAGAATACCTGATTATTATCGAGTAGATGTTGGGTTTAATATCGAAGGAAATCATAAAGTTAAAAAACCATTTCACAGTTTTTGGAATATTTCTGTTTATAATTTACTGGGTAGAAACAATCCTCAATCTGTTTTTTTTGTTACCGACAATGGTAAAATAAAAGCCTATAAATCAAGTATCTTTGCATATCCAATTCCTACTATAACTTATAACTTCAAATTTTAAAAACATGAAATTAAAACAGTACATCGTATTAATTTTGATTGCCATTGTAAGTTGTACGGAACCTTACGAACTTCAAACTGAAAATTTTGAAGATTTATTAGTAGTAGAAGCTACAATTACAAATGAATACAAAAAGCATAACATTACTTTATCACGCACCATACCTTTAGAATCAGAATTACCAAATATTGAACACGGAGCAAGCGTCATGATAACAACCAATACCGGTTTGGAGTTTCCTTTTTCGGAAGTGGGCGACACCTATATTTCTAATCAAGAATTTCAAATTGAACCAAACCTCCTTTATACTTTAAAAATCACAACCAGTAATGGTAAAAGTTATATTTCAAATAGCGAAACCATGCCTGCCACCTCACAAATAAGTGAGGTAACTGCAACTCAAGAAATTAAAGAAAATGAACTGGGTGTTGCTATTAATGTAAATTCAACAGACCCTAATAACGCTTCCAAATTTTATCGCTATGAATTTATCGAAACGTACATCGTAATACCTCCTTATTGGAGCCCAAATAAATTAATTGTAGATTCTAATAATCAATTACAGTTAGTTCCTCGTACAGAAGAAACTCAAATTTGTTATAGCAACAATTTTTCCAATACAATCAATGTTACAACTACTGAAAATCAAACTGAAGATATAGTATCCGATTTTAATATTCATTTTATTCGTAAAAACGATCCTAAAATTGCACATCGTTACAGTGTCTTAGTAAGGCAATACATTCAAAACCCGGAAGCAAATAATTTTTACAAAACATTAAAAACACTTTCAGCTACGGGCAGTCTATTATCTCAAGTGCAACCTGGATTTATTAATGGAAACATTAAAAGTGTTACTAATCCAGATGAAAAAGTGGTAGGTTATTTTGATGTAACCACAGTTTCAGAAAAAAGAATCTTTTTTAATTTCGAAGACATTTTCCCTTCCGAAACATCAGAAAATTATTTGTTTTCATGTAATATTTTTGAATATCGTAGTGATATTGATGAGTTACCGATAGGCTACATGGGACTTGAAGTAGGTGCTCGAAATGACATGAAATATGTTACGCAAGCTGGAATTTTAATCTATGCATCAGGTGATTTAGAAAATGAAGAAAACATAATACTTGTTTATCCAAATTGTACAGACTGTACTTCTTTTTCATCTAATGTTCAACCCGATTTTTGGCAATGAAAAAAGCAACCCTATTATTTCTATTTTTATATCAAATCCTGTTTAGTCAAACCATAGATTGGAATCTATATAAAGAAACCATGGCTTTACAAGTAAACGCCAAAACTCTTATAACCGGAGAAAAATTAAGGTATTCTTTATATTGTTTACAACAAAACAATCAAGCAAGTGAACTGAGTAAAGTAGCTTATGTAAAATGCATTGATGCTTCTGGAAAAGAAATTTTTGTACACAAGCATTATTTAGACAAAGGAACCGCTTCAGGTTATTTTTTCATTCCTACTGAATTAAAAACAGGAACTTATTATCTTTTAACTTACACCCAATGGATGTTGAGTGCTTCTCCCCTTAATTTTACGAGTAATGAATTGCTGATTATTAATCCGTATCAAGAAAATCAAAATGAAAAAATACGCTTTGATACCTCAACTGTTCCTAGTTCAACTTCTCCTGAAATCGAACTAAAAAATTACTCAAAAAGAGAAGCCATTACTTTTAGTGATTTTATAACCAATGAAAAAGGAAATTTTACTATTTCTGTTCGAAAAAAAGATGCCATAAATGTTCCTTTTGGTTCACTTTTTAGTTTCCCAAACCCAGCTTCAAATAGCAATCCTATTACGCTTCTTCCTGAAGCCAAAGGAGAACTCATTTCAGGTAAAATACAACGACTGGATAGTTTACTTCCTCTGGAAAACATTGGCATTGCATTATTAGACAAAGGTAATAAAGACTTTATCCAGGTTACTTCCACTAACCACAAAGGGCAATTCCATTTTATTTTAGCTAGACCTTTACACAGTTCTAGGCCCTTTCTTGAAATTATTAGTGAAAATGAAAACTACACATTGGAATTGGATTCTAAATTACAACCAGGAATTTTGGCTATAAAACAAACACCAACAATATATTTAGAAACAAACTATACTAAAGAAATTGAAAAAAGAGCCATTGCTTCTCAAATCGAAAATGCATATTATGAAATAAAAAAAGATAGTACCTTTCAACCAAAAGCATTACCATCAATTAATCCTAATTATTTAGAAGTTTTTCCAGTTGAAAAATACAATCGTTTCACTTCTCTAAAAGAATTCATTACTGAAGTACCAAATCAAGTGTATTATACTGAAAAAAATGACCAATTTAAAATTCATTTTAGAAATACTGGTGTTCAGTTAGAATTAAATGAAAATCCACTCACTCTTGTGGATGGTTCTGTAATTATAAACCCAAACGATCTTTTAAAAATTGAATACAATAAAATAAAAAGTATCGCTATCAATATCCAACCCTATTACTTGGGCAACAAACTATACAGTGGTTTGTTTATCATACATACTACTGATGGCTCTTTTGAAGAGAGTAGCACAAAAAAATGGAATACCGAATATATTGTTCCTCTTTACAAACAACAACCCTATGTACCCGATTATAAAGACAAGGCTGCTTTAGAGCGAATTCCAGATTATCGAACACAATTGCTTTGGCAACAAACTACCTCATTAAACCAACCCATTTCTTTTTACACCTCTGATGTAGAAGGAACTTATGAAATTTCAATTTATGGGTATACCAATGAAGGTGAGTTTGTAGAAAAAAACGGTTTCTTTAAAGTAGAATAATCAATACTTTATAAATTTTGTCTTATTTTTTCTTACTTATTGGTTTACATTTTTTAAAAAAACATTTCTTCTGAAATCGATTAATAAGTAATGAATAAAATAATAGGTCACTACTGGTAACTGCATCCCAATTATGATATAAATTAGAACTATTTCTTTTTAACAAAACTGACATACGCTTTACTTTAATTTACCCATTTTATGAAGATGTTTAAAATGAGACATTACCATTTCCAATAAAGTCTTATGATGATAAGGTAATTGATATTTTTGAGTAGTTTCCTTAATAATTGTATTAATTTCCTTGTAATTGACGTGACAAATATTAGGAAATAAATGATGTGCAGCATGACAATTAGAACCTCCACTTATAAATCTAGCCCAAGATTTATCTGCATTCCAATCACAACTCGTGTATAGTTGATGTACAGCCCATGAATGCTCTAAATTTTCATCATTTGAAACTGGGTAATAGGCTTCTTCAAAAAAATGAGTTCCCACTAGCATCACAATAAAAATTAGCGAAGTAAATGCACTCGATAATAAAAAAGCAAAAAGTATGATTTTCCAACTGAATGTAGTAAAAAGTATAGGAAGAAGTAATACTAATGCAAAATACACTATTTTGTAAAGAAAAAAGCGAAAATACAATTCTAGAGTTGAAATTCCTTTTTTCATCCAATCATAATCATTGGAAAACAAATAAATCCAATCACTCACAAAAACAGAATGCAATAAGGTTAGCATATATACAAAAGGAGCATAATAGGCCTGAAATTTATGCTTTGGAGCCCAAGGATGTGTAGGACTTAACCGCAAAAAAGGATTTTTATCGATATCAACATCACTACCTTCTACATTAGCATATAAATGATGGGAACGAATATGTCTTAAACCCCATAACATTGGATCAATTCCCACTGTCATAAAACTAATAAAATGAAGTATGGCATTGTATCTTTTATTTTTAAAAGCAGTATTATGACTCGCATCATGTCCTAAACTAAAGCCTATAAGTAAACCTGCCAATTGAAAAATAAAGTAACTCATAAAAAATTGAAAAACCGATATTTCTCTTATAAAAAGTATCACATAACTGGTATAACAAAGTAAAAACCAAAAAATGCCTTTTCTCCAAAAGGTTACATTTCCATGACCAATCTGCTTATCATTAAATTGCAACCGTACTTTCTCCTTTAAAGTGGAATAAAAAACACGTTCTTCTTCTGATTTGTTGAAATATTTTGCTTTCATATATTTAAGAATGGATTAATAGTAAAACAAACCTACTTTATAAATCACAAAAAAAATTGCGTTAAATAATATTACTTATATTTGTATTTGCGAAAATCACAAAATGAAAAACCAAGAACTCCTTTTAAAAGCCATTCAAAAAAAGGTTCAAAACAAATCCCTTTTAGATGAAATTGCAAAAGTTTTAGGCATTAGCTATGATGCAGCACATCGGAGAATTTCATTAAAGAGTAAATTTTCTATTGATGAAACCATTCTTTTGTGCAATCATTTTGCTATTGCTATGGATACCTTATTCCGAAAAGAAAACAAATACATTTTAGACAAAACCAATACTATTAAATCTATAACCGATTTTAAAGCCTATTTGGAAAAATCTATCAACTTATTACAACCATATAGTCAATACAGCTGCATCTATTATTCTGCTAAAGACATTCCCTTACATTACACGTTGGGAGGAAGTGTTCTTGCAAAATTTAAAATTTATGTTTGGTTAAACATTCTTACTTCCGATCAAAACATAAGCTTTGAAAATTTTACAATGGACATCTCATTATTACAGGAATCAACTCGCTTAGTCCAAATATTTGAAAACAACAAACGCATTGAAATTTGGAACGATACTACTATTAATAGTTCCTTACAGCAAATATATTATTTCTATGAAGCAGGACTACTCCACTTCAACAATGCGCTATCCATTATAGAAGATATTAAAAATATTATTTTAAAAATAGAAGAAGAAGTGCGAAACGACAGTTCTACTTTCGAACTGTTTTACAATGAATTATTACTTTTAAATAATACCGTTTTGTTTACCAATGAAAAACAAGCTTCTTTTTTTATCCCACACAACATGTTAAGTTATTATGTAACCTCTGATGCAAAGATTTGCAATGAAGAAAAAGAATTTATTTTTAATCAATTGAAAAATTCCATGTCCATTTCCAAAGCAGGCAAAAAAGATCAAAAAATATTCTTCAACAGAATGTATCAAAAAATAGATTTTTACACCTCCAAAATAAAAAATTACCTCACTGAATAATTTTTTTAAAGTTTTTGTAACTTTTTAGTAACCTCTTACGTATAACTACTGTAACACTTAAAAATTTAGAGGAATTATATAAATGAGACAACTCAAAATCACCAAGCAGGTAACGAATCGTGAAACTGCTTCCCTAGACAAATACCTACAAGAAATTGGAAAAGTTGACCTTATTACTGCAGATGAAGAAGTAGAATTAGCACAACGTATTAAGGCAGGAGATCAAAGAGCTCTTGAAAAATTAACAAAGGCTAATTTACGTTTCGTAGTTTCTGTAGCTAAACAATATCAAAATCAAGGTTTAACATTACCCGATTTAATTAACGAAGGAAATCTTGGTTTAATTAAAGCGGCACAACGTTTTGACGAAACCCGTGGTTTTAAATTCATTTCTTATGCGGTTTGGTGGATTCGTCAATCGATTCTTCAAGCTTTAGCTGAACAATCTCGTATTGTACGTTTACCCTTAAATAAAATTGGTTCTATCAATAAAATCAACAAGATGTATGCTTTACTAGAGCAATCTAGTGAACGCGCTCCATCTGCTGAGGAAATTGCAAAAGAACTAGACATGACCGTAAATGATGTAAAAGAGTCTATGAAAAACTCTGGACGTCATTTATCAATGGATGCGCCTCTTGTAGAAGGTGAAGATTCGAACTTATACGATGTATTGCGTTCTGGAGAATCTCCAAACCCTGACAGAGAGTTAATTCACGAGTCATTACAAACAGAAATTGAAAGAGCTTTAGAAACCTTAACCCCAAGAGAAGCAGATGTAGTTCGCCTTTATTTTGGTTTAGGTGATCAACACCCAATGACTCTTGAAGAAATTGGAGAAACTTTCGATTTAACTCGTGAGCGTGTACGTCAGATTAAAGAAAAAGCAATTAGACGTTTAAAACACACTTCTAGAAGTAAAATATTAAAAACCTATTTAGGATAAATTATAATTTCTAAGTTTCGGGATAAATTCCAAATTCCAATATTTGTAATTTGGAATTTGTTTTTTAATTTTACATCATTACAAAACAGTCACTATAACTGATTTTAATAGGTTACTCCGTTTCTCTCCGTCAGTTCGAGCAAAGCTCTCGGGTGATGATTGAAACCAAACATATAGAAAGCAACAACAGTTTCAATAACTGTTCGTTTTTTGATTGATGATTGAAACCACGGCTGATTACCGTGGTTTTGTTTTTGTGAAACAAACTCACGGTCAGTTCGCATAAAAATGCTCGGGTGTCCGTGGTTTTGTTTTTTAAGTAGAATTTCTTCTTCGTTTTCTATATAAAATTCAAATCTTATCTTATTTTTACATCAAATCTAAGCAGAATAACATGAAAAAAACAATTGTATTACTTTCAATGCTAGCCATGATAGCATGTAAAAAAACAGAAGAAAAAAAAGATGAACCAGGAGTAATGGATGCTGTTGAAGGCTTTAACAACATTAGTAAAGCAGGAGACGCATTAAAAGAAAATGAAAAACAACTGGAAGCTTTAAAAACCATGACACCTGTTTCCAATGATGTTTTAAAAGAAGTATTGGCGGAACAAGTTGGTGGATTAAAAAGAAACCGTTTTAATGCAGGTGATGCTTCCATGATGGGATTAACAACAGCCGACGCGAAATATGGTGATGAAGTAACAGGAAAAGAAATTGAAGTGAGTATTATGGATGGTGCTGGTGAAACTGGAAGTAGCATTATCAGTTTAACCATCATGGCGCTGTCTATGAATGTAGAAACTATCAACGATACAGAAACAAAAAAAACGGAAACTATTCATGGCTTCAAATGTTTAACAGAAGAAGACGAAAATCCAGATAATATTAGTTCGTCTATTACTTTCATCTATAAAGAACGTTTTCAAGTAGCTTTAAAAGGAGAAAGAATCACACTAGATGAATTAAAATCTTTTTTAAAGGAATTAGATTTATCAAAATTAGAGCAATAATAATTGCATTCTATTCTTTAAAAAGGCTTTTTTGAATTTCAAAAAAGCTTTTTTTATGCTTTAGAAAAGGATTTTATTTCTAAAACTATTTCAATCTAACTTCTAAATAATATCTTTGCACAAACAACATAACTACACAATGAGTACTTCAAAAAATACCTTGATTGCACCATCTGTTTTAGCAGCAGATTTTGCCAATTTACAAAGAGACATCGAAATGATTAACAATAGTGAAGCAGACTGGTTTCATATTGATATTATGGACGGTGTTTTTGTTCCAAACATTTCTTTTGGAATGCCCGTTTTACAAGCCATTAGTAAACATGCTAAAAAAACAATCGACGTACATTTAATGATAGTCGACCCAGATCGTTACATTACTACTTTTAAAAATTTAGGTGCCGATATACTTACAGTGCATTATGAAGCGTGTACGCACTTACACCGTTCTT
The DNA here is from genome assembly GCF_024054195.1 of Flavobacterium sp. NRK F7. Classification (GTDB taxonomy): domain Bacteria; phylum Bacteroidota; class Bacteroidia; order Flavobacteriales; family Flavobacteriaceae; genus Flavobacterium. The sequence continues at coordinate 1,371,540 of NZ_JAMXLB010000001.1, read as the reverse complement.
TACAAGCGATTAAAGCAGAAGGTATGAAAGCAGGTGTAGCCATTAATCCACACACCAATGTAGCCTTATTAGAAGATACTATTAAAGATATTGATTTAGTTTGTCTTATGAGTGTCAATCCTGGCTTTGGTGGTCAATCTTTTATTGAAAACACCTATAAAAAGGTACAACAATTAAAAGAAATCATCACAAGAAATAATGCAACCACATTGATTGAAATCGACGGTGGTGTAACTAATCAAAATGCCAAACAATTAGTCGATGCTGGTGCTGATGTTTTAGTGGCTGGAAGCTATGTATTTGGAGCTACCAATCCAACAGCGACAATAGCGAATTTAAAAGAAATTACAAAATAAATACTATTTCATCCTGACAGGACCTAAAACTCTTGTCAGGTTCTTTCTCTTTAATATTGATCGATTAAGTACTTGATCAAATCGGTAGTGGTTACAATACCCACTAATAAATTGCCTTCACAAACAGGCAAAGCATGAAATTCTTTAGAAGCTAATATTTCAGCGGCCTCTTTTATTGTAGTTTCAGGTGTTATAGTCACTAGTTTTTTTGCCATCACTTGCTCTACGGTAAACATATTATATACAGTAGTGTCTATTTCATCTTCATCATCATCCACTGCATCAGCAAAGGAAATCCGCAGTAAATCGGTATAACTGAGCATCCCAATAATTTTATTACCAGAAACAACAGGAATGTGCCTAATGTGATGCTTTTTAAAAAGAGATTCGGCTTTGGTGAGATTGTCGGAAATATTCAACTTTACAACATCTTGGGTCATAATCGTTGAAATGGGAACTTTCTGTTTCATGACGCGTCTATTTGTTACTTACAAATTTACTAAATATTTAGTCATAAAACACATAATTAGCTGAATATTAATTTTTTATAAAACTAATATTGCGTAAAATTAATCATCACTTTAACTTTTTCAAATAAGGGAGGAAATTCTTTCTTGAATTCTTCGGGTGTTTCAAAGAAATGTTCCAAGATCACAGCGATAAACTCAAATTCATTGGTATAGGCATAAATTCTAAAATAATTGGATTGCAATAATTTAGAATAATTGGCAGGATATTTTACTTCTTTAATAATTTGCTCATAGGTAACGGCAAAAATGGTAGCCGAAGTATCGGAACTTTTTAATCCTTGATAATGCAATACGTGACCAAATTCATGCAATCCTAAATTCAAATTATCGTTACTAATTTGGTAACCTTCTAAAAAATGCTTCCAAGAAAAAACAATAGCTTTCATTCTCGGATTGAATTCTCCTTTATGATACTCTTGGTTAAAAGTTGAATAATACACATCGGGATAAATAATAATTTTATCAATAACCGTAAACAAATAATTTCGCATACCAAAGGTCAACATCACAGCTGTTGCTGCAATAAGTACCTTCATTTCATCGGTTACTTCCAATCCCTCTTTTCCAATAAAAGGATAATTTTGAATAAAAGTAGCGACTCGGTGTTCAAAATACTTTTGTTGAAGTGGTGGTAATTTTTGATAAAAATCAAATTGGTCATGCAAAATTTGCATTTGCGGTAAGCTTAACTTTTTAGGAAACCAATACCAATGCACATAAATGGGCTTTCTAAAAAAGAAAGCATAGATGGGCTCAATAATTACATTATAAGCAAATACTAAAAAAAAGACAATTCCTAAAGCAAGTAATATATAAGCCACTAGTTGAGATTTGGGAAAAACGAATATACAGAATATAACCTAATTACAAAAAAAGAAAGCCTCCTATTCTTTCAAACGGGACACTTTCCTTTTTCTTTTTGACTTTTGACTTTCGACTTTTGACTTTCGACTTTTGACTTTCGACTTTTGACTTTCGACTTACCCCTTCTGACTTTTATCTAAAACCGTTAAGATAATAATCCCTACACGGCCTATCAAAAACGTAAACATCCCAAACACCACGGTCAAAAAAGTGACTTTCAAACCACCTGCCAACATTTCATTAGTTATACTTCCCATCGATTGTATGGCATCAAAAGCACCTATTAATCCGATGGCCTGACCTAAAAATCCCCAAACCAAAACAAAAAGACTTAAGGAGGCAATCAACTCTTTACACTTGTGGAGGTTTTCTCTTTTCAATAAGGCCCAAACCAACAAAACTAAAATGGCAATTAGAATAAAAACAATTGGCACCATAAAAAAAGGACCGCCTTCATAAATTCTGTCTAAAATAACTTTCATAATTCTATATTTTTTTGGATTTATAACATCACAAAGCTATTTTTTAAAACAAATCTTTAACTTTTTATGCGACGTATGAACCTTTTCCTTCCCTTTTTAACCAAATTGAAACGTGAAAAATACAATTTAAGATTTATTTTGACAAATAGGGTTCGAAACCGGTTATCTGTCGCAATTTTAAAAACATCACAAATATTTAGTTTATCTTGCTACCATGTTTTCAAATTGGTTCCAAACAACAAAATCCCTACTCCTCCATTGCTTCTTTTGGATTGGAGTTTGGTTCTTTTTTGTGTATTTCTTTAGTTATAATTCAAACGATACGGTTTATATTACTTGGTTCTCCAGCTTACTATTACCCATAACGCTTCTCACTACTTACATTACCATTTATGTGCTTATCCCAAAATACTTGCTTACAAAAAAATATGCGCAGTTATTCTTATATGGTTTTTATACTCTAGCTATGAGTGTTTATCTGATTACTATGGCTATTTATGGAAGTTTTATTTTCATTACCAAGCTCGATATTGCCAAAGTACCTCCTATGGGTCGGAATTTTATTTTCATTCTTATTTTAGTGTACCTCATTGTGGCTGTCATTAGCTTTGTGTATATCTTAAATCATAATTTCAATGTGCAATCGCAGTTTAAAGCTTTGGAAAACAAAATATTGGAAACCAATTTACAAATCAAACAACAAGAACTCAATTATTTAAAAAAACAAATACATCCGCATTTTTTATTCAACACCTTAAATACGATTTACGGTTTGTCTTTGAAAAAATCGGAATACACACCCGATGTTATCTTAAAACTTTCCAACTTACTCGATTATATTTTGTACCAAGTTCAGAAACCTAAAGTCGTCCTTTCAGAAGAAGTAGCACACATTCATGAATATATCGATTTGGAAAAAATACGGTTTCAAGATCGGTTGAAAGTTGATTTTACTACTGCAATTGAAAATGAAACCCTTTTGATTCCGCCCATGCTGTTTTTGCCCTTTATTGAAAATGCTTTTAAACACGGTAATATTATCAACCATTTTTTAACTGTTTCTATTCGATTGCAAGCTACAAAGGACCAACTGAACTTTTATTGTAGCAATAGTGCCTATTTAAAAGAACAAGAAAGCAGCACAGGCATTGGTTTGGAAAACATAAAAAAAAGATTGGCTTTGCTGTATCCTGAAAAGCACGAATTGAATATCGTAACCACAACAGATAACTTTGCTGTTGCTTTAGAAATTAAATTGGAGTAAGATGAATACCTACAATTGTTTGATTATAGATGATGAAATTACCGCACGTGAAATTTTAGAATCGCATGTGGCTAAAATTAATGCATTTCAGTTGTGTGGCAGTTGCAAAAATGCACTGGAAGCTTTTCACCTCATCAATACACAGAAAATTGATTTGATTTTTTTAGACATCAACATGCCTGAAATTAACGGTTTATCTTTTGCCAAATCGATTAATAAAAACATCAAAATTATTTTTACTACCGCTTATCGCGAATATGCCATAGCCGGTTTCGATTTACAAGCGGTGGATTATTTATTGAAACCCATTTCGTTTGAACGCTTCTTACAAGCCGTGAATAAATATTTAGACGAAAATATTCAAATAGACGTTACTCCTATTACGGAAAACCTATCCTTTGAAACGGATTTTATTTTTGTAAAATCGGACCGTAAAATGGTTAAAATCAATTTCGACGACATCTTATACATTGAAAGTGTGAGCGATTATTTAAAAATCGTAACTACCCAAAAAAACTGTATTACTCGAGAAACCATTTCCAATATAGAAGCTAAGTTGCCCCAACACAAATTTTTACGCATTCATCGTTCGTTTTTGGTTTCAGTAAGTAAAATTGATTCTTTTACCAATGAATATGTGGAAGTACATCAAAAAGCATTACCCATTAGCCGAAGTTATAAAAAAGGCGTTTTGGAACAATTAGAAAAGTTATAATGGGTTTTTATTTTGGGTTTTCACCAATGCAAATTGAGTTATTACTCTATCAAAGAGAAACCACAAAAGCACCTTCATGAGAGAAAATTCTTTCAGCAATTGCGGTTGTAAGAAAAAAATCTTAAAAAAATCTTAAAATTTTCTCGTTTTAGTGAATTTATAAAGCCAACTTTCTAAAAAAAGAAGTACTTTAGAGATTGCTATTACCAAAGGAACACAGTTGTAACCATTTGTAATACTAGCATCATGAACTTACCAGAAATCCCTCGTCTTGGAAAAGCCTCATCCAAACGTTTTCCTAAAGCGTTCCGTTTTTCAAAATATGTAAAAACCGTGGGGTTATTATCACTTATGATTTATGTTTTCATGGGATTTACCACCTTATCTACATCCGAATGCGACATTGCCCACGAAGGAACTTTTATTTACTATTTTGAAGGCAAAGAAGTGAAAGTTAGTATTCACAAAGACCTGCATACCGAATACCATGAAGGAGGTAAATACATCATTCAATCGAAACTGGTATGGGTCAACGATTGCGAATTCATTGCAACTTGCATTAAAAACACCTTTCCCAATCCAGCATACACGTTAGAAGACCAAATGTATGTGAAAATTGAATATGTGTATGATAACGAAATTTATTTTACCTCCACTATTAACCGTTTTGAATGGAAAGGAAAAATGATTAAGGTGAAGCAAGGTTAATAAATTGCAACTTACTTTATTTCTTTTTCCAATTGTTTTTGGTAGGATTTAAGAGCGCGCAAGTGGCGTTGGTATTGGGCCTGCAAGTGTAGACCATTTTTTTCAACTTGAGTCAGGGCTCTATTTTTTACATTTTGCAGGATACAAACTTCTTGTTCGTTGAAATCTCCCAGATTTTCATGCACGCTTATAAACTGAAGCGTGTTTTCGGCTTCTTGAAACTGCTTTTGCATTTTTGCTAATTTCCTTTCTACCACTTCCGTTTCCCATTTGTTTTTTGCCAATTCTTCTTGTAGCATCTTTTTTTTCTTACCTTCTTGAACGGTTCTATGAGAAAGCTCTAGAGTAGCCAACGGCAATTGTGCTGCACTTTGTAGCAGTTTGGCTAATTTTAGGGTGGCTTCAGTAGGAATACTACGTAAACCCGAAACATACATCGACCAGCTACTTCGCGTAATCCCTAACAATAAAGCCATTTCTTCTTGAGAAAATAATAAAGGCGTTTTAAAAATTTTTCTATCTTTCATAGCGTAATCCTATAAATTAAAAACAGCATAACGTTGTGTCAATTTTTTTGTGTCATTTTATTTGACACAAATAGTTTGCCACACTTTTTGTGGCAATGGTTTTTTTAAAAAAAATTTGACACAGAAACTAATAAAACCTCAAAAATCACTAACTGCACCACCCTATTTTAAAATGCAATATTCTTTCTATCTTAGCAAAAAGTAGTTTTTTACAAACAACACTTTCACATTAAAGTTAATCCTATGGCTCTTGTTCAAATTTTTCCAATTAAAAATGCAGGAATTGTAATTCTAAATAATTACATTCAAATGTTGTTTAAACGGTTGCAATTAACAACAGAAGACCAATTTGTAACTCCAACTGCTCAAGAAAAAGCCGTCTTTTGTCTACAATATCTTGCCACTGGACTAACAGATACGGAAGAAATTTTCCTACCGCTAAACAAAATCCTCTGTGGCTTACCCTTAACCACTCCACTTCACAACACAGCTATCACGCTAACCGATACCGAACAACAACTAATAGAAAGTCTATTTCAAGCAGTTATTGGTCATTGGCCTGCCATTGGTTCTACTTCTATAGAAGGTTTTAGAGGAAATTGGTTGGTACGTGACGGGAAATTACAAGAAAACGAAGAGCGTTGGGAAATGACGGTTGAAAAGAGAGCCTATGATCTCTTATTGAACCAATCACCTTTTTCTTTTTCTATCCTAAAATTCCCATGGATGCCAAAACCTTTACATGTTACATGGTCGTATTAACTAGAATGTTAAAATAGAAATTGGGTTTTGAAAAATAATGTGTAATTTCGTTTACCAATGCTAATTTGATTCTGCCATGCAAGACCACTATGCTTTTTCGGATACTGCTTTTGAAGCCCAATTTAAAGCAGGCACTTTTCCAGCTGAATTATTCACACATGAAGCACATTTTCGATTGGCCTGGATTCACATTCACCGCTATGGTGTAGTGCAAGCGGAAGAAAACATTGTACAACAATTGCAAGACTATGTCGCGCATTTGGGTGCTACAGATAAATTTAACATGACGCTCACGGTGGCAGCGATTAAAGCAGTCGCGCATTTTAAAGCGAAAGCCAACCACACCCGTTTTAAGGATTTTATCACAGCCTTTCCTCGTTTGCAAACGCATTTTAAGGAATTATTGGCACAGCATTATCAAAAGGTGAATTACACTTCTGAAGAAGCGAAAAGGGTGTTTGTGGAATCTGATGTGATGGGGTTTTGAGGGGTTAGAGTATTTGTAAGGCTAAGCTTTATTAATATAAAAACAATCAACTAATTATCCAAGTAACAATAGAAACTATATTCCCTTCTTCGTCCATAGTTTCATCAAATTGATTTGAAACAAAAATCTATACTATTAAATTATTATTTATCTTGATTCCATCATAAAAATAATCCAAAATATATTTATCAAACTCATCAAGATTAACCTTTTCTTTAATTACTTCAACCCCTATTTCATTAAATATTTCAATTGTTCTATGTATAGTAAGTTCTCTATCATAAAAGTTAATTATTTTGGCTGCATGAATTTTTTTTGAAATTATTCTTGGAAGTCCATATTCTTCAAGCTGAAAAACAACTGAAGGCAAAAAGGCATGGGAAACATAAGTTACAAAGGGAGAGATGTCATAGTTTTTACTTTTCAATATTTCCTTTTGAAGTGTATTTACATCTTTTACAAGAGAAGAAAATTTGAATGATACATTTCTTTCTAATTTAAAAAAATCATCTATACCAACATTATGAGGTTCTAATGATTTTAATAATTCGGGTATGCTCTTGAACCAATTATCCCTAAGAACTTTGATAAACGCAACAAAAGTACTGCTTTTAGTTTCCCAGTAACCTGGTTTTAAATTTATTATTCTATATATACTTTTATCCCATTTATCTCTGTTGGAAGAATTCAAATATGAAAGCCCATTCCATTCGCTTGGATTATTTGCCATATCTACAGCAATATCTTTAATAAATTCTGAATCACTTGATTGAAAAACTCCTTCGTTTTTTAGCTTTTTATAAATATCAACACCTAAAATATTTGACATTTCTTCTTGATAGTATTGAATTTTAGCAACTTGTTCTTTTGTCAAAACTCCTATGTCATTTTCAGAATCTAACCCACCTAAAATTTCTTCTGGAAATGGCAAATCTAATTTTGTTTGCTCACTTGCAGGTGGCTTGTCCAATATATAAATCTTTCCTATAAAATGTCGAAACATTCTACCACCTCTACCAATAATATTTCGATATGTAAAATCATTTAATCCTGAACGTCCATTTTTATTCATCCAAAGAATTACGTTTTCAGCTGAAGTATTTACACCTTCAATAATAGATGAAGTTGAGATTATATTATTAAGTCCGTCTTCTTCTTCAAATAACTTTACTTGTATTTGACTAAGTGAACGATGTAGACGCCCATTATGTATACCTGTTCCTCTTTTTACAGAATTTGTTAGTGACCAATTATAACTGTAATTTTTAGAAAGCCAATTTGAAAAGTTATTGAGTAGTACACTGTTTTTTTCTTCAAAACGAATATTGATAATATTTGACAAAACATCAATATTAGAATATGTACCAGCATAAATTAAAGACTTTGTATCTTGTGCTTTTAATATACCTATAAGTTTTTCAGTTTTCAATTCTTCATTCTTTCCTATTTCTAGATATATCTCATTTACTTCTAGGAAAACAGTATTGAAATCAAGTTTAATAAATTCCATTTCTCTTGTAAATGGATTCTCCTCCAATGACGAGATGTTTGGCGCTAAAAAATATCTTTGTTTTGATTTATTTCCAAGTTGTATAATCGCTTTTATCAAACTTGGAGATCGTTCTTTGTCAAAGTTTTTACTTGCTTTATAAAACTCATCTATTATCATAATATCAAAGCTTTCAACTTTATTTAAATAATTGATTGCTCGTTCTTGTGGAAAGATAAAAATATTCTTTTCAGCTAATTCAACTTCTGTAGTTGTAATTATTTTATACTCAGATGCAAACTTCTTGTACAAACGCCTTCTTGTTTCATCAGTTAAAGCAATTGTTGGCACAATAATTAAGACATTTTTAGGCTTTTTAATTTTTATAAAAGCATCAATTACAAAACTTTTTCCAAAACTCGTTGGTGCGCTTACAGCAATATTTTTGCCATCTAAAAGTTTTTTAAGAAGTAATGATTGTTCCCGATGAAGGGTTAATGGTTTTTCTTCACCAACATCTACTTTAAAAACATCAAAAACAAACCTTTCCTCCCAATTAGATGTTTTAGGTTCTAGATAAGGAAAAAGACCTGTTTCTCTAATTAGATGATTTAAAAGTGGTGTGTATTCTATTTTATTTGATTCATGAAAATCAAGAAGTCTAATAAGCTCTTGTCTTGCTTCATTCTCTTTTTCAGCAATCAATAAATTATTCACAATTTGACAACGTTCAAAAACTATATCTTCCATATTATATCCTATGAGCTTTCGCTTTTAAAATGAATGTTTCAACAATCTTTTCCTTATCAGCAACAGGGAAAAGGATAATGTGGAAATTGATTTTTTCATACAGGTGAATTTCTTTACATTTCTCAATTTGTCTTTTAAAATATGCTGTTGCTCTATTCTTATGATTTTCAATAATATTTTTTTTATATTCATCTGTCATTGACTTTTGCTTTTTAGTTTCTCCACATTCATATAAAAGTAAGATTGGAATATTCAAAATTGGTTTTATTTTGTCAATTGATTCATCTTGAGACAAGCTTGATTTGATTTTAATTTTCAGCTCTTCAGAAATTTCCTCAAAATCATTAATATCACTCAAATTAGTAATTATACTATTTTCCTTTTTTAATTTATCTAGACTTATTGAATCATTTACGGATTTAACAATTTCATCTAGTCTTGCGTTTTCAATATTATTATAAAATTTAGATTCACCAAACCATAAAGAAAAAGAGTCTTCTGATTCAACAACAATATGAATGCTGTCAGCTCCTTTGGCTTCATCCTTTTTGTTTTGCTTATAAAATATTTTAGGTACAATTGGTAAAGCATTGTAATGTCTTCGCATAATTCCATATAGCACTATTTCTCCAATTTCACTACCACGTGCATTTGTAGTTTCAATTAGTCTAAGATTTTTTGCAGATTCAGACAAAATAGAACCTTCTCCTTTATCTATTAATGATTTTCTTTCTTTTTGACTTAAAGCAGTTTCTTTTATATTATCCCATATGAAATTCTGAAATTTATCAAATCTCCAACTACCATTTTCAAAATCATTAATAAATCCAAGAACTTTTTTATTCAGAGTCGGAGTTAAATATGAATCAAGCTTAAGGTTATCAAATAAGTCATTTACTAATATTTCAAATTTCATTCTTTTAAATCATTTATTATTATTTATGTAATTATTGTCAATATATACTTGACATAATTTAGACATACCCACCTTAATCAAAGATAAATGTCTAATAAATACTATTTCAATTTCTCAAATTTAACCCTTCAAATGTTAAATTCCTATACGTATAAATACGTATTTTGAGCTCTTTTTTGTACGTATTTATACGTAGTTTTTAACAAATACTACAAATTATCTATACAAATTGTAAAAAAGAGAGAAAGACTAAATAAGATGTGAATGTTTTTTAAACGCTGTCACGAAGCAGGGTTGACTCCGTCTTCCCTGTAAAGCTCCACTTTGAGAATAAAACAAAAGCTAAAAAACATTTAAAGTAAACTTAGTATTAGTACTAGTAAGTTATTACGAAGCAGGGTTGACTCCGTCTTCCCTGTAAAGCTCCGCTTTGAGAATAAAACAAGGGCTAAAAAAACATTTAAAGTAAACTTAGTATTAGTACTAGTAAGTTATCACGAAGCAGGGTTGACTCCGTCTTCCCTGTAAAGCTCCGCTTTGAGAATACTTTAAAAATAAAAAAAACAGCTTAAGCGAGCTTGCTGTTTTTCATTTTTAAAGTATTCATTCGTGACCTCGGCAGGGTTCGAACCTGCAACCAACGGAGCCGAAATCCGCCATTCTATCCAGTTGAACTACGAGGCCATTGCAATTGTGGTCGCAAAAATACCAAATTATATGGGCTGTTGTATGGCTTCAACTATTTTTTTATTTCGATTTTATATAGAATATTGATAGTCAACCGAATACCCTTACCAAGTTACTAAAGCGTTTTCCACAGCATACCGCACTAAACCCACTACATTTTTGGAACCCGTTTTGCCAAACATGCTGCTTCTATGGGTTTCAATCGTACTCACACTTATAAATAGCTTTTCGGAAATTTCTTTATTGGAATACTCCTTGCAAATCAAATCTAAAATTTCCATTTCTCGAGTGGTTAAATAATTGGAAGACACATTACTTTCCGAACTGTTTTTAATAAGCTCCATCATAATAGCGGTAATTTCACTACTATAATACGTGCCTCCATTGACAATCTTTTGTATGGCTTTGCACAATTCTTGCTTACCCGCAATTTTTAGCATAAAACCTTCAGCACCTGCATTTAAAATTTGCTTCACTTCTTTGCGGTCGCAATCCATACTCAAAACCAAGATGGGAATCTCGGGTTTGGCTTTTTTAATTTTCAAAATCAAATCCACCCCACTAATGTCGGGCAAATTCAAATCGGTAATCAAAAAGTCAACGTCACTATTTAAAATAATGTCGAGCGCTTCTTTTCCTCGGGTAACCGGTGGCAACAATTCTAATCCTTCGTGGGATTCTAAAATAGAACCAAGTCCGTCTAAAAATAACATGTGGTCGTCTACTAGCAGTGTTTTTAACATTCTTTTACACATAGTTGAAAGATTAAACGTATTCCAATAATAATTTTAGTAAACAGCAGTAATTACAAGAGAAAAGAAGATACATAGTCATAACGCTACTGCTAAAGTAGCCTTATGTCTTACTCAAATGTAAGAAATATATCTTATATTTTTCATTCCATTTGGGGCAATTTAATAAGAAAACCCAGAAATTTCTTTGCGGGCAAATGATGAAAAAAACATCTTAGTGTTAAGAAATTATTTTCATCTCAAGTACACCTCATGGAAAACCACGAGGCAATTTCATGGTAAAACGCTATTCCTTTTTTCGGTATAAAATTTCAATTTTACATCAAACAAATAAATACTTAATAACATGAAAAAACTTTTTTTAAACAAGCTACACCTAGTGTTGGCTTTAGTCGTATTCTCATTGGTGAGTTGTGAAAAAGAAAATGATGACATTACTTTGGATCAAGAGCAAGCAACTGCAACTGTTGAAACTTTAAAAGCTGCTTTAGTAGCACCAACCTCGCAAGAATTACCAAAAGCGGTAGGTGACCAAATTAACGACAGTAAAGCAAACTTGGCTTTATATGCTAACAGCGGAATCGAAATTGCGGAAGTAAAAGTATTAGGAACGATTAGTTCTGAGGCAACTTTAAACTTATCAAAAGAAGTAGTTTCGGGTTCTGAAAGTGTAGTCGCTTCTGGTGATTTAACACAACCTAATTCGATTACGACAGGAAAATTAAAAAATGTATACACTGGAAATGAATTGGTAGAAGTACAAAGAAACATTCAAGAAGTGGTTACTAACGAAGTAAACGTTAACGATCAGGTTCTTGAAATTACTTGGAATATCCAAAATCAAAAAGTAAAAACGTTATGTTTCTACAATAACGATGGAATTGTTTGGGATAACGTAATCGGTGGTTTAATCATTTCAACTGATGTAACAATTGACGATAGCGAATCATTTGATACACAATCTAGATTGTCTTCAAGATGGAGAAGCTTAACGTGGACGGCTAACTGGCTTTGGGGTTCTAAAAGAGGTGAAATGGGAGCGAAAATCACTATTTACTATTCTGGATCAACTGTAAGCAGCACAGACCGTTCTGATTGGGCGTATATTTCTTTAGGTAAAGCAAAAAGCGAAAGTAAAACTACTAAAAACAGTGGTTCGTATGGAAAAATCCAATATGCTTTAGGACTTTGTACTCCAGTTGGTTCTTTAAGCTTCAATAGCAGCAACTTTACTGTAAGTTTCTCTGGTTTAGGAAGTAATGTAGTGGCAAATGGTACTATAACTTTATATCCATAATACAAAAGGCGTTAAAGAAGGGTTGTCTGATGAGTTATTCATTGGGCAACCCTTTTTGCATTTGTTTTTCAGTATGATTTAAAAATGATATATTTAAACTATAGAACTAAAAACTGCCCGTTAACCTACTTTGAAACTTATTCTATCTTTTCAATTACGATGGCATGAAAAAAATATTGCTTTGGGCACTACTCTTATTTTCTTCTGTTGGGTTAACCCAAAAACAAATAGATAAAACAAGTTTATACCAACAAATAGACACGCTTCGTCATTATATCCAAGAGAACCAAATGGGTTTTGCCAATGAAAAAACAGCTGCCATTCAAAAGCAAGCGCTATCCTTTGATCTCAATACCCAATTGGATATTGCGTATAAATTGAGTTTGTCGTATTTGCATCATAGTTATAATGAGGAGGCCAAAAGAATCCTCTTAGCAAGTGTCCCCAAAATTAAAAATGGTACAAATCACGAAATCAACGGAAAACTGTTTAAGCAATTGTGTTACATTGGTATGGTGGAATATGATGTGCCTTCTGCAACCAAATACTACGAATTAGCAAAAGACAATTTTAGTAAAACTAAAGACACTAACTTACTGTACAATTTGGATTTGTTGGTGTTTAAAATGTATTTGAATCTCAAAAAATATGATTCTGCCTTAGCAATTGCTTCCACTTGCTATGCACGAAGTGTGCAATCGAAAGACAGCACCCAAATGATTAATGCGTTCTCTTCCTTAATTGATTATTACAAAGCAGTCAATGATTATAAAAATGTTTTAAAATATGCTAAAAAAGGAGCCCATTTAAGTGCCAATGGATTTCAGAATTCGCATTCTTATTTTTTAGAAGAACAAGCCAATGTGTACATTCATTTGAAAAAGTACGATTCTGCAACACTATTTTTCAAGAAAGCTGATGATGCTGTGGTTAAGGATACGTCTTCCTTTCATAATTATAAAACTTGGCGTATAAATAAATTAGGAGCCGAATTGTATGCGCTTTTGAATAACAAAGAAAATGCCTTGAAATATTTAGCGTTAACGCGTGATTATCCTTTTGAAAATAATTTGAAAGAACAAAGTGAGTATCTTTTTTTTAAAGCAAGTATTTATGAAAAATTAGGTGATTATGATTTGGCGCTCAAAAACCTTAGACTCTATTTGAATTTGAAAGAAGAAATTGATAAAAAAGAAGCCCAACGCTATTTAATCAAATACACTTCTTTGTATGAAAGCATCGAAAAAGAGAAGAAAATAAATGCGTTAATTAAAGAAAATCATGAGAAAGAAAATTTAATTTACAAAAGTGATTTAAAACGGAAATTCATTTTGTTTTACTTTTCGATACTCTTCTTATTCTCCATTTTATCGTTATTGGTTTGGTATCGGTTTAAAACCAAAAAAATTCTCATTAAGGCAGAAAATTTACGCTTTCAATCGGTGATTGATGCACAGGAGAAAGAACGCATTCGCATTGCTAAAGATTTACACGATGGTTTGGGCCAAAATATATGCGCTATTAAAATGATTTGTTCCAATAGCTTGGACTTAGAAGACCCCTCCAATAAAAAACTCACGCATATTATTGATGAAACTTATGAAGAAATTAGAAGTATTTCACACAACATGATGCCTAGTGTTTTGATTAAAAAAGGATTGGTTCCAGCCCTTCAAGAAATGATTCAAAAACTGGAAGACCATAGCAACATTCATTTCGATTTCCAACATGATTTTCCAAATACGATTGAAGAAAACATTGCCATTTCTATTTATCGTATTGTTCAAGAAGCACTTTCTAACATTTTAAAACATGCCAAAGCCAGCAAAGTAACGATTCGTTTAGGCAAAGAGAAAAAAAATTATATCCTATTTATACAAGATAATGGAATAGGTTCTAAAGAGTTGGCCCAATTTCATTTAAGTAGTGATTTGGAGCATAAATCCCAACCAACAGGCATTGGTTTAAAAAATATTTTATCGCGTACCAAAATGATTGAAGGAACTATTTTTATAGATAGTATTCTTAATGAAGGTACTACTTTGAAAATTATTTTTTAAAAGAGTTTCGTTTTTTTATTAAAACGTCAGTTCGAGTATTTTTGTGAAGTAAATGGAACAAAAAAATATCGAGAACTGCTTTAATAGTCATTTTTCTTGTTCTCGATATATTTTTCTAACGAAAAACACTTGAACTGACGAAAAATTAGCATAAAAATAAAATAGATTATGCTTGTTTAAAAGTAAAAAAGGTATAAAATACCATTTAAAACAGTACGTTATACCTTTATATATCATTTGAAAGTAAAAGAATTATACTAATAATTTCTTTACAATTCCAGAAATTACTTTTCCTTCCGCTTGTCCTCCAATTTGTGCAGACGCTAAGCCCATTACTTTCCCCATAGCAGCAATTCCATTAGCTCCTGTTTCAGCAATAATTTTTGAAACAATCGCTTCAATTTCAGCTTCTGATAACTGAGCAGGTAAAAACTTCTCAATTACTGCAATTTGTGCCAATTCTGGTTCTGCTAAATCTGCACGACCTTGATTGGTATAAATTTCAGCACTGTCTTTACGCATTTTTACTAAACGCTGTAATAATTTAATTTCATCCGCTTCAGATAAACCATCTGATGCACCTGCTTCTGTTTTGGCTAATATAATAGCTGCTTTAATCGCTCTTAATGCTTCTAAGGCAACTGTATCTTTTGCTTTCATGGCCTCTTTCATTTGATCCATAATTTTTGCTTCTAAACTCATATGCTTTTTATTATATGTTGGATGTTATTTTTATTTTATTTTTTTTAAGGCATCTCGACTGCGCTCGATGTGAAACCTATGCTAAAGCTGTTTTTTGTAAAATCTGTTGCAAAAATAGTAAAAAAAATCCCGAAAATGTTACTTCTCGGGACTAAGGTTAGGTTAGTTATAAGCAGATTTAATCTACGTTATCATGCAAGAATGAATTGTTAGATCGCAATTGTAAATCGTCATTGCTATCTGTCCCTAGTGACATTCTTGATTTTGCATTAGAATCGGTAGGTGCAGAGGTTACATCAATTCCCATTCTTTTATATGCTGGCTCTTTTTCGATTTCATCGATATAAGTTGCACTATTGTTGAACTTATAATTAAACTCTTTCATTTTACGTTTGCGTTCTTCAGAACGTGCTTTTAGCGTTTCTTCAATCGTCATTTCGAAAGGAGATTCGGTTTCAAAAACAGGTGTTTTTTTAACTTCTGGCTCCGTCTTTTTAACTGCAAAATTCAATTCTTCATCGATTGGTTCTTTTACTTCCGCTACTGGTTTAGAAGACAATAATTCGTCTTCTTTTTGTAAATAATCCTCTAATGAATATTTGATAACGCCTTCTTTATTTACTTCCGTTACGGGCACCACATTAATGGGATCTTTAACTTCCATTTGTTTGGTTTCTTCCGTTAACTGGAATTTCTTCTTAGGCTCTTCTTCTATGGTTTCATTCGCAAATAAATCTAACGAAAAAGAGAATTTATCTTCTTTTACTACAAATTCAGGATCCACTACCTCCATATTTTTAATTTTTGGAGTTATGATTTCAAAAACAGGATCCACCATTTCTTCTTTAGCAGCTACAATTTCAAAAGTAACATCTAAGTTTTTAATCCATTCCGAAGTAGGTACTAAATCCATGGTTGGAGTAACCTCCTGAATTTCAAACTGAATTTCTTTTTCTTCCACTTCCTCATCTAAATTGAAGATCACTTTATCTTCCACTTTAGTTTCCGCTACAGGTTTCTTTTCTTCTTTAGGAGCTGTTGTTTCAAAAACAGGATCATTAACCACCATATTTGCAATGGTTTTGTTGGTTAAGTCGTGTACAATTTTTTGATCGTCTTCTAAAGAGTGAATTATTTTTTTAGGTTCAGAATTTACAATTTCAGCTTGTTGTTCAATATTAAAGCCCGTTGCAATAATCGTTACCGCCACAGCATCACCTAAAGTTTCATCTTCACCCACACCCATAATAATGTTGGCATTGAAACCAGCTTCCGCTTGAATGTAATCGTTGATTTCACCAATTTCATCAATGGTAATTTCAGAAGTACCTGAAACAATTAATAACAATACATTTTTAGCACCGGTAATTTTGTTATCATTCAATAATGGTGAATCTAATGCGCTCATAATCGCTTCTTTAGCTCTATCTTCTCCAGAAGCTGTTGCAGAACCCATGATTGCCGTACCACTATCTGCTAATACGGTTTTAGCATCTTTTAAATCGATATTTTGAGTATAGTGATGCGTAATAACTTCTGCAATACCTCTAGCAGCAGTTGCTAATACTTCATCCGCTTTTGAAAACCCAGCTTTAAAACCTAAGTTCCCATATACTTCTCTTAATTTATTATTGTTAATTACGATTAAAGAGTCCACTTGTTTGCGCAGTCTTTCCACACCTAACATCGCTTGTTCCGAACGCACTTTTCCTTCAAATTGGAAAGGGATTGTTACGATTCCGACTGTTAAAATGTCTCTTTCTTTCGCTAACTGAGCAATTACAGGAGCAGCACCAGTACCTGTACCACCACCCATTCCGGCAGTTATAAAAAGCATTTTTGTATTGGTATCCAACATTTTTTCAATGTCCATAATACTTTCTAAGGCAGATTGTTGCCCAACTTCTGGATTTGCACCAGCACCAAGACCTTCAGTCAAACTTACACCCAACTGAATTTTATTTGGCACCGCACTATTTTCAAGTGCTTGTGAATCGGTATTACAAACAATAAAATCTACTCCTTTTATTCCTTGCTTAAACATGTGGTTGATGGCATTACTACCACCTCCTCCTACTCCAATAACTTTGATAACGTTGGATTGGTTTTTCGGTAAATCGAATGATATGCTTTTAAAATCTTCCATAGTTGTACTTTTTATTCTGCGTTATCTAAAAACTCTTTAATTTTTTCTATATACTTGTCAAAAAATGATTTTTTGATTTTGCTTTCTGTTGTTTCTATTTTTTCTACTTCTTTTTCTTCTTCCTGTTCTTCGATTGTTTCTGCCACATTTTTTGGCTCGAAAACAGGCTCTTCTTTTTTCATTTCAACTAAAGGTGTCGCACTTTTTGTATTGTTACGAATACTATTCATTACCAAACCTACCGCTGTAGCATATAACGGACTCGATAATTCTTCATCTGAATTACCTGCTAAGTGCTCGTTTGGATATCCAATGCGCGTATCCATTCCAGTTATGTATTCCACCAATTGTTTGATATGTTGCAACTGAGAACCACCTCCTGTTAAAACAATACCTGCAATTAGTTTTCGTTTGGGATCTTCATGTCCATATAATTTGATTTCCGCATACACTTGCTCAATGATTTCCACTACGCGAGCATGAATAATTTTGGACAAATTTTTTAACGAAATTTCCTTCGGCTCTCTTCCTCTTAATCCAGGAATAGAAACAATTTCATTGTCTTTATTTTCTCCTGGCCAAGCTGAACCAAAACGAACTTTTAGTAACTCTGCTTGTTTTTCAATAATCGAACAGCCTTCTTTAATATCTTCTGTAATGACATTTCCTCCAAAAGGAATAACCGCTGTATGACGAATAATCCCATCTTTAAAAATGGCTAAATCGGTAGTTCCACCACCGATATCAATTAAAGCTACACCTGCTTCTTTTTCTTCCTGACTTAAAACCGCATCGGCAGAAGCCAACGGTTCTAACGTAAGCCCAGACAATTCCAATCCTGCACTTTTCACACAACGTCCTAAATTGCGAATAGATGCTGCTTGTCCAACCACTACATGAAAACTCGATTCCAATCGACCTCCATACATTCCAATGGGTTCTTTAATTTCTCCTTGTCCGTCCACTTTAAATTCTTGTGGCAAAACATGGATAATTTCTTCTCCAGGTAACATGGCTAATTTGTGTACTTGTCCAATTAAAGCATCAATATCTACATCATTGATTACTTCTTCGGCATTAGGTCTACTGATGTAATCGCTGTGTTGAATACTACGAATGTGCTGCCCGGCAATACCTACAACCACATCGTTTATTTTATATCCTGAATCGCTTTCTGCTTCTAAAATAGCTTGTTGAATGGATTGAATTGTTTGCGTAATATTGTTTACAACACCCCTATGAACACCTAAACTTTTGGATTTTCCAACACCTAGAATTTCCAGTTTCCCGTATTCATTTTTCTTACCAATCATCACTACAATTTTTGTAGTTCCGATATCTAATCCAACTGCAATATTATCTTTGTTCATAATTCACTTCTATTTCTTACAAACTACTTGTTCGGTAAACATTACGTTTACTTCTTTATAATTCTTAATCAATGTATCTTTAACCGCATGCTGAAAAAAAGCTTTGTAATTCTTTAATTTCTTTTCAACATAAACTGGTTTACCAAAAATTATTTTATAATTATAATTTCTGCTGGTCAAAATAACGCTACCCGAAGGCAATACTTTTATACCGGTGATGTTCTTTTTCAAGAAATCATCTTTGTAAATTTCGTTACACAACAAGACATAATTATCTTTCTCTTTTTCATTAAAAGTGCCCATAAGAATAGGAACTCTCGCAGAAAAGTTTTCAGACAAAGGTATTTCAACACCTTTATTGTCAAGATAATACATTGTATTACCTGACACATATCGTACAATTGGGGTCTTTTGTGTTATATTAGCATTTAGAGAACCATCTATTGTTGAAAAAATTTCACATTTTTCAATCATCTTGTGATTATTAAGAGCAGTTTCTAAAGACTTCAAATCTACTTCTTCTTTTTTAATAGTTAACGAGCCTCCTAAATTTTGTTTCAACAAGTTATTAACCATTTCGTGAGTTATGAACAAATTTTCTTCTCCTCCATAAAAAGAAATAGTAACACTTTTTAGCTTTCTTTTCTCATTTCTATATGATGAAAAAGAATATAAAAACACCATTACGATGAGTATTAAAATTAAGCGTATATTTTGCCAATTAATACTTTTCATACAATGCTTTTTTTATGTCCTTAACTAATTCCCCAATATCTCCTGCACCAATGGTAACATAGACATCCGCCTCAGTATTTTTTAAATGTCCTACCAAATCTTCTTTAGCAATCAAAGTCTTTTTTTCATTGGTAATTTTATCTAACAACCAAGCTGAAGTTACCCCTTCAATAGGCAATTCTCTTGCCGGATAAATATCCAACAAAATGATCTCATCAAATTGAGACAAACTTTCTGCAAATCCATCAATAAAATCTTTCGTTCTTGAAAACAAATGAGGTTGAAAAGCCGCTACAATTTTTTTATTGGGATACAACTCTCTAACCGCTTGATGCACTGCATTTATCTCTGTAGGATGATGCGCATAATCATCGATATAAACCAATTTCTCGGTACGTATCTGAAAAGAAAAACGCCTTCTTACTCCTTTAAATGAGGCTAAAGCGTCTATTATTTTTTTATTTTCAATCCCATAACTTTTAGCCATACCTAATGCAATTAAAGCATTGGATAAATTATGGTGTCCTGGTAAACCAAATTTAACATTGGTAATCAATTCATTAATCGTTTTTACATCAAAAACATAAAAACCATTTTCTATGCGAATATTTTGAGCGGTAAAAGTAGCTTCTTCTTGTATACCAATGGTATTTCCTTCCAAAGGCAAACCTTTAGCTACAAACAAATTTTCAGGAGTTACTTTATGAGCAAACTCAACAAAAGAAGCCTCAATAGAAGCGGTATCTCCATAAATATCTAAATGATCGGCATCCATGGAAGTTACACAAGCTAAATTGGGATGCAAATGCAAGAAAGAACGATCAAACTCGTCTGCTTCCACAACGGTAACTGTTTTTCCTTCACCAATAAGATTGGAATTGTAATTTTCAACTATTCCACCTAAAAAAGCAGTTACATCTACTCCACTTTGAAACAATATATGTCCTAAAATACTTGACGTTGTTGTTTTCCCATGTGTTCCTGCTACTGCAAAACAGAAAGTATCTTTGGTTATCAAACCTAAAACAGCAGCTCTTTTCTTTACTTCAAACCCATTTTCAAGGAAATAATTCCATTGTGAATGCGATTTTGGAACAGCTGGCGTGATGACCACCAAAGTAGTTTCTTTATCTAAAAATGGAGTAGCAATTAACTCGAGTGTATCTTCGAAATGAATCGGCATTCCTAAAGCTTCCAATTCATCAGTTAATTGCGTTTTTGTTTTATCATAACCTGCTACATTTTTACCAATATTCATAAAATAACGAGCCAGGGCACTCATTCCGATGCCTCCGATTCCTATGAAGTAGATATTTTGTATTTGGTTAAGATTCATTTTTTTTATTTGTTGTTGTTTTGATTTTTTATTATTTCTTTTAGAGCAATTTTTCTATTTCATCTACAATTTCATTCGTTGCATTTGGCAAGGCCAATTTGTATATTTTCTTACTTAATTTGGCTTGTTTTTCATCGTTTGAAATAAGGTCGGCAAAGATATTCTTAAAATCGATATCCAGATCTTTTTCTTTCAACAAAATAGCTGCTTTTTTATCCAAAATAGCTTGTGCATTCTTAGTTTGATGATCCTCAGACACATTAGGTGAAGGAATAAAAATGGTAGGCTTACCTACAATGCATAATTCGGATACCGAAGAAGCACCAGAACGTGAAATAATGAC
Organism: Flavobacterium sp. NRK F7; assembly: GCF_024054195.1. Lineage (GTDB taxonomy): Bacteria > Bacteroidota > Bacteroidia > Flavobacteriales > Flavobacteriaceae > Flavobacterium. The sequence goes on along the minus strand of NZ_JAMXLB010000001.1, from coordinate 1,350,262 downwards.
ATCTGCAGCCGCATAAGCAAAGTCCATTTTATCAATAAAAGCAAAAACATGTACGTTTTCTTTTGTATTAAAATGGTTATATTCTTCAAAATATAATTTTCCGCACTGCCATATGATTTGAACTCCCAAAGCCAATAGAAAATCAATTTCTTTAGCGATAAGTTGGTTAATTCTTCTCGCACCCAGACTTCCGCCTAAAACCAACAAAGTCCTTTTTGTACTGTCCAATTCGAAATAGGTTAGTGCTTCAAATCTTTTATCATCACTATTTAATAAATCCTGACGAACTGGATTTCCTGTTATGATTAATTTTTCTTTTGGAAAGAATTTTTCCAAACCTTCATAAGCCACACAAATGGTATTGACTTTTTTTGCCAATAACTTATTCGTAATTCCTGGAAAAGAATTTTGCTCTTGAATTAATGTGGGTATACCTAACATAGTAGCCACTTGCAAAACGGCCCCACTTGCAAAACCACCAGTACCAATCACTACATCTGGTTTAAATTTTTTGATGATACGGTATGATTTCCATAAACTAGAAGTTAGTTTAAAAGGAAACATTATGTTTTGTAGGCTTATTTTTCTTTGGATTCCAGAAATCCAAAGCCCTTTGATATCATAACCTGCTTGAGGTACTTTTTGCATTTCCATTTTATCTTTGGCTCCCACAAATAGAAATTCGGCATCATGAAAACGATATTTTAATTCGTTTGCAATAGCAATTGCAGGATAAATATGTCCTCCTGTTCCACCACCACTGATTATAAATTTCAATTTCTTTTCCATATTACTGATTCAAAATGGGTTCTAAAGGGTTAGCCACTTCATTTTCCTCTTCTTTATGTTTATTGTCTTCTAATTCTATTTCTCTATCAATAATACGTTGTAAAGCTTCTTCTCTTTTCTTTTTTTCCGCTTCATCTAAAGCTACTTCGGCTTCTTTTTTGGTTACGCTCAAAATGACACCCACAGCCACGCAGGTCATCCATATAGAAGTTCCTCCACTACTAATAAGCGGCAAGGTTTGTCCTGTTACTGGTAATAACTCTACAGCCACAGCCATATTAATTAAAGCTTGAAAAACAATTGGAAACCCTAAGCCAATGATTAATAGTTTACCAAATAATGTAGGAGCTTTTTGTGCATTTATAATAAACCTAAAAAACAGCAACAAGTACAAGAATAAAATTCCTACAGCTCCAAGTAGACCGTATTCTTCTACAATAATGGCAAAAATAAAATCGGAAGAAGATTGAGGAAGAAAGTTTTTTTGCACACTTTTCCCAGGGCCTAACCCGTAAATTCCTCCTGAAGCAATTGCAATTTTTGCTTTTTCAATTTGGTAATCATCTTCATTGGGTTTATCATCTAAGAAACGTTCAATTCTATTTCCCCAAGTATTTACCCTGCTAAACAATTTATTAGTTGGGAATGCTTTGGCTAATAATAAAAATAATAATAATGCAGCAATCCCTAAACCTATTACTGTTGCTAAATATTTTAAAGGATAGTAACCAATGAATATTAACATACATACCATAGAAAAAATAAGTGCTGTAGTTGAAAAGTTCGTTGGTAAGATTAAAACCAAAACCCCAAATACGGGTAACCATAATTCTAAAAACGACTCTTTAAATGTATATTCTTTATCACTTACTTTTGCTAAATAACGCGCTACATAAACCATTAAAACTGTAAAAGCTAAAGTAGACGTTTGAAAGCTTACCCCTACAAAAGGAATTTGAATCCATCTACTGGCATTTGCACCACCAATAGTTGTACCTTGAAACAAAGTATAGAGTAAAAGAACAATTACTAGTGGGATTCCAAAAATGGACAAAGCTCTAAAATAATGATAAGGTACTTTATGTACAAAATAGATAATAGCAAACCCTAGGAACAAATGTCCAAGATGTTTCACTAAATACCCCATGGTAGATCCTTTACCAATTACATAAACTAAATTAGTACTAGCACTGTAAACGGGCAAAAAAGAAATGAGAGCCAATAGAAAAACTATTGCCCAAATTACTTTATCTCCTCTTAATCTAGCTACTAATGCTTTCATTTTTTGTTATAAATTATGTACTGCGTTTTTAAATTGACGGCCTCTATCTTCGTAATTTTCAAATAAATCAAAACTTGCGCAACAGGGTGACAACAATACGGTATCCCCTTTTTCAGCCATTCTCTGTGCAATTTTAACTGCCTCTGTCATGGAAGTAGTTTCAATCATTACATCTACCACATTATTGAAAGCGTTAAATAATTTTTGGTTATCTACACCTAAACAAATAATACCTTTTACTTTTTCTCTAACCAATGGCATTAATTCATCATAATCATTTCCTTTGTCAACACCACCTACAATCCAAACCGTTGGACCTGTCATACTATCTAATGCAAAAAAAGTAGCGTTTACATTGGTTGCTTTGGAATCATTAATGTATTGTACATTTTGTATTTTCAACACTTTCTCCAAACGATGTTCTGCACCTTGAAAGTTACTTAGACTTTCTCTTATCGTTTGTTTTCTTACTTTCATTAACTGAGCAACCGCAGTTGCAGCCATGGCATTTTTAAGATTGTGTTTTCCTTCTAAAGCTAATTCGTTGATTGGCATGGTAAATAGGTCGTTATTAATTTTACTGTTCAAATTGTTATTTTCTTCAAATCCTCCTTCTTCTACTGATTTAGTCACTGAAAAAGAGAGTTTTTTTGCTTTTGTTTTATTATTTTGAAACCATCTATTGATTTCAACATCATCATGGTCAACAATTAAAAAATCGTTTTCTGTTTGATTTTTTGTAATTCTAAATTTAGAAGCGATATACAAATTATAATCATAGGCATAACGATCTAAATGATCTGGACTCAAATTGGTAATTACAGCTATATCTGGTCTATAATTTACAATCCCGTCCAATTGAAAACTGCTTAGCTCTAACACATAATAATCGTGATTATTTTCAGCGACTTGCCAAGCAAAGCTTTTTCCAATATTTCCTGCTAATCCAACATTTAAACCACCTTGTTTTAAAATGTGATAGGTTAACAAAGTGGTGGTGGTTTTTCCATTACTTCCTGTAATTCCAATGGTTTTAGCATTGGTAAACGGAAAAGCAAACTCTATTTCAGAAATTACTGGGATATTTCGTTCCAATAATTTTTTAACAATAGGCGCTTTCTCTGGAATTCCTGGACTTTTCATGACTACATCTGCATCTAAAATCAAAGATTCGGTATGCTTTTCATCTTCCCAAGGTATTTGATTAATGCTAAGAACTTCTTTGTAATTTTCTTTTATTTTTCCAAAATCAGACACAAATACTTCGTATCCTTTTTTCTTTCCTAAAATTGCGGTTCCTACTCCGCTTTCTCCTCCTCCTAAAACAACTAACTTCATGCTATCTTAGTTTTAATGAAACCAATGAAAATATAGCTAAAAGAATTCCAACAATCCAGAAACGGGTCACAATCTTACTTTCATGAAACCCTTTCTTTTGATAATGATGATGCAAAGGTGACATTAAAAAAACACGCCTTCCTTCTCCATATTTTTTCTTCGTATATTTAAAATAACTTACTTGTATCATTACCGATAAATTTTCAGCTAAGAAAATACCACACAAAATGGGAATCATCAATTCTTTACGAATAGCAATCGCAATAACAGCTATAATACCACCAATGGTTAAACTTCCTGTATCTCCCATAAACACTTGAGCTGGATAGGTATTGTACCAAAGAAAACCAACTAGAGCTCCTACAAAGGCTGCTATATAAATGGTCATTTCACCTGAATTTGGGATATACATAATATTGAGATAATCTGAAAAAATTATATTTCCAGAAACAAACGCAAAAATACCAAGAGTAAGCACAGAGATAGCGGAAGTACCAGCGGCTAAACCATCTATTCCATCTGTTAAATTAGCTCCATTAGAAACCGCAGTAATGATGATAACCACCATAGGTATAAAAATAAGCCAAGCCAAATTTTGATAACCGTCGCCTAAAAAAGACAACACCTCTGCGTAGTCAAATTCATTATTTTTTAAAAAAGGTATGGTTGTAGCTGTTGATTTTTCTTGCAAACTGGTTGGATCAATATTTTCAATTTTTACTCGTTCCCCTATCGTATCTTTACGAATGGTTACGTTGGGATGCAAATACAAAACACAACCTACTATTAATCCTAAACTTACTTGTCCAAATACTTTAAAAATTCCTTTTAAACCTTGTTTGTCTTTTTTAAACACTTTAATATAGTCATCAATAAAACCAATGGTTCCCATCCAAAGTGTGGTCACAATTAATAAAATGATATAGATGTTTTCCAATTTTGCCAACAAAAGCACCGGGATAAGTGTCGCTAAAATAATGATGATTCCACCCATAGTAGGCGTACCTGCTTTTTGACTTTGCCCTGCTAAACCTAAATCACGAACGGTTTCACCTACTTGTTGTTTTCTCAAAAAGTTGATGATTTTTTTACCATAAATAGCAGCTATTAGTAAAGACAAAATAAATGCAAAAGCCGATCGGAAAGTAATATATTGAAACACTCCTGCCCCAGGAACATCAAATGTTTTGTCCAAATATTGAAAAATATAATATAACATATCTTTATTTTTAAATTCTGTTTTTAAAAATTACTTTCCTAATTCTTGCAACAATGTTGTTACAATTTTTAAATCATCAAAATCATGTCGTACACCGTTAATTTCTTGATACGTTTCATGTCCTTTTCCTGCTATAAGAATAATATCGTTTGCTTCCGCTAATTGACAAGCCGTTTTAATGGCTTGCTTTCTATCTAAAATGGAGAGTGTTTTTTTATAATTCTGTGGTTCCACTCCTTTTTCCATTTCTTCTAAGATTATCGTTGGATCTTCTGTCCTAGGATTGTCTGAAGTAAAAATGGCTTTAGTACTCAATTCTGAAGCAATTTGGGCCATGATTGGTCTTTTCGTTTTATCTCTATCACCTCCACAACCTACAACAGTGATTAATTGTTCATTTTTAGTACGAATATCTTCTATAGTTTTTAATACGTTTTCCAATGCATCTGGTGTATGCGCATAATCCACAATAGCTGTTATTTTACTCGAAGAAACAATATATTGAAATCGACCTGAAACACTTTCTAAATCAGAAAGCAATCGTAAGGTTTCTTGTTCTTCAATCCCCAATTCAACAGCCGCGGCATAAATCGCTAATAAATTATACGCATTAAAAGAACCTATCAATTTTGTCCAAACTTCATTAGTATTAATTTTCATCAATAAGCCCGTAAATTGATTCTCTAAAATTTGAGCTTTATAATCAGCATAGGATTTCAAAGCATAGGTTATTTTCTTGGCTTTGGTATTTTGGAACATAATTGCTCCATTTTTATCATCTATATTAGAAATGGCAAAAGCCGTTTTAGGCAAATCATCAAAAAATTTCTTTTTTACATCCCTATATTCCGCAAAAGTCTTGTGGTAATCCAAATGATCGTGTGACAGATTTGTAAAAATGCCACCTTGAAATTGAAGTCCTTCCGTTCTCTTTTGATGAATTCCGTGCGAACTGACTTCCATAAAACAAAACTCACAACCCAATGCTACCATTTCATTTAAATAGTAATTAATACTCAATGAATCTGGAGTGGTATGCGTTGCTTTGTATTCGGTTTCATCCACAAGAATTTTAACTGTAGAAAGCAAACCTACTTTATAACCTGCTTTTTTAAACAATTGATACAATAAAGAAGCAATAGTTGTTTTCCCATTTGTACCTGTGACTCCAACCAATTTTATTTTTGAAGAAGGATTTTCATAATAATTTGAAGCCATGAAAGCTAATGCTTCATTTGAATTTGCAACTTTAATATAAGTTACTCCATTTACAATAACTTCTGGGAATTCTTCACAAATAATAACACTCGCACCTAAGCTTAATGCTTTTTCAATAAAATCATGCCCATCGGAAACAACACCACGAATTGCCACAAAAATATCATTCAATTCAATTTTTCTAGAATCGAATTCAATTTTTTGGATAACAACATCAGTAGCTCCTTTAACGGCTTCTATACCTACTTTATACAATATGTCTTTTAAGACTTTCATGACAATTCTATTGTTATGGTTTGATTTTTTTGAATTTTTTCACCTGGTTTCACCGATTGAGAACTTACTTTACCAATTCCTCTTACCGTTACTCGTACTCCTAAATTTTCCAATAATGCAACTGCATCCATTCCATCCATTCCATTTAGATTCGGTATTAATGAAGTGGCTTTATCAACTTGATTATAATAGGTATTATAGGCCTTTTCAGTTACCCCAATTTGCTTTTCTAAATCTTGTATATGATTGGTAGGAGGTGAATCGGTATAAATTTTTTGAGCAATACGTTTAAAAACCGGTCCCGCCACGTCTGCTCCAAAATAACCAGCTGAAACATTGGGTTTATGAATGATTACAATACAAGAATACTTCGGATTGTTTGCAGGAAAATAGCCCGCAAAAGAAGAGATATAATGCAATTGAGATTTGTCGCGATAGTTAGCTTGAGCCGTTCCTGTTTTTCCTGCCATTGAAAAATCTTTAGAATACAACTTAGATGCTGTTCCTTTCTTTACCACATTTTCTAAAACCGCTCTAACTTTTTCCAAAGTTTCATCTGATGCAATTTTAGGATTGATAATTTCTGTATCGTATTTCTTTATCGTTTTATTCCATTCTTTAATTTCTTTTACAAAATAGGGTTTCACCATAACTCCATCATTGGCAACTGCATTATATAAAGCTAGGGTTTGTAAAGGGGTTAATGAAATATTATATCCGAAAGCCATCCATGGTAAAGTGGTACCATACCATTTTTTATCACCTGGTTGTGGTACGTAAGGTTTTCCTTCTCCTATTAATTGTAAACCTAAAGGTTTGTTTAAACCATAGCTATTAATCCTATCTACAAATTGTTTCGGATCATCTTTATAATTATCGTATACAGCTTGAACTAAAACCGTGTTAGAAGAAACTTCAAAGCCTCGAGCTAAAGATATTTTACCATAACCTCCTCTATGAGAATCCCTTACTTTCTTTTTATAATATTCGACTACACCTTCATGTGTATCATAAATCTTACTGGTATCTACTTTTTTATCATCTAAAAGGGCTATTAAATCAAACAATTTAAATGTAGAACCGGGTTCGTGTGATTCTGCTACGGCATAATTTTGAGTTTCATAATAAGATCCATTATTGGCTCTACCTAAATTAGAGATGGCTTTAATTTCACCTGTTTTTGTTTCCATAACCACAACACAACCATGATCTGCTTCATAAAATTCTAATTGTTTCAACAAAGCATGATGCGCAATATCTTGCACATAAACGTCAATGGTTGACACAATATCAAATCCATCTTGTGGTTCTAATTCATTATTATCATTAATTGGCTTCCATTGATTTTTTGCAATTTTTTGCATCATTCGATGCCCATTTTTCCCATTAATGTATTTTTTAAATGCAAACTCTAAACCTTTTCCATCGCTTTCGGTTCTCTCATAACCAATTGTTCTTTGAGCAATTAACCCAATCGGATGTTCTCGAACCGTTTTTTGCTCAACAATAATTCCTCCTTTATAGGGGCCTTTATTGAAAAGAGGAAAGCTTTTAATTCGCATATAGTCGGTATAACTTAATTTACTGGCAACTAAGTAATATCTGTTTTGATTTGATCTTGCTTTTTGTAATGCTGCTTGATAATAACCCGTGGACCTACCAAACATAGCCGATAAAGAATCACTTAAAGCTTTAATATTCTCTTGAAAATTTTCTTTAGAAGGAGAAAGCGCATCAAAACGTATGGTATATTCAGGAATTGAAGTTGCAAGCAAACTGCCATCAGCAGAATATACATTTCCTTTATTTGCAGGAATGACAAAATTCTTAACCGTTCTTTCTTTAGCCAATTTACGATAGTAATCCCCTTCTAACCATTGAATATTATTGAGTTTTATCATAACTAAAATAGCCATCACAAACATGGTGAAAGCCACTAAATACATACGGTAGTTACTATTTTTCTCTTTTACTGCCATATTTTTAATTTGTCTATAAAACTCTTTTTATCTTCTTTTTTAGTTTTTACAATAATTTTTGTAGGAGGAACATCAGCTGGAAAAATACCTCTAACTTCCATCTTCTTCGCTACTGTAGATTCCATCTTTAATTTCATCAATTCAGAACGCCTATCTACAAATTCCGAACGAAGCTCTTTTACTTTATTCGTTAATTCAGTAATCTTATAATTTTTCGCATCATATCGATGATTATTAGCAATCATTATCATGGCTAGAAAAATTAAAAAAACAATGAATTTCCAGTTTTTTAAAGCATCATCACTTACAAGAAATTTTGCTTTGAGTAAACTATAAATACTGTTTTTCATCTTTATTACGATTACAAATCTTACTTTATTTTTTTTCTGCCACCCTTAACTTGGCACTTCTTGCCCTATTATTACTCGCAATTTCGGTTGCGTTTGGCACAATCAATTTTTCAATAATTTTAAAGGGAACCTCATAATTACCAAAAAAATCCCTTTCAGGCTCTCCTTCAAACATTCCATTTCTAAAAAAACGCTTTACCAGTCTGTCTTCTAAGGAATGATAGGAAATCACACTCATTCTTCCACCTATTTCTAATATTTCAAGTGATTGCTCTAAAAACTCTTTTAAAACCTCCATTTCTTGATTGACTTCAATGCGTATAGCTTGGTAAATTTGAGCTAAAATCTTATTGCTTTTATGAGCAGGTAAAAATTTAGCTAAAACTTGCTTTAAATGCTCCGAATCTTTTATTTGTCTTTCTTTTCTAGCTGAGACAATTACATTTGCCATTGCCCCTCCATTTTTCAATTCTCCATATTCCAAAAAAACGCGCTTCAAATCTTGTTCATCATACTCATTCACTACATGATAAGCGCTGATTTCACCTTTTTGATTCATTCTCATATCTAATTCTGCATCAAAACGAGTGGAAAACCCTCTTTCTGCAACATCAAATTGATGTGACGAAACACCTAGATCAGCTAATATTCCATCTACTTTTTTAATACCATGAAATCGTAAAAAACGTTTGATGTTTCTAAAATTTTCATTAATCAACAAAAAGCGATTATCATGAATTGCATTTCGCAAGGCATCTTCATCTTGATCAAAAGCAATTAATTTTCCATTTTCACCCAAACGAGACATAATTTCTCGAGAATGACCTCCACCACCAAACGTCACATCCACATAAACTCCATCAGGCTTTATATTTAAACCATCAACCGTTTCTTTTAATAAAACCGGATTATGATATTCCATGCTCATCATCATTTAAATTACCCATTACTTCTTCCGCTAAATCTGCAAAATCATCAGTTGCATTTTCAATTACGTTTTCATACAAATCTTTATCCCAAATTTCAATAATATTTACTGCCGATGACAATACAACATCTTTTTCAACCTTAGCAAAAACGACTAAGTCTTTTGGAATCAACAATCTACCATTTGCATCAATCTCAACTATTTTAACTCCAGCTGTAAAACGACGTATAAAATCATTGTTCTTTTTTACAAAACGATTTAATTTATTGATTTTCTGCATCATTGTATTCCATTCATCCATCGGATACAATTCCAAACAAGGCTGAAAAACAGAACGTTTCAACACAAAGCCCGCTTCCAAAGAACCAAATTGTTTCTTCAGAGACGTGGGCAGCATTAACCTTCCTTTAGCATCTACCTTGCATTCATATGTACCAATAAATGACGTCAATTGCACATTTTTAATTAGAATATGGACAAATTTAAAAAAAAATTACCACTTTTTACCACTTACTCCCACTTTGTTAATAAGTTTTTACACTTGTACGAATAAATGAAATTCCTAAAAACGAACTCATTAGTACTGAAATAAAGCCAAAACACCCTTGACAAATGATAAAAAAAACAATAAGCCAATACAAAAACCCCAATAAAAAACTACTATTATTTAGTAAATGTGTTGAAAACTAAAAACTTAACCCTCTACAGTATCTTTAAAAAAAGGTTTTCAAATAGTTTTTTTCAATTGCTTTTAATTCCTATATAAAATCTTATATTTGTCAAAATTTCAGAAATAAATTTGAGATTCATTTTATGTTAAAGAAAGAAAAGAAATACACCTATTTTGAAGCTGGTGAAGGCACCCCAATTATCGTGCTACATGGTTTAATGGGTGGTTTGAGTAATTTTGAAGCTGTAGCTGATTTTTTTCCAAAGAATGGATATAAAGTAGTAATACCAGAACTACCTCTTTACACACAAAACATTCTTAAAACCAATGTAAAAGCTTTTTCAAAATTTGTAAAAGATTTTATTATTTACAAAGGCTATGACAAAGTAATTTTACTTGGTAATTCTTTAGGTGGGCATATTGCGCTTTATCACGCAAAAATGTATCCAGAATTAATGAAAGGATTAGTAATTACTGGTAGCTCAGGTTTATATGAAAGTGGCATGGGCGAAAGTTACCCTAAAAGAGGTGATTATGAATATATCAAAAAGAAAAGTGAGGATGTATTCTATGACCCCAAAGTAGCTACTAAAGAGATAGTTGATGAAGTATTTGCTACAGTAAATGACCGAATTAAGTTAATAAAGACTTTAACCATTGCTAAAAGCGCGATTCGTCATAATATGGCAAAAGACTTACCGAATATGCAAACACCAACGTGTATTATTTGGGGAAAAAATGACAAAGTAACCCCTCCAGAAGTAGCTGAGGAGTTTAATAAATTACTACCCAATTCTGAATTGTTTTGGATTGATAAATGCGGTCATGCAGCCATGATGGAACATCCAGATGAATTCAACAGATTATTGTTACATTGGTTAGAAAAAAATAATATTTAACAAATTCCCCTTCTTGGGGAATTTCACTTTTAAAAAAGATGAAAATAACAAGTGCTGAATTTATTATTAGTAATTCCGATGCTAGTAAATGTCCGAATGAACCCTTACCAGAATATGCTTTTATAGGAAGATCCAATGTGGGTAAATCTTCTCTAATAAACATGTTAACCAATCATAAGAATTTAGCCAAAACATCAGGAAAACCTGGAAAAACGCAACTAATCAATCATTTCAAAATTAATCAAAACTGGTTTTTAGTAGATCTACCAGGTTATGGATATGCCCGAGTTTCCAAAAAAACAAAAGAAACTTTTCAAAAATTCATTACCGATTATTTCGAAACGAGAGAACAATTAGTTTGCGCTTTTGTACTAATAGATATTCGATTGGAAGCTCAAAAAATTGATTTAGAATTTATCAATTATTTAGGTGAAGCAGGTGTTCCATTTTGCATTATTTTCACAAAAGCAGATAAAATTGGAAAAGTAAAAGCGCAACAAAATGTAGCCGCTTATAAAAAGAAAGTACTTGCCAATGGCTGGGAAGAAATGCCTCAACATTTTATTACCTCATCTTCAGATGGAACTGGAAAAGAAAGTCTTTTAACGTTTATCGATCAAATTAACGAAGGAATATTCAAAGAAAAAGGGTTTATTTAAAAACCCTTTTTTTATTTATTCTTTTAACGAAGTTTACTTTAGCTCTAATTTTTCGGCAAAATAGTCGCAAAAATCTTTCATTGTAGCAGCCATTTTTTCGTCGTTCGTAGCTCTTTCAAATGTATCAGCCATAGCTACCAAAGTTTGATGAAAAAACACTTTCATTTCATCCACAGGCATTTCTTTGGTCCACAAATCAATACGAAGTGTTTCTTGTGCTTTTGCATCCCAAAGGGAAACCATCATCGCCTTCGCTTCTTCTTGCTCTACACCACCATCTTGTGCTGTCCAAGTTAATTTCTCTGGTATTCTATTTTCGTCAAGTTCAACTAAAAATTTTATTTCTGACGTTATTGTTTTTGCCATTATTTATTAGGTTTATATTTTGATTTTTCAAAAATGGTTTTAGCATCGGTAACTAATAATTGATCTAAGGAAACCTCATTATTTTCCATATAACTTCTTACAATTTGCCAACCTAACCATTGTCCGACTCTTCCAGGTGATTCATTGTCAATTTCTAAATAAAATTTAGAAAATGGAGCTTCATTGATAAAGCGAAATTCATTTTTAACGTTACTTTCGTAAAGCAAATTATTTTCAATAAAATAACTCCACATGTAGTATTCATTTTCTTTGCACCAAGCTAATTGTTGCTCGGTGTAACCAATTTTAGCTGCATCTGAATATTCTGGAATTAATTTATCTTTCAAATACAATTCTTTACCATAATAAATCATAATGGAAAGTAGTGTTCTATCTAAAGGTTTACTGATTTTCCCATAACTAAAACTAGTAACCAAATCGGGTAGTATTTGATTTTCTTCAAATCCTAAACGTTGGTAATCGGAAAAATCAACATAAAATGGATGCTCTTTTCCTAAATAACAATCTAAAGAAATTAACGCAATTGAATCTGCATAAATAGCTTTCGCTTCTCTATCAACCTCAGAAATTACAGCTATTACTCTAGGGGTTTTATATTTTGGAAAATAATATTGAACGTGTTGAAACAACGCTTCTAAATCCTTGTCAATTTTAGCTGTAGTGGGATATTTTTTTATCACCTCTTTGTACAAATCTTGCAATAAAGGATTTTTCAGTTTATTCAACCAAACTGAATCCTCATTGCCTTCTGGAAATAAAAAAGGGTATTTTTCTTTAACAGCAGGTAAATTAGAAGCATCAGATTCGTAAAACATTTTATCAAATCGTTCCACTTCAAAAGCAACAGGAATAGCAGCCACTTTCTCTTCAATTTTATTTTCTTGCTTACAAGCAATTATCAAAAGCAAAAGACAAGCCAAAAAAAGCTTTTTCATATGGGGTATTTTTTATAATTTTAGACCAATTAAGAATGATAAATTCTTTGAAAATAAAAGCGCAAATATACAGTTTACACAATTAAATTCTCTTAAAAAAATGACAAATTCAACCTCTTTCCATGCTGAAAAAATCAATCAACATATTGTAAAATGGTTATTGGACTATGCTACTAACGCAAAAGTTAAGGGATTTGTTGTAGGCATTTCAGGTGGAATTGATAGCGCATTAACTTCTACCTTATGTGCACAAACTGGATTGCCCACACTTTGTGTAGAAATGCCAATTCATCAAGCAGAAAGCCATGTTTCAAGAGCAAATGAACACATTCATCAATTAAAAGAAAGATTCTCAAATGTAAGTAGTGAGCGAGCCGATTTGACTCCCCTTTTTGAAACCTTTAAAAAGCAAGTTAGTACTACCTCAGATGAAAAAGCGCTTCATTTATCTCTTGCCAATACTCGTGCAAGATTAAGAATGACAACCTTATACTATTTTGCAGGAATTCATGGGTTATTAGTTGCAGGCACAGGTAATAAAGTTGAAGATTTTGGTGTTGGTTTTTATACCAAATATGGAGATGGTGGTGTTGATTTGAGTCCGATTGCCGATTTGTTAAAAAGCGAAGTACGTTTACTTGCGAAACACTTACATGTTCCAGAAAGTATTTTGAAAGCCAAACCAACCGATGGCCTTTTTGGTGATGACAGAAGTGATGAAGATCAATTGGGAGCTAATTATGACGAATTAGAATGGGCGATGCAAGAAGCTGAAAAAGGAAAAACAACTGCAGATTTTTCTGGTAGAGAAGCTGCCGTTTTTTCCATATACAAAAGATTAAACCAAATCAATCAACACAAGATGAATCCTAATTCCAGTATGCCTTATTCCAGAAGAATATAAATGATTTTCAGTAGATTACTGATTAATTAACAAGTAATTACATTTTTTTTTATTAACTTTGAATATAAGTTCACTATTTTTTAATTAACACTTTAGAGTCATGATAAAAATTTGTGTTGCTGATAACCAGCCTGTGGTTGTTCAAGGTGTAAAATCCTTTTTTAATAATCATCCGACCATTCATATTATGGCTCATGCCTATGATTTAAAAAGCTTAATTACCCATTTACAATCCAAGCCTATTGACATTGTTTTGCTCGAATTTGAACTTTCAGGAATCACAAGCATTAGAGATATAAAAGCGTTATTAAAAGAATTTCCTACTACAAAATTTATCCTTTTCACCTCGGTTTCAGAAAAGATGTATGCGCCTACAGCTATTAAAGCAGGTGTTTCGGCTTATATCCAAAAAACAATTACTTTAGAAGAATTAGAAAACGCCATTATTAAAGTATATCAAGGGGTAGTTATTTTTAGCGAAGCGGTAAAAAAGAATATTGATATTTTATCTAAGGGAAAAAAATCGGATCGTTTGTTTAAAAAACTATCTACTCGAGAGATTGAAGTATTACGTTATTTAAATGATGGCAAAAAAAATAAAGAAATAGCTGAAATTTTAAGTTTGGATGAAAAAACCATTAGCACCTATAAACTTAGACTTTTAGCCAAATTAAATGTCACGAATCTCGTTGATTTACTTACGAAAGCAAAAAGCCTAGAAATCATCTAAGAATATCTACTCATTACGCGACCTAGTTTTTTGGAAAACATATTGGTTAAACCTAAATAATCCATAACCATCGCTAATGTTTCAGCATTATCTTCTTTATTTTGGGTAACTACTTCAGTTTTTAATTCGTCAATAATTTTATTTACCCAATACCATCTTAACGTCAATATTGTTTCCGTTACATATTGACCAATGGTTTTATCTTTGAGCTTTACAATAATTTGTTGTGATTCCCAATTATGTAAAACCTCTCTTTCTTCATGCATTAAAATAGACGTTACTTCATTGGCTATTTCTGGATTTATTTGTTTCAAATAGTCTTCGATTACAAAATGCTCCGTTTGATTATAATAGGTAATAATATCGTTATATATCGATTTAAAAATAGGATTAGCCAGTTCTATTTCATCCTCTTGCAAGCTCAAATAAATGCGATGAAATACCTTGTAAAGATTCTTCTCTTTCACCTCTATTAAATCGCCTTCCTCATTAGCCTTAAGAAGTACATCCTCAAATTCCTCCTCTACACTTCCATACAATAATAATATTTCAATTATTTTTCGCTCCAGCTCATCTTGTATATCAATTTTTACATGAGCATTTGTCCCCTCATTTTTAACTACTTCAAATGTTTTTGACAGCTGCTCTTCTTTCAGTTTTTTACCTGTATCAGCCAAATCTTTTTTATCAATTTGAGCCAATGTATTAAACAAGACATCTTCCGAAATATCCATAATTCTAGAACATTCCTGTAAATACACTTCTTGTTTAATTCGATCTGGAATTTTAGAAATACTGACCACCATATCTCGAATTAAATCTGCCTTTTTAATAGGATCATTCTTCGCTTCATTCATTAAGAGAGACGCTTTGAATTGGATAAAATCTTTAGCATTATCCTCTAAAAAAGCAACTAATTTTTCGTAGGGTGTTTTTTTTGCAAAACTATCTGGATCTTCTCCATCAGGAAAGGCACAAACTTTTACATTGACACCTGCTTCTAAAATTAAATCGATACCACGAATCGAAGCTCTTAAACCTGCAGCATCTCCATCAAAAAGTACGGTTATATTTTTGGTTAAACGACTAATTAATCGAATTTGATCTGGAGTTAAAGCGGTTCCAGAAGAAGCAACCACATTTTCAATACCCGCTTGATGAAATTGAATCACATCGGTATAGCCTTCAACTAAATAACAATTATCTTGTTTTGCAATCGCTTGCTTGGCATGATAAATCCCATATAGTACTTTGCTCTTATGATAAATCTCACTTTCTGGGGAATTCACATATTTAGCTGCTTTTTTATCATTTGTTAGTATGCGTCCACCAAAACCTAAAACTCTTCCACTCATACTTTGAATCGGAAACATCACACGGCCTTTAAATCGATCAAATTGTTTATCCTCTTTTACAATGGTTAAACCCGTTTTTTCAAGAAATTCAAGTTTATAGCCCTTACCAAGAGCTTCTTTCGTAAAAACATCCCAAGAATTTGGAGAATATCCCAAACTAAATTTAGCAATAGTATCATTGGTAAACCCTCTTTCTTTAAAATAAGTTAAACCAATGGCTTTCCCTTCTTCAGTATGAAGTAAAGTGTTATGAAAATAAGAATTCGCAAATTCAGAAACCAAATACATACTTTCTTTTTCATTAGCTACAGCTAATTCTTCATTATTTGGTACGGTTTCTTCAATTTCAATATTGTATTTTTTAGCTAAATATTTTATTGCTTCAGGATAACTAAAATGTTCATGTTCCATTAAAAAAGTAACCACATTTCCACCTTTGCCTGAAGAAAAATCTTTCCAAATTTGTTTTACAGGAGACACCATAAAAGAAGGTGATTTTTCATCAACAAAAGGGCTTAATCCTTTAAGATTACTTCCGGATCGTTTGAGTTGAACAAAGTCGCCAATAACTTCTTCTACCCTTGCGGTTTCAAATACATTTTCTATGGTTGTTTTAGAAATCAATTTTTTTTCTGTTTTTTTTTAGATAAGTAGCAAAGATACAAAGTTGAAAGCAAAAAAGCACCTCTCGTAAGAAGTGCTTTTTTTATGTTACTATCAATTTATTCTTATTTATTATTCAATACTACATTACTAGTGTTTCTTTGAATTTTAAGATATCTAAAATCTGGAGTTATAGAAAAATCTGGAGTTTTGAAGTAATCGTTGATTAAACCATCTGAAGTTTCGATTCCGTTTTTAGAAGTAATGTAATCGGTATCTAAACCTAATCTTTCCCCATTCATGCTAGAGAAAATATTAGTACAGTGACCTACTACTAGATTTTTAAGTTTTACAAATTTTTCGAACTCATCCATCATTGGGTATTGATCTAACATTAAGAAATCTCTAAAGCCATAAACCACACTATTCGATAAATTTAGATTTGCCTCATTAGACACATAAACCGCTTCTTTGATAAGACCTTGTTTGTTATCTTCCACATTAACTAAAGTAATGTTGGTTGCTTTAACATTTGTTTTACTTCTTTGTGGATCAAATTTTTCAATTTCATTATAGGATTTTACTTCCATACATCTTGGATTCCCTGGATTAGAAGAAAAAGGGTGTCTTAAAGCGATACTATTAGAAAATTCAGCTTGAACTCCTTGTGTAAAGTCGAAATCATCATCAGCAGCTCTAAACGAAACTAATTTTTGTGCTTTTACATTTCCACCATAGAATTCAAAAGAGTCGTTATCTGAATAACTTACTTGAATCCCTTCGATAACAGTTCCGCTTCCTACACCAGCAAAAGTAATTCCAGCAATTTGTCTTTTTGTAGCCGATTTTCTACCAGCATATTCCACACGAATATGTTTTAGTACACCAGCAGACCCTAATTTATTTTCTCCACCAAAACGATTGTATTGTGGCTCTAAGTCATAATTAAGAACGCTCATGCCTCCAAAACCACTTACTGGAGCATCACCCATAACGATGATACCACCCCAATCTCCTGGCTTTCTAGAATATTCGTCATTATTTGAAGTAAATACTATAGGAAAGCTTTCAGAGCCTTCAGCCATAATTTTTGCTCCTTTAGTAATAATAAGTGTACCACAAGTCTTAGAATCACCTCTTAAAAGTGTTCCTGGCTCAATTGTTAATACTGCGTTATTAGTTATATATACATTACCTTGTAACAAATAAGTATCTCTGTTAGATAATGTAGTATTTTGAGAAATAACACCTGTTAAGATTTTTTGAGGATCTCTATAGTCTTCTTTTTTAGGATTGAATTCTGTCCAATATCCTAACCAATTTTCTTTTTCACTAATCCCTAATCCAGACTGCGCATAACTTGCAAAACAAAAGTTGCAAATAACTGCTAATAAAAGTAGGTTTCTTTTCATAATAACAAATTTTGTAATTAAACATATCCTGCACTGCTACAAAATTCAAGTGATTTCACCTGGAGTTTTCAATACATTCGGCTTTACTACAAATTCAAGTATGGGCAATACTCATATAGAATTCTATTAAGCTGTAACGAAGATACGTAATCTTTTTTAGATAATCAAAAAAAATCATCGAAGAAATGCACTTTTTTTCGTTAAAGTGTTAATTGACCCTTATTTTCTTACAAATACTGGTTGTTTATTAAGAAAAGAAACCTGATCTTTTTAAAAAAAATATTATTTATTTACCAAATTATTATTGGTTCTTTCAATTTTCAAGTATCTAAAATCTGGTGTTTGTAAAACATCAGAGTTCATGAAATAATCCTCTATCTTTCCATCAGAAACTTTTACATTATTTCTAGAAAATAAATAATCTACATCTAGAGTAAGTAAATCTTTAGGTTTCAAACTTGAAATGGTATTATCACAGTGACCTACCACTAATTCTCTCAGTTTTATATGTTGCTCAAATTCTTCCAATATAGAAAAATCTCTTAACATTAATAAGTCTTTAAAACCAAAAACAACACTATTGGTAAAGTTTAACATGCTTTCATTAGAAACAAAAATAGCTTCTTTAATAAGTCCTTGATTATTGTCTTCGGTATTCACCAAAACCATATTCGATGCTTTTACATTGGTTTTTTTACGTAACGGATCAAACTTTTCAACATCGTCGTTTGAATTAATTTCTAAACATCTAGAATTTTCTAAATCAGAAGAATAAGGATTTCTAATGGCAATACTGTTTGTAATGTCAGCCTGAACGCCTTGTGTAAAATCGAAATCATCATCAGAAGCACGATAGGAGATTAGATTTTTTAGTTTCACATTACCTCCGTAGAATTCAAAGGAATCATCATCAGAATAACTTACTTGTACATTTTCAATCTTTGTTTGGCTACCCACGCCTGCAAAAGAAAGAGCATTAAATTCTTTTTTAGAGGTTACTTTTTTTCCAGCATACTCTACTCTAACGTATTTCAACACACCAGCCGAACTTTCAGGATTTGCTCCACCATATCGATTGTATGTTGGGTCCAAATCAAAATTTAAAATACCTACACCTCCAAAATTATTAATTGGAGCATCGCCCATAATTATGATTCCTCCCCAATCTCCAGGTTTTCTGGAATAAGTATCTTTATTAGTTGTAAATACGATAGGAAAACTTTCAGTCCCTTCCGCAATAATTTTTGCACCTTTAGTTATTACCAAAGTACCGCAGGTTTTAGCATCACCACGAATTACAGTTCCTTGCTCGATTGTTAAGACTGCATTATTCACAACATACACGGTACCTTCTAATAAATAGGTTTCTCTACTTGAAAGGGTTGTATTTTGAGAAATATAACCTGCTAATATTTTTTTAGGTTCTCTATATTCTTTCTTTTTGGGATCAAACTCGGTCCAATATTCAAGTATGTTTTCTTTTTCGTTCAATCCAAGTCCAGATTGCGCATAGATAGAAAAAGACAGACCGAAGACAATAGTCAGTACTAGTAGGTTCGTTTTCATAATGGTTTTTTTTATAGTTTTTTTTTGCTTTATTTTTAACAATTTAGATCGGGCAAAGTAAACTGTTGTTTTGTTTCTGTAATAAATTAAGCTATAACAAAGTAACCAAAAGGGATTGAGTTGATTTTACAATAAAATTAGAAAAAATGTTAAAATTTAAAACGTTTTCTTAATATTTTAAAGCTTGTAAAAATAATTTTAATTACCTGTAAATCAATTATTTAAATATTTTTATCTCGATTATTTACAATAAAAAATCTGACAAAATGTTAAAAAACAGAATGTCAGATTTTTCAAACAACCTTTAAACGACTAATATTACCGTTTAAAGAATACAATTATTTATTTACCACAGGGTTGAAGTTTTTCTCCATTTTTGTATATCTAAAATCTGGGGTTTCATCGAATAGGGGATTTTTAAAGAAGTCTGCTATCTTTCCATCTAAAGTAGTTATACTATTTTTTGTTAAGAAGTAAGAATTTATAGCAATACTTCCATCTCCTTTTAAAGTTCGTAAACTATTATCACAATGCGCAATAACAAGATTTTTCAATTTTACATATTCTTCTACTTCATCAATTAAAACATAGTCTTTTACCATTAAAAAATCTTTAAAACCATAAATTACGCTGTTATTTAAAGTAAAATAACTATCGGTAGCCACATAAACCGCTTCCTTTATCAAGCCTTGATCGTTATCTTCTGTATTTACCAAAGTAATATTAGCTGCTTTAACATTGGTTTTATTTCTTTGAGAATCAAATTTTTCAATCATATCATACGAGTCAATCTCCATACATCTAGATTTTTCAGCATCAGTAGAATAAGGATGTCTAATAGCAATACTATTTTTAAGATCAGCTTGAACTCCTTGCGTAAAATCGAAGTCATCATCTGAGGCTCTGTAGGAAACTAAATTTTCCATTTTTACATTTCCTCCATAAAATTCGAAAGAGTCATCATTAGAATAACTTACTTGAATGTTTTCAATTTTAGTTTTATTCCCTACTCCTGCAAATGAAATTCCATTTAATTCCTTTTTTGCACTTAATTTTCTACCGGAATATTCAATTCGAACATATTTTAAAGATCCTGATGAACTTTCTACATTATCGCCTCCATATCGATTGTATTTTGGATCCAAATCAAAATTTAAAATTCCAATTCCACCAAAAGTATTTACTGGAGCTTCTCCCATAACAATAATACCTCCCCAATCTCCTGGTTTTCTAGAATAGGTGTCTTTATTTGTTGTAAATACAATCGGAAAACTTTCAGTTCCTTCCGCCATTATCTTAGCTCCTTTAGTAATTACTAAGGTTCCACAAGTTGCGTAATCCCCTCTTATAATGGTTCCTGGTTCAATGGTTAAAGTTGCATTATTGGTTACATAAACCACACCTTGAAGCAAATACGCCTCTCTACTATATAAGGTTGTATTTTCGGTAATGTAACCTGTAAGAATTTTCTTTGCTTCTCTATATTCTTTCTTTTTTGGATTAAATTCGGTCCAATATTCTAAGGTATTTTGTTTTTCATTGATACCCAAACCAGATTGTGCATAGATAATGACAAATGAATTAAGAAAAAAAGCGACAAAAAGTAAATACTGTTTCATGATACTAAAGATTGATTTGTTTTGCATCCCAAAACTATTACTAGTCCTTTATTATAATCTTTCTTTTATTTTATGGTTTTGTTACCTTCTTTTAGGAATATGAAATAATTATTAAATTAAAAAGATGCCTTATTTTCATAAGACATCTTTTTGTATGAAACCCTAACCCAAATTTATTTTAATTAAAATCGAAACGCACTCCTAAGGAAATATTATTTTGATCTACTACATTATTTTTAAAAACAGGATTCAAATCATATTTTACATAAATACTAGTTTGACGATATCCTAGATAAGCACTTAAACCATATATATAATTTGACATATTGAAATCCCCTTTCTGTTTGTCTTTGATTTTAGTATCATCTATTTCATATTTTAAAATTTGCTTCGTTTTAATACGCACACCTCCATAACCTCCTAGACCTAGCCTAAAAGATTCATGAGTTCTAAAATAGGTTTTACCGTCTTTATTGGTTTTTTTAGGTGTAAAATCAAATTCCAAATGTAGAGGCGCCACCAAATAAACATTTCGAATACGAGATTCATTAAAATCAACCACTCCTGTTTGTAATTCGGTTTGTGCTCCATTTTTTACAAAATACCTGTTTTCCGTTGGTCTTAAATTATTATACATTACTGAAAAACCATACTTAGCATGAAGTAAATTATTGTTGTCAAAAATTCTAGTATTGTAGGTTAAACCCCATTCATAAAAATGCGACCCCCAAACACGGAAATCTGAATTTTCAAAGTCTTCCCCTTCTGTTATTAAATTATTCAATCCTCCTGCAAAAACAAACTGAGAAGTAGTTCTTTTTGATTTTCTTCTTATTTTTTCTTTTTCTCCATTATAAATTTTAAAGGAACCTAAGTTTATTTCAGTAACATCGCTAATTGAATCAGTACTACTACCTATAATAATGGTTGTACCACTTCTTTTTTTAACGGTATCATATTGAACTAACCCATTAATTTTGTCTTGAATAAGTATTTCCAATTTTTGTTGTTCCAAACTTACTTTTTCCTCTATCGCTTTAGCAGAGTCGTCAGCCGCTTTTTGCTTTAGATTCATCGCTTCACTTTTGTTAATAATACCCTCTTCTAAGTTTTTATCGATTATATAAACTTGTTCTTTTAAAGCCTCTTTTTCAGCTTTTACAATAGAATCGATTCGTTTTGAGATTAGCTTTGCTCTTCCTTCAAAAGAGTTTTCTTGAGCCATTCCTTTCGAGATTAAAGTCAGCAAGAAGATTCCTGCATAAAAAATAATTTTTTGCATAACTGTTCGTTTTTTGATTAAATGATTATTTGATTGAGATGATTACTCTTCGTAATTTCTATTGGCCAGTGCCGATTTTACTTGTTTAAAATTTCTAGACAATTTATCTAAAGTAGTTTCTTTATGATTTTCATCTAACTCTTTTTCAACTGTAGTTAATAAGTTAGACGTATTGACTCTTATTTTTGTTTGCATTTCAGTATTTAATGTTTCTTTTTTTTCCAAAGGTCTATTTTCAACTGCTGCTAACATCATTTCACCAGTAACATATTTATTAGTAGTTTTCTCAATTACTGAAATTTCCTGGATTTTATTTTTAGCATCTACCTCAGCTACAGTAGTTACTTCTATTCTATTAAGGTTTATAGTACTATTATTATCAATTTCTTTTCTCACTTGCTTTTGTAAAGGCACTTCAACCACCACATTTTCCTCTTGGAATATTTTATCTTGTTCTTTATAGTGTTCCAACACATTATTATCTATAATCTCTTCATTATCCAACTTCTTCTCTTCTATAACCACATTATTTTTTGGTTGTATCGGAATATCTAAAGAATTATTGACATTGGCTTGGTATAACCAAAATCCCAAAGAAATAAAAAGCAAAAAAGAAGCAGCGATTGCAATATATTGATATATACCAAACCCTTTTTTAGGTTCTTTTTTTTCTGCTAAAGAAAGCATTGCATCTAATCGATCCCAAGCTTGATCAGTTGGCTTGATTTCTCTTGAACCTAACCCTTCTCTTATTTTAGTATCTAATCTATTTGGTTCCATTTTCTTTTTGCTTTAATAGGTTAATTTGATTTTGAAGCATTTTTCTTGCATGCGACAATTGCGATTTTGAGGTTCCTTCACTTATATTAAGCATCTTAGCAATCTCATGATGCTTATAACCTTCGATAGCATATAAATTGAAAATCATTCGATACCCATCTGGCAAGCTATCAATTAACAATTGTATATCATCTACTGAAAATGTATCTATTTCAATACCACTTTCACTTTCAGAGACCACTACAGTTTCTATTTCCTGATAATTAAAAATATTCTTTTTAACTCTAACAAAATCAATACACTCATGAACCATAATGCGTCTTATCCAACCTTCAAAACTTCCTTTGTGTTCAAATTTATTCAAATTGGTAAAGACTTTCATAAAAGCGGTAATCATAACATCCTCTGCATGATGCAGATCTTTTATATATTGTCTACAAACACCTAACATTTTAGGAGAAAATTGTGCATATAATTGATGTTGGGCTTGTCTATTATTTAAAATAGCTTGCTCTATCAATTGTTTTTCTTCTCTATGTAAGTGTATGACTTTCATTTTTAAAATTTAGAAATTAGAATTCAGAATCTAGAATTGTATTTCTTTTTTATATAGACGAGATGGTTTTTAAAAAGGTTGTATCAAAATTAAAAAAATTAAATAAGCCTTATTCATCCTTTCTACTACTAAAGACGAGATGACTTAAAAAAAGGTTGTATGAGAACTTAAAATTCAACTAAAGAAATTCAAATTCCAACAGACCATTTTAATAAAATACTCCATTTATAGAGACGAGATACGTTTTAAAAAAGTTGTATGTAAAGGTGACTATTTGTCAATGTGTCAATTTGATGATTCATAAAAACTTAGTATCTATCGACAAATTGCCCAATTGATACATTCGAAACAGTACATTCAAAAAATTATATTTTACGTTCAATAACGTAATTGACCATCAATACTAATGCTTCTTTATAAGAGGAAGCAGGAAAGTTTTGCAACAATGTTAAAGCTTCTTGTTGAAATTGTATCATTTTTTGTTCGGCATATACCAATCCGTTTTTGTCTTTCACAAATTGTATGACTTCTTTCACTCTTTTTTTGTCTTTATTGTGATTTTTAACCGAATTAATTACCCAACTTTTTTCTTTTGGAGTACAATTATTTAAAGCATAAATTAGAGGCAATGTCATTTTTTGCTCTTTAATATCGATACCGGTAGGTTTACCAATCGCATCCTCAGTATAATCGAATAAGTCGTCTTTAATTTGAAAAGCCATTCCAATAAGCTCTCCAAATTTACGCATCCTTTCTACGATTTCTTTATCTTCAGGAACTACTGAACAAGCTCCTAATGAACAACATGCAGCAATAAGAGTTGCTGTTTTTTGACGAATGATTTCATAATAAATAGCTTCAGTAATATCTAATCTTCTGGCTTTTTCAATTTGCAGCAATTCCCCTTCACTCATTTCTCTTACAGCAACTGAGATAATTTTTAACAAATCGAAATCATTATTATCTATGGATAATAATAAGCCCTTAGACAACAAATAGTCACCAACCAATACTGCAATTTTATTTTTCCAAAGTGCATTGATTGAGAAAAAACCGCGTCTTTTATTACTGTCATCAACCACATCATCGTGTACTAATGTTGCCGTATGGATTAATTCAATAACGGAAGCACCACGATAAGTACGTTCATTAACTTCATTACTATTTGCCACCATTTTTGCAGTTAAAAAAACAAACATAGGACGCATTTGTTTTCCTTTTCGGTTGACAATATAATGGGTAATTCTATTTAGCAAAGCTACTTTTGAAGACATCGATTCTCGAAACTTCTTTTCAAAAAGTTCCATTTCTTTAGCTATCGGTAGTTTTATTTGCTCTACTATTTTCATCGCGATAGCAAAAGTAGCATTATTTTTTATAATAAAAAAAGAGGTTAGAACCTCTTTTTTTATTATAACTCTAATATAAATTATTTTATTTCTAAGATCCCTAATTGATCATTTGCATTTAATAAAATTAATCCATCTTCAATCACTCTACTTCCTAAAATGAAAGGTTGAATTTTAGACTCTTTATAATCGTAGATGATTTCTTTTCTCATTTCACCATTCTTTTCGATTGTTAACAAAAATAATGCGTTTTTTGAATCTGAACTAAAAATAGATTTTGTACTTCTTTTAGTTTTCTTATCATCAGTTGCTTCAATGTTTTTTGTTAAATCTTCATAAATAATATATGTTTTATCATTTTTAACTGTAGAAATTATGGAAGGATTTGAAGCGTTTAATTGATATTTTGGCATTCGAGTTACTGAAGTTACCTCTAATGCCTCATCTGTTTGAATACAAGCTATATCACAATAAAAATATCTATAACTGGTTGTTGTCATACCATTTGCAGATGTATGAGTACTAACAATTAATTTGTATTGCTCAGCAACTACAGTATATCCTCCATCTTTTCTTTCAAATATATTTCTGATCTTATAAGGAACATAATCTTGAACCTTCTTTATTTCATCTGGATATAAACCAGGAACTTTCAGCATCTTTGAATCAGATAAAGTAAGTGTTTTACAATCTAAACTCGCAAAGAACATCTCATCAGAAATCATTTTTTCTTTTCTACCTTTTAAATTTGTTAAAAAACCAGCACAAAAAAAAGTGTCGTTTTTACCAGGTAAAATATCAATATAAGATATATCGTTATCTGGATATTCAAAATCAAATTCTTTTATCGACTTATCTTTAGCAAATACAATTAATTTATAGTAATATTTACTATTGTCTTTCGCTACTTCTTTCATTTCTTTATAAACTTTAGCTAAAATATAAACATTACCTATATTATCCACTTCTATGTTTTCAGTAATAAAATTTTTAGATTTTATAGGTAAAGATGCTGCTCCCTCATTAACTACTTCAGTTAAACTTGAGTTATATACCTTGTAAACTAAAATATCTGGATCTTTTTTCTTACCTCTATTTTCATGATAAATAACTATTTTAGTGGAATCAGGTGAAATACTTCTTTCCCCAAAACGTCTTGGATTATTGTCATCAATTTCTTCATCTAAAATATTTAAAGTTGAAGATGTAACAAGTTTAGAATCACTAATACCAGAATATAAGTAAGAGATGTCTTCTTTTCTTTTATAATCCTTAATAAAATGCAAAATTTGATTATTTAAAAAATAAGCTCCTTGATAAGAATACTTTTTATCATCTAAATTAAAGTTGATAACTTTCTCATTAGTAAAGCTCATATTAGAATCGTAAGTTCTACCTACTAACTCATTATCATTATTAACATGTGTGGTGTAATAAAGACCATTTTTACCACCTAAAATACTCACTTGCCCCTTAGTTTTTATTTTTTCAGCCCAACGCAAGTTTATATCTTGTGCCGAAGCTGTAAAGAGTGTGAATAAGAATACCAATTGTAATGTTTTTTTCATAAATTTATGATTTAGGGTTTTTTATAAAATTGTTTTAGAAATAATTCTATATTTGCGGCAAATATAAAATTATTTAAATAAGTCCCAATGAAAAAAACATTACTTTTATTATTACTTTCAAATTTTTGTTTAGCTCAAACAAAAGAAACTAAAGAAACTAAAGAAACAGAAGAAACTAAAGAATCTAGAGTTATAAAAGTTTATACTCCTACAACTTCAGCAAAGTATCAATCAGACAATTCTTACAAATGGGCTGTAAAAACCGATTTATTCAGTTTTATCTCTGGTGAATTCCCAATTATTGGTGAATACAGAGTTTCAAAAAAAATAAGTGTGGAAGCATCTGTTGCAGCTACATATAGTTTTTACGAGAATTTTTCAATTTTAGGAGATGAAGAAGAAGATTCCTATACTACATTTGAAACAAAATCAGCAATGGGAAGTGCCTTTAGAGCTGGATTTAAGTTTTATCCTTCATCAGATTACGATGCGATTGAAGGTTGGGCTTTTGGAATTCAACTTTTCAAAAGAACAAACAATAGAGATTATAGTGATGATGATTACAGTGGTTTTGACCTAAGCAGTTTAAAAGATCAAAGAACAAAAACAGGTATCGCTTTAACTATTTCTAAACAAGTTTTTTGGGATTCTAACATCACTTTTGAATATTTAATTGGTTTAGGAATTGCAAAAATAAATCATGATTATGCAATTATCGATTACAACAATGACACAAATACTCAATATTTAAGAGAAATCTCTTTTGAAAAAACGGTTCCAAACTTACAATTAGGTTGTAGAATTGGTTTTGGTAACTAAAAAAAATTATTAAAAAAGAGACTAAACTTTAGTATTAAAGTTTAGTCTCTTTTTTTTAGGATTTATTGGCCAATTGCCCGCAAGCCGCATCAATATCTTTACCTCTACTTCTTCTAACTTTTGCTACTATATTGTTTTTTCCTAACGCAGCAATATAGGCATCAATTACTTGAGGAGCTGCTTGTTGAAATTCGCCATCATCGATAGGATTGTATTCTATCAGATTGACTTTACAAGGAACATATTTACAAAATTTTACTAAAGCATCAATTGATTTTTTATCATCATTAATTCCTTTCCAAACCACATATTCATAAGTGACCTTACTTTTGGTTTTTTTGTACCAATATTCCAAAGCTTCACGCAATTCATCTAACGGAAAACTTTTCGTAAAAGGCATAATTCGATTTCGGGTTTCTTCGATAGCAGAATGCAAGGAAACGGCTAATTTAAATTTCACCTCATCATCTGCCATTTTTTTAATCATTTTAGAAACTCCAGAAGTAGAAACCGTGATACGTTTCGGTGACATACCTAATCCTTCAGGGGAAGTAATTCTATCAATGGCTTTCATAACATTAGGATAATTCATTAAGGGTTCTCCCATTCCCATGAAAACAATATTGGAAAGTGGACGATCATAATACAAGCGACTTTCATTATCGATAGCCGCAACTTGATCGTAAATTTCCCCTGGTTCTAAATTTCGCATTCTTTTTAGACGAGCCGTTGCACAAAAATTGCAATCCAAACTACACCCAACCTGACTGGAAACACAAGCTGTAGTTCTTGTTTCTGTAGGGATTAAAACCGATTCTACAATTAAATTATCATGCAAACGAACAGCATTTTTTACCGTTCCATCTTCACTGCGTTGCATGGTATCGACTTTAATGTGATTAATGACAAAATTAGCTTCTAACATGGCACGTGTTTCTTTAGAAAGATTCGTCATATCTTCAAAAGTATGAGCACGTTTCTGCCAAAGCCATTCGTATACCTGATTTCCTCTAAAAGCCTTGTCTCCATTAGAAACAAAAAAATCTCTTAATTGTTCTTTGGTTAAAGCTCTAATATCTTTCTTTGTCGTTTGCATGGTGCAAAAGTAATGAATTTAGAGTTTAAAAGTAAGTGCCTAAGAAATGTTTAGTTTTTCAAAAAAACAAAATTTTCGATTATCAAAACATCTAACGCAGTCTCTTTAAATAAACAGAATGCTTCTTTGGGTGTTTCCACTATAGGCATCCCTTTTTTATTAAAACTTGTATTTAAGACAACTGCAATACCACTTAACTTATAAAATGCTTGTATTAAATTATAAAATTTTGGATTCCAAGAAGCTTCAACCGTCTGCACTCTTGCCGAACCATCTTCATGAGTAACATTTCTTAAGTTTTCTAAATGTTCCTTTTTAGTCCTATCTACTAAAATCATGTACGGACTATTTCTTCCTGCTTCAAAATAATCTTGAACTTTTTCTTGTAAAACAGCTGGTGCAAAAGGACGAAAATCTTCTCTAAATTTAATATTGGTATTGATATGGTTTTTCATGCTTTCAATTCCTGGATGTGCCAAAATACTTCTTCTTCCTAAAGCTCTAGGACCAAACTCAGAACCAGATTGAAACCACCCAATAGTTTTTCCGTGTAGCAATGCTTCTGCACCATAATGTAACAGTTCGGGCTCTTCAAAGAAGTCTATCATTTTGAAATCTAGTTGGTGTTCTTCATACGCTTCTAAAATAGCTTCCTTTGTATATCGCTTACCAAAACAAGTACTTCCATTACTTTCTTTTTTAGGCTGTTTTAAATACGATAACCAGCCATAAAAAGCACAACCAAGAGACAACCCATTATCACTTGCAGCAGGCTCAAAATAAATCGAGTTAGCTACATTACTATCTTCTAATTTTGCATTTGCAACAGCATTTAAAGCCACACCACCGCTATAACATAAATGAGTATGCGGAAATTGCTTTGTTCTTATTTTTATACATTGTAAAACGGCTTTTTCTACTTGCTCTTGTGCCCATTTTGCTACATTGGCATAATACTCAAAATGTTCTTTAAAAAAAGTATATCCTAAAGAAGGTTTGTTTAAAAATAGTTTCCAATCTTCTTTGACAAATAATCGGTCGTTAATGAACTCAAAAACATCATAATCATATACACCACTTTTCCCGTAAGGTGCCAATCCCATTAACTTACCCACATCATCCATGTTCCCAAACACATAATTACTAATGGTCGCGTAAAAACCTCCTATGGAATGTTTGGTTGTAGGTAATGTTATTTCAGATAAAGAAAGATTAGACATCTCACTAAAATCTTTAAACAAAGGAATCATGTCTTGACCATTGAAATGATAAAAACTGTCTTTTTCACATTGCATTTGTATAGTATTAAAAACATCTGACGCAATACTTTCCTTTTTATTTTGATGCAATAGTAAATACTGCTCTAATGGGCTTCCACAACCATCAATTACCATCACATTGCAAGTGGTAAAAGGTGAAGTCCCAACCGCGCTGTAGGCATGTGCTAAGTGATGTGAAATGCTGATGAGTTTTGGTTCTTTATTTCCTTTAAACAACCTTTCTCCTCTAAAAAAATCTCTTGAAGGAATTTCAAAATTTTCGCATTGCACTACTAAATCTATATCAGATAATTGGATTCCTTCTGTTTCTAAACAATATTGAATGGCTGCCGTATCGTTTCCTCCGTCATGTTTTATTCTAGTAATTCGCTCTTTTTCTATGGCAACACATATTTGACCGTCTTTCAATAATACTGCCGAACCATTATGAGAAAGTCCCGTACCTAAAATATAAATAGGTTTTTTGTTCATTGTTATCTTTTGATAATTTACGGAAAACTACAAAAAATAATTTGATAACTTTGACCCAAAATTAAAACTCCTTGTTATCATGCATTTTATTTCAGAAGAATTAGAAAATTATGTTGCCAATCATAGTCAGGACGAACCCGAATTATTGACCAAATTAAATAGAGAAACGTATCAAAAAGTATTGCAACCTAGAATGCTCAGCGGTCATTTTCAAGGACGTGTTTTAAGCATGCTAGCCAAAATTATTCATCCAGAACATATTTTAGAAATTGGCACATATACTGGTTACGCAACTTTATGTATGGCTGAAGGCTTAGCCCAAAACGGAACAATAGATACCATAGATATTAATGAAGAATTAGCTGAATTTCAAAAGAAATATTTTGATGCTTCGGAATGGAAAAATCAAATTTTTCAGCACATAGGGAATGCTTTGGAAATTATTCCAACGTTAAACAAAAAATTCGACTTGGTTTTTATTGATGCTGACAAAGAAAACTACATTCATTATTTTCATTTAATTGTTCCAATGATGCGAAAAGGAGGCATTATTTTATCTGACAATGTCCTTTGGAGTGGAAAAGTAATTGAAACTTTGGATCCAAAAGATACGAGTACAAAAGTATTACTAGAATACAATGCTTTATTAAAAAATGATCCAAGAGTAGAAACCGTTTTACTACCCATTCGTGACGGATTAACAGTAAGCAGAATAATTAACTAATCTTGTGTAATCGCAGGAAAATATTTACTTAGAAAATAAAGATAGAGCTTGTAAAAAGTAATACCAGTTAGTAATCCATACGTATACCCAACTAGAATATCTAACGGAAAATGTAGTCCAAGATAGATTCTACTGTAGGCAAACACCAAAGGAAACAAATAGATTACAAAAGCATATTTATAGTATTTTCTCAGGATTAAAAATAAAAAAGTCATGGATGCACAAGAACTAGAAGCATGTCCTGAAAAAAAGCTGAGCGTATCACTATGCTTCACGATTCTTATAATTTCTTTAATCTCAAAATCATTACAAGGTCTCAAACGTTGAAAATAATATTTGAAGAGATTGGTAGTTTGGTCTGTAAAAGCAATTAAAAGCGCAATAAAAAGAAGTGCAATTCCTAAATTTTTCCAACCAATTTTACGCTGAAGAATAAATAGTAACAGTAAAAAATAAGGAGTCCAATTGAACTGTTTGGTAATTATTAGCCAAAAAGCATCATATTTTTCGGAACCTAAACCATTAAGAAAAACAAATAATTCTTTATCTAAAGATACGATATGTTCTAACATTAAAATTGTCTTTTTATAGGTCCTGAAAGATTTTCGATATCTTCTTTTACCTCTTGAATGGGTTTATTTATATCTTCAACGATTTCAGATGACATATCTTTCAAAGGATTAATAGCGCTAGATATATCTTCTTTAGCTCTTTTTATTTCTTCAGAAATACCTCCTGTAAACGAATTCACATCAACACCAGTATGCTTTGCGCTATTATGAATTTCATTTTTAATTTCGTTAGTCGCATTTTTTAATTGCGCCATAGTTTTTCCTAAAAAACGTGCCATTTGAGGAATCTCTTTCGACCCAAAAAGCATTAAAACGGCTACAAGCACAAATAAAAGCTCTGAAAATCCGATACCAAACATGTGTTTTAAAATTAATTGTGACAAAGTTACAAAGAAAAAAATAACCTATGCCAAACTTTTATATTTTGACATAGGTTTAACTATTTTACAGTAGTTATATTATTTATCTAATTCATCAAATTTTGAAGTAGCTGCTTCCGCTGGCCAAACATTATTTGTTGTATCAATATCTGCCGTTTCTAATTTTGGATCCAATTGTATTTTTACAATTTTCTTATCTGTTGCAAAAACACGTTTTGCTGTATCATTATTTTTTCTCCAAATTTGAACTGGGAATTTCTGCATTTCAGTAGTTCCATCTTCAAAATGCAATTCTACAATAATTGGCATCATTAACCCACCTGGCTTACTAAATTCTACTTCATAAAAATATTTAGGAGTTGCCAATTTTTGTTTTTCTTCTGCAGAATAATTTTTAGAGACGTATTCGTCTAGAATTTGCACATCTTTTACTTCAAAAGCTTTTTTCGTACTTGGATTAAATTCTTTGTGATTTTCGTCAATTAAATAAATAAAAGGTCCTGTATCGCGTAAAAATCTACCTCTTCTTGCTACAAAATCTTTCATTTCTTGAGTAGGTTCTAATGAAACATAATACTGTTTTACGTCATTAATTCCTAAATCAACATAATCTGTTGAATAGAACCAACCTCTCCAAAACCAATCTAAATCTACTGCAGAAGCATCTTCCATAGTTCTGAATAAGTCTTCTGGAGTTGGGTGTTTGAACATCCATCTTTGTGCATAGGTTTTAAATGCATGATCAAACAATTCTCTTCCCATAATAGTTTCACGAAGAATATTTAAACCTGTTGCTGGTTTCCCATAAGCATTGGAACCAAATTGGAAAATATTTTCAGAATTTGACATAATTGGTGCAATAAATTGCTGGTTTCCTTTCATATAAGGAACAATTTTAGCTGCTGGCCCTCTATCTGTAGGGAAATTAGGATCAAATTCTAATTCTGTTAAATATTCTAAGAACGTATTTAATCCTTCATCCATCCAAGTCCATTGTCTTTCATCCGAATTGACAATCATTGGGAAGAAGTTATGACCTACTTCATGAATAATAACACCTAACATACCATATTTCACTCGGTCAGAATATTTTCCATCTTTATCAGGACGTCCAAAATTCCAGCAAATCATAGGATATTCCATTCCTTGGTCTTGAGCAGAAACTGAAACTGCTTTTGGATAAGGATAGTCAAAAGTATGCTTAGAATATGTTTTTAAAGTTTGCGCCACTGCTCTTGTTGAATATTCTCCCCAAAGTGGATTCGCTTCTTTAGGATAAATAGAAATAGCCATTGGTTTTTTGGTATCCAATTGAACTGACATCGCATCTAACATAAACTTTCTTGAAGTTGAAAAACCAAAATCACGTACATTTTCAGCTTTAAACTTCCATGTTTTTTTAGCATCAGAAAAACCTTTTTCAGCTTTTTCAGCTTCTTCTTGAGTTACTATAATAACTGGCTTATCAAAAGTAGTTTCAGCCTGTGCCCATCTTTTCATTTGATCAGCTGTAAAAACTTCTTTTCTATTAGTATTAACTCCCGTTCCTTCCATAATGTGATCTGCTGGAACTGTAATACTTACATCAAAATTTCCAAAAGTAAGTGCAAATTCACCTCTTCCCCAAAATTGCATATTTTGCCAGCCTTCTACATCACTATAAACCGCCATTCTAGGATAAAATTGAGCAATTACATACAAACGATTCCCGTCTTCAAACTCTTCATATCCTGAACGGCCACCATCTACCTGATAATTATTAATATTATACCACCATTTAATAGAGAAGGTTACTTTCTGTTTCGATTGTAAAGGCTTGTCTAAATTAATACGCATCATGGTTTGATTGATGGTATAACTGATATCTTTACCTGCTTTATCTTTTACATATTCAATATGAAAACCACCTTGAAAAGGTTCTTCCATAAATCTTTTCGCAAATTTATCCGGAGCTAAAGCTGGATCCATTCTTTGACTTTCCACTAAAGGCGTTTTAGAGTCAGCAGCTCTAATATTTTGATCTAGTTGAACCCATAGATACTCTAGTGGTTCTGGAGCATTATTGTAATAGGTAATTGTTTCTGAACCATATAACTTTTTATTTTTGTCATCTAATTCTATATTCATTTTATAATCTGCTTGCTGTTGATAGTAAGCAGGTCCAGGTGCTCCAGATGCTGTTCGAAACATATTAGGAGTAGCCATCAGATCATACATCTGACGAAATTTATTTTCGTTGTAATGACCTGGTTCTCTTTTTTTGTCCTCAGTTTTGTTATCTTGAGCTGTAGTACTTAAAACAGCTAGAAAAAGAAAAACAGAAGAAAATAAAATTCTTTTTTTCATGGTAGGCTAATTAATTTTAAAATTCTAGAAAAGCAGTAGTTTCTGAGTTGGTTAATAAAAAACTACTCTTTTCATTATTAATATTTGTATGTACTAAATTTTGTTGTTCTCTGAACATTTCAGTAAGAACTGAATTTTCGATTCCGAAAGTAGTAATTTTTTCAGAAAAACTAACTTTTAAGTAACAAATTAACACATCATTATCAATTTCAGTTCCTAAAAATTGTAAATCGTAATCTTTTTGATTAATCCTTACTTTAATTTTTTCTTTAAGGTAGCTTTCAACAAGTTTCGTAGCACCTTCAATTTGTCTGTTAGATGCCAAATAAATTTTCTTATTATATCTTTTTTCGAGTACCTTATTGAAATCATCAATAAAGACTCTTGAGGTAATCTCTACTCTTTTTTTAGAAGGTACATAATCAACTTGAGTTACTGAAACATAAAATTTATGCATCCCAAAAGATGACAATAAAACGAGAATGAAAAAACTTAAAACGACTATTTTATTATTTTTCATGATGCAAAAGTATTGA
Organism: Flavobacterium sp. NRK F7; assembly: GCF_024054195.1. Classification (GTDB taxonomy): domain Bacteria; phylum Bacteroidota; class Bacteroidia; order Flavobacteriales; family Flavobacteriaceae; genus Flavobacterium. The sequence continues at coordinate 1,315,385 of NZ_JAMXLB010000001.1, read as the reverse complement.
TTCTTCTTTAGTTTCTTCATAAAATGAATTTGCTTTTTTTACTAAATGCTCTATAAGTTGTAACTCATTCTCTGGTTTCAAAAATTCTGCCAATTCTTCGCTCGAAACTTCTGCATAAGCTAAAAAACGAGTAATATCATCTTTCTTTATCCTTAAATTAGAAACAAAAAATTGATATGAAAAACGTTCTTTCATATGATCCGCAAAGGATTTAACTTGAATATCATGCAATCTTCTTTCAGCCATAACGCGAGTTGCATTTTTTTTAGGATCATTTTTAATTCCAATCCATTTTCCAATCTGTTTCCCAATGGCTTTCAAATTGATTCCTGATCCAGTAGGCGCAAAATGATCAGGTGAAGTCGTTATCTTAGTACCTTTTGAAAAGCGGGCGTCTTCATAATTAACAACCTTATTTATATCTACTGGAGATAACTCATATGTTTTTATTTTTCGACTATCCGCTTTTAAATTTCCAGTTAAACTAGCTGGAGTAATTACTACTTCTTTAAGCTCATTTATGTTTACATTTAATTTAATTTCCAATTCCTCAGCCAAAATATCATTCTCGGTTATAATATACTTTTTAGAAACAAAAGCCAGTGCTTGAAAAAACAAGGTATCAGATACTCTTGCTTTTATTGAAAACTTTCCTTTAAAATCTGAAACTGCACCCACATTAGAAGAAATATTAAAAACAGTGATATTTTCAACATCTAAAGAATCTGAAATTATTTTTCCATTTACAACCTCTCTTTCTTTACTTTGAGAAAATAAAAACTGAGTCGCTATAAAAAAAACTAGTAGTAGATTATTTATTTTCATCCTTTACTTCTTTTTCATCTAACGCTTTTAATTTCAGATATTCATCTGCTAACTGACTCAAAATAAAAGTTGCCATGGTTTTATTATCTCTCTTCATTTCAGTTGTAAATCGAGTATCTTCAACCACATAAAAAAGAAAACCCTCTACATAGTCTTCTGGAATATGTAAGGTATTCATTATATATTCTTTGGTAAAAATACTAGTGGTTTTTTCTTGTAGCATTTCTTTACCTTCAACCACCAATTCTTTCTTAAGCATTGCAGTTCTACCACTTATCGCATTAACTAGACCATCAACACTCATTCCTCCTACAGGAATCAATAAAGGACTATACCATTTAAAATCCCCTGCCGTTACTAACTTTCGTTCCGCTGGAGTATAGGTTCTTTGTCCTTTTGGGACAATTCCTAATGATTCTGCATTTATATTTTTATATTTTATAAGTGTAATGCCCGCCAATTGGTTTTCATAAATCTCCATAGGAATAAAAACCAACTCTTTTTTAAAGTCTTCAGGAACAACTATTCTTTGATATCCTTTCAAATGCACCGCACTAAACATAAGGGTATCATTTATAGAGGCGAGAATTTTAAAATAACCTCCTCTTTCAGATAAAACTCCTATTTTTTTAGAGACATTAATAATATGAATATCCTCTAAGTAATTCGACTCAGATACAATTTTACCTTTAAAAATGGTATCATTTTGAGACCAAATTAGTAAAGGAAATAATAAAAGTAAAAAAGGTAGTTTTTTAATCATTATTAAACTTTGAAAAGTATAATGTAAAAATAATGGATAGACCTGCCAATTAAATACTAACAAGATTATAAACTTTTGTTAATTGAAAAATAGTAATTTTGAAAAAAAATAATCATGAAAAACATTATTATAGCAAGTACTTCGACACTACACAACGGAAGTTATCTAGACTATTTATTACCTGAATTAGAAGAACATTTCGATAAAGCAACAACCATTTTGTTTATTCCATATGCAAGACCAAGTGGAATTTCTCATGATTTTTATACGGACAAAGTAAAAGAAGCTTTCACAAAAATAAATAAAAAGATTATAGGAATTCATGAATTTCAAAATCCTATTGAAGCCATTGAGAATGCACAAGGAATTTTCACAGGAGGAGGCAATACTTTCGTTCTTGTAAACGAATTATATAGAAACAATATCTTGGACGTATTAGAAAAAGTAGTTAAATCTGGCACCCCTTACCTTGGAACAAGTGCAGGAAGTAATATTTGCGGACTTACTATGAACACGACTAATGATATGCCAATAGTTTACCCACCAAGTTTTAGAACTTTAGGATTAGTTCCTTTTAACATTAATCCACATTATTTAGACCCAGATTCCAATTCCACTCATATGGGAGAAACGAGAGAAACGAGAATCAATGAATTTCATTTTTTTAATCCGCAACCTGTAATTGGACTTCGAGAAGGCAGTTGGTTAAAAGTAGCAGGCGATTCTATTAAATTAAAAGGAAATTTAACAGCAAGAGTATTTCGTAAAAATCAAATTCCAGAAGAAGTGCTTCCTGAAACTGAACTTAAAGATTTAAAATAAAAAAAACCTCAAACATAGTTTGAGGT
>NZ_JAMXLB010000001.1:1079645-1312882 GCF_024054195.1 Flavobacterium sp. NRK F7 | reverse complement strand
TTTAGAGCGGAAGACGAGGCTCGAACTCGCGACAACCAGCTTGGAAGGCTGGAGCTCTACCAACTGAGCTACTTCCGCATAAAATTCAATCAATTAATAACTGATTTCCTTTTGTGGCTGCAAATATACTCTAATTTTTTTCTTAGATGCAAATTTTTTTTAGAAAATTTTACAGATTATTTTCAGCTATAATAAACCCTCAAACACCTACCCACATAAAGATCTAAAAATGAATATTTTATATATTATTGTTTTTTTTCAGCAAATCCAATTCTCTTGTTTTCATTATAAAATTAAATTTTGGCATACTTATAGCTATATCTTTTAAGAAGGCTTTATGAAAAATTTCATCTAAGACTTAAAAACAAATTTGCAAAACCGTAAAAAAAGGACTTTCTTTTTTATAATTATTCTAATTACACGATGAAATGTTTAAAATTATTGATAAAAACCAATATAAGAAGCAATACAGTCATAAAAAAAAACTGTATATTAGTTAAATAAAGTAGGAGTAAAAAATCACTATTTATGATGATACTTTACATAAAATGCATGTGTATTTTTGCACTGTATCATTTTAGATTATAGAATTATTATTTATTCCAATAAAAATTGCCATTAAAAACAATTAGCGCTTTTATGATAAAATTTATACCATTTATCTTTTTGTTTTCCCTTTTAGTAGGTTGTAAAAACAACTCTAATGAAATCGCTATAGACGATAGTTTAATAAAAGATGCGACTACTCAAGAAGTAGTAAGACCTTTATCCGCTGAAAACATTGAAAGTTTAGAAGATAGTATCAAAATTTACTATCAAAAACTTAACAATTATGAAATTTGGTATAGCCTAAAAAACAGAACCGAATTAATAAACGAAATTAAAAACTGTTACAAAGACGGTTTGAATCCCGAAGACTATAACCTTAAAAACATTCTTGCTTTAGAAGGCAAAAGAAAAAAACTAGAGGATGAAGAAGTAATTCAATATGACATTCTCTTGACCAAATCTTTTGAGAAATTAGCTTTACACTTATATAGAGGTAAATTAAATCCAAAAAAATTATATACTGATTGGGACTTAACTCCTAAAATAATAAGTCTTTCTCCCTATCTAGAAAAAGCGATAAAAAACAAAGCAGTAGCTTCTACATTTCAAGAGTTAAAACCAAAACACTTCGTGTATGCCAAAATAAAAGAAAGCTTAGTTGTAATTGAACAATTTCCAGAATATAAGTTTGATAAAACAGAGGTAAAAGATAAAATTCAATTGCACGATACTATTAATGAAATTATAGCCATTAAAAAGAAATTGGCCTATTGGAATGATTATACTCAAAAAGACAGTATTACTACCGCCATCTATGACACTATCACCTATTTAGCGGTTAAGAAATTTCAATCGAGACATGGTCTTAAAGCTGATGGAGTTATCGGAAAAGGCACTGTCCAAGCATTAAATTATACAAAAGAAGAAAGAAAACAACAAATTATTGCCAATTTAGAAAGATGGAAATGGTTTCCAATTGATTTTGGCAATGAATATCTTATGGTAAACCTTCCCAATTACAATATTGTTTATGTAAAAAAAAATGACACTATTGCAACACACAATATTGTCGTTGGTACACCAAAAAGAAACACACCTGTATTGATTTCTAAGTTATCTGATCTGGTATTTAATCCTACATGGACCGTTCCACCAACTATCATTAAAGAAGACTTAACTCCATCTGCTAAGAAAAATTTAGAATATTTCAAAAAAACTAGATTAACCATTTATGATTCAACAGGACAGGTTGTAACGCCAGAAGAATGGAATTCTGATGCATCCAAGTCGTACCGATATGTTCAGGTTTCTGGATACAACAATTCTTTAGGACTAGTTAAATTTAATTTCCCAAATAGACACACGGTTTATTTACATGACACCAATCATAGAGATTATTTTTCTAGAGAATACAGAGCGCTAAGTTCGGGGTGCGTTCGTGTGGAAAACCCATTACTTTTAGCCGAAAAAATACTTTTCAATGAAGATGAAGGTTGGACAAGTGAAGAAATAGACAGCATTATAAACAAAAAAAACATTAAAACTGTTCCAATTAAGAACAACATTAATGTTTATTTATTGTATTGGACCAATTGGCTTTCTAAAGACGGTCTGCAATTTCGTGAAGACATTTATCATCTCGACAAGAAACTGTATGCCGCTTTACGAAACTAATTTGGATTTGATAATATAATTTCTTGATGGATGATAAATAAATAAACAAGATTTATCTTTTATCAATTCTATTAACTCTTTTGAAATTTCATTTGGAACCGCAGGACATCCTTGACTTCTTCCTAAACGACCGTTTGCTTTGATAAATTCTTCTGAAACATAATCGGCACCGTGAACAACTACGGCACGATCTCTTGCATGATCATTAATTCCATATTCTAAACCATCTAAACGCAATGATAAACCATGCTTACCAACATAGGTTTCTCCTGTGGTGTAAAAACCTAAACTACTTTGGTATGATTCTGATTTGTTTGAAAAATCGTTTGCAAATAATTCTCCAGAATTTCTTCCGTGAGCAACCAATGAACGAAGAATAATTTCTTTAGTAGTCATATTAATTACCCACATTCTTTCTTCATTTGAAGACAAACTAAAATCTACAATTGTTAAAATTTCTTTTTCAATAATTCCTTGTTTTTTCAATTCATTATAACCTTCAAAAGCTTTTGAAAAACTTTCATAGTTAGGTAATGATAATTCATTAGATTGAATTGAATTATAAAATGACTTACATTTAGCCTCCAAAGAAACTTTTGCATTTGAAGCTACTAATTTTGGGTCAGTTAGATTATTTTTTATTTCTTTGCTAGTGCTTAGAGAAGTAAAGCTTAAGCAAATAAAACTAAGGGCAAAAAGAGAAAATAATTTGTAATTCATTGTTGTTCTAATAGTTATTCGGTTGATTTGAGGTTCCAAATATATTTAAAATTTTTAACCAAACAAATTTTTTTATGCTTTTTATCGAAAAAAAATGCATTTAGTCGATTTAATATCAAAAAGTTAAAGATTTTATAATTTGTTTCCCTCAAAAATGAATAATCCTAAATTTGTAAAAAAGATTTCATGCATAATAACTTCGTTTTCTGCCTTTTATTGTTCATATTTTCAAATTATTTCTTTGGACAAGAAGTTTTAAACACAAAAAGTGTTAAAAAAATCACAAAAGCAGAAAAAAATACTTCAATCATTTCAATTGATGGTCAACTTGATGAAGAAGAATGGTCAAAAGTTTTACCTGCAAAAGATTTTTACACTTTATCTCCAGACAATGGAAATCTAGAAAGTCCAGAATTACGAACAGAAGTCAAAGTTCTCTATGACAATGATGCCGTATATATTGGTGCAACTTTATATGATAATCATCCAGAAAAAATCTTAAAAGAAATAACAGAAAGAGATAATTTCGGAACGTCAGATTCTTTTGGAGTATTTATAAACGGTTATAATGACGGGCAACAAGATTTTCAGTTTTATGTAACTGCTGCCAATGGACAGGCCGATTGTAATTTTACATCACAAGACGGTGAAGATTATTCTTGGAACGCTATCTGGTCAAGTAAAGCAAAAATAACCGATTATGGTTGGGTAGTTGAAATAAAAATCCCATATGCTGCTTTACGTTTTCCAAAAAAAACAGAACAAGTCTGGGGAATTAATTTCTTTCGAGAAGTAAGAAGAACAAGACAAAAATACACTTGGTCACCTGTTTATAATACTATAGGTGCTTTTTCTCAACAAGCTGGTATTTTAAAAGGTATTGAAAACATTCAACCTCCTACTCGATTGTTTTTAATTCCTTATACATCAGCTTACTACAACACCAACAAAGAAGATTCTGAACTTACACTTAAAGGAGGTTTAGATATTAAATATGGTATTAATGATGCTTTTACTTTAGACGCTATCTTAATTCCTGATTTTGGTCAAACCAAATTTGACAATGTGGAATTAAATTTGGGTCCTTTTGAACAACAATTCAATGAAAATAGACCTTTCTTCACTGAAGGAACCGATTTGTTCAACAAAGGAAATTTACTTTACACGAGAAGAATTGGTGCTTCACCTCAATTTTATCCCGACTTAAATAACAATGAAGTCATTGAAGAATTCCCTACAACGACTAATTTACTCAACGCTATTAAAATTTCAGGTCGTAACAACGATGGATTAGGAATAGGTTTTCTAAATGCAATTACTGAAGAGACCAAAGTAATTATAAAAGATAACGCATCTGGAAATACAAGAGAAGCCATAGTTGCTCCGTTAACTAATTACAATGTAACTGTTTTTGACCAACGATTTAATCAAAATTCATCTGTAACCTTTATTAATACGAATGTAACTCGAAATGGAAGTTACAGAGATGCCAATGTTGCGGGTTTGGTTTTTGATTTAAACACTCCAAAAAACACCTATAATTTATCTGGAAAAATAAACTTGAGTAATACGTTTGATATAGAAAATAAAAATGGAATTGAATCTAATCTTGCCTTAGGAGAAACTTCTGGAAATTATCGTTTTAGTATTGGCGGTGAATACCTCTCTAAAGATTTTGACAAAAACGATCTAGGAATTGTATTTCTAAACAACTATTATAGTTATTATGCCAACGCTTCTTATCGTATATTAACGCCAACCAAAACTTTTAATTCTTTTAATGTGGGTTTATATACGTATATGGAACACAATAATGCGAGTAATGAAATACAAAACAATAATTTCAGTTTAGATGTTAACACCACTTCAAAAGACAATCATTATTTTGGTTTTGGTTACAGAATAAAACCTTTTGAACGTTATGATTATTATGAACCAAGACATGAAGGGAGATATCTTATTTTACCAAGACTACAAAGCTATTGGGCTGGATTTTCGTCAAACTATAATTATAAATTCGCTTTTGATTTGCAACTTTCCCATCTTTTTTATGATCAAAGTGGCCGTTATGATTTTGATATCTTTATTAGTCCAAGATACCGCTTTAGTGATAAATTTTCTTTAATTTACTCTATTAACCCTTACATTCAAAAAAACAACATCGGTTATATTGATTATTTAAGCACTTCCGATGAAATTATTATAGCGCAAAGAGATCGTCATACTATTAATAATGCTTTAACCAGTAAATTTTCAATTAATAGTCAAATGAATTTCAATCTATCCGTTAGACATTATTGGTCATTTGCTGAAAACAATACGATTTACATACTTCAAGACAATGGGAGACTTCTTGAAAAAAACGATTATACCGATAATAAAAATTCTAATTTTAGTACTTGGAATTTAGACTTATCCTATTCTTGGTGGTTTGCTCCAGGTAGTCAAGCAACAATTCTTTATCGAAATAATGCAGCAAATTATTCCAATGATATCGACAAAAATTTCAAAACTAACTTTGACCACCTTTTTACTGACAATTTAAACCATACTTTTTCAATTAGCATTCGTTATTTCATCGATTACAATCAAGCTAAAAATTGGATTAAAAAAAGTTAAAAACGCTTTATAATTACTCAATCGTTTTCGCATTTTTATTGTTAAATTCAACTATCTTTTTTCTGTCTGAATTTCTCAAATAGTTATATTTGTAGAAACACATCCAAAATGAATAAGAAAGTAATTTTAATGATATTAGATGGTTGGGGAAAGTCTCCTGACCCAAAAGTTTCCGCAATTGATAATGCACATACTCCATTTATTGATAGTCTATATACCCAATACCCCAATGCGCAATTAAGAACAGATGGTTTGAATGTAGGATTACCTGAAGGCCAAATGGGAAATAGCGAAGTGGGACACATGAATTTAGGCGCTGGAAGAATTGTGTATCAAGATTTAGCAAAGATTAATTTGGCCGTAGCCAATAAAACGATGAACCAAGAAAAACCTTTAACAGATGCTTTTGAATATGCTAAGAAAAACAACAAAGCCGTTCATTTTTTAGGATTAGTTTCGGATGGTGGTGTTCATAGTCATACTTCTCATTTAAGAGGTTTAATTGATGTTGGCCAAAGTTTAGGCGTTCAAAATATGTTTGTTCATGCCTTTACAGATGGTAGAGACGTAGATCCAAAATCTGGGGCACAATATATTGAGAATCTTCAAAGTTATTTATCTCATACTAATGCCAAGTTAGCTTCTGTAATTGGAAGATATTATGCCATGGACCGAGATAAAAGATGGGAAAGAGTAAAATTAGCTTATGATTTAGTTGTAAACGGACAAGGCACACCTTCTAAAAATGCAACACAAAGCATTCTTAACAGTTATGAAAACAATGTAACTGATGAATTCATCCAACCTATTGTAATGACTGACTCTAATGATCAACCCATTGCAACTATAAAGGAAGACGATGTTGTTATTTTCTTCAATTTTAGAACCGATAGAGGGCGTGAACTAACAGAAGCGTTATCGCAACAAGATTTTCATGAAGAAAACATGCACAAATTGAATTTGTATTATGTTACCATGACCAATTATGATGAAACCTATAAAAATGTACAAGTGATTTATGACAAAGATAATATCACTGAAACTTTAGGAGAAGTTTTGGAAAAAGCGGGTAAAAAACAAATTCGTATTGCCGAGACAGAAAAATACCCACATGTAACTTTTTTCTTTTCAGGTGGTCGAGAAGAACCATTTGCTGGAGAAAGTCGTATTTTGAAAAATTCACCCAAAGTGGCTACCTACGATTTACAACCCGAAATGAGTGCTTACGAATTAAAAGATGCTTTAGTTCCTGAATTAAAAAACGGAGCAGTGGATTTTGTATGCCTTAACTTTGCAAATGGAGACATGGTAGGACACACGGGTGTAATGGAAGCAGCTATTAAAGCATGTGAAGCTGTAGATATTTGTGTAAAAGAAGTTGTGGAAACCGCTTTGGAAAATGGCTACACTACGCTACTTATTGCTGATCACGGGAATTGTGAAACCATGATTAATCCAGATGGCACACCAAATACAGCACACACTACGAATCCAGTTCCTCTTATTTTAATTGACAAAGAATTAAAAACGATTCACGATGGCGTATTAGGCGATATTGCTCCTACTATATTAGATTTAATGGATATTCCAAAACCTGAAGCTATGACTTGCAAATCGTTATTGTAAATGAAAAAAACGCTTGTTTTAGTCTCTTTTTTACTATTTCTATTTAGTTGTTTTACTTTATTTCAAAAAGAAAATACAGAAGATTTCGTTACCTATAAAGTAAATCCAACTAAAGAAATAATTTCTTTTTATTGGAAAAATGAGAAAAATTTAAATTTTAAAAGTATCACCAACTTAAAAAAATGGTTGATAACAAAAAATAAAGAATTGATTTTTGCAACCAATGGTGGTATGTATAAAAAAGATTTTTCGCCTCAAGGGTTATATATAGAAAATTATATCAAAAAAACATCACTAGACACTATTGCAGGTAAGGGCAATTTTTATTTGAAACCAAATGGTGTTTTTTATATTACCGATGAAAACAAAGCATATATTACAATAACAGAAAAATTCAAATATTCTGAAAATATTAAGTATGCCACACAATCTGGTCCAATGCTAGTAGTAAACGACAAAATACATGATGCTTTTGCCAAAGGATCTAAAAATCTAAATATTAGAAATGGTGTAGGAATATTAGATAATGGTGAAATTATTTTTGCCATGTCAAAAAAAGAAATCAATTTTTATGATTTTGCTACCTATTTTAAAAATCTAGGATGTAAAAATGCTTTATATTTAGACGGTTTTGTATCAAGAACTTATTTACCTAAAGAAAATTGGATACAAACCGATGGCAATTTTGGAGTTATCATTGCTGTTTCAAAAAATAAATAAATTATGAAAAAAATTAGCTTATTCTTCCTTCTCCTAATTATCAACAGTTGTGCATTACATTCTAAAGGTGAAGATGGAAAACCTGGAACAAATGGAACAAATGAAAGCAATGGAATAGATGGAGCAAACGGGAAAGATGGAAAAGCTGCTCTTGGATTGAATTTGGTTAAGAAAGACAAACCAAAAGAAATTGGCGATGGAATTCTAGTTGGTAAGACTCAAAAAAATGACTTATTACAAGAACCATTTAAAGAGTGGTTTGAAAATGGCTTTACTGATTATCAACCGGATTCTGAAATTATCAACTCCTTAAAAGGAATCAATTTCAACTACAGCATTACCATTTTTATGGCAACATGGTGCGAAGACAGCCAGAATCAAGTACCCAAGTTTTATAAAATTTTAAATGAAATTAATTTTCCAGAAGACAAGGTAACGTTAATTACCATGTTAAGAGATAAACCAACCCCTGAAGCATTCGAAAAAGAACTAAATATAACAAATGTTCCCACTTTTATTTTCTTTGAAAACGGCAAAGAATTAAACAGAATTGTAGAATCTCCCGTTGAAAATTTAGAAAAAGACATGGTTACTATTCTATCCAAAAAGCCTTATCGTCATATTTACAGCGAATAAACTACGTTAAAAAACGATTTATGTAACAATAAGTCCTTGTTTTTTATATTTTTGTGACCAAGTTTATTATTGCTATGAAATCAATACATTTTACACTGATATTCAGTTTTTTACTCAGTTTTTCACTATTTGGTCAAGGAGGAGCTTCCTCTTGTGCAGAATTAGCCGCAAACCCTGAAGCCTATCAATCCTGTGCGACAAATATTCCGTTTTCAAACTCAGTGGGTCAAAATGGAGAAAACTTTAATACTACTTGTATTGGAGAGAATTTTCAAGGACCTACTTGGTTTTTTATAAAAATTCAAAATTCTGGCCCTATTACTTTACAAATTAGCCAAACCGATTTATCTGGCAATGGAACAGATGTAGATTTTGTTCTTTGGGGCCCCTTTACAACACTAAATAATGTTTGTAATCAATTAAATACAGGAACAGAAATAGATTGTAGTTGGTCTGCAGCAAGTATAGAAAATATTAATATTCCAAATGCTACAACTGGACAGTTGTATGTTATGCTAATCGACAATTACTCTAATATAGCTGGTAACATAACTGTAACTCAAATTTCAGGTTCGGGATCTACAAATTGTGACTTTCTATCTCTAACGAAAATTACAAATACAGATGGAACCGATATTACATCTACCGATTATTGTAAACCCGCAACTAAAGACATCATGGCAACAGTTGATGTGACGAACTTTAGTGGTTTGGTTTCTAATTTAAGATTTAGCTATACATGGTATAAAGATGGTGTTCAAATTGGAACTACAATAACAGATTCAACCAGCCCAACTAACACCATAACTGTAAGTGAAACGGGAAATTATAGGGTAGAAACAACAGCTTATGATATTACCAACCCTAGTATTGTACAAGATAGTAGCACAGATATTGATTTAAGCTTTCATGTTGTTCCCGATAGCAGTATTCAAAATTCAAATACGGTGTGTTTGAACACTAATCCTGTTTTAAGTACAACAATTTCTAACAATGCCTTGTTAGATCCTACCGTTGATGTTTTAAGTTACCAATGGTATTTAAACACTTCTCCAATAACTGGACAAACAAATCCTTCAATTACCCCAACGCTTCCAGGGGATTATTATGTTGTTGTTTCTAACAATTCCTGTTCTGATGTACAATCGAATACCATTAGAATTATAGCAAATCCCAATATTACTATACAAAGTGACCAAACCATTTGTGAAGGAGATACTTACACCATTACATCTAATAATATAAATGCTTCTCTCAATTCCAATGTAACTTACGAATGGTATAAAGATGGTTTTCCAACAGGAATTACAACACCAAACTATGATGTTAATGCTAGTAACCAAGCCATAAACACAACAGCCACTTATTATTTGATAGCAACCGAACAAAATACATGTTCTTTTACTTCAAATACAGTTTCAATTACAATAAATGCCCTTCCAGTAGTAAACACCATTCCAATTCTTTTTGAACAATGCGATTACATTCCCTCAACTTTAGATGGAATTGCTGAAATGAATTTAACCAGTTTATATGATATAATTACGAATGCAACTCCTGGATTAACACTTTATTATTATCAAGATGCAGGTTTAACCAATGCCATTACAAACCCAACCAATTATAGTAACACGAGTTCGCCATTTAACCAAACTATCTATGTAAAAGCCGTTAATGAAGCTATTACACCAAATTGTACCTCTTCGGGAACAGCAGTAATTACAATTCAGGTAAACCCAACAAACTTATCTAATTATCCAGATATGGCTCCCGTTTGCCCTGAAATAAATCAAACCTATGGTTTTGTTGATTTTGAAGCCCAAAGAACTTTTATAAAGAATACCTATTTCCCTTTATCAAATGTAATTATAACATTTCATGACAATACCTCAGATGCTTCTACTGGTTTAAATGGTTTAACCAATGCCAATCAAATGCCAATTGGAACTACTACTATTTATGCAAGAGTTATTTCAGCAACTACAGCTAGTTGTGAAAGTGTAGGCACATTTGATGTAATTGTAACAACACCACCTTTGCAAACTACTGTAAGTACAGCAATGATATGTGTATTAGATAATTATACATTAAGCTCTAATGACGCAGAAGCATTAACAGGACAAAATCCTACTGTAGTTACCTCCTATTTTAACTCCTTTTCAGAGGCTCTAAATAATCAAAACGCAATAAATAAAAATATAGCATTACCTTTAACACTTGGCACTAAAACTTATTATATTAGGTTATTTGATACCGCTACGCAATGTGTTTCAATTATTAATTTTGACATCAATGTATCTCCTAATCCAACACTAGTTCAACCTAGTCCTATTACTCATTGTGGTGAAACTACAGCATTTTTTGATTTAGAATCTAGAATTAATCAAATTACGGCTGGAAATTCAAATTATCAAGTTACTTTTTATGAAACACTTGCTGATTTAAATACTGGTAATGCAATTGCAACTCCTTCGAATTATGAAAGTGCCACTGCTACTGTATACATTAATGTAATTGATACTGCTAATAATAATTGTGCCGCAACAACTACTTTAGACCTTGCTGTACTACCAAACCCAGGTGCTTCGAATAACCCAACACCTTTAGAAATATGTAATGATGCTGGGTTTGATGTTTTTGATTTAACCGTTCGTGAAAACGAAATGGCTGGTTCAACTCCCACAACAGATATCGTTTTTAGTTATTATATCGATTTAAATGATGCATTAAATAACACTAACACTTATATCTACAATCCGACTCAATTTACCAATACAATCGCTAATTATCAGAAAATATATGTTCGTTTAAACAGCAAAGTAAATAGAGATTCAGAACTCAATATCGCTTGTTTTAAAATTTTAGAATTAGATTTATATGTAAGACCTTATCCTGAAAATATCATATCTAACGAACCATACATTATATGTACAGATCAAGAAACCAATACAATTACTCCCGTAGAAGTTAAAACTGGATTAGATACAACCAACTATAGTTTTACCTGGTATAATGGTTTTGATGCAATAACTGGCAATGAAATAAATAATGAAACAAACCCTTCTTTTGTAACCTCAACAGTTGGAGAATATTCAGTTATGGTTACTAATATTTCTAATGCAGCAATGTGTTCTAGCATTTTCAATTTTACAACAGCAACATCATTAGCTCCTAATTCCATAACAGCATCTCCGTCAGAATTAATTGCTTTTGATACAGAAAACACAATTACTGCTATTGCATTACCTAATTCTTCCGACTATTTATATAGTATTGACGGAACATCTTGGCAAGAAGACCCAATTTTTACAAATGTTTTACCAGGAAAATATACTTTAAGTGTGAGAAATAAATTTGGGTGTGGAGATGCCTATACCGAATTTATTATTGCTGATTTTCCACGTTTTTTTACACCTAATGGAGATGGTTTTAACGATACTTGGAATATACAAGGAAGTGAAACTATTGATGTTTTAACCATTTATATATTTGATAAATATGGCAAACTCTTAAAACAATTAGCTCCTAATGGCGCTGGCTGGGATGGAACATTTAATGAAAAACCGTTACCATCATCTGATTATTGGTTTAAATTAGTCTATACGAAAGACAATATTACAAAAGAATTCAAAAGCCATTTTACTTTAAAAAGATAATTAAAAAACGATTTTCATTCAATCCTGGTTCTTCCAGGATTTTTTTTGTAACAATTCTAAAATAAAAGTTAAACTTTCAATAATTAATAGTAATACTATTATATTTGTAAGTATAAATATCAGTTATGACTAATTTACTTAACAATCTTAGTATAAGTGTGAATGAGAAACTCTATGTTAAAAACCCTGAAACTTCAGGTTTAGGAAAAAAAATTATTGAACATAGCATTTTATTAATTCACGAAATTGGATTTGAATCTTTTACGTTTAAAAAGTTAGGCGATAAAATTCAATCCAATGAAAGTTCGATTTACCGTTATTTTGAAAACAAACATAAGTTGCTTCTTTACTTGTCTTCATGGTACTGGTCCTGGATTGAGTATCGGTTGGTATTTGCTACCGCTAATGTTTCGGATCCAATGGAAAAATTAGCCAATGCGATAGAGATTGTAACAGAAGAAATAAAAGATGATCTCTCTATAACACATATTAATGAATCTATTTTAAATAAAATTATCATTGGAGAGTTTACCAAAACTTTTTTAACGAAAGAAGTAGATGAAGAGAACAAAGAAGGCTATTTTTTAGTCTATAAAAGTGTTGTTAATCGCATTATTTTGATGATTGAAGAAGTGAATCCTGATTATAAATATGCAAAAACATTAGCTTCAACCATAGTTCAAGGTGCATTGCATCAACATTATTTAAAAGAACATTTTAAAAACATCACCAATTTATCCGAATCCAATTGTTTAGCTGATTTCTATATCGACTTAATTAAAAAAACAGTACTATGACACCATTAGAAAGATTTAAAAACTTAATTCTAATTGATAAAAGAGATATTTATCAAATTTTTCTTTATTCCATTTTTGGTGGTTTGATTAGTTTAACTTTACCATTAGGAATTCAATCAATAGTTAATTTTATTCAAGCTGGAAAAGTATCTACTTCTTGGGGAATTTTAGTTATTGTAGTGGTTATTGGGGTAATCTTAGTAGGCGTATTCAAAATTATGCAATACCGAATAACTGAAAATTTGCAACAAAAAATATTTGTGCGTTCTTCCTTTGATTTTTCATTCCGTTTCCCAAAAATAAAATTCAACCAATTATACAATCAATATCCACCAGAATTAGCGAATCGTTTTTTTGATACCTTGTCGGTTCAAAAAGGATTTTCAAAATTATTATTAGATATTTCGGCAGCCATTTTACAAATTCTCTTTGGAATTATACTCCTTTCTTTATACCATCCTTTTTTTATTCTTTTTGGAATACTTCTCCTAGGATTACTCTATTTTATTTTTAAAGCTAATTTCAAAGTAGGATTAGAAACGAGTTTAAAAGAGTCTAAATACAAATATAAAGTAGCGCATTGGATACAAGAAATTGCAAGAAATCATTTGAGTTTTAAAAATCAAAATCTATTTGAATTCTCTCTAAGTAAAAATGATGATTTAGTAAGTGATTATTTAAATTATAGAGAAAAACATTTTAAAATTTTAAAGCGTCAATTCATCCAATTGGTCGGATTTAAAACCATTATTACTGCTGGATTATTAATTATTGGAGGTATTTTGGTTTTAAGTCAACAAATGAACATTGGTCAATTTGTAGCGGCTGAAATTATTATCTTAACTATTATTACAGCCGTTGAAAAATTATTTGGTGGGTTAGAACTTTTTTATGATGTATTAACTTCATTAGAAAAATTAGGAGCTGTTTCTGATTTAGAAATTGAAAAGGAAAGTAATTCACAAAATTTCTTTTTAGACAATGAAGGCATAACTTTAGAAGTAAAAAATGTATATTATAAATACCCTCAAGCCGAAATTCCTATTTTAAACAACATTAACTTAACCATTCGTCCAAAAGAACGTGTTGTTATTAAAGGTGAAAACGGTTCAGGAAAAAGTACGCTTATCCGATTGTTAGCCAAAATAATAGATCCAAGTACAGGAACATTATTTGTAAACAATGTGAACATTGACAAAATAAACATAGGAAATTATCGATCCAAAATTGGTTTAATTACACGAGATGATTCCACTTTTGAAGGAACTATTCTAGACAACATTACATGTCAGAATGAAAACCTTAAAATAAATGAGATTAATACTGTTTTGGAGCAAGTCCAATTAATTGATTTTATTAAAACATTACCTTTAGGTTTAGACACTCCTTTATTTCCTGGTGGTAAACAAATAAATGCTTCTGTAGTACAAAAAATTATTTTAGCAAGGTGTATTTTATCCAAACCTGAAATTATCTTATTAGAAGATCCTATTAATAAGATTGACAAGAAACAGTCTCAAAAAATTATTGATTTTTTAATGGATAAAAATCATCCTTGGACAGTTGTCGTAACCGCATCAAGTAAAGATTGGTTACCTCATGCCACTCAAATTATTACATTAGAAAATGGTCAAATTGTTTAAAGTCTAAATTGAAAAATAATGCTAAATATAACTAAGAATAGAGTAGATTCCTATCTTGATTTATCAAAATATAAATCCAATAGCGTTTTTGCAGAGAATAAAGGCTATTTGTTTATTAAAAGACTTTTAGGCGCTATGGCCATTTTAGTCTTACTTTTTCTTTTTCTTCCTTGGACGCAGAACATATCGGGTTCTGGTTTTGTAACTACTTTAAAACCAAATCAAAGACCCCAAAACATTCATTCAGCTATTGCAGGTCGAATTGAGAAATGGTATGTGAATGAAGGTGATTTCGTTAAAAAAGGAGACACCATTTTGTTTATTTCTGAAATTAAAGAAGATTATTTAGATCCTAATTTAGTAGAAAACACTGGAAATCAAGTAATTGCTAAAGAAAACGCAGTCAATTCTTATGCCAGCAAAGTAAAAGCTCTTGAGATGCAACTTGGTGCCATAGAAAGCGAAAAGAACTTAAAATACAAACAAGCAGAGAACAAATTAAAACAAGCGTATTTAAAAGTAAAAAGTGACAGTATTGATTTAGAAGCTGTAAAAACACAATTAAAAATTGCAGAAACACAATTCAATAGAGCTGTAAATTTAAATAAAGAAGGTTTAAAACCACTTACAGACGTTGAAGAGAAAAGAGTTAAATTACAAGAAATGCAGGCAAAAATAATCACACAAGAAAATAAATATTTAGCCAGCCAAAATGAAATTTTAAATGCTTCGATGGAATTGAATCGTATTGCTGCAGAATATGCAGAAAAGAGAGCCAAAGCAAGTAGTGATAAACAAACAGCCTTGAGTTCACAATACGATACAGAAGCACAAGTGAATAAATTAAAAAACCAATACACCAATTATCAAATCAGAAATGGTTTATATTACATTACTGCACCTCAAGATGGTTATGTAAACAGAGCGATTCAATCAGGTATTGGTGAAACTATAAAAGAAGGCACGTCTATAGTAAGTATCATGCCTGCTAATTTTGAAATTGCTGTAGAAACGTATATAGAGCCTGTAGATTTTCCACTGATAAATAAAGGAGAGAAAGTAAGGGTTTGGTTTGATGGATGGCCAACAATTGTATTCAGTGGATGGCCTGGAGCTTCCTATGGTACATTTGGAGGTATCGTTGTTGCAAAAGAAAATTTCATCAGTGAAAATGGAAAATATCGTGTCTTAATTGCACCAGATCCAAATGATAAGAAATGGCCAGAACAATTAAGTATTGGCGCAGGAACACAGTCTATAGCTTTATTAGAAGATGTGCCTATTTGGTTTGAAATTTGGAGAACCTTAAACGGCTTCCCTCCTAATTTTTACCAACCAGAAAGCACAAAAAATAAATCGGAAAAAAAATAAGAGTATGAAATCAAACATTTGCATTATCTTCTTGTTTTTAAGCTGTTTTATAGTTGCTCAAGAACCTTCAAGGGAATTTACTTTTGAAGAGTTTCTTGGCTATGTAAAGAAATACCATCCTTTGGTCAAACAAGCCGATTTAAAAATCTCTGAAGCTCAAGCAAAGCTAATGAAAGCCAGAGGTGCTTTTGATCCAAAAATTGAAGCCGATTTCTTAAAAAAGCAATATTCCGATAAAACCTACTATTCCTTATTCAATGGTAGTTTTAAAATACCAACTTGGTATGGTATCGAAATTAAAGCAGCCTTTGATAATAATGAAGGTATTTATTTGAATCCAGAAAATTCAGTCCCAAATTCAGGATTAACATCATTAGGAATTACAATCCCTATTGGACAAGGGCTTTGGATAAATGAAAGAATGGCAGAATTAAGAAAAGCCAAATCGTATCAAAAATTAAATCAAGCCGAAAGAGATTTAGAAATAATTGCTATTCTTCATGCTGCAACGGTAAGTTATATTAATTGGAAAAGAAGTTACGACGAAAAACAATTATATACCAATTATTTAGAAAATGCAACGGAACGTTACAAAGGAATTATAACCTTAATTGAACAAGGAGACAAAGCCGGTATCGATAGTATTGAAGCAGGAATAACTGTGAAATCTAGAAAGTTAAATTTGGAAAATGCGCAATTAAAATTAACCAAAGCGAAGCTCGAGTTATCTAATTTTTTATGGACAGAAAACAATATCCCATTAGAACTAGAAGATGTATTATATCCCGATTTAAATATTGAAAAAACGATTTTAACCACATTAAATATTGAAGATTATTTACTACTTAATCTGGATAATCATCCTAAATTAAATGCATTACAATCTAAAATTGATATTTTAAACACCGACCGTCGATTACAGGCCAATCGGATTTTACCCAAATTGGATCTTAGTTATAATTATCTATCTGAGCCTAGTGCATTTGAAAATTATCGCTTTGAAGATTACAAAATTGGAGTGAATTTTTCTTTTCCATTATTTTTAAGAAAAGAAAGAGCCAGTTTAAAGTTAGCCCAACTAAAAGTTCAGGACAGTGAGTTGAGTTTACAATTTGAAAAAGAAAATTTAGCCAATAAAATAGAAGCGCAAAAACAAGAAATTGAATCCTTTAGAAAACAACGTATTTTAAATACTACTTTGGTAAATGATTACAACACCATGCTTGCAGCAGAAGAACGATTGTTTCAAATGGGAGAAAGCTCTTTGTTTTTGATTAATTCGAGAGAAAATACTGTAGTAAGTTCACAACTTTCCAATATTGCCTTGGAAAACGCATATTTATTAGCTTCGGCTGGACTATTTAAAACGATTGCCAAACTTAATTAAATAAAAAAATCCCGAAAAAATCGGGATTTTTAATTTATAACACTACAGATAATTAGTAACGACCACCTCTATTGTTATCTCTGTTAGAAAAGTTTCCTCTTCCTCCTCCACCATTTCCATTACGGTTGAAAGATCTTCTTTCACCTTCAGGTTTTGGTTCAGATTTGTTTACAACGATAGTTCTGCCTTCAACAGTACCACCATTTAACTCATCGATAGCTTTTTGTGCTTCCGCATCATTTGGCATCTCAACGAATCCAAATCCTTTACTTCTTCCAGTAAATTTATCAGAGATAATCTTAACTGAATCAACAGTTCCATACTCTTCAAAAAAACCTCTTAAATCTGCTTCCTCAATACTAAAAGGAAGACTTCCTACAAAAATGTTCATAAATATATATTATAATTGAAACAAAGGTAATCTTTTAATGCATACAAAATCTTTTTATTTCATTTATTTTCAAATGTTTACACAAAAATAATATTTAAACTAGCAATGTATTGAGTTACAAACCATTTACTAAATCAAAATCAAATTACTTCTAGTTAATTAAAACAAAAAATGAAGTGTTTTTTGTACTTCCCTAATTAATTTTAATAAGTTCGTTTTTTAATCTCACCTATCTATAACTAATTAGTCACGCTTTTAGAATCAATTTTAATTCTATTATATATTTATTCTCTCAGAAAATTTTTCTAGTATTTAGAATACCTTAAAAAATACCATATAAAATTGTATTTTTGCTTTTTGAATTGGATTATTATGATTGTTATAAAAACGAAAGAAGAAATTGAATTAATGCGAGAAAGTGCCCTAATTGTTTCTAAAACATTAGGTATAATTGCCAAAGAAATTAAACCTGGTGTAACCACGCTATATTTAGATAAAATTGCAGAAGAGTACATTAGAGACCATGGTGCTGAACCTGCATTTTTAGGCATGTATGGTTTTCCCAATTCTCTTTGTATGAGTCCAAATACACAAGTGGTGCACGGTATTCCAAATAATACTCCTCTCCAAGAAGGTGATATTATTTCCGTAGACTGTGGTGCTTATAAAAATGGTTTCTATGGAGATCATGCCTATACTTTTGAAGTGGGTGAAGTAGAGGCGGCAACCAAAAAATTACTTCAAGTAACCAAAGAATCACTTTATGAAGGTATTCGTGCCACTAAAGTGGGCAACCGAGTAGAAGACATTGGCTTTGCCATTCAACAATATTGCGAAAAACACGGTTATGGAGTGGTTCGAGAGTTATGTGGTCATGGTCTAGGAAGAAAAATGCATGAAGACCCAGAAGTTCCAAATTATGGCAAACGTGGCAGGGGTAAAAAATTAGTTAACGGAATGGTTATTGCTATTGAACCGATGATTAATATGGGTACTAAAAACATTATTCAACATAGAGATGGTTGGACCATTACTACAGCTGATGGAAAACCTAGTGCGCATTTTGAACATGATGTGGCTATTGTCGATGGAAAACCCGAATTACTTTCTACTTTTGCCTATATCTATGATGCTTTAGGAATTACGAGTAATGAAGAAGAAGGGTTAAGACAACAAGCATTCGTATTATAATTTTATAAAGAAATCAACCCATTACTTTCCGATATAAAACAAACACCATGAACTGTAAAACATGTGACAACCTATTAGAGGATCAGGATAAATTTTGTTCCAATTGTGGGGCAAAAATAGTTCATGATCGATTATCTTTTAAAGGAACTATGGAAGAATTTGTTGGCCCTTTTTTGAGCTGGGACAACAATTTTTGGAGAACTTTTATAGGTTTATTCAAACAACCCAAGGATGTTTTAGAAGCATATATTAATGGTGCTAGAAAAAAATACTTTCAGCCCTTTTCTTATTTAATTTTATATACCACAGTAGCTGTACTTTTTTATAAGTTGTTTCCCTTGCCTGACATTTATGATTTTACAGCTAATTTTAACAAAGGTGCTACTGATCCTAATGTACCTCAAATAGATATGAAAAAGTTCTATAGTTCATTCTATAATTACTATAATTTTATCATCATCTTAACAATTCCCATATATTCCTTATTAACCTATCTTACCTTTAAAAGAAAAGGAAATAATTTCTTTGAGCATTTGGTATTCAATTCGTACATGCAAACGAATATTGGATATGTTTCCATACTCATACAAATTCTATTATTACACCTTCTACACCAACCTTCACCGTTTTTTACCATACAAATTTTATTTTCGGTTTGTTTTAGTATCTATGTTTTTAAGAAATTGTACCATTTAAATGCGAAGCAAGTTGTTGTTGCTATTTTGAAATTTTGGGGTTTAGCCTTATTGGTATATATCATTTTGTCAATTCTTATAGGAGGTATTGTAATTTTAACTATGCTTCTATCAAAGTAACTATACATGAAAAAGATTTTCAAGTTTATCCTCAATACTATTCCTCGACCGCTACTCATTCGATTGAGTATTTTTGTGAGACCTATTATTGCTTTCGTACTTAAAGGAAACAAGTATACAGATCCAATAGACGGAAAAAGTTTTTCTATGTTTCTTCCCTATGGTTATGGTACCCAAAGAAATAATGTTTTATCTCCAAGTACATTATCTTTAGAAAGACATCGTTTACTTTGGTTATACCTCCAAAATGAGACGAATTTCTTTACCTCTGAAAAAAAATTAGAAGTTTTACATTTTGCTCCAGAACAAGAGTTTTACAAACGATTCAAAAAGCAAAAAAACCTTTACTATACCACTACCGACTTACTTTCACCTCTCGCAGATGTAAAAGCAGATATTTGTAATTTACCTTTTAAAGACAACACGTACGATATTATTTTTTGCAATCATGTTTTAGAACACATTCCAGATGACACTAAAGCAATGCAAGAATTATATCGCGTTTTAAAACCTGGTGGAATGGGAATCTTTCAAATTCCTCAAGATTTATCTCGAGCTACTACTTTTTCTGACGATAGCATTACGGATCCAAAAGAGCGTGCCAAAATATTTGGACAATATGACCATGTAAGAGTTTATGGACGCGATTATTTTGATAAATTAAGGAGTATTGGTTTCCATGTAAAAGAAGTAGATTACACCCAAACACTTTCTAATGATTTAGTAGAAAAATACTGTTTAGCCAAAGGAGAAATCATCCCAGTTTGCTTTAAATAATTAGATATGCCCATTTCAAAAGAGACAAATCATGCTTTAGTATTTGATTTATCTTATCATCCCATTTTAGAAACCTACACTCCTTCTGCTTATATTGTTGAGCAAAATGAAGGTGTTTTATCTTATATCATTAAAATTGCTAACTCCAAAACCATTGCAGAATCTGAAATTGAATTAAATGCAATCGAACAGCAATTATTAAGCATTTGTGATAAACTGACTCCCAAACAAATACTTTCAAAATACAAAATTAAAAATAAAGAAGCGAAGCGTTTAGAACTGCTTTTAAGTGATGCAAAAGTAAAAAAACTGGTCTCTCATTTTGTTGCTTTTTCCATGGAAAATTTTTTTAAACTAATATCATCTACAACTATTCCTTTAAGTATTGATTTAAACAAAAAAGACGTTTTTAACAAACAACAACTGGTATTTGCATCAACGCCATTGGAACCCAAATTTTATTTTTCCAAGACAACCGAAAACCTGATTTACCGTTTGAGTTTATTGGATAACCAAAATGAATTTTTCCCTTTTAAACAAGAGTTAAAAATTGTAATGAACGAACCCTCTTGGATTACTTTCGACGGAAAAATATATCATATTCAACATATTAATGGAAATAAATTAAAACCTTTTTTACAAAAGAAAGAAGTTATCATTCCAAATAAAAACAGTATTGAATACTTTAATAAATTCATCAAGAATGTGATAAAAAAAGTTCCTATTGAAGCGGATGGATTTAGTGTTATAAAAGACAGTTCTTGTAAAGGTTGCATTATAAAGCCTAGCTTATCAATTACACATAAAATATATCTGTTAGAAGTTTTTTTTGTTTATGAAGATTACACCTTCTCAATTACCGATGAAAAAAACTCACATATTAGTTTGAATTATAATGAAAATAATGAGTTTACCGTGCTTCAAACCGTTCGAAATAAAAAACAAGAAGCTGCATTTGTAAAAGAGCTTGAAGCTAACGGATTATTATTTCTAAATTCAAAGTTTGCATCGTTCACCAATGCCATTAATGAAGTTTCAGAATATTACAATATATTGGCATTAATAACTAAGCAAGATAAAATTGTAAATACAAATATCTCTATCGATTGGAATATAAACGGTAAGTTAATCAATACCGCAACTTATAAAATTGCGTCCCATTTTGTAGAAAACAAAGATTGGTTTGACATTGAAATGACCATTGAAATAGGCTCTCACACCTTACCCTTTTCTGCAATTATTCCTTATTTGAAATCAGGCAATCGTTTTTATGAACTTCCAGATGAGAGTATTTTTATAATACCAGATGAGTGGTTTAGCAAATATAAACCACTAACCGATTTTGGGAAACAAAAGAATCATTTAATCCAAATTCAGAAAAACCAATTTACATTATTAGAAGAAACAGGAATCGCTACAGAAAATAATTCTTTCAATAAAGAAATTATTCCTTATGATACAACTGGCAACATTCAAGCATCTCTTCGAAACTATCAAAAAGAAGGCGTGAATTGGTTGGTAAAAAATTATCAATTGGAACTTGGCTCCTGTTTGGCAGATGACATGGGGCTTGGAAAAACCATTCAAACATTAGCCTATTTGGATTTTGTTTTTACCCGTTTTGAAGAGGATTTTTCAACAGTACAAGAAGACGAATCTTCATTGGATTTATTTAGTACAGCTCAAAATAAAGAAAAAAAGTTAAAAGCATTAGTCGTTGCTCCTAGCTCCTTAACTTATAACTGGTTTAATGAAACCAAAAAATTTGCACCTCATTTTACACGATTAAATTATACCGGTTTAGATCGAAAAATAAAACGTAAAAAATTAGACAAAGTAGACTTAGTTTTTACTTCATATGGCTTGTTATTGAAAGATATTGCTATACTAAAAACAATCCCGTTTCATTTTTTAATTATAGACGAAAGTCAGCAAATAAAAAACAGAAATTCTAAGATTTACAAAGCCATCAATACCATAAATGCCACTCATAAAATATCTTTAAGCGGAACTCCAATAGAAAACTCCTTGAGTGATTTATGGAGTCAAATGCAATTTGTAAATCCTAATTTGTTAAACAGCTTTACTTTTTTTGACACTTATTTTAAAAAACCAATTGAAAAACAAAAAGATGTTCAAAAAATTAAAGAATTAAAGTCGCTGATTAATCCTTATTTATTGAGAAGAACCAAAATGGAAGTAGCTCAAGATTTACCTGAAATTTCTGAGCAACTATTTTATTCTGAAATGAGTGAGCAACAAGCCAAACTATATGACAATGAAAAATCAATTATCAGAAACTATTTAATTGATAAAAAAATAAATGCTATAGAAGCCAAGTCAAATTCCAAAATTTCCATTCTCAATGCCTTATCTAAATTACGACAATTAGCGAATCATCCTATTTTAATTGGTGAAGAAATGGATTCAGGTAAATTTTCAGATGTAACGGCTTATATAGAAACATTGGTACAAGCCCAACAAAAAACATTAATTTTTAGTTCCTACACTTCTCATTTAAAAATCTATACCGATTGGTGTGAGAAACAAAAAATTAACTATTGTCTTTTAACTGGTAATACCCCTTTAAAAGATCGAGAGAAACAAGTGGCTGCTTTTCAAGAAGAAGACTCTCAATTACTTTTCTTTATTTCTTTAAAAGCAGGCGGAACGGGTTTAAATTTGACAAAAGCTTCCTATGTTCTCCTTTTAGACCCTTGGTGGAACCCTTTTGCAGAATTACAAGCCATTGGAAGAGCACATCGTATCGGTCAAAAAAACCAAGTCAATGTGGTTCGATTTATAGCGAAAGACACAATAGAAGAAAAAATAAATCAATTACAACAAAATAAAAAAGATATTTCAGACGCTATTATTGAAAATACAATTCCAGAAGAAATTTTTGACAATATTAATTACATTTTAGAATAATAAACCATTACATTATTTTAATTGTAATTTTTGAAAATTTGGTGTCGTAAATTGCTGCAATTGATTTTTGTCATCTGCATATAAAATCATAATATATAACTCAGTATGCTTTTCTGTAAAAGCTTGTATATCTTCCAAAGGCATCAACATAAAAGCAGTTGCATAACCGTCTGCCATAACACATTTTGGAGCTAAAACCGTAGCGCTTAAAATATTGTTTTTTTCTCTTTTACCTGTTTTAGGATTAATAATATGAACAAATTTTTCTCCAGTAATAGAATCTGTAATTACTTTTCGATAATTTCCTGAAGTTGCCATACCTAGATTTTCAATTCCAATGGTAACAATTAACTTTCTTTGATTGGGCTCTTGCAAAGGATCATCTATTCCTACAACCCACTTTTTATGATCGATGGTATTACTACCTATTGCTACCAATTCGCCTCCTATTTCAACAATTGCATTTTTAATTCCTTTGGCTTTTAAAAAATCGATTACTACATCTACAGAATAACCTTGAGCAATAGCATTAAAATCGAAATAAGTTTGAGAATATTGCTTAGAAATAGTCAAATCTGATTGTAATTGTACTTTATTAAAGCCTACATATTGCAACAAACTATCCACTTCTTTTTGAGATACATTTTGATGCTTTTTACTTGGACCAAAACCATACGCATTAATTAAAACTCCTACAGTTGGATCAAACAAACCATCGGTTTCTAGAAAAATTTGTTTCGATGCACGGAAGGTTTCGACAAATAAATCATCCACAACTATTGTTGAATCTCCAGCATTCAGCTTTGCTATTTTAGAATCTGGTCTATAGGTAGATAACGATAAATCAAAAGCTGTAAGTAAGGAATCAATCTGACTTTTAACAACAATTTCTTCTTTTGCGATGTATTTTATACTATAGGTACTACCTTGTGCTTCTCCCTGAATTATAAAAAAATCGTTTGTTGCTTCTTCTTTTTTATCTTGGCAAGAAATCAAAACAAAAAGAAATAATAGGTAACTATAAAAGGGTTTGATATCCATTGTAATTAATTATATAATCAGAATTTCTGTATATTGGTTTTTCAAAATCATCCGCGTTAGCTATACCCACACCTGCAAATAAAACTTTGGCGTTTTTGGTTTTCGCATGATTTATAAATGTTTCTATAAATAAAACATTCGGTTCATCAGGGTTAATTGGATAAGGAACAGCTTGAACCATTACAAAGTGAAGGGTATTTGTTTTCTTATCAACACAAACAAATTGAGGATGTTTTTTTAATTGACTATTAATGGCTATAAACTCAAAACCATTTTTTTCTAAGTCTTTCCCCACATGGCTCATAGCAATTTGATGCAATTCTTGTTCTGTTAATTCTTCCATACTACAAAAGTACAAATTGATTGGGTAGAAATAAAAAAACCGTTCTAAAATAAGAACGGTTTTTATTTATTATTTTTAGATTATCCACCAAAGTCGTCAAATCTAATATTTTCAGGATCTAATCCAAAATCTTCTCCCATTTTTTGAACGGCTTTGTTCATCATTGGAGGTCCACAAAAATACAATTCAATATCTTCTGGGTTTTCATGTTGAGATAAATAGTTATCAATTACCACATTGTGAATAAATCCAACAAATCCATCTCCTTCTCCATTGATTCCGTCTTTTACTTTCCAGTTATCTTCTGGTAATGGTTCTGACAAGGCAAGATAGAACTTAAAGTTAGGGAAATCTTTCTCTAAAGCTCTAAAGTGATCCGTATAGAATAACTCTCTCTTAGAACGTCCACCATACCAATAGGTTACTTTTCTTCCTGTTTTTACAGTACGGAATAAATGATACAAGTGAGAACGCATTGGTGCCATTCCAGCTCCACCACCTACATATAACATTTCAGCTTCTGATTCATTAATAAAGAACTCTCCATAAGGACCAGAAACCACCACTGGGTCTCCCGCTTTTCTTGAGAAAATATAAGATGAAGCCACACCAGGATTAACTTTTGCCCATCCATTGATGTTTCTATCCCAAGGTGGAGTTGCCACACGTACATTCAACATAATTTTTCTTCCTTCAGCTGGGTAAGAAGCCATAGAATAAGCTCTTTCAACTAACTCATCGTTTTTCATTACTAATGGCCATAAATTGAATTTATCCCATTCTGCTTGGAATTTATCTGGTTCACCAGGATGTTCAACAGGGTGTGCTGTAATATCTATATCCGAATATTTAACTTCACATTTAGGAATTTCAATTTGAATATATCCGCCTGGCTCATAGTGCATATCATCTGGTAACTCCACAATGAATTCTTTAATAAAAGAAGCCACGTTGTAATTAGAATATACTTTTGCTTCAAATTTTTTGATACCGAATACTTCTTCAGGCACCTCAATTTTCATATCTCCTTTTACTTTCACCTGACATCCTAAACGCCAACCTTCTGCTAATTCTTTTCTATTGAAATGAGGAGTTTCAGTAGGCAAAGCTTCTCCTCCACCTTCTAAGACTTTACATTTACATTGAATACAAGTTCCTCCACCTCCACAAGCAGATGGCAAAAATATTTTTGAACTTCCTAATGTAGATAATAAAGAACTTCCTGAATTTACTTCTATTTCTTCTTCACCATTGATTTTAATTTTAACAGGTCCTGAAGGAACTAATTTTGCTTTAGCAAACAAAATAACCGCTACTAAAACCAATAATAAAACCAAAAAGGCAACTACTGTTGTTAAAATTAAACCTGTAGTACTTACTTCTAATGCTATCATAATTAATTTTGTGCTATTTCGGTTAATGAATCTTTTACAGTTTCCACAGCAGTCGAATCCGTTTTTACTTCTTCAACTGGAGTCACTTCTTTCATTTCAGTTGGAGGAATTGCTTCCACAACTTCCTTTTTAGGAGCTTCATCACCACCTGTTAACATTCCACCGAAAGACATAAATCCGATAGCCATTAAACCTGTCAAGATAAAAGTAATACCTAATCCTCTGAAAGCAGGTGGCACATTAGAATATCTGATTTTTTCACGAATGGCTCCAATCGCTAAAATTGCTAAAAACCATCCAATACCAGAACCTACACCGTAAACTGTTGCCTCCGTAATATTATTAAATTCTTTTTGTTGCATGAATAAAGATCCTCCTAAAATCGCACAGTTTACAGCAATTAACGGCAAGAAAATACCTAATGAATTGTATAAAGCAGGCGCAAATTTCTCCACAATCATTTCTACTAATTGAACCATTGTCGCAATAGTTGCAATAAATAAAATGAACGTTAAAAAGCTTAAATCATAATCTACATACTCATCCCCTAACCATACTAAAGCTCCTGGTCTAAGCAAGTATTGATCTAATAAGTAGTTTAATGGTACCGTTACTAACATAACGAAGATTACCGCAGCTCCAAGTCCTACAGCAGTAGAAACTTTTTTAGAAACCGCTAAGTAAGAACACATTCCTAAGAACGTGGCAAATACCATATTATCAATAAAAATTGACTTTAAAAATAATTGTAATAAATCCATTTCTTAGTGTGTTTCTTCAATTAAACTTTTATTTCTTGAACGTTGGAAACCAATAATTAGTCCCAATGTAATTAAAGCCATTGGTGCTAATAACATGAATCCATTGTTTTCATATCCTAAGGCATATAAACCTGAAAGTTCGCCTTTAATTGGATTTCCTAGTAAAGGGTGTCCTAAATATGTTTTTCCTAGACCAAATAAGTCACCAGAACCTAATAATTCACGGAAAAAACCAACAATTACCAAGATAACTCCATATCCTAATCCGTTTCCAATACCATCTAAGAATGATTTCCATGGTGTGTTACCCAAAGCGAATGCTTCAAATCGTCCCATGATGATACAGTTCGTAATAATTAATCCAATGAAAACTGATAATTTTTTTGCTAAATCGGGTACAAAAGCTTTCAAAGTTAAATCTACTAAGATTACTAATGTTGCCGCTACCACTAATTGAGTAATAATACGAATGGAATTGGGTATGATATTACGCATTAATGAAATCACTACGTTACCCATAGCTGTTACGAATATTACCGATAAAGCCATAATAACAGAAGCTTTTAATTCTGCTGTAATTGCCAAAGCAGAACAAATACCTAATACTTGAACCGTAATTGGATTATTATCTGCTAAAGGATCTTTTACTAGTCCAAGATTCTTTTTTGAGAACAATGGCTCTTTTTCTTTTGTTTTAGTATCTGCCATAGTTTTATTTTTTAAGGGTTTCAAAGTAAGGTAAATACAAACCTAAACCTTTTTTCAACATAGCTGTTACACCATTTCCAGTAATTGTAGCACCGGAAATTGCATCCACTTCGTTATCCGTTTTGTCTGTATTATTAGGATCTCCATTTGATTTAGAAACCGTTACCGATTTAAAATCTCCAGATGGGCCATAAATCATTTCACCTTTAAAATCATCTTTAAAGAAAGGCTCCGTAATATTAG
The DNA here is from genome assembly GCF_024054195.1 of Flavobacterium sp. NRK F7. GTDB lineage: Bacteria > Bacteroidota > Bacteroidia > Flavobacteriales > Flavobacteriaceae > Flavobacterium. Next base: position 1,284,889 of record NZ_JAMXLB010000001.1, on the reverse strand, counting down.
CTCCTAAACCTGGCGTTTCACCTTTGTGGTCAAAGAAAACACCATAAATTGATTTTAAATCATCATTAAGAGCAACATATCCCCAAATGGCATCCCATAAACCGTTACCTCTTACAGGAACAATGTAAATGGTTTTTCCATCTTTTACCGCTTCAAAAATAGGCAAACGTTGCGTTTTACCTTCTTTAGCCGCATTTTGCTCTTTTTTAACATCAATTAAATAAGCTTCTGCATCCTCTGTAGCTGTTGTTCCTTCAACAACAAATTGTTTTTTAATATATTGATTGAACATCTCTGTTGCATTCGCACGAGTTGCTTCTACTCCTATTGAACTTAAAATATCTAATTGCGTTTTAACTTTATCATTGTTAACACGCATGTCTTTTGTTGCATTTGCAAAGAATGCCAACAAAGAACCCACCACTACTACTAATATTACTGCGAATACAATAGTATATATGTTTGAATCTGTACGTTTTGTTGACATAATTAAGCAGTTTTAAGTTTTAATCGTTTCATTCTTCTCTTCACATTTGCCTGAACAACATAATGATCAATTGTAGGAGCAAATACGTTCATTAATAAAATTGCCATCATAACCCCTTCTGGATAAGCGGGATTGAAAACACGAATTAATATAGAGAATAAACCGATTAAGAATCCATAAATGATTTTACCTGTATTCGTTTGCGATGCTGATACAGGATCTGTTGCCATAAATACAATACCAAAAGCCAAACCACCTATTAATAAGTGTTGCCAAAATGGTAAGTGCATTAGACCATAGAACTTACTTCCTTCTACGATAGCTCCAGAATCTACTAATCCATTAAAGATTAATCCCATTACTGCGGCACCAATAACTGCAGAAATCATGATACGCGCACTTCCAATTCCTGTAAAAATCAAAAACAAACCAGCTAATACAATTAAAAAAGTAGAAGTTTCTCCAACTGAACCAGGAATGAATCCAAAGAATGAGTTCATTGCATCCCAATGCTCAGGAAGTGGTTTATTTTGAGCTAAAGCTCCTAAAATAGTTTCTCCAGAAATAGCATCAACACCATTTGAAGCTTTTAAACCATCAACAGCACCATGCACCCAAACTTTATCTCCAGACATCCATGCTGCCCAGTTAAAGAATAAAAATGCACGAATTGTTAATGCTGGATTTAAGACATTCATACCTGTACCACCAAATAATTCTTTACCGATAATTACTCCAAATGCAACTGCAACAGCTAACATCCATAAAGGTAAATCGATAGGAACAATAAGAGGCACTAACATACCTGTTACTAAATACCCTTCTTCCACTTCGTGTTTTTTAACCGTAGCAAAGATAAATTCAATACCTAAACCAACTCCATAAGAAACTACTAATAATGGAAGTATCTTTTTCAATCCAACTAAAAAGTTGTCTAATGTGAAAAAATCAACAGCTTCAAAACCATTAATTTGTCCATTCATTTGGTAACCTGCATTAAACATTCCGAATAATAAAACAGGAACCATTGCCATAATAACCGTGTTCATTACACGTTTTAAATCGGCAGCATCTCTAACATGTGAACCAGAATGTGTTGTTATGTTAGGCATATAAAGAAAAGTGTGCAACGCGTTGAACGATTGTTCCATTTTAGTACCGCGATACTTTTCTTTTAAATTATGTAAATTTTGTTTCAAACTCATTTTTTGTGATTTTAAATTTCTTAAAGGGATTAACCTACTTCTTTAATCATTAAGTCTAATCCTTGTCTCACAATTCTCTGATGATCTTGTTTTGAAACATCAACAAATTCTGTTAAAGCAAAATCTTCAGGAGCAACTTCATAAATACCTAAAGCTTCCATTTGGTCAATATCTTTAACCAAAATAGCTTTCAATAATTGCATTGGGTAAATATCAAGCGGACAAACTTTTTCATACTCTCCAGTTAACACAAAACCTCTGTGCTCTCCGTTTGTATTTGTATTTAAGTCGTATTTTTTATTTGGTGTTAAAAAAGAGAACATCATAGCTCTGTAAACACTAAATTTATTAGGTCTAGGGATATTCCAACCAAAGAAATCGTAATCGTCACCTTCTGGAATAACAGTAACTTGATTATGATAAAACCCTAAAGCAGCATCTTTAGTTTTCTTATCACCTGTTAAAACATTTCCACTAATAATTCTGTAATTACCTTCTTTTAAATTTCCAGCAACAACATCATTAATTTGAGCACCCATTAAAGCTTTCACATAAGAAGGTCTTTCAAAACCAGTACCTGTTAAAGCAACTATTCTTTCTGCGTTAAATTTTCCTGTTAAGAACAATTCACCTATAACGGCTACATCTTCTATTTGAACAGTCCAAACTTTTTCACCTTTATTGATAGGGTCAATTTTAGCAATTTGAGTAGAGACTAATCCTACAGGATGTACACCTTGCCCTTTGTGCACCACAACTCCTTCCACAGAAGGCATAAAATCAGCTTTTGAATCCACTGTTACATGAACTTTTCCTGAAGTTAACTTTGTTAAGGCTGCAAAGCCAGCTTCTAAAGCCTCCTTTTTTCCATTTAAAACAAAATTTAAATCCCCTTCTAATGGTGCTGAATGTATTCCAGAAACAAAAATAGCTTTTGGTGTATCTGCCGAATTCGCAACAACATCATACGGACGTTGTTTAATGAATGGCCAACAACCAGAAGCTAACAAATGTTCTTTAACTTCAGAACTCGACGAAGATTTTGGATTTATTTTGCTATGCTCTACGTAGACATCTTGAGAATCAGCAAGTATTCTAATCTCTAGAATAACTCTTTTTTCTCCACGAATAATTTCTTGAACGGTTCCACTTACCGGTGACACGAACTTTACAGCTTCATCTTTCTTAGAAAAAAAGATGGCTTCACCAGCTTTTACAGCAGCTCCTTCCTTTAAAATCATCTTAGGAGTGACCCCATGAAAATCAGAAGGTTTAATAGCATAGACTTTCGATCGGGTAGCATTTGAAAGTTGTTTTTCCGCTTCACCCTTCAACTTAAGGTCTAAACCTTTTTTAATTCGAATGTCTTTTGACATGTTTATTGAAGATATGGTTAGTACTATTTTATAAAACGTGCAAATTTAATTAATTAAGAAACACTACTCCAAAAATATAGCAATTGATTTTCATTATTTATACTTATTCTAAATTATCAAAAAATATCCATTACAGCATAAATTTTGCGCTACTATTTAGAGATTTACTATTTTTACAAAAAGTACAAAAAACATGATGATTAAAAAAATTATCTTACTCTTTTATTTTCTTTCTTTTACAGCTATTTATGCACAAAGTGAAAGCGAAACTGAACCTCCTTACAACATCAAAACCATTTCGTTTGTTCAAAACAATAAAAACGTATTACCTTTTTTTAGATTAGGTGAAACTTTTGAACTACAATTTGATGATTTATTTGGAAATGAAGCAGATTACTATTACACCATAACTCAATACAATTATGATTGGACGCCAACTACTTTAGCCAAAGTAGAATACCTAACTGGATTGGACAACCAAAGAATAATCACCTATGAAAATTCTTTTAACACACTCCAACTGTATTCGCATTATCGCCAACAATTTCCAAACAAATACAATCGTATAACTAAAAGCGGAAATTATATCATAAAAATCTTCAACGACGAACAAGAGCTTGTTTTTTCAAGAAAATTCATCATTTACGAAGAAGAAGTTCAGGTAGCAACCGAAGTGCGTAGAGCCCGTGATTTTGAAAGTTTAAATGAAAAACAAAACATTGAAATTGCAATCAATTACGGAGATCTATTGCTTCAAAACCCAATTCAAAATGTAAAAATTACAATTTTTAAAAATGGAAATTGGAAAGAACAAATTTCAAATATAAAACCCCAATACACTATTGGTTCTGAATTGATTTACAAATATAACAAAGAAACCCAATTTTGGGCTGGTAATGAATTTTACACACTCGACAACTCTCAAATTAGAGTAACCAACAATACGGTTTCTAGAGTAACGGCTGGAGATATTTACAATTCACACCTTTATGTTAACAAAGCCAGAAAAAATGGGATATATACCTATTTTCCTGATTTCAACGGAAACTTTATTGTCCTAAACAGTAATTCAGAAAACTCAGAAGTCGAAGCAGATTATTCTTGGGTATATTTTAGCCTTGACGCACCTAATATGTTTCACAATGAATCCATCTACATCACTGGCATGTTCAATAATTACGCCACAAACGAAGAGAATAAAATGACCTACAATGAAGAATCTGGACTATTTGAAAAAGCCATTTTAATCAAACAAGGTTATACTAATTATCAGTACACTCTTTTAGATAAAAATAAAAAAATTGATTATCAAAATGCCCTTGATGGGAACTATTACCAAACCGAAAACAATTATACTGTAATTGTATATTACAAAGGAAACAATGATCGTTATCATCGCGTGATAGGCATTTCAAACACTAATAGCGAAGGAATAAGAAACTAATGATTCAAAGAAAATTCAAACAATATCGTGGTTACGAATGTTTAAACTGTGAAACGCCATTAGACAGTAGCGAAAAATATTGTCACCATTGTGGTCAATTGAATTCCACTAAAAGACTTACTATATCCGATTTTATCGAAGAATTTCTATCAAATTTCTATGCTTATGATTCAAGATTAAGAAATTCAATAGTTTCCATGTTTACTAAACCTGGTGTTTTAGCCAAAGAATTCAACGAAGGGAAAAGACAAAAATATGCAAATCCATTCCGTTTGTTTCTAAGTGTTTCAATCTTGCTTTTTTTAACGATAAGTTTAGCAGAGAAATTTTCTGATTCTCAATCCAAGAACAACAATACTGTCAATATTAATAATCCTAAAGAAATTGCAGCAGTTGGTCAAGATAGTTTGGCTTTTTCAAATGCATCTCAATTAAAGAATGAACTTAAAGAGTATAAAAATCTAAACAAAGATTCTATTTACACCAAAGAAGAATTAGACAAAAGTTCGATTGGCTTCTATTATAAATTTAGTTCTTTTCGAAATTTTCATATTAAATACCCTAACAAAACAACCGCTCAAGCACTAAAGGAATTAGGCTATGACGATACACAGTTAAATCATTTTTTGTATAATAAATCTATTTTATTTAAGACCAATAACATCAAAAATGAATTAGCAGAATATTTTTATCAAAAACTACCCTTTTTAATATTTTTATCTCTACCAATAATCACCATTATCTTTTGGATGGTTTTTTATTCCAAAAAAATAAATTATACCGAACATTTAATTTTTTCCTATACTTTTTTCACATTTCTTTTTATATGCCTCATATTATTTAATAGTATTGCCCTTTTTAGCGAAACTATCTCTGAATTTTTAATTGCCATAAGTACATTATTCATATTCCCATATTACCTTTATCGATCACTACGTAATTTTTATCAACAAAATCGTTGGAAAACCGTTTTAAAATTCATAATTTTGAACCCACTATTTGGTATATTTTTATTAATTTCATCATTGATAATGATATTCTTAGGAATACTTTTATTTTAAAATGGTAACACAAATAACAAAAGGCATTAAAATTTCTGTTCAGACTAGTTTTGAAGGTACTTACTTCAAAAACTACAAGATTCACTTTGCCTTCAGTTACGAAATAAAAATTGAAAACCATAGTAAAGATTCAGTACAATTAAACACTAGACATTGGGAAATTTACGATGCTCTTAATAACAAGGAAATTGTTGACGGTGAAGGAGTCGTTGGAAAAAAACCAGTTTTAAAACCAGGTGAAACACACACATATACCTCTGGCTGTTTGTTATCTTCTCCTATTGGAGCCATGAAAGGTTTTTACAACATGATTAACTTTACAACTACCAAAAGTTTTAGAGTTATCATTCCTACTTTTAAGTTTAGTGCTCCTTTTGCTTTAAATTAATTTTAGCACTCTTTTTTCTGCAACAATTGTTGCCTACTATCCATTATTTTTTTCTTAAATTTGCCCATCAACATATACTAATTCATTAAAAATAATATCTTATGTTAAAAGGATTTTTTAACGTTCCAAAAGCTGTAAATGAACCCGTTAAAACATATGCAGTTGGCTCAAAAGAAAGAGAAGCAGTTGCAAATGCTTACAAAGAAATGTGGAATTCTAAAATTGAGGTTCCATTATACATTGGTGACCAAGAAATAAAAACGGGTAACACACGCACCATGTCTGCTCCTCATGATCATAAACATATTGTAGGAACTTACCATTTAGCAGAAAAAACACATATTACACAAGCTATAGATAATGCTCTTGAAACCAGAAAAAAATGGGCAGCCATGTCATGGGAAAATAGAGCCGCTATATTTTTAAAAGCTGCCGAATTGATTGCTGGACCTTATCGTGCAAAAATTAATGCAGCCACAATGATTGCACAATCTAAAACGATTCATCAAGCCGAAATTGATGCAGCTTGTGAATTAATCGATTTCTTACGTTTCAATGTGGAATATATGACACAAATCTACAAGGAACAACCTAATTCTGATTCCTCAACATGGAACAGATTAGAACACCGCCCTTTAGAAGGCTTTATCTATGCTATTACTCCATTTAACTTTACAGCTATTGCAGCTAATCTTCCAGCAAGTGCTGCCATGATGGGTAATGTAGTAGTTTGGAAACCAAGTGATAGCCAAGTGTTTTCTGCAAAAGTAATTATTGATATTTTCAAAGAAGCAGGATTACCAAATGGCGTAATCAATGTAGTATTTGGTGATGCTATCATGATTACAGATACTATTTTAGCTAGTCCAGATTTTGCAGGCATTCATTTCACGGGTTCCACCCATGTATTCAAAGATATTTGGGCTAAAATTGGAAACAACATTAATACCTACAAAACCTATCCTAGAATTGTAGGTGAAACTGGTGGTAAAGATTTTATCATTGCACACCCATCTGCAAATGCGAAACAAGTTACCACAGGTATTACAAGAGGCGCTTTTGAGTTCCAAGGTCAAAAATGTAGTGCCGCTTCAAGAGTTTATCTTCCACAAAGTTTATGGCCTGCAGTGAAGAATCAATTGGAAACCGATTTAAAATCAATGAAAATGGGATCTCCAGAAGATATGTCAAATTTCATTACCGCTGTAATTCATGAAGGTTCTTTCGATAAATTAACCTCTTACATTGATCAAGCTAAAAAAGATGCCGATGCAGAAGTTATTTTTGGTGGAAACTATGACAAATCAAAAGGATATTTTATTGAACCGACGGTTATTTTGACTACAAATCCAAAATATACCACTATGGAAACTGAATTATTTGGCCCAGTAGTTACAATTTATGTATACGAAGATGCAAAATGGTCAGAAACCCTAAAATTAGTAGATGAAACTTCTGAATACGCTTTAACCGGAGCCGTGTTTAGTACCGATCGATTTGCCATTGAAGAAGCGACTGTAGCATTACAAAATTGTGCAGGAAACTTCTACATTAATGACAAACCAACTGGTGCTGTTGTAGGTTGCCAACCTTTTGGTGGTGCTAGAGCATCTGGAACAAATGACAAAGCAGGTTCGGTATTGAACTTATTACGATGGGTTTCTCCAAGAACAATAAAAGAGACTTTTGTTACTCCAGAAGATTACAGGTATCCGTTCTTAGGAAATTAAAAGATATTTTAAATAAAAAACGCTATCGAATATGATAGCGTTTTTTATTTGAAATATATTATTTCTTATGTTTTAAAGGCAAATAGACTACTTTTTTAGTTTCAAAAAAATCTTCTTCAAAAAAATCAGCTAAATTATATTGAACCGCATTCGGAAAAGCAGTCAATTCCTCTGTTAAATCACCGCCTTTTAAATATAAGATTCCATTTTTCAATTCGTGTTTCGAATCTTTGACAGTTCTATCAGCAACCCATTTCACAAAATCAGGCATATTAGTAACGGCACGACTTACAATAAAATCAAAATTCCATTTTACCAATTCGGCTCTTTTCTGTTCCGCAACCACATTCTTTAACTCTAAAGCTTTAGCTACTTCTTGAACAACTTTTATTTTCTTTGCAATTACATCAATAAGATAAAATTCAACTTCAGGATACATAATCGCTAATGGAATTCCTGGAAAGCCTCCTCCTGTTCCCACATCCATAATCTTACTTCCTTTTTTAAATTCTAAAATTTTTGTAATCCCTAAAGAATGCAGTACATGCCTCACATACAATTCCTCAATATCTTTTCTTGAAATTACATTAATTTTCGAATTCCAATTTTCATACAAGTCTTTCAGCATCTCAAATTGTTTTATTTGATGCTCACTAAGATTTGGGAAATATTTTAAAATTAACTCCATTGCTTTTTTTTGTTGCAAAAATACATTTTTTAACAAACAATTAGGTTAAAATAGGTAGTCTAATAGAGATAATTATTATCTTTGGTCACAAACAAAGCTTTAGATAAAAAATAATGAATACAAAAACCCCTATTTTCTCAAAAACAGATAACGCTAAGTTTTTCAGAACTTTAAATAAACGAGTAAACGATTATTTTAAAGAAAAAAACTTAAAAAGAACAGGGAACTGGAAGTTGCATTTAAAAACAATTATAATGTTTACTTTATTCCTAGCGCCTTATTTCTTTTTAATTTCATTACAAATGCCTTTTTGGGTGTATTTACTTTTAAGCATCACTATTGGTGTTGGTATGGCTGGTGTAGGAATGAATGTTATGCATGATGGTAATCACGGTTCCTATTCTACCAAATCTTGGGTCAATAAATTTATGGGAGGCAGTATCTACATTTTAGCAGGAAATGTATACAACTGGCAAGTACAACATAATGTTTTACATCATACATACACGAATATACCAGGTCATGATGAAGATTTAGATGCAGGAAGAATTATACGTTTCACCAAAGAAGCGAAGTGGTATAAATTCCATAAGTTCCAACATTATTATTCTGTGTTTTTATACGGATTATTAACATTCAATTGGGCTTTAACAACTGATTTTAAACAAATGAGCGGGTATTTAAAAAGAAATCTCTCATATGGTAAATTAAAAAGTCCAAAAATCTTATGGACAACTTTAGTTATTACAAAAATTATTTATTTTTCCATTTGGATAGTAATTCCAATGGTAATGGGAATCGTTTGGTGGAAAGTACTAATTGGCTTCTTCGTGATGCACTATACTGCGGGTTTAATTTTAAGTATCATCTTTCAACTAGCGCATGTTGTGGAAGAAACGACGAATCCTGTTCCCTCTGCTGAAACAGGTGAAATTGAAAACACTTGGGCTATTCACCAATTATTCACTACAACTAATTTTGCTCCAAAAAATTGGATTGTAAATTGGTATACAGGTGGATTAAATCATCAAATAGAACATCATATTTTTCCAAACATAAGCCACATTCATTATGGAAAAATTGCAGAAATAGTAAAACAAACCGCTAAAGAATGCAACTTACCTTACTATGAATACAGAACAATGAGAAGTGCCATTATAGCTCACTTTAAGCATCTCAAGGAACTAGGTCAGCAACCACAATTAGCATAAAATTGAGACGCGAGAGATCGCGTCTTTTCTATAAACTATAAATAACAAACTACACAATGAACGCATTATCAGATAGAATTAACAATTTATCTACATCGCAAACACTAGCAATGGCCGCTTTAGCCAGAGAATTAAAAGCACAAGGAAAAGATATCATAAGCTTAAGTTTAGGCGAACCTGATTTCAACACTCCTGATTTCATCAAAGAAGCTGCCAAAAAAGCAATCGATGAAAATTACAGCACCTATAGTCCTGTTGACGGTTATGTTGAATTAAAAGAAGCGATTTGTAAAAAATTCAAACGTGATAATGATTTAGATTATAAACCAGCTAATATTGTAGTTTCAACAGGTGCTAAACAATCTTTATATAATATTGCTCAGGTAATGCTAAACGAAGGAGACGAAGTGATTTTACCAGCTCCTTATTGGGTATCGTATTTTGAAATCATCAAACTTTCGGGAGGCACACCAGTTGAAGTACCAACTTCTGTAGAAAGTGATTTCAAAATAACTCCAGAACAATTGGAAAAAGCAATTACTCCGAAAACAAAAATGATGTGGTTTAGTTCTCCTTGTAACCCTAGTGGTTCAGTTTATAACAAAGAAGAATTAACAGCCATTTGCAAGGTTTTAGAAAAACACCCTAATATTTATGTGGTTTCTGACGAAATTTACGAACATATTAATTTCTCTGGAACATTTTGTAGTATTGGTTCCATCCCAGGAATGCAAGAAAGAACTATTACCGTTAATGGAGTAGCAAAAGCATTTGCCATGACAGGATGGAGAATTGGCTACATTGGTGCCCCTGAATTTATTGCAAAAGCGTGTACTAAAATCCAAGGACAAGTAACGAGTGGAGCTAATAGTATTGCGCAAAGAGCAACTATTACAGCTGTGGAAGCAGATCCAAAAGTATTAAACCACATGGTAGATGCCTTCCACAAAAGAAGGGATTTAGTTGTAGGATTAATTCGTGAAATTCCAGGTTTAAAAATTAACGTTCCTGAAGGTGCATTTTACGTGTTCCCAGATGTATCGGAATTCTTTGGTAAAACATTAAAAAACACTAAAATCGAAAACGCTACTGATTTCTCTATGTATCTTTTAGCAGAAGCTAATGTAGCTACTGTAACAGGTGAAGCTTTTGGAAACCCAAATTGCATTCGTTTTTCTTATGCAACTAGTGAAGACTTATTAAAAGAAGCATTACGTAGAATAAAAGAAGCTTTATCTTAATATTATAACAGATACTATATTTAAAAGGAAACCATTTTAGGGTTTCCTTTTTATTTAGTAATCTTTATAGATAGAAGCAACATCTTTAACTATATTGGTAGGGGAATGACAATCACAATTACTTAATCCTATTACGTAAATCTTTTCATCAGGTAAATATACAGCCATCGACTTAAATCCAAAAATACTACCTCCATGTTCATAAGAAAGACTTTCATCTCTTTTTGTAATATGCCAACCGTATCCATACCCTATTTCTTCCCCATTATTTAAAGTATAGTTTTTAAAAATCATCTCTTTTGTTTTTTGTTGTACCAATGTATTTGCCTCAAGAGCTATTTGCCATTTTAATAAATCATCAACAGTAGACAATAAGGATCCTGAAGCATATGGTAAACTGAAACTAATAAATGTATTGTTGACAAATTCTTCTTTCAAATGATAGCCTGAAGCCCTTTTTTTAATTACTTTTTTATGACTTGCATACGAGGAAGAAATCATTTTTAAAGGTTTAAAAATAGTTTCTTCAATAAATTCCGCATAGGATTGATCCGAAACAATTTCAATAATAGAACCTAAAATAACATAGCCTGAGTTATTGTATTTATACATTTCTCCAGGTTTAAAATCCATCGGTTCCTCTTTAAAAAAAGCAATCAATTCTTGCGGTGACAAGTCCTTTTTAGCAATCTCATTAATGGTCTTTATTTTTGTAAAATCTTTAATCCCAGAAGTGTGCGTTAACAAGTGGTGGATTGTAATTTTGTTACCTTGAGTGGGGTAATCTGGAATATATTTTACAATTTCATCTTCAAAATCTAATTTTCCTTGTTCTTGTAGCATGGCAATAGCAACCGCAGTAAATTGTTTTGTCATAGAACCAATTTCAAAAATAAAATCAGGTTGCATGGCAACTTCTAATTCTAAATTGGCTTTACCAAAAGCTTTTCTATAGAGAATTTCTTCACCCTTAGCTACTAAAAAAACGCCTCCAGGCTCATTTTCTTTAAAGGTTTGACCAATAATACTATCTATTTTAGATGTAGCGACTTGCGAATAACTATTTGTCTGAAAAGCTAAAAAAGCAATCAGAAAAAGACTTGTAACTGTTCTCATATTTTTTTTGATTGATGATGATTCCTTTTTTAGACTTAAAAAAACAAATTGCGGTTACAAAAAAAGCAAACAATTGTTTTTCTTTCATTTATTATCAATTTATTTTGCATTATAATTTTGTCTTTCGATTCAGATAAGAAGTTATATAAAACATTTGCAGAAGACTAAATATAAAAAACAGAACTAAAGAAAAAGTAAGTGTTTTTGAAAACCTAATTCTTAAAAACAACTGATTCCAGTTATTTTGAAATACATTTTGAAAAACAGATGTAGATGTTTTATTAGCTTCTGTATTTCCTAAAAAATAAAATGCCACACATAAGAAAACGGCAAATAAAACAGTAATTATTAGCCACGTTTTTTTAGATATTAAAGGTGTATGCAATTTTTGAAAGACTACCTCTCTTTCAATTTGTTGCATTACTTTTAATGTAAATCCTTCAGAAGGGGTTTCTAAATGGGATTTACGCATCATTCCCTTGATAAAATCTTCAGTATTCATTTCTTCTTTCATAATTCTCGATAATTTCTGTTGGTAATTGCATTCTTAAAATAGTTTCTAGTTTTTTTCTACTTCTGAATAGTTTTACCTTGGCGTTATTTGAACTGATACTTAGTACTTTTGCAATTTCTTCTAAAGATTGCTCCTCATAATAATATAACGTTAACAATATACTTTCTTCATAAGGCAATAAATTCAAACATTTTTGAATTAGTTCTTGTTGCTCCTGTTGCACTAATATTTGAAAAGCACTTTCCAATTCTGACACTTCATTTCCTTTATAATCTTCCAACGATATGGCTAGTTTTTCTTTTTTATACTTTTTTAAAATATCCAAACAAGCATGGTATGCAATTCTATACACCCAAGTGGAAAATTTAGAATTGCCCTGAAATTTTGATAACGATTTATAGACTTTTATAAAAATATCTTGAGTTGCTTCTTCTGCTTCATCTCTATTTTTAAGCATCCTTATAGCAATAGTAAATACCAAATCTTTATACTTGTCTACTAAAACAGTAAAAGAATTCGTATCTCCTTGTAATACTTTTTGTATATAAACTTGATCTTCCGTACTAATCATATATAAGTAAGACTGCTATTTGTTTATTTTGGTTACATCATTTTAAAAAAAATCAAAAAAAGTGTAACCTTATTTTAATTGTTATCGTCATAGGTTAAAACACATTCAATTTAATCAATTAAAAAACGAAAAGTTATGGGATCAGAAATTATTATTGTACCAGTTATGTTTTTATCCATTTTTGGAATCTTTTATTTGTTCTTAAACACTAGAAACAAAGAACGATTAGCACTTATTGAAAAAGGAGCCGACGCCAATATCTTTTTTTCAAACAACACTTCTGGAATACCTATGTGGAAAATTGTAATCATCAATTTAGCTTGTCTAATGATTGGTATTGGCACAGGAATACTATTAGCTTCAATAGCTGATAACATGTTTAAAATTGATAAAGGACCTATTTATTCTAGTTTCATTTTTATTTGTGCAGGTTTAGGATTGTTAGCTGGTTTCAAAATTTCAAAAAAACTAGAATAATTTCATTTTACTTTCTGAAAAAAAATTGGACCCTTTAAAAAAGTGGTTCAATTTTTTTTTACGTTTTAAAAACCTAATTTTGTTTCAACTTAAACTGAAACACACACTACAATGACTAAAAAAATTTTACTTCTTGGTTCTGGAGAACTTGGAAAAGAGTTTGTAATTGCTGCTCAACGCATTGGACAACACATAATCGCAGTGGATAATTATGAAAATGCTCCCGCAATGCAAGTGGCACACGAATTTGAAGTAATAAATATGTTGGATGGTGCAGAATTAGATCGAATTGTTGCTAAACACCAACCTGATTTTATTGTTCCTGAAATTGAAGCGATTCGTACTGAACGCTTTTACGAATATGAAAAACAAGGTATTACTGTGGTTCCATCAGCAAAAGCCGCAAATTTTACGATGAATCGAAAAGCCATTCGTGATTTAGCAGCAAAAGAATTAGGCCTACGTACGGCCAACTACCGTTATGCAACAACTTCAAGAGAACTAGAAGAAGCCGTAAAAGAAGTTGGAATTCCTTGTGTAGTAAAACCTTTGATGAGTTCGTCTGGCAAAGGGCAATCTACCATAAAATCAACAGAAGATATTGAAAAAGCTTGGAATTATGCGGTTGAAGGTTCTCGTGGAGATGTGGTTGAAGTAATTGTTGAAGCCTTTGTAACCTTTGATTCAGAAATCACACTTTTAACAGTAACTCAAAATCACAGTTTACCCACTTTATTTTGTGCGCCCATTGGTCACAGACAAGAAAGAGGCGATTATCAGGAAAGTTGGCAACCCGCAAACATTTCTGAAACAGCACTTACTGAAGCACAAGATATGGCTAGAAAAGTTACCGAAGCATTGGGTGGCGCTGGTCTTTTTGGAGTGGAGTTTTTTCTAACTAAAGAAGGTGTTTATTTTTCTGAATTATCACCGAGACCTCATGACACGGGTATGGTAACTTTAGCTAACACGCAAAATTTCAACGAATTTGAATTGCATCTGCGTGCCATTTTAGGCTTACCTATTGCTGAAATTACTTTGGAAAGAAAAGGTGCTAGCGCGGTTATTTTGGCTTCTGAAAATTCAAGTCAACCCACCTATAGCGGTATTGAAAAAGTAGCGGCATTATCCAAAACCGATTTTAGAATTTTTGGAAAACCCACCTCCAGACCGTATCGAAGAATGGGTGTAGTTTTAACTCATGATACTTTAGAAACTCCTATTGAAACGATTACAGATAGAGCTAAAGAAACAGCTAAATTAGTCACTGTAAATTCTTAATGAGATAACATAAAAAAGCCCAAATTAATTTTTGGGCTTTTCTCATTATTGTTTAATAACTTTTATGGTTTCTTCATATCCGTTATGGGTTACTTTTAAGAAGTAAATTCCTTTTTGAAAACTTGAAATGTCTATTCTAGAAAAAGTAGCTTTTACAACTTCTTGATAGATTGTTTTTCCTAAAACATCAACCAAAACTACAGCATCAATAGCTTCATTTACCTTAGAATGTATAAATAACTCATTCGTGGCAGGATTTGGGTAAACCACAAAATCATTTTTCTTAAAATCAGATACTCCTAAAGTCTCAACAAATTCAGTCGTAAAAGTATTGGTTACAATGGCCGGATTAAAATCAAAATAAATCTCAGCTGTATTTGGAATTATATCGCCAATTGCATAACCAGACATGGGTTTAATTTGAAAAACAATATAACCTTTACCAATGTTTGTATTTGCAACAGATGGTGGTAAATCGATACCATCAAATTTCCAACTCAAATTATTACCCTCTTTGATTAAAACATAATCGTGACTCGCATCTATCATTTTAAGGGTTGCAACATCTAACATAGCATCTAAAACATCATCTACTTTTACATTTACAGCATTCGCTGTTCCTGTATTTTCAAACTGAATGGTATAGGTTAAATAATCAGAAGAAGTAAAATCGGCATAGACAATTTTTCCACCATGTACTTCTGTTTTATCATTTGGATCATAGGAACCAACCACAACTTGCGATAACGTAGCTTCATTATTATTAGGATTAATATCTCCTGTAGGAAGAGTAATCGTAACCGAATTGGTTATAACATCTCCTAATGCTACCGTTGGAATCGTTGGTGTTTGCATTGTAACGTAAATGTAACGCGTTTCATTGGGCAATAAATTAGTAAAGTTATAACTAAACCCATTGGCATTGGTAACAATTCCTGATTGAGAAACATTGGTTATAGATACGATAGCATCGTTGGTAAAAGTAATCGTTCCATTCATTACCATATTGCCACTATTTCTGTACATAATTCTCTCATAGTAAACAAACCCTGGCCTTGGAGGCGCACCAAACTGGTTGAGAAACACTTGTAAATCTGGGCTATAATCACCTAAAATAGGAAAATTATAAGTTGTAATACCTGAATTTACAGGAACAGTAATGTTTGTATAATTATTTTGTGTTACTGTAAAATTCTGATAGGCTGCGTCAAGAGTATAACTCAAATTATAAGTATTGGAAGCATTCGTTTCATATAAATAATATATCCCGTTTGAGGATTCAACATGTATGGTATTGCCATTATTAATTTGGTATTCAAATGAACCTACATTAATATTTGGTTCACCATTATCTTGTATATTATTTCCGTTACTATCTAAAAAAGCATTTAGTTGTATTCCATCTGTTATTGGTAAAGAGGTTATTTCTACGACCCAATTAGAAGTTGAATTTCCATCGTAAGTTCCATTAAATAAAAAATCACGTGTTACATAGCCTGCATTAATGTCTTCTTGTGTTAACACATAAGTAGCCGTAAAAGTAGTAGTATCTGTAGCACCACCAGATAATGCAGCCAAAGTAGCGCCATTAGTTGACAAACCAAAAGCATCTAATGTAATGTTAGTAAGATCTAAGGTTTGCGTGTTTGTAAGCGAAAAAGTATAACTAATTACATCGCCTATATTTACAAAACCATCATTGTTGTAATCTTGATAGGTACCATTTGTCCCTACACTAAAAATAGAATTAATGGTAACACATTCCATAAAACCACAACCAGAACTATCATTAATCTCAAAACAATGATAGCCTGAAGGAACATAAGGAAATTCTGAACTTGAATTTAGAATATTATCTAAAAAATAAGTATAAGGAGGAGTACCACCCGAAACATTTATAACATGTACCGTATTCCCTACTGCTTGAAGTGTTGCTGTAATAGGATTAGGTTGTACAATTTGAATAGTATTTGCAATAGCGGTACATCCATTGCTATCCATTACAGCTACAATATAAGTTCCTTCTGGTAAATTTGTAAAAGTAGGGCTAATTTGATGTGTTACACCACCATCAATTGAATATTGATAGATACCACTTCCTCCAGTTGCTTGAACCGTAATGGTTCCGTTAGAAATACAATCATAAGATTCTAGAAATGCTGTTGCCATAATAGGTTCAGGATAAGGAACCGTAATTAACACATAACCAACACATCCAAAAGAATCAGTTGCAGAAATATAATAATCACCAGGTGGTAAACCTACTATTTGATTGCCAAATACTGGGCCTGCTGGAATTGCAGAAGTATAATCGTAAATATATTCTCCCGAACCTCCAACAGCACTTACTCTTATTGTAGCACCAGTTGCACAACCGTTAGACTCAATAAAAGCAGTTACCACTATCTCATAATTCTCAATCAAATTAAATGTTTCATAAACCACCGCTGTAGTATTAATATTTTCAACCCTAACATAAATAGTTTCTGGACTAGAAACACTTGTATAAGAAGTAGGGTTTGCAATGGCATTTACATTATTTTGCGCATCTGCAAGGCTAACATGATAGGTAATTATTAGGTCTGCTGGATTTTGGGAGCCAATTAAAATGGCTTCTTGAGAAGTTAAATCAAATACATTATTCCCTGCACAATTATTCAAATCTGAAATTTGTGCAAAAAGGGAAATTTGAAATAAAATAAAAAACAATAGTAGAATTTTTTTCATATAAATTTTTTAATAAAAAAGTTCTCAAAGATATACAAATAACATTCTCAAATTACAATGAAAAATACTAAATTAGCTTTTCTAAATATACTTACCATGAAAAAAATCCTGCTATTCTTAGCCTTGTTTTTACTAAATATTGCAGTTGGTCAAGAGAAAAAAGCCACTACAAAAAAACAAATTGTAGAAGCGTCTTGTGGGCAATGCCAATTTGGAATGAAAGGTAACGGTTGTGATTTAGCCGTTAGAATAGACGGAAAAGCGTATTTTGTAGAAGGCACTGATATCGACAAACACGGAGACGCTCATGCTGAAGATGGTTTTTGTCAAGCGATTCGCAAAGCGGAAGTTATAGGTACCATTAAAGATACTGTTTTTGTTGTGACTCAATTTAAATTACTTCCCAAATCAACAAAATAATGGCTTTAATTTTAGACAATATTTCCAAAATAACGCCACTTACCGATAGTGAAAAAGAATTCATTCTTTCCAAAACCGAAGTCAAAGAATACAAAGCGAAGACCTTACTGCATAGTGCTGGTGAAATATGCAAAGATTCATATTTTGTCAATTCGGGTATTGTAAGAAGTTTTAATATTAATGATCATATTGTAGAACATGTGTTGCATTTTGCCTGCGAAGGTTGGTGGATTGGTGATATGTACAGTTTACTTTCTCAAAAGCCAGGGAATTTATTTATTGAAGTATTGGAAGATGCAGAAGTAGTTGTATTATCCAAAGAAAATCAAGAAATTTTATATCATGAAATTCCAAAATTAGAACGTTTTTTTCGCATTTTAATGGAAAAATCATTGGTTGCCCACCAAGAACGGTTAATGGATAATTTGAGTTTGTCAGCCGAAGAACGATTTGAAAAATTTTGCAATCGGTATCCGAGTTTAATTCAAAATGTACCTCAAAAGCAAATTGCTTCCTACATTGGGGTAACCCCAGAATTTTTTAGCAAAATGAAAGCCAAATTACTTAGAAAAAAAGAATAAAAAAACAGTTGCTAAAATTGAATTAGCAACTGCTTTAAAATTAATGTTTCCACTAATTCCCTTAACTTATTTTTGGATTACGAGTCTTTTATTATACATAGATTCTTTGGTAAAAATCTTTACAAAATATTGCCCTTCTTTTAAAAGAGAAACATCAATATTGTCTTTTGTAGTGGCAACTACTAATTGACCAAAATCATTATAAATTTGAGCCTTTTCAAAAATTTCTGAATTAGTAAGGGTAATAGCAATATGAGAAGAAGCTGGATTAGGATACAGGTTTACAAATATTTCATTATTTACAACTGTATTTCTAAGACTTTGCGTACAATTGTTCATAAAAGTCACTTCATTTGAAGTAGCTAAATCATTTCTAAATGTTTGTTGGGCTACCAAATTATTCTTTAACTTATAATCCAACCAAGAGTTCAAAAAATTAAATGTAATAAGGTGTTGTTGGGTTCTATCTATTTGAATATTATTTGAAGCCGTTCTTTCTCCAAAATCGCAAGCAAAATTAGAATTTGCAAAATAGCAATGTGCTCCTCCAGTTATGCTAATATAATACTTACAGTTGGAACCTAGATTACTATAAAGAGGCAAATGGTTTTCATCTGGAGGTGTTACACCATCGCTACTTCCTGAAAACACAACAGCATCTTCTTCCACTTGAGAAGCTGGTACCAGTGTATTAAAACGTAACTGCGCAGGAGCAAAAGTGACTACAGTCTCCACTTGAGCCAGAGAAGCGGCAACAATTGCTGCACCACCACCCATGGAATGCCCTAACAAGGCTGTTTTATTTCCAACTATACCATTAAGTACAGAAGAGGATACATTGTTCTCTGCTTGCATGGCTCTAACTACGAAAGCCAAATCTTTGGAATACGCATCGTGATTTGCAAATACACTATTTTCTGTATTTACAAACGCTACAATATACCCCTTTGGAACCAAATTGTCATAAAAGTTTTGATACGCGTCTGAACCCATTACAAAACCATGTCCAAAAACAAGTACAGGAAAAGACACTTTAGGTTGATTTGGAACTGGGTTCGTTGGATAATAAATTTTAACGCTAACACTTCGGTTCCTACGACTACTGTCTCTAAAGTTTTTTGAAACACTAGCAATGTTGTAGTTCTGTGTAATTCCCTCAAATGCGCCAACAAAGAGAAAAATTACGATAAGTAAAAAATTTTTCATAAAATATTTATTTGTTTGTTTGATGGCACTAAATTAGAATAAAATATTATGCAAGCATATTATTTTTATATACTTTTTTATTTATATTTTTAATTATTTTGTTATAAATTAACATTTTTAACAAAATATAATTTTAAATTTAACAAAATAAAAAGAAAACAGAAATTATGAATTCATCAAGAAACCATTTACCAATTGGCAAAAGAGATTCCAACCCCTAAAGTAGTCTGGCGTACATTATAATCAATTAGTGTTTCTCCGTAACCATGAAATACTTGCACATGTCCTCTTAAGTGTCCTCGAATAGGAAAAACATAGTTCAATTGAATATTTCCTTTTTTAAGCGTGGAAAAAGAATGAGACATAATACTATAAAATTCATGTTTTCCAAAATTTGCTCCTATTTCTAGTTCCGCATCTCCAATGAATTCTGTAATCCCAGGATTTTCATCTTCTTCATCTGGCATACGGTACCAAGGTCTGAAATTGACATTCCAATTTTTATATTCATAACCAATGTTAAAGATGATACGATTCCAACTTCTAGAAGTAGGAATATCTTTACCATTAGACTGATGATTTAAGATAAAACCAAAATTTCTAATTTTTCCGCCACCTAAACTGATGCACATTGGAAAGTTAAAAATAATTTCAGGTTCATAATTCAATTCTCTAAAAGCACGAGATAGTTTTTTATTATATACTTGCCAATGCGCTTTTTGGGTATAAGCCACCCACAAATCCCCTTTTCCAAAGAAGAGACCTTCTACTACTTTTGTTTTAAAACTAATTTGAAATTTTGCCTCAATATTATCAAAGATATTGGTGTCATCCGTTGCAAATTCACCACTTTCATTAAATGGGGCTTCATTTTTTTTTGTTGACCATCGGGCAGCCGCAAAATAGATAGGTCTATACGATACCAATCGAAACGTTCCTTTTCTGTCGATACTATCTAATTCCCATTGTTGAGAAATCGTTTTCTTAATAATTGGATTTGGAATGGCTTCTTGTGCAAAAGTTTTAGAAACGAACAACAACATTACAATCAATAACTTATTAAAGTGTGGCATTAGAGGTTTATTTAATGTATTAGTCATCCACGAAATTAGCCTTTCGCCAAGCGTTTCGGTTTCAATACTTTCGAAATCTTTTACATAATTACTAGGTCTTCCTCTAACTTAGAAACATTTTATATAAATTTGAATACTAGAGTTGGTTTACATTATAAAAAGTAAATCTATTGTACATTTCTATTCCTTTAATTATTTAATGAAAACAAATGGATATCAAAAAAATTTCTGATTTAATTTCTGAAAAATTAACCTATTGGTTAGAAAGTTTAATTAAATTATTACCCAATATCTTTTTGGCAGTTGTTGTGTTAGTTTTGGGCTTATTTATAGCAAAATTCATTCGCAAAATTGCACACAAACTCTTTGCTAAGGTTTCTAAAAACATTACTTTAAATAACTTGTTCAGTTCTATTGTCTACTTAACGGTAATAGGAATCGTGATTTTTACGGTTTTGAGTATTTTAAAACTCGACAAAGCGGTGACTTCTATTTTAGCGGGTGCTGGTATTTTAGGTTTAGCATTGGCTTTTGCCTTCCAAGATATCGCAGCTAATTTTATGTCGGGTATCTTTATTTCTTTCCGAAAACCATTACGTGTAGGCGATATTGTTGAAGTGAAAGATTATATGGGTAAAATAACGGAAGTCAACCTTAGAGACACCGTTATGGAAACTTTTAAAGGACAGGTGGTTATTATTCCTAATAAAGAAGTATTTCAAAATCCCATTGAAAATTATTCACACATTAGAAAAAGACGCTTTGATTTGACTGTTGGAGTATCTTATGGTGAAGACTTAGAAAAGGTTCAAAAAATTACGTATGATGCTGTTAAAGATATACCCGATTTATCGGAAGAAGATGAAGTAAAAGTATTTTTTACCGAATTTGGTGATAGCTCAATCAATTTATCGGTTCGCATGTGGGTAAATACACCGGAACAATCGGTTTACAATAAAGTAGGTAGCGAGGCCATCATTAGAATTAAGAAAACATATGATGAAAATGAGATTGTGATTCCGTTCCCTATTCGCACCTTAGATTTTGGAATTAAAGGCGGTTTACCACTCAATGAAGTACCCGTTCAAATTAGCAACGGAACTGAAAAAAAACCATAATTCTTTTCTTAATCTAGGTTAAGGGCAAAAGAGGTGTGTTGGTCGTAAATTTGTATCAAATAAGTTGAAAATCAACAATGAAGCAGTAAAGAAATCATTCAGACTGTTTCATTTTATTCTAACAAAAAATTTTACAAATGAAAAATTCAGTAATTCATAGAGCAAACACCAGAGGAAATGCAAATCATGGTTGGTTAAACGCATGGCATAGTTTTAGTTTCGCAAATTGGTACAATCCAGAACGAGTGCACTTTGGAGCATTACGTGTATTAAATGATGATACAATAGCTGCAGGTATGGGTTTTGGAACGCATCCTCACGATAATATGGAAATTATTACGATTCCTTTAGAAGGGGATTTAGCACATAAAGACAGTATGGGAAATGCCGCAACGATTAAAACAGGCGATGTTCAAGTTATGAGCGCTGGAACTGGCATCAGACATAGTGAATTTAACCCTAATCCTGACCAACAAACAAAATTGTTCCAAATTTGGTTATTTCCTAACAAAGAAAATGTAACACCTCGTTACCAACAAATAACATTAGATCAATCGTTACAAAAAAACAACTTCGCTCAAATTTTGTCTCCTAATCCAGAAGATGAAGGGGTTTGGATACATCAAGATGCGTGGTTTTATTTAAGTGATTTTGATCAAGATTTTTCAAAAAAACTAGATTTAAAAAAAGAAGGTAACGGTTTTTATATCATGACAATTGAAGGAGAGATTGAAGTAAATGGTGAAAATCTTAGTAAAAGAGACGCTATTGGGTTTTGGAATACAACTACACTTGAAATAAAAGCCACAACTGCAGCTAAATTCTTAGTAATGGAAATTCCAATGGAACATTAATAAAACAAGATTATGACACCAACAGTCCAATTAGAAACCAACGACAAAAACGGTTCCTTCTACATTGAAGTAGACGGAAAATTAGTCGCAAAAATGACTTTTGTTTATGCTGGTAATGATAAAATAATCATCGATCATACCGAAGTAAATGAAGCTTACAATGGCAAAGGCTTTGGAAAACAAATGGTAGCTCAAGCGGTTGCTTTTGCTCGTGAGAAAAACTTAAAAATTATTCCTTTGTGTCCTTTTGCGAAAAAAGTTTTCGAAAAAACACTAGAATATCAAGACGTACTATAATTATGGGACAATTATTAGAAAATGATGTATTAGGACATATCGGTTTACAAAAATATAAATGTACCATTTCATGGCGAAATGGTACATTTATAATGGATGAACCTGAAAGTATTGAAGGTAAAGATTTAGGTCCAGATCCCTACTCTACTCTTTTAGCTTCTTTAGCGGGTTGTACTTTGTCTACTTTACGAATGTATATCAACCGAAAAGGATGGATTATTCCAGAAATAAAAATTTCCTTAAATTTATATCAAGAAAACACTCCTGAATTAAAAACAACCATAACACGTACCATTACTTTTTCAGAAAACATTGAAGAAGATATTAAAAACAGATTACTACTAATTGCAGAAAAATGTCCAGTCTCTAAAATTTTGAAAAACAAAGTCGTAATCGAAACCACAATTTAATTGTATTTTTAACAAACTAAATAACAATATATGAATCCGAAAGACATTACAAAAGAATACACTAATGGTGAAGTAACCATAGTATGGCAATCTGGAAAGTGCATTCATTCTGGAAATTGTGTACGAAACAATCCTGATGTTTTTAAACCAAGAGAAAAACCATGGATTACACCTGAAAATTCAACTACTGAAAAAATTATTGCAACTGTGGAAAAATGTCCATCAGGTGCATTAACCTATTATAAAAACAAATAAATAATGGCGAAAAAAATTATTGCTTTTGGAGCATCAAACAGTAAAAAATCAATTAATAAACAATTAGCCACTTATGCTGCAGGTCTTTTTACCAATGCAACGACAGAAGTTTTAGATTTAAATGATTTTCCTGTACCAACATATTCCATAGACATTGAAAAAGAAGAAGGTTTTCCTCAAGCGGCTCATGCTTTTTTAAACAAACTTGCAGAAGCTGATTTACTTGTGATTTCTATGGCAGAACATAATGGAAATTATACAGCCGCTTTCAAAAGTCTTTTCGATTGGATGTCTCGCATCAATGTAAAATTATTTCAAGGTAAAAGTATATTCCTTTTAGCAACTTCTCCAGGAGCTCGTGGCGGTAGTTCTGTTTTAGAAATTGCTGAAGGAAGGTTTCCTAGACATGATGGTATTATTGAAACTACTTTTTCATTGCCTAGTTTTAATGATAATTTTGATACTGATAAAGGGATGATTACTAATTCTGATTTAGATAACGAATTAAAAGAAAAAGTTAAAAAAATAAACTTCTAATCTTTTCTTAATCTAGGTTAAGTGACACTCTAATCATCTGATTGTAAATTTGTAGTGTAATTAAAAACATAATTTAAAATAAAAAATATGGCAACTACAAAATGGACAATAGATTCCACACATTCAGAAATAGGTTTTAAAGTAAAACACATGATGTTTACAAATGTTTCCGGGAAGTTTGACTCTTATGAAGGCGTAATTGAAACAGAAGAAAATGATTTTTCAACGGCAAAAGTTTCTTTCTCAGCAGCAATCAACTCTATTAACACGAGTAATGTAGATAGAGATAACCATCTAAAAAGTGGTGATTTTTTTGATGCAGAAAACTTTCCAAATTTAACTTTTAAAAGTTCATCATTTTCAAAAGTAAACGATCACAATTATGAACTAACAGGCACACTAACTATTAAAGGCACTTCAAAAGAAGTAAAATTACCTGTAGAATTTAGCGGATTAATGCAAGACCCATGGGGAAATACAAAAGTAGGTTTAAACATTGAAGGTAAAATCAACCGAAAAGATTGGGGATTAAATTGGAATGCCGCATTAGAAACTGGTGGCGTATTAGTAGGAGAAGAAGTTAAACTAATCATTGAATTACAATTAGTTAAAGCCTAATTTTAACTTTCAAAAAGAATACACCTTATAGATTTTAGAATTTGTAAGGTTTTTTTATGCTTAAAAAAGTCTATTTTTGTTACCGATTATGAATACATAAAAAACATAACGCATTAAAAATTAAACGAAACAAATGAAAGCATACGTATTTCCAGGTCAAGGAGCCCAATTTACAGGAATGGGAAAAGACTTATATGAAAATTCGGCAATTGCCAAAGAATTATTTGAAAAAGCGAATGAAATTTTAGGTTTTAGAATTACTGACATCATGTTTGAAGGAACAGCAGAACAATTGAAAGAAACCAAAGTAACACAACCTGCAGTTTTCTTACACTCTGTAATTTTAGCAAAAACATTAGAAGATTTTAAACCAGAAATGGTAGCAGGACATTCTTTAGGTGAATTTTCAGCATTAGTTGCTAATGGTACTTTATCTTTTGAAGATGGTTTAAAATTAGTCTCTCAAAGAGCATTAGCCATGCAAAAAGCTTGTGAAATAACGCCTTCCACTATGGCTGCCGTTTTAAACTTAGAAGATAAAATTGTAGAAGATATTTGCGCTAGTATCGATGGTGTAGTTGTAGCAGCCAATTACAATTGTCCTGGCCAATTAGTAATTTCTGGAGAATACAAAGCTGTGGAAGCTGCCTGTGAAAAAATGAAAGAAGCTGGTGCCAAAAGAGCTTTAATTTTACCTGTTGGTGGAGCTTTCCATTCGCCTATGATGGAACCAGCAAGAGAAGAGTTAGCAGCAGCAATTGAAGCTACTACTTTTTCTAAACCTGTTTGTCCTGTTTACCAAAATGTAACAGCAAATGCGGTTTCAAATCCAGAAGAAATAAAGAAAAATTTAATCATCCAATTAACTGCACCAGTAAAATGGACACAATCTGTCAATCAAATGATAGCGGATGGAGCAACTAGTTTCACAGAAGTAGGTCCAGGAAAAGTATTGGTTGGCTTAGTGAATAAAATCAATAAAGAAGTAGCTACTCATTCAGCTTAAAAAAATAAAAGTAAAAAACTCCGATATTTTATCGGAGTTTTTTTTAGCTACCTTTGTTTAAAAGTTTTTTAGTAATGAATTTGAATTTGCGAACCGTAAATGTAACCCGATACATTACTCCGCTTCGAGAAGGAGGCTCTTTACCTGCTTTAGCTGAAGCAGATGACGATTTTAAATATGTATTAAAATTTAGAGGCGCTGGACACGGAGTAAAGGCATTAATCGCAGAATTTTTGGGTGGTCAAATCGCAAAAATACTTGGGTTGCCAGTTCCTGAGTTGGTTTTCGCTAATTTGGATGAAGCTTTTGGAAGAACAGAAGCAGATGAAGAAATTCAAGATTTACTAAAATTTAGTCAAGGGTTAAATTTAGGGTTGCATTTTTTATCAGGTGCATTAACCTATGATGCTGCAGCAAATGATTGCGATGCTTTATTGGCTTCGAAAATTGTTTGGCTGGATGCTTTTATTACCAATGTTGATCGTACCTTCAAAAACACGAATCTACTGCTTTGGAAAAAAGAACTTTGGCTCATTGATCATGGTGCTTCCTTTTATTTTCATCATTCTTGGACCAATTGGGAAACTACTGCGAAAACCCCTTTTGCGCTCATCAAAGATCATGTTTTGTTACCCAAAGCTACACAATTAGAAGCAGCTCATGTTTTTTGCACCAATACTTTAAACTCTGCTATTTTAAAGGAAATCGTCAATCAAATTCCAGATGAATGGTTGGAATGGGAAGATCAATCCATGTCTCCAGAAACTATAAAAGAAGTTTATTTCCAGTTTTTGACGATTCGTTTACAACATGCAGAATTATTTTTAAAACAAGCTCAAGATGCACGAAAAACACTTATATGATTATACGATAATTCGTGTAGTACCTAGAGTAGAGCGCGAAGAATTTATCAATGTAGGTTTGATGCTATTTTGCAAACGTCAAAAATACCTGCGTATTCAATATCAAATTCCAAAGGAAAAAATAATTGCTTTTTGTCCCAAATTCGATTTGGAACAATTACAAGTAAACTTAGAAGCTTTAGTTACTATCTGTGAAGGTAAAAAAGAAGGTGGTCCAGTTGCACAATTTGAAAAAGAAGAACGTTTTAGATGGATTAGTGCTGTTAAAAGCTCTAGTATACAAACGTCTCGACCTCATGCAGGATTTAGCAATAATTTAGACCTAACCTTTGAAAAATTGTATAATGAGTTAGTTACCTAACATAAATCTGTTAATAAAAGGTCAAAACAAAACAGTTGTAGAACATTTCATTTTCAGTTTATTACTTTTATAATGTATTAAAAAAACAATTTAAAAATGAAAAATAAAATTCTATTTTCTGCCCTTTTTATAAGTTTCTTCTTCTCTTCATGTCAGGAAAACACAAAAAAGGAAGAAATAAAAACAGAAGAAACTCAAGTTACAGAACAAATTGTAAAAGAAACTCCAGAGTTCACTAAAGGAATTGAAACCACACATAAAAAAGCAGCTTTTATGAGTAATGAAGTAGTGAGTTACGATTTAGTAGTTCAGTTTGGAGGCAAAGATTATTTAGCAGCAAGATTCACGCAAACGGTAACTGGAAGCAAAATAAAGATGGAAAGAACTAATGGAGAAATCGTTATTTTTGATGGTAATAATGTCTTTACCAATAAAACGGATGCCAACCTTCAAAGTGACCGATTTGATATTTTTACTTGGTCTTATTTTGTAACTATTCCTTATAAATTAAATGATAATGGGACCATTTGGTCTGACTTTCAAGACAAACCATTTTATGACACTAAGCTACATACAGGAAAATTATCTTTTGAAGCAAATATTGGTGATGCACCAGATGATTGGTATGTCATTTATAAAGATGAACATAATTATTTGGTAGGAGCTGCTTATATTGTAAGTTTTGGCAAAGGAAAAGAAGTCGCTGAAAAAGAACCTCACGCGGTAAAATATAATCATTTTTCAGAGGTAGACGGTATCCCTTTTGCTACAGAGTGGACGTATCATATGTGGACTAATGAAACTGGATTTGGAGAAAAAATTGGTAATGCTACTTTATCAAATATAACTTTCTCAAAAACAACCGACAATCTTTTTAACAGACCAAAAAATGCAATTGTAGTACCTCTGAAATAATCAATATGACCCATTTTTTAGATATTTTAAAAAACTTAAAGGATGTAAAAGTAATCGATGCCTCGATTGACTATTCATTATATACGCCTATTCAACTAGCTGCATCTAATAAAGATTTAACACCTTCAGTACTAAAAGATGCTGAAGCTTTTGAACAATATATTGAGAATCATTTAGCCAAAAACAAAGCCAAAGTCGCTTATGGCGGTTATTTAGAAACACGCAATCTTTATAAAAGAAGTACCGTTTTTAATGATGCAATTACCGATGAACGCAATATTCATATTGGTTTAGATTTATGGATTAAAGCAGGAACAGCTGTTTTAGCAGGTTTAGATGGAACGATACACAGTTTTCAAAACAATACGGCATTAGGAGATTATGGACCTACTATTATTTTGAAACATCAAATTGAAGGGATAACTTTTTATACCTTATACGGTCATCTTAGCTTAGAAAGTCTCGACAACAAAAGTATTGGTCAAACCGTAAGAAAAGGAGACTACATTGCTACACTTGGAGCACCACCAATAAATGGTGATTATGCACCACATTTACATTTTCAAATCATCCAAGATATGGAAAACAAAAAAGGAGATTATCCAGGAGTTTGCAGCAGTAAAGACTTGCCTTTTTATAAGTCGAATTGTCCTAATCCAAATTTCTTGCTAAAGATTTAAATTTTAATTACATTTGAAAGGATAATATTTAAAATAAACAATATGAAAAAATTATTTTTAACAGTCGTATGTGTGGCAAGTTTACTAGTAGTTTCATGTAAAGAATCTACACAAGACAAAGTAGAAGAGGCAACTGAAGCGGTAGGCGAAGATATTAAAGAAACTACTCAAGATGCAGTAGAAACTATCGACACCGCCATGACAGAAGTAGGTAACGATATCGAAAATGGTGTGGATAATGTAAAAGAAGAAGTTAACGAACACGTTGAAAAATAATTTTCAACCTTATAGATTAAAAAAAGCTCCAAAAATGGAGCTTTTTCTTATTTAATTATCTTGCTAATAAAGCAGTATCTGTAAAATCTGTAAACAAACCATCCAACCCTAAATTATAAAAGGCCTGGTATTCTAAAATAGGATTATTATGATAATTACTTAACAATCTTCTACTTTCATTTCTAAAAGTGTAAGCATGCACTTGCAACCCTTTAGCGTGCGCTCTTTCAACTAAATCACTAGGTTCTAAAGCCGTTTTATCGGCATCGTTTATTTTCCCATCCGCATTCATATCATCAGCAAAAGTATCTTGGTTTGTATCTGTGCCTTTGTAAGAAATAAGGAAAGGTTTCCAAGGTCCGATTCCGTCCGCATAGGTTTTCACAAAATTCAATCCTGCTTCTGTGGTGAAATAACTGTAATCTCTAGAATCACCTTGTAAATGCCAATCATAAGGCTTTCCATAAGAAACGGTTTCTCCATTAGGAACTTCAAAAATTAAATCCCCATTTAAAGCAACATCATAACAACTGAGTAATTGAATAATTTTAACGGTAGATTTAGATCGAATATACTGCAGATTACTCACTTCAAAAGATTGCACAAATACCGGAGCTGATTTATCATTCCAGCCTGCAGTTGTTAATGCTTCTAACAATTTATCAGAGATAGGTAAATTAAGAGCTTCATGAAAAGCAGGGTGTTTGGTTTCTGGATAAATACCAATTGTTTTTCCTAACTGTGTCGATTTTTCCTTCACCAAAGCAATCACTTCATTAAAGGTAGGGATTTCATACAAATTATTGTATGCTTGAGAGCGTTCTGAAAAAGCTTGTTTGGCACGCAATTGTTTAATTTCTGCCAATGTAAAATCGGAAGCAAACCAATCTTCCACAAGTACACCATCAATATCTTTAGTTGATTTTTTTGAAGCAAATGCTGCAATTTCCGAAACATTTGTTGTTCCTGACAACATCGGCTCGTGTCTTACCACTAATACACCGTCTTGGGTCATAACTAAATCGGGTTCGATAAAATCAGCACCTAATTCGATTGCTTTTGCATAAGCAGCTAAAGTGTGTTCGGGCAGGTATCCTGAAGCCCCCCTATGTGCCACAATTAAAGGATCTTTCCCTGTTAAAGTAGGATACTTAGAAGTAGGTATTACTTCTGGAGTGCTGTCATCTTGATTACATCCCATAATCAATACTGCAGTAATTGCAAAGAATGTGTTTTTAAAAATCATGTTATAATTTGTTTGTTTGAAATGCAAAACAGCATCTTTTTTTCAAATAACAGATTACCCGATTGTTAAAAATAGATTATTAAAAATGTCAAAAAAAACACCAAAATCGATATCTTTTGGTGTTTTCTATTCGTTTTAGTATTACTTTAAACTTACTTTCTAATTTTTTGTTCCCATTTCCAGGCACTTTCTAAAGCTTCTTCAAGAGAAGATGCTGCTTTCCAACCTAAGACAGAATTGGCTCTATCTGTATTAGCATAAGCCGCTACAACATCACCTTCTCTTCTACCTACAAGTTTATAATTTAATTTTTCTCCACTTACCTTTTCAAAAGCAGTTATTACCTCTAGTACTGAACTTCCAGTTCCGGTCCCTAAATTAAAAACCTCTACTTTATCTTCATTTTTATGCTGCATCAATCGTTGTAAAGCTACCACATGCGCTTTGGCTAAATCTACCACATGAATATAATCTCGAATAGCTGTTCCGTCTGGAGTGGGATAATCAGTACCATATACGGAAAGTTGTTCTCTTAAACCTATGGCTGTTTGTGTAATATAGGGTACTAAATTTTGAGGAACACCTATGGGCAACTCACCAATAGCAGCACTAGGATGCGCTCCAATAGGATTGAAATAGCGTAAAAGAATAGCGTTAATTTCAGAAACTTTTGCCACATCTTCAATTATTTCTTCTCCAATTTGTTTGGTGTTGCCATAAGGGGACATTGCTTTTTGTACAGAGGCATTCTCCGTTATAGGCATTTTTTCTGCTTGTCCATACACTGTACATGATGAACTAAAAATAAATTGCGCTTTAGGTAGCTTTTGCAATTCTTGCAACAAATACACTAATGCCGTAACGTTATTTTCATAATACAGCAATGGATTCGCTACACTTTCACCCACGGCTTTAGATGCTGCAAAATGAATAACACCAAAAATATCATTATATTTCTGAAACAATTCTTGAACCGATTTCTTATCCCGTAAATCTATTTTCTCAAAAAAAGGTTTTTTACCCGTTATTGAGAAAATTCCCTCTAAAACTTGCTCCGAAGAATTAGACAAATTATCTACAACAACAACTTCAAATCCTTCATTCTGTAATTCAACAACGGTATGAGAACCAATAAAACCTAAACCTCCTGTAACTAATATCCTCATCTTTTATTTTTCAATTATTCGATAGCTTGATTGTTAGATTTTCTTACTTATCTATTAATCCAAAAACATAATTACACAAATTCTAAAATGGCATCCGTTATAAACTTAATCTGTTCATCGTCTAATTCAGTATGCATTGGTAAAGCAATCACTTCTGCACATAATTGATTGGTTACTGGAAAATCTTCTTCTTTGTAACGGGAATCGGCATACGCTTTTTGTTTGTGTAAAGGAATAGGATAATAAATAGCACAAGGAATTTGTTTGTTTTGTAAGTGAGCCAATAATCCATCTCTTTTCCCATTTGTAATGCGAATTACATATTGATGGAACACATGGCAATCACAAGTATCACAAATAACCGGTACTATAATATGTTCATTTACACCTAAAGCTGCAGAATATTTTCTTGCCGCATCCTGACGTGCTTTATTATAAGCATCTAAATGCGGAAGTTTTGCTTTTAAGACTCCAGCTTGAATACTATCTAAACGGGAATTCACACCGACCACATCATGATGATAACGCTCATACATTCCATGGTTTACAATACCCCTCAGCGTATGTGCTAATGCATCATCATTGGTAAAAATAGCGCCTCCATCTCCATAACAACCTAAATTTTTTGATGGAAAAAAGGAAGTGGCACCCACATGACCTATTGTTCCTACTTTTATTTTTTCTCCTTTCGCATTGGTATAATCCGCTCCAATGGCTTGCGCATTGTCTTCAATTACATATAAATTATGCTCGTTTGCAATTTCCATAATAGCATCCATATTGGCTGCACGTCCAAATAAATGAACCGGAACAATCGCTTTGGTTTTGGGTGTAATTGCTTTTTTAATTCCTTCTAAAGAGATGTTCATATTGGTCATATCTACATCTACCAAAACAGGAGTTAATTGTAATAAAGCAATTACTTCTACAGTAGCAGCAAAAGTAAAATCAGCAGTAATTACTTCATCACCAGGTTTTAAATCCAATCCCATCATGGCAATTTGTAAAGCATCCGTACCATTTGCACACGGGATAACATGCTTTACTCCTAAGTATTTTTCTAAATCTGCTTGAAATTGGTGAACCAAAGGACCATTAATATAAGTATTCGTATCTAAAACTTCTTGAATAGAAGCATCAACTTCCGTTTTTATTTTTTCATATTGACTTTTCAAGTCAACCATTTGTAATTTTTTCATTCGCATAAATTTGGTAACACAAAAGTAAGAAATTATATGCTACTTTTTCGGTTAACCAAAAAGAAACGTATTTTAGCCGTAAAATTGATATTCATGTTTTTTTTATATAATCTTCTGGCCATTTTTGCGGGCTTTTTACTAAAAATAATTGCACTTTTTAGTTCCAAAATAAAATTATTTGTAAATGGTAGAAAGACTGTTTTTGCAACTTTAAAAGAAAGAATTCAGCCTTCCGATAACGTAATTTGGTTTCATGCTGCTTCTTTGGGCGAATACGAGCAAGGATTACCTGTAATGGAAGCTATAAAAGCAACGTATCCTCATCATAAAATTTTGCTTACATTTTTTTCTCCATCTGGATATGAAGTTCGAAAAAAAAACACCATCGCTGACCTTACGGTGTATTTACCTTTAGACTCCAAAAAAAACGCAATTGAATTTATCACCTTGGCACATCCGGAAATGGTGTTTTTTATCAAGTATGAATTTTGGCCTAATTATTTACAACAATTGCAGCAAAGACAAATAAAAACCTATTTAATATCTGGTATTTTTAGAGAAAAACAAGTTTTTTTTAAATGGTATGGCGGTTTTTACAGAGCAGCACTACATAGTTTTGAACATTTCTTTGTCCAAAATGAAAAATCAAAACAATTAATACAATCCTTAGGTTTTACCAATGTCACACTTTCAGGCGATACTCGTTTTGATCGCGTGCAAATGATTTTAGAAAGAAACAACACCTTAGATTTTATTGAACAATTTACATGGAATGCCTCTAAAAATGAGAAAGCTACAATTATAGTTATTGGAAGTTCGTGGCCTAAAGACGAACAATTAATTGTGAATTATATCAATCAAGCTCCTGAAAATGTAAAATTTATTATTGCACCTCACAATATTAAATCAGAACAAATTGCGCATTTGAAATCCCAAATAGAACAAAAAACAATTTTATTTTCAGAGAAAGAAAATCAAAATTCTCTTTCGGAATATACCGTTTTCATTATAGACACCATTGGAATTCTGACTAAGATTTATTCCTATGCTGACATCGCTTATGTAGGTGGCGGTTTTGGAAACCCAGGCGTTCATAACATTTTAGAGCCTGCAACTTTTGGAGTACCAATCGTTATTGGTCCAAATTTTGCGCATTTTGCTGAAGCCACAGCTTTAGTTCATTTAGAAGGATGCATTTCCATTTCCAATTTTAATTCTTTAAAAAATGCTTTCGACTTATTACTTCAAAATGAAGACGAACGCTATGAAAAAGGACATATTTGTAGCACATTTGTACAAATGAATCAGGGTGCTACACAAGCCATTCTTCGTTATTTAAAATAAAGTAAAGCATTGCTTATTTACAATTATAGCATGCGAATCAACTCATCTTATTTTAGTAGCATAAATCTGCATATACATTTTTTTTAAAGCGATTAAAAATTCCGTAAATTGCGCGCTATAACAAACCTATCAATTATGAAGTTTTTAAAATTACTGATTTTATTATTCACAATTCCTATTTTTTCACAACAAGGAGGTATGTGGATCCCCTCTTTATTAAAAGGGATGAATGAAACCGAGATGAAAAATCTAGGTATGAAAATGACCGCGGAAGACATTTATGATGTCAATAAATCCAGTTTAAAAGATGCCATTGTACATTTTAACGGTGGCTGTACTTCTGAAATCATTTCAAATCAAGGACTTATTTTAACCAATCACCACTGTGGTTATGATGCTATTCAAAGTCATTCCTCTGTAGAACATGATTATTTACAAGATGGTTTTTGGGCTAAAAACAAACAAGCCGAATTACCGAATCCTGGTATGGTTGCTACCTTAATTGTTAGTATTAATGATGTAACTACACAAGTATTAGAAGGTGTAGCTACTCTTTCATCAGAAGCTGAAAAACAAAAGAAAATTCAAGAAAACATTTCAAGTGTACAGAATACTTTCGCAAAAGAATCTTGGCAAGAAGCTAAAATCAGAACGTTCTATGAAGGCAATCAGTACATTCTTTTTGTAACGGAAACTTTTAAAGACATTCGACTTGTAGGTGCGCCTCCAAGTTCCATTGGCAAATTTGGATCAGATACGGATAATTGGGTATGGCCAAGACATACAGGCGATTTTTCTATTTTTAGAATTTACGCCAATAAAGACAACAAGCCTGCAGAATATGCAGCAGACAATATCCCTTATACTCCGAAACACTTCTTACCTATTTCTATTGATGGAATTAGTGAAGATGATTTTACTTTAGTATTTGGGTTTCCAGGAAGAACACAAGAATACTTGCCTTCCTTTGCTGTAGAACAACTTGTTAATACATTAAATCCAGCAAAAATTGAAATTCGTGATGCCGCTTTAAAAGTACAAGATGGTTTTATGAGAAAAGACAAAGCTATCAAGATACAATATGCTTCCAAATATGCTAGCGTTGCCAATTATTGGAAAAAATGGATTGGTGAAAAACAAGGTTTAGAAAAGTCAAATGCTATTAAAATTAAACAAAATTTCGAAAGTGAATTTTCCAAAAGAGTTGAAAATGCTGGTAAAAGCACAGAATACGGAACTTTATTAAAAGATTTTAAAGAGAATTATACTAAAATAAATGATTATGCCTTAGCGCGTGATTATTTTAATGAAGTCGTTTTAAGAAATACCGAATTACTTAGCTTTGGTTTCCAACTGTATCAATTGGAGCAAATTTTTAATACTAGAGGCGAACAAGCTTTTATGGATCGCAAACAAAACGCTTTACTACGTTTTGAAGATGCTTATAAAGATTTCAATCCTACCGTAGACGAACGTGTTTTTGAACAATTAATGCGTTTATACAGTACGAAATCTCCTTTTATACCTCCAAGTTTAAAATCGGAAGATATTACCATTTTAGCCAAAAACATCTACAATAATTCAAAATTGACATCTTATAAAGGGGTTCAGGAATTATTAGCGGGTGACAGTAATTTAGTAATAGAGCAATTAAATAATGACAAAGGATATCAATTAGTAAAATTACTAGCCGATTATTATGCTGCGAATGTCGCTGGAACTTATAATGAGCTTAATTTAAAAATTAATGCTTTACAAAGAGACTACATGAAAGCACAATTGGAACTCTTTCCAGATGCTCGTTTCTTTCCAGATGCTAACAGTACACTTCGTGTCACCTACGGTAAAGTAAAAGGCTACAGTCCGAGTGATGCCGTTTACTACCAACCTGTAACTCATTTAGAAGGTATTATTGAAAAATACGTTCCTGGAGATTATGAGTTTGATGTACCAGCAAAACTAATTGAATTATATAATACCAAAGATTATGGTATCTATGGAGAAAACGGAAAAATGCCAGTTTGTTTCATAGGAACCAATCATACAACGGGTGGAAATTCAGGTAGTCCTGCAATTGATGCTTCAGGAAATTTGATAGGATTAAATTTTGACCGTGTTTGGGAAGGTACGATGAGCGACATTCATTACGACCCATCAATTTGTAGAAATATTATGGTGGATATTCGTTATGTTTTATTCATTGTAGACAAGTATGCAAATGCAACAAATTTGATTGAAGAAATGAAATTAGTGCATCCTAAAAATTCAACAAAGAAATCTAAGAAAAAAAGATAAGATTTTTTATTTTTTTTGGCATGTAATTTGCTCATAATGAACACTAGAGTGAAGAATAAAAATTTTTAAAAAAAAATTCAAAAAATATTTTGTCAAGTCAAAAAATTTATATCTTTGCTCCGAATTAATAATTAACCTTTTATAATTTAGTAAGATGAAAAAAGTTGTTTTAAGTTTAGCATTAGTTGCTATGATGTTCGTTTCTTGTAAAGAAAATAACGCTGAAACTCCAGCTGAAGAAACTGCTGTTGAAGCTGTTGAAGCTGTTGAAGCTACTGCAGAAGAGGCTGTTGAAGCTGTTGAAGTTGCTGCTGACTCAGCTACTACTGCTGTTGAAGAAGCTACTGAAACTCCAGCTGAAACTCCAGCTAAGTAATTAGTTGCTAACTAGCAAAAAAAATCAAGCTCCACACGGTGGAGCTTTTTTTATGTCTTATTTTTTCAAAAAGATTATTTTATTCTTTCACACCCCTTAAAAAATACCCTTACTTCTTTTAAAAACAGTTTTTTCCTTATAAATATGTTTTTTTTTACTAAAATAAAAAAGTAACACTGTGTAAAACAAGTGTGTAAAATTTTTACACTTTAGTTTTACAAAAAAAGGATTCATTCAAAAGTTGCAAAAATATCTTCATCCGAAGAAAAATCTAAAATTTCTGCCAAAACCCCATACTTTACAAATTCATCTATACCTTTTTGAAGTAATAATTGCGTGGAATATTTTCTGCTTACCGCGATTTGTTTATCGTCTAAAATAATCCGAAAGAAGAACTTACCATTTCCCGATCTAAAACGCATAAAAATTAGTTTTTCAATATTCGCTTGCAAATGCAAAATATGCTCTTCACATTCAAAGCGCAACTCAAAACTATTACTGGTAAAAATAGTTTTTCCTTTACGAGAGGTTAATTCGTACTTATACTCCCCATTCAATCGTTTCGTAATTACAAAAGTTGCCATGTTTCATGTTTGTTAATTGCAGTGTCGCAAAATACTATTTTGAAATTAACTACAAAACAATATTAAAAATAAGTTATCAAGAAAATCATCACATTTCAATTTCGTAAAATCTATTTTGAACTAAAAAAAAGGGGAAATACCCGTTACAATTTCAGGTACAAACCCCTTTTAATCAATATATTATAGAATTAATTTTATGTTTTTATTGACGTAAGCCGAAAAGTCAACAATAGAGTAGGCAATTAAAAAAATAAAAACATGAAACTAAAAACAATCAGCTTAATTGCATGTCTTGCTTTGGGGGTATTCATACTCTCACAATGCAAGCCAAGAAAATCATTATTGTATAATGAAGCAGGAAATTATTTGGTTGATGGAAATTTCCTCATCCAAAGTACAAAAGAAATCTCCTCAGGAGATATTGAAAAATTACTAGCGTTAAACAAAGAGTATGCTGATCAAATTAAAGGAAAAGCATTTCTTTCTTATCTCGTAAACACGCAGCAAATTCAATTTATTCAAAGAATTCAAAATCTAGATCGAATATCTAGAATTCAAAGAATCAATTTTATCCATAAAGGATGCTTTGAAACCGCACAAATCGACTGGTCTCAATTTGGTGATTTAAAAAGTCAATTAGACGAAATTTTAAACAAATACAAACCCGAGTTAATCAATGGCAATGTTGCAATTAGCAATAATCAAATTGCAACTAAAGCAGTTAGAATGAGCGACAAAGACATTAATACGCTGTCAAAATTAAGCATTTACGGTCTTGATGACGCTAATATTTGTGGGGATTTTATGGGAGTAAATAAATATTCTAGAGTTTTATTCCGAGTGAACAATGTAGCTCCAGATAAAGAATTACAAACTCGCTTAGAAGGGGTTATTCAACAATACCGTTAAACACAAGACAAGACTGATTTAGTATTGGTCTTGTCTTTTTAAAAGTTTACTATAATGAAAAAGAAACTACAATTGATTGGCGTTTTTACCGTTCTTTTCTTGGTTTTCA
Organism: Flavobacterium sp. NRK F7; assembly: GCF_024054195.1. Taxonomy (GTDB): domain Bacteria; phylum Bacteroidota; class Bacteroidia; order Flavobacteriales; family Flavobacteriaceae; genus Flavobacterium. The sequence goes on along the minus strand of NZ_JAMXLB010000001.1, from coordinate 1,246,674 downwards.
CTGTTGGCTTAAAAGGAACATTTGACGGCTATTATGGTTTTTATTATGCTGAAAAAGAATATAACAAACCCGCCATATACACCCTTTCAGAAGAAATCATCAAACTAAAACCGGTAAGTATTTTTTTATCCTACACGGGTTTTGATACAGGATATAGCTTCTTTGCACCCAATGTAGCTAGCGATTTTGTTTTGTTATTCGAATTAAAAGATGACAAAGGCCAAGTTATTGAAAATAAAATTATGCCTGCTTTTAAAAACAAAGAAAGCATTACACGCTATACTTCGGTATACAATATGTTTTTAGACAAAATATCAGCTGAAGGAGGAACCCTAAAAGACAATAAATACCAACAATATTTAGATATTATCGTGAAACAAATTGCAGTTTCTGTAAAAAATGAAAATCCAGCTACCAAGACCATAACCGCACGATTATATTTATACCATTACCCTGATTTAAAAAGCTATAAAAAAGGAGAAAAATCAGAACAACTAATTCTTATAGGCGAATATAAATAAATTCCAAAATGAAAAAGCTATCCAAAATCTATTCAAAAATTGAACATTTTTTCTTTGCTCCACCAAAAAATGATGAATTTCTATTGTTTTTCAGAGTGGCAGCAGGAATAATTATACTATTACACTTCATATCTATTTTTAGTGATTTCGACCAATTCTTTTCAAGCAAAAGTATCATTCCTATGGATATTATGGCTACTTTTAATCAAGATTGGCAACTTACTTTCCCGTTTATTATACAACAATTAGAAACTATTGGAATATCAGAAGCTACTACAATTGGGGCAACCAAAATAACCTACATCACTTTAGGAATCGCTATCATCCTTGGTTGCTATTCTAGAATTAGCGCCTTCTTACTTCTATTCATTCAAATACTATTAATGAAGGGTAGTAGCTTTTTTATTTATGGTGCAGATTTTTTCACCAGTATGTCGCTCTTTTATTTGATTTTATTTCCTGGAGATACTGTTTTTTCATTACGAAATCTATTCCGTTCCAAACAAAAAAAACACGCCAATTATATGCCTGTGAAACGTCTTTTTCAACTACACCTTAGTATGGCTTATTTTTTCTCAGGCTTTGATAAATTATTAGGATTTAATTGGTGGAATGGTGAATCGATTTGGAAAGCCATAAATTTACCTTATGCCAACAGAGACTTTAATTTTGATTTTGCTTGGCTGGCAGACCATAGTTTTATTCTAGTACTTATCGGCTGGTCTACCATACTCATTGAAATGTGCTATCCTATATTTGTATGGATTCCAAAAACCCGAAAATTATGGGTTATTTTAACCATTTCCATGCACATCGGAATCGCTTTAGTCTTGAATTTATATTACTTTTCTGCGATTATGATTGTTTGGAATTTAACCAATTTTTATTTTGAAGAAAACATAAGCTTAGTTACTGATAAGAAAATGATTGTAAGCGCTCTATTCCCCGATAGAAAGAAAGTTTTAAAGCTACGTTAACAAACTTATAAGAGAAACCGTTTTAAACAAAAAAAGCTCCTAACAAAGTTAGAAGCTTTTTGTACTCAAGGCGGGACTTGAACCCGCACGAACATTACTGTTCACTGGATTTTAAGTCCAGCGTGTCTACCAATTCCACCACTCGAGCAAAAATATTTTTATTTGGTAGTGTTGAGCGAAAAACGGGGTTCGAACCCGCGACCTCAACCTTGGCAAGGTTGCGCTCTACCAACTGAGCTATTTTCGCGTTTGCGTCTTTTTAAGAACTTTAGCAACACTCACTCTTGTTCCGTATTGCGAGTGCAAATATAGCACATATTTTATATTCTGCAAGTACTTTTGGTAAAAAAAATTAAAGTTTTTTATAACCATTTGGTAACGAATACCTTATTTTTAAATTATTTTTTGGTCAACATCCTTTTTATCTCATTTAGCTTCATCAAAGCCTCAACAGGAGTTAACGTATTAATATCAATATTTAAAATTTCCTCTTTAATTTCTTCCAATAAAGGATCGTCTAAGTTAAAAATACTCAATTGCATTTCGGCTTCTTTCTCTAATTTGGTTCCGTTTAAAGCATCACCAGAATGGTCTTTTTCTAATTTCTTTAATAATTTTTGTGCTTTTTGGATCACCACTTGTGGCATTCCTGCCATTTTCGCCACATGAATACCAAAACTATGTGCACTGCCACCTTTCACTAATTTACGAATAAATAAAACCGTATCTTTTAGTTCTTTTACTGAAACATTAAAGTTTTGAATGCGTTCAAAAATCGCTTCCATTTCATTCAATTCATGATAATGAGTAGCAAAAAGCGTTTTCGGTTTGTTAGGATGTTCGTGTAAATATTCAGAAATGGCCCAAGCAATCGAAATTCCGTCATAAGTAGAAGTTCCTCTACCAATTTCATCTAATAAGACCAAACTTCTATCGGAAATATTATTCAAAATTGAAGCGGTTTCGTTCATTTCCACCATAAAGGTCGATTCGCCCATAGAAATATTATCGCTAGCTCCTACTCTAGTAAAAATCTTATCTACAATACCCATACGTACACTTTCTGCAGGCACAAAGCTTCCCATTTGGGCTAACAACACAATCAGAGCGGTTTGTCTTAATATGGCCGATTTACCCGACATATTTGGCCCTGTAATCATAATGATTTGTTGGCTCACATTATCTAAGAAAACATCATTGGAAATATAAGGCACTCCTACTGGCAATTGCTTTTCAATTACAGGGTGTCTTCCTTCTTTAATTTCTAAATCGTAACTATCATCGATTACGGGTTGTACATATTTATGCTCTATCGCTAATTGGGTAAACGAATTCAAACAATCCAATTGCGCAATTAAATTGGCGTTGTGTTGCACAGGTTTAATATAGGTTGCCATCCAGTTGACCAATTGTTCAAACAACTGACTTTCGAGTTGCTGAATTTTATCTTCTGCACCTAAAATTTTACTTTCGTATTCTTTCAGTTCCTCTGTAATATAGCGCTCGGCATTTACTAGCGTTTGTTTTCTAATCCAATCCGCTGGAACTTTATCTTTATGGGTATTTCGTACTTCAATATAATAACCAAACACATTATTAAACGACACTTTTAAAGAAGAAATTCCTGTTTTCTCACTTTCTCTCACTTCTAAATCTTCCAAGTAGCCTTTTCCTTTAGAAGAAATGGCTCTTAATTCGTCTAATTCTGCATGTACTCCTGTTGCAATCGCATTTCCTTTATTCACATGTACAGGTGCCTCTGGATTTAAGGTCGTTTGAATTTTTTCACGCAGCAATTCGCAGGCATGCAAACTATCGCCTATCGCTTTTAAGGCTTCGTTTTTACTTTGTAAAGCGACTTCCTTAATGGGAATAATCGCATTTAAAGAATCGTTCAAATACACCACTTCTCTTGGAGAAACTTTTCCTGTTGCCACTTTAGAAATCAAACGCTCCAAATCGGAAATTTGCTTAATTTGGTACTGAATCTTTTGTAAGGTTTCCGTATTCTCTTTTAAATACGCCACTACTTCATGGCGACTTTGAATGCGTGCAGCATCTTTAAGCGGTAAAGCCAACCAGCGTTTTAACAATCGCGACCCCATAGGCGACAAGGTTTTGTCGATTACATCTAAAAGCGTTACTGCATTTACATTGGTTGAATGATACAATTCGAGATTGCGAATGGTAAAACGATCCATCCACACGTAGGCATCTTCTGCAATACGCTGAATGTTTGTAATATGTTGAATTTTATTATGTTGGGTTTCCGATAAATAATACAAAATGGCACCCGAGGCTACAATACCTTCTTGCAATTCTTCTATACCATAGCCTTTTAGGGAATTGGTTTGAAAATGCTTGGTTAGAGTTTCCATCGCATAATCTTCCTTGTACACCCAATCTTCAAGAAAAAAGGAGTGTAAATCATCACCAAAAATTTCTTTAAACTGAGTCTTGTGGTGCTTTGGTACTAAAACTTCACTTGGATTAAAGTTTTGCAAGAGTTTGTCGATATATTCCTCATTCCCTTGAGCGGTTAAAAACTCACCCGTTGAAACATCTAAAAAGGCAATTCCTAGGTTCTTTTTACCAAAGTGTACCGATGCCAAAAAGTTGTTGGATTTCGCTTGCAGCACCTCATCGTTCATGGCTACTCCTGGTGTTACTAATTCGGTAACGCCTCTCTTCACAATGGTTTTGGTCATTTTTGGATCTTCTAATTGATCACAAATAGCTACTCGAAGTCCTGCCTTAACTAATTTAGGCAAATAGGTATTTAAAGAATGGTGAGGAAAACCCGCTAAAGCAGTTTCGCTATCAGAACCCGCACCTCTTTTGGTTAGCGTAATTCCTAAAATTCCAGCCGAACGAACAGCATCTTCTCCAAAGGTTTCGTAAAAATCACCTACACGAAACAACAAACAAGCATCGGGATATTTGCGTTTGATTTCATTGTATTGCTTCATTAAAGGAGTTTCCTTTTTCTCTTTGGTTTTCGTTGCTTCTTTCTTAGCCACAATTTTTAAATTTTAGTATCGTTGCGAAGGTAATAAAATCAAGAATAATTTCAAGTGGAAGAACAAGAACAATTTTAATTTCCCTTACGCGTTCAAATTGACGTATTGACGCATTGTCAAATTGCCGCATTATCTCTATTTTTGCCTCATGAGAAAATTAGCCAACGCAGAACTAGAGCGATTAGACAAAGAAGGCTTTAAAGAAGCAGAGAAAACACCGCTCATTTTAGTATTAGACGACATTCGAAGTTTACATAACATTGGTTCGGTATTTAGAACGGCCGATGCCTTTTTAGTAGAAAAAATTTATTTATGTGGTATTACTGCCGTGCCGCCCAATAAAGAAATTCACAAAACCGCTTTGGGTGCGACTGAAACGGTGGCTTGGGAATATGCCAAAGATGTATTAGAAGTGGTAGACCGCTTGCACCAAGAACAAGTTGTGGTGTATTCTATTGAGCAAACCGAAAACTCGATTATGCTGAACGATTTTAAAGTAGATGCTACTAAAAAATATGCGTTAATTTTTGGAAACGAAGTAAAAGGGGTGTCTCAAGAAGCAATTAATAAAAGTGATGGGGTTATTGAAATTCCTCAACTGGGTACCAAGCATTCTTTAAACATTTCGGTGAGTGCCGGAATTGTGGTTTGGGATTTGTTTCAAAAGATGCAAAACTAAAAAAACTCTTTATTTTAACGCTCTTTTACAATAGTTTAGGATAGTTTTAAGAGAATTTGAATTTATATTTTTTATATTCTTCCTATAACATTAAAACACACATATTATGGGAATTATTAAAGATTCAAAAAAGTTTAAAACAACCAAAGAACAGACTAATCCGACGAATCCTACTGGGAATGTCGATCAGAAAACCAATCAATTTGATATTGATAAAAAAACCATTAAAAAGCAACAGCAAAAACACTAGTCCATAAAAACAAGGACTACGGTTTGTGCATGAAAAAAGCGTTCTCAACAAAGAACGCTTTTTTTGTATGCTGTTCTTTCAAAAAAAAATCATAAAAATGTTAATTTTTCTATTAAAAGTGCTAAACCCAAAATGCGAATTAATGAAAAATACTAGTTTTGCCCTCAAACTAAAACATCATGAAAAAAACATTCTTACTTATTGGATTATTGATCCAATTTGCATTACATGCACAAGACACAAAAGTAGTTTCCAGTACATGGACATCGTTTACACAATCGATTAACGTAGAATCTAAAACCGAAAAGAAATTTAAAATTGAAGCCTCTGTAAAAGCAGTTATTGCAGATGAACATGCTTGGGCAGGTGTGTGGGCAAGAGTAGACAAAAAAGACGGCGGTTATGGTTTCTTTGACAATATGGGAGACAGACCTATTAACACCGACACTTGGCAAACCTATGCTGTGGAAGGAACTTTTGATGCAACTTCTAAATCCATCAATTTTGGAGGTTTATGTGAATACAATGGTAAATTTTATTTTGACGATTTTAAATTATACATTGAAAATGACAAGGGCGTTTTAGAACCTGTAAAAATAACCAATGGCGATTTTGAAAAGAAAGTAGAAAACGGAACTGTTCCAAGATGGAGCTTTGGCGTTTCAAAAGGAAAAAGTATCAAGGTAAAAGAATTTGACGTTACCTCAACTACTGACAAAGCCGAAGGAAAACTGGCATTACTTGTAGAAGGCAAAGGCATAGTCTTTAAAGACTCTTATAAAATTAAGCCTATGGAGGATGTTTCTCCTCAAATTGGAACTTTAATTGCCATGTTAGAAAACTTAAAAGACCGTGTTGAAAATCAGGTAAAAAATATGAGTCAGTATGAATTAGACTACCTTCATGATGACAAAGCCAATCGTATTGGTTCATTAATCATGCATTTAGCTGCTGCTGAAAAATACTACCAAGTATATACATTTGAAAACAGAGGTTTTACAGAAGAAGAAAGCAAAATGTGGCAAACGGCTTTAGATTTAGACCAAGGCGGTCGTGATGAATTACGCAATCATGATGCTCAATATTATTTGGATATTTTTAATGAAGTAAGAGCTAGGACCATTGCCGAATTAAAGAAAAGAGACGATGCTTGGTTGATGGAAGTACATGAAAACAGTGGAATGAATAACTTTTTTGGTTGGTTCCATGTTATGGAACACCAATCGAGTCATTTAGGACAAATCTTATTTTTAAAGAAACGTATTCCACCAGAACCGGAGGTAAACTTGGAACAACCGATTAAAAATTAAAATAAAAAATGCGTTCTATTGAGAACGCATTTTTTATTTAATTTAGTTTATATCATTTTTAAACAAAACTTTCATAGTTTTATCATATTTATATTTCAAAACCTCTCCTGACAAAATTAATCTTATAACCTTATCAATTATAGGCAATGGAACAACAAACCATTCTCTTGGAGTTATTCTTCTACCTTTATCATCATGAATATCTACATTTAAGCAAACTTCAGCAAAAAACCTATGAAGCAACTGTTCAAATTTATGAGGATTAAGGTTGTAACATTTATAAGTTGATATTATTTGAACATCAGCCATTAAATACGTTGGTTCTTTATTAGCATTTTTGATACGGTCCTTAACATCAACTTTGGAAAAACCAATTTTATATAAATCTTTAATTTCTGAAATTTTTGCATTTGTAGATTTAGATTTTAAAATATAAATCCAGCCGGTTTCTAAGTCCTCTTCCTTAACAATATTAGCATTCTTAAACAATTCATTTTCTGATCCTAAATCGGTTTCTGAAACTATTTTACCGTTATTATACAAAGCTTTTGCTAATGAACGGTAATACATGTTACTTTCCGTACCATTCTCGAAAATAATCCTTGTTCTACCGTCTTTTCTAACTCTATCTTTAATTTGTCTATCTTCAACACCGTCACTTTCTAAAAATAAAAGAATACCATCTAAAATATAATATTTACCTTGTTCTAGATTTTGTTCAACATCTTTAAACTCTGAAAGTTTTCTTTTACCTTCTCTTAAATCTTTATGTATTTCTTTGAATTTTGATTCATATGGAGCAAAATCTTTGTCTTTCATTTTTTTTCGTCTAGCAACAAAATCAGTTTCTGCTCTTTCATCTGAAGTTGGAATATTTTTAATTTTAAAAATTTCTAATGTTTCATCAGTATCTAATATTCCTAAAATGTCATCATTTAAAATATCATTTACTGAATTAATTTCAACAGTAACTTCTCCCAGTAGATTGTGAATATCATAAGGTTTTAGAATTTCAATATCTTTTGAGTTATTTCTAAAACCTTTTAATCGAACACCTAAACTTCTTTCATTAACTATAAACACATCAGGTTTAGGTTCTCTTTTATTTTTTTCAAAAAAAGCATTGATTTCTTGGAACGAATCTATTAATCGTTCATCCTCTGATTTTACATTAGATACTTTAGCCTTAGTGTCTAAAATACCTAAATCATCATCGTTAAAAATATCTTCTAATGTTTTTTTCTTACTCATTTATCATTGCTTTACGCTTTTGTTCTTTTAAATAGATAATGATTTCAGCCATCCTTTTTTCTTTTGGGTCTAAAGCATCTATTCTTGGTTGCGTACCAGTTCTTTTAATCCATTCTTTTATAGTAGGCCATTTTTCTATTGCTTCATCCTCGGTTACTTCAATTCGAGTGGCTTCAATGGTTTCTTGAATGGCTCTAAATACAGATGCTGTTACTGACTTAGATAAGATTTCAAAAGCCTTTTGAAATGGATTAATCTGGTCTATTAAATCAATATGTATATCGTCTATATTTACAAAACTATCAGCCATACGGATAAAACGTTTATCACCTTGCGTCTCAATAGTTCCATTTTTAATTACTGAATCGACCACAACATGTTGACGTACTTCTTCAACTTCATCATCAGTTAAATCAGGATATGTTTCTCTAATGATTTTGGGAATTAATACCTTATTAATGACTTCTGGGTCAACATTCCCAGGTAAAGCTTTTATCATAGTGTCATCTTGAAGAATCGTAGCTTTTAAATCATTAATATCTGATTCAATAATGTTTTGTACTCTTGCAGAAGATGGTACTTTGAATCCATTAATTCTAATTGTATTCTCATCATCTTCCGATTCATCACCTTCCTCTGGAAATTTTGGTTTAAATTTGAAATTAGGTGCTAAAACTTGTTCCATTAACAACGATGCAGTAATAGCCTTCAACATATTATTTACAGATAGTTTTACTTCTCCATCTTCAGCATCGGGTTGAGCAATAAGATTTGTAAACTGTGCATGTGTTTTATTGCTACTGTCTCTTGTTGCTCTACCTATAATTTGAATAATTTCTGTTAACGAACCTCTATAACCAACAGTTAAAGCATGTTCACAATAAGGCCAATCGAAGCCTTCTTTTGCCATTCCTAAAGCAATAATAATATCAATATCATCTGGGCTTTTAACCTCTCTTAAATAAGCTTGAATTTTATCTCTTTCTTTTTGAGTATCATGCACCAAATCAGCAACTTTTAGTGTATTACCAGTTTTATGGCTGATTACATACATTACACCTGTTTCAGGGTCTTGATAATCTAATTCTCCTAAACTATCAATAATTCTGCTTACTTCTTCATATTTGTCTTTTGTAGATTCACCTGAATTCACACTAGGTATGTGAATAATAGTTTTCTTCTTTTCATCTAATATTTCATCAATTGCAGAAGTATATTTTCCTTGATAGAAATGATAGCCAATTCCCAATGATTTTAAATATTCATAGCCATTTAATTGCTCATAGTAATTATAGGTAACTTTTATAAACTGAGCCTCAACTTCAGGCAATAAAACAGGAACACTATCACCTCTAAAATAAGAACCCGTCATTGCTACTACATGAGCAGTCGATTTTTGCATAACTGACCTTAATACTTCTCCTAATCTATTATCACCATCGGCAGATACGTGGTGGAATTCATCAATAGCTAAAACCACATTATTAAAAGCTTTCTCTTCAACAGCTTCAAAGGCAAAACGTAAAGTTGCATGTGTACAAATTAAAATTTGTTCATCACTTTCTAAAAAATTTAAGAATGCAGTTACCTTGCTTTTTTCACCACTTGCAGTACATAAATTGTATTTTGGATTTGGATTCCAATTTTCAAAGAAACCATACGTTTTTAAATCTGTTTTATTGAAAGAACTACCAATACTTCTTTCAGGAACTGCAACAATAACTTTTTTTAACCCTTGGTTTACTAACTTATCTAGACCAATGAACATTAAAGCTCTTGATTTACCAGAAGCAGGTGGTGCTTTAATTAATAAATATTGTGCTGAACGTGCCTCAAAAGCTCTTGCTTGCATTTCACGCATACCATATTCATTAGTGCTTTTACTTTTTCCTGTTTGGTTGTATGTTACGTGTACTATATCTGGCATATTTACTTAGCTTTTTTAGTTTTCTTTTCTTTTTGAAATAAATTATTTTTTTGGGTCATTTCCTCATACATTTTGAATAAGTATTCTAAACGCTCTGTGTCACTATCAAAAGGTTTTAAACGATAACATCGCTCAATAGCTAAATCTAATTCTTGATGAGCCTCTTTTAATCCCATTGGCATTTTCTCTGGGTCATAAAGTTGTGCTAGAGTTTTACTAGGATGCTTTGCTCTTTCATCTAGAACCCCAAATACATGTAAGTTGATAGTTTCTTTTTGTTTTGCTGAAATTTCAGGAAATGGAAATGTGTTATAGCATAATTTAGCTGAATATCTATAATCAGTTTTTAATTTTCCACCGATGTTTTTAACCCAAATCATATGCATTTTTGAAGTTACCAAACCGAAAACCCACGGTTGTGCATTGTAGATTGCTTGAGCAGAATTTTTGATTATTATTCCTTTTTCGAGAAAACCAATTGGAATATAATTTCTCTTTTCAGAAGAAGTTGCTGGAACAATTATACTTTCTGTCTCTTTATGTCTATCTTCTCCAAATTGGTGGGGATAATTAGATAATACATTTGTTGCTTGACGGGGGCTATTTTCTCTATAAACTTTTACATTCTTGATTTTTTCAAGTATAAATCTATTTTTTGAAGCCTCTTCGACTGACTCATTATCTATCCATAAACAATAAGATTCTATTCCTTTTATAAATTCTTGACCACCTAAAATAGGTCTGACAAATTTTTTATAGTCATCATCTAAATTTTTAAATTCATCAATTGTAATTGATAAGTGTCCACCATCATTAGGCATACTTCCAAAGCACATTTCTGGAATTTGAGAAAGAGGCTTACTTCTTTGTAAAACAAATGTGGAATTTCCCTCAACCAAATATGAATTTATATTTAAAACATTCTTTTTAATATTATCAATATATAAATACTTTTGCTTTGATGATTTATTTCTTAATCCAACGATAATTACTGTAACACCAGCATTTCCCTTTGCATTGTTGGTCCACTTAAATGATTGGTGTGCAAAGTCAATTTCAATTTCATCATTGAGAATATTTGGCCATATTAAGGCAACTTGCTCTCCTTGGCATATTGAATTTGTTGATACTAAAGCACATTTTGCATTAAAATCTTGAATATATTTAGCTCCTAAGTAAAACCAGCAGGCAATATAATCCATATTGTTATATCCATTAATTTTATTAAAAACAATACTCATATCTTTTTTCTGTTCCTCATCTTGAAGTCTTGCACCTAAATAAGGAGGGTTCCCCAAAATATAAACCTCATCATCTAAATCAATTGGACAAACTGTTTTCCAATCTAAACGGGTTGCATTTCCCTCGGTAATATTTCCTGCTTCTTTTAAGGGTAAAATAGGTTTTGCTCTACCATAATCATGTAATTCATCTACAAAGATTTTATTCATCTGGTGTTCAGCCAACCATAAAGATAGTATTGCCATTTCATGAGCAAAGTCATCTAACTCGATACCATAAAACTGTGAGAGTTTTATTTCAGTAAACCATATTTCAGTTTGTCTACCTGCAAAATTCATTTTTGCTTGTGGAGCATTTGAAACTATTTGATGTCCGTTTTTAGTAAAATGTATTTTAGACTGGCTACCATCGAAGATTATTGCGTTATCTGGAGTATTTATTTCTTTAATAATTTCTATTTCTAAACGTCTTAATTCCTTATAAGCAATAATCAGAAAATTACCGCTACCACAAGCAGGGTCAAAGATTTTAATTTTTGATATTCTATAAATTAATTTTCTTAATTTGTTTACATTGCCTTTACTTCTTTCAAACTCTTCTCTAAGTTCATTTAAAAATAAAGGTTCAATTACCTTCATAATATTGGGAACTGAAGTATAGTGCATCCCTAAACCACTGCGATAGTCATCATTTACAACAGCCTGAATCATGGACCCGAAAATATCAGGGTTAATTTCACTCCAGTCTAAATCACCGCATTCTAAAATTATTTTTCTAGCCTTACTTGAAAATATAGGAGAGTGGATGTCATCTCTAAAAAGTCCTCCATTAACATATGGAAAAGCTATTAGATAGTCAGGTTCATTGCTATTATCTTCAGTATTTAATATTCTAAAAAGTCTGTCTAAAAATAAATGAGTATCACTACCGTCTGGCTTAGTGTGTTGTGCTATTGCTTCGGTAAACATCCCCTCATTCGGAAAAATGTTCGTGTCTTCAGCAAAGAAGCAAAATAAAAGTCTTGATAAAAAAATATTTAGATTGTGGCCACCATCATCATAAATGTTTGGGTTTTCATGAACCAAAATATCATACAGCTTAGCCATTTCATAAGATGCTTTTCGGTCTGCATGATTTTCATTTTTTGATTGGTATTTTTCTTGTCCAGCCCAAGGTAAAAAGAAATCGTATCTTTTATTTAGATCTTTGATTGGAGTATCTAAAGTTACCCCAGTTCTAATATCTTTTGCTAATAATGTTTTATAGTCTGTAACAATTACAAAGCGTGGGTTATGTTTTAAATCTTCTTCACTCTTTGTTAAATCGTCAATTGTAGTAAGAAGTTTATCATTAGCTACTTCTTTAAAAAGGACTTTCTTTTTGTAAAGAACTTCTCCTTCAACTTTAGATAAGTTAAAATCACCTTTTTTTAATCTGGTAACCGATGTTTTTGATATACCATAGGCCATTAATAAATCATAAATAAAATTTTCTTTATCTATTGATTTTACTAATTCATCTAGGTTTTTTTCTATTTGAGATTTATTCATTTATATAATATTCAAGGATATTCAAACCAACCAAAATTAAACTATTTCAACAATATTTGTGTAAGTATTTCAACCTGTTTTTCAAAGATAAAAAACAATAATAGAATTTCATATGGTTTTATGTATTCAAAAACCATTATAAAAAATATTGTGCTTTTCTTTAAATTTTAAAAAAAATGTCACGGTTTTTGTTGCATACTTAAAATATAATTAAAAATGTCACGGTTTTTGTTGCAAAATGCAATTTTGAATAAAAAAGCCACAGAAGTTTAGACAGGAAATATTTTCCAATCATATTAAAATAATTGGCTTATTTATTGCAAAAAATCATATAAAGAAATTTTAAAAAAAACAAACAATTATAAATGTACAAACATATTAAACATGAAAAAAGAAAATTTAAAAATTACAGAATTATTAGGGATGAAACAAGAAGAGGTTGCTCTAATATTAGAAATATCAAGAAGTCATTGGTCTATGTATGAAAGTGGTAAACGTAATTTACCTACATCTGCCAAATTAAAATTAGCAGAAATACTAACTTTTGTTCAACAACCTGAAACTTTTTGGAAAAAACAATTTCCTTTTTTAAATGAAAAGAAAAATGAAAAGAAAAAAGTATTAGAAGACTTACTTGTTATGAATAAACATAATCAATTAGTAACAAATAATAAATTAAATGATATAAAAAAGAAATATGATATAAGTGTCAATCGATTGAAAGTAATGCTTTATTTTGAATCTAATCCCATAGAATTAAATAACAATGCAGATGATTTACTATTTGAAATAATGAACAATGGAGCAAAAATTAATTTAGAAAAAAAAGGGGATTTAGTGCAAATGGAGTACGAAATTAAATTAGAAACCTTAAAGAAAGAAGAAGAAATTATAAAATATAAATTGCAAAATTTAGTATAAAGATTTATAAATAATTAATATTAAATTTCATTCAATAAAAAATCTTAATTTTTTCTTAAATTTTAACTCATTTTTAAGCAAATTCTTACAAATGGTTAATTTTTTTATAAATTAATTTTTACCTTATTTATTGGCATTTCGTTTGATGATTATGTAATATAACATTTAATTTTTTAAAAACATGAATTACTCAATCAACAATGTAACTCAGGTTACAGACTGCGACGTGCTAATCTCTTGGGCGGAAAAAGAGAAAGCTGAATTAACTTTTAAAAAAATTTCAGAAGAACGTTTAACAAATAAGTATGCTAGTACTTCATTAGAGGTAGAAGCTATTTTACAAGGTGTTTTAGCTGAAATTTCTGCTGTTGAAACAGTAATTAGCGTTTTACCTGATGGTCAAACAAAAGACGAGGAGATCAAAAAGAAAGTAAAGTTAGAGTACAAAAAATTCTTACTGGAAAACCGTAAAGAAAGTTATGGCGCCGTAGCATTACTGGAAAAAGAACTTGATTTGGAACGTATTAATAAAGAGCTACTAGAAGTAGATGCTTTTATTACTACTATTACTAATCATAAAGCTAACTTATAGTTAACTTTTATAGGTAAGAAAAGGGTTGACTAAAATAAGTCAACCCTTTTTATTTTATTAGATTTTAAAATTACTCACAAAATCCTCAACCGCCAATTCACCTCACGCCAACGCGAATATGAACTAATTATTTACGACCATTTGTATCGCTATTATAAAGCCAACTATTTTAAGAAAGTACTAGTTCGTAGCTAAAAATCTACTAAATGATAAAGGGAAACTGAAAACTGAGACTGAAAACTGAAATTACCCCAACTTCTCTTTAATACGTGCCAATAAAAACACATAATCCTCTTGGCGTTTTACAAAATCCAAATCGGAAACATCAATTACCAGCACGTTTAAGTCGGTTTGCGTTTTGATATAATCCAAATACCCACGGTTGATTTTCTCTAAGTATTCTGCCGGAATTTCTTGTTCGTAACTTCTCCCGCGTTTTTTAATATTGGCTAACAGGCGTTCGGTATTTTGGTACAAGTAAATATACAAATCGGGTTTAGCCGTTTCGCGATGGATAATGTCAAACATGGTTTTATACAAGCGAAACTCGTCTTCTTGCAAGGTAACCTTAGCAAAAATTAACGATTTAAAAATATGATAATCGGCTACGATAAAATCTTTAAACAAATCAAATTGCGCCAAATCATCGGTGAGTTGTTGGTACCTGTCGGCTAAAAAAGACATTTCCAAAGGAAACGCATAGCGGTTTTGATCTTTATAAAATTTAGGCAAAAACGGATTGTCGGCAAAGCGTTCCAGCACCAATTTCGCATTGCAATCTTCCGCAATTTTAGTCGCCAAAGTGGTTTTTCCTGCCCCAATGTTCCCTTCAATCGCAATATAATTGTATTGCTGCAAGCCCAAGCTTTCTACCGGAGAAACCAGCTGATGTACTTTGGCACACACACTCGTATCGCTAGTGGTAGCCAGCAATTCAGCAACCGATTTTTTAAGAACAGGATGTACCCAATTAGGCACTACCTCTTTTAAAGGTAATAGCACAAAATTGCGATGTTGCAGTTGCGGATGGGGAATTTGTAAGGTTTCAGTAGTAAGTTGTTCTTCGTCGTAACTAATAATGTCTAGGTCAATTATTCGAGCTTGATAGCCTTGGTCTTGCGTACGCACGCGACCCATTTGCTTTTCAATTTTAAGCAATTGCGCTAAAATCTTTTGCGGACTTTTATAAGAATGCAAGACTACCACTCCGTTATAAAAAGCAGCACTCTCAAAGCCCCAAGCAGGAGTTTCATATAGTGGAGATACTTTTACCACACTGGCCACTTGCTCGTGTACCAAATGAATGGCTTGTGTAAGGTTCTCCAACCGATTGCCCACATTACTCCCTATAGAAACTAGTATTTGATGTTGCTTTTTCATCGGAGGCAAAATAACAAACAATTTTAGACTTATAATTTCTATTTTCTATTTTTTTATGAACATGTAACATTTTAACATTTTAGCAGACATATAAGGCAGATAAAATTAAATGAATAGAAAATGAAATTTTTAGGAAATGTATTTGCCACCGTAATTGGAATTTTTGTGTTCTGTATGGTGTTCTTTTTTGGACTTCTATTTTTAGGAGCTATCATGGGTGGAGACAAAGACACCGTTAAGGTGAAAGATAATTCGGTTATTGAATTAGACTTGTCTAAAGTAACACTCGACTATGGTGGAAAAGTAAACTTTAAAGAATTCAATTATTTTGAAACCAAACATGATGGTTTGATCGATGTGATTAATGCCATAGACGCAGCCAAAGCAGACGACCAAATTAAAGGGATTTCTATTTTAAATAACGAATCACAATTAGGGATGGCGCAAAGTAAAGCGTTGCGCGATAAATTAGAAGACTTTAAAAAATCGGGGAAATTTGTTGTTGCGTATTCCAACTATATTTCACAACGGGATTATTATTTGAATTCGGTTGCCGATTCGTTGTATTTGAATCCTATTGGAGAGTTAGAATTTAAAGGGTTGTCTTCTGAAATCTTATACTTAAAAGAATTACAGGAGAAAACGGGTATTAAAATGGAAGTTATTCGTCATGGAAAATACAAAAGTGCCGTTGAGCCTTTCTTAGCACAAGAAATGAGCCCAGAAAACAGAGAGCAAATTTCGGTATTATTGAATGGGGTTTGGAACACGGTAGTGACTGATATTTCAAAAAGCAGAAACATCTCGGTAGACAGTTTGAACAGTATTGCCAATTCTTTAGGAGCGCGTACTCCAGAATTAGCCTTATCGAAACACATGATTGATAAAATTGCGTATGAGGATGAATACCACAATGCGATTAAAAAACAGTTAAAGGTAAAAGAGGATGAAGATTACAAAACCGTTGCCATCTTAGATTATGCTAAAAAAGTAGCGACATCTGCTGTGGATTATTCGGTAAAAGATGTAATTGCGGTTGTGTATGCACAAGGTGAAATTCAAGGTGGTGAAGGCGATGTAAACATTATTGGCGAAGGTGCTGTAAAAAGAGCTTTAAAAGCGGCTAGAGAAGACGAAGATGTAAAAGCCATTGTATTGCGTGTGGATAGCCCAGGAGGAAGTGCTTTAACTTCTGAATTGATTTGGAGAGAAATTGAAATTACGAAGAAGGATAAACCTGTGATCGTTTCTATGGGGAATGTAGCCGCTTCTGGTGGGTATTATATTTCATGTAACGCAGATCGCATTTTTGCAGAACCTAGTACAATTACCGGTTCGATTGGTGTTTTTGGAATGTTACCTAACATGAACGAATTAGGAAAAAACATTGGTATTAATGCAGAACAAGTAGCAACGCATGACAACGCAGCGGGTTATAGTTTATTTGAACCGGTTAGTGAAGACTTTAAAGCGTTTACACTAGAAAGCATTGAAAATATTTATACCACTTTCTTAACCAGAGTGGCTACAGGCAGAAAAATGACTACCGAACAAGTAGATGCTATTGCACAAGGACGTGTTTGGACGGGTACAGACGCTTTAAAAAATGGTCTAGTAGATGAATTAGGTGGTTTAGATGACGCTTTAAAATATGCAGCTAAAGTGGCTAAGATTGAAGATTACCGCATTGAAAACTACCCAGAATATGATAAAAAATTGGAAGATTTGATTGCTAATTTTACAGGGATTTCCATGTTCCAATCGAGAGAGGCTTTATTAAAAGAACAAATTGGGGAAGAGAATTTCCAATTATTAGAACAAATTAAAAGAGCCAACCAATTGAAAGGAGTTCAAGCCATGATGCCTTTTGAATTGAAGATAAAATAAGTTTTTCTTATAAAACTAGTTTAAAAAGCTATTTCTTTCCAAAGAGAGAAATAGCTTTTTTTTGTAAACTTGTATTCTTAATTTTACTCCATGAGCATACCAGACAAACTTTTAGCACAACGCATCTATTTAATTCTTGCGAGTTTATTTATTTGTTCTTTAGTGGTTTCTAATTTAATTTTTCAAAAGTTTTTTTACTGGTATCCATTTGGAGATGTGGAAATTTTTGGAGCCAAATTATTCCAGATTTCGGTAGGTATTATTCCCTATCCTATTACCTTTTTAATTACCGATATTATTTCGGAAATCTATGGCAAAAAGAAAGCGAACCAAGTGGTTACCACAGGGATTTTTGCTTCGGTTTTTTCTTTAGGAATAATTTATATTTCAAATGCTGTTCCTGCTATAGATAATTCTCCGGTTACGGATGCTTTGTTTACCCAAGTATTTGGACAAACAGCTTTAGCCGTTATTGCTTCTATGCTGGCTTATTTATTTGCGCAATATATCGACATTCAGGTATATCACTTTTGGAAAAAACTTACGAAAGGTAAAAAATTGTGGGTGCGTAATAATTTTTCAACCATTACCTCGCAAGCGGTCGATACGTTTTCGGTCTTATTGTTATTATGCAGCTTTAAAATTCTTACTTGGGATTTATTTCTACCCTTGTTTGTTAGTGGTTTCCTTTTTAAAGTGGGAGTTGCCCTGTTAGACACTCCTTTTATGTATTTGGCGGTTTACTTTTTTAGAAAAAGATTTCAGTTGAAAATGAATGAAGAGTTAAGCATCGATTAATCAAAATTATATAAAAATTTATCGGAATCTTAATACAATATTTTTTAATTTGGTAGTACATTTGTATATCTAACCTATAAATCTTCAAAAACAATTACTATGGCTAAAAAGTTCACATTCAAGAAAGTACTTAAAATTGTAGGTATATTTCTTCTCGTAGTTATTATTGCTTTAGCAGCTGCTCCTTTTCTTTTTAAAGATAAGATTAAAGCTTTGGTCTTAAAATCAATTAATGAAAGTGTAGATGCTACCGTAGCATTTGAAGATGTAGATTTGAGTTTGTTCCGAAATTTTCCAAATGCTACTGTTAACATTGATAAATTAAGCATTATCAACAAAGCACCATTTGAAGGAGATACGCTTTTTTATGCGGGTGATGTCAATTTAAAAATGAGCATTAAAGAATTATTCAAAGGAGATGACGAGCCAATGAACTTACAAGGTTTTAGTAGTTCCAATGCCGTAGTAAATGTAATTTTTAATAAAGACGGTTTAGGTAACTTTGATATTGCCCTAAAGGACCAAGAAGAAGATACTAGTACTAGTGAAAGCAAACCTTTTGCTTTAAACATTCAGGAATATGCTATTAACAATTTACGTTTTACCTTCTTAGATGAGGGCGCAAATATGAAAATGGTTTTGGATAGTTTGAACCATACTGGTAAAGGAAACTTTGCCCAACAAAAATTAGATTTGGAAACGAAAACGACTACCAAAGTATCCTTTGAAATGGATAGTACGAACTTCATGAAAAATGTTACGTTATCGCTAGATGCGGTTTTAGGTATCGATTTAGATAATAGCAAATATGAATTTAAAGACAACAAGGCTTTAATCAATCAATTGCCTTTAGAATTCAATGGGTTTATCCAAATGTTAGAAGACGGACAATTGTACAACCTAACATTTAAAACGCCAACTTCCGATTTTAAAAACTTCTTAGGACTTGTTCCAGAAGCCTATGCAGGAAATATCAATCAGGTAAAAACAACAGGAGAATTTAAAGTAAGTGGTAAAGTAGACGGTAAATTAACCGAAACTACGATTCCTAAATTCAATATTGAATTGGCATCTAATAATGCTTCTTTCCAATATCCTGATTTACCAAAAGCAGTTCGTAATATTATTATAGATACACACATCGTGAATGAAACGGGTTTAATGAATGATACTTATGTAAATTTAGACCAACTATCCTTCTCGATTGATCAAGATGTCTTTAATGCAAAAGCAACGATTAAAAATGTAGCGGAAAATCCTTTAGTAGATGCCGCTTTAAAAGGAACTATTAATTTAGCGAATGTTACCAAAGCCTATCCAGTACAGTTAGACAAACCACTAACTGGGATTTTAAAAGCAGATGTAACGACTAAATTTGATATGAAATCGGTAGAAACAAGTCAGTACCAAAACATTCAAAACGCAGGGACGCTTTCTTTAACTGGATTCAAATATGAAGGTCCAGAAATGGCAAAACCTTTTGAAATTAAAAGTACGTCTTTGGCCTTTAATCCCAATCAAATTCGTTTGAATGAGTTTGACGCTAAAACAGGTTCATCTGACCTTCAAATTACTGGTGGTTTAGACAATTTATATGGCTTCTTATTTAAAAAACAAGTTTTAAAAGGAAGCTTTGATATGAATTCTTCTCGCTTAGTAGTGTCTGATTTTATGGCTCCAACTACAACCACATCTGATGATGGTAAAAAAACAACAACTGAAGCGGTAAAAATTCCAGATTTCTTAGATTGTAGTATTTCTGGTAAAGCAACAAATGTGGTATATGATAATTTAGATTTGAAAAATGTGAGTGGTAACTTAGCCATTAAAGATGAAGCTATTTCATTAAGCAATCTAAAAATGGATGTATTTGGCGGAAGCATTGGGTTAAACGGAATGGTTTCTACCAAAGGAGCCAAACCCATTTTCAATATGGATTTAGGTTTAAATGCGGTTAATATTGCAGAATCATTCACTCAAGTGGAAATGCTGAAAAGCATTGCTCCTATTGCCAATGTGATTAACGGTAAATTAAATTCAACCATTAAATTATCGGGAGATTTAACAGATGATATGACACCCAATTTAAAAACTCTTACTGGTGATTTAGTGGGGCAATTGTTATCAACTACTGTAAATGAGAAAAATTCGACTTTATTGACAGCTTTAAGTTCGAATGTAAAATTCTTAGATGTAAGCAAATTAAATTTGAATGATATTAAAGCTGCTTTATCTTTTAAAGATGGAAAAGTAGCTGTAAAACCAATTGATTTAACCTATCAAGATATTAACATAACTGTGGGTGGAACGCATGGCTTTGATCAAACCATGAATTATGACGTTCAATTTGATGTGCCTGCTAAATATTTAGGAACTGAAGTAACCAATCTATTGAGTAAATTAACGCCAGCAGACCAACAAAAACTGGAAAGAGTTCCAATAACCGCTAATTTAACAGGTAATTTTACCAATCCAAATATTAAAACCGACTTAAAACAAGCCACTACTAATTTGGCTACTCAAATAGTAAAACTGCAAAAAGAGAAATTGGTTAATGAAGGCACTAGTGCTTTAACCAATTTATTTAATGGCACTAAAGACAACACCACTTCTACTGACACAACGAAAACAACCACACAAACTCCTAAAGAAGAAATTAAAGAAGGTGTTAAAAATGTGATTGGCGGTTTCTTAGGTGGTAAGAAAAAGAAAGAATAAATAATTTATTTCATATCCTGAAATCCCTATTTCATAAAAAATAGGGATTTATTTTTTAACAAATAAACAACAACAAACTATGAAAAAAGTAACGTATTTATTTATGGCACTAACGCTATTTATGAGCTGTAAAGAAAAAACAGAGGAAGATACTACTACAGTGGCACAACCAAATGAGGAGCAAATTATAGAAGATGATAGAACTTCAGAAGCAACTCCTGTGGCATTATTAGAAAAAGGGTGTTATACCTATAATCAAAATGGGAACGCTATTGAAATGAAGATTACTACTATTGGTGATAGCGTTAAAGGAAATTTAAAAATAGCTCTTGCAGAAAAAGACGGAAATGAAGGTACCTTTGCAGGAACTTTACAAGAAGATAAACTTATTGGAAGTTATACTTTTTCATCTGAAGGTGCGGTAAGCAAAAGAGACATGGCTTTTTTAGTAAAAGACAATAAACTCATAGAAGGATATGGTGAAATGATTGAAGGTATTACGTTTAAAAACGTAGATCAACTTACCTACTCTTCGACTATGCCTTTGACTAAAGGGGATTGTTTAGAATAATATAGAAACCAATTAAAAAATCCCTAATAGTAAAACGCTATTAGGGATTTTTTTTATACACTCATTTTTACCACATATCCTTCATAGGTTCTTATGTTAAAAACGGTTCCATCTTCAAATAAAAGATACTGTCCTTTAATTCCAATAATCTTTCCTGCATAATTAGGTGTTTTATCTAAATTAAGACTACTCACCTTTTTGGGATAGTGCAATACTGGAAATTCTAAATCATAGATTTTTTCTTGTGTAGCAAAATACGGTTTTACTTCTTCCGGAATCCAATCAATTGTTTTTTGCCTTTCCGCTTGTAAATCCACAGGTAACACTTCATTTTTTAGCATTTTTTGCCAGCTGGTTTTATCGGCAAAATGATTTTTCAAAGCTACCTCAGTAATTCCTGCTAAATAACGATTCGGTACTTCTACTATAGGAACTGCTTGTACAGCACCTTGATCAATCCACCGCGTGGGAACTTGCGTTTTTCGGGTTACCCCTACTTTTACTTCACTAGACAAGGCTAGATATACAATATGAGGCTGTAATTGTACTTTCTTTTCATACTCTAAATCGCGATCTTCAATATCTAAATGTGCTGTACTTAGCTCTGGTTTCATTATCCAATCTCCCACAGCAGGACTACTCATAAAACAATCATAACAAAAACCTTGTCTAAAAATCTTCTTAGGCTGTCCACAATTTAAACATTGGTAACCTTGAAATTGCAATTCTATTTCTTTGTTTAATAACTGATTAACATTTAAAAAACTATCGTCAAAAACTAAATAATATTGAATAGGTTGCGCAAATTCGGTTTGCATTTTTTGAAGTACACCTTGATATGTCATGTGCTTTTTACTTTTTAATGAGTTTAGATTTAAAAAAAATGTTATTTTTGGTAAAGTTATCATTCGTATTTTATAATTCATAATTTGTAATTCTAAAAATGGCATTCCCTATTATCAATTCAATTGCTTCGTGGATTTTAAAAAAGCGAATTCATCAAATGGAGTTGTTTTTAAAATACCCTCATGAGGTTCAGGAAGAGTTGCTTTTAAATTTGATAAAGTCAGCTGAGAATACGTATTTGGGTAAAAAGTATGATTTTGCTTCTATCAAAAACTATCGTACTTTTTCAGAACGAATTCCTATTTCAACCTATGAAGAATTAGAACCTCTTATAGAACAAACGCGCAAAGGAGAACAAAATGTTTTTTGGAACACCCCGATAAAATGGTTTGCTAAATCGAGCGGAACTACTAACGCCAAAAGTAAATTTATACCTGTCAGTAATGAAACTTTAGATCTTTGCCATTATAAAGCGAGTAAAGATTTATTGTGTTTGTACTTAAATAATAATGAAGATTCACAATTATTTACTGGAAAAAGTTTACGTTTAGGAGGTAGCAAACAATTGTATGAAGATAACAATACTTTTTTTGGTGATTTATCGGCTATCTTAATTGATAATATGCCAATTTGGGCAGAATTTAGTTCTACACCTAGCAATAAGGTATCTCTTATGGGAGATTGGGAAACCAAATTACCTGCAATTATTAATGAAACTATTCAAGAAAATGTAACGAGTTTAGCAGGAGTTCCTAGCTGGATGATGGTACTCTTAAACAAAACCCTTGAAACCACAGGTAAAAATAACTTATTAGACATTTGGCCAAATGCAGAAGTTTATTTTCATGGTGGTGTTAATTTTGAACCGTATCGCGAACCTTATAAAAAATTATTCCCAAAAGATAATTTTAGATATTATGAAATTTATAATGCTTCTGAAGGATTTTTTGCGATTCAGGATCAAAATGATTCTAATGAATTATTGTTGATGCTAGATTACGGAATTTTTTATGAATTTATTCCAATGGATACTTTTGGCACCAGCATGCAAAAAGCCATTCCTTTGAACGAGGTGGAACTTCATAAAAATTATGCTATTGTTATTTCTACGAATTCTGGACTTTGGAGATATTTAATTGGAGATACGATTCGTTTTACTTCAATAAACCCTTATCGTATAATGGTTACTGGAAGAACCAAACATCATATTAATGTTTTTGGAGAAGAATTAATGGTTGAAAACACAGATAAAGCCATTGCTAAAACCTGTCAAGAATTGAATTGCGAAGTAATTGATTATACTGTTGCTCCTATATTCATGCAAGAAAGAACCAAAGGCGCACATGAATGGATTATTGAATTTAAAGTGAATCCTGAGGATTTACAAACTTTTTCTGCCGTTTTGGACAAGAACCTTCAACTCTTAAACTCTGATTATGAAGCTAAAAGACATAATAATATGACTTTAAATCCGTTAAAAGTAAATGTGGCAAGACCAAATTTATTTTATGACTGGTTGAAAGAAAAAGACAAATTAGGAGGACAACATAAAATTCCTAGATTATCGAATGAAAGGAAATATTTAGAAGAATTATTACAACATCAGATGTATCAAGTATAAAACCGAAAACCCCAATGAAAAAAATACTAATCCTACTTCTTTTTACAAGTATCTTTTTATCTTCTTGTGGACCGAAAAGATATAAATGTGGCCCTTACAGAAAATGTCAAATAGAGCAATTCAAAGAGCAAAAATCTCTAACAGACATTATCCTTTGTTAAACCTTGGTCAACCACTTAAGAAATTGATTCTTAATTTATTAACTATTTTATTAGTAAGTTAAATTTATAATTTAAGTTCATATGGCTATATAACGAGTTTTTTTAACAATTAACCGATTATTCTTTTTTTATGCGGTATTTAGACTTAATATTTGCACCTGCAAAGTCTAAATTAACCTATGATTATGAGAAAATTATTTTTTTGTGTTTTTTGCATCCCTTTTTTAGGCATGAGTCAAGATTCATTTATGGATGACTCGATAGCTAAAAACAACACTACATTAAATAATGATTCCTTATTAAAATACATCCTTACGGACACCGGTATTAACACCGAACTTTCTGAAATTGGTGCCAGCTTTTTTAAAGATAAATTTCTTATCGTTTCAAACAAAAAAAGAAGACATACCAAAACTACTTTTAACGAAAAATCAAATCAATTCAACAACAATATTTATTGTACCAATGTGGATAAAAACGGGAATTTATCCTTCCCTTTACAGTTTTCTACCGTATTAGATTCTGATTTCAACGAAGGTTCGATGACTTTTTCTAATGAAGACAAAACCATTTATTTTACGCATACAACAGAAAATTCGGATAATTTCAAATTATACAAAGCCGATTTAGATGTTGAAATACAAGGGTATTGGAAGGATGTGGTTGAAATTGAAATTACAACACCAGAATACTCGGTAGAAACTCCTTATTACACGGCTGGTACGAATAAAATTTATTTTTCTTCTAACATGCCAGGTGGTTTTGGAGGTTACGATTTATACGTGGCAGATATTAACACTAATGGAACTTTAGAAAATATTCAAAATTTAGGCAAAGAGGTAAACTCTTCTAAAGATGAAAAATATCCATTTGTTACTCCCGATTCTAAATATCTTTATTTCTCATCTACAGGACATGATACTTTTGGTGGATATGATGTTTTCAGAAGTTCAATTGTTAACAATGCATACATCAACAGAAGAAATATTGGTTCGGGTTTGAATTCAAATAAAGATGAAGTGGGCTATATTTTAGTTAATAAAGACCAAGGTTATATTTCTATCAATAAAGAAGATGATAAAGAAAATTTCGATGTATTTCGTTTCGAAGTTCAACAATTGGAGCAACAATTAAATATTTTGGTTGTTGAAAGCGATTCAAAAATCAAATTACCAAACGCAAATGTGGTTATCACTGATGAATTTGGTATTACTATCAAAGAAACAAAAACAAATGATAAAGGAGAAATTAAATTAATTATTAACCCTTTAACTGCTTATACTATTTCAACTTCAAAAGATGGTTACGAACCGAATTTAAATGCAGTAACGGCATCGACTGAAAATAATTTTGTTTCTGAAACCATCAAAATGACTCAGAAGAAACCAGAAATCGTTAACGACGCGATTGTTATGGAAAATATTTTCTTTGACTTTAATAAAGCTACTTTAAAAGAAGAATCACAATTGTCATTGAATAAAGTAGTTGCCGTAATGAATGAAATGCCAGACATGACGTTGACTATAAACGCTCATACAGACAACAAAGGTTCAGATAAATACAATTTAGCTCTATCTCAAAAAAGAGCAAAATCAACTTATGACTATTTAGTTTCTAAAGGGATTGACAAATCACGCTTAGCTCACAAAGGGTATGGCGAATCAAAACCGTTACATGATTGCCAACAAAATTGTACGGAAATTCAAGATTCTGAAAACAGACGTGTTGAATTCCTAATCAACAAAGCAATTGAATTTACAGACGCTACAACCAATAATTAAAATAAACAGGTAAACAATAGATAAAAAAATCCCGAGAGTCATTTTCTCGGGATTTTTTGTTTTTATTTTAGATTTTAAGATGCCGTTTTTAAACGCTGCAACAGGTTTTTATTCAAACTGTGTTCTGCAAATTCTTTAGTTACATGCAATTCTTTTTCAGAAGAACCAGGCAAATCAAACATTGCATCAGTTAGTATAGCTTCACACAAAGAGCGAAGTCCTCTTGCTCCTAACTTATATTCTAAAGCTTTTTCTACAATAAACTGTAATGCCTCTTCCTCCATTTCAAAATGCACATCATCCATTTCAAACAATTTTTTATATTGTTTTACCAAAGCATTTTTAGGCTCTGTAAGAATAGCTCTTAACGTTTCTGCATCTAAAGGATTCATATAAGACAATACGGGTAAACGACCAATAATTTCTGGAATTAATCCAAAATCTTTTAAATCTTTTGGAATCACATATTGCAACAAATTGTCTTTGTCAATTTCGTTGTTATCTTTAGAAGTACTATACCCTACTGCTTGACGGTTTAATCTTTTGGAAATTATTTTTTCAATTCCATCAAAAGCTCCACCTGCAATGAACAAGATATTTTGCGTATTAACCTCTACAAATTTTTGATCTGGATGCTTTCTTCCCCCTTTAGGCGGCACATTTACAACAGTTCCCTCTAAAAGTTTCAATAAAGCTTGTTGTACTCCTTCACCCGAAACATCACGTGTGATAGACGGATTATCGCTTTTACGAGCAATTTTATCAATTTCATCTATAAAAACGATACCTCTTTGCGCGCGATCCACATCATAATCTGCAGCTTGTAATAACCGTGTTAAAATGCTTTCTACATCTTCACCTACATAACCCGCTTCTGTTAATACAGTAGCATCTACAATAGCCAAAGGAACATTTAACATTTTTGCAATGGTTTTTGCCACTAAAGTCTTGCCGGTTCCTGTTTGACCTACCATTATGATGTTGCTTTTTTCTATTTCAACCTCATCATCAGTCTGAGCTTGCATTAATCGTTTATAATGATTGTAAACTGCAACACTCATTACTTTTTTAGTCTGATCTTGACCAATAATATATTGATCTAGAAACGTTTTAATTTCTTTAGGCTTTAACAAAACTAAATCAGACAACAGTTCTGTTTTACCACTTTGTTTTAGTTCTTCTAAAACTATTCCATGCGCTTGCTCAATACAACGGTCACAAATATGTGAATCTATACCTGCAATTAACAAATTAGTTTCTGGCTTTTTTCTTCCACAAAAAGAACACTCTAATACTTCTTTTGCCATTTTTACTCTTTTAGACACAACACATTAAGAAAAAAACTTAATCCGATGCCTCTTGTTTTTTTATTTTCTTTCTAAAACCTCATCAATCATTCCATACTCTTTTGCCTCAGAAGCAATCATCCAGTAATCTCTTTCACTGTCTTTATATACTTTATCGTAAGGCTGTTTGGAATGCTGAGAAATAATACGATATAACTCTTCTTTTAATTTTAACATTTCCCTCAAGTTGATTTCCATGTCTGTTGCAACACCTTGTGCTCCTCCTGATGGTTGGTGAATCATTACTCTGGAATGAGGCAAAGCTGATCTTTTACCATCTGCGCCTGCACATAATAGAACTGCTCCCATAGAAGCTGCCATTCCTGTACAAATGGTAGCCACATCAGGCTTTACCAATTGCATCGTATCATATATTCCTAAACCAGCATACACACTTCCTCCTGGAGAATTAATATAAATACTAATATCTTTAGAAGCATCTGTACTTTCTAGAAACAACAATTGCGCTTGAATAATATTGGCTACATAATCATCAACTCCTGTTCCTAAGAAGATGATGCGATCCATCATTAAACGTGAGAAAACGTCCATTGAAGCCACGTTCATCTGACGTTCCTCGATAATATAAGGAGTCATACTATTAACAATTTTATCATAGTACAAACTATTTACTCCATGATGCTTAGTAGCGTATTTTTTAAATTCTTTTCCGTAATTCATAGTAACTTTATTAATGGTTTATAAACTAAGAACGTCAAACCACAGTTTGACGTTCAAAGATAATTATTTTTTGTGAGAAATTTATTCTCCGTACATCTCTTTAATAAACTCTTGATAGTTTACTTTTTTAGATTTTGCTTTGATTTTCTCTTTGAACAAGCTCAACATTTTTTCGCTCATTACTTGCTCAGACAAACGTTTTACTTCTTCTTGATTAGAAAGTACTCTAGCCACAATTCCATCAACCTCTTCATCTGTTGGATTCAATTGTCCAAACTGAGCCATTTGTTTCTTAATTAACTCTGCAGTATGTGCTTTTAAATCTTCAAATTGAATTTGCAAATTATTAGAAGCGATGATTTTGTTTTCAATCAATTGGTAACGTAACCCTTTTTCCGATTTAGCATATTCTTCTTCTGCTTGTTCAGTAGACAATGGATTTTCACCTACAGTTTGAATCCATTTTTTTAAGAATACAGCAGGTAAATCAAATTTTGTATTATCAATTAATGACTCAATAACATCATTTAAGAATTTTTGATCGGCTTGTTGCGCAAATTGTGCTTCCGCATCTTCTTTTATTTTAGCTTTTAATTCCTCTACAGAAGTTACATTTCCTTCTCCAAATAACTTATCAAACAATTCTTGGTTTAATTCTGCTTTTTCAACTGCATTGATTTCTTCAATAGTGAAATCAACCGTAATATCTAAACCGTGAACATCATCATGAGAAACTTTTAAATAATCCATTAATTTATGGTCGTCATCAAAAAGTCCTTTTGTTTCTAAAGAAACAACATCACCTACTTTTTTACCAACAAATTTCTTTGCTGTTTTTTTATCATTAAAAATATCTAAAGTAATGGTAGTGGCATTGTGAATTCCTTTTTCTTCGTTTGAAAAAGTCCCTCTTAACGTATGATCTTCTGCAACTTTATCTTGAGAAATCATCTTTCCATATTGCTTTTGAATACGCTCAACTTGTTCGTCAAGCATTTTATCATCAGCAACTATATCAAATTTAGTTACATTGGATTTTGCATCTAAATCAACTGCAAATTCTGGAGCTAAACCTAATTCAAATTCAAAAGTAAAATCGTCTTTGTTCCAATCGAAATCTTCCGTTACTTTTGGAAGTGGATTTCCTAAAATATCTAATTTTTCTTCCACTAAATAATCATTTAAAGAAGCTTGTAATATTTTATTTACTTCATCTAAAAGTACTGCTTTACCATATTGTTTTTGAATCAAACTCATTGGCACTGCTCCTTTTCTAAAACCTGGTATGTTAGCATTTTTTCTATAGTCTGCTAATACTTTTTGCACTTTATCTGCATAATCCTCTTTAGTAACCGCAACTTTAACAATTGCGTTTAAAGCATCAACTTGCTCTCTTGTAATATTCATTATATTATTTTTTATTGACATGAAAATTGGGTTGCAAAATTAAATATTTTTTACAACTCAAGCAACTTTTTAATTGATTGAATTTCAATTCTGTAAAATTTATTCCTTAGAATTCTATTCTATCCATTTCTTTGCATACAGAAATTAGTCTTTTTCGATAAAAATCCCATTTAATATTGATTGACAAACGGAAAGAATAATACTAAATAAGAAAGCCGTCCAAAATCCTGAAACAGAAAAGCCATCTACAAAATAATCACCAATCATTATAATTACCGCATTAATAACTAACAAAAACAATCCTAAGGTAAGAATAGTTGCTGGTATAGTTAAAAATATCAAAATTGGTTTTAAAAAAGCATTTAACAATGCCAAAACAATAGCCACAATAAAAGCACTTTGATAACTTGCAATACTTATACCAGGCAAAAATTTAGAAATCACAACTACTAGAACAGTTGTAATTAAAAGTTTGATCAGTAAATTCATTTTTTATTTTAAAGATAAAAAAAAGACACCTAAAAAGGTGTCTTTTAAAACAATTTTTTATCAACTTATTAGTTATTACTAGCCAAAATATGAATTCCTGGATAATCATTTGGATTTAATAATGGCAAGTTTGCTTTGTAATGTGAATTAATCACTTTTATAATTTCATTTGATATTACTGAATAACCTCTTGCATTTGGATGCACACCATCTAAAGAGAATAAAACTTTAAACTCTGTTGTACCGCTGTTAAAATAATTAGCAGTATATAATGTTCCATTATCTGCTCTTAAACCACTCACTAATTTGTTTAAAATAGTATTCATATCAGCAACAGCTAAATCTTTTGATGCTGCTACTGAAACTATAGCATTATTATAAGCCGCTGTAGCAGTAGCAATAGCCGTTTGTTCTGATGGGATTAATATATGCTGATCTTGTAAAGGATAAGTTATTCCATATTTATCCAAAGGAGCAGGAACACCAGCAGGAGCAGTTCCTATAACAGAACTTGTTGTTAACAATACTAAATCACTAGCTGTAGCTTGTCTTGCTTGCCCAAAAACACTTCCATAAAAAGCTGCTGTAGAAGCACCTAAAGTTGGAGTAAATGCAGCAGTTAATTGAGCTGATAAATCAGGCAAAGTTTCATCTTTAATTAATAGTGGGTTTCCTCCAGTAGTTACCAATAAATCAATTCTTGAACCTGCATTAAAAGCTGTTAAAGCTTGCTTAAGTGGCCCATACAATTGCGCATTTAAAGCATTTATTGTAGCCTCTCCGATAGCTTGATTATTCCCACCTAAAGAACAAGCTGTCAAAGGATTGTAAGGAACTGTTGTAAAGAATGGAATTGAAGTTACACTTGGAATAGTTGCTACAACCCCTTTTGCTCCATTTGCAGTCAGACCTGTTACTGGACCAAAAGACGGATGTGTACCTCCATTGATGATTAAATTATAATGAAAAGCAAAAGTTTGAGGATCCGTAATATCATTCATTCCATATGTAGCGATATTTGAATTTCCTGTTTGATTCACGCCAATTCCACCAGAAGTAGCATAAGCCAACACATCGTTTGCACCAATCCAGTTAGTAAAAAAAGTTGGATTTTTCATCATTGCATCCCCTAATACAGTTGAAGTTGAAGATGTTGCATGTCTTGCATAATATGGGTTTAAAGAACCATATCCAGGAAGTAATAAATGAAATGATTTTGCTCCAGGAACCCCCATATTATTATAAGCAGTGGCTTGTGGTGCTAAAGTAACTGTTGATGTACCTGCAATTGGCTGCAAACCTTTTAAAATTGGATTCCCATTACAGTCTAATAAAATATTTCCGCTTCCATCAGTTTTTGGTTCAGTATTAATTATTAATCTTGTACTTGAAAATCCAGCTATACCACCTAAGTTGTTAACATCATCTTCGTAAGAAGGTTGTGTAAACGCACCTCCTCCTACAACAGAAAACTGTTTTGCTAATAGATTGGGAAAAGAGTTTTCTTGACCTGATTTATAAACAGTACCATCCATGTACCCAGCAGTTAAAGAGTTCCCTACTGCAACATAAGAAGAAAAATCAGCTTCTCCAGCAGAATAGTCATCAGTTGATACTGGATTATCAAATTCTGGCTCACATGAAGCAAAACCAGCAGCCAAAATAGCTAAGTATATAAATTTATTTTTCATTTTCTATATTTTTTTATTAAAAACCATAAGTTATACCAACACCTGGAGAAAACACAACCGATTTGTAAGTTCCTCTAAATTCACCATTAGGATTGTAATCGTAAGAATTCTCAATTTCGTCAAAATGAATATATAAGAACGAAACATCAATTCCAAATTTTTCATTTAATTGATATGTTAAACCTCCAGTGAAAGCATTAGAATCATTACGTGGCGTTTCTGGCGCAAAATAGCCATCTTGAACTGGACTTTCGTCAAAATAATAACCCGCTCTAAAAGTAAATTTATCGTTAGCTTTATATTGAGTTCCAAATCTATATGTAGATGCATCTTTATAATTTCTTGGATTTACAGAAGTTGGTAATCCATTATTAAAACTTACATTTAAACTTTTGTAAGCACTCCACATTGTATGATTAAAATCAAATGCAAACAACCATTTGTCAGTTACTTGAACCGAAATACCAGCAGTTACTTCTGCAGGCAACGGCAAATCTGCATTAAAAGTTGTGTTGGTTAACGACGTTTGAGCAAAATCTGGAACATCGTTAAATGTAGCATCTCCATCTCTAGCTTCCATCATTATTTCTGAACGGTAATTTAAACCTAATCTAATTTTATCCGTCGGATTAAACATCATACCTATATTATATCCCCAAGCAGAAATCCCTTTACCTTCAATAGTTAAATCCGTTGGATCACCATCTACTTGAAAAGTAGTGTTTGAAGCATATAAATTTCTATTAAAAGTAACAGCGCCAGTAGCATATATAGGTCCTCCACCAATACTGAAATGTTCACCTACTCTAACAGAAATAGTTGGTTGAATAAAAATTGCTTTTAAATCAATATTATTAACCAAGTAAGCTCCTTGCCAGTTTTGATCCCAATCTACAGCACTTCCATATGGAGTATAAACTGCCAAACCTGCTGTTAACCAGTCATTCAATTTATAGGTAGCATAGGCATTAAATGGTGTACCAAAATTATCCGAAGAAGCCGTCGTATTAAACGTATTTTCTTGAAATCTTACTTTTGCAAACAACCCACTAGCTCCAACAGATAAGTTAAATTTCTTATCTAGATAAGCCATCCCAGCAGGATTAAAAAAAGCTGTCTCTGCACTATTTACTACAGCGACACCCGTATGCCCCATAGCCAATTGTTTCTGACCTTGAATACTCACCCTATAACCACCCGCAAAAGCAGTAGAGCTCGCTAAAGCCATTAATGTTAAAGAAAGTAATTTTCTCATAATGTTAAAATGTGTTAGTTTTTCTTGAATTTATTAATATCTATATACCAAAATTATAATAAAATATGGAATTTACAATTTTTTACCTTAAAATATTATGCATTCATAATAAATTTATTTTTTATTTCAAAAAATTCATTACTTCCATAAAAAAATCTTTAGGATTTTCAGCATGCAACCAATGTCCAGCGTTTGAAATTGTAACTATCTCACTCTTAGGAAATACTATTTTTATAGTCTCAAAATCTACATCTTCAATATAATTAGATTGCGCTCCTCTTAAAAAAAGAGTTTCTTTTTGAAAAGTTAAACCTATTGGTAATTCTTTTCCAATTTCGTTACTATTTTTTGTCAAGCTTTTTAAATCAAAACGGAAAGCCAGTTGACCCGACTCAATCCAATACAAGTTTTTCAACAAGAATTGACGTGTTCCGAAATCGGTAATATACTTTGACACTATGTCATCAACATCGTTTCGACTTGGTTTAATATCAAAATTGACTGCATTTAAACCTTCTAAAATAGTTTGATGATGAGGCGCATAAAATTTAGGACCTATATCTGCTATTATCAATTTTGAAACCAAATCAGGGTATTGACATGCGAATTGCATCGCCACCTTACCACCCATCGAATGACCTAATAAAACAACATCCTTCAACTCATTTTCATTACAGTAAGCTACTACATCTTCTACCATTACATCATAATTAAAGATATCGGAATGAAAACTTCTACCATGATTTCTCATATCAAGCAAATGTACTTCATATCCTTCATCAGCAAACTGCCCTCCTAATGTTTTCCAATTATCAGACATCCCTAAAAACCCATGAATGATTAAAAAAGGTTTTCCTTTACCTTCTACTTTTGAAAAAATCATTATTTTAGTTTTTGAAGATACATATTTACAACATTTTCTATTCCAAGATAAATAGACTCAGAGATTAGAGCATGGCCAATTGAAACCTCTAACAAGTTAGGAATATTTTCTTTAAAAAAACGTATATTCTCCAAACTTAAATCATGTCCTGCATTGATACCTAATCCTAAATCATTAGCTCTAACAGCAGCCGCTACATATGAATCAATTCCATTAGTATTGCCTAACTCATATTGTTTCGCAAATTCTTCAGTATATAATTCAATCCTATCCGTTCCTGTTTCTTTGGCTCCATCAATCATTTCAAGGATTGGATCCACAAAAATAGAAGTTCGAATCCCGTTTTTTTTACACTCTTGTATCACATCAATTAAGAAATCTTTATGTTTTACAGTATTCCAACCAGCGTTAGATGTTATGGCATCATCAGCATCTGGCACTAAGGTAACTTGGGTAGGTTTAATTTGTAAAACCAAATCCATAAATTTTGGAATTGGATTTCCTTCAATATTATATTCGGTATGCACCACAGTCTTTAAGTCGAAGGCGTCTTGATATTTAATATGTCTTTCATCGGGTCTAGGATGAATGGTAATGCCTTGTGCTCCGAAGTGTTCTAAATCTTGGGCTACTTTTAATAAATTAGGAACATTTCCACCTCTAGAATTTCTTAAAGTTGCTATTTTATTAATATTTACTGATAACTTTGTCATATTCTTTTTTATTAACTTTACAAAAATACAAAGTATTAATAGCTTTGATAAGCAATTTTTGATTAATTTGCAGTAAAATAATTATAAAATCTACAATGAACACATTAATTGATTTTTTAAATATAGACATTAAACCTCTTAAAAGCAAAGAAACTATTGCTGAAGCACAAGATTTATTTGCTGATTATAATTATTCTCATTTTCCAGTTACTGAAGAAAATGTTTTCATAGGTTGTATTTCCAAAGAAGAAGCCGAAATTCATCCAAGTCATAAGACTATTGGAGAATGTCGTTATGAATTTGACCGTTTTTATGTTCGTTCTGAAATGATTTGGTTAGACGTCTTGGAAGAATTTGCAAAAAACGAGGCCAATATTGTTCCCGTATTAAACGAACAAAATAAATATATCGGTTATTATGAACTTGACGATGTTATAAAATTTTTCCACGAAACCCCTTTTCTAAGAGAAGAAGGAGGCATTCTTGTCATTAAAAAAGAAATTTCAGGATTTTCGATGAGCCAAGTTACCCAAATAGTTGAAAGTAATAATGCTAAACTATTAGGTCTTTTCATTTCAAAAACAGAAACTAATTTTATTGAAGTTACATTAAAAATTAGTGAGAGTTCCTTAAATGAGATTATTCAAACTTTCCGAAGATATGAATATGAAATTATTTCAGAACATCAAGAAGACTCTTATCTTAAAAATTTAAAAGAGCGTTCGGATTATTTAGACAAATATTTAAACATCTAATTGGCATATCCAATTAAACAAACAGCATCTCTACATGAAAATTGCAATTTTTGGCCAATATTATCAATCCGATACAGAAGAAATTGTAGAAAAGGTACTTCAAATACTCCTTGAAAATAAAGTTGATGTCATTATTGAAAAAAATTTCAAACAAAATATTAAGACAGAATTAAAACAAAAGTGTCATATCTATTCCTCCCATGAAGAACTGGAAAACGATATCGATGTTTTAATTAGCATTGGTGGAGATGGAACCATTTTAAGAGCAGTCACCTATGTCCGTGATAAAAACATACCTATAGTAGGTATTAACGCGGGAAGATTAGGTTTTTTAGCGACGGTACAAATCAAAAGCATTGAGCCTTTTTTGCATCGAATTTTAGCCAAAGAGTATTCCATTTCTAAAAGAAGTTTACTAAGCTTATCTTGTACTCCTAAAAATCCAGATTTAGTAGATTTAAATTTTGCCTTGAATGAAATAACCGTTTCAAGAAAAGACACCACATCAATGATAACTATTGAGACCTATTTAAATGGAGAATATTTAACATCGTATTGGGCTGATGGACTAATTATATCTACGCCAACAGGTTCAACAGGCTACTCGTTAAGTTGCGGAGGCCCTGTTCTAACTCCAAATGTAAATAGTTTAGTCATCACTCCTATTGCTCCACACAACTTAAATGCAAGACCTTTAGTTATCCCAGATGATACTGAAATAACACTAAAAGTTTCTGGAAGAGAAGAACAATACTTGGTTTCGCTAGATTCCAGAATTACTTCTGTAACTAACGAAACACTATTAAAAATAGAAAAGACCTCATTTGAAATAAATATGGTAGCATTTAATGAAGAAGGATTTTTAAAAACCATCCGAAAAAAACTGCTCTGGGGTGAAGATCGAAGAAATTAATGCTCCCCATATAACTTTTACTTTTTTTTTGCGTTTATACATAACCGATTAAATAGGAATAAAATTTTCATTTAAGTGCGGTAAAGAAATCTATA
Organism: Flavobacterium sp. NRK F7; assembly: GCF_024054195.1. Taxonomy (GTDB): domain Bacteria; phylum Bacteroidota; class Bacteroidia; order Flavobacteriales; family Flavobacteriaceae; genus Flavobacterium. The sequence goes on along the minus strand of NZ_JAMXLB010000001.1, from coordinate 1,210,443 downwards.
TTATTATATTTGCAAACTATTTTTAAAAATGAGAAAGTTTTTTATTTACATATTCTTATTCTTGAGTACAACTGCTATAACAGCTCAAATTAATGAATTAGGTGTTTTTTTAGGAGGTTCCAACTATATTGGTGATGTTGGACCAACTGATTATATTTCCCCTAATAAAGTTGCTTTTGGGTTTTTGTATAAATGGAACAAAAGCACAAGACATTCCTACCGTTTATCTTATACCTACTCCAAAATTGAATCAGCCGATCGAGATAGTGATGTTCCAAGTAGATATTTAAGAGATAAAAGTTTTCAGAATAGCATTCATGATTTCACTTTAGGACTAGAGTTTAATTTTTTTGAATTCAATTTACATGATTCTGAAAAAGCATTTACCCCATATGTTTCAACTGGAGTAAGTTATTTTGTATATAATGAAATTTTTTATCTTACCAAAACAGAAGAGTTAGATTACAGATCCAGTCAAATTGCTATACCTATGATTGTAGGCTTAAAGACTAGACTGTATCGAAACTTTGTTTTAGGAGCAGAAGTAGGAATACGATATACATTTACAGATAATTTAGATGGAAGCAATCCTAAAAACAATAATTTAGCTCCGCTTCGATTTGGAAACCTAAATAGTAAAGATTGGTATGTTTTTTCAGGAATTACTTTAACTTACACTTTTGGTCAAAACCCATGTTTTTGCGCTAATTAATTATGAGTATAAAAGAACAAATAGACATCACAAGATTACCAAGTCATTTAGCTATTATTATGGATGGTAATGGACGCTGGGCAAAACAAAAAGGTCTATTACGAACTCTAGGACACGAAAGTGGCACAAAATCAGTAAAAACAACTGTAGAAACTTGTACCAAACTTGGAATAAAGAATCTAACACTTTATGCCTTCTCTACTGAAAACTGGAATCGTCCCAAATTAGAAGTTGACACCTTAATGAAACTCTTAATTTCTTCATTAAAAAAAGAAATGAAGACATTATCACAAAATAATATCCGATTAAATGCAATTGGAAATTTAACAAATTTACCCGTTAAAGTTCAAAAAGAATTAAATGAAGTAATTCAAAAAACTTCCGAAAACACTAGAATGACATTAACTTTAGCTTTAAGTTATGGCGCTAGAGAAGAACTTATTCAAGCTGTTAAAAAAATTTCAGATAAAGTTAAAAATAATATAATTTCTACTAACACTATTGACGAATCAATTATTAATGAGCATCTTTACACGCACAATTTGCCAGATGTTGATTTAGTAATTCGTACCAGTGGTGAACACCGAATAAGTAATTTCTTACTTTGGCAAATTGCATATGCTGAATTTTATTTTATAGATGTCTTATGGCCTGATTTTAGCGAAGAAGATTTATATAAAGCAATCTTAAGTTATCAAAGTAGAGAAAGAAGATTTGGAAAAACAAGTGAACAAATTTCATAAGAAAAAAATGTTAAAAAAAGGTTTACAATTACTTTTTACCATTGTGATTATAGGTAATAGTACTAAATTAGTTGCACAAGAAACAAAATTAGAAAACGGAAAAGAATACATATTAGGAGGTGTAGAGGTAACTGGCAAAATTAAATACAGTGAACAAACTGTTGTTACCTTTTCTGGACTTGAAAAAGGCCAAAGAATAGTGGTTCCTGGTGAAGACATTAGTACAGCTATTAAAAAATTATGGAAATTAGGCCTTTTTAGCGATGTTAATTTTTATGTAAACAATATTAAAGGAGATAGTATTTTCTTAGAATTAAACTTAATCGAATCTCCAAAATTATCTGACGTTAAAATCCAAGGAATTAAAAAAGGTAAAGCCGAAGATTTAATCAAAGAAGTTGATTTAAAGAAAGGTAAAGTAGTCAATGAAAATTTAGTAACTACTACTAAAAATTACATAGAAAACAAATACAAAAAAGATGGCTTTTACAATACCAAAGTATTTATAACTACTACTCCTGATTCTACTGAAACACAAGTAAAAATGCTTGTTAACATAGACAAAGGTGACAAAGTAAAAGTTAGAAGTATTGACTTTGAAGGTAATTCTGAAATTTCAGATTCGAAACTCAGAAAAGCATTCAAAAATACCAAACAAAAAAATCCAATTCGAATCTTTAAAGCTTCAAAATACATCAAAGACAAATACAAAGAAGACTTAGTTACTGTTATTGATAAATACAAAGAAAAAGGGTATCGAGACGCCCGAATTATTTCTGATTCAGTTACTTATGATAAAGAAAAAAACCTTATCGATATAAAAGTAAATCTTGAAGAAGGTCGCAAATATTATTTTGGTAACATTAGATATTTAGGTAACACGGTTTATACAGACCAACAATTAGCACGATTAATTGGTATTAAAAAAGGCGATGTATATAATGGTGTTCTTTTACAGAAAAGAATAGCTGACAACACAAAACCTGACGCAGAAGATTTGACTAATTTGTATCAAAACAGTGGTTATTTATTTTCTAGCATTAACCCAGTTGAAGTGAAAACCGTTAATGACACAATTGATTTTGAAATTCGAATTACGGAAGGACCTATTGCTTATTTTAATAAAATTACAGTAGTAGGAAACGACAAAACAAATGATAAAGTTATCTATCGTGAATTACGCACAAAACCAGGTAATAAATACAGTAAAGAAGATTTAGTACGTTCTATTAGAGAAATAGGTCAATTAGGATTCTTTGACCCAGAATCTATTAAACCCGATTTCAAAAACGTAGATGCTCAAGCAGGAACTGTTGATATTGAATATAATGTAGTAGAAAAAGGAGCTAGCCAAATTGAACTTCAAGGAGGTTATGGTGGCGGAGGATTTATAGGTACCTTAGGTCTTTCTTTTAGCAATTTCTCAGCTAGAAACATTTTCAACAAAGATGCTTACAAACCGTTACCTATGGGAGACGGACAAAAAATGTCTTTGCGTTTACAAGGTAGTTCTTATTTCCAAACGTATAGCTTATCCTTTTCTGAACCTTGGTTTGGAGGAAGAAAACCAGTAAGCTTCTCAACCTCTATTTCACACAGTAAACAATTTTTATACAACTATAGTACAAGAGATGTAACAAGAAATCAAAGTTTCAACATTACTTCTTTAAGTGTCGGAATTGCTAAACAATTAAATGTACCAGATGATTTCTTTGTATTGTCTCAAAGTGTATCCTTTCAATATTACGATTTGAATAATTACAATACTGGATTATTTACTTTTGGTAATGGAGCCTCTAGAAATATTGCTTATACAATTGGCCTAAGTAGAAATAGTAAAGGGGTAAACCCCATTTACCCAACGTATGGTTCTGAATTTAGCGTAACTGGTAGATTTACACCACCTTACTCTTTATTTAATGGTGTAGATTATGCTGACTTGAAAAACCAAGATGAATATAAATTGAGATACTCTTCGAGCAGTAATTTATCAACTGGAATTAATTCAAATGGAGAACTAGTTCAAGAAGGTGATTATATTGCTTATTCATCTGCAACTGGAAAGTATTTAAAAGTTGATGCAAGTGAGGCTGACTTAGACCAAGGAAAATATGACCAAAAAAGATTTAATTGGTTAGAATATTATAAAATCAAATTTAAAGCGGATTGGTATACAAGAATTTATGACAAATTAGTATTACGTTCTTTAGGTGAGTTTGGGTTTATGGGAGCATACAATCAAGATAGAGGATTAGTCCCATTTGAACGTTTCTACTTAGGTGGAGATGGATTAGCCAATTTCTCGCTAGACGGTAGAGAAGTAATTCAATTAAGAGGTTATCCTAACAATTCCCTATCTACAACAGACGGAGGTACTATTTACAATAAATTCTCTTTAGAATTAAGATACCCTATCACACTAAAACAAGCCGCATCCATCTACGGATTAACCTTCTTAGAAGCGGGTGCTGCTTATAATGAGTTTAAAGATTACAATCCATTTAAAATGCAACGTTCTGCCGGTTTTGGATTACGCGTTTTCATGCCTGCATTCGGATTATTAGGTATCGATTTTGCACATGGATTTGACCCTATTCCTGGACAAGGAACAAAGAGTGGATGGCAAACCCATTTTATCATTGGACAACAATTTTAGTATTTTTTACGTTTAGTTTAAAATCAAAAGATGAAAACAAAACTTATAAAAACATTTCTTATCTTTCGGACAGTTTTTTGAGTTGCATCTGAAAATTAAAAACTAAAAATAAACAACAGATGAAAAAAATATTTTTTATAACATCAGTATTACTTTCTCTCACGAGCTTTTCACAATCAGCAAGTGTTCGCATTGGATATATCGACATGGAATATATCTTAGAAAAAGCTCCCGATTATGCAGAAGCAAAAATGCAATTAGAGCAGAAAGCTTCAAAATGGAAAGAAGATATTGAAATTAAAAAAAACGAAATAAAAAAATTAAAAGAAAGTTTAGATACCGAACGCGTATTACTTACTAAAGAACTTATAGAAGAAAGAGAAGAAGAAATTGCTTTTCAAGAGAAAGAACTATTTGACTACCAAGAAAAAAGATTTGGTGCTCGTGGTGATTTAATTATACAAAAGTCTATCCTTGTAAAACCGATTCAAGATCAAGTTTTCACTGCCATTCAAGACATTGCTGAACAAAAAAGATATGATTTTATTTTAGATAAATCTTCGGACTTAACCATTCTATTTGCTGACAAAAGGCACGATATAAGCGACTTAGTGGTAAGGGCTATTATGCGATCTGAAAGAAGAGAACAACTGTCTAAAAAAGAACTAAAAGCGCAAGAAGCTAAAGAAGCTAAAGAAGATATTCAAGATGAAAATCCAGCCTTAGCAGAAAGACAAAAAGCTTTAGATGAAAAGAAAGCCGCTAGAGAAAAATTAATGGAAGAACGAAAAGCAGCAAGAGAAAAAATTATTGAAGAGCGAAAAAAAGCAGCCCTAGAAAAAAGAAAACAACTCGAAGCTGAAAAAAATGGCACAGTAATTGAAAAAGATAAAACAGACGAAAAAGAAGATAAATAATAACCTAAATAAATTTAAAATAGAAAAATGAAACAATTAAAAACTTTAGCTATTGCATTCGTACTTTTTATTACAGCTCAAGTATCAGCGCAATCAAAAATGGCTCATATTGATGTTAAGGAATTGATGACGAATATGCCAGAAATGAAAGCGGCTCAATCGCAATTAAAAACAATCCAAGATACTTATGATAAAGAATACAAAGGTATGGTTCAAGAGTATCAAACAAAATTACAAAAGTATGAGCAAGAAGCTCCTACTGCTGGAGAAGCTTTAAACGAAACACGTTCTAAAGAAATGCAAGGAATGGGACAACGTATCCAAGAATTCCAACAAAGTGCTAGTAAACAATTACAACAAAAAGAATTGGATTTATTAAAACCAATCATGGAAAAAGCGCAAGCTGCAATTAAAAAAGTAGCAACTGCTAAAGGTTATGATTATGTAATTGACGCAACAGAAGGAAGTGGTTTATTAGTAGCAAATGGACCAAACATTCTTGCTGATGTGAAAAAAGAATTAGGTTTCTAATAAAAAAACAAAACAAAAGCATATTTAACTGTTCAAATTTTAATTAATTTGAACAGTTTTTTTTTACATTTGTTTTATGAGTAAGGATTACCCTATAGGCCTTTTTGATTCTGGTATTGGAGGCACTTCAATCTGGAAAGAAATTCACGCGTTATTACCCAATGAAAACACCATCTATCTTGCCGATAGTAAAAATGCTCCATATGGTTTAAAAACCAAAGATGAAATTATAGCACTATCCATGAAAAACACAGAATTCTTATTAAATAAGAATGCTAAAATCATTGTGGTAGCCTGCAATACTGCAACTACAAATGCTATAAACGAATTACGAGCAAAATATGATGTCCCTTTTATAGGTATTGAACCGGCAATAAAACCTGCTGCCAACCAATCAAAGACACAAACTATTGGCATTTTAGCCACAAAAGGGACATTAAACAGTGATTTGTTTCATGAAAAACTCTCTCACTTTAAAAACATCAAAGTAATTGAACAAATTGGCCATGGTTTGGTACAATTAATTGAAAATGGTGATATCAATTCTGCAGAAATGAATGAACTATTGGAAAGTTATTTAAAACCTATGATTGATCAGAATATCGATTATTTAGTATTAGGCTGCAGCCATTATCCGTATCTTATTCCTCAAATTAAAAAAATCATACCAGAACATATCCAAATAATCGATTCTGGTGAAGCCGTAGCACGACAAACTAAAAAAGTATTAGAGAAACATGATTTGCTTTCTAACACTACAGAAGCTAGTTGGCAAAAATTCTATACCAATGCTAATCCTCGTGTATTAGAAAGCATTTTAAATCACGAACAAAGTGTGTTTGAGAGGGATTTTTAATTCCAAATAATACACAAAACAACCCATTTTAACCCTGATGGAAGTGATAGCTTTCTAAAATTAATTTTAGAAACTAAAACGAACAGCAGGATTACGGTTAAAAAACAAGCCTAAAAGACTCGTTCCTATTCTTCTTCTTTAAACCAACTAGAATACATTACATAATTATTCGAAATACGTTCAATTTCACCCGAAAAATCGCTTTCATCAATTGCTTTTACTTTCTTAGCTGGCACACCTGCATAAATGGTTCCCGATTCAACAACGGTATTTTGAGTAACTACAGAACCTGCCGCAATAATGGAATTACTATTTACAACACAATTATCCATCACAATAGCACCCATTCCAATTAAAACGTTGTCTTTAATTTCGCAGCCGTGAACAATTGCATTATGACCAATTGAAACATTATTTCCAATTTTAGTAGGATGCTTTAAATAGGTACAATGAATGACGGCACCATCTTGAATGTTCACCTTATTCCCTATTTCAATTCGGTTAACATCGCCTCTAATAACAGCATTGAACCAAACACTACATTTTTCGCCTAATTGCACATCTCCCACAATAGTCGCATTTTCTGCCACATAACAATCTTCAGGTATTTGAGGGAATTTACCTCTTACTTCTTTAATAATCATAATAAGTTATATAAAAATGTCCCGAAAAATCGGGACATTAATTATTTGTATCTATTCAAGGAATTAATTAACCGCAGGACAATTACAACTCCATTCTTTCGCTTTACAGAACACATCAATACCTAAAGTAATTTGATGAAATCCACCATTATCAAATTTAATATCGCCTATAATGTGAGAATAGGTGTAAGCAAACATAAATTGTTTGTAATTAACTCCTAAAATTGGGGTGATATATTGTAATTTTTGCTCTCCAATTGCATTTCCATCTAAATATTCAGCTCCGTCAAAACTTCTTCTGTAAGAAAGACCTCCCCATACTCTACCAAATTCAACACCTTTATAAACTTTTAAGTTTAAATCAATTGCCTTTTCAGTAGTTTCTTGCGTATATTGAAACATAAAAGAAGGCTCCCATAATAATCTATCCTCATCTCCAAAAACTGCTCCAGCACTCCATAAGAATTTTCTTAAATTATCAGACTCAATTCCTTCAGTATAAATTTCTCTTCTATTGGCTAAAAAGTTTTTAACAGTCACATGAGTAAAAAAATCAAGAAAATGATACGATACCCCTAAATCAACATTAAAATAAGCGTCTTTTTGATAAATCCCTCCAAAAATAAAAGGGTCAAAAGCTTGATTTGTAAAACTAGTCTCATCTAATTGACTTTGAATAAACGCTGCACTTAATCCAAAAGACAATTGATTTAAGTCAGTCGTTCCTCTTGAAAAACGCAAATGGTGCGCATAAGTTAATTTAGCTCCTCTTTGAGAGTGATATCCATTTTTATCATTAAAAACAATAGCTCCTATACCTGATTTACCGTCTTGATCTATCGAAGTATTAAAACTTAACGTTTGCAAAGAGGGTGCGTCTTCTTGTCCAAACCATTGTTGGCGACCTGTTAAACGTATTTTTCCACAATTTGCAGCACCTGCCATGGAAGGGTGAATTAAATAATAATTATCAGATAGATAATCGGAGTAAACAGCAATTCCTTCTTGGGAAAATGAGAGTTGTGTTAAAAACAACACAATAATTAAATAACTTTTTTTAAAATCCATTTCTTTTATCAAGATTTTATTTGATTAAATGCCTTTTGTCTAATTTTTCAAAGATATAAATTTTATGTTATTATCAATGGTTTTTGCTTACAGATTTAAAAGTTAAATTCTTTTTTACGTTATAAGTTCGTTATCTTTGCAAAAAGATTACTAAATAATGTCAAAAATAACCATAAAAAACACCACTAATCCTTCCATTTTAAAATTTGAATTGGAAGAGACCATCATTAAAGGTCAAAATTTTGAATTTAAAAACATTGACGAGACTAAAAATTCACCATTAGCCATGCAACTGTTTTATTTACCCTTTGTTAAAACAGTATATATTTCAGGTAATTTTATTGCAATAGAAAAATTTTCTATAGTAGAATGGGAAGATGTTCAAGATGCGGTAGCCAATCAAATTGAAGAATTTATCAAAAATGGAGGAGAAATTCTGAAACAAGAAGTTACTTCTGTAAAAAAACAACCTATTACGATTTATGCAGAAACCACTCCTAATCCAGCGGTTCAAAAGTTTGTAAGCAATAAATTATTAACCAAAACCTTAATTGAATGTAAAAATATTGATCAAACTAAAGCTTCTCCTTTAGCTAAGGAATTGTTCCAATTCCCCTTTGTCAAAGAAGTTTTTATTGATGAAAATTACATCTCAATTACTAAATATGAAATTGCTGATTGGAGTGAAATCACAATGGAATTACGCTCTTTTATAAAAGAATATATTGAGAACGGGAATCTAGTAGTGGATGAATCACAAATTGTAACGACTGAAACCCATAAGAAACAACAAGAAACATATTTTGAAAATTTAGATGTAACCTCTCAACAAATTGTAAATATTCTAGAAGAGTATGTAAAACCCGCGGTACAAAGTGACGGAGGTAACATTATGTTTGAATCCTTTGATGCAGACTCCAAAAAAGTGAAAGTAATTTTACAGGGAGCTTGTAGTGGATGTCCTTCATCAACTTTTACCTTAAAAAACGGGATTGAAAATATGTTAAAACAAATGCTTAACGACAGTGGAATTGTGGTTGAAGCTACTAATGCATAACAAAAAAGAGCCTTAAAGGCTCTTTTTTATTTTTTCTTTTCGACTTGTTTATTAAATTCTTTAAACAACTCTAGTAAATTCATAGTTGCTTTTACTAAATCATTGGTTTCTAAAAGCAATCCAAAATATAATTTACTGTTTTTTGGACTATTTTCAGTAGTTCTAATTCTTATGATTTGCTTCTGAATTAATTCTGAAATAGATTCCAAAAGATTTGCCTTTTCTTTTAATATTTCATCAATTTGAGAAAAGTCTTCTTTCTGGAAAGTTACTGTAAGTCTATCAAATAGATGCTTTAATTTGTTATCAACCGACTTTAAATCTCTAATTTGATTGAACTTTAATTGCTTGTGATTGTTATTAATATGAGAATGACTATTTACCGTAATATATCCAATCGATTGAACCATATCTTGTAAGTAGCCTAAAATAAGAACATAAAACTTACTTGCTTCTAATGAGGTTTCATCTAAATTTTTAATTACATAGTATACATTACTCTTTAAGTCATCAATATCTTTTTCTAACTTTTTAAGTTTCTTTTTATTATCTTTTAGTTTGGCTAAATCTTGCAATCCTAAATTGTTAATTACATCTGTATACAATGCATTCGTTTTACGAATCACTTTACCTACTTGAGAAGAACTTTCAGAAATAACTTCTTTAATAGAAAATATATCTTCTTTCTTTAATTTTATTTCTTCTTCTTTTTCCTTTGTTTTTTTCATGTGCTTTCTAGCACTTCTATATAAAAGAATTCCAACAGTCACCATTAAAGCAAAAAATGCAAACACTTTCCCAAAGGTTAAAAGTACGGCTATCGTTCCAGCCATTAAGAAAGCAACAAACGCCGTTACAAACCAACCTCCAATAACATTAATAACTCCCGCTACTCGATAAACAGCACTTTCTCTATCCCAAGCTCTATCTGCAAAGGAAGTACCCATAGCTACCATAAAGGTTACATAGGTTGTAGATAAAGGTAATTTTAAAGAAGTCCCTATGGCAATTAAGATACTAGCAACCATTAAATTTACTGATGCTCTCACCATATCAAAAGCAGGTTGTTCACTCTTTTTAGAAGTAGGTACTACTTTGGTAAACTGCTTATCAATTTTAACTTCTAATGATTTTGGCAAAAAGTAATTTAATACTTGACCAATATACATAACACCTCTTACAATAACTCTTGATAAATTATTCGCATCAAAACGTTCCGTTCCTTCACTCTGCCTTGATAAATCTACTCCTGTAGCAATTACTTCTTTTGCTTTTTTGGAAGTCCAAAGCGTATATACCATAATACCACCACCAATCAATAGCAACCAAAAATTAGCTTTTAATTCGGAAGATGCTAAAGCACCCATCAACATCGTAGAATCACTACCACTTGCGATATAAATATCATAGGATTGTAAAGCAGCAATAGGCACCCCAATAAAGTTTACTAAGTCATTACCTGCAAAAGCTAGTGCTAAAGCAAAAGTTCCAATTATAATAATAATTCTAAAGATGTTTACTTTTAAACTGATTAAAACTTGAGACAATAACGTCCAAAACACAAAACAAACTGCAATAATTAGCATTTGATTTGATTTCATCAACTCTTTTACATCAGCGGTCATGAAAGAAGAACTTTTCAAACCTTTAAATAAAATAAAGTAAGTAATAGCTGTAATACCAATACCCCCGAAAATAGCACCAAAGTATTTTATTCTTTTTTCATAGTGAAAAGAAAATATAATTCTAGATACATATTGTATTAATGCCCCAATAGTAAATGAAAGCGCTACAGAAATTAAAATACTCGAGACAATTTCAGTTGCTTTCTCTTGATTGATAAAGTCTAAAATCGTGTTGGTATTATTAGCATTGGAAATCATTTTATAAACCCCTAAACAAACAGCACCTCCTAACAAAGAAAAAACAACAGAAACTGTAGTAGAAGTTGGCAATCCTAATGAATTAAAGATATCTAATAACAAGACATCTGTAATCATTACTGCCAAGAAAATAATCATTACATCATTGAAGGTAAACATGGCAGGGACAAAAATACCACTACGAGCAATTTCCATCATACCACTTGAAAACAAGGCTCCTAGTGCAATTCCAATACTTGCAACTATCATTAAAGTTTTAAAAGATACTGCTTTAGATCCTATTCCTGAATTTAAAAAATTAACAGCATCATTAGCTACTCCAACCATTAAATCTATTGACGCTAATAATGCTAATGCCACAAGCATTACAAGATATATTTGTTCCATCTACTCTTAAAGTTTTTTCTTTTGCAAAAGTCCTGCAACTATTTCTTTTCAATGTTAAGTTAATGTTATTAATTTTTATTTTTAAAAATATACAATTTGCAATTTCTCAATAATTTGACTACCTTTAAATACATTATTAACAACAAAATAAACAAATTATGGCAGTATTAAAAGTTATAGAAATTTTATCCAGCTCAGAAAAAAGCTGGGAAGATGCAACAAAACAAGCAGTTGAAAAAGCATCAAAAACATTGAACAACATTAGATCTGTATATGTTAAAGAACAAAGTGCAGCAGTAAAAAACAATCAGGTAACTGAATTTCGTGTGAATTTAAAAGTCACCTTTGAATTAGATTAATTTTAATTCTTTACTTACCTTTAAGCGTTCTTTACGAACGCTTTTTTTATCCCTATGAACGAACTACATTTAGAATCAAGTCCTTATCTACTACAGCATGCCACAAACCCAATCCATTGGAAAGCTTGGCATACCGAAACACTTAATTTTGCTCAAAAAAACAATCAATTAATCATCGTTAGTATTGGTTATGCTGCTTGCCATTGGTGTCATGTTATGGAACATGAATCTTTTGAAGATGAACAGGTAGCAGAAGTGATGAATCGTTCCTATGTATCTATAAAAGTAGATCGTGAAGAAAGACCTGATGTGGATGCCATTTACATGAAAGCGATTCAAATTATGAGTGGACAAGGGGGATGGCCTTTGAATGTAGTATGTCTACCCGATGGAAGACCAGTTTGGGGAGGCACTTATTTTCGTAAAGAAGAATGGACAAATGCCTTGGAACAACTCCAAGAACTTTTTGTAAATAATCCGCAAAAAATGGAGGAATATGCTACTAAATTACATCAAGGCATTCAATTGCTAGGTTTAGTTCAAAAACCTAAAGAAACTATCCTTTTTTCCAAACAAAACATGAGTCTATTAATCGAAAAATGGCAAAGAAGTTTTGATTTAGAATATGGAGGTTATTCTCGAGCACCAAAGTTTATGATGCCAACAAATTTAGAATTTTTACAACGCTATGGTTTTCAAAATAACAACCAACAATTGTTACACTATGTAGATTTAACTCTTACAAGAATGGCTTGGGGTGGTTTATTTGATACCGTTGAAGGTGGTTTTTCCAGATATTCCGTAGATAGTAAATGGCACATTCCTCATTTTGAAAAAATGCTTTATGATAATGCCCAATTGCTTTCTGTTTATGCAGATGCATACAAACGCACAAAAAATGAGTTATATAAAGAAGTCATTGAAAAAACCATTCGCTTTTGTGATAATGAACTTCTAAATAAGAAAAAAGGCTATTTCGCCTCCCTTGATGCGGATAGTTTAAATGCAAACCAGCATTTAGAAGAAGGAGCCTATTATAGTTGGACCAAAGAAGAATTACAGGCAATTTTAGAGGATGACTATGATCTATTTTCAACAGTATTTAATATTAATCCTTTTGGATATTGGGAAGAAGAAAAAAAATACGTCTTTATTCAAAAGGAAAGTCTTGAATTAATTGCAAAAAAAACTTCTGTTTCTGTTGCTTTCGTCAAAGAAAAAAAGAAAATTTGGGAAGAAAAATTGTTTCACATTCGTAAAGAAAGAAACAAACCTCGTTTAGATGATAAAAGTATTACTTCTTGGAATGCTTTGCTCATTAAAGGACTTGTTGATAGCTATACGGCTTTAGGAAACATAGATTATTTGGATAAAGCGGAAGGAATAGCTGCTTTTATACAGGACCAGCTCACAGCTGTAGACGGAAGCCTTTGGCACACCTATAAAAATGAAGAAAGTAAAATTAATGGCTTTTTAGATGATTATGCTTTTACCATTCAGGCCTTTATTCGATTGTATCAAGTTACTTTTAATTTTCATTATTTATCTCAAGCCAAGCAATTGACAGATTATTGCTTCGAAAACTTTTACAATGAAAACGAGTTATTTTTTACTTTTACTTCCAGAAATGCACCTGCCTTAATTGCTACACATTTTGAAATAGAAGACAATGTTATTCCTGCTTCTAATTCAGTTATGGGGCATAATCTTTATAAGTTGAGTATTTACTATGACAATAGTTATTATGAAAAAGTGTACCAAAATATGTTGGCTCAAATTTTACCGACCATTGATTATGCTTCTGCTTTTTCCAATTGGCTCTCCTTATGGATGAACACTTTAGAAGGACAAAAAGAACTTGCTATTTGCGGAAATAATGCTGTAGCAAATACTATTCAGGTTCAAAAAAACTATGCACCCCAACTTTTAATTGCAGGAACTACTACTGCAGTCAACCTTCCCTTTTTACAGGATAGATTTGACAAAGACCAAGACTTCCTGTATCTTTGCACTAATAAGACGTGTCAAATTCCTGAGATTAAAGTAGAAAACATTATAAACCAAATAAAAAATGACTAGCGAAAAAATTGAAAAATATACTGAAATTGTAATTAAAACCATAGTTGAATATTCTCCCAAAGTAGTAACGGCAATTATCATCTTATTTTTAGGATTGTGGCTAACCAGCATTCTTACAAAAACCATAAAAAAAATACTTCTAAAAAGAGAAGTTGATATTACCCTTTCAAATTTTATTGGCAATTTTATCTTTTGGACCCTTCGTATTCTCGTATTTATTACAGTAGTTTCTAATTTAGGTGTTCCTACTTCTTCTTTTGTTGCTATTTTAGGTGCCGCTGGTTTAGCGGTAGGTTTAGCACTACAAGGTTCTTTATCTAATTTTGCTGGTGGGATTTTAATAATTTTATTCAAGCCATTTAAGTTAGATGATGTTATTGAAGCGCAAGGCGAAATTGGCACTGTAAAAGAAATTCAAATTTTCAATACTCGACTTTTAACAGCCAATAATCAAACCGTTTATATTCCAAATGGTGCTTTATCAAATGGTGTCATTAAAAATTATACCCAAGAAGGCATTCGTAGAATTGACTTAACTATTGGTGTTGATTACAATTCCGATTTAAAACAAGTAAAAGAAGTCATTTTAGAAGTATTAAGTAAAAATGAATTGGTTTTAAAAGAACCTGCGCCAGCGGTAGTTGTAATGGCTTTAGCGGATAGCTCCATTAATTTAGCGGTGCGACCATGGGCAAAAGCAGAAAACTTTTTAACTGTTCATAGTCAGACCTTAGAACAATGTAAAGTGGCATTTGACAAAGCTGGAATCGAAATTCCTTATCCGCATCAAGTGGAGATTCAAAAAAAATAATACAAACTATTTATTTAAGACAAAATCTTTTAAATAAAAAGGTTCAAAATAAGCGACATCTACAAAGTCGCTTTTTTTGTACTTTTCATAGGACAAACTACTCATTTCATTTGCTGAAGGATAAACAATATCGTCATGAAAAACAAAATTACTTTTGGTTAAAATGGCTTTAAATTTGAGCGCACCATCACCAACCAAGTGTAGGGTTTCCGTTAGAGTATCATAGGAATTCGCATCGATAATTTCAGCTTCAGTAGCTCTAATTCTACCGTAGTTTTTATCATAAAAAGCTGTATACACTTCCATTCTTCTTGCATCAATCATCGGAATTATAATACCTTCCTCAATGGTAATTTGTTTGGCTAACAAAGCCAACGTATCAATAGCAATTAACGGAATACCTAATGCATAACACAAGCCTTTAGCAGACGAAACTCCAATTCGCAAACCGGTGTATGAACCAGGACCTTGACTTACTGCAATTGCTTGAATGTCGTTAAAACGATACTGCGTTTCTTCTAAAATTGCTCCTATAAAAACATGCAATTTTTCAGCATGTGAAAAATTTTCAGTTGCAATTTCTTTACAAAGTAATGTTTTGCCTTCTTTGGCTATTGAAACCGAACAATTTTTAGTTGCTGTTTCTAAGTTTAAAATGATGGCCATTTTGATTTTTATATGATTGCAAAAATACAAACTAGTACTTTACTAAAACAAAAAAAGACGCAAATAAAATTTGCGTCTCAAAAAAATAACCTTAACTATTAACTACTTTTTTGCTTTATCGTCTTTCTTACTTTGAACTTTTACTTTGTCATTGGTGTTCAAATCTTTCGAAACCATTAAATATGGTCCAGTAATAATTTCTTCTCCTTTTTTCAAGCCTTCCATAATTTCGATATTGGTATCGTCTTGAATTCCTGTTTTCACGACTCTTAATTTAGCCTTATCTCCTACTTTTACAAAAACACATTCAAACTTTTGATCTGGATTATAGGTGCCTTTGTTTTGTTTTTCTTCCTTCTCTAATTCGGCTACTATGTCTTTTTTAGTAGAAGTGGTATCTTCTTTAACTACTACAGCACTAATAGGCACTCCAATTATATTTTGTTTTTTAGTGGTAATAATATCAACCGTAGCAGTCATACCTGGACGAAAAGGAGAATAGTTAGGTGCTTTTCCTTTTAACAAGTCTTCGTAAGATTCTTTTAAAATTCTAACTTTAACTTTAAAATTAGTTACCTGATCTGCTGTTAATGCAGAACTAGCCGAATTAGAAATACTGGTTACAACACCTTTAAATTCTTTCTTTAAATAAGCATCTACTTCAATTTTTGCAGAATCACCCACAGTAACTTTTACAATGTCGTTTTCATTTACATCTACTTCAACCTCCATATTATTTAAATTAGCCACACGAAGAATTTCAGTTCCAGCCATTTGTTGGGTTCCTAAAACACGCTCTCCTAATTCTACTGATAACAAAGAAATAGTTCCATCAGCTGGCGCATAAATGGTAGTTCTACCTAAATTATCACGCGCTTCTGTTAAAGTAGCTGTTGCACTTTGTACATTAAAATAAGCCGATTGTTTATTCGCTTCTGCAACTTCATAAGCCGATACAATTCGATCCCATTCTGATTTTGAAATCACTCCTTTTTCAAATAAAGGTTTGTTTCTATCGTAATTTGCTTTTGCTTCTTTAACTTGTGCTTCTGCTTGGCTATAACCTGCTTTAGTAGTTGATAAACTTGCAGCCGTTCTATTTACTCCAGAAACGTAAATGTCTGGGTTTATTTTTACCAATAAATCTCCTTTTTTAACTTGTTGTCCTTCTTTAATAGGCAATTGAATAATTTCACCCGATACTTCAGAAGAAATTTTTACTTCAATTTCTGGTTGAATTTTTCCTGTAGCAGAAACAGTTTCTACGATGTTCATTTGGTCTACTTTAGCAACTTCAACCTCTTTACTATCATCATTATTACCTATAACGCCTCCTTTTTTTAAGGCAATTAAAAGCACGATTAAACCTACAATGCTTCCTAATAAGATGTATATCGATTTCTTTGACATGGTTTATTGTTTTTGAATTAATGGTATTCCGAAATAAAATTCTAGTATCTTGGTTCTAAAAATATAATCATACTTGGTTCTTAAGACTTCAGATTGTGCATTTTCTAAAGTAATCGAAGACTGAGAAAAATCAAAACCGTTCATTAAGCCTACTTCATATCTTTCTTTTGCAAAATCATAGGCTAATTTTCTAGCTTCTAACGTCTTTTGAGCCGCTTCAAAAGATTTTTGTGCATTGATGACATCATTGTATGCTTGGTACACATTTCTTTCTAAATCTAACTCGGCTTGTTTCAATTGAAACTCAGAACGTTGCAAATTAATTTTAGAACGTTGTACGCGACCTCTAGTTGAAAATCCATTTAAAATAGGCACATTTAACTGTAAACCTATAGCAGTACCATCAAATAAAGACAACTGATCTGAAAAACTTAACACCGCACTTTCTGACCATCTTGTATTATAACCTACAAAACCGGTTAAAGTTGGCAAATAAGAAGATCTGGTAATAGATAAATCTTTTTTTGCTATTGAGACATTAGATTCTGCGATTTTGATATCATTTACCGCCTCTCTAGCTTTCGCTAAAATAGCTTCCTGACTTTCATTTACAATATCGGTCATTGGAATTTCAATTTCTTCATCTGAGATATCAAAAGAGGCATAATTATCTAACAACAACGTTTGACAAAGCGCTATTTTTGAAATTATTAATGCATTTTCTGTACTTATAATTTGTTGTTCTTGAGTGGCATCTGTAGCTCTTAATTCATAAATATCACCAGCTGGAACAGATCCTGCATCAATTAATTCTTGTGTTCTTTTAAGATTGTCTTTGGTAATCAAATTCTGATTCTTTTGAACTTTTAATTGCTCTTTATTGAATAAAATTTGTAAGTAGGAATTTGCAACAGATAAAGCAATATCATCTTTCATTTTATCCAAACGATATGCATTTGCAATCTTATTTAATTTGGCTCTTTGATACGTTTTCCAATTTGCCAGTCCGTTAAAAAGTGTAATATTGGAATTTACAGAAGCGGAAAAAGATTTAAAAGTCTGATTTTCGAATTGGTTAGTCGCAGGATTAATGTTGGCTCCTGTATTAATACTATAATTAGCATTTCCATTCAATGAAGGTAAAAACCCTCCAATTGCCTCTAATTTCTCAACCTCTGTTGTTTTTAAATCGAGTTCCGATTGTTTTACTGAAATATTATTCTCAATCGCATAGTTGACACATTCCTGCAACGTCCATTTTTTTTCTTGTGCAAAAATGGGTATCCCTAGGAGTAAGAAAAAAATAAGTATTCTTTTAGTGATCATTTTAGATGAATTATAAATGAATTTCTTATAAGACCAAAAAAAGAAGTTTTTGTTACACTAATCATATAATATTTTATTTTTGTAATCAAATTCTCTGAAAATGAAATACATCTTTAGTCTTATTCTTTTAGTTTCTATCTTATTTTTGATTGTTTCGTGTAGTTCTGCTCAAAAAATTGAAGCTTTAAAACCACCTTTATCAGATGATAGCCCAATGGTTTTTAAAAATAAAACTTCCTTTATTTCTTTACCAACTGAAATTACCTTAAAAGATATTGAAACACTTTTAAACAAAAATATGGAAGGCTTAATCTATGAGGATAATGAGCTTTCAGATGATAATACTGAGATGAAAATTTGGAAAACAGCCCCTATTCGTTTGACAGAAAAAAACGGTGAGATTCTTTCAGTAATTCCTTTAAAAATTTGGACTAAAGTAAAATACGGAACCAGTTTCATGGCTTTAAACGATACTAAAGAAATCAATTTAAATGGAACTATTACTTTAAATAGTAAAGCGCATTTATACAATTGGAAACTTACCACGCAATCCTCTATCACAAATTTTGAATGGAGTGAAAGTCCAAATATAGTTATTGCAGGTAAAAAAGTACCAATTACCTATCTCATCAATCCGACAATTTCTATTTTTAAAAACAAGATTGCCAAAACGATTGATGAAGCTATTGATACCTCTTGCGATTTTAAACCCATGGTTTTGGATGCGATGGAAAAAATCAGTACACCTGTATTAACTAATGAAGCTTATGAAGCTTGGTTCAAATTAGTTCCCGTAGAATTATATGTGACCGAAGCAGCACTAAAGAATGGTAAAATTACTTTAGACATGGGATTAAAATGCACCATGCAGACGATGATTGGTCAGGAACCTAAAAACACCTTTGATAAAAACAAATTAGTCTTAAAACCTGTTAAAACCATACCTAACGAATTTGAAGTAGCTGTAGCAGCAGTTTCTACTTACGAAAGTGCTTCTAAAGTTATTACAAAGAATTTTCAAGGTCAAGAATTTGGTTCAGGAGGCAAGAAAGTAAGTGTTCAAAAAGTGAATTTATGGCAAAATGAAGGCAAGTTAATTATTGCTTTAGATTTGTTGGGCTCTGTAAATGGCACCATTTATTTATCTGGTTATCCACAATATAATTCAGTTACCAAAGAAATCTTTTTCGACAAACTGGATTATGTTTTAAATACTAAGAGCGTCCTTTTAAAATCGGCCAATTGGTTAGCCCAAGGTACTATTTTAAGAAAAATACAAGAAAACTGTAGGTATTCCATTCAAGAAAATATGGATGAAGGGAAAAAAAGTATGGCTAGTTATTTAAACAATTACTCGCCAATGAAAGGCGTTTTTATTAATGGAAACATGAACGATTTTACTTTTGAAAAAGTAGAATTAACCAATAAAGCTATTATTGCGTTTATTTCTACCAATGGGAAAATGAAAATTACTATTGACGGAATGGAATAACCTAAGGAGTAACTTCTTTTTTCTTAGCAAATTTCAATCGATAGATAGCATAACCTGCCACTGCGACTAAAATATATGGAATAACCATAAGATAGACAATTCCATCGTTGATGGCTTCTGCTTGCACGCCACTTTCTTCACTTTCTAAAGCGGCTCTACACATGGCACATTGTGCTTCTACGAAGAAAGGCAAAAGTAAAAAGATAAAAGAGAAAAGTATTTTTTTTAAAACACCCAACTTTTTACTTTTTACTTTTATTTTTTTACTTTTTATTCTAATTTGCATAATAAGGTGAAATCATAAGATATACTATAACGCCCGTGATAGCAACATATAGCCATATTGGAAATGTAATTTTTGCTATTTTTTTATGCTTATCAAAACGTTGTGCCAAAGCTTTAACATATGTAATTAAAACTAATGGAATAATAGCTATTGATAAAATGATATGCGTAATTAGAATAAACATATACACATAATAAATGAATCCGGTTTCTCCAAATGAAGCAGTCTCAGCAGACATATGATAGGCCACATACATCAACAAAAAAGCAACTGAACAACCAATAGCTGTTTTCATAAGGTTTTCATGCAACTTTCTCTTTCCGTTTTTAATCGCTATTACAGCAATTACTAACAATATTGCAGTAATTCCATTAATCGTCGCATAAATAGGCGGCAAAAAAGTAAATGGTTTTACATCTAATCCTAAACGTTTAAAACTAACTCCAAAAAGAGCTGCAACTGCTAAGGGTATAGCTATTGACAATACCTTTATTAACTTATTATATTTTGTTTCTATTGTAGTATTATTTTCCATTGATGGAATGTTTAAATTGTAAATTTTATTCTTCTAATAATTTCTTGATATCTTCTTGAATGGCAACTACACCCTCATCGGTAGTACCATCATAATACAATATAGGATTACCAAATTCATCTTTTCGACAGCGAATGTTTCCGTCTTTATCTATTAAAGCAAACAAGCCTGAATGTTCAAAACCACCCGCTACTTTTTTATTTTCACCGGTATAAATATTAAATCCCTTATTCGCTAAATTGTAAATATAGTCTTTATCGCCTGTTAACAAATGCCAATTATAATGTTTTACCCCTAGCAAATCGGCATGATCTTTTAAAACTTTAGGCGTATCAAAAGCTGGATTAATAGTAATAGAAGCAATACCAAATTTTGGATTTCCGTAGAATTCCTCTTGTAACTTCAACATATTTTGATTCATGATAGGGCAAATAGTTGGACACGTAGAAAAGAAAAACTCTACTACATACACTTTCCCTAAATAATCTTTATTGGTAATTGTTTTATTGTTTTGATCGGTCAATTCAAATATGGGAACTTCTCCCATTAAAAAAAGACTTTCACTTTTACCTTCTTTCTTATTTAAATTATTATCATAAGTTGTTTCTAAATTACCGTCATCATATCTTTTTTGAAACTCCTTAACTGTCCAAATTCCAAATATCAATATAATTAATGATATCCCTATATACGATTTATTCTTCATTTTTATTACTTTTTATCTTGCGAACTCTTTTCTACACCATCTACAATATGATCTCTAAATTCATCTTTTCGCTTGTTCTTTTTTAAAGCCAGACGGTACTCTCTTAAAATAATCTTGACATCATCTGTCATTTCATTGTGTAAATCGGCTGCTGAAGAAGCGTTATAGCTTTCTCTGTATTCTTCTTCTCCTTTTTTATTCTTACCTTTTCTTCCTCTAAGGTTTTTATTCTTATCCAAAATAAATACTTGAGAAGTTCCTTTGGTTGTATCTAAGGCTGTTTTAAAATTAAAGCCATCATAATAATTTTCAATTTCATCAGGAGTAGCGAAAACAAACTTCCATCCTTTCATATCCTCTGTAATACGATTTAACTCCACTATCATTTTTTCAATTTCGTTTTCCGTTCCACTAGGTGCTATCATTACCATTTGAAAATCCTCAAACCCAAAGTATTTGTGATATATCTTTTGGTTTAAATTAAACATATTGGCTTTAAACTCCTTCATATCGGTACCTGTAAAGCCTAGAATGGTGATTTTATCTTGCAGGTGTACCTTTTCATTTCCTAAAGCAGTCCAATCGGAAGGAATTTCCGAATTATTTTCAGACAAAACAGGTAAAAACAAAGAATTATGCTTAGCAGATGCAAAAATTAAATAGGTAACTATAGGAAAGATGAATAGAATAACAAGGATTATTTTATTTTTCATTAATTATACTTTTTGATCAAATTGAGTAGTACAAAAGTAAAAAAAATCCCGATGAAAATCGGGATTTACTATATCTAAACAAAGGTTAAAATATCCATTTTAAGTGACCGTCTTTAAATACTTCATAAATGTAATCACCTTCTACAAGAACAATAAAACATAGATAAAGAATTAAAAACACTAAAGGAGCTACTACAGACCAACGTAAACTAGCTTTTTCACCTTCTAAGTGCATAAAAGCCCACATAATATAGTATGCTTTTACTAAAGTTAGAATAATAAATATCCAGTTCAATAAACTAGTTGATAATAAATGTCCTCTGAATAAAAAATCAGGTTTAATAATACCTAAAGCAACTTCAACTGTAGTGATAACTGAAAGTAAACCAAAAACGATCCAGATTCTTTTTGTATTTGATTCGTGTGCGTGTGCCATAACTTTTCTTTTTATATAATTATACTAAGTAGAAGAATGTGAATACAAATACCCAAACTAAATCTACAAAGTGCCAATATAATCCAACTTTTTCAACCATCTCATAACTTCTTCTCTTTTCATAGGTTCCTAAAATCACATTGAAGAAAATAATTACATTAATGATTACTCCTGTAAATACGTGGAAACCGTGGAAACCAGTAATAAAGAAGAAGAAGTTAGCGAATAATTTATGACCGTATTCATTTCTAATTAAATTAGCACCTTCAACCACATATTTGGCATCATTTATTCTTTTTAATGATTCTTCTCTTGACAAAGCTACTTTTTCTTTGTCATGAATTTTTTCAGACAAAATAACTAAATCTTTTTGAGTTTTGAATCCTTCGATAACTTCGTTAACTGAGTAAGATGGTAAAGAAGATTCTTCCATAAACCAAAAACCTTTGTTACGTGTTAACTGCTCTCTTTCTTCTGGCAATACCAAAGCAAAATCAGCTAAAGCTACTCTTTCAAAATGACCTTCTTTATCCATTTTACCAAATTGCAGAATAGAACCACCTTTCGTTTCTACAGCTCCATATTCTCCTTTAATGAAGTTTTTCCACTCCCAAGCTTGAGAACCTAAGAATATTAAACCTCCAATAATCGTTAAAAACATATAGAAAGCTACTTTACTTTTCTTTAACTGATGTCCAGCATCAACTGCCAATACCATCGTTACAGAAGAAAAGATAAGGATAAAAGTCATTAATGCCACATAGTACATTGGTGCATCTACACCGTGTAAAAATGGAAAGTGTGTAAACACTTCGTCGGCAATAGGCCAAGTTTCGATAAATTTAAATCTTGAAAAACCGTAAGCTGCAAGGAATCCTGAAAAAGTTAATGCATCTGATAAGATAAAAAACCACATCATTAATTTACCATAGGTTGCTCCCATTGGTCCTGGTCCTCCGTCTAGCAAAGCGTGATCGTCATGTATAGTAACTGTCGCTCCCATAAAAATTTAATTGTTAAAAAGTTCCCAAATTTATTACTTTTTTTCTATTTGAAAAAATAGAAAAATAAAAACAAATATACCCAAATAAAATCCATAAAATGCCAATACATTGCACTTAGTTCAATACCAAGGGTTTGTACCGCATTATACTTTTGTTTATAATGATTATAAATTACCACAATTAAGGAAATAAATCCTCCTAAAAGGTGTGCCAAATGTACTAAAACTACAATATATAAAAAAGAAGTGGTTACATTACTTTGACTTCCCGTAAAAAAATAACCGTTCTCAATAACTTGACCAAATCCTTTAAATTGAAAAAAAACAAACAAACATCCTAAAACAAAAGTAGCCCAAAGCATGATGCTTGTGTTTTTATGATTTCCTTTTTTAATATTACGTTGTGCAAATATAAAGGTAACACTACTACTCAACATCGCTAAAGTACTCCACAAAAAGGCATTTGGCAATTGAAATTCATTCAACCAGTCGGGTCTAGACTTACTTACTACATAAGCACTTGTTAAACCTGCAAAAATCATAATAATGCTAATCATACCAAAAATCATCAACATTTTATAAGTTCTTGATTTCCTAGCATTATATTCTTCTAAAGTCATTTTTGTTTCCATCTTATCTTAAAAATTTATCCAAAATAAATACAATTTGTAATAATGATATATAAGACACACTTACAATCATTAACTTTCGAGCCGCTTTAGCATCCATTTCTTTATACAGTTTTACGGCATAAAACAACATCCATAATCCCAAAATGAATACAATTCCTGCTGAAATTTTAGTTAAGAATAATTTCCCTGTAAAACCAAATGCTGGAAGTACAGAAGCTATAATCATCCAAATGGTATACAAAATGGTTTGCAAAGCTGTTTTCTTATCTCTTTTACCCGTTGGCAACATAAAGAAACCTGCTTTTTTATAATCGTCGTATAAAAACCAGCCAATCGCCCAAAAATGAGGAAATTGCCAAAAAAACTGAATAATAAATAACGTCCCAGCTTCGATTCCAAAATGTCCTGTTGCGGCAACCCATCCCAACATGTAAGGAATAGCACCTGGAAAAGCACCTACAAAAACAGACAATGGAGTGATTGTTTTTAATGGTGTATACAAACTTACATACATAAATATAGAAATCGCACCAAACATAGCAGTTTTAGCATTGACATAATATAAAATTGCCAAACCTAAAACAGTAAGTACCACTCCTAAAATAAAGGCATTTTGTTTGCTAATCGTACCAGCTGGTAGCGGTCGATTTTTAGTCCTATCCATTAAAGCATCTAAATCTTTTTCAATAATTTGATTAAAAACATTAGACGCTCCTACCATACAATAACCGCCTACCATTAAGAACAATAAAGTAATCCAATTTTGACTTGACCAATCAGAAACACCTAATAAATATCCCGCCAAGGTAGAAAAAACTACACTTAAGGCCAATCTAGCTTTGGTAATAGCAACAAAACTTGAAAAAAGTGATGGTTTTGTAATAGTATGATTTAAAGTATCCAAAATGAACAGATATCCTTGTTTAATTGGGCGCAAAGATACAAATAAGATTTTTGATTTATGTGTAATTTTTAAGAGAAAAAAACTTAAAACTGTTAATAATCAAAATACCAATTAAATAAATCACTTCTTAAACCTATTGAAAACCAACTTGTATTTGTTTTTTGAAGTGTTTCAGTTTGAAATTTAGGATTAAAATCTCGAAACATGGCATTCGCAAAAACCTTTAAATTAGAAGCAGGATTAACAACATAACCAATTTGTAATTCCCCAATAATTACTGTTGTTTTATTTCCTTGAGCTATAGCTACACCTGAATCAAAAGGTCTATTTTCATCATAGTTCAAGTAAATATTTCCACCATAATTATAAGTATCTGTTACCGAATTAAAATCAAAACCTCTTTGTCCATAAGTAAATTTAGCTTCTCCAAAATATCTTGTTTTAGCATAACGAGCAATTCCAACTAATTCTCTAAAATTAGCACCCCATGCATGCCCCATACTTTGGTTATTATGTCCATAATTAGTCAGCGGATTACTATGCGAATACACATAAGGTCTCACTTGATTATATTCCAGTTGCAACATGAAGTTTTTTACTCCAAATGCATTATAATATTTAGTTCCAATTTGATATCCAAATTTATTTCTCCAACTCTTATTACCTTCTTTCACATCACCAATTGCAAATTCATCCAATAAGAATTGCCCGTAAAAATTAACACTGTTGCTCCATTTGTATTTAGCTGTTGCTCCCAATACAGCATTTCCGCTTTTAGAAGAAGAAGAAAATTCTACTGCTCTATAAAAAATAATAGGATTCACAAAGTTCACATCAAATCCTCTATCATTTGTATTGGTCCAAACCACATTTTCAAACAAACCTATATTCAATCTTTTAGAAACATTATAACTTAAATAATGACTCGCCATATATTTGGTTGCGTACGTTCCTTCTAAAGTTACTTCAGGCCTTACATCTTTCAACCACATATAGGTATTGGTATATTTAATTTTCCAAAAGGTAGTATTAATTTTAAAATAAGGATACGGACTTGTAGCATCACTCTGTAAAAGCGAACGATAACCATCTCCAATAAAATTTCTTCCATAACCTAATTGCAAATCAATAAATGAATTAGGCTTATACTTTAAATTAGCTTCTGCCATTGGAAAATCAAAAGCATCTTCTTTAAATAACTTTGCAATTCCTACTCCAGGAATGATTGCAGGATTTCCTCCAGAAGGCCTTAAACTCACAGCATACGCATTATAATAATCTGCAAAGCGCCCTTGACTTTCGTAAATAGACGAAGAAAAAGTTAATGTTTCCCCTAAAGCTCCTTGTACCTGCACTCCTCTAGTATTTACAAATGTACTAGACAAATCGCTTCCTGTATCTTTACCAATTCTAAGATCAAAAATTGGATTTACCGTAAACCAATATCCCTCACCTTGAATCGCTACTAAATTTTCATTCCAAAGCTTTCTTCCCCACCAAGATTCTTTTTCTTTAAGCAACTGCTTCTGAGCTGCATCAAAGTCATAATATTTAGCTACCTCGCTGTAAGAATAGGGCTTTGTAGCTGTATGATTATTACTTCCAACTTGATTTAGTACTGCCTCAAAATTGTAATAATTTAAATGGGTAAAAGCGATATTTAAATTACTTCGAAAATTAGGATTATCAAATGGCTTATACGATTTTTCAACGTCCTCAAATTCTGTCAATTCTTTCTCATTATTTGCAACAAGTTTAACTGAATGGCTATTTTCAGCAACAACCAAATCTTCTTGTTTTAGATTGGGATCAACCAAAGGAATTGCAATTTTTAAAGTAAATTTACTGTAGGTTGGCCTTCCTGAATAAGTAGCTGGCTGAATTACAGGTAATTGTTCGAATACATTTTGTGTTTCTTGTCTCAAATCATTGGAAATTGCATCAATATAAAGCGTATTAAATTGACCAATAGTATCCACTTCAAACACCACAATAACATCACCTTTATAATTTTCTTCAACAACCTCGCTTGGAACCTTAAATTTAGTGTAAATAAAATTTTGTAAGGTCACATAAAAACAATTTTCCTGCTTTTCAGGAAGTTCATTTTTACATTCAGAAAAAACGGGAAACGTTTGCTTTTCAACTTGAGCGAATGTTTGAAACCCCATTAAAAAAACAAAAAGACCAATATATATTTTCATTTTTAATACTCTGAATTAGATTCTTTACCTTCCACTATTGCCTTTGCCGCAGAAGTTCCTATTCTTTTTACACCTAACTTAATCATCTCTATAGCTTCTTCATAATTTCGAACACCACCAGCAGCTTTAACAGGCAAAGGAAAGGCATTCTCCAACATTATTTTAATGGTTTCAACAGTAGCTCCATTTGGTAAACCATCCTGCGTTTGATAAAAACCTGTAGAAGATTTTACAAACACATGATCGTAAAAAGATTCTTTAAAATTCGCAATAATCACATTCTTTATCAAAACACATAGTTGAATAATTTGATGATGAGACAAAGCCGCTACTTCAATAATCCACTTTACGACCTTATTGTTCTCAAGAGCCAACTTTGTGCACGTTAAAACCTGCTCTTTTACCATTGTCATTTCACCTCTTTTAAAAGCTTCGTAATCCAACACAAAATCCAATTCATCAGCACCATCTAGAATTGCTTTTTTAGCTTCTACCACTTTAAATTGAGTAGAATTATCTCCTTTTGGAAAGTCGATAACAGTTCCGATACATAATTTGGACTTCGCCTCTACAATCCTCGTTTTAGCTAACGAAACAAATTCAGGTCGAATCATAATCAACTTAAAATCATACTGTATTGCTTCTTGAATATTTTGCTCCACGATGCGTACGTTTTCTTTTTTAGAAATTCCAGCCTGTGCAGCAGTTTTTAAATAAGTCGCATCTAGATATTGTTCGAGAGACATAGCACTTCATTTTGAATATACGGTAAAAATAAAAAATCCCATTGATATGGGATTCTTTTTTTAGTAAATATTCCAATTAATTTAATCGAAAGGTAATTGGAATCGCGTATTTAATTTTAACATTTTTAGTTCCTTGTTTCGCAGGAATTAATTGAGGTATTTTTTTAACTGCTTTTTCTGCTGCTTTTTTCATATCCTCTGTAGCACGATTGTTTTCTAATGGTTTAACATTTGTAATATTCCCGTTTTCATCTATTATAAATTCAATCAGAGCCGTACCTTGTTTTCTATTATCAAAATCCCTTTCTGGGTATACTAAATTTTTAGAAATTGCTTTGGCCAATTGTTCATCAAAACAAGCTTTTTGTTCTGATCTTGCTAGACCTTTACATGCTTTAAACATTGGCAATTGCTCAACAGTAAAAGGATTCATAGGTTCCGTAGTTCCTCCAGTAGTTGTAGCAGTATTTGAAGCAACTGGATTGGTATCAACAGGAGTATTATCAACTTCAGGATCATCTTGAGTACCTAAATCTTGTTTGACAACTTTCTCATTATCATCTTTTACATCAAATTTGTCGACTAATTCCACTTTTGGTCTTGGTTCAACACTAGCTATTTTCTTAGGAGCTATAAGTTTCACTTTTGCAGGAGCTTCAGGTTCTGCTGGATTGTAAACAAAAGTACTATCATAAACAGGTTCCCAAATTGTACCTGTATCCGATTTTTTAATTACCTCTTTGAAATTAGACTCTAAAATAAAAAGGGTAACGACCATGGCTGCGATTAGACCTAATTGAAAATAGATAAAACTATTTTTTGTCTTTCTTTTAAAATCATCTTTTGCTCTCATAATTATATAGTATTTAATGTTAACAGCTTGTTAACAAATACTACACAAATTATATGCCAAAAAAAATTCCAATCTTTTCGATTGGAATTTTATATATAAGAATTACGTAATTACTGTAATTTAAATGTAATTGGTAAACCGTATTTTACTCTTACCGCCTTACCTCTTTGTTTACCCGGAGTAAATTTAGGTAATTTAGAAATAATACGTTGTGCTTCTTGCTCTAACAATTCTGCATCTTGTTTAATACCTCTACCTCTTACTTGAATGTCTTTTACAACACCATCTTTATCAATCATAAATTGAACTGCTACAGATCCTTGAGATCCATTTTCAGCTGCTCTTTCTGGATAACTGAAATATTTTTTGATGTGTGCATTCATTTTTTCGTTAAAGCAATCCATTTGTTTGCTTTTTGCAACACCTTCACATCCAGGGAACATAGGAATTTGCTCAATAATAGCAAATGGCATCTCATCAGGAATATCATCTAAGCTAGGTCCTGTTTCACCTACTTCAGAAGCTTCAACCACAGTTACTGGTTTATTTTCTTCAATCTCAGTAGTTTCGATTTTCTTTTCTTCTAATTTGATTTCATTCTTAACCACTTCAATTACTTCTGGAGCTGGTGGAGGTGGTGGAGGTAGTCTTTGTACTGGAGGCATTGTTAACACAACATCTTCTTCATCCAATACTAAATTATCTGTTAATGCAAATTTTTCGTTTTCAACTCTTGGATCTTCAGATTTCATTTCAATACCCAAGTAGGTAAGTACTAAAACAGCTACAAGTCCTATTTGAAAAAACAGTCCGCTGTTTCTTTTAGGGTCAACATTAGGATTTTTCTTTACTTCCATAATTTTGTTTTTGAGGTCGCTAATATAATTAATAAAAAAATAGTTTTAAAATTTTTTTAAGTTTTATTTATTAACAAATCTTAAAAAAACCAAAGCGGTAACAGCTCCAAGAGCGTTTGCTATAACATCATAGATGTCTGCATGACGATCCTTGGTAAACATCCATTGAAATACTTCAATAATTATGCCATACACCACTAAAATAAGAACTAATTTTAATTGTCTTTTAAATTCATACACATTTAAAGCTTTTTTCCAAAAGTAAAACAATACAAAATAAAATATAAAATGTACTATTTTATCTTTATTAGGTATACTGACTAAAGATGGAGTTCCTTTTATTGACACCAAACACAGGTACAATATAATGACACTCCATAAAACAGCCAAATATAGAAACTTACGCTCCAATAAGTGCTGCGTAATCTTCACTAGATAATAGTTTTTCTAATTCACTAGCATCTGTAAATTTCACTTTTACCATCCAACCTTCTCCATAAGGATCTGAATTTACTTTTTCAGGCTCAGATTCTAAGCTATCGTTAAATTCAATTATTTCACCTGTTAAAGGTAAAAATAAATCTGATACCGTTTTAACTGCTTCAACTGTACCAAAAACTTCATCTTTATCTAAAGTTTGATCCAAAGTTTCTACTTCAACATAAACGATGTCTCCTAATTCTTTTTGTGCAAAATCTGTAATTCCAATAGTTGCTATTTCTCCTTCTACTGCAACCCATTCATGATCTTTAGTGTACTTTAAGTTTGATGGTATGTTCATTTTGTGTTATTTTTTAATCTTTATACAAATGTAGTTTTATTAATTTAATTCTAAAATAAGTTCACAAATATTTTTAAAAGATTCTTTTCCATAAAAAAATCCGCTTGTATTAAGCGGATTTAATTTATAACCGTATTATTATGACTTAATTTCCAAAGTTGTAACGAATAGTAAAACCTGTTCGCACATTTGTAATTGGGAAAGACGTTGAAATTACAGCTTTTGAAAATTGATGATCGTAGAAGAATATTGCCGTTAAATTTTTACTAAACGAATAATCTGCCGATAATTTAATAGACCATAAATTTTGTCCACCAGCTAATTCATTATTATCATAATCCAAATAACGAACAATGGTATTATTCTTACGTAATGAGAAATCTGTCTTAATATTGATATCACTTTTAATTACTCCCGTTGGATTATCTGCCAATTTAGAGTTGATGATTACGTCTTTAATTCGATATCCCAATCCAATTGTATATTCATTACCGCTCACTTCCGTTAAGAGATTATTGTCAAAACTCATATTTAAAGTTCGATCTTTTTTCATTTCGGCCAAAATCTTAATCGAATTTTTCATTTCAAAATCTACGCGAAGTAGTGGATTAAATTGTTCGCTTAAATTCACATTTGAAATAATCGTGCTTGCATAAAAATTTCCATTCGCATCTACTGGGGCTTCATTCAAATTAGATCGGAAAGAATTGACGTTATAACTTGCTCTATACCCATGTTGTAATGAAAAACGCTTGAATTTATCTTTAAACCATTTGTATCTCATTAAACCTGTATATTTTAAATTCCAATTTGGCAAAGGAATATTTTTAAAAACACCTACCGACTCTTTACCTACATCTTTACCAGAATACGCAGCTCTAAACGAAGGTAATAAAACTTGCTGACTATTTTTACCAAAACCTACTGGATAGCCTTCTGCATCTCTAGGATAATTATTTGTTCCATAATGAGCCGTTGCCAATTTATCTGCGACCAAAAGACGATTTGCTCTAAAAGTATTGAATGATTCTGAAAAATTTTCATCACTTTGGCTGAAAGCCGTTTGTATCAATATAGTTGAAATACTGAAATTACCAAAGTTATAAGGAGAACGCGAATTATACTGTCCATTCGTAACATCATATTGTTCTGAATAATTTTCAGCATACATTCGATCCGCTGTTAGATCAATTTTTACATCTGCAAATGGTTCTACTTGAGCTGTGAAATTCATCTGTTTGTTCACTACTTGTGTAAAGTTTTGATTGAAATCAGGGAAAGAGGTCAACCAACCTTGTCTTGCTGCTTCATAACGAACGTCGGATTGGCTTCCAAACACAAACCCTAAAGAAGGTTTTGACGTTCCAAAGAAACCTAATCCTGGTAAATAACCTGGTAAAACCGTACCACTGGTTTGTGTATAATTTGCTTGAATATTTTTAACACTCGTTACAATTCCAATTAATCCGTTTACAAAAATATTGCCTTCGTTTTTAGTTGTTTTTCCTTTTGCAGTAATCTTCTGACCTGGTTTTGGCAAAGTTTCTTTTGTCCCTTTATTTGCATCCTTTTTATTTTTACTCTTACTTTTTTTATTTCCTGTTAAACCAACATAGCGATATAACAAATCCATATTAAAAGTAGTATTGAGTTTATGTGAATTGGCGTTTTGAATCGTGTTTCCTAAATCATACACTTCATTACCTACCTGAAAATCTCTTAAGAAATCAGAAGAACGTTGCCAGTTAAAATCTCCCGTATAACTATAGGTAGACTTTACAAAACTTAAAGCTGGAATTTTATTAATTGGTAAATCATAATTTACAACGATTTGCTGATTATGCTGATTGGATTCCCCAACATTCCAATAGTCGTCCCAAATATCCAAACCATCTACAGGCACATCGTTCTCATCTAAATAGTTTCTAACAATGTTATTCGTAGCCGCGGTATAATTGACGCGTAGTGATTTTGTAATATTATAATTAAATCCATATTGATAATTAAAGAAATAATTTCTTCTATATAATGGATCCAATCCAATACCTTCCACATCAACTAATCTAAATTGTTGTCTATTAAATTGTCTTACAATATTTGAACTAAAAGAAACACTTGCTGGTAAAAAATTAAAATTAAAGTCTTTTAACATCTTATAATAGCCGCTTTTAGCTAATTTATTAGATTTTTTAAATGGCTCAATCGTTAATGGTTTAAAGGCGTATGCATAATCAAGAGAAGTTCTATTTTGCTGATCCACTAAATTTTCAATTTCGTAGTCATGATGTTCTGTTTCATTAAACGAATACGATAAAGTTAAGTTTTCAACATCATAAAAATGTTGTTTTTGTTCTTCACCTCGTTCTTTTCTTACTCCTATAAAATTAATACTTGTTCTTTTTGTATAATCAATAGCTCTATTTTTGATATTCTCTTTTTCAGCTTGATCTTCCGTATTGTCAATTAGTTGTTGTAATTCAATATCCTGATAAAAAGGGTCATATTTTGGTGTAATAGTTTCTTCACCAACTGCATAATTAAATGGCAAGGTGATTCCCCATTTTTTTGGTAATAATTTACCTAAATTCAAATTCGTCACCACGTCGTATTGAAACACATCTTCTCTGCTTCTTTCATTTGGCCCTTGCTCAATTCCTCCAAAACCGATGGTACTCACTCTACTTGTAGCCGATAAAGTGGCAAAATCAGCAACATTAGTATCCATATTTGCAACAGCTGCATACCCTCCTTTATTATCTAAATCAGATAATCGCAATTCATTAAACCAAACTTCTCCTCTAATAATTTGGTTGGTATTGTTTTTAACACCTACCATCAATGTTCTTACCAAACCAAAATTTGGATTTCCTTTTATACCAATAGTAAGTTTATTATCGGAAGAACCTAAATCTTGTTCATTTACAAAACGAATACCGTTCACATCTGGAGTGATAGAGTTCGGATCACTAATTATTTTTGACTTTAACGCAGTTAAAATACTTAACGCCACTTCTATTTCATTTTCGGAAGGCCAAATTGCTTCAGGAGTAGCCGCATTTTGAGCGGAAACTTTTAATGGTATTTCAATTTGATAAAAGTTTTCCGTAAAGTCGTTACCAAAACGAAGAAAGGCTTTCATCTCATTATCTTGTAATGGTTGCGTTTCAGGTGGTGTAGGTAATGATTCTGCATGTAAAAACATACGCAATTTTTTAAACTGCCTCATATCTACACTCACGTTTTTAAATACGGCCCGAGCATCATTTGGTTCTAAACCATCATCATAACCAGAGTCTTTATCATATACACGTAATGACAATGATTGTTCGTTCTGATTAATAACGGTATTATTATTATACAATTGTTCGCGAGTTACCCCTGGAGGTGAAACATAAGGAATAGGAGTTCTACTTCCGTTTTCTTGAATATTTACCGCTACTACATCAAAACCAGTATTATCGTCTGTTGTAACTTGATCGTTAAAATCTAATGAACTTGCATACCTTCTCCATTCCCCTCTCACCAAATCTAAGGAACCAAAACGTAAGGTAATTTCGTCATTAAAGCCCGTCATATACATTCTCATGAAACGAATCGATCTAAAATCAGCTATTGAACCAACTACATTATCATTAGTAAACTCTAAAATAGGAATTTTATATTGAATCCATCTTGCAGAAACATTACTACCATTTGGTACAGATTCACTTACAGTTCTAATGTCTACCACATAATCTTGACCCACTTGAGGAGAGGCATTAATGGGCACTTCAAACTTAAAATAAGCATTAATCGTATTCATTGTTTGATCGCGATTCACATCTTCTACGTCTGGTTTTGTATCATTACCACGATTGGTATCGGTAACATTTACTGGTGAATTACCTTCAAAATTATTGTAATTTTTATAACGATTAATAATATCACCAGAAGCACTCAAGTAAAATTGATAATTATCTGCTGAAGGATCACTATAGCCAGCGTAATCAGTAAATTTTGCAGCCTCACCTGCATCATTTAAACCATCATATCCAACATCTTGAATCGTTCTATTTGCCTCATTAGTATCAAAAGCATACACTAAAGACTGAGCACTGGGAACTTGCCCCCAGTTAGTTTGTAAAGCTGGAATAGTAGCCCCTACTTCTGGCAATCCGTTTTCGAATTGTTTTCTTCCGTCTTTTAAAATATCTTCAGAAATCTCTCCAAGATTAATGACTAGTTTTCCAGCGTTAGCAGGATTAACAACATCTGGAGCGTTTCCATAGTAAGGATCTAGAACCCAAAACTGAACATACTCTACGTTAGATTGTTCAAAATTTGTAGAATTAATAGAACGCATAATCCCAGCCCAATTGTCTGGTGCTTCTGTTGCAGAAAATTGATTTGTTGCAGCTATACTTTGATTGTAATTGTAAGGACCTCTATCTCTTGGGAAATAGGTTAAATCTAAAGTAGTTATCACATTTGTATTCCCTTGAGCAATATCGACATTTGGATACAATTCTCTACTATAAATCCTTCTCGTTCTATTTAATGACAAGTCATCATTATTAATTCCACTTGGTGCTTGTGTATAGAAAATTGGATCTATAGAATACCAAGAAAGTTTCGCTCTTTTATCACCTACTCGCAAATCATTTGAAGAAGGTTCAGTAGTGTCAGGATTCCCGTCAAAATTATATTCTAAAGGAACAGATGCTAAATCCCACGATTGTGGCGAACGCAAATCGATAGAAGACTGAGACCCTTCAAAATCATCTACATAAGTGGTTGCTTCTCCATTAAACTGATCAGCTTTAGAAGCTCCTGGTAACAAGTACGCAATTTCACCTCTAAAAGATAAATTGGAAGGCACGTCAGTATCAATATTTGGTAATTTGTTAACCAAACGCGTTAACAAAGGCACTTCAGTTGAAAAATTAGTATTTAAACCAACAATAGTGTTATTAACAGATTCCTGGCCATAATTTGACTTATTCGTAAAAGGACGTTCTGATAAGTTTAAAATGGTTCCTCCAACAAGAAAGTTTTTATTGAATTGATGCTCTACATTAACACCCCAAAAACGCCTAGTTTGTTGCCCAAAAACAGAATTGTTTTCTACTGAAATTTCTATAGGTGTATTAGAAGCCTGTAAAGAAGGATCTAATAACTGTACTTTTCCCAACTGATAATTTACGGTGTAATCCACTCCCTCGACTAAAACTCTACCTCCCGATTTAACCACAACCGACCCTTGAGGCACGTTGAAAGCACCAATTGAAATGCCATCACCACCCGAAGATTTAAAACGACCTCTTAATAAAAATTTATTTTTTTCACTTTCCTGTAAAGCGGCAGCTTGTGTAGATTTATATAATGTTCTAAAAACATACTTTTCTTGGTTGGCATTATAGGTGTTTTCATCATCATAATCCTCGGTAGCTGATGCATTCAATTTATCAAACAATAATTCTCCAAATGGCTCTTTAGTGGTAAAGATGATTCTGCCATATTGTGGATCAATCGTAATTCCTGAAACATAATCAAAAAAACCATCACCACCTGCCTGTGGATCATTGGTATAATTCAATTTATCAACATTTAATACTTTCAACAAAGGAGTATCTTTCACATTCGCAGGTAAATCCGGACCTCCATCTGCTTTTGTTATATAATTTAGAGGAGATGGATCTGTATATAAAATATTGAATTTAAAATCTTCTTGTTGCAATTGATATCCTCCAGGAATTTGATAAATATTTTTCATCATCAAGTTCCATGTTGGCATAGTCAATTCCTGATTTGGTGTTTTTTGTTTGACCGCTGTTAAATTACTTTTCAACAACTTAACCAATAACGCTTGAGAAGAAGGAATACCTGAATTATCAACTTGAGTTGCCTCTACTCCATCCGTTCCAAATTCTCCTACTTGATACACCTGATCTCCAATAGTATATTGATAGGCAACCCCTAAAACCTCGTCATTTGCTAAACGTTGGTTTAAGGAAATGTAACCCAATTGTGGATGATACGTAAATTCAGACGCCGTTAATTTTCTAGCATTTTCTAATTTAGCATAATCTAAACCTTCATCAACACCAATAGTAAAACCATTATTAGCAGTAGCCACTTCGCGAATGGCTTGTGTTAAAAAACTGGAAGCTGTTCCAATTTTATTCGGATCAAATTTATTGTTTTTATTATCTGAAGGACTATCAGGACTAACTGCATTAAAAAAGTTAGGATTACTTGCTAAATTCACTCCAACCACTTCTTGAGGTGCAACATTCGTTAAAGGTGCTTCCCCAATATCTTGTAGCGCAATTAAATTTCTTAAGTTATTCTCATTTGAATTGATTCGGTTTTGTTTATTGGTCACCCAAACTTCAATCCTTGTAATTTGAACACGACTATTGATATAAGGGTAAGTTTCTAAAGCTGCATCATATTTATCTCTAAAAAATTGAGATAAGAAATAGTGCTTATCAGAATCATATTCTTGAGCAAATAATTGAAAATCTTGTAAGGTACCTCCTCCTTGAGAAGTAACTGTCTTAGTTTGTGATTTTTGTTCGGAAAAAACACCTGTTACCGTTGTTTTCCCAAATTGCAATTGTGCTTTTACTCCAAATAAACTCTGAGAACCTCTAATTAAAGAATTGGAAAGTGGAAAACTCACATTACCAACTTCTAATTTTTGAACGATATCATCTTCTGTAGAACTATATTCTAGTTTGATTAAATTTTGAAAAGCAAAAGTAGATTGGGTATCGTAATTAATATTAACGTTTAATCTTGTTCCTACTTTACCTTGTAATCCTACACTAATACGTTGATCAAAATCGAAGGTAGTAGTAACCCTATTTCTTGGAGAAAAAGCAGGATTATCTTGTTTGGTATAACGAAGTCCTAAGTCAACTTCAACAGAACCTGTTGGCTTTATATCGATAGTATTGCTACCAAAAATACTTTCAAAGAATTTAGAGTTGACATAGTATCTTGGCAACAAATCTTTTTTCTTTTCCTCACTTCCTTCTTTCTTTCCGTCTACTGCTGCTGATTTTTCACGATAATATTTACGCATTTCTTCGCGTAAAACTAATTCTTGATATTGTTGTGGAGTTAATACTAAGGGATAGTTCACATTAAAACCATCAAAAGTATTCGTATAGATATAACGATCTGTGGTAACATCATAAGTATAAGCTTCTACTATGCTTTTAGGATTTGGCACTTTAATTTTACCTAAATCTGCCCCCGTTTGTATAGAGTCATTTTCCTGTGCTTGTCCTTCAATATTTAGGAAAA
Source organism: Flavobacterium sp. NRK F7 (assembly GCF_024054195.1). Classification (GTDB taxonomy): domain Bacteria; phylum Bacteroidota; class Bacteroidia; order Flavobacteriales; family Flavobacteriaceae; genus Flavobacterium. The sequence continues at coordinate 1,172,897 of NZ_JAMXLB010000001.1, read as the reverse complement.
AAAGAATGCCTACTAATATTCTTTTAACCCCTTTAAATCGCCTACTTAAAATATTCACTTTTAATTTCTTTTCCAAGTCTTATAAGTTTTTTAGTGCTTGTTTAATTAAATTTTCTACACTTGCATTAGGATCTTCTTTGACTATCTTTTCAATTACTTTTTCAGCAGATTTTCTAGCAAAGCCTAACACCTCCAAAGCAGATAACGCTTCTTCTTTATTAGTATTGTTTGAAACCAGAGAAACTTCATCTAAAGCATACACTTTTAACACTTTATCCTTTAAATCAAGGATTACTCTTTGTGCTGTTTTAGCTCCGATTCCCTTAATACTTTGTACAGTCGCTACGTCATTTGATGCGATGGCATGAATAATTTGTTGGGGCGCTAATGAGGATAACATTGTCCTTGCTATACTTGCTCCAATTCCAGAAACAGAAAGTAATAATTTAAACAATTCTCTTTCTTGTTTTTCTACGAATCCATAGAGCGTATGGGCATCTTCTTTTATTTGCAAAAAAGTAAAAAGTTTAATTTTTTCTTCATCTGGTATGAGTGAAAAAGTATGCAAAGATATGTTGACATGATAACCAATTCCGTTACAATCAATTACAACTTCTGTTGGTGTTTTTTCAACTAATCTTCCTTGAATATGAGTTATCATGTTTGTTAATAGTAGTTTATATAATAATTATTTCAATATAGTCTGTTTAAATCTTCTTTCTTTTTCTTGAGCATCAACTACAGACACTGCTGCCATATTCACCATTTCTTCTACGCTCGCTCCTAATTGAAAAATATGAACGGGTTTATCCAATCCTAACATAATAGGCCCAATAGAATCCGATTTATTCAATTCCTTCATTAATTTATAAGTAATATTTGCAGCATCTAAATTTGGAAAAATAAGTGTATTTACTTTTTTATTTGCTAATTTAGAAAAAGGAAATTTACTTTTTAACATTTCTGGATTTAAAGCAAAATCGGTTTGAATCTCACCATCAATTATTAAATCAGGATAATATTTATGCAAATAAGAAACGGCCTCTCTTACTTTCTTTGGGTTTTCGTTTTCAGAAGATCCAAAATTTGAAAAAGAAACCATAGCAATAACAGGTTCCATACCAAACATACGGACGGTTTTGGCTGTCATTAAAGCAATCTTAGCTAAATCTTCTGCTGATGGATTTGGATTGATTGCAGTATCCGAAAGAAAAATAGGTCCTCTGGACGTCATCATCATATTGGTGGTTGCAATTCGGGTTACACCAGGAGCTTTTTCAATTAACTCCATTACTGGTTTTACAACTGTAGGATAACTTCTCGAATATCCAGTCACCATGGTATCTGCTTCACCCGAGTTCACCATCATTAATCCAAAATAATTACGCTCTCTCATCCATTTTTCAGCATCAAGTAAGGTAACCCCTCTTCTTTGTCTTGACTTCCAAAATGCTTTTGCATATTTCTTCCTGCGTTTATCTTCTTCTGCTGTTTTAGGATCAATTATTTCCACATCAGCATCAAAACCGATCTCAACTTTTAATTCTTTTATAATCTCTTGATTACCCAAAAGAATTGGTTCGCCAATACCTTCTTCATGTACAATCTGAGCTGCTTTCAAAACATCTAAGTGATCCGCTTCTGCAAAAACAACGCGTTTTGGATTCGTCTTAGCACGATTTACAAGCATACGAATCATTTTGTTATCAGAACCTAAACGTTCTAATAAATCTAATTCATATTTTTCCCAATCATTAATTTCTATTTGGGCTACACCAGAATCTATTGCCGCTTTTGCTACGGCAGGTGCAACAACACCAATTAATCTAGGATCAAAAGGTTTTGGAATAATATAATCGCGACCAAAATTTAATTTGGTTTCTCCATAAGCTATATTTACTTGTTCTGGCACGGGGCTTTTAGCCAATTCAGCAAGTGCTCTAACCGCAGCCATTTTCATTTCCTCATTAATTTTTTTAGCACGAACATCTAATGCGCCTCTAAAAATATAAGGAAAACCAAGAACATTGTTTACTTGATTAGGATGATCCGAGCGACCAGTTGCCATAATTACATCTTCTCGGGTTGCAATTGCCAAATTATAATCAATTTCTGGAACGGGATTAGCCATAGCAAAAACTATAGGATCATGATTCATAGAAAGCAACATCTCTGGAGTAAAAATATTTCCTACAGACAACCCTAAGAACACATCAGCTCCAACAATCATCTCTTTCAACGATTGAGGCTCACAAGATTTGGCATACACTCTTTGTAAATCCAAGAGATCCTCTCTGCATGTCGTTAACATTCCATCTTTATCGAACATAAAAATATGCTCCACTTTTACGCCTAGTAACACATATAAATTGGCGCAAGCTAATGCCGCTGATCCAGCTCCTGAAACAACCACTTTTACTTTATCGATATCTTTTCCTGCTAATTCTAAAGCATTTAACAAAGCTGCTGAAGAAATAATCGCTGTTCCATGCTGATCATCATGCATGACAGGTATATTTAATTCTTCTACTAATCTTCTTTCAATCTCAAAAGATTCTGGAGCCTTAATATCCTCTAAATTTATTCCACCAAATGTTGGTGCAATATTTTTAACGGTTTGGATAAATTCTTCTATATTTTTAGTCCCAACTTCTATATCAAAAACATCAATATCGGCAAAAATTTTAAATAATAATCCTTTACCCTCCATTACTGGTTTTGATGCTTCTGGACCAATATCGCCTAATCCTAAAACTGCAGTTCCATTAGAAATAACGGCAACTAAGTTTCCTTTAGCGGTATATTTATAGACATTATTGATGTCTTTCGCAATTTCTAAACAGGGCTCGGCTACACCAGGAGAGTAAGCCAATGACAAATCTCTCTGGGTTGCATATTTTTTTGTAGGTACTACCTGAATCTTTCCAGGAGTAGGTTTCGCGTGGTATAATAAAGCTTCTCTTCGTTTTGTATCCTTGTGCATATAATCACTTTTATATGAACTTACAAAGTTAAAATAAGCAATGAAAGAAAAAAATTTTAAGGCTACTCTTTTGTGAAAATGTAAAAAAATATTATTTCTGTTATCTTTTTAATGAAAAATGGCCTTTTTGCACTCTTCCGTCTAACATATTAATCGTATACCAATAATCCGAGGCTGGCATGGCAACATTGTTAAAAGTTCCATCCCAACCTAGAGAAGAAGAAGAGATTTGCTTAATTAATTTTCCATAGCGATCAAAGATGGAAATCGTAGTTTGACTTCCAAAACGACTGTCAAATCCTTTTACATTCCAAAAATCATTGATTCCATCTCCATTTGGAGTAAAAAATTGAGGTATTCCTAAAACACTTATGGATTTATTTGAAATTCCACAACCATTTAAATCATATACATAAACTGTTAGAGTGCCTGGTAGCACATCATAAAAAATAGGACTGTCTTGGTAGTTTTCACCATCAATACTGTATTGATAGTTTCCATCTCCCGTTACTATAACTGTAACGGTGTTGTTTTCTTCTAAATCTACAATAGCAATATCATCAATTATTGCAATATTAGATGGATTTACATGTATTATTCTTGTGCTTGAACATCCAATATTATTTGTAACCTCTACACTATAATCACCAATAGTAGTAGCTTGAAATGTATATAAATTTGCACTAGTAATTGCTTGATTATCTAAATACCATTGGTACGTAAAATCGCTTATAGTTGCTTCATCTACTAGTCCCGCATTTAAAACTACAGAAGAATTTGGAGTATCAGTACAAATCACTTCATCACTACCTTGCGCGTTAATTATTGGTTTTGAATTAACCACAAACGAAAGAACAGTAGTTGCTTCACACTCTGTATTGTTACTATTTGTTAATACAACAAGAACATCTTGTGTACCTGTTTCGTAAGCGCCTATAAAATTAGGAATTGGATCATTATTGGCATCAAAATAAGCAATACTTACGCTTGTTTGGTTGCCAATTATTGTGTTTTCAAAAGATGATGTGTCAAAAATTTCAATACCGTCTTGAGCTAAAGGATCTTCTGTTTCACAAGCGACTAATAAATTTGGATCAATTGGATTAATTATTGGAGTTTCATAAACTACAAACTCTAAAGTTGTCGAAAAAGTACAGGCATTTGGAGTGGTATTCGTTATTGTAACCGTCATGGTTTGCGAACCCGAAGGAAAAGGATTTGGTAAAACAGTATATACCACATTATTAGCATCAGTGTAAGTTATTGCAACATTTGTATTCGATAATTCGCTTAAAAATTGGCTTTCCACAGTTGTAGTATCAAATTCCACAATACCATCATGATCATCGTCACAACCTCGTAATATTTTCTCAGTAACTATTGGTAAAGTCTCTACCTGTAAAGTGACATACTTACCTAGACCCACACAATCGTTATTAATATTACTATCTACTCGCACAAATAGCTCTTGAAAGTTTGGGCTTGAAGAATTGGTATAATTTGAAAGATTTGTAATGGCATTTATCTCAGCCAATGCATCGTCTATATTTTCATAAAAAGTTACTTGAACGATTTGACCTGCAAATAAATTTGAAATTTGGTTGCTTGCATTTACTAAGCTAAATTGAGCTATTCCATCATTATTAGTACCAAAATTATCGTCGCACTCTGTAATGAGGATAGGATTAAAAGAAGCTGGTACTTGAGTGGCTGCGACCGTTAAATTTAATTGACCCGTTCTATAACAACCATTACTGTTGCTCACTCTATAGTAAAGAGTTTGAACATTTACGGTTTGATTAATAAAATTAATGTCATTTAGAATTGGATTTGTATTGTTTTCAGCATCTATTAAATTGAAAAAATAGGTAAAAGTCAAACCAGTAGTGGTATTACTAATTAATTCATTTGCTTCTGTTAAATTAAAAGCACTAAATCCATCAGTATCATCATCGCATTGTTTTAAATTTACCATATTATTTATAATTGGTCTTTCTACTACTTCAATACTTAATTCTGCAATATCAAAACATGTCCCTTTTTCTACTCTTACATAAAACAGATGTGTACCAACACTTAAATTAATATTTTGCCAATTTACAATAGCATTCAATGAGTTTGTTGCCTCACTTAAGGTATTGTAATAACTAAAATTTACAGTTTGTCCACCAGAATATATCTGTGTATCAAGAGTGCTTAAATTATAATCAATTGAAGCCGTTGCGTTACTTTCACAAACAATCGTATCAAAATCATTAGCTGTTATCGCATCAAAAATAACCGTTACAGGTTTTATCTCTGTACATTGTGCTGATACAGAATTAATTCTTGCATAATAAGTTCCCTGACTTATGTTTGTTGAACCAACTAAAGCATTATTGTTTAATGCAGCATCTTGCATTGTTTCAAAATAGGTAATAAAAAAACCTGAAAACCCACTTAGATAAGAAGCATCCAACATAGAAAAATCATACAACTCTATATTATCATTACCTTCATCACATAGAACCACATCAGGAAAAGTTGGAAAATTTAAATTGGCAAAAGGATTTAAAATAGTAGCCGTTCCATTCCAATTTAGAGAAAAAGGAGAACTTCCTACCGGACGATCAATTACAACAAAATAACTTTCTCCAGACAAAACGCTAAGCTCCCTCACAAAGCTATCTCCACTTGGACCTGGTCCTTCGCTTGTATCAAAAGACGAATCATTCAGTCCTGTATGATTATTAGTTAATCCGGCTGCTGCAGGGTTAGTTGTAGAACATCGAATAGGAGCTCCTAAATTTCCACAAGTAGAAGCAGGTCCAAAAACCCAAAAATCATAATCTTCATTAATATTATTACTATCTGGGACAATAGTAAAACCTAATGTACCCGGTTGATCAATAGTAACCCTTAACCACAAAGAATTATTTTCTTGACTACTACAAGAAGGAGGATTAATTTCCTGAACTCCTGCACCTGAGACATCATACGAAACACTTTGATTATCACATGCTTGAATATAATTTTGACAATCATTTGGTAAGTTTTGGGAGAAACCTATCGCTAGAGAAAGTAGGAAAATAGCTAAGAAGTAATTGTTTTTCACGAGTTTATTTAAATTTTGTCAAATATAAATAATTTGCTTCACTATTTCTTCACTTTTTAGTCCTTAAGAAAAGTAATATTCCGTTGAAACCCCTCGAACTTAGTCCTTTTAATAGCAGATTTTTGAAATACTTTAGTAAAAGTTTCTTTTGTAATTTCTTGCCAATCTTTTTTAGTAAAGTTCAAAAGTGATTCATTCGGATGAAAAAGCGGTTCATTGTGAGGCTTTGCAAAGCGATTCCATGGACAAACATCTTGACATACATCACAACCAAAAACCCAATCTTGAAATTTCCCTTTCATATCTACTGGTAAATTATCTTTAAGTTCAATGGTAAAATAAGAAATACATTTACTACCATCTACCACATAAGGGGCAACAATAGCTTCTGTAGGGCAAGCATCGATACAAGCAGTACAGGTTCCACAATGATCCGTAGTAGCGACATCATATTCCAATTCTAAATCAATAATTAATTCTGCAATAAAATAGAATGACCCTACCTTTTGAGTAATTAAATTAGCATTTTTTCCAATCCATCCTAATCCACTTTTTGCAGCCCAAGCCTTGTCTAGAACGGGTGCGGAATCTACAAAAGCTCTACCACTTACTTCTCCAATTTTTTCTTGAATAACACTTAACAATTCGTTTAATTTTCCCTTAATAACAAAATGATAATCTTGACCGTAAGCATATTTAGAAATTTTATATGAATCTTTTTCTTGTTTTTTTGATACTTCTTCAGCAGGATAATAATTAAGCAACAACGAAATTACACTTTTAGCATCATCCACTAATAAGGTTGGATCTAAACGCTTATCAAAGTGATTTTCCATATAAGTCATTTTTCCATGTCTGTTTTGGTTTAACCAATTTTCCAAACGTGGTGCCTCTTGCTCTAAAAAGCCTGCTTTTGAAATTCCGCAAGATAGAAAACCTAGGCGATTTGCTTCCTGTTTAATAAAAGCTGTATATTTCTCTTTGAGGCTCATGCTCTTTTTTTAAATTCTAAAATGGATTCAAAAGGTTTTAAAGTAATTAAAGGTTTTATTTGAATTGGGGATTTTTTCTCCACAATCTCATACCGTTCTACAACACTCAGTATAGCTAAAATCATTTCGTACATAGCAAAATTATTCCCAATACACATGCGTTGTCCTGCTCCAAATGGATAATAATTCTTAGAAAATTTTACAGTTTCATCCGAAAAACGTTCAGGAATAAATGCTTCTGGATTAGTCCAAAAATCAGGGTGACGATGAATTTCATAAACTGAAAACAATAGATTAGATTCTTTAGGTAATACAAGTTCCTGAAAAGAATCTTCTTCTTTGTTCACTCTATCAATAAAATAAGCTGGCGGATATAACCGCATGGCTTCTTGAATAACCCATTTGGTATAAGTTGCATGGCTAATTCTATCCATTAAATCGAATGACTCCTTTTTATTTTTTTGAATTTCCTCCAAAATCTTCAATTGTGCTTGAGGATGTCTCGCTAATAATTCACAAGTAAATGTCAGTGCATTAGAAGTTGTTTCATGTCCTGCAGCAAATAAAATTAAAATCTCATCTAATAATTGAGTTTCTTCCATAGAAGAGCCATCCTCATATCTAGCATCTAAAAGCATGTCTAACAAATCATTATACCTCATTCCACTTTGCTTTCTTTGGGTTACCACTTTATGCAAAATAGCTCTAGATTGATCAATTAAATTAATGTGAAATTTTATTTTCCCTGAGAGTTTGAACCACCAACCTAAATAAGGTTGTCGCAACTCTTTAACTAACATTTTTTGAGTGATTTCAGTTGTATGCTGTAATTGTTTAATAGCTGCATCTTCAATTTCAGAACTAAATAAAGATTTTACAACCGTTTGAAAAGCTAAATCATTAAAGATTGGAAAAATATCAAAAGGTTTATCCGTTTTAATTTGATCTAACTCACTATCTATAGTTCTTTGAATCGTATCTAGCAATTGTATCAATTGGCTTTTATGAAAAGCAGGTTGAATCAGTCTTCTTTGTTTTTGCCATTTTTCACCTTCTGCTGTCAACAGTCCTTTTCCAATATACTTTGCTAAATCTCTAGTTTGAATAGGCGATTTTAGGTAATTCTTTTGATTCTTTTGCAAAACATAACTCAATAATTCTGCATCTCGTGTAAAAATTACCGATTTTCCAAAACCCACATTTAAACGAAATGAATTTCCATATTGATTAAAGTTTGCTCTATGAAAAGGAAGTGGATTTCTTAATATAGAAAGAGAATGCCTAATAAATTTAGGCAAGGATACTTCAGGAATGTTTTTTACAGAACTCATATCAATTTATTATTCAAAAAGACCTCCTTGAATATTGCTTTTTATCTTTCCTAAATGACGATAAGCCTTTTCAGTCACTTCTCTACCTCTAGGTGTTCTCATTATAAACCCTTCTTGTATTAGGAAAGGTTCGTAAACTTCCTCAATTGTTTCACCATTTTCAGAAACTGCTGTCGCTAAAGTGGTTAAACCTACTGGACCTCCTTTAAATTTATCAATAATGGTGGATAGAATTTTATTGTCCATTTCGTCCAAACCATTCGCATCTACATTCAACGCTTTTAAAGCATATTTAGTAATTTCGACATCAATTCTACCATTACCTTTAATCTGAGCAAAATCTCGCACTCTTCTTAATAATGCATTTGCGATACGAGGAGTACCTCGACTTCTACCGGCTATTTCAATAGCTGCGTCCAAATCTATTTCAACACGTAATATGGAAGCACTACGCTCGATAATTGTAGCTAATAATTCTGTATTATAATATTGTAGCCTACTTTGGATACCAAAACGGGCACGCATTGGTGCGGTTAATAAGCCAGAACGTGTAGTAGCACCAACTAATGTAAATGGGTTGAGATTAATTTGAACCGTTCGTGCATTTGGTCCGCTCTCTATCATAATGTCAATTTTGTAATCTTCCATTGCAGAATACAAATATTCTTCAACTATAGGACTCAAACGATGAATTTCATCTATGAACAAAACATCTCTTTCTTCGAGATTGGTTAATAACCCAGCTAAGTCTCCTGGTTTATCTAAAACAGGTCCGGATGTAATTTTAATACCAACCCCTAATTCATTGGCTAATATATTAGCTAAAGTAGTCTTTCCAAGACCTGGAGGACCGTGAAATAACGCGTGATCTAAAGCTTCATTCCTTTGATTAGCCGCCTGAACGAAAACTTTTAAATTTTCCAAAACATGATCCTGACCTGCAAAATCATCAAAAGATAATGGGCGTAATGCTTTTTCAATATCAATTTCCTGTGGAGAAAATCGTTCTTTATTAGGATCTAAATTTTCATTCATATCGCAAAGATAAGCAAAGTTAAAAACAAAAAACCTTTCCAAATTGGAAAGGTTTTTAATTATATCTATAAAATCTTAATGATGTAACTCTTCTTCTCCTTCTTTCATTGGAGTAATTTGAGATACGAAATCTTCATCATGACCTGGTTTGCTATAATCATAAGCCCAACGGTGTACTTCAGGAATTTCACCTGGCCAGTTACCATGAATATGTTCAACAGGTGTAGTCCATTCTAAAGTATTAGATCTCCAAGGGTTTTGAGAGGCTTTTTTACCATAGAAAATACTATAGAAGAAATTCCAGAAGAAAACTACTTGGAATACAGCTCCTACAATAGCAAAAACAGTAATTAAAACATTCACATCTGCTAACTCATCAAATAACGGAAAAGCAGAATTAGTATAATAACGTCTTGGTAAACCAGCCATACCTATAAAATGCATTGGAAAAAACACACCATAAGCACAAACAGCAGTTACCCAAAAGTGAACATATCCTAAAGTTTTGTTCATCATCTTACCAAACATCTTAGGGAACCAATGATATACACCTGCAAAGAAACCATATAATGCAGATATACCCATTACTAAGTGGAAGTGAGCAACTACGAAATAAGTATCATGAACGTTAATGTCTAATGTAGAATCTCCAAGAATAATACCCGTTAAACCACCCGTAATAAAAGTAGAAACCAAACCAATAGAGAACAACATGGCTGGATTAAGCTGTAAATTACCTTTCCATAGTGTGGTAATATAGTTAAATGCTTTAACGGCTGATGGAATGGCAATTAATAAGGTTGTAAATGTAAATACCGATCCTAAAAATGGATTCATACCTGATATAAACATGTGGTGACCCCAAACAATTGTAGATAAGAAAGCAATTGCTAATATAGAAGCTATCATTGCTCTATAACCAAAAATTGGTTTTCTAGAGTTCGTTGCTATAATTTCAGAAGTAATACCCAATGCAGGTAACAATACAATATAAACCTCTGGATGTCCTAAAAACCAGAATAAATGTTCAAACAATACTGGTGAACCTCCTTGATAATGTAACACTTCTCCTTGAATAAAAATATCAGACAAGAAGAAAGAAGTACCAAAGCTTCTATCAAAGATTAATAATAATGCTGCTGAAAAAAGAACGGGGAAAGAGATAATACCAATAATAGCTGTAACGAAAAATGCCCAAACTGTTAGAGGTAATCTTGTCATCGTCATCCCTTTTGTTCTTAAGTTAATTACTGTTACTACATAATTTAATGATCCCATTAAAGAAGAAGCAATAAATATAGCCATAGAAACTAACCATAAAGTCATACCTAATCCTGAACCAGGAATAGCTTGTGGAAGCGCACTTAATGGTGGATAAATTGTCCAACCTGCAGAAGCTGGCCCAGACTCAATAAATAAGGAAGCCAACATAATTACTGAAGAAATGAAAAACATCCAGTAAGAAAGCATGTTCATAAATCCTGACGCCATATCTCTTGCTCCAATTTGCAAAGGAATAAGTAAGTTACTAAATGTACCACTCAATCCAGCAGTTAATACAAAGAAAACCATAATTGTTCCGTGTATTGTAACTAAAGCAAGGTAAATATCGTTACGCATTACACCTCCAGGTGCAAAATTTTCACCTAAAAGAAATTTAAATATACCAAAAGATTGTTCTGGCCAAGCAATTTGCATACGGAACAAAATAGAAAGTAAAACTCCCACAATTCCCATTATTAAACCTGTAATCAGGTATTGCTTAGCAATCATCTTATGATCTAAACTAAAAATATATTTAGTAATAAATGTTTCTTTATGATGACCGTGTTCGTGTGCTGACATAATCTTATATTATTTTAATATCTTAATCTATTTAATAATTTGAGCTACAACTTTTGTAGTATCTATTACAACATCCATAGGCTCTGTTACTTCTACTTCTGGTGTTGGAGCTGGTGCTGGCGCATTTGCTTCAGCCCATTGAGAAGAAAGAGTTGGTTTTTCGCTTAACCATGTTTTAAAATCTTCAGGTGTATCAACTACAATTTTCATTTGCATATTGTAATGAGAAGCCCCACAAATTTTGTTACATAAAAGTAAATAATCAAAAGTATAAGGCTCTAAAGCTTCTTCCCCTTTGGCAACTAAATCGATGCTCTTTTTAGCTCTAATTTTATTTATTTTATCAACCTTTGCAATAATTGCTTCGTCTTCACGCATCTCAGCTGTAGTCATATTAGGAACAAACGCAAACTGAGTTATCATTCCTGGAACACAGTTCATTTGTGCTCTAAAATGAGGCATATAAGCTGAGTGAAGCACGTCTTGAGAACGCATTTTGAAAACAATTTTTTTACCTTTTGGTAAATGCAGTTCATTTACGACTTTATCATCTTGGGCAGCAGGATCAGAAAGATCAACTCCTAAAGTGTTTACCCCTTCAATAAATCTAACATTAGCTTTACCTAGTGTATTATCTTCACCAGAATATCTTACTTCCCAACCAAATTGCTTCGCATATAACTCTACATAAATTACTTCTTCCTCATCGTCATAATACATGATGTTATTCCATGTATATAAACCGTATAAAATTAAACCTGCTAAAACAATCACAGGGATAATTGTCCAAATTGCTTCTAATTTATTATTGTCAGCAAAATATAAAGCTTTTTGACCTTGTTTACCTCTATATTTAAAAGTAAAATAGTGTAATAAAAATTGTGTTATTGTTTGTACAAAGAAAATTAAGTACATTGAAATAGCCATTAGATTATCTACTTCCGCGCCATGTTCTGATGCAGGTGTACCTAATACTAAATCACTCCATTTTACCAATGAATAAATAGTAAAGATGTAGATAAAACCAACAAAAGCAAACATTAAGTATCCATTAATACTATTATCTTTATCGTTTGCAACTTCAGAATCACCTGAATTTGAACCTACTTGAGTTAAATCGAATATTTTAGTCAATTGCCAAATAGCAATTCCAATTAAAACTAAAACAAAGAATATCAATAAACTTGTCATTTGTTTATTTCTTTAAATATTAATAATGAAAATGTTTGCTTTCTTCCATCAAAGGATTACCCTTCGCTATTAAAGACTCTTTAGATAAAGTAGTAAATACTACAAAAATAAACAACCCTAAAAAGAAAGCTATTGAACCTAATTCAGAAACTCCGATAAACCATTGATCACCTACAGTAGCTGGCATAATCATATTATAAAAATCAATGTAATGTCCACAAAGAATTACAATTCCTGCCATTACCACAATCCATGATAAACGCTTGAAATCTGTATTAATTAAAATTAATAATGGGAATACAAAATTCATAACAAGCATACCAAAAAATGGTAGTTTATAGTTTTCAATTCTAAATACGAAATAAGTAACCTCCTCAGGAATATCAGAATACCAAATTAACATAAATTGAGAAAACCATAAATACGTCCAGAATATACTAATACCAAACATGAATTTAGCTAAATCATGAATATGACTTGTATTTACATATTCTAAATATCCTTTAGATTTTAAATATAAAGTAATTAAAGCAATCGTTGTAATTCCACTTACGAAGAAACTTGCGAATACATACCATCCGAATAATGTACTATACCAATGTGGATCAACAGACATAATCCAATCCCAAGACATAATAGATTCAGATACTATAAAGAAAACTAGGAATCCAGCTGCCCATTTAAAGTTCTTTTTATAATTGCTAATATCATTAGATTCATCTTGAGCAAGAGAGTTTTTTCTTGAAACATATCTGTAAAGATTCCAACCTCCTAAAAAGATAACTGCTCTTATTAAAAAGAAAGGAACATTTAAATATCCAGCTTTAGCCTGTAATAAATGATCTTTTGCAACTACTGATTCATCCATCCATACAAATAAATGATTCATATGAAAACCAGAAAGAAGTAATACTACGAAAAATATGATAGAACCTGGTAATAGGTAACCAGTAATACCCTCCATTACTCTGAATAAAATAGGAGACCAACCTGCTTGAGCTGCTTGTTGAATAGCATAAAAAGCAAGAACTCCAACTGTTAACAACATGAAAAAGATACAAGCAACATAAAACGCAGACCACGGCTTATTTTGTTGTTGATGCAAAACATGGTCAATATGAGCATCGTGCTCATTTGTTTCGTGTTTCACCTCAGATTTATGTGTATCATGAGAAGCTGGAGCTACCTCATGATGTGTTGCATGTGAATCATGAGCTGTTGCTTTTCCATGATGACCATCATGAGCATTTTCTATCATTTCTTTAACTTCTTCTTTATTTGGCACAGTCATAAAACCAATACCAATTCCTATGATTCCTAAAACCATTAGGACAATTGAAAAAGTTTTTAATTTACTTGAAAACGTATACATATTAATAATTTTCAAAAAAGTGTTTTACAATTATAATTCGGACTTCAGTTTTAAAACGTAATCAGCAACTTGCCATCTCTCTTCTTGCGTTAATTGATTAGCATGTGAACCCATAGAATTTAATCCATAAGTTACTACGTGATAAATACTTCCTTCTGTTATTTCTCTATCTTTATAGCTAGGAACCCCTAAGAATTTCTCTCTTTTTACTAAATTTCCTTTACCATCTCCTTTTTCTCCATGACAAATAGCACAATAAATATTGAATAATGCTTTTCCATTTTCAGGATTACGAGATAAAGAATCTAATGGCGATTTTAAAGTTTCCTTAGCCAAAGCATAACCTTCAGTTGTATTAGGAATTTCGTAAGTAACAAACCCTCTTTTTATGGTACCTGGTGCAGGCAACTGTCCTTCTTTACCATTTTTAAACACTTCATGCTCAGAATACGTTTCATAAGGAACGGCTTCATACATATTTGGAAAAAACTGATAGTTAGGCTTTGCATCATCATGGCAAGAAGTTACCATGAAAGAGAAACCTGCTATTGCTACTATTTTATATAAGCTTTTCATATCTTGTATTAATGCTTTTCAATTACTTTAACTTCTACAGCTCCAGTTGATTTAAAAAACGAAACCATATCATCTTCGTTTCCGTGAACACCAACTTCCATTAAAAAATGATCATCTGTAGTTCTTACATCTGGATTTTCAGCTTTTTTGAAAGGCCATAATTTACTTCTCATATAAAAAGTAATTACCATTAAGTGAGCTGCAAAAAACACCGTCATCTCAAACATAATTGGAACAAATGCTGGCATATTATCGATGTAACTAAAACTTGGTTTACCTCCAATATCTTGAGGCCAATCTACAATCATGATGAAACGCATCATAGTAGTTGCGATTGATAAACCAACTAATCCATACAAAAATGAAGCTATTGCAATTCTTGTTGGAGCTAATCCCATAGCTTTATCCAATCCATGTACTGGAAAAGGTGTGTAAACTTCTTCAATATGATGATGTGCTGCTCTTGTTTGTTTAACAGCATCCATTAAAACATCATCATCATTATATATAGCGTGTATAACTTTATTACTCATGATATTAATGATTGTCTGAATGATTATGTCCGTGTTCTTCTCTTTCTCTCTTGTAATTATCACCAGATGATTTTAAGATAGTCTTAACTTCAGCTTGAGCAATAACAGGGAAACTTCTAGAGTATAATAAAAACAATACAAAGAAGAAACCAATAGTTCCAATAAAAATTCCTGCATCTACAAATGTAGGCTGAAACATTGTCCAAGATGATGGTAAATAATCTCTATGTAATGAAGTAACGATAATTACGAATCGTTCAAACCACATTCCTACGTTTACAACAATTGAAATAATAAATGAGAAAGCAATACTAGTTCTTAATTTCTTAGACCACATAAATTGTGGTGAGAAAACATTACAAGTCATCATTAAGAAATAAGACCACCAGTAAGGTCCCGTAGCTCTATTCAAGAAAGCATATTGTTCATATTCTACACCTGAATACCAAGCAATAAATAACTCTGTTATATATGCACAACCCACGATTGAACCTGTAATCATAATAATGATATTCATTAATTCAATATGTTGAATGGTAATGTATTCTTCTAGATTCGATACTTTTCTCATGATAATCAATAACGTATTTACCATTGCGAATCCTGAGAAAATTGCTCCAGCTACGAAGTAAGGAGGAAGGATTGTTGTATGCCAACCAGGAATTACTGAAGTTGCGAAGTCAAAAGATACAATTGTATGTACAGAAAGTACAAGAGGTGTAGCTAAACCTGCTAAAACTAATGATACTTCTTCAAAACGTTGCCAATCTTTTGCTCTACCACTCCATCCAAAAGACAAAGTTGAGTAGATTCTTTTTGTAAATGGTGTAATAGCTCTATCACGTAACATAGCAAAGTCAGGCAATAAACCAGTCCACCAGAAAACTAATGAAACTGATAAATACGTTGAAATTGCAAATACGTCCCAAAGTAAGGGAGAGTTAAAGTTAACCCATAACGATCCAAATTGATTTGGAATAGGTAATACCCAATAACCTAACCATGGACGTCCCATGTGAATGATTGGGAATAAACCTGCTTGCATTACCGAGAAAATAGTCATAGCTTCCGCTGAACGGTTAATCGCCATTCTCCATTTTTGACGGAATAATAATAATACAGCTGAGATTAAGGTTCCAGCATGACCGATACCAACCCACCAAACAAAGTTAGTGATATCCCATGCCCAACCAACAGTTTTATTTAATCCCCAAGTACCAATCCCTGTAGAGATGGTATAAATCATACAACCTAATCCATAAAGGAAAGCGGTTAAGGCAATTGAAAATACAATCCACCATTGTTTATTCGCTCTTCCTTCTACAGGTCTAGCTACATCAACAGTAACATCGTGGTAAGATTTATTTCCTACTACTAAAGGTTTTCTAATGGGTGCTTCGTAATGAGACGACATAATCCTTTATATTGTTTCTTTAATTAATACTTATTTAACGTTTCTTACTTTAACGTGATAGAATACATTTGGTTTTGTACCAATATGCTCTAGTAAATGATACATTCTTTCGTCTTCAGCTAATTTAGCCACTTGACTCTCTTTATCATTTACATCACCAAATACCATTGCTCCACTAGTACAAGCAGCAGAACAAGCCGTTTGGAATTCACCATCTTTTACTAATCTACCTTCACGTTTTGCTTGAAGTTTTGTTGCCTGTGTTTTTTGAATACACATCGAACATTTTTCCATTACCCCACGAGAACGTACGTTTACATCAGGGTTTAATACCATACGACCTAAATCATTGTTCATGTGGTAATCAAACTCACTGTTTTTATTATATAAGAACCAGTTAAAACGTCTTACTTTATACGGACAGTTATTCGCACAATATCGCGTTCCAACACATCTATTGTAAGCCATATGGTTTTGACCTTCTTTTCCGTGAGAAGTTGCTGCAACTGGACAAACTGTTTCACAAGGTGCGTGATTACAGTGTTGACACATTACAGGTTGGAAAGCCACTTGGGGATTTTCTGAAGGGTCTTCCATCTCTGAAAGTGTGCTTACAGAATTTAATAAACCAGAAGTACCTTCTTTTAATTCAACATCACCACTGAATGTCTCTTCATGAGAATAATATCTATCGATACGCAACCAATGCATATCTCTACTTCTTCTCACTTCAGATTTACCTACAACAGGAACATTATTTTCAGCATGACATGCAATCACACATGCTCCACATCCTGTACATGCATTTAAATCAATAGACAAGTTAAAATGGTGACCAATAGTTCTATCAAAAGAAGTCCATAAATCTACTTCAGTAGTAGGTGTTTCTTGATGATCTAGAGACACCATTGGAACAGGATTCCAAACTTCAGCGTCTTTTGTATTAAATATTTCAAGAGTCGTTTCTTTGATAATATCACCACGACCCATTAATGTTTTTTGCAATTGAACACAAGCAAATTCATGCTCACCAGCTTCTTTCGAAATAGAAACAATTTGATTTGCTGTTAAGTTTTTATACAAACTATAAGCATTCACTCCTACTTGCATTTCTTGTTTTAAGGCTGCTTTTTTACCATAACCAAAAGCCAAACCTAAAGTACCAACTGCTTGTCCTGGTTGAACCACCACAGGTACATTATTCAAGGTTACATTACCCACTTTTAAAGTAACGTAATTTCCGTTCATTCCTCCGTTAGCTACATTCCAGTTTTTCAAATCATAGCGTTCCGCATCCTTTTTAGAAATGGTAACATAATTATCCCAAGAAACTCTTGTGATTGGATCTGGAAACTCTTGTAACCAAGGGTTGTTTGCTTGTTGACCATCTCCCATTCCAGTTTTAGTATATAACACTAAATCTAAACCTGCATTTTTAGCTTTTGCTAATTGAGAGGCTGCAACAGAAAAATCAACAGTATTAGCCACTAATGGTAAAGCTTCAGTCATTACAAAACCATCATGAACCATTTGATTCCATGATTTTCCACTTACATTTGAAGAAGCAAATCCTTTTAAATAATCATAATAACTAGCACTATTTTCAGTCCAAGTTAATAAAGCTTCTTGGAATTGTTTCGTATCAAACAATGGACGAATTGTTGGCTGAGCCACACTATAATGTCCTCTTTCAATAGTTACATCTGACCATGACTCCAAATAATGAGGAGCTGCAGCTGCAATAGTTGTTATTGAAGCAGTTTCATCTTCTTTCATTGAAAACGAAACTGATAATTTTACTTTTTTAAGTGCTTCAGAAAAGTCTTTTGCATTTGGTAAAGTATAAACAGGATTTACACCACTCATTATTAAAGTATGTACTTTTCCTGCTTTCATATAATCCACTAACTGACTTACTTCTTTAGCATTTCCTTTTCTTACTAATTTAGCATTTGTTGGATTAAATGCTTCAGAAGCAATAGCAGTATTAATAGCTAAAACTACTAATTGCGCATTCACATCATCCAAACCAGTAACTACTACACCTTTAGATTTAGCAGATTTTAACTGATTCACAACTTTAGCTATTTCAGCATTTTTAGGAGTTGCACCATTAACTACAGCATTGTAAATATCAGCCAAAGCCGATTTTTGTTGAGAAATGGTCATTGGCATTCTCTTATCAGCATTTGCCCCTGCAAGAGACATATTTGCTTCAATTTGAATATGCTTGGACATTTTTCCGTTTTTAGGAACTCTTCCTTTAGCATAGCCTGCATCATATCCACCACCTTGCCAATCTCCTAAAATATCAGCACCAACAGAAACAATAACATCTGCTTTAGAAAAATCATAATTTGCTAAAGCACGAACACCGTATACTTGCTCAAAAGCATCTAATGCATTTGAATCCGATACTGCATCGTAAATAATATGCTTAACTGTAGGATATTTTGCTTTTAACTCATCAATTAAAGCATCTGTTGAAGGACTTGCCATTGTATTTGTTAAAAGAACCACAGCACCACCTTGTGTATTAGCTTCTTCTAAACCAGCCTTAACTTTTGCGTTTACTTCACCCCAAGTTGCGTTATTACCAGCAATTTTTGGTTGTTTTAAACGAAGACTGTCATACAATGAAAGTACAGAAGCATGCACTCTTGCATTCGCACCTGTTCTTGCTCCTTCTAAATTATTATTCTCAACTTTAATTGGACGACCTTCACGTGTTTTTATAAGAATATTTGCAAAATCATAACCATCTGCAATAGTAGTTGCATAAAAATCAGCTACTCCAGGAATAATTTCTTCTGGTTGCACTACGTAAGGTATTGATTTCACAACTGGACCTTCACAAGCCGCTAAAGATGCAGCAGCTGTACTAAATCCAACGTATTTTAAAAAGTCACGACGAGATGTTGCACTACTTGATAAAGCTTCTTTGTCTCCTAAAAACTCATCAACAGGAATTTGTTCAACAAACTCATTGTTTCTTAGCGTCTCAACAATAGAACTATTTTCGTTTAGTTCCTCAACACTTTTCCAGTATTTTTTGTTTGATGCCATATTGTATATTGATATTAGCTTCTTAAATTATATTAATTAATAGTGGCATTTACCACACTCTAAACCTCCCATTTGTGCTGCAGTCAACTTTTCAACTCCATACTTTTTAGAAAGTTCTTCATGAATTTTTGCATAATATGCATTATCTTCAACCTTAACATTTGTCTCTCTGTGACAGTTAATACACCATCCCATAGTTAAAGAAGAATGCTGTCTCATGATTTCCATTTCTTCTACTGGGCCATGACACGTTTGACATTCTACCCCAGCAACTGTTACGTGTTGTGAGTGGTTGAAATACACAAAATCAGGTAAATTATGAATTCTAATCCATTTTACTGGCTCTGTTTTACCTGTATAGGTTTGAGTAGTTTTATCCCAACCTACAGCATTGTATAACTTTTGAATTTCGTTATTATAATTTACACCATATTCGTTTCCTTCTGCTAAAGTCTCTTCTGCTACTTCAGAAATATTTTTATGACAGTTCATACAAACATTTAAAGAAGGAATATTAGAGTGTTTACCAACACGAGCTGCAGAGTGACAATATTTACAATCTATACCATTATCTCCAGCATGAATTCTGTGCGAATAATGAATTGGTTGAATTGGCTCATATCCTTGATCCACACCTACTTGCATTAAATATCCATAAGCAAAATATGCTGCAAATAATAAGAATAAAATAGCCGTAACAACTAATAAGAATTGGTTTTTAATAAACGCTTTCCAAATTGGTAACGACTTACTATCTTTTTGAACCTCAATACCATTTGCTTTAGCAATCTTTGTTAATACGTTATTCACTAAGAACAACATTACGATTAACATTGTCAATACTAATGCTAATGCTCCAAGAATTACATTGTTAGAAATTCCTGAATCATTTGAAGTAGCTCCGCCACCACCTGTAGGAGTTGTAGTTACTACTGGTTCTGGCTTAGGCTGTGAAGTATACGCTAAAATGTTATCAATATCTGTATTAGATAATTGAGGAAAAATAGTCATTGCTTTTTGACCATTTTCATTGTAAATTTTTAACGCAGTTGGATCACCAGCTTTAATAAGTTCTGTGTTGTTTTTGATCCACTTGTAAAGAAATTCTTTGTCATACTTGTCAGCGACACCTCTTAAAGCTGGCCCTGTCATTACTTTATCTAAAGCATGACAAGCAGCACAATTAGCATTAAATAGCGCTTTACCTGCGTCTGCATTACCACCTGTAGCAGGTGCAGCAGCAACATCTACTGACGTTGAATCTTGAGAAAAAACAGATAAAGAAAAAGATAGCGTTAAAGCTAAACTGAAGAAAATCCTTGAAAACGATTTATGGTTACCCACCTTTTTCATATTTAATTAATGATTATCGACTAGATTTGGTACGATTTTAGATATATAACTTACACCTTAAAAGCATACATTATTTTAAACTCCGACAAAAATACGATATTAGAACTATTCTAAAAACCTTAATTTTATCTTAAAATGTAATTTATATTTATTCTAAATAATTTATCCTATTTTGTTTCGTTTAGATTATTGTACTTTTGCTTTAAATTTTATTCATTATGAGAAAATTAACTTCAATAAATTATTTTTACATCGCTATCATTAGCTTATTTATTACTTCTAAAAGTTTTTCACAAGATGACAAAACAACTGTAATTCAAGATCCAAGATTTAGTAAATTGTTAAAAGAAAAGCAACTTTTAAACGCTTCTAATGATTCGGATGACAATTACGCTATCCAAATTTTTTATGGTGATAAAGAAGCTGCAAAAAAGACTTTGGTAAACTTCAAAAAAGACTTTAAAGACATAGATGCTACCTATTTATACACGAATCCAACTTATAAAGTATGGGTAGGCAAATACAAATTAAGAATTAACGCAGAAAAAGACTTGGTAGAAATTAAAAAGAAATACCCAATGGCTTTCTTAATTAAACCCAATCGTTAAACTGCTAATGAAAAAAATTTTGTTTACTGGTATTCTCTTTACCAGCATTTTAAGCTATTCTCAAACTACAAAAGACTCCATAAACACAAAAAGTCTTGAAGAAGTTATTGTGACTTCAAATAAGGTTTCAAAAAACAAAAAAATTCTACCCATTCAAGTAGAATCCATTTCTAAAAAACAAATTGAATTTCAAAACTTTCAGTCCACTGCTGAGATGTTATCCAATTCGGGCTCTTTGTTTGTGCAAAAATCACAACAAGGAGGTGGAAGCCCTGCAATTAGAGGATTTGAAGCGAGTCGTGTGTTACTTTTAGTAGATGGTTTCAGAATGAATAATTTGATTTTCAGAACAGGTCATTTACAAAATGTAATCACTATTGACGAAAACATGTTAGAAAATGTAGACATTTTTTACGGTCCAACTTCGACTCTTTTCGGGAGTGATGCTTTAGGAGGAACTGTAAATATGACTACCAAAAAAACGTCATTTTCTGACACATCTAACAAAACGATTTGGGGTCAAATCAACACCCGTTACGGAAGTGTCAACAAAGAAAAGTCGGTTTCTTTTGACTTCAATTACGCTACAAAAAACTTTGCTTCTTTAACTATTTTCTCTTATAATGATTTTGGAGATTTAAAAATGGGGAAAAGAAAAAACCCACATGGAAATTATTTTGGAGAAAGACCTTTTTACGTAGCTACAATAAGTGGTGTGGATCAATTAGTAGCTAATGATGACAAATATGTACAAAAGTTTTCGGGTTACACCCAATATAATGCCTTACAAAAATTGAGTTATAAAACCGAATCAGGTTACTTACACGGGTTAAATTTACAATTTTCAACTACAAGTAACATTCCAAGATACGATCGTTTAACTGACCCTTCCTCTTCAACAGGTCTACGAAACGCAGTTTGGTATTATGGTCCGCAACAACGCATACTAACGGCTTATACATTAGAAAAACAAAAGGCCTTTTTAGGTAGCGATTTAACGCTTGCATTAGCTTTCCAAAACATGAAAGAAAGTCGTCATAACCGACGTTTTTCCAATTATAATTTACAACATAGAGAAGAAAACGTAAACCTATACTCCTTTTCTACTGATCTTAGTAAAAAATTCACCAAAGGAGAGTTATTTTATGGTTTTGAATCTTATTTTGAAACTTTACAATCGACTGCTTATGCTCAAAATAGCAATACAGGTGAACAAAATGGTATAGACTCGCGCTATCCTAATGGCGACAATCATATGTTTCGAAATGATTTGTATGTTTCCTACACTGAAAAAACAACCCCTAAAACAGCTTGGTCTGCTGGTGGACGTTTAGGCTACACTACTTTAAATAGTAACATTGCAGATGACATCTATTTTCCACTACCTTTTTCTAAAATCAAACAAGGTAATTTCACCTACAGTGGTTCGCTAGGTATTGTACACAACACTTCACAAAATGTGGCATTAAAAGCGAATATCTCCTCTGGATTTCGAGTACCCAATATAGATGATTTTGGCAAAATATTTGAATCAGGTGGTGGTTTTTTGATTGTCCCTAATGAAGATTTGAGTCCGGAAAAAACCATTACGGGTGATTTAGGATTCGTAATTCAATCGAATAACAAGCGTTTCAAATTGGAACATACCTATTTCTACACGCGTATGTACGACGCCATTGTGACGGATACTTTTACTTATCAAGGTCAGAATACTATCGATTACAACGGCGAAACCAGTATCGTTTTAGCAAATCAAAACAAAGGAAAAGCATATATTACAGGAATTTCAACTTTAATCAAAGGCTATCTTATAGAAAATTTACAATTCAATGCAACTTTCAATTATACTTATGGAAGAATCGTAGAAGAACAAGAACGTCCTTTAGATCATATTTCACCCTATTTTGGTAAATTAGGATTGCAGTATGAAAAAAGAAAATGGCAAGCAGAAGCTTATGTGCTGTATAATGGTAAAAAACACAGTAAAGATTATTTCCCAAATGGAGAAGATAATGAACAATATGCTCCTGAAGGCGGAATGCCAGCTTGGGAAACCTATAATTTAAAGGCCAGCTATACTATTTTAAAAAATGCTACATTATATGCAGGTGTAGAAAATATTCTAGATACGCAGTACCGTGTTTTTGCATCTGGCATCAATGCTCCAGGTCGTAATATATATGGCGGTTTAAAATATACTTTTTAATCATTTGGGAGCACAAAAAAAATAGTTCGTTTTAAATCCCTCCTGCTATCCGCTAAATCTGTCATTGTACCACATTTACATTGATATAAAGAATCGCTTACAATGACAGGATATCGCTTCTATCAGGGCTCTATTGAAAAACCTACTCTATTACCTACTCTTCAATACCATCAAATAAAAAAACCAAGCTAAAATCGCTTGGTTTTTTATATCAAATGAAATTTCTTATTTCAATTTTTTCTTCACTTCTACTTCTTGGAAAGCTTCAATTAAGTCTAGCTCTTTAAGATCGTTGTAGTTTTTAATCTGCATACCACAATCATATCCTTTTGACACTTCCTTAACATCATCTTTAAAACGTTTTAAAGTAGCTAATTCCCCCGTGTAGATAACCACCCCTTCTCGAATCAAACGGATTTGTGAATTTCGGTAAATCTTACCATCAGTAACCATACATCCAGCAATAGTTCCCACTTTAGAAATTTTGAATAACTCACGAATTTCAGCAGTACCTGTAATTTCTTCTTTTAATTCTGGTGAAAGCATTCCTTCCATGGCATCTTTTAAATCATCGATAGCTGCATAAATAATAGAATAATTACGGATATCAATTTCTTCTTTCTCAGCCAATGCTTTAGCATTTCCTTGCGGACGCACGTTAAACCCAATAATAATTGCATCAGAAGCAGACGCTAATAATACATCCGATTCAGTGATGGCACCAACACCTTTGTGAATAATATTAATTTGAATTTCTTCGGTAGACAATTTAGAGAAGGAATCCGATAACGCTTCTACCGATCCATCTACGTCTCCTTTTAAAATTATGTTTAATTCTTTAAACTGACCTAAAGCAATACGACGACCAATTTCTGCTAATGTAATGTGCTTTTGCGTACGAACCGATTGCTCACGTTGCAATTGCGTTCTTTTTGCAGCAATTTGTTTCGCCTCTCTTTCATCATCATATACATTGAATTTATCACCGGCAGTAGGAGCTCCATCCAAACCTAAAATTGATACCGGTGTTGAAGGTCCAGCTTCTGTAACATTATGTCCACGCTCATCAAACATAGCTTTAATCTTACCATGATTTTTACCTGCCAACATATAATCTCCAATTTTCAAAGTACCCGCTTGTACTAAAATGGTAGTTACATAACCACGTCCTTTATCTAATTGCGCTTCTACAACCGTTCCTAGAGCATTTCTATTTGGATTCGCTTTTAATTCTAGAACTTCAGCTTCTAACAATACTTTTTCTAATAATTCTTTTACTCCTAAACCTGTTTTAGCAGAAATATCATGAGATTGGTATTTACCACCCCAATCTTCTACTAACAGATTCATTCCTGCTAATTTTTCTTTAATTTTTTCTGGATTTGCGGTTGGCTTATCCACTTTATTAATGGCAAAAATCATGGGTACTCCAGCAGCTTGTGCATGACTAATCGCCTCTTTCGTTTGTGGCATGATATCGTCGTCAGCAGCAATTACTATAATAGCAATATCTGTAACTTGAGCACCACGAGCACGCATTGCCGTAAAGGCTTCGTGACCAGGAGTATCTAAGAAAGCAATTTTTTGTCCGTTATCTAATTCTACACCATAAGCACCAATATGTTGGGTAATTCCACCAGACTCCCCAGCGATAACATTTTCTTTACGAATATAATCCAATAAAGATGTTTTACCATGATCTACGTGGCCCATTACCGTTACGATTGGAGCCCTATGTACTAAATCTTCTGGATTATCTACAATAACTTCTGCAGCTTCTTCAATATCCGTTGTAATAAACTCTACTTCATAACCAAATTCATCCGCAACAATTGATAATGTTTCAGCATCTAATCGTTGATTCATGGTAACCATAATTCCAAGTGACATACACGTTCCAATCACTTTTGTAATTGGCACATCCATTAAAGAGGCAATCTCACCTACAGTTACAAACTCGGTTACTTTTAAGATTTTACTTTCTAAGTCCTGTTGTTGTAACTCATCATCAACACGCTGACGGTGTGATTCTCTTTTATCTTTTCTATATTTAGCCGCTTTAGAACCTTTTTTACCTTTCCCTTGAAGTCTTTCAAGAGTTTCTTTAATTTGGTTTTTTACTTCTTCTTCAGTTGGTTCCGTTTTTTGAACAACAACTTTTTTACCTTTATTAAAACGATCTTTAGAGAAATCTTTTTTAACGCCTCCACCAGCTTGGGGTCCTGTAGCGTTATTATTATTTGCACCAGGAACTGGTTTTGTTATTCTCTTTCTCTTATTCTTATTCGAATTGTTATTATTATTGCTGCTATTTGCTCCACCTACATTAGGTCCTTTAGCATCCCCTGGTTTTTTAATATCTTTACGTGGTTCAATTTTCTTTTTAGGCTTATTGAACTGACTTAAATCAATTTTTTGTCCAGTAAAAGTAGCTCCAGAAAGTTTTTGATAATTGGTTGCAATTTTATCATCCTCAGTAGATTCTTGAGTTGGATTGTTTTTCTCAACAGAAGAATTAGTAACCACTTTAGGTTGCTCAGCCTTTTCAACCGCTTTTTCAACTGTCTTCAAAACTGGTTTTTCAGGCGCTACTTTAGGCTGCTCTTCAGCCACCACTTTTGGTTCTTCTTTTTGTTCTTCAACAACGACAGGTTTTTCCTCAACAACGGGAGTTTCTTGTTTAGGTTCTACCTTTTTTGGATTTAAATCGATTTTTCCAACCGCTTTAGGACCTGCTAAAGAAGCTCTTGCTTTAATTACTTCTTGTTTTTGCAGTTCTTCATGCTGACGTTTAATTTCAACCTCTTTTTCTAGCTCTTTTTTAAGCGCTTCTTTCTCTTTTTTCTTTTCTTCACTTACTTCAAGAGAGGCTACTTTCTTGCCTTTATCGGCAGAAAATTGACTGCATAAGACATCGTATTCCTCTTGAGATATTTTAGCATTTGGACTTGCTTCAATTTCATGATCCTTTTCTTTTAAAAAGTCCACAGCTCTATCTAGAGAAATGTTTAACTCCCTTAAAACTTTATTGATTCTTATAACTCTTTTGTCAGACATATAATCTTTTTTCTAATTCTTTTTGTTTTGTGTGTTGTTGTCCAATTTTTAAGAATTAATCTTCTAATTCTTCTTTTAAAATTCGAATAACATCTAATATTGTTTCTTCTTCTAAATCAGTTCTTCTTACTAAATCTTCTACATCCTGACCTAAAACACTTCTTGCTGTATCTAAACCAATCTTTTCAAATTCTTCAATTACCCAAGCATCAATTTCATCTGAAAACTCTCTTAATTCTACGTCGTCAACTTCAACAACACCTTCTCTAATAACATCCAACTCATAACCCGTTAATAAACTTGCTAATTTGATATTATATCCTCCACGACCAATGGCTTTAGAAACTTCTTCAACTTTTAAAAATACTTCTGCTTTTTTAGTTTCTTCATCAATTTTAACGGAAGAAACTTTAGCAGGACTTAATGCTCTTGTAATATACAATTGAACATTGTTGGTATAATTAATTACATCAATATTTTCATTTCCTAACTCACGAACGATACCATGAATTCGAGAACCTTTCATTCCCACACAAGCTCCTACTGGATCAATTCTATCATCATAAGAATCCACAGCTACTTTTGCTTTTTCACCAGGAATTCTCACCACCTTCTTAACATTGATTAAACCATCAAAGACCTCAGGTATTTCTTGTTCAAATAATTTCTCAAGAAATTCAGGAGCGGTTCTCGACATCATAATTTGAGGCTTGTTTCCTTTTAGTTCAACACTCTCAATGATTCCCCTTACATTATCTCCTTTTTTGAAATAATCATTTGGAATTTGTTTTTCTTTAGGCAATACTATTTCATTCCCATCATCATCCATCAAAACAACCATTTTTGGTCTAACATGATGCACTTCTGCAGTATAAATATCGCCAACCAAATCTTTAAATTGTTTATATAGATTGGTATTATCATGTTCATGAATCTTGGATATCAAGTTTTGACGAAGTGCTAAAATAGCTCTTCTTCCTAATTGAAACAACTTCACTTCTTCAGATACCTCTTCACCAACTTCAAAATCGGGCTCAATTTTTCTTGCATCTGCTAATGAAATCTCAGAGTTTTCATCTTCAACCTCTCCATTTTCAACAACAGTTCTATTTCTCCAAATCTCCATATCTCCTTTATCAGGATTGATAATAATATCGAAATTATCGTCTGAACCGTATTTTTTCTTCAATGCATTTCTAAACACATCTTCTAAAATTGCCATTAAGGTAACTCTATCTATGAGCTTATCGTCTTTAAATTCTGAAAACGATTCTATTAACGCAATATTTTCCATGTCAACTCTTTATTTAAAATAATACTATTACTGTAGCTTCTTTAATTTCAGAATAAGGCAAATTTACAGATTTTTCTACTGTTTCTTTCCCTTTTCCGATTTTTTTTGGTTCTCTTGCTTTCCATTCTAATGTAATACCATTATCATCGGCAGCAGTAAGTAAGGCTTCAATTTCTTCAGAAGAAGTTGTTTTTACTTTTAAATTACGACCAATATTCTTTTTATACTGCCTCACCAACTTTAGCGGACTCGAAAGTCCTGCTGAAGCCACTTCAATACTAAAATCATATTTTTCGGCATCTAAACTAGCATCTATAGCACGATTCACATCGATACAATCTTGCAAAGTAACTCCTTTATCGCCATCTAAAATAATATTAATTTTATAGGCATCATCTACTTTTAAATCAATCAAAAAAAGCGAAGGGCGCTCTTCAAGCGCTTTGTGCAACAATTGATTTACTTCCTCTTTAAATGTCATATTTTTATAAAAAGAGGCACGCGTTGCGTGCCTCATTATTTAACTACTATATAAATAATCGATGCAAATATACATAATATTTTTTTTAATTTAAAATAATTGTTTAATTAGAATATAATCAGTAACTTTATGATGTAAACTTTTACAATTCAAACTAAAAAATATATTTTATGAAAAAAATTTTAGTACCCACAGATTTTTCCAAACATGCCGAATATGCCTTAAAAGTTGCTGCTCAAATTGCCAAAAAAGACGATAGTGAAATTATACTTATTCACATGTTAGAACTTCCTACTACCGGAAATGACGCTATAACTTCTTCACACGAAATACCCGAACTAATGCTTTTTAAAAATGCTGCAATTGCCAAATTAGACAATTTGATGAACGCTCCTTATTTACAAGGCATAAAAACTACAAAAGTAATTCAGTTTGAAATTGCATTTGACGGTATCATGAGCAATCAAAAAACACACAATGCCGATTTAATTGTAATGGGATCTCACGGAGCAAGTGGTTTTCAAGAAATGTTCATTGGCTCAAATACCGAAAAAGTAGTTCGAAATGCCGAAATACCCGTTTTAGTTATCAAAAGAGAAGAAACCGACTTTAGTGCCAAAGATTTTGTATTTGCTTCCGATTTTTCAGACGAAATAAAAAGTCCGTTTGAAAAAGTAGTGGATTTCGCTAATAAATTTAATTCTCACATTCATTTGGTAAACATAAACACCCCAAACAATTTCAAATCAACTCGTGTAGCGCAAAAAATCATGGATGATTTTGTTTCACATTTCAACATCAATAGCTTTTCAACACACATTTATAACGACATCAATGTAGAGAAAGGAATCCTTCATTTCGCTAAAAGCATTGATGCAGATATTATTGGAATGAGCACACATGGAAGAAAAGGGCTTTCACACTTCTTTAATGGAAGTATTAGTGAAGATCTTGTAAATCATGCTAAAAGACCTGTTATTACCTTCAAAATATAACTTAAAAAAACATAAAAAAAAGCCTCTCAAATGAGAGGCTTTTTTTGTTGGCCCACAAGGACTCGAACCTTGAATGACGGTACCAAAAACCGGAGTGTTACCATTACACCATGGGCCATATTTCCTGAATGCGAGTGCAAATTTAAAACATATTTTTTAATCTGCAAGTTTTTCTAAAAAAAATATTAAAATTTATTTTAAATCTTTTCTACTAACAAAAAAGTAGTTTCTTTGTATTACAAATTAAAAAAGACAAATATACATTTTATGACTGCATTTAATTTTAAAAAATGGAATACGATTATTGGATGGCTCACTTTTGCAATTGCTTTGGTAACTTTCTCTTTAACCGTTGAACCTACAATGAGTTTTTGGGATTGTGGTGAATATATTGCTACTTCTGCCAATCTCGAAATCGGACATCCTCCAGGTGCTCCCTTATTCCAAATGTTAGGTGCTTTCTTCGCCATGTTTGCAACCAGTACCTCAAAAATTGCTTTAATGGTAAATATGATGTCGGTATTCTCAAGTGCTTTTACCATACTGTTCATGTTTTGGTCACTGACACTTTTAATGAGAAGAATTTTTATAAAAGAAGAAAATGCCTCAACAGAGAACGCTATTATGATTTTAGGTAGCGCCTTTGTAGCTTCATTAGCATTTACGTTTTCAGATAGTTTTTGGTTCAATGCCGTTGAAGCAGAAGTATACGCAATGGCTTCATTCTTAATTGCAATCTTATTTTGGTTAGGCTTACGATGGGAACAAGACATGGATAAGCCCAAAGGAAATAAATGGCTTTTAATTATATCCTTAGTAATTGGATTATCATTTGGAGTTCACTTTATGACATTATTAACTTTACCTGCCATTGGTTTTCTTTATTTTTTCAAGAAATATAAAAATATTACTTTAAAAAGTTTCCTCATTGCTAATGTGGTCATAGTTGCAATTTTGCTTTTTATTTTTAAATTATTACTTCCCTATACTTTAGCTTTTTTTGGAAAAACAGAAATCTTTGCAGTAAATAACTTAGGACTACCTTTTAATTCAGGAACTATAATTGCTTTCCTTGTATTATTATCTTTATTTTATTTTGGTTTGCGATATACAAAAGCGAAAGGTCATGTGTTTTACAATACCATTATTTTATCCGTTTTATTCATATTAATTGGATTCTCAACATGGTTAATGCTCCCCATTAGAGCCAATGCAAATCCTCCTATAAATGAAAATAAACCTTCTGATGCAGCTGAAGTCTTAGCCTATTACAACAGAGAACAATATGGAGAACAGCATCTTTTTTATGGCCCTCAATTTTCTGATAGTTATTCTGGATTAGACGAAAATAATCCTTATACAGATGGAAAACCAAATTATGAAAGAGATTACAAATCTGGAAAATATATAATTACTAATAATTATAAAAACGCCAATCAAAATACTGACGACAACCACAAAGCTTTTTTGCCTAGAATGTGGAGTAGCGATCATAGTGAAAATTACATGCTATTTACAGAACCGTTAGATTTCAGAATTAAGCCGGAATATGCAGACGAACAAGAATTGATTCAAATAGTTGCTGAATTTAGAAGTGCATTTAACAGCCACCGTTTAGATTATGAAGATTATGATAAATTTTTAAAAGGATATGGAGACTATTTAATCGTTGAAAAACCAAGCTTCTTTAACAATATGAAATTCATGTTTGAATACCAATTTGGCTATATGTATTGGAGGTACTTAATGTGGAATTTCACTGGAAGACAAAGCGACAATCAATGGAAAGGAGACAATACAGATGGAAACTGGATTAGCGGTATCAAACCCTTAGATGCTATACGTTTAGGCTCTCAAGACAATTTAACTTCTGACATGTTGAACAACAAAGGAAGAAATACCTACTTCTTTTTACCTTTTATTTTAGCAGTAATTGGTATCATATATCATGCAAAAAAAGACATTAAAAGTTTTTACGTTTTACTTGTTCTATTTTTATTTACAGGTTTAGCACTAAAAGTATATTTGAATGAACGCCCATTTGAACCTAGAGAAAGAGACTATGCTTTAGTTGGATCTTTCTATATTTTTGCAATGTGGATTGCTTTTGGAGTCTATTCTTTATATGATGGAATAAAAAAATACCTGAGCCCAAAGCTTACGATTCCTATTGTTTTAGGATTAACTTTATTAGCTGCACCTGTGCTTATGGCTTCTCAAAATTGGGATGATCATTCTCGTGCTAACAAATACACTGCATTAGCAAACGCAAAAGCGTATTTAGATTCTTGTGATGAAAATGCCATTCTATTTACGATAGGCGACAACGACACTTTCCCTTTATGGTATGCACAAGAAATTGAAGGTTATCGTACGGATGTTCGAATTGTAAATACGAGTTTATTTATGACCGATTGGTACATTGATCAAATGAGGAGAAAAGCGTATGAATCTGATCCGATTCCACTGACTATGTCTCGCGACTTGTATAAAGGTAGTAATAGAGATTATAGTTTCTTTATTGAAAAAACGAAAGACTCTATACTCTTACAAGATCTAATTCGTTTTCTATCTTTAGAAGATGAAAGAGCCAAAATCGAACTACGAAGTGGTCAATCTGTAAATTATTTCCCATCGAATAAAATTATCATTCCGATTGATAAAGAAACCATTATAAAAAACAAAGTTGTTTCACCAAAATATTACGATTCAATTGTACCGTACATCGAATTCAAAATCAAAGGAGATGCTTTGTACAAAAACAGATTAATGATGTTAGATATTATTAACGCAAATAATTGGGAAAGACCTATTTATTTCACTGGTGGTAGCTTTGGAGATGATGATTATTTATGGATGAAAGATTATCTGGAATTAGATGCTATGTGTTTTAAATTGGTTCCGATTAAAACCAAAAAGAATAATGACGGTCCAAATCCATTAGAAATGGGATTCATTGACTCCGACAAAATGTACAACATTATTCGCAAATGGGATTGGGGCAATAGCGGAAACACAAATATGTATTATGATCCAGAAACGCGTAAAAACGGGATAACCTATAGAACGAATTTAGCTCGTTTAATGGAAACTTTAATTAATGAAGGCAAAATGAATCAGGCAGAAAAGATAATTGATTTGGCGATGGAAAAAATGCCAATTGATTATTTTGAGTACTATACTCTAGTAGACCCATTTGCAGAAGGCTATTATGAAGTTGGAAAAAAAGAAAAGGCACAAGCAATCATTAAAAAGCTAATTACGAAGTACCAAGAAGAATTAACCTATTACAAAGGCTTAAATAAAGCAAATATGGAAAGAGATGATATGATGGTCATCATTTCAAATATTGAGCGCTACAGAAGTCTCTTAAAAATTATGAAACGAGCGAATGACACCTCTTTTTATAATGAAGAAAAAGTTAAATTCAATAATTACAACAAGATGTTTCCTGAGTTTGACAGAGATATGGAATAAAACTAAACATACCTCATCATCCTAAATAAAAAAGTGAGATCTTATTTACAGGTCTCACTTTTTTATTTTTACATTTACAAAATGAACCGATTTTGGATTAAAACACCCTTTTTTTTTGAATATGTATTTCCTAAATACCATTGGAAAATTAAAAATACGTCACGAAAAATTTTTCTAACTTTTGATGACGGACCTATTCCTGAAGTTACCGAATGGGTATTGGATATATTAAAAAAGGAAAATATAAAAGCTACGTTTTTTTGTATTGGGGAAAACATATCAAAACACTCCGATATATTTCTTCGTATAATAAAAGAAGGGCATAGTATTGGCAACCATACTTTTAATCATCTTAATGGTTGGAAAACGAATTCAAAAGAATATATTACAAATACAGATTATTGCCAGGAAGCAATTAAAGATCAATTTAAAATTTTAAAAAAAGAATATGATACTTCTTTTCTATTTCGTCCCCCATATGGCAAAATAAAAAACAAACAAGCAAATAGACTTAGAGAAAAAGGATTTAAAATAATAATGTGGGATGTTTTAAGCTATGACTTTGATCAAAGTACTAGTCCTGAAAAATGTTTAGACCATGTTTTAAAAAACACTACAACTGGAAGTATTATTGTTTTTCACGACAGCTTAAAAGCTAGAAAAAACGTAGAGTACGCTTTACCTAAAGCAATACAAAAATTAAAAGAAAAAGGGTTTACGTTTGAAACGCTTGATTAGGCTTGCTCTTGAACAAGAGCAATTAAAGTATTTGCATCCATTTCACCGCTTTGTCTCCAAACCATTTGACCTTCTTTATAAATCATCAGTGTAGGCAAACCTTTTACTCGTAAAGCTTCCGCAAGCTCTCGATTTTTATCCACATCAATTTTTATTACTCTAGCTTTATCTCCTAAAGCCGCAGCAACATCACGAATTACTTCATTCATAGCAACAGAAGGTTCATTCCATTCTGTAAAAAAATCTATCAATACAGGTACACGTGCATCGATAAGTTCACCAAATTTTGACATAAATCGAAATTTTTAAGCAAAAATAATATACAAATGTAGCATTTTTACTGAATTAAGCCACATTTTAACCTTTTTTTAGTTCTATTACAGTTATTTCAGGCATAATTCCTACTCGACCTGGATAGGCATGAAATCCAAAACCCCTATTCACATAAATATATTTTCCTGTATTTTCATATAAACCTGCCCATTGCTTGTATACATATTGTACAGGACTCCATTTAATCCAACCTGGAATTTCAATTCCAAACTGAAACCCATGGGTATGGCCAGAAAGTGTTAGATGATAATGATCTTCATGATGTTGAACCTCAGCATCCCAATGACTAGGATCGTGACTCATTAAAATTTTAAAATCTTCTTTTTTCACATCTTTTGAAGCCACTTTTAAATCTCCAGCTTTTTTAAAATGCCTTCCCCAATTTTCAACACCTATTAATTTTATGCTATCATTTCCTTTGGTAATCGTTACATTTCTATTCAACAATAAATCAAAATTAATTTGACGATGCAGATCTTTGATAGCATCGAAATTTTGTTGTTTCGCTTCATTAGAATCCCAATCAAAATATTCTCCATAATCATGGTTCCCTAAAACAGAATATTTTCCCAATTTTGGATTATGAATTTTTTTAAAGGTATCAATCCAAGGTTCCATTTCTTTCGCATGGGTGTTTACAATATCTCCCGTAAACAAAACCAAGTCCGATTGCTGTTGATTAATCAAATCAATAGCATATTCAATTTTTTCTTTATCATCAAAGCTTCCACTATGAATATCAGATATTTGTGTAATCGTAGTACCATCAAATGACTCTGGTAAATCTGAAAAATACAATGTTTTTTTTCTAACTTTAAAATTATATTTTCCTATTGTCATCCCATATAACAATGACCCAAAAGGAATTGCAGCTAAACTAAGTGCAATTTGACTAACAAATTTTCGCCTTTGCGGGAAAAAATAATCGCTATTATTATTTCCAATAAAATAATTCAAACAGCCCGCCAGTAATCTGTAAATGTCTTCTCCTAAGAGAATGACTGTTATAAAAATTTTTGGCAAAAAAGTAATCAAAAACAAACCAACAGTAAACAAAGATTGCTTATTTTGACCCGATCCTCTATCGTGAGTTAAAAAGAAATAGGTTATATATAGGATAACACTTAAAGAAAGTAAAAGATAAATTCCAAGTACCCATTTTGACTTTATTACTGTTTTTACAGCCTGAAAAGAATAAAACTCTAATAAAGAAATTAATAACAGCGGTATTAACCAACGAAGCATTTTCTATTTTTTAGACAAAGTAACGAATAATCAAGCAGTAGCAAGTAGGAATTATTAAAACTTTAACGAACGTAAAAAAAGCACTACCCTTTCGAATAATGCTTTCTATTTTTAAACTTTAAAAAAGTCTTTTTTAGTACACGAGTAAGTTTAGCGATACAATAAAGATACTTCCGCTACCTCCTCCATATTTTTCAGCATAAACTTCTAAATAGTCATTCGGACTTAATTCTGTAATCGCATTAATTGGAGTTGCAAGAATATCTGAAGTTGAATTCGCTTTTACATATACTTTAGATTTATTAATTACTGTTCCATTTTTTGCGATATAAAGTATATAGACAATACCATTTGTAGAAGATTGAAATGAAACTGATCCACTAACTTTAAAAAACCGCTTTGCTTTCCCTAAATATTGCAATCTATTGTCTGTTCCACCCCTTGAAAAACGAAAAAGATTATCTGATGTAGTCGTACCAGCTAATTTCGCAGGACTCCCTGAAACCGTAGTTGATACTCCAGAACCTACAGGATAATCGTAATTGATATCTCCCACTGCAACCCTATCTCCTTCAAAAGGGATTCCTGAACAATTCACATTCCAAGTATTATTAAAATTAAAACCGGTATAAGAACCTGTCGTATACCCTTTCACATACAAACCAGTAGATAAAGTTCCTGCAAAATTTACGCCATATAACGTTCCATCTGATGAAACCGTTGGGTTTGAAGACATGTCCATACCAATAGCTGTTCCATTTACATCCATAAAACCGCCTTGCTTTTGAATAGAGGTAAAAGTTCCCTCATATTTTTCAAAAGTACCTAGGTTATTACCAAACCAAGCTTGGTTATCCAATAGCAATTTTCCAATATTCCTATAAATTAAACCGTTAGAATTGCTTACAAATTGAATCACACTTCCAAAAACTAAAGTAAAACTTTGCAAAACACCTACATTACTTGAATTTGCAATAACACAGTCCCTGAATATCATCGACTGCGTTCCTCCTCCATTTATATTAAAAACATTACCAGCCGAAGCTACTAGTGTAAGCACTTTGATTGTACCTCCTGTACTTCCTGTAAACAAATCTCCTGTTGCTTTTACTAATTTATCATCACCAGCATCTAAACCAACTAAATACGCATTATTTAATTCTATTGGCAAATTAACTAAAACAGTACCATTAATTTCATATAACGTTTGTGAGTCTAACAAATACTTAGTTCCTCCTCCAGCAGCTAACTCTGCAGCCAAAACGGTTGCCAAAACATCCGTTGATTTAATACGCTTAAATTTAGACCTTCCTTGTTTAATGTTTATCCAAGTACTAGCTGAAGCATCGTAGTAACTATATTCTTTAGTATCTGTATCAAATACCATCAAACCATTAGCAGGTGAGGTAATTGCATTCTTTTGTGCTGTTGTCATTCTTGGAGTTAAAAATCCTTTGGAATTTGAATTTACTTCAAGTACTGATGAAGCATCTGGAGAAGTGGTGTTAATCCCTACTTGAGCAACAGAGTACTGCATTAAAAAACTCATGCATGTTACCAAAAAAAACAATTTAAAATGGGGCCATTTTTTTTTCATAATCTTCTATTATTTTTAGATTAAAAGTAATCAAAAGACTTATTAAAGGCATTGATTATCAAAAGTTTAACTTTAATTACATTTTTTCTATAGTTTATGTTAATTATATTTTACAATGAAAAAAGGAATAAATGTTTTAAAGAATTGTATTTTTACATTTCGAATTAAAAAATAATTTCATGTCACAAAAACGATTATTCCTACTCGATGCTTATGCGTTAATTTTTAGAGGTTATTATGCTTTTATTAAAAATCCAAGAATTAATTCTAAAGGAATGGACACTTCTGCTATAATGGGATTTATGAATTCCTTAATGGATGTTATAAAAAGAGAGAAACCAGACCATCTAGCCGTAGCATTTGACAAAGGAGGAAGTGATTTTCGTTTAGAAATGTTTCAAGAATACAAAGCAAACCGAGATGAAACTCCAGAAGCAATAAAAATTGCCGTTCCTTACATTCAAGAATTACTAAAAGCCATGCATATACCAATTATGGAAAAAGCAGGTTTTGAAGCGGATGATTTAATTGGAACCTTAGCCAAACAAGCTGAAAAAGAAGGGTACCAAGTTTTTATGGTTACTCCAGATAAAGATTTTGCGCAATTAGTTTCTGAAAATATTTTCATGTATCGTCCTGCAAGAATGGGGAATGGAATTGAAATTTGGGGTATTCCTGAAGTACAGGAAAAATTTGAAGTAGAACGTCCTGAACAGGTTATTGACTTTTTAGGAATGATGGGAGATGCTGTAGACAATATTCCTGGATTACCTGGCGTAGGCGAAAAAACTGCTAAGAAATTTTTAGCAGAGTATGGTTCGATGGAAAATTTATTAGCCAACACGCATCAGTTAAAGGGAAAAATGAAAGAAAATATTGAAGCTAATAAAGAAAAAGGATTGCTGTCTAAAAAATTAGCCACTATACTTTTAGATTGCCCAGTGGAATTTAATGAAAAGGATTTTGAACTTTCGCATCCTGATGTTGAAAAAACAGATGCTATTTTTCAAGAGTTAGAGTTCCGTCAAATGAAAGCACAATTTGACAAACTTTTTGGTGCTAATGGAAATTCAAATGAGGAAGACACACCTTTAAACCAGAGTGGAGCAAAGAAAAGTCCCGTTAAAAAAACAGCAGAAAATCAAATGGATTTATTTGGCTTTTCAGACGATCCTTCTGAAGAAAGCACTACAAATTCATACTACAATACATTAGAAAATACCGAGCATTTCTATCAAATTGTTCAAGGGGATTTAGCTCTAAAATTACTATTACAAAATTTACAAAAGCAAACTTCCGTTTGTTTTGATACAGAAACTACAGGTTTAGATGCTTTGCATGCAGAATTAGTAGGTATCGCATTTTCATGGGAAAAAGGAAAAGGTTTCTATGTTCCGTTTCCTGAGAATCAAGAAGAAGCAAAAGCTTTAGCTGAAAAACTACTTCCTTTCTTTGAGAACGAGCAAATTGAAAAAATTGGCCAAAATTTAAAATACGATTTAAAAATTTTAGCAAATTATGGCATTACTGTAAAAGGAAAGTTTTTTGATACCATGATTGCACACTATTTAATCAATCCTGATATGCGACATAATATGGATGTATTATCAGAAACGTATTTAAAATATGCTCCAAAGTCAATTGAAACATTAATTGGCAAGAAAGGGAAAAATCAAAAATCGATGCGAGAAGTTGCTATTGAAGAGGTTAAAGAATATGCTGTTGAAGATGCAGATATTACTTTTCAATTAAAAGAACACTTCCAACCTATATTAGAAAGAGTAGGAACCAAAAAATTATTTGACGAAATAGAAATTCCGTTACTTGAAGTACTTGCAGCTATGGAAAGTGAAGGAATAAATTTAGATGTTGATTTCTTACAAAAAATGTCGAAAGA
Organism: Flavobacterium sp. NRK F7; assembly: GCF_024054195.1. GTDB lineage: Bacteria > Bacteroidota > Bacteroidia > Flavobacteriales > Flavobacteriaceae > Flavobacterium. The sequence goes on along the minus strand of NZ_JAMXLB010000001.1, from coordinate 1,134,184 downwards.
CATGCAAATTGAAATAGACACTTTCGAACAAAAAATATATGAGCTAGCTGGTGAAACCTTTAATTTAGCTTCTCCAAAGCAGTTAGGGGATATTTTGTTTGATAAGCTAAAAATTGGCGGTACCAAGCAAAAGAAAACCAAAACTGGTCAATATGCAACTGGGGAAGAAATTCTAAGTTACTTAGCCAAAGACCACGAAATTGTGCGTCATATTTTAGAATGGAGACAACTTGTTAAATTAAAAAGCACTTATGTTGATGCGCTTCCAAACCAAGTAGATCCTAAAACGCATCGTGTACATACCGATTACATGCAAACGGTTGCTGCTACAGGTCGTTTAAGTTCTAACAATCCAAATTTACAAAACATTCCTATTCGTACAGAACGTGGAAGACAAATTAGAAAAGCATTTATTGCAAGAGATGAAAATCACACCTTATTAGCAGCCGATTATTCACAAATTGAATTACGAATTATTGCTGCTTTATCTGGCGAAACAACCATGATAGAAGCTTTTCAAAAAGGAGAAGACATTCACCGTTCCACAGCCTCTAAAGTATTCAATGTACCTTTAGAAGAGGTAACCAAAGAACAACGTAGCAATGCTAAAACCGTAAACTTTGGTATTATATATGGCGTTTCCGCTTTTGGATTAAGTAATCAAACCGATTTAACACGTAGCGAAAGTGCTGAATTAATAGATGCCTATTACAAAACATATCCTAAATTAAAGGCTTACATACATGATCAAATCGATACGGCAAGAGAAAAAGGATATGTAGAAACTGTTTTAGGTAGAAGACGTTACTTAAAAGACATTAATTCGGCTAATGCTGTGGTAAGAGGTGGTGCAGAACGAAATGCAGTTAATGCTCCCATTCAAGGAAGTGCTGCAGATATTATCAAATTAGCTATGATTAATATTCATAACCGTTTAAAAAAAGAAAATTGGCAATCAAAAATGTTATTACAAGTGCATGACGAATTGGTATTTGATGTACACAACAGTGAGCTAGAAAAAATCCAACCCATGATCAAACAAGAAATGGAAAATGCTTTTACATTATCAGTTCCACTTACTGTTGATTTAGGTTTGGGAAGAGACTGGCTAGAAGCACATTAATACGATTTTTAAGCTATTTACGCAACCTAATTGAAGGGAACCCATCTTAATAAAAAAAATAGCTATGAAAAAGATTTTAAATGTATTTGTGATATGTCTACTACTTCAAAGTTTTCAATGTGAAAAACCTATAGTAGAAAAAAGTAGAAATGATTACAGTAATGAATTACGTAATAACAAACAGGTCATTTTAGATTATATTGCTTCATTTCCCTGTGACGAAACTACAGGTTGCAATTTCATTGCTTTTGGTTCAAAACCATGTGGCGGTCCTTGGGAATATTTAATTTATTCTAATGCTGTAGATGAAGCTTATTTAACTGAAATGGTAAATACTTACAATCAACTAGAAAACTCCTACAATAGTGAATTCGAAATTTTTTCTGATTGTGCGATAGTTAATCCACCTGAGCAGGTGGGTTGTATTAACGGAATTTGTACAATAATTAATTAATAAAATCGTTTTATTTAACAAGAGAAATTAAAATGATTTCTCTTCTTACATTTGGATAGTATTACACACAAATAGCATATAAACTTACACATGAAAATGACTTTTAAAATACTATTCTTTTTACTAGTTCCAATTCTAAATTTCTCTCAAAACACTTATTATTTAGAGGGAAAATTAGGGAAATCTGTTATTTTCATGGAAATATCAGAATACGATAACAACTACCTTGAGGGAAATTATTTTTATGAAAAATCATTAAAAGATATTCGTTTAAATGGAAAATTTAAGGAACAATCTTACAACCTATATTTTGGTAATGATTATGAAGAGACTGACTTTGAAGAAAAATTTGAATTAACTAAAGTAAATTCAGACTTTATAGGGCAATGGAAAAATAAAGCAGGCAAAAATATAACAGTTACCTTAAAAAAAATTGAGTTTTCAAAATACCCTAAATTTGAATTTGATGAAGAAACAGATCGTAATTTAGATGCTGTTAAAACAAATTATATTCATTTTTCTCAAGATTCTATTGCCAGTTATAAGAACCAAGAAATTATTTGGTTTACTGAAAAGCATTGTGCTACACCCTTTTTTAGATTAGGAAATACTTTTCCAGAAGAAACAAGAAACATGATAAATTCTATTCTGGAAAAGAAACACATTGAAATGACTTTAAACCAATTAAGTTGTTCTTCTCCATTTAGCTACAATACAGGTGGAGGTATTGAATACAACATAACCATCACATATTTAGACAATAATCTTTTAGGATATCATATTTTCCTTTCTTATTATTGTGGCGGTGCACATCCTGATTTTGGTGGTGAAGGAAATGTAATCGACTTACATTCTGGAAAAAAGTATGAAATTGATGATATTTTAGCCTTTGACAAATCCGTTACGTCTTATAATCATGAAAATTTTATGCAGTTTTCAGATTACAGGACGAATTACTTTGGACCAAAAGTATTTGAATTAATCAATCAAAATGAAAAATTTGAAACTCCTACCTATCAAGAGGATTATTGCGATTATAAAGACTTAAGCATTTGGACGTTCCCACAATGGAACTTTACAGAACAAGGTATAGAATTTACACCAACATTTGCTCGGGTTATTAGAAGTTGTGAAACTAGTTTTTTAATTCCATTTACCAAGCTACACGAATATAAAAATGTAGAATTTCCATATGATTTTAAAACAAATTAATATCTTATGTTAATATTTCAGTTTCCTTATCTTTACAACTGTTGATTTAATAAATTTGAAAAACAAAACAAACATCTATAAACAAAAAAACTTGAAAATTTTAAAGCCAATATTGTATTTTTCAATATTTAACCACCCATTAAAAGAGGAGGAAATTTACCAATATTCTCCTCATAGGGAATTACGTATCGTACACGAAGAATTAAAGACTGCTCTTTCAAAGGGAATTATTGAAAAAACAGAAGATTTTTACCATACTCATCTTTCAAGTGACTGCATCGAAAAAAGAAAAAAAGGAAATCAAAATGCTGCAATTGCATTAATTAAAGCTAAAAAAAGAGCCCAATTTATATCGCGTTGTTTTCCATTTATAGAAGGGATAGCCATTTCAGGCTCCTTATCCAAAGGCTATTTTGATAAAAATAGTGATGTGGATTATTTCATTATTACAAAACCCAATCATCTTTGGACTTGTAGAACTTTTTTAATTTTATTTAAAAAAATTTTTCTTTTGAATTCCAGAAAATATTTCTGCATGAATTATTTTATAACCTCTGAATATTTAGAAATAGAAGAAAAAAATATTTTTACTGCTACAGAAATCGCAACTCTGATTCCTTTATATGGAGATACTATTTTTAAAGAATTTTTTAAAAAAAATGAATGGTATAAAGATTTCATCCCCAATAAAAAAACCAATATTGAAACCGTTTTACCACTAAATAAAAATAGTTTTACACGATTATCTGAAAAAACTTTTTCTAGTTCTCTTGGCAACATTTTAGAAAAAACTGCTTTTAAAACGACTCTCTTTTTTTGGAAAAAGAAATTCAAACATAAAATGCTTCCCGAAGATTTTGAATTAGCTTTCAAATCTTCTAAAAAAGTATCGAAACATCACCCCTCCAATTTTCAGAAAAGAGTGATTGATACACTCAATAAAAAATATGATTTTATTAAAGAAAACTTTCAAATAGATATCCCTAAAGAACATGTCTAATATCCTTTTCTCTCATTCCTATTATTACAAATTAGATCCTAAACAATGGAAAAACAAAATGCCTTTTCCTCCTTTAGGAACAATCTATGCGGCAGCTTTGATGAGAAATAAAGGGTATCAAGTACGTTTATTTGACACCAATTTATTAGATTCTCCAAAAGAAGTGGAAACTCTTATTAAAAAAGAGGCATTTAATTATTTGGTAATTTATGATGACGGTTTTAATTATTTGACCAAAATGTGCCTGACCAATATGAGAGAAGCTTGTTTTGAGATGATTCAGATTGGTAAAAGAAATCATTGTTGTGTAATCGTTTGCAGTTCTGATGCTACAGATCATTATGAAGAATATTTAGAAAAAGGTGCTGATTATATTATTCAAGGGGAAGGAGAAATAACCTTAGAAGAATTGATTGCAACTTTAGAAAAAGGAAACTCAGTAGAACACATCAAAGGAATTGCTTATAAAAAAGACAAGAAAACACAAGTAAACCCAGCTCGTGCAGTGCTTCAAAACCTTGACGAATTACCTTTCCCAGCATGGGATTTAATAAATATAGATTCCTATCGTAACATTTGGAAACAAAGCGGTCAAGAATTTACTTTAAACATTGCAACTACTAGAGGTTGTCCTTACAAATGTAACTGGTGTGCTAAGCCAATTTACGGCAATCGCTATAATGCACATTCTCCAGAATATATTGTTAAAGAAATTGCGTATTTAAAAGAAAATTTTGGAGTAAAACGATTTTGGATGTGTGATGATATTTTTGGTTTAAAAACAAATTGGGTTCAAGAATTTAATATAGAATTACAAAATAGAAATCTCCAAATAAGCTATTTCATTCAAAGCAGAGTGGATTTATTATTAAAAGAAGATACTATTAATGCATTAGCTGCCTCAGGACTAGAGGAAGTTTGGGTAGGTGCAGAAAGTGCCTCTCAAAAAATTTTGGATGCTATGGATAAAGGTACCCAAGTGTCAGAAATTTATGAAGCCACCCATTTACTAAAGCAAAAAAATATAAAAGTAGCCTTCTTTTTACAGTTTGGGTATTTAACAGAAACTCAAGAAGACATTCAAAAAACCATACAAATGGTAAAGGAACTTTTACCCGATAATATAGGTATTTCGGTATCCTATCCTTTACCTGGAACTAAATTTTATGATAAAGTTAAAGACGACTTACAATTAAAAGCCAATTGGAAAGATTCAGATGATTTAGATTTGATGTTCCATGGTACATATTCCTCTAACTATTATCGAAAATTACAACGGTTTGTTCATAAAGAATATCGAAAAAGTCAGGGATTTTATTATTTAAAACATCTGTTCAATTCTCAAATTAGCAGCAATAAATTGAAAGCCATTCTAAAACTGATGTATTACATTCCGAGTGCTTATTGGGATAAAATTAAACTCAAAACATTAGAAAATGAAAGCTAGTTTTGATAGTGCTGCTGCTACTTATGACCAATCGTTTACACAAACTGTTATTGGTAAATCACAACGAGAAACTGTCTACAACATTTTATCACAGCATTTACTAACTGTTAAAACTATTTTTGAAATCAATTGTGGTACAGGTGAAGATGCCCTTTGGTTGGCTTCACAAAATTTCGATGTAATGGCTACCGATATTTCAGAAAAGATGATTGCCATTGGTAAAGCAAAAAATCAACATCAAAATCTTACTTTTTCAACCTTAGACATCACCCGTCTTTCTTCCTTTCAAAAAGAAGAAAAATACGATTTATTGTTTTCTAATTTTGGAGGTTTAAACTGTTTGTCACCAGAAGAATTATCTTTGTTTTTTAAAACAGCACCTCATTTTTTAAAAGAAAAAGGTAAAATGGTTTTGGTACTAATGCCTAAAAACACGATTTGGGAACAATTTTATTTTTTAACCAAAGGCAAATGGAACAAAGCTTTCAGAAGAAAAAAAAAGCTTGTTTTAGCAAATGTCGATGGAGAAAAAATACCTACCTACTATTATAATCCAAAAGAAATAGTACATTTAACAGAAGAAAAACTGGAGTGTATAGAATATAAACCTATTGGTTTTTTTATTCCTCCTTCTTATTTAGAACCTTTTTTTACTAATAAAAAAGGCTTTTTAAAGCTTTTAAAAAAATTGGAATTGCGAATTCGAAATTTTTCGTTTCTTTCTAAGTATGCCGATCATTACGCTATAATTTTACAGAAAAAATGAGTATTTTATTCACACATGCCTATTATTTATCTGACGACCCAAAAGAACTGAAGATAATGAAACCTTATCCTCCGTTAGGCTTATTGTATGTATCTGCTTATTTAAAAAGTAAAAATTTAGACAATTTAGTTTTTGATACTACGTTCACTTCACAAGAAGAACAATTACAGTATCTCTTGGGACAGCAACCTAAAATCATTTGTATTTATACCAACTTGATGACTAAAGTAGAAGTCATTAAACTTATTAAGATTTTAAAAACGGAACCATTTGGTTTTCCCAAAATAATCCTTGGTGGTCCGGATGTTTCCTACAATATTGAAAATTATTTAAAATCAGGCGCCGATTTTTTGGTGATTGGTGAAGGAGAAGAAACAACTTATGAGTTATGCAATGCTATACTTCAAAATATCGTGTACACAACAATTGATGGAATCGCATTTCTAGAAGAAGGCAATCTGGTCCAAACCCCAAGTCGAAAAAAGTTTAAAGAGTTAGACGAATTACCCTTACCCAATAGAGAAGCAATAGACATGCAAATCTATTTGGATACTTGGAAACAAAATCACGGTCAAAGTTCCATGACAATTTCCACGCAGAGAGGATGTCCTTATACATGTAAATGGTGCAGTACAGCAGTTTATGGTCAAAGCTATAGAAGAAGACCTGCCCATCAAGTGGCTGCTGAAATGAAACAGCTAAAAAACAAGTTTAATCCTGATGCCATTTGGTTTGTGGATGATGTTTTTACAGTTAGCCATAAATGGTTGCTTGCTTTTAAAGAAGAAGTAGTACAACAAGACGCTATAATTCCATTTGAATGTATTACAAGAGCCGAACGATTAAATGATGAAATATTAAAGGTATTAAAAGAAGTAGGCTGCTTTCGAATTTGGATTGGTGCAGAAAGTGGTTCTCAAAAAATAATTGACTTGATGGATCGTCGCGTAGATGTAAATGTGGTTAAAGAAGCGATTCAAAAAACCAATGCTTTAGGCATTGAAACAGGCACCTTTATTATGCTGGGTTATCCTGGAGAAACAGAAAAGGACATCACCGAAACCATACATTATTTAAAAGATGCCAACCCAACGCATTACACTATCACCATTGCTTATCCAATAAAAGGAACTTCACTTTATAATGAAATAGAAAATAAAATAACAAAAGCTCCTGATTGGGAAACCTCAACCGACAGAGATATTGATTTTGAGCGTACCTATTCTAGAAAATATTATAATTATGCGGTTTCTAAAGTCGTGAATGAAGTTGAATTTTATAAAAAGAAAAATACTAATGTAATACAAGCTTTAAAACACAAGGTAAAAGCTGTTTTAGCGAATGGATTGATGCTATTAAACCGATAAAAATGCATTTAGAATACTTATATATCCAAAAAAACGTTTGTTATCTTTCAGAAAAAAAGATTGAAAAAGAAACTGCATATATTGCTGTTCGTGCAAAAGAAAATAGAATTTTAACCGATAATGAAGTTGCTCAATTACCTTTTCTAAAAACAAAAGAATGGCCTACTAGAACCAAATCTTGTTCTCGATTTATTTCGTATCTCACCACAAAAAACAACAACTTAAACATACTAGATTTAGGCTGTGGGAATGGATGGTTTTCCAACCAATTAGCTTCTGTTTCTCCTAATCACTTTGTTATAGGACTTGATGTTAATTCTTTAGAATTAGAACAAGCAACACGAGTTTTTAAAAAGAAAAACCTACAATTTGTTTATGGTGATATTTTCAAAATACCTCATTCCTTTTTAGAAAAATTTGACATAATCGTACTGAATGGTGTAATTCAATATTTTTCCGATTTTGATATTGTAATATCTACCTTACAATCTTTTTTAAAACCAAATGGAGAAATTCATATCATAGATAGTCCCTTTTACGAAAAAGAAGAAATTCAAGATGCAAAAAAAAGAACTCGAGATTACTATACTAATTTAGGCTTTCCAGAAATGGCAAATCACTATTTTCATCACACATATCCAAAAATCAGTACTTATAAAATCTTGTACAAACCTAAAAAATCAATTTACAATCTCATTTTTAACAGAAACGACTCTCCTTTTCTTTGGATTGCTATTTTCAAGAATGATTAGGATAACTTTTCCTTCTTAAAGAACATTTCAAAAAGTTTCTTTTCTATAGAAAATTTAAAAAAATTAGCCCCACATCTAAATCTTGCTATATATTGAATTGGTTTGAAAACCAGCTTTTGATTGGTATAGGCTAACTTCAAATAAAACTTAAAATTTTCGAAAAAATCATATTTCTCTTTACTAACCCAAGGACCTGAAGAACCAATATAATCAAAGTCTGACCATTCTTGAATCGTTTGAGGTAATGTATATCCTTTTTTAACTACTTCATCTGTAATTGTAGAACCTGGGTAAGGTTTAAAATAAAATATGGGTGTTGAAAAACTAGGATGCATTTGATTTAATTCATTAACCATATTTATTGTTGCTGTAACACTTTGGGCACTTTCTTCTGGAAAACCAACAATAAATGGAAAAATAACAGCAATATTGTGTTTCTTACATCTTTCAGCGCAGAGATACACCTGCTCCATTTTGATATCTTTCTTTAACCAATCCATCATCTCTTGTGAGCCCGACTCTACTCCAATTAATAATCTTCTTAATCCTGAAGCAACACATGTTTCAAAATCTGTATCACTCAATCTCGCTCCTTGATCGGCTCGCATAGTTGCAGCCCAAGAAAATTTTAAGTTTTTATCAATAATTCGCTGAGCAATTTCTACTACTCTATTTCTAAAGGTAAAGTAAGTTTCATCTTGTAAATTTACATCAGTAAAGCTATATTTTTTTTGTAGTTGTTCCAATTTATCCACCATGAATTCAGCTGAAATTGCGGTCCATTTTCTTTCATAAACAAAAGGATCAGCACAAAAAGTACATCTAAAATGGCAACCTGTTGAAGAAATGTAATCGAGTTGACGTTTACCTTTTTTTTGAAAATATTTTTCTACATCTATTAAGTCATAATTTACATCCGCAAAAGTATCCATTGGAACAATTGTCCTTGGAGGATTTCTAACAATTTGATTGATCTCATTACGATAACAAATTCCTTTAACTGACGATAAGGATTGATTGTTGCTAATGATTTCAACTAATTCTTTAAAAGTTTGTTCTCCTTGTCCTTGTACCGTTATATCTATATTTTTCTCATCTCTAAGAGTTTGTTCTGAAAAAAGGGATGTATGCCATCCACCCCAAATTACGGGTAGCTTTGAATGCATCTTTTTAACTTCCCCAGTAACATACAACGCATCTTTAATAGGACTTCCTGTTAAAACTGTTACTCCAAAACAAACTGCGTTTACAAGATACTCTTTAATTTTTTCAATAGGTCTTTCCTCTATTCGCCCATCAATAATGATGACTTCATATTTTTCAGAATCTAAAACAGAACCAATGGCTAACAAAGCCAATGGCATGTCAAAAAAGACTGCTTTCGGGTTATATAATAAAACTGTTTTTTTCAAAAATAATTGTATCTTTATTTATCCAAAAATAAGTAATGTTTAGCTATAAATCCACCCTAATTACAATAAGTTTCATTTTAGTTTTATTTATTGTGATTCATTTTATTCTTGACTTTGATGGATTATATGGCCAAGATTCGTATGAATACCTGAGATACACTAAAGCATTACATACGTATTTAATATCAGGAAAACCACCAGGCAGCTTTTTTTGGCCTCTTTATTACCCTATTACAGGTTCTATTGTAAGCTTACTATTTGCCCCTCCAATAGCGCTTCAATTGATTAGCATAGCCGCTTTAGTGATAAGTGGTTATTTTATTTCAAAAACCATTCTACTCTTATATCCTAGAACAAATTATATTTCTTTGTATGTTTTAGCAACCTTTGTATTTTCTCCATTGGTATTCCGTCTTGGCATTACCAATATGTCAGATATGTTTTGTACTGCATTAATAGTGCTTAGCTTTTACCATGGATTTAGTTATTACAAAAAAGAAACCATCAAACATCTATATTTAGTAGTAGTGTTTAGTATTTGTGCCGTAATGACTCGTTATGTAGCATTTGTAGTTTTATCTCCTTTAGCTGTAACTATTTGTTATTCCTTTTTTAAAACAAAAAAACACTTTCTTCACCTACCTGTACTAGTACTAGTTGGTGTAGTTCTTTTATTGCCACACGTTTTTATTCAAAAGAACGCAATAGGCTTTTTGAACCACAACGCCTTAACATTATGGTCAGTTATTAATTTTTTTAAACTATCTTTTACGACTAGTGAAGGAGTAAATAATTATAATTTTCCTAATATAATTTATGCCTTTTCCTCTTTATTTCATCCAAGATTTCTATTTTTTGGAATTGTTTTAGTATTACTTTATTTCAAGACCAAAATAATAACAACAGAAATAAAAATAGTACTTTTTTCGTTGCTAACCTATAGTTTGTTTTTAGCAGGAATTCCATATCAAAACAATCGTTTTTTATTACTTTCTTATCCATTAGGAATAATTGTTTTATATCCTAGTTATCTTTATTTAGTAGATAAAATGGAAACTTATAAAATGGAAAAATTTTTGATTTTAACTTTATTATTCCTTCAAGTATGCTTGAGTTATTTGAGTTTGAAACCTATTTTGAACCGAAATATTTTAGAAAAAACAATCGCTAAAGAATTGCACAATTATAAAAAAAATACTTTATATAGTTTTGATATCGATGTTGCATTACAAGGAAGAGGATTAGATTTTGATTATAAAAATTTATGGGTTATTGAATATGCTACTTTTGAAAAAGATGCATTGGTACTTTTCCATCCAACAAAATTTCAAAAACAATGGGAAGGTCAAAATCCTTTACTTAATTGGAATAAATTAAATAATGAATACAATTTAATTTGTTTAAAAGAATTTCCTGATGGCTGGATGCTATATAAAATAAAACCATTGAAGAATGAGTAAGTATTGGATAAAGATCAACTATCTTTTTTGGCTGACACTACATACCGTTTTTATCAAATTAAAGCTTCAAAAACACCTATTTAAGAATAGATATGGTGAGCGAATTTTAGTATTTCACGGCATTAATCAAAATGAAAAAAATATATTTAATAGTAAATTTATATCCGTTTCTTATTTTGAAAAAATAATACAATATCTAACGACTCATTTTAATGTTATCTCTTTAGACGATTTTTATAACAAAAAATTTAAAAAAAACACTTTAAATATTGCTATTACATTTGATGATGGTTATGCAAATAACTATAAATATGCAATCCCCATTTTAGAAAAGTATGAAATTCCTGCTCATTTTTTTATAACTACAATTCATCAGAACAATGACTATCTTTGGGCTGATTTTATTGATCTAGTTTCTTATTTTACCTCAAAAACAAAAATTATTTTTGATGGAATAACGTATACCAAAAGCAAAAATGATTTTTTGTCAAATGGAATGACTTTAAAAACAGTTTTAAAAAGTCATTCATTTGATAAAATAAAAGAAATTTATACTGTTTTTGAAGAAGACTGGAAGGATATACAACAAAAAGATTTAAATGATTATTGGCAACTAATGTCATTGGAGCAAATCCAATCCATCCATAAAAATGCACTTTTTAGCTTTGGATCTCACAGTCATACCCACGCTAATTTATGTACAATCCCTTTGGATGAAGCAAAAAAAGAAATTGTAATAAGTAAATTCATCCTTGAAGAAATTTGTAAAACAAATATTAAAACATTTGCATTCCCTTTTGGTTATTACAGTGATGAATTATTGGCATATTGTACTTCAATAGGGTTTGAAAAAATTCTTTTAGTTGATTATACAACAACTTATGGAAAAAATAATCCCTACACTCAAAGTCGATTCGTAATAAATCCTTATATTTCATTAGAAAATCAAATTGCTTTTTTATTAAAAGGTTCCTATTTCTAATTATAATGAGTATACCAAAAAACTATTTAATAAAACGTTTAGAAGAAAAAGATTTTTTCGCTGTAAAAACTCTTTTCTTTAAGGTATTCAATAAAAAAGTTTCCATAAACTATCTAAAGAATAAATATGACACATCATATCTTGGAATACAAAACATATGTAGTATTGCATATTTCGAAAATTTACCCGTAGCTTTTTATGGAGCCTTACCGCAACAGTTTGCTAATAAAGAGAAAACTATTTTTGTGGCTCATGCCTGTGATTCGTTTACATTAAAAGAATATCAAGGTCAAGGATTACACTTTCAATTAGCAAAGTTTTCTTACGAGATAATGAAACAAGAGAATATAAAATTTGTATATGCTTTTCATAGTGAGAACACCTATCATAGTACAAAAAAATTAGATTGGAAAGAGCATCTACCTATGCAGCGCTATCATATAAAAATTCCCACCATCCCTTTTGCAAAAATGGTGAACAAATTGCATTTTAATTTTATTTATTCCTACTTTTTTAAACAAAAACCTCCTATTGGAAGTCTTGAAAAAATAAACACAAATGAAACAAAACAGTTTCAACAAGTCTTTAATGATAAATTTATATCATATAAAAACAAAATACAACCCCATTATTTTATGGAAGATGAGGGTTGCTTAATTTGGTTTAAAATTGAAGCCATTATACATGTTGGGATTTTTTATGCACCTTCTGAATTTGCCTTAAAAAAAACCATACAAAAATTAAAAACAAAAGCTTTTTTTCTAGGCATAAATGAAATTCTTTTTCAGGTAGATTCCTTATCAAAAATGGCTTTACAATTAAATAATTTTAATTCGTCAAAAGAATCATGGTTAATAGGTTATTTAAACTTTGATTCTGAAATAGAAATTAAAAATTTCACCTTTAGTTATTCTAATTTAGATACTTATTAAAAAACATAAGTAGAGAAAAATAATGCAAAACAGCAATACACATCTTGTTTTTTTAACACCCGGCTTCCCTGAATGTGAAGAGGATTCTACAGCAATTCCTGCCTTACAAGTTTATTTGAAAGCCTTAGTTACTTTTGCACCATATTTGAAAATAACCATAATCACTTTCCAATATCCATTTACAAAACAAAAATACTATTGGAATGGAATCCTTGTTGTCCCTCTAAATGGAGAGAACAGTAAGTTTAAAAAAATTATAATTTGGAAAAAAGCGTATTCTTTACTTAAAAAAATGCATTTTCAGCAACCTATAACGGCACTACATAGTTTTTGGATAGGAGAATGCTCTTTTATTGGAGAACTATTTTCAAAAAAATACAATATAAAACATATTGTAACTGCTATGGGACAAGATGTTTATAAAAAAAACAAATATGCATATCATTTAAAAAAATCGAACGCTACGCTTGTTACCTTATCACATCATCATCAAACTGCTTTATTTACAAATCATACTATAAATTCTCAAATTATTCCTTGGGTTTTAGACGAGAACAATTTCCCTAACTTAAAAGAAAATAAAATTGATATTTTGGGAGTAGGTTCTTTAACTTCGATTAAAAATTATACCTTATTTGTTGAAATCATTAAAAATTTAGTTGAAATAAAACCTAACATTAAAGTTGAAATCATAGGCAATGGAACCGAATATGCAAAAATCAATCAATTAATTGAAACTTATAATTTAAAAAATACCATTCAATTAAAAGGCAAACTTTCAAGAAAAAAGGTTTTGGAAAAAATGAGTATTTCCAATATCTTATTACACACTAGCAGCTATGAATCATTTGGATTTGTTTTTTTAGAAGCACTCTATTCTGGAATGAAACTAGTTTCTTTTGATGTAGGTTTTAGCACTGCTATTCCAGAATGGAAAATAGGTGATTCTAAAGAAAATTTAATAATGAATTGTCTTTTATTGTTAGACCAAAAAAGTAATACAAAACAACGCAAGCTTTTATTTAATCTAGAGTCTGTTTTAATTGACTATCTAACTTTATACCATGGAGAGATTAATTAAAATTTGTACTAATATCATACGTGGTTTTACTATTCCCTTATTAAATTTTATAATTATAATTTTTGGTATACAACATTTTGGAAAACAAAATTGGGGAGAATATATCAGTATTCAAATATGGATTTCACTTTTTGTTTTCATACTTAACTGGGGTAATAAAGAATATTTAATACGAATCTATAGTCATCAACCATCAAAAGTCTATTTTCATTTTTTTTCTAATTTTTTCACAAGGAGTCTTTTAATTTTTACGACCAGTATTCTTTTTTTCTTTTTCCCAATAAAAATTTCATTAAGTGCTATTCTAATTATATTTCTGATGCACACCTATAATTCTTTTGAAAGTTTGATTATCTATCAACAGAAATTTGCGCAGCAACTTTTCATAGAAATTCTTGGCTTTTTGATTTTTTTTATCGCCTTAAATTATCAAGAAAAATTCGATTTAGAATTTATTTTAGGAATATATAGCTTAAGTATTTTAGTTAAAGTAGTATCCAGTATAATTTTATTTAAAATTTGGAAAGAAAAATTAAGCTTTCAAATTTCATCTCAACAATTATTGTTTAGCTTATTCTTTTTCATTTTAGGGTTTAGCGGAATGATAAACTCTAAAATAGATTTATATTTGGTGAACTTATTTTTATCTAAGGAAATTATTTCTAGTTATCAAACGATTACGACAGCGTTTTTAATGCTTCAATCTATGGCATTTTTGATTACCGCACCTATCAATAAATCATTATATCGATCCAATAAACAGGTATTTGATAAACTAATGAAAATAGCTGGAAAAATTGCTATTCCTATGGCACTTTTAGGGTCTTTTTGCATTTGGTTATTCTTAGAAAAATATGTCAAGTTAGGTTTAGAATGGCCCGTTTATATAATTTGTTTCTTTTCCACCTTACCTTCATTTTACTATATTATACCTATTTATAGCTTGTATAAAAAACATCTTGAAAAAAAAGTACTATATTCTAATCTTTTTGCTACATTAATTAACTTTATACTTGGTTTTGTATTATTAAAAAAACTAGGGGTTGTAGGTATTTTTATTAGTGTTTGCATCACACAGTGGATTTATTTAATCATAATAAAAAAATATGAAAGTTCGTCATCCTGATTTTAAGGAAGCTCAAGATTTAAATGATTTAAAACAGTATCAGCTGGAGGGCGTTTATGATTTTATTCCAAATGAAAAAAAAGAGCAACTTGATCGTTTTTTAAATTGCTTTACAGATTTCAGAGAACAAAGAGGGGAAAGAATAAAGGATACCGCTTTATATGAAAATTTACCCTTTTCAATACATGATAATTCTTGGAAATCAAAAAGAAAGGATTTAAAAATAATCGAAAACAAAATTAAAGACAGAAAAAACTTACATATTCTAGATTATGGTGGATGGAATGGGTGGTTAAGCAATTACTTGTCCCAAAAAGGACATCAATTAGTTACTACTGACCTCTTTATTGATGAATTTGATGGCCTAAAAGCAAGGAAATATTACAAGAACAATTTTATAGCCATACAACTTTTACCAACAGATATTTGGAGAATAGAAGCAACTTTTGATGTAATTATTTTTAATAGAAACTGGGCTTATCTTGAAAATAAAGAAGAGATACTAAATCATGCTAAAAGGCTTCTAAAAAAAGATGGAATTATTATTATCACTGGTTTGGCGGTTTATACTTTTCCAGAAAAAATAAATTTAGCTTTTAAAAAAATACAAGAAGATTTTTTCAAACTGTATTCAATACCTCTTCTTATTTATCAAACTAAAGGGTATTTAGAAACCGAAGATTTAAAGTTTCTAAAAAAGAATGCTTTTAAAAATTATAAGTATGGACCATTTAAGTTTCTAATTAAACGTATTCTCAATCGAAAAAGCTTTAACTCTTATTATAGCATTTATAAAAAACAATCTATTTAAATAATTAGTATTTATTTATTACAGTAAGTATATTTGCTTGTAATAGTTTGATTTTATTATATAAAAAACTTGTATGAATAACTTTTTTTCCAATTTTTGCCTTTTATTAGTACTGCTTTTTATGGTATCTTCTTGTTCAGAAGATGATGGAATAATTAATAATGAAATCACCTCTATTACAATTTCTACAGGTGAAATATATCCAGCATTTAATACCGAGGTAACGGATTATTACATTACTTCTTTAAATACTTTAAAAAATATAGAAATAACTCTTGAAAACTATAATTCCTCTAAAACATTTTTTATAAACAATCAAAGGGTTACTA
Source organism: Flavobacterium sp. NRK F7 (assembly GCF_024054195.1). GTDB lineage: Bacteria > Bacteroidota > Bacteroidia > Flavobacteriales > Flavobacteriaceae > Flavobacterium. The sequence goes on along the minus strand of NZ_JAMXLB010000001.1, from coordinate 1,117,930 downwards.
ATAAAATCACCACTTTGAAACTCAGTCCAGGTAATGATATTACAATTAAAACAGGATTACCAACAAATAAAACCTACACCATTCATTATCTACCAACGGATCTTCCGAAAACAAATTTAATTACTAAAAACAACCCTTCTGATGGATATATTCTTATAAATCTTTTTGATTTTTCTCTATCTTCTACATTAGACTATTCTTACGTGGCTATCTTAAACAATGATGGTTTTCCAGTATATTACAAACGTATTCCTTATAAAGGAGTAATCAATTTCAAATCATTTGAAACACCTTCAGGAAGACGCTATTCGTATAGTGTTACTGAACTTAATAAAGTAGTTATATTGAATGAAAATTTTGAAGAAATAAATCAAATTGATTTAATTCAAACGAATAGTTCATACATTTATAATGTTGAAAATCATGATTTCATATACTTAAATGACAATCATTACATTGTACCTGGAGTATATGTTAGAGAAAATGTAGATATGACTTCCTATGGAGGAAGTAACTCGGTTAAACTAGTTGAATTAGTTTTTCAAGAAATTGTAAACAATCAAGTTGTTTTTGAATGGAATTCCGCAGAACATCCTGAATTACTTGGCGCTACAGACACTATCTATTACGAGCAATATGCGACTAGTGAAAGAGTCGATTATTTTCATTTTAATTCTTTAAGCATTGACCCAAATGATCAGAATTTTATTCTTTCTGCTAGACATACCAATCAAATTTATAAAATAGATCGAACAACTGGAACTATCATTTGGCGTTTTGGTGGCAATAATGATGATTTTAATTTATCTGGTAATCAAATTATTTCACATCCTCATCATGCTACCATTTTAAATAATGGAAATTTACTTCTCTTTGACAATGGTGTAACTAAAACTCCTCAAGAAAGTAGAATAGCTGAATTTAATTTAGATGAAACAAATTTAACCGCTAACTTAGTATACGAATATCATGAAAATGGTCGTTATTCTGATATTATGGGATCCGTACAAAAGCTAAATAACAATTATTTCATTGGTTGGGGAGGAAACGTTTATTCACAAATCAATGCCAATAAATCGGATATTACAGAAATTGACTTTAACGGAAATATTCAATTGGACATCAGTTTTACCAATAACCCAAACCGATTTACCTATTCTTATAGAGCCTTAAAATACAACATCAATTTCTAATGAATAACAAAATCATCATATTCAATCCTAGGAGTGCCAATGGCAAACATAGAATTCCGAATTCTATTCTACAAGTAGGCGCATCAATTCATGGTAAATATGAGTATGTATTTGTAGATGGAAATTTAGAGAAAGACCCATGGCAAACCATTGAAGATTACTTAAAAACGGGTGAATTTAAATATTTTGGTTCTACCGTTATGCCTGGTCCGCAATTACGTCAGGCAATTCCTTTTACAAAAAAAATCAAACAACAATTTCCTCACATTATTACGGTTTGGGGAGGCTATTTTGCGTCCAACCAGTATAAAGTATGTTTACATTCTGGATACGTAGATTATGTAATTAATGGCCCTGGTGATAATACTTTCCCTGAATTAATTCAGGCACTAGAAACCAATCAAAAGGAAAATTTAATCCTCATTAAAAACTTAATTTTTAAAGATGAGAAAGGTGAAATCATAAAGACTGCTGTTGAAGCATTATTAGACCAAGATACGTTACCAAAATTACCTTACGCACACTTAAACAGCTTTTATCCTGTTAAAAATTATTTGGCAAAAACGTTCATGGGAAACAAAACATTATCGTATCATTCTAGTATGGGATGCCCTTTTTCCTGTTCTTTTTGTGCCGTTGTACCTATATATAATGCCAAATGGAAAGGAATGTCTGCTCAAAGAATTTATGAAGACATACAATATTTTAAAGAAAAATATGATATTGATGCCATTGAATTTCATGACAATAATTTCTTCACTTCAAAAAAAAGAGTCTTAGAGTTTTCCGAATTAGTTTTAAATGATAACATTAGTTATTGGGGAGAAGGTAGAATTGATACCATCAATATGTATAGTGATGATGACCTAAAGCTGATGCGAAAAGCCGGTTGTAAAATGATTTTTTTAGGAGCGGAAACAGGTAATGACAAGGTATTAAAACAAATGAATAAAGGTGGCACACAAACGGGACAAATGATTAAAGATTTTGTACTTCGTATGAAACATGCCGATATTATTCCGGAACTTTCTTTTGTATTAGGTATGCCAGCCAAAACTGAGAAAGAAGTGTATGAACAAATTTTATGGGATATTAATTTTATTAAAGAGATTAAAGAAATTAACCCTAATGCAGAAATAATCATTTATTTGTTCAGTCCAGTTCCTACTGAAGGTTCTGAATTATACCAACAAATTTTAGATGCTGGATTTTCGTTTCCAGAACAATTAGAAGACTGGATTTCACCAAGTTGGGAAAATTTTGATTTAAGAAAAAACCCTTTAACTCCTTGGCTAAAACCTTATATGATTGATACTATAAAGAACTTTGAAATTGTATTAAATGGCTATTATCCCACAACTTCCGATTTTAGAATTAAAGGTTATAAAAAACTACTACTAAAATTGGTTTCTGGGATTCGCTATAAAACAGGAATGTATCAGTACCCATATGAAATAAAAGCATTGCATAAACTATGGAAATATCGCCAACCAGAAATTGAAGGTTTTTATTCGGAATAGAATGAATATGAGAGGTTTCTTTAAAAAAATAGTGCATCCTTTTCTTAAAATTGGTTTAAAATTGTATTATTCTAAACCTAGAAAGTATTGTTACAACTCTATTTGTATTCAAGTTCATCCAAAAGTTTTCCCACCCCATTTAACATTTAGTACTAAAATACTATTAGATTTTATTCAAACGCTAGATTTAAAAAGCAAGACCTTTTTAGAATTAGGCTGTGGAAGTGGTATTATTGCTCTGTTCGCAGCAAAAAAAGGAGCTTTAGTTACTGCATCAGATATTAATCCAATTGCAATCGATTTTTTGAATAAAAATGCTGGAAAGAACTATCTCTCAGTAACCAGTGTAAGATCTGATTTATTTGATTCTATAGAAGAAAAATCATTTGATTATATCATTATAAATCCGCCTTACTATCCTAAAAATCCTAAAAACACTTCAGAAAAAGCTTGGTTCTGTGGAGCCAATTTTGAATACTTTGAAAAACTATTTTATCAATTAAAACATGAAGTTAATTTCCAAAATACGTTTATGATTTTGTCAGAAGACTGTGCTATTGAAAGGATAAAAAATATTGCAACAAAAAACAGACTAACTTTTGAACTCATTATTAGTAAAACGGTTTTTAATGAAAAAAGTTATATTTTTTCGATAAATTAAGAATATATTTGAGTGTAAAAAATATCGCTATTAAATAACGCACAACAATAAAAGCAAACTAAAAAACATGAAAAAAATAGCACTACTTTTTCTCTTTATTGGAGTTACTGCATCCGCTCAAATAGAACCTAGATTACAACGTATAGACAGTTTATTACAATACTTAGAAAGTAATAACAAATTTATGGGTTCGTTAGCAATTCGCGAAGGAGAAAAGTTGGTTTTTTCTAAAGCCTATGGCCTTCGCAATGTAGCTACAAAAGAAAAAGCGGACTCAAATACCAAATACAAAATTGGCTCTATTAGTAAAACTTTTACAGCCATTATCATTATGCAACTTATAGAAGAAAAAAAGTTACAATTAGAAACACCATTAGCTACCTTTTTTCCCAAAGTAAAAAATGCAGAACAAATTACAATCTCTCAATTATTACATCAACGTACGGGTATTCCTGATTATATCAATCAAGATTCCTTAACGAAAGAAGAGTTAAATGCTCCTAATATTAAAGAAGCTATCTATACTAAAATCGCAAATTATGACTCTTTGTTTGAACCTGACAGCAAATTTCAATACAGCAATTCCAATTACTATCTCTTAGGAGGTATTATTGAAAGGATAACCAAAATGACATACGGCGAAAACATTGAAAAAAGAATTTGCCGTAAAATAGGTTTAAAAAACACCTATTATCCAACAGAAAAAGTACAAACTAAAAACAACGAATGTTATTCCTATATTTTTAAAGATAACCAATGGGAAAAAGTAGAAGAATGGGATTTTGATACCGCTTTTGCAGCAGGAGCTCTCATTTCAACTCCAAATGATTTAACTTCATTCATGGAAGCCTTATTTCAAGGTAAATTAGTCAAGAAAACAAGTTTAGACGCTATGACTACTATTAAAGAAGGCTATGGAAAAGCGTTATTCCAATTCCCTTTTGGAGAAAGACGTTTTTACGGTCATACTGGAGGCATCGAAAGCTATCGATCTCAAGCAGCTTATTATCCAACTGAAAAATTAGGTATTTCCTTAATTGTAAATGGAGATAATTATAGTATCAATGATATGATGATTGGTATTTTAAGCATCTATTACAAAATACCGTATCCCTTTCCTAGTTTTGAAAAAATCAATCAAACGCTCATAGATAAATATTCTGGAACCTATGCTTCCAAAGATATTCCGTTAAAAATTACCATTTTTGAAAAAGAGGGAGAACTATTCGCACAAGCTACCGGACAAAGTTCGTTTCCGCTTACACTAAAAGACGAAAAAACGTTTATTTTTGCACAAGCTGGAATAGAAATCATTTTCGGTGAAAACACGCTTGAGTTACATCAAGGTGGTGGAAAATTCAACTTTATTAAAGAATAATGTCGCTACTTACATCAATAAAAAGCATTACTAATAGTAAATATTTAGATATTATTGGTGTCTTACTAGTCATAAGTGTTTCTGTTTATTTAGAATATTACAAAACCACATTTACATTTCACATCAACAATAAAGAGTATATCTTTTATTTGGGTTATTTTTCTATTTTAAACACGTGTTTGTCCATGACTGCTACACGTTTAGTAACTAAAAAAAATAATTTTGGAAATTTAATTAGCACTTGCAATACGCTTCTAAGTGGCGCTATTGATTATCTTTTAGGAAATGTAGGTGCTATTTTAACGTATCCTATCTCCTTTTTAGGAAATTATATTGCTTTCAAAATTTGGAAGAAAAAAAAATACCTAAACAGCATCGATTTTATTTTCTTCAAAAATATGTTTTTAGGGTTATTCCTTTCTTTACTTCTAAATTACATCGCCTTTGCCTACCTATCTGATAAAGCTATCGATTGGAAATTATTTTTCGCTATAGCTATTCCAGCAGGAATCAGTTTTGGAGGGACATTTAATTTAGGACGCATGTATCCTGATAATTGGATTAATTGGCAAGCCTATAATGTTTTTAAAATTATTCAAAACCTAATGTTATTAAATATTGCCAATACCGTAAAATATGTCTTCTACTTATTTAATGCAACTCTTGGCTATATTACATGGCGTGATGACAAAGCCAAGCAATTATAATTTTCTAGTGGAATCTCTTTGACGTAGTTCGGTTTTAATAACTACTGTTTTGTATTCTAAACTTTCTTCTTTCTTAGCCAATAACCGATCAATTAATAAATTAGCAGATTTTTCACCTATTTCAGGTGCATGCTGACTTACTGTAGAAAGACTAGGGGTCAATCTACGTGACCAAGCTCCATCAGCAAAACCAATTATGTTTAATTCTTTTGGAATTTGATATCCTTTTTGTAAAGCTAATTTCATTGCTTTGGTAGCCGAATGCTCATCTACTGCAAAAATACCATCCACTTTTTTAGCTTTTAAAAGTTTTTCAATTTTTAAATCAAAAGCTTCATCTTCTTCTCCAATTAATATTAAATCCATGTCCAAAACCATTTTATTTAACTCTAACGCTTTTTTGTAACCTTCAAAACGCAGCTTTCCTACGCTTAAGTTATCAATAGTTGAAAGCAAGGCAATATGTTTACACCCTATATTAATTAAATGCTGAGTAGCATCAAAAGCAGAGTCTAAATCGTCAACAATTACTTTATCTGATTTTACTAAATCGGTAATTCGATCAAACATAACAATTGGAGTACCACTTTTTATGATGGAATTATAATGTTGAAAATTTTTAGTCATTTGAGTTTCTTCCGCTATAGATAGAATAAAGCCATCTACTGCACCATTGTTTAGCATCTCCATTAATTGCTTTTCTCTTTCTAGCGATTCATTAGAAATTGCAGTAACTATATTGTAACCTCTTTTTCTAGCAGCGTCTTCAATACCACTAAACACTTTTGCAAAAAAAGAATTTAATATATTGGGTATAATAACACCAATGGTATTCGTTTTTTGATATTTTAAGTTTTTAGCCATCAAGTTGGGCTTGTAATTTTTTAAAGCAGCAAATTCTTTGATTTTATCTTTAGTCGCTTGACTGATTTCTTGACTATCACTCAATGCTTTAGAAACTGTTGAAACAGAAACTCCTAATTCTTTAGCAATTTGTTTTAAGGTTGCTTTGGCTTTCATATGCTTTCAAATTTGTTTGTAATGAATTCTACAACTCCTATTTAGTATCTGCAACTATTAAAAATTTTAGCAAATAGGTGGTTTATAATAAAAATTCAATGCGTAAAAATAATAATTTATCTGAAGTTTACATGATAATACACATTCAATTCCTAAAACTATTTACTATCAATCTATTATGTAAATCAACAAAATAAAAATATTATAGCATGAGCATTTGTATTTATAATAAATAATTGTACTTTTGCACTCCCTTAATTGGGAATGGAATGTTTAATTTAAATAAATTATTGTGAACACATTAAGCTACAAGACAGTATCGGCTAATAAAGCAACTGCTCAAAAAGAGTGGATTGTTGTTGATGCTGAAGGTCATAACTTAGGTCGCTTTGCTTCAAAAGTAGCTATGCTATTAAGAGGTAAATACAAGACAAGTTATACCCCACACGTTGATTGTGGTGATAACGTAATTGTTATCAACGCAGAAAAAATCAACCTTACTGGTAACAAGCTTGACGACAAAATCTACATGCGTCATACAGGTTACCCAGGAGGTCAAAGAACTTTAACTGCTAAAGTACAGCAACAAAAAAACCCAGCTGTATTAGTAGAGAAGGCTGTAAAAGGAATGTTACCTAAAAACAAATTAGGTGCTGAATTATTCCGAAATTTAAATGTATATGTAGGTACTGAGCACAAACATGAGGCTCAAAAACCTAAAACCGTAAACCTAAACGATCTTAAGTAATGGCAGTTATTCACAAAATCGGTAGAAGAAAATGTGCTGTTGCACGTGTTTATGTTACAGAAGGAACAGGAAAAATTACTGTAAACAAAAGAGAATTTACAACTTACTTCCCAACTGCAACTTTACAATACAAAGTAATGCAACCTTTAGCTATGACTGAAAATGCAGAAAACTTTGATGTAAAAGTAAATGTATATGGAGGAGGAACTACAGGACAAGCAGAAGCTGTGAGAATGGCTTTAGCGAGAGTAATGTGTGAAGTTGAAGCTGAAAACAGAGCTATTTTAAAACCAGAAGGATTATTAACAAGAGATCCTAGAATGGTTGAGCGTAAGAAATTTGGTCAGAAAAAAGCACGTAAGAGATTCCAATTCTCGAAACGTTAATATTCGAATATTTTCCGAGTATTTTTTCAACAAATTATTACAATTAAAATTGAATTTAAAAACAAGTTGTCGATATTCCTTATTAAAAAGGGAATTAGTTTAGCATCTAAATGAAGCCCAAAGCCTAAAGTCAAAAGCTTAAAGCCAAACGGAACATTGCTATAACACGGAACGTAAACTATTACACAATGGCAAACAAAATTGACGTTAAAGAATTATTAGAAGCAGGTGTACACTTTGGACACATGACTCGTAAATGGGACCCAAACATGGCTCCTTACATTTATATGGAACGTAATGGTATTCACATTATTAATCTATATAAAACTGCAGCAAAAATCGAAGAAGCTAACGAAGCTTTGAAAAAAATCGCTGCATCAGGAAGAAAAATATTATTCGTAGCTACTAAAAAACAAGCTAAAGATATCGTTGCTGAAAAAGCAGCAGCTTGTAACATGCCTTACATCACTGAAAGATGGCCAGGTGGTATGCTAACCAACTTCATTACTATTCGTAAAGCGGTTAAGAAAATGGCTTCTATCGATAGAATGAAAAAAGATGGTACTTTTAATACACTTTCTAAAAAAGAAAAATTACAAGTAGATCGTCTACGTGCTAAATTAGAGAAAAACTTAGGTTCTATTGCAGATATGTCTAGACTACCTGCTGCTCTATTTGTTGTAGACGTTAAAGCTGAACACATCGCAATAAAAGAAGCTCAAAAATTAAACATTCCAGTTTTTGCAATGGTTGATACAAACTCGGATCCACGTCCTATTGATTTTGTTATTCCTGCAAATGATGATGCTTCTAAATCAATTGAAAAAGTTCTAGGTTTAGTATCTAGCGCTATCATTGAAGGTCTTTCTGATAGAAAGTCTGATAAAGATGAAGAGCAACCAGTTAAAGAAGTAGAAGCGGTACAAGCGCCTCAAACTGAAACTGAAGAATAAATACTATAAATTCCAATATCAAGATTCCAAATTCCAAAAAAATCAGAAACAATTGTTGATGATTTGATAAAGTTGGAATTTGGGTTTTGAGATTGGAATTTCTTTTTTTTACAAAAAATTTAATCTTAAAATAAAAAACATATGGCAACAATTACTGCTGCAGACGTAAATAAATTAAGAACTATTACAGGTGCTGGTATGATGGATTGCAAAAAAGCACTTGTTGAAGCAGACGGAGATTTTGATTTAGCAATCGAAAACCTTCGTAAAAAAGGACAAAAAGTAGCTGCAAACCGTTCTGATAGAGAATCTACAGAAGGTGCTGCAATTGCTGTTGTAAATGCTGACAAAACTGCTGGTGTAGTAATCACATTAAACTGTGAAACTGATTTCGTAGGCAAAAATGAAAGCTTCGTAAAATTAGCTACAGATTTAGCAAACCAAGCTTTAAATTACGCAACTAAAGAAGAATTATTAGCTTCTGATTTCAACGGAATCACTGTTGCTGAAAAATTAATTGAGCAAACTGGTGTAATTGGAGAAAAAATCGAAATCGGTTCTTTCGAAAGATTAGAAGGTGCTTTCGTAGGTTCTTATATCCACGCTGGTAACAAAATTGCGGTTTTAACTTCTTTATCTGCTAATGTAGAAGGTGCTGAAGAAGCGGCAAGAAATGTTTCTATGCAAGCTGCTGCAATGAACCCAATCGCTTTAAATGAGGCTGGTGTTGATGCTGCTATCATCGAAAAAGAAATTGAAATCGCTAAAGAACAATTAAGAGCTGAAGGAAAACCAGAAGCAATGTTAGATAACATTTCTAAAGGTAAAATCCAACGTTTTTACAAAGATAACACCTTAGTAAACCAAGATTATATTAAAGATGGTTCTATGAATGTGGCTTCTTATGTAAAATCAGTAAATGCTGATTTAACTGTTACAGGATTCAAAAGAGTTGCTTTAGGTTAATCCTCTAGTTACCAAAATTATATACAAAACCTCAATCAGAGTTCTGATTGAGGTTTTTTTATAATATATTTGTTATAAAAAGATATTATTTTGAAAAAAACTGCCCTTACCTTTACCCTACTATTTTATACTTTTCTTTTTTCACAAACTGAAAACAGTATGCTTTGGGAAATTAGCGGAAATGGTTTACAAAAAAAATCGTACCTCTATGGAACCATGCATGTGAGTGATAAAGTATCCTACAACTTATCCGATTCTTTTTTTGATGCCTTGCTAAACGCAGATATCGTAGCTAACGAAAGTAACCCAGAAACTTGGGGAACTGTTTCCGATTTAATGAAAGAAAAAGAATACCTCCATTCAGCACAACTATATCAATCCTTCTATATTAAACCTATTACAAAAAAAGAAGTGACGGCTTTGTTTACCAATAAAAGTCATTTTTTCTACAATTATCTATCGCTTTCCGATAATAAAAATGCAGATTACGAAGAAAATGCAGTATTAGATATGTTCATCAGCCAGGCAGGAAGAAAATACGGTAAAGAAATTACAGGTTTGGAAGATGCTGTTGAATCAATGATCCCTATTCTACAAATTAATGCTACTGATGCCACTCCAAAAGAGGAAAACATTCAATTACTTTATAAAATTTTAAAAAGAAAATCGTTCGGAGAAGCAACTGTTGATTATTACAGGGAAAAAAACATTACTATCCTAGACTCCATCTACAAACTCGCCTTTTCTAAAAAAGCACATGATGCACTAATTATAAATAGAAACAAAGTAATGACAGATAGCATTGCTTCCATTTCTAAAAGAGGTAGTCTTTTTGCTGCTGTGGGTGCCGCTCATTTAGCAGGAAAAGAAGGAATTATTAATTTATTAATTCAAAAAGGCTATACCGTTAAACCTGTTTTCAGCCAATTAACCGAAAAAGGTGAAAAACAAAAAAAGGAGATTGAAACGTATTTCAAAACCCCTCGCTTCTCTCCTTATATTACATCGGATAAAATGATTGAAATTCCTTTACTAGCAAATGAAATTACTGAAGAAGGAGTCATTGGTTCACCAGATTATGCAAATGGTGGACTTATTCGAGTAATCCGAACCAATCATAATTACTTTATCAATCCAAACACCAATCTTTATAATCCTAAGTCATTAGACAGCTTATTTTATGAAAATATTCCAGGTACGATTTTACAAAAAGACTTTTTTGAAAAAGACGGTATTGCGTACTATGACATTAAAAATAAAACAAAAACAGGTAACAATCAAAGATATCGTTTCTACATTACGCCTCTTGAAATTATTATGATTTCCATGTCGGGATTAAATAATTACACTACCTTGTTTGAAAATGAAGTATTTGAAAAAATTAAATTAAAGAAAACCCAATCCAATTGGGAAAAACTTCAAGCAGAAAACGCTTCTTTTAGCATTACATTACCAAATTTCTATACCATTCGTGAAAACGATAACAACAAAAACAATAGTCATACCATTCAATCTTATTTAGCTGATGACAATAGTTTTTATTTTGTTATGGAACGCAATTTAGAAGACAATAGGACTTTAGAGAATGCTAAATTTGAACACAAACAAATTCATTATCAATTTTATTTACAACACGACATCGATTCAACACATACTTTTTTTGACAAGGAAGCATTTGTCTCTGAATCTAAAATTGGCAATAAAGCCATCCAATTAAAATCATTCATTTCTGGAAATAAATACTATCTATTAGGCACCATAAATGCATCAGAAAAAAACAAAAAAACTTTTTTTGATTCCTTTGAATTGAAAACAACTTCTTCTAAAGAGACTTTTGTAACCTACACCGATACTCTTGCTCATTTTAGAATTGATATTCCAGAAATCCAAAACAAAAAACTTTTTCTAAATATCAAAAAAGATAGTTACACAACAACTAAAAACAATTTATTAGCGAAGTATAAAGATTACACCTTTAAGTCGAAAAGCGGCAAGACGGTATCTCTAGAATATCACAAATTTCACGAATACGAATCCATTCAAAATCTGGATTCTATCAAACGATTTTTCAAAGATTATGTATTAGATTTAAGAGACAACATGTATCAATTTAACAGAACTGGTGACTATGATGGCTATGATTATGATGATTATGCAACAAATGATACTTCCATGCTGAATTCCTATATGTATTCCAAAAAAGGATTGGGCCTAACTGAATGGTTCAATTTGTTTCAAAAAGAAGAGGAAGATCCTAAAATACTTTTAGAAGAAAAGGAAAGCGAAACAATGAACACCTATACTTACGAAGCCTTAGTTTCTACTAAAAAAGCTTCTCAAGCGGTAAAATACAAACTCCAGTTTAATACAAACCAATACTATATTTTACAATCTTTAGTCCCTAAAGAGTACAAACACAATGACACTTTTATTGAAAATGCATTTACAAGTTTTGAACCATTCGAAAGTAAAGAATCAAATTCCATCTTTGATACTAAAATCCAACGCTTCATAGAAGATGCTTCTAGCACTAACGACACCTTACGTAAAAATACTTTTGGCTCTATTTACAAATTAAATTTTACCGAAAAGGATTTTGAAAGCATCACTTCTTTTATAGACAACTATCCTTTCAAAAAAAGTGAATTGTTTGCAAAAAATAATTTGATTAAGAAAATCGGATACCTTAAAAACAATTCCGTTATTCCTTATTTGGAAAAAACATACAAAGCGGAAACTTCTAATTCTGAAACTCAAATTAACACACTCATTGCTTTATCCAATCATAATTCAAAAGAAAGCTATCAAAAAATAATTCAATTGCTAGAATATGATTTACCGCTTTCCGATAATAGATATGATATCGCAAATATGTTTAATAATTTCAGTAAAAATGCCGAAAATGCGAAAGAATTATTTCCTAATATTTTTCAATTCTACAGTATTAAAGAATATCAAAATCCATTACTCAACTTTTGTTCTGATTTACTTGAAAAAGATTTAATCTCTATTAAAAAATTCAAGACCTATCAAAAAATGATTCTAACCAATGCAAAACTAGAATACAAAAGAATTAAAAGCTGGAAAACCAACAATATCTTAGAAGAAGACGAAAAAGATCCAGAGGATTATTATGAAGAAAATGCACCTGTTGAAGATATTATTACCTTCTTAAACATCATTTATAAATATCCAAAAAATAAAGATAGAGATGATTTTATTGCAAAAATAAAAGCATTAAACATACCCGAATTAAATATTGAAATACTACGTTTGGACTTTGTCACTAAAACCTACACAACCAAAGCAGTGAATAACGCTTTAAAGGATAAAAAGACCGCTTTTATAACCATGCAATTGTTGGCACACAAAAGCGTACCACTTGAAATAGAAAATGACAGTATCGCTTTGGCTGCACTTTATAATTTCTACACAATCAAGTCTACAGATTCGGTAGCTTTCATTGAAAAAAAGATGGTGGATTATCATAAAGAACAAATTGTTTTCTATTTTTATTCGGTTAAAGAGAAAGACAACGCTACTTTTTCAAAAAGTATCCATACGATAGCCTTCTTTATGAATGGAAAAAAAATCAATCCTAAAGCGTATACCACATTTTATGCAAGAACAATTAATGAAGAAGAAGATGTGGAAGCAAAACTAGAAGCAATTATCAAAGAATCGCTTAATAACAATCATTTTAGAGCGAGTTACGAAAAAGAAGACGAAGAAGATTATCTTCCTAATTACTTATACGACGATTATTAATGAAAACAAGATGCGCTTGGTGTGAAAAAGACGATTTATATCGCGCTTATCACGATAACGAATGGGGAAAACCAGTGTATGACGACCCTACACTATTTGAATTTTTAATTTTGGAAACCTTTCAAGCCGGCTTAAGTTGGTACACCGTCCTAGCCAAACGTGAAAATTTCAGAAAGGCTTTTGACCATTTTGATCTTACCAAAGTTGCGCAATATGATGAAGCAAAAATTGAAGCGCTTTGCCAAGACACAGGTATCATTAGAAACAAATTAAAAATTAAAGCAGCTGTTACCAATGCACAAGCTTTTATAAAAATTCAAGAGGAGTTTGGTAGTTTTTCCAAATACATTTGGGGCTTTGTGGATGGAAAGCCCATCGACAACAAACCGCAAACCTTAAAAGAGGTTCCAGCTACTACTCCCTTATCGGATGCGCTAAGTAAGGATTTGAAGAAAAGAGGCTTCAAGTTTGTAGGTTCTACTGTAGTGTACGCCCACATGCAAGCGACTGGTATGGTAAATGATCATATAGCAGATTGCTTTACCAGAGCCTAGTTGTAAACTGTAACATGGGTATTCTTAATTTATCTTAGCACAAAAAACAATGAGTAACGATCCTTTACACGGAAAAACTTTACAAACCATCGTAGAACAATTAGTCGATTTCTACGGTTTTGATACTTTAGGCGAACTCGTTAAAATTAAATGTTTTAATGAAAATCCTTCTGTAAAATCAAGTTTAACTTTCTTACGAAAAACAGATTGGGCCCGAAAAAAAGTGGAAGACTTATATATTAAAACCTTACCAAAATTTCCTTAAAAAACTTTTACAAACACTACAACATGATTTTAAATAAAAAATATCATCATTTCTAGTGATGTGGACACTTCATGGGTAAATTAAATTTGTTTCCTAATTAGAAACAAATAGTTATCATGAAAAAACTAAAGATCAAAATTTTTAAAAAAACAAATTATACCTTTCTCCTTTTAGTAAGTTGTTTTTTCAGTCCTATTTCCGAAATAGCAGCTCAAAATCAATTGTATCCTGCAACTTTCAACCTCAACTCGTTAAATGGCAGTAATGGCTTTGAAGTTAGTGGCCTTCCAACCGATTTACAATTTGGCGCGGAAAGTCAATTTATAGGAGATATCAACAACGATGGATTAGAAGACATGGCTTTTGGCTCTGAAATTGCAACTGCAAATGGCTTACAATATGCAGGTGCTGCTTATATTATTTTTGGATCGAGTACTCCTTATCCTAATCCATTTGATTTAACTACTTTAGACGGAACGAATGGATTTATAGTTAAGGGTATTGCCTATGATGAAAGACGTGGGGCAACAATAGCAGGACCAGGTGACATTAATGGAGATGGAATTGATGATCTAATAATTGGTTCGAGTAGTACTTCTCCAGACGATATGGTCATTTATGGAAAACCATCTTTTCCTGCGGTACTTACTATTAATGACATTAATGGTACTAATGGCTTTTTAATCGACACCCCTGGAAGTAATCAAATTGCGGGTTTAGGTGATGTGAATGGAGATGGAATTAACGATTTTATTATTGCTACACCACATTGGTCTGGACAAGCTTGGATTCTTTTTGGTCGTTCCAGTAACTTCCCCGCTTCTATTGATGCTTCTTGGTTGGATGGTACCAAAGGGTTTAAAACAAGTAGTTTTCCAGGCGATAGACCTTCATACAATGTTGGTGCTGCTGGTGACATCAACAATGACGGTTATCAAGACATTCTTATTGGCAATTGGGATTCCAGCAATCCTGCTGTGAGCTATTGCCTTTTTGGTAAAGGATCTCCTTTTTCTCCTTTAGTAGACCTCATCTCTTTAAATGGAACCGATGGATTTAGTATTGATAATAATGGCGGTAATTTTTTAACCTTCGTAGGCTCTTTAGGTGATATTAATAATGACGGAATTGATGATTTTTTCTCAGAAACAAATGCAATATTCGGAAGGACTACCCCTTTCCCATCTCATTTTCCTCAAAGTAGTCTGAATGGAACTGAGGGTTTCACCCTTCCAGGAACATTAGCATCTGCTGGCATAGGTGACATCAATTTAGATGGTATTGACGATTTCATTTCTGTATATGGAAATAACGGTAAAGCTTATATTGTTTTTGGTACTGCCAACGGTTTTCCAAATCCAATGAACGAATCTACTTTAAATGGAATAAATGGGTTTATTATTAATGGATTAAACCCGAGTAATATTGCGCGTCCTGCTAGTGGAAATGGAGATGTCAATGGAGATGGAATCTCGGATTTTGTTGTAGGTAGCCCTTATACTCCAACCACAGAAATAGGAAAATCCTATGTAATTTTCGGAGGAGATCATTATATTAAGCCTTTAAATTCAGGCTATCCTCAAACAGAAAACGGGACGCCTACTTCAATTAATTTAGTCGTAAATGGTCCAGAAGCGGGAACCATTCATTATGCAGTTTTTCCATGGTATCACAGTTCACCATCCGTTAACTACAACACTATCCTTACTGGAACTGGAGCCGTTACAAGTGGTAACTTTGCCATGAATATTCAAAATACAAACGTTACCCATAGCATCTCTCCTTTATCTGAAAACACCCCTTTTGACATCTATTTGTTTCTGGAAGATGCCGCTGGCAATCGAACCCAAATATATGGCCTAAATGATGTTTTAGAGCTGGAAGATCCTATCCTATCGAATACAGGTATATATCCGAATCCAACTTCCGATATTCTTAACGTAGATCTTACTACTGAGGCAATCTATGAACTCATAACGGTAAACGGACAAGTAATTCAAAAGGGAACATTCGTAAAGGGAAAGAATATAGTAGATATAACTAATTTAGCAAAAGGAATGTACTTTTTAACTATTGCAACAGACTTAGGCAACACCTCTAAAAAAATAATTAAAAACTAAAAGAAATACAATAACTTATATACCCTAAAAGCGATAACAAAAGTCACTTCATTGTGACTTTTGTTGTTTAAAAAACAATCTTACGAACACATTTTAAAGTTAATTTTTTTATCCATATACTATAGTAATTTACGCTACTACACTTATAACTACTATCACATACAATTGTAACCTGCTCTACTACACTTGTAATTAGTATCACATACAGTTGCAACCTAAATTAATACACTTGTAATTAGTATCACATACAGTTGCAACCTACATTAATACACTTGTAATTAGTATCACATACAGTTGCAACCTACATTAATACACTTGTAATTAGTATCACATACAGTTGTAACCTACATTAATACACTTGCAATTAGTATCACTTACTATAGGAGGATGCTCTATTGCACTTGTATATTTCAAAAATACTGTAGGAATATGCTCTATTACACTTGTATATTTGAAAAATACTGCAGGAGGATGCCTTGTTGCACTTGTAATTCTATAAAAAATTAAAATTAATGCTTACAAAACAAATAAAACCTCTTGCTGCTATTTTGTTATTTTATTTTGTTTTCCAGTTTTTTTTCATTTCATTTTACTACATTTGTTTCACACTTTAGGGGTGTCTGTAATGTTACAGGCTGAGATTTTACCCTCTGAACCTGATCTAGTTCATACTAGCGTAGGGAAAAGTAAGATGACTTCTTGGTACTTATTAGTACCGTTACAGCCATTCCTAAAGTATACCTATATACTAAAATCACTCAGGAATGGAATTAAAAATCAACGACAAAAACAAGACCTTCGATCGCCCATCGATTACTATTCAACAATTAATCGATGTCGAACTTCCTACGAAACAAAACGGCATTGCTATTGCCGTAAACGAAATGGTGGTACCCAAAAATCAATGGGAACATTATTTTCTTTCTCCAACAGATACAATACTAATTATTACTGCTACTCAAGGTGGTTAATAGGGTTATTTTAATCTTTCAATCTTTCAACTAAATAAATTATGACAAACGAAGAAAAAATATCACGTACTCCTTTTCCCAACTCTAAAAAAGTATACATCGAGGGACAATTATATCCTATAAAAGTTGCCATGCGCGAAATCACCTTGTCTGATACCAAATTAGCCAAAGGTGGTGTGGAAAAAAACCCGCCTATTACTGTTTATGATACTTCGGGTCCTTATACCGATACCAATGTAGCAATCGATGTTAAAAAAGGACTGCCTCGTTTACGCGAACAATGGATTTTAGACCGTGGTGATGTGGAAGAATTAGCCGAAATTTCTTCTGAATATGGTAAAGAACGCTTATATAACCCAGAACTAGACCATTTGCGTTTCGAGTTCTTACACAAACCCATGCGTGCCAAAAAAGGAGCCAATGTAACCCAACTGTATTATGCTAAAAAAGGCATCATTACTCCAGAAATGGAATATATTGCGATTCGCGAAAACCAACGTATTGAACAACAAGAAACCCAAATCAAAGCAATGCAATGCCAACATGCAGGCGAAAGTTTTGGTGCCAATACGCCTAAAAGCAAAATTACTCCCGAATTTGTACGCAGTGAAGTAGCCGCTGGTCGTGCCATTATTCCAAACAATATCAATCACCCTGAAAGTGAACCCATGATTATCGGAAGAAACTTTTTGGTGAAAATTAACGCTAATATTGGAAACAGTGCAGTCACTTCAAGTATTGAAGAAGAAGTTGAAAAAGCCGTTTGGGCATGTCGTTGGGGTGCTGATACTATTATGGATCTTTCCACAGGTAAAAACATTCATGAAACCAGAGAATGGATTATTCGTAATTCCCCAGTACCTATCGGAACAGTACCTATTTATCAAGCCTTAGAAAAAGTAAAAGGCGTGGCTGAAGATTTAACTTGGGAAATATTTAGAGATACTTTGATTGAGCAAGCGGAACAAGGTGTTTCCTATTTTACCATTCATGCAGGTGTGTTATTACGCTATATTCATCTTACTGCAAATCGGGTGACGGGCATTGTTTCTCGTGGAGGTTCTATCATGGCAAAATGGTGTTTGTACCATCATAAAGAAAACTTTTTATATACCCATTTTGAAGAAATTTGTGAAATCATGAAACAATATGATGTTGCGTTTTCTTTGGGAGATGGTTTACGTCCGGGTTCAATTGCTGATGCTAATGATGCCGCTCAATTTGCTGAATTAGAAACGTTAGGCGAATTGACTAAAATAGCTTGGAAACATGATGTTCAAGTCTTTATTGAAGGCCCTGGTCACGTACCCATGCATATGATAAAAGAAAATATGGACAAACAATTAGAGCATTGTTCCGAAGCTCCTTTCTACACTTTAGGCCCCTTAACAACCGATATTGCACCTGGTTATGATCATATTACTTCAGCGATTGGAGCCGCTATGATTGGTTGGTATGGTTGTGCCATGCTGTGTTATGTAACACCTAAAGAGCATTTGGGTTTACCCAATAAAAAAGACGTTAAAGATGGTGTAATTACCTATAAAATTGCCGCTCATGCAGCCGATTTAGCGAAAGGACATCCAGGAGCGCAATATAGAGATAATGTTTTGAGTAAAGCCCGATTTGAATTTCGTTGGGAAGACCAATTTAACTTGGCACTTGACCCAGACACCGCTAGAGAATTTCATGATGAAACCTTACCTGCAGATGGTGCCAAAGTAGCCCATTTTTGTTCGATGTGTGGTCCCAAATTTTGTTCTATGAAGATTTCTCAAGAAATTAGAGATACCGCAGCAGCTGAAAAAGGCATGCAAGAAATGTCGGAAGAATTTATCGAAAACGGAAAAGAACTTTATTTGTAGAAATCGTCAGTTCGAGTGATTTTATGGAGAGAAACGGAATAAAAAATGTATCGAGAACTTAGATTTCATAAAAGAAAAATCATGATAGTAATTTCAAATCCAACGGAAATAGTAAACGAACACCAAATAATCCAAGCGCTTTTTGAAGAAGGTTTGGAGTTGTTTCATATTCGTAAACCAGATGCATCCGAAGAAGAATTACGGTTCTATATAAATGCTATTGATCCAAAATACCATTCTAAATTGGTATTGCATCAACAGCATCATTTAGTGGAAGAATTTCAGTTGGAAAGGCTACATTTTACAGAAAAAGTAAGGCGCTCTATTCCTGATGACTTTCAAAAACCAGTTCCGTTTTTATCAACTTCTGTTCATACAATAGTTGATTTTAACTTTTTATCCGAA
This sequence comes from Flavobacterium sp. NRK F7, assembly GCF_024054195.1. GTDB lineage: Bacteria > Bacteroidota > Bacteroidia > Flavobacteriales > Flavobacteriaceae > Flavobacterium. Next base: position 1,098,450 of record NZ_JAMXLB010000001.1, on the reverse strand, counting down.
CGATACGATGCTGCTTTTATAAGTCCGATTTATCCTAGTATTTCTAAAGTAGATTATAAGCCTACACAAAACCTCTTAGAACAAACAAAAGAACGAACCAACTGGAAAACTAAATGGATTGCTTTAGGAGGAATTTCAGCCGAAAATATAGCAGCAACTCTAACAGAGGGCTTCGATGACGTGGCTTTGCTTGGCTCCATTTGGAACAGTACCAACCCTATTAAAAATTTTAAAAAATGTCAAAAAATCGTCCATACCTACTTACCATAGCTGGTTTAGATCCTTCTGGAGGTGCTGGTGTTTTAGCAGACATTAAAACATTGGAACAACTTCAAGTATATGGTTTATCCGTTTTAACTGCAAATACGATTCAAACCGAAAGTACCTTTGTAAAAACAACATGGATACCCCTTGACTTTGTTTTGGAATCTATACATGTACTTTTAGAAACTTATCCTGTTTCAGTGGTTAAAATTGGTATTGTGCCTTCTTTAGACTATTTAGAAAAAGTGATTTTTGCTTGCAAAAAATGGGCTCCAGAAGTAAAAATCGTTTGGGATACAGTTTTGCGCTCCAGTACAGCTTTCGACTTTTTAAAGATTGAAAACCAAATGCAATTGTACCATATACTCAAACAAGTAGATATAATTACACCGAATTATCAAGAGATTGTAAAATTAATTCCGTTGGGTTACAGTATCGAAAACGGAGCTTTAGCCCTATCCGACTATTGTGCTGTACTTTTAAAAGGAGGTCACAACAAAGCAAACACTGGTACAGATGATTTATTCATTGCAAATAAAAAAACAAGTATACCACCAACCCATAAGGTTCTGTATCCAAAACACGGTTCAGGATGTGTCTTAGCGACTGCTATTGCCGCACATCTTGCTTTAGGAGAAGATGTATACTTTTCCTGTAAAAAAGCCAAATTATATATTGAAAACTATCTCAATTCCAATCCCACTTTATTAGGATATCATTATGCATAACAAACTACAGTATATTTCACAAGGAAACACCATAGAAGAACAACTTTCAAACATTAAAAATGTTTTGGATCATGGTTGTAAATGGATTCAATTGCGTTTTAAAAATGCCAATGCACAAGATTTTTATACCGTTGCAGAACAAACCAAAGCTCTTTGTCAATCGTATGAAGCTACTTTCATTATTAATGACAAGGTAGACTTGGCTTATCAACTAGATGCAGACGGTGTGCACTTAGGACTAGAAGATATGCCTATTAAAGCCGCAAGGAATATTTTAGGCAACCAAAAAATTATTGGTGGAACAGCAAATACATGGGAACATATAGTACAAAGAACACACGAAAACTGTACTTATATTGGTCTTGGCCCTTTCCGTTTTACTAATACCAAACAAAAACTAAGTCCTATTCTAGGATTAGAAGGTTACCAGACATTGCTTCAGAGAATGAAACAAGAAAACATTTTTATACCAGTAATAGCCATTGGAGGTATTACTTTAGAAGATATCGATTTACTAATTGAGACTGGTCTTTATGGGGTGGCAATCTCTAGTCTACTTACCCAAAACCCATCACTTATAACAACACTAAACGAAAAAATACATGTCACCATTTAAAATAGGAACAACTTCCTTCACTTCTCGATTATTTTTAGGAACGGGTAAATTTGGTTCCAACCAACAAATGGAAGAAGCTATTTTGGCTTCAGAAAGTGAATTAGTCACTGTAGCTTTAAAAAGAGTCGATTTTGAAACTGAAACTGATAGCATTCTGTCTCATCTGAATCATAAACATATTCATTTGTTACCCAATACTTCTGGTGCGCGGAATGCTAAAGAGGCAGTTCTTGCCGCTCAATTGGCCAGAGATGCATTTGAAACCTCAATCTTAAAATTAGAAATTCATCCCGACCCTAAATACCTATTACCTGACCCTATTGAAACCCTAAAAGCTACTGAAGTTTTGGCAAAAGAAGGTTTTATTGTCTTACCTTATATTCATGCAGATCCCGTTTTATGCAAACTTTTAGAAAATGCTGGCACGGCTGCAGTTATGCCTTTAGGTTCGCCTATTGGGAGTAATAAAGGATTAAAAACAATCGACTTTTTAGAAATTATTATAGAGCAAAGCAAAGTACCCGTAATAGTTGATGCTGGTATTGGCGCCCCATCTGATGCGGCAAAAGCAATGGAAATAGGAGCCGATGCTGTTTTGGTAAATACAGCAATTGCCGTTTCACAAAACCCAAAATTAATGGCAGAAGCTTTTAAAGAAGCCGTATTTGCTGGAAGAAAAGCGTATGAGGCGCAGTTAGGTCAGGTATCTGATTTAGCACAAGCTTCTAGCCCTTTAACCGCTTTTTTAAATGAATAAAGACATTCTTAATTAGTCCTTTTTTCTAAACCAAAACAGATGAGCACCTTTAACGAAATATTCAAACAATATGATTGGGCAACCATTCAAAAAAAAATATATCAAACTACAGCAGCAGATGTGGAAAAAAGCCTTTCGAAAGAGAAATGCACGTTAACAGATTTCTTGCATCTTATTGCGCCCGTAGCTTCTGAATATTTAGAAATTATGGCACAAAAATGTCATTTGCTAACGAAACAACGCTTTGGAAAAACCATACAAATGTATGCTCCATTATATTTAAGCAACGAATGCCAAAATATATGTACCTATTGTGGTTTCAGTTTAGACAATAAGATAAAAAGAAAAACACTAACAGATACGGAAATAAAAGCAGAAATTGAAGTGTTAAAAAAAGCTGGGTTTAATCATGTTTTATTGGTTACAGGAGAAGCCAATTATACCGTTAACATCAACTATTTTTTAAATACCATAGAAATCATAAAAAAACATTTTGCTACTATTTCAGTAGAAGTACAGCCACTTAGTGAATCTGAATATATCAGTTTGCATCAAGCGGGTGTACATACCGTTTTGGTTTACCAAGAAACCTATCATCAAGAAGTCTACAAGCACTATCATCCAAAAGGGAAAAAGTCAAATTTTGAATTTCGTTTAGAAACACCAGATCGCATTGGAAAAGCGGGTATTCATAAAATAGGTTTGGGCGTATTATTAGGTTTGGAAGATTGGCGAACCGATAGTTTCTTTAATGCCTTACATATCGATTATTTACAGAAAAACTATTGGCAAACTAAATATTCGGTATCCTTTCCTAGACTTAGACCAGCAGAAGGCATAATAGAGCCTAACTTTATTATGCACGATAAAGACCTTACACAATTAATTTGTGCTTATCGCATTTGGAATCCCGATTTAGAAATTTCGATTTCAACTCGAGAAAATGAGAATTTCAGAAATCATATTATTCCTATTGGAACAACTACCATGAGCGCAGGTTCAAAGACCAATCCTGGTGGTTATAGTGTAGACAAACAATCTTTGGAACAATTTGAAACTAGTGACGAACGTTCGGCTGATGTAATCGCTGCAATCATCAAACAACAAGGATACGAACCAGTATGGAAAGATTGGGATGCAAATTATAATTCTTAAAAACTATGCTTGAAATTGAAGATTATTTACGTTACACAAAACCCATGTTACTTCCTGAAATAGGAAACGAAGGTCAAGAAAAAATTAAAAAGGCTAAAGTAGTAGTAATTGGAGCTGGTGGTTTAGGTTGTCCTATTTTACAATATTTAGCAGCATCAGGTGTAGGGACAATTGGTATTGTTGATTTTGATGTAATTGAATTATCCAATTTACACCGTCAAATTTTATATCGCGAAAATCAGATTGGTTCCCCAAAAGCTACTATTGCCTTAGAACTATTGAAAGAGTTAAATCCGAACCTAAATTATAGTGTCTTTAATGAAAAAATTACAACTGCTACTTGTGAGTCTATTCTTGCTTCTTTTGACATTGTGATTGATGGTTGTGACAATTTTACGACGCGTTATTTGGTAAACGATACTTGTGTAAAACTAGGAAAGCCATTAGTTTATGGTAGTATTTTAAAATTTGAAGGACAAGTTGCTGTGTTCAATCATAAAGGAAGTAAAAATCTTAGAGATATTTTTCCAGAACCACCGAATCCAGAAGACGTTCCTAATTGTAGCTTGAACGGTGTTTTAGGTACTTTACCAGGTATTATTGGTACAATGATGGCTCATGAAACCTTAAAAGTAATTACCGATTTACCTTGTTTAACTAATGAACTGATTGTGTTGAATACTTTGGAATGGCAATTTAGGAAGCTACGTTTTTAAATTGGATATACCATGTTGCAAAACCATCATAAAATCATCTCTATCAATTTCCACACAACCTAATGAGGCTAAATGATCATTATAGACTTGGCAATCCAAAATGCGATAGTTGTTTTGTTCCAAAAATTTTACCAAATGAATAAATGCGACTTTACTTGCATTGGAAACTTTGGAAAACATACTTTCACCACAAAAGATATGACCTAAATCGACACCATATAAGCCACCTACTAATTCATTATTTAACCAGACTTCCACACTTTTAGCCACTCCTATTTCATGTAGTTTACAATAGGCTTCCACCATCTCATTGGTAATCCAAGTGCCCGGTTGGTCTTTTCTAACTATTTTTTTGCAATGGGAAATCACTTCTTTAAAAGCCGTATTAAATGTGACTTTAAATTTATTTTGATTGAGTACGTTTCGCATACTTTTTGAAATTTTCAAATCTTCAAAAAACAATACCATACGTTCCTCAGGTGCCCACCAAAGAATAGGTTCATCCTCTTCAAACCAAGGAAAAATACCACTTTTATAAGCTAGCAAAAGACGCTCTATGGATAAATCACCACCTACAGCCAATATACCTTCAGGTGAAGCTTCCTCCACTGGTGGAAAATAAATGTCTTTTGTTAAAAAATGCATGTTATAAAATTCGAAATTAAAAATTTGGTATTAAAAAAGTCAGAAATTATAGTGTTCACTAAAACTTCTGACTTGTACTTGATATTGTATTGTTTTTAAAAAGGAAGATCGTCGTGTTCTTCTTCATTAAAATTAGTTGCTGGTTCAAAAGCATCTGCAGCTGGCATTGGAGGCATTTGCCCAGTTACTGGTGCTTCAGGTTGTAATTTTTCAATTCTCCAACCTTGAATAGAATTAAAATATTTAGTTTCACCTTGTGGGTTTACCCATTCTCTTCCTCTTAAATTAATAGAAACTTTAACTTGTTCCCCAGGTGTATAATTATTTAATAAATCTGTTTTATCTTGAGTAAACTCAATCATAATATGTTGTGGATATTGTTCTTCTGTGGTAACCACTAACTCTCTTTTCTTAAATGTTGCACTAACCTGTTGTACTGGGTTAATCACTTTTACTCTTCCTGTTACTTCCATTTCTTATAATTTTATTTATTTGCTAATAATACTTTCCAAGCGTTTAAAACCTCATTTTTATCAATATACTGCTTGGCAAGTTCGTGTTTTTTGATTTCGTCATCACTGCTCAAAACGGCTTTTACTCCAAAATTTTCGTTTACAAAGATAGTAATTTCTTCTTCGTTTGGAATACTTTCGACATTTCCTAAAATTCCTAAATCATTTCCAGAGAAAACCGTACTTTTCTTAATAAATTCGGGAATAGCATCTACCCCAATTCCCATAGTTGAAAGCGGTTTTTCAACTTCAAATAAACCGCTATTGGCTCTAGAATACCAATTCCCACCACAACGCGCTACCAAATCAATCTTATGCTGATCGATACCTCCATTTGCATCTAAAACGGATTCCGCAATATGTATTTTTACCACTTCACAAATCACTAAATTTCCAGCTCCACCTTCATTTCCTAATGCTATAATTTCATTTATTTTGCATTCAAATTGCACGGGACTTTCTGCTACTCGAAAAGGCTTTACTATATCTGATTGAAGCATTGTTAAACCCGCTTTTTCAAATTCATTCACACCATCAGGATATTCGGTGCTAGAAAGTGACATTTGCTGCACTATATCATAATTTACCACATTAATCACTACTTCTTTTGTACTATGTGCATTAATTAGAGTATGTTTAATCGTATTATCCCGTACTCTTCTTGCTGGTGAAAAAATTAATATCGGTGGATTGGCACTAAAAACATTAAAAAAACTAAATGGTGATAAATTTGGATTTCCATTTTCATCAATAGTACTTGCAAACGCAATAGGTCTAGGTGCTACAGCTCCTTGCAAATAGCCTTGTAATTTAGCTGGTGTAACGTCTTTTGGATTAATAGATATCATTCGTAAATAAGATTTTTACAAATTTACATATTTTTAAGACCAACCCAAATGGATTTCGGAGAATATCTTTAACAAGAAGCTCTTTATAAAATATCTAAATCTATTTTACGTTTTATCTATAGACCATTATCATCTTGATTGGGATTTTACTATTTTTACTTACAAATATTAAATATGCAATTTTCTGAAAAAAGAAATATAACCCGTTGGTTTATCATTTTAGCCTCCTTCTTAATCGTTATTGTCATTTTATGGAACACCTATGTTTTTTTTCAAATCTTCAAGAATGATGAAAGAAAAAAAATGGAACTTTGGGTTGCAGCCCAAAAAACCTTAGCGAATGCTGATGGGGATACCGACGTTGGTTTGCCTTTTAAAATTATACAAGCAAATGGTTCCAATCCAATGATAGAAGTGAACAATGAGGGTATGATTTTAAACAGTAATAATTTAGATCCCGAAATCGAAAATGACAGTATTCAAGTAAAAAAGCTCTTTGAAAAAATAAAATCGGAGAATCAACCGATTAAAATGGATCTTTCTAATGATGATTATCGCTTAATTTACTATGGAAATTCGGCCTTATTAAACAAGTTAAAATATTATCCGATTGCGTTAGTTTTAATTATCATTTTATTTGGAGCCGTTGTTTATAATTTTTATAGAGCCACTAAAATGGCCACACAAAATAAACTTTGGGCAGGTATGGCAAAAGAAACCGCACATCAAATTGGAACGCCACTATCTTCTTTAATTGGTTGGTTAGAAATTTTAAAATTAGATAATGTCGAGCCTTCAACCATTTTAGAAATTGAGAAAGATATTAATCGACTACAAACAATTACAGATCGTTTTTCAAAAATTGGTAGTGAACCCGTCTTAGAATTGGTAGACATTGTAGAAGAAACTAAAAATTCGTTTGAATATTTAAAATCACGATCTTCGAATCATGTGGTTTTCCAATTTACCGCACCTAAACATCCTATTGAAATTTCAATAAATCCTATTTTACACAGTTGGACCATTGAAAATTTAGTCAAAAATGCTATTGATGCTATGAAAGGTAAAGGAAAATTAGATATTTCTATTACAGAGGATAAAAACAAAGTACGAATTAGAGTAACCGATACCGGAAAAGGTATTCCTAAAAATCAATTTTCAAAAATATTCGAACCAGGCTTTACTACTAAAAAAAGAGGTTGGGGTTTAGGATTATCCTTAACGAAAAGAATTGTACAAGAATATCATAAAGGCAACATCAGAGTGGTACACTCAGAAATTGGAAAAGGAACCACCATACAGGTGAGTTATTTTAAAACCAATCACTAATAAAAAAATCCCGAATAAATCGGGATTTTTTTATTATAAATTAGCTGCTATAGCTTGTGCAACACTTTCAAATTCAGCTTTTTCAAGGCTTACTTTTCTTTGAAAACGCATATCATCCATATCTTGTAAAGGAATTAAATGTACGTGAACATGAGGTACTTCTAAACCTACGACTGCAACACCTACCCTTTTACATTCTATTGTTTTTTCTATGGCTTTGGCTACTTTTCTAGAAAAAGACATTAATTGCAGATATAAATCTTCTTCCATGTCAAAAATCTTATTGATTTCTTGCTTTGGCACACATAATGTATGTCCTTTCGCATTCGGGTTCACATCTAAAAAAGCAATATAATTTTCATCTTCTGCAATTTTATAACAGGGGATTTCTCCTTCAATAATTTTTGTAAAAATAGAAGCCATATTTTAGTCTCTTGTAATTTCTAAAACTTCAAAATTCAAGGTTCCATTTGGTACTTTTATTTCGGCAATTTCACCTACTTTTTTACCTAACAAACCTTTCCCAATTGGAGATGTTACAGAAATTTTTCCAGACTTTAAATCTGCTTCACTTTCTGCAACTAAAGTATATTTCATCTCCATACCGTTCGTTTGGTTTTTAATTTTAACGGTAGATAACACCAAAGCTTTGGAAACATCCAATTGAGACTCGTCAATTAAACGAGCATTTGCCACTAATTCTTCCATTTTTGCAATTTTCATTTCTAAAAGACCTTGTGCTTCTTTTGCGGCATCGTATTCCGCATTTTCAGACAAATCTCCTTTATCTCTCGCTTCCGCAATTGCTTGTGATGCTTTTGGACGTTCTATACTTTTTAATTGATCTAATTCTTCTCTTAGTTTTTTTAATCCTTCTGCTGTGTAATAAGATACTGTGCTCATAACTTCATCGTTTATATAAATAGAAAGAATCCCATTTGATGGGATTCCTTTACGCAAAGGTAATAATTATTTTTTTTAAAATTAATTTATGACGGTTTTTTAGTGAGTCAAAATTAAATAAATTAAATTTGAAATTTAAAATCCATCCTAAAAAATGAAAAGACACTTGATTTTCTCTTTATTTATCGCACTTTTTTTAAGTTGCAGTAAAGACAATGGAATAAACAATAACAATCCTTATTTACCAAATTATCCGGTTGATTTAACTATCAATCTGAATTTACCAGAATATAATAATTTACAATTTGTAAGTAATTCGGTTTATATCAATAATGGCGCTGCTGGAATCAGAGGCGTATTTGTTTTTAATGCAGGAAGTAATAATTATGTGGCATTTGATGCGGCTTGCCCAAACCAACCTTTAAGCACATGTTCTACCATGACTATTAATGGTATCAAAGCAGTTTGTGCTTGTGATGATGCTGAATATAGTTTTTTTACGGGTCAGGCCCAAGGTAAGCAATATCCGATGAAACAATATCGAGTGCAACAAGTAAACTCAAGCACTTTACGCGTATACAATTAATCGATATATTCCTCAGAAAAAAGTATGAATATAAGCAAAGAGCAAGATACTTTACTTAAAATTATTTTTGGGATTATTATCTTTATACTATTTGTGTACGCTTTATCATATCAAGCTTATAATCAATTTAGTCTCAAACAGAATAGTATCAAAACTTATGGCGTAGTGACTAGAGTAACAGTAGAAGCAAGCAGAAAAAGTTATCTGTATTACAATTATATTGTTGGGAATGACACTTTAGAAGGAAGAGTTGGAGTTGATTTTATTGGATCAAAATCGCTTAAATTGAAATATTTAAATAAAAAATTTAAGGTTTATTATTCTGTTAAAAATCCAAAAAATAGTATGATAGATCTAGGAAAATATAACGAATGTAAAACAACTGTTGTGTTTTTTAAACCGTATTGATCAGTTTAAAGTAAATAGACTAAACAGCTCTGATTTATTTACGCCATTAGAGAAATTATCAAGGATTTAATCCGTACTGAATTCAAATAAAATAATAATACAACTACTCCCAATAACCCCATTTTTTTTCAAATATTGACGCAAAAGTTTACTTTATATTTGTAATAACACTAAATTTAGAAGCACGGATTATAAATCCGCGCTATCGGGAGTGTCAATCAAGATGAAAATCCAGCTTTACCAAGCCCTTTTGTCAATTTAAAACCTATTGAGGTTCTTCCAAAAGATTGGGATAAAGATTTTCAACAAGAAATAATATTTAAAGAAGAAACAAATGAAAAGAAATAAATACTACATTCATTTTTTAGGTTTATTACTGTTTATCTTATTAAGTTGCAAAAAGGAAAATAATGAAAGTGCTATTAAGGGTAGAATTAACGAAATTATTATAGATTTTGTAAAATTAAAAAGAGATTGGTGTCGATTTTCAAAGATAACTTTTAAAGCAGAAATATTAAATAAATCAAAAGATACCTTACATTTAAATGATTATGGTGAGATTGATTTTTGTGATTTAACAGAATCTAAATGCGGCTATATCACTGGAATAGATAATAGTAAAAGACCTGAAATCTGGAACATATCAAATGCTAATCAAACTGTTCATGTTACACTCTTAAAAAAACCAAAGTTAATTTTACCCTTTCAATGTGCTGATTTAGAATTTTCAATTTCAGAAAAAATAATGGGTTTATCTTTAAAAGAAATTAATAAAAATTATGAATGGATTTTAAAATCGGATTTCAAAATAATTTGTGATAGTCTTTTTTCTAATAACCATCATCAAATTACTTTTATTAAAAAAGACAATATTTCCAAAATAGAATTTATTGATGATATACCCCGATAGCGCGGAAATGTTTTCCGTGCCCGCAAAGTATACAAAAACAAAAAGCCACATCACTGTGGCTTTTGTTATTTTAAAAGAGTCATCAACACCTAATCTAAAGGTAAATGGTTTTTAAGACACATACTACTGTAACCTACTCTAATACACTTGTCACTAATGTCACTTACAGTAGGAATATGCCTTGTTGCACTTGTAAATTTTAAAAATACTGTAGGAGTATACTCTCTTGCACTTGTAAATTTTAAAAATACTGCAGGAGTATACCTTCTTGCACTTGTATATTTGAAAAATACTGCAGGAGTATGCTTTCTTGCACTTGTAAACAACGTCACATACTGTAGTAGTCTAACTGTTGTACCGCTACTTCACGAAATCGAAGACTCAGAGTAGGGAATCTTTGAATTGGAAAAGAGAAATAACACACTTTATATACCAGTTTCACTACACAAATAAAGTAAGGAACAAGACAACTTGTATATGTTTGTTTATAATTACAATCAAACCATAGCATTATTTGTTATTTAAAAGCGATTGTAAGCCGTTTTAATTCTTTTTGGAACAATGATGAATTCAAAGATAAAACAACGATTCAATTGAAACTATTGAGACATAAAAAAAGCCCTTACAGATTGTAAGGGCTTTTGTATGTAAGAAATAGATCTTTATTAGTATTTACCTCTGTTATCGGTAATATCTGCTTTGTCTTTTAACGCTTGATACGCTCTTTGTTGTGCTGAATTTGCTTCTTGCATTTGTTTTTGGCTTACCAAGTTAGAGAAATCTTTAGTTTCAGGAGCGTTGGTTACTTTTTTAGTTTTTACCATGAATACACCACTGTTACCTACTACTAATCCAGAAGTTTTACCAGCTTCTAAATCAAAAGCAGTACCTACAACTTTTGGCTCAGCACCAATATTCATAATAGTTGGATTTCCTAAAGCTACATCGGTTGCCGTATTTACTGAACCTCCTGTTGCTTTCGCTACATTTTCTAATGTAGTTCCGTTCATTTTCTTTTTAATCGCTTCTGCTTTTTTCTCATTTCTTAAGATAGATCCTACAGATTGTCTTGCAATTTCCATGCTTAATAAACCTGTTTCATTCTTATCTTTTAACGTAGCAACCACAAAACCTTTAGGTGTTTCAAAACGTTTGATATCTCCTTTGTTTGTTTCGTCATTAAATGCCCAACGTACAATTTCTCTTTGAGCGCCTAAACCTTGTACATATTCGTCAGATGGTCTTAAGTTGTTTGCTGGTACAATGGTTGCTTTCGCATTTTTAGCAACTTCTTCAAAGTTTTTGTCAGCCGCATCCGACTCAAATTTACTTGCCATATTGTAGTTGTCATCGATAGTTTTATCAGAAGGCTCTACTTTTTTAGTAATAGTAGCTAATTGAACCGCATCGTATTTTGCTAATACTTTAATTACGTGGAAACCAAAATCTGTTTCAACTACTCCTAAACTTCCTACAGGATTGTTGAATACAAAGTCGTTGAAAGTGGGTACCATTTGACCTGGAGTAATATTGTCATATTCACCACCATTATTTTTTGACCCTGGATCATCAGAGTTTGCTAAAGCCAATGCTGCAAAACTGTTTGGATCTGCTTTTACTTGAGCCATCAAAGAATTAGCTAAAGCTTGTGCTTCTTCTTTTGTTCTCGTTGCAGAAGAGCTTTGTGCTCCTTCGTAAGCCAATAAAATATGACTTGCTTTAGCACTAGCATTTGATTTTCTTCCCATCATTCTTGATAAAGACTGCGTTCCATTATTTACATAAGGACCAAAAACTTCACCTGTAGATAAGTTAAATAACTGCTCTTGGAATTCAATTGGAAGATTGTTTTTTGTTACATATGTGGAATCAAATGGCGTTTCAGATTCTTTATTTACAAAAGCGGCAACATTTTCTACTTTCACATTTTTGAAACTTGGAATAGTATCTGTACCATCCACACTTCCATTAATATAACCATAGAATTGTGTTTCTAAATCTTTCTCGTCTTGTTGAGAAGGTTTGTTTTCAAAAAATACATAATCAATGTTTCTTGTTGGATCAGATTTGTATTTTTTAGGATTTTTCTTCATGTAAGCCATTATTTCATCATCAGAAACTTTAACTTCATCATCATTTACTGTTGAGAAAGCTACCGTTACATAATCGAAATCTACTTTTTTAGTATCTAAAACATGTTTGAATTTACCTTCTGCTTGTGTTGTATAGATTCCACCTTTAAGCATATTGTAATACAATTGCTCTACAGCTGATTTTTCAACTTGATCTTCAAATTCTTGCCATTGTACCCAACGGTCTTGATTAGGATCATTTTGAATAGATTTTACAAATTCTTTGAATTTATTTTCATCAAAAGTTCCTGCTTCATTTAAAAACTGTGGATTTTGAGCGAAATATGGGTTGGCTTTAATTACATTAATTAATTGCTCTTTCCCAATTCCTAATCCTATTTTTTCAATTTGCTCCTCTACAATGATACTTCTTACTTCTTGTTCCCAAACAGAGTTCATTGCTTGTGTAGCACTCATTTGCCCTTGTTGACTTTGTTTTTCAAGTTGAGCTGTTTTCTTCATAAACTCTTGACCATTGATGTCAGTCCCATTTACTTCACCAATGTTGTTACTATTTATGCTAAAACCACTTTTAAATAACTCTGGAATTAAGAATGCAAATAATGCAAAACCAATAATAATGATAAGTAATCCAGAACGTTTTCTAATATTATTTAAAACTGCCATTTTGTATATTAATTTAATTCAGTGGGCGAAAATACAATTATCTATTTAATAATAAAACAGAAAAGTTATAATTTCTATTAATTTTTTACGATTTCTTTATTGTTTTTCTTCTAAGATGGAAAGTCGCACCAATTCTATCTTTTTATTTGACGCAGAATGGATAGTAATTTCAAAGTTTTCAATCTTTATTTTTTCTTTATTTTGAGGGATTTCTTTGGTATTATGCACAATAAAACCACCTAAAGTACTATACGAATCATTTTCAGGAATATCTAAATTGTATTTTTGATTGATGAACTCTACATCTAATCTTGCAGAGAACAAATACACATCCTCTTCAATTTTTTCATCAATTAATTCCTCGTCTAAATCATGTTCGTCTTCAATTTCACCAAAAAGTTCTTCAATAATGTCTTCTACTGTTATAATTCCTGAAGTACCACCGTATTCATCCAAAATAACAGCCATACTTTTTCGTTTTTTTGTTAAGATGTCTAATAAATCTTTGATATAGATAGTTTCAGGTACATATTCAATAGGAATCATGACTGATTTTATCGTTTTTGGTTTTTTAAATAATTCAAAAGAATGCACATAACCTAAAATATCATCTATGGAATTTTGGTATACCACAATCTTAGAATAACCGGTACTAACAAATAATTCTTTCAATTCAGTAACGGTATCCAAAATATCCAAACCAGCTATTTCTGTACGAGGCGTCATGATATCTCTCGCTTTTAAGTCAGAAAATTCAAGTGCGTTTTGAAAAATTTGTATTTCAGAATCAATTTCATCTTCATCTGAAATACTGTTCATTTGTTCACTAATGTAATTTCCTAGTTCAACTTTACTAAAGTAATCTTGCACTTGATCACCATCTGTTTTAAAAAATCTTTTTAAAATAAAATCAGAAATCCAAATAATGAATTTGGAAACCCAATAAAACAATTGATAAAACAAATAGGCTGGTGCAGCAAACAATTTGATAAAAGAATTGGCATAAATTTGAAAAAAAACCTTTGGTAGAAATTCCGCTGTCATTAGAATAACAGCAGTAGATAAAAGTGTTTGCAACAATAAACTAGCAAAAGGGGAGAAATGATAACTTAACGAATTAATCCAATGCATTAACAAATCTCCAGAATAAATTCCATAAATTACTAAAACCACATTATTACCCACCAACATAGCGGTTATAAACTGGGAAGGCTTTTCAGTTAGTTTTGATAGAATTTTTGCATTGAAGTTGTTTTGTTTCTTTTCAATAGATAAGAAAACTTTGTTGGAAGAAACATAAGCGATTTCCATACCTGAAAAAAAGGCTGATAAAAGTAAGCAAATAACAATGATGGCTATTTCCATACTTATTTTTGACCGTTTTTATATTTGTTGTAAAATCTCCTTTTAAAGAAGAACATAAAAGTGGCTAAAAGCGCAAATAGAATACTAATTATGAAGCTTTGATTGTTTTGATATCTTACAAATGCATCATAGATAAAAAACACAGCAAATAGAATGTACACGTATTGAATATACTTGGTATATTTCATTTTAATTAATTTTCACCAAAAATAATAAATAAATTCGATACTATAACTATTGTTATTCTTCTACGTTATTTATTTCTCCATTAGTGGTTTGCATGTTGAAAATCTTGAAATCTTTACTAAAATCTACTCCAGGACCTTGAAGATAACCACCTGTTCCATCAGAGTATTTGAAGTGTTTCTCTGTGAAGAACCATTCGTTTTTTTGGTCGAAATACAATTGTTGTGTTTCTAATTTTTTACCATCATGAGAGGTGATAGTTACATTACCTTGTAGGTCGATAATGTCTGTTTTTTTATAAGAAATAGCATAATCCGACTCTATAATGGTTGTTTGATTTTTTTCATCAAACATGGTTACCACAACACCTTGTGGAAATTCAGTAAAAGCATTCGTAATATTACTGTAATCTAACATTTTTTTACTTCTAAGAATCGATTTTACCTTTCCAGAATCGGTGTATTTTAAATTAATAGAATCTGCTTCACCTGATGGAAAAAAAGAGGAGCGATTGAATTTTTGCACATCTTTTAAAGAGCCTTCACATGAAAAAAATATAGTCATGATACTTAGTATCATGACTATATTCAATATATTTCTATTTTTTTTATTCATTTTATAAGGTAGGAACCGTTATACTTTCACCAACCCAGCAGTCAAAAGCAATTCTTTTTCCTGACATATTTCCTTTTGGGTGACTGAAAATTTCAGTTTTAGATGGAGCTGCTGCTCTATAACCCGCTGCCATTTTAGCCGCTGTAGCTTTTAATGAAGAATCAGCTGCAGCTGCTTTATCACAATAGTTAGCAGCTAACCAGTACATCGCTCTTTTTTCGAATTGGTCAGAACCACAATCATTAATACTGCTTCCGTATAGTTGCGCAATTAATAAATAAGCTTTACCATAAGAAGGCTTAACTGCTAATGCTTTTTTAGCGTAGTTACGAGATTGGCTTTTGTTTGATTTAGAATAAATCGAAGCAATCTTCATGTAAACATTCGCTTTTTTAGAATTGTCAGTATACATTTCAGCCGCTTTGTTTAAATACTCCACAGCTTTTGAAATATTTTTCTTTTGGTACTCTACAATTCCTTGTTTTTCATATGCAGGAGCACTTGGATCTACTTTTAACAAAGCTTCAGAAATTTTTGAGAACAATGGGTCTCCATCACATTCTTTTGCTTCTAAACGATCAGCTGCTCTTAACAACCATACTTTATTTGTTTTGTTTTGCTCAAAAGATTTTTGATAGAATGGAATTAACTTATCACAAGTTGATAATTGAACAATAATAGCATCCATACTAGAAGTTACGGTTGCAATATCTTCTAAATTCCCTTCGTATCTGCTTTTTGCTTTAGCTTCTTTACTGTCTAATTGTTGTCCTGATTCTTCTTTAGAAATTAAAACATCTTTAGCATCAGAGAACTCTTTTTCTAATCCGTTTAATTTTTCTAAGATATCATCATATTTATCAAAAACTTGTTGCAATTCAATTCCTTTATTTCCTGCTTCATAATCTTTAACAAAGATTTCAAAGTAAGCATAAAGTGCTCTTGTTGAATCAAAATTTGCTTTATCTGAAGTAAATGCTTTATCAAAAAGACTAAAAACTTCTTCTTTTGTACCTACTTTATAATTAAATAACGCAAGTCCTTTTTTCATATCTACACCAGCACCTTCACTTGGAAAATATTTATAATTTTCATCATAAAATTTCATTAAATCACGAACATACTTTTCTTTTTCAGCTCCAGATGCTTGATCTATTTTTTGTTTGATTGCAAACTCTCCATAAGAATAAACTCTTTTATCAAAAGAAGGACAATCTTTTCTTAAAGTTGTTAAATAATCATATCCAGCTGGATCCTTAGCTTTAACAGAAGAAGCCATTAAGCTTAATGTTTCTGTACATGCCTCATTGTTTTGTGCTTGTGCAAAAAATCCTGCTGCAATTACAAATAATAAAGATAATTTAGTTTTCATTTTATTACTATTCTAAAAAATTACTAATCAATTTTACGTTTCTTAAACCATTTATCGCTTAATGATAAGCCAACACTTATGTTGAAATAGTTTTCTCTAATTAAGTTATAATACTTAGTTCCTCTAACACCGTATTCAAAGCCTAAATCGATTTTAGAAAACCCAAGTGGTAATCCAAGTCCAAAAGTCATGCCATAATCTTGGATGCTTTTATCTTTAATGACTAAGCCAACATTTTCATATCTAAATCCTGCTCTATAAACTACTCTGTTTAAATAACTTGTGTAGGAATCAAATTTAGGAATATAATAACCTCCTATAACATATTTTTGCGAATCTTCATAGGTTCCCCCAGTAAAATCATCAAATCGATTGACTAATTTACTATTATTTTGAAAGGTAACTTCAGTTCCTACCATCCATTTATTTCTTTCTCCAATACCAAGACCAACCGCTAATTTAGAAGGAATAACCATATCAGTATTATTAACTGGAACATCTTCTGAGTCATTTACTACTTCTGTACCATTTGCAGTATACGTTACTGTTGCAAGATTTCTTTCATTTTCCGAATTTAATTTCGCTTCTGGTGCATAGGTTAAACTGGCATACAAAGAGTGTTTGTCTGTAATTTTTCTATTATATAAGGCTCCAAAATTCAAAGACATTCCTGTTATTCTAGAAGAATTCAATTCTCTAGATTGCAACTGAATATTTGAAATTCTTTCATTAGATTTCGTTTCAATTGCACCAAAATTATATTGTATATCGGCACCTACGCTTAGGTTTTTATTGAACATATAAGAACCACCTATAAAAAAACGGTTTATATTTCCCACACCAGAGGCTGTTTTAATAGTTTGGATTCCAAATTCATCCTCTTCAGTGTTTGAAATATTATAACCCACAGCACTAAATGGCATCAATCCGAAGGATGCACCAAATTTTCCCATAGGAATTCCAACTGCCAAATAATCCAACCCTGTATTTTTAGCATTTTCACTAGTGCTTTCATTGTAGAAATTAGCAAAAGTAGTTGTTCCTCCAATTCCAAGAGTAGTTAATTTTAAATGAGAATAAGAAGCTGGATTTAATAAATTTAAACTCACACTATCACCTTCAATACCAAGCCCTCCCATGGCTCTAGAACTTTGTGTGCCTTTAAATTTTATCTCACCCAAACCATAAAATGAATATGGCGAAGAAGTATTTCTTTGAGAAAAAGCAATAGTACTAACAAGAAGCACTAAACAAATTATACAATTTTTAATCATTTTGTGTTTGTACATAATTAAATAATAAATTCAAACTTTCTAGTAAAAAATTTGAATTGGCAAATATGGTGCTTTTTAATCTTTTAGCCAAAAAATCTGCATCGCCTCCTGTTAAAATTATTGTTAAATGTTGATATTTAAGAAAATATTGTGAAATAAACCCTTCTATTTCATGGACAATTCCATTAATTATTCCCGAATGTATGGACTCATTTGTGTTTTGACCAATAAAAAAATCTATAGTTTCTTTTTCTAATAACGGTAATTTTTCGGTGTAATTGTGTAAAGATTTATATCTAAGTTGCAACCCAGGTGAAATAGCTCCACCAAAATACTGTCCTTTATCATTTAAAAAGTCATAAGTAATACAAGTTCCTGCATCTATAATTAAACAATTCGTATTCGGAAATGATAAACTAGCTCCTGAAGCTAACACCATTCGATCAATTCCCAAAGTAGTAGGTGTTTTATACAAATTCTCAAATGGAAAGGAAAATTGATGCGTAATTACTAATAACTTAGAATGCTTTTCTACATAACTAAGACACTCTTTTTCTAATTTCCCTACAGAAGAAGCTATAGAAAAACGAATTGTATTAAATTTTTTAAAAATTTTTTTAAAAAAATTTAAAGCTTCATTTTGGTCAAATATAAATTTATCTAAAAGTGTATTTTGCTCAAATACAGCACATTTAATTTTAGTATTTCCGACATCAATAGTTAAAAGCATCTTTTATTTTTTGAGCTGACAAATATACAAATTGATTTTTTTAAAAAAATGTTTTGGAAATTACAAAAAGGGTTCTATATTTGCACCCGCATTCAGCAAGCAACCTTTCTGAATCTGGAAGGTACCT
>NZ_JAMXLB010000001.1:911068-1079582 GCF_024054195.1 Flavobacterium sp. NRK F7 | reverse complement strand
TTTCGAAGATAATAATTGTTTCATATTTTCAATTTCTTTAGCTAAATCGGTGTATTTTTTACTCAGTTCTTCAATTTTAATTTCTTGTTTTTCAATAACACCTTGTTGTTCTTTGGTTACTTGAATCAATAATGCTGAAATTTTCGAATAATCTACGCTTTTGTAACCGTTTTTGTCTGTACTTACTATTTCAGGTAACACAACTTCTATTTCTTGTGCAATGACTCCAACTTGTAGCGATTGGTCTTTTTTATCCTTCCAATTGTAATAATACCCGTTAATTTGATTTAATTTATCTAAAGCGTTCTCAATCTTTTTAAAATTGGTTTTCCAACGACGGTCACTAAAAGTATTCCAAGCATTAGAACGAGCCACAGTACCGTCTCCAGACACCCCTACATCGAAATTACCATTCACTTTTAAATAATCGGTATCAAATTCTCCATAAACTAATGGAGTAGTGGAACCAGAATTTTCGATATATAATTTATTATCTCCCGTTTCATTACTTCCAGATCCTATTCCTATAAAGATATTTCCACTCCCAGTTGCATTTCTTCCAGCATTTTGACCTATTACCGTATTATTAGCGCCAGTTGTATTATTATATAATGCATATGCACCTATTGAGGTATTTTGAAAACCTGTTGTATTGTTGTTTGAAGCATATGCTCCAATTGAAGTATTATTTACACCAGTAGTGTTATTATATAATGCATTTATCCCTACAGCAGTTGCACCATCAGCTGTATGATTATACAATGTATTTACACCAACAGCTGTATTGCCAACTCCTGTAGTATTTGTATACATTGCAGATTTTCCAATTGCAGTATTAAAATTATTAGTAAGATCATCATTTAATCCAGCATATTCTCCTAAAAAAGTTGATTGTCCTGTGCTATGTACATTTATACGACCGTTTTTCATTGTAAAATACTGTGTTCCGGCAATATCAAATCGTATTGTATCGTCATCGGCTGATTCTTCTACTTGAATTTGCGTATCTAAATCGGTATCGATAATTTTAGTTGTATCACTATTTACATTTGTCCAAGTAATTGCACCAGCACCATCTGTGACTAAAGCTTGACCAGTAGTTCCATCTGATGTAGGAAATTGATAGGCGTTATTAACATCTAAAATTCCATTAACACGTAATAAATTCGTGTCGAATTCCCCATAAACTAAAGGTGTACCAGAAGCTGAATTTTCGATATATAATTTATTACTTCCTGTCTCATTTCTCCCTGATGAATATCCTAAAAATACATTTCCAGAACCTGTTGAGTTTTCACCTGCGTAAAATCCAAGTAAGGTATTATTGCTGCCATTTGGATTGTTCTTACCTGCGTTAGCTCCTAAAGCAGTATTATAAGAACCCGAAACATTAAATTCTAAAGTTGCAATACCTATAGCTGTGTTATATGCACCCGTTGTCAATAATCTTGAAGCATATGTCCCTACAGCGGTATTCCCATTTGATGTGTTGCTGTATAAAGCGGTTCTACCTAATGCTACATTTTGAATTCCATTTACATTCAAATATAAAGCATGACTTCCTACCGCTGTATTAGAATTTGTAGTTAAATCATCATTTGCTCCTGCATTTAAACCTAAAAATGTTGAATGCCCCGTATTAGTAACATTTATTCGACCCTTATTCATATTAAAGAACTCAACTCCAGCAGTTTTAAACCTTATAATATCTTCATCTGCTGATGCTTCCACTTGAATTTGCGTATCTAAATCGGTATCTATAATTTTAGAAATAGTGCCTGCTTTTTGTAAACCAATCCAAGTTGTAGTGGCATTATCCCAATAGTAAAAACCGGGATTATTTGTACCTACAGCAGTGTTCAAATAGACTAACATAGCATTTTGATCAACGGTTGGGTTGCTTGAAGGGAAAGTATCAATTCTTGGAATTAAAATTCCATCTTCGTTTGTAGGATTTGCAGTATCGTTAATTTGAATATCCAAACTCGCTTTTGGACTAGTTGTATTCACACCAACTTGTGCAGTTACAAAATTAAAAACACTAAAAAAGAAAATAAAGCAGCCAATTTTTTTCATCATGAATATTTATTTTTAAAGCATGCAAAATAAATATTTAAATAAAAAATACACTACTATATATAGTAATGCTACCCAATTGCTACCCTAGTTACCTACATTTTTATGAGAAGTAGACTTAAAGTATAACCTATAAATTAAATACCGAATAGCGGAAAGTTTTTTTACAAATAAAAGAATCATTTATATTACTTATTTAAGTTACTGTTTTTTATATCTTAGCTCAAAGTCGGGAGACTTTGCGCAGCTGAGAGGATGATGATAAAGAAAATAATCCAGATCATAATAAAGAAGGGTAATATGTACAGATATTTAATTATTATTATTTTATGTTGTAGTTGTAGACCTACATTAAAAATTATAAATGAAAAAAAAACTTTGACTAGAGATTATATAGAAAAAAGTAATGCTGATTTCAAAATAATGAATTCCGAAAGAGAATCTTTCATAATGTTCTTTACTTTTAATCCTAATGATTTTTTTTCTATTTCAAGTAAAGATACTGTTTATAGAAAGGGTATAATGAATATAAATCATGGTTATGGTGATAGATTATATGTTAGTAGAAATTCTAATATTGAAATTAAAATTAATAATTCAGTTTTAAATGTCCCTATTAAAAAATTAAGGAAGTATAGATATATTTATATAGAATTAATGAATGAAAATAAAAAAGATAAATATTTAATAACTTTTACAAATAAGGATAGGAAATATAGAATGTAATCCGATAGCGCGGATTTGTAATCCGTGCAATTAACAAATAAAACAAAAGCCAACCTGACCGCTCGGATTTATCAACGCAACGTTAGCGCGGAAATGCTTTCCGTGCCCACAATCAAAATAAATTAGACACAAAAGCCACTTCACTGTGGCTTTTGTTATTTTAAAAAAGACATTCTCTACCTATCTAAAGGAAAACCGTCTTTTAAGCACTTCCTATAGTAACATACACTACTACACTTGTAATTAGTATCACTTACCATAGGAGTATGCTCTATTGCACTTGTAAATTTGAAAAATACTATAGGAGTATACTCTGTTGCACTTGTAAATTTCAAAAATACTGTAGGAGTATGCTCTGTTGCACTTGTAAATTTAAATAATACTGCAGGAATATGCCTTCTTGCACTTGCAAACAACGTCACATACTGTAGTAGTATGACTGTTGCAACGCTACTGCGCAATTTATTCGTGTGGTAAATGGAAATAAAAGAAGCTGAAACAAGTTCAGCTTGACAAGATTTTGCTTTTTGGATAGGCTTTTGTTATTTAATCATGAAGTATACACTCTATTCTCCTGTTCGGCTACACGTATAAAAGTCGTGCGTTTGGTGAGTTCTTTGAGTTTAGCAGCACCTACATAAGTACAGGTACTTCGTAAACCTCCTAAAATATCTTGTATGGTATCTTCTACTTTGCCTCTAAAAGGTACTCTTACCGTTTTCCCTTCACTGGCTCTATAATTGGCCACACCACCTACATGCTTTTTCATAGCGGTTTCCGAACTCATGCCATAAAATTGTTTGTATTTTTCTCCTTTTATTTCAATCACTTCTCCACCACTCTCTTCATGACCGGCAAGCATCCCGCCGAGCATCACAAAATCGGCTCCTGCTCCAAACGCTTTGGCTACATCACCTGGAATGGCACAACCGCCATCGCTAATAATTTGTCCGCCTAAACCATGAGCCGCATCGGCACATTCTATAATAGCAGATAATTGTGGATACCCTACTCCTGTTTTTACGCGTGTGGTACATACCGAACCAGGTCCAATCCCTACTTTGATAATATCGGCACCAGCTAACAAAAGTTCTTCTACCATTTCACCTGTTACTACATTGCCTGCAATAATGACTTTATCTGGAAACTGTTTTCGGGTTTGTTTGACAAATTTTACAAAGTGCTCGGAATAGCCATTGGCTACATCAATACAAATGAATTGCAGTTTTGGAAAACGTTCAAAAATAGCTTGTACCTTTTTTGCGTCTTCTTTTCCTGTTCCTGTACTGACTGCAATATATTGATACAAATCATCTGAGATTTTGTTGAGAAATTGCGCCCAATCGTCTAAAGTATAGTGTTTATGAACCGCTGTAAAAATATGGTGTTTTGCCAAAGCCAAAGCCATTTCAAACGTACCCACCGTATCCATATTCGCAGCCATAATAGGCACACCACTCCACACATACGAGCTGTGCAAAAATTTAAAATTGCGTTGTAAATCTACTTGTGCTCTACTGCTTAAGGTGGATCTTTTAGGACGAATCATTACGTCTTTAAAGCCTAATTTTAAGTCGGTTTCTATTCTCATTTTTGAAGTGCTTTTTTCAAATGTAGGTTTTTCTTTTGAGATGAACAAGACCCTTTATTCAACTTTACAAGAAAGCCTAATTTGTTGAAAATCTTACACTTTTAGGAACAGAAGATATTTGACAAAAGAAACGTTAGTTACCCAACACCATGTCTTCATAACTCAGAATAGTTGGATACCCTTTGGCTACAAAATAATCGGTTGGGTCGTTTTTAGAGAGTACCATTACAAAATCGCCTCCCCAAGCTCCTAAACTTTTAACCACACCTTTAAAATCGGGGAAGAGTTGTTCTTTTACGGTTTCGGTTTCTAACACATCGCTCATAATGGCTTGGTGCTTTTCCATGAGTAAAGCAAAATCGCGTCCTTCTTGAACCGTTAAGGCTTCTTGCGTAATGGCATTGATTTTTGCAATTACTTTATCTACACGATGTTGTTTATTGATATAATTAGAAATCGCCGATTTACTGCTTTGCTTTTTATTCAAATAAACAAAGTGAATGTTTTCTTTAAACGGCGGATTGAAAGCAACCACCTCAACGGTAGGCTTGCCATTTTCAATAGTGTACAATATAGGTTCGCCATTTTGAGCACAGGCTACATCGTAACCGCTACCTCCAAAGCTTTTTTGTAATAATTCGAAAGCATCAATTTCTAGCCAAAAGCCAATATTGTTTATTAATGTAGAAGACGTTCCCAAACCCCAAAGTTGTGGAAAAGTAAGATGAGTCGTAATCGTATAGCCTTCACTTTCTAAGATAAAACTTGGATTTTGAAGAAAAGCTTGATGCAGAATTTCTAGTAAGGTATTTTTAATTTTTGAATGAGATTCTTGAAGGTCTTTGGTTTGAATCGCTTCAAAAGTAAGCGTGTCTTGAAACCAAATGGTACCATCGGAATCGTAGCTTGTCCAATGTATTTCTTTGTTGCTACCTGCATTTACGACTAAATTTTGTCCGAATTGAGTAGGTACAGCCAAAGCTTTAGCTCCATCCAGAACCACATATTCTCCTGTAAGGAGTAGTTTTCCGTTACTGTAAAATATTTTTTCTTGCATGATTGTGTTTTTAGCCCTGATGGAAGCGGCATCCTTTTTTATTTTGGCCTCTCGACTGCGCTCGAGGTGACAAAATAAAAAAGATATAGCGTACAGCAGGAAATAGCTCCAAAAATTATTGGCGTAAACTTTCTAAATAATCCACCACTAAACTATGGGAAATAGTGATGTTTTTGAAGTAATCCAATACTTTTATTTTTTCTTCTTTAGTCGCTTGGTGTTGATTCAAAATGTTATTAATATGCATTTTCATGTGCCCTTGCTGAATACCTGTAGTAGTTAACGAACGAACGGCAGCAAAATTTTGTGCCAGACCCGTTACCGCTACAATTTGCATGAGTTCTTCTGCGCTTGGGTTGCCCAACATTTGCAATGAAAATTTTACCAAAGGATGCAAACTCGTGAGTCCGCCAATGGTTCCTAAAGCCAAAGGTACTTCAATCCAAAAGGTAAAAATATCGTTTTCAATTTTGGCATGAGACAAACTACGATAGTGTCCTGACTGACTTGCGTAAGCGTGTACGCCAGCTTCCACCGCTCTAAAATCGTTACCTGTTGCTAATACCACTGCATCAATTCCGTTCATGATGCCTTTGTTATGTGTTACTGCTCGATAAGGTTCGACTTCTGCAATATTGACCGCTGTAACAAACTTTTCAGCAAATTCACGAGGGTTGATGTTGGCATCCTCGCTCATTTGGTCTACCGGACAAGAAACCTCAGCTCGTACGACACAATTTGGCACATAATTACTTAGAATACTCATGACTACCTGAATGTTTTTTTCAGTTTCTGTAAACGCTTCGTAATCGTGAGCTTCGTTTTCCAATGTTTTAGCGAATTGTTCTAAGCAAGTATTAATAAAATTAGCACCCATACTATCTTTGGTATTAAAAGTAGCATGTAATTGATAGTAGTTTGGCAGCTCGTGTGTTTTATTTTTTAATTGGATATCCAAAATACCACCACCGCGTTTTTGCATGTTTTTGGTTGCGTTTTCGGTATCCGCAAAGAATCGAGGTTTAATTGTATTGAAAAAAGTTTCTAATTTTTCAAATGCTCCTTGAAACAAGAAATGCACTTGACCTATTTTTTCGGTATTGATTACAGTTGCTTTAAAACCACCTCTTTCACCCCAAAATTTGGCTGCTTTAGAAGCCGCTGCCACAACCGAACTTTCTTCAATAGCCATAGGAACTGTGTAGCTTTTACCATTGATACTAAAATTAGGGGCTACACCATAAGGCAAATAGAAATTGGTAATGGTGTTTTCAATAAATTCGTCGTGAAGCTTTTGTAAATCTTCATTGGAATTCCAATATTGGGTCACAATTTGTTTCGCTTCTTTGGGATTGACAAAATAAGTGGTAGCAATCCAATCGATTTTTTCTTCTTTGGTTAGTTTAGAAAAACCTTTTATATTTTGCATCATAAATGATCTCATCTTTTTTAGTAACTGCAAAGATACTAAACGGAAATTTTATGCACCGTTTTTATCCATTTTATTACGGTTTTTTCAAAATAATCTTTATCGATAGGTTTTAGGATAAAATCATTCATTCCAATGTCTAAGCATTTTTCTTTTTCTCCTGTGATAACTCCAGCGGTTAAAGCAATAATCACCACGTCTTTATCCACTTTACGAATTAATTCTGTGGCTTCATAACCATTCATTACAGGCATTTGAATGTCCATTAATATAATTTCTGGTTTTGCATTTTTAAATACTTCTACAGCTTGAAGACCGTTTGAAGCTTCTGATATAACTGCATTTGGAAAAGCTCTAGTGACCAATGTTTTTGTCAACAACATATTGACTTTATTATCTTCAACAATTAGAATATTAATCTTGTTTTTATTGACTTCAACCAAATCGGAAGGAGTAATTTCATCTCCAACAAAAGGATTATTAATCTTATTTAAATAATTTTGAAGTACATTGATTTTCAAAGGTTTAATAATATTGTGAACATTCACAAAATCTTTGTTTGAAATAAAATCGGACGTAGAGTTTTGCATAATGATTAAATGTCTTTCCTGATTTTGACTCACTAATTCGATTATTTCTTGGGTCATTTTTCTATTTAGGAATTCATAATCAATAAGAATTAAGTCATATGCTGTAGCTTCTTTAATTTCAGAAACCAAGTTTTCTTTGGAAGAAAGGGTTAGACAAGGTAATTCGAGTGAGCGGAACATTCTTTCAATAACTTCGCATACCAAAGTATTATCTTCAACAACTATTGCTTTTTTAAATTTGTTATTGAGCAATATATTTTTGTTTTCACAAGTTTCCGTTTTTAAGACGATTTCAAAACTAAAACAACTTCCTTTTTTAACTTCACTGGATATCTCTAATTGACTATCCATTAATTTTAGAAGACTATTGGTAATGGACAAACCTAAACCTGTACCTCCAAAATTTCGAGTTGTAGAACTGTCTTCTTGAGAAAAGGCTTCTAATATTTTACCTTTATTTTCTGGTTTTATACCAATACCCGTATCTTTTACTTCAAATTGTATTTTAGAATGTTGTTTATTTACTTTAACAGCCTTAATATTGAGTTCAATTTGACCTTTTAAGGTAAATTTAACCGCATTACTTAATAAATTTTGTAAAATTTGTTTGAGTCGCACTTCATCGGTCCAAATCGTAGATTCTATATCTTCTTGGACATTTACAATCAATTCAATATTTTTTTGATGCGCAGTAAATTTGACCATATCGACGGATTGGTTTATAATACTATGCAGGTTTGTTTTGCTGTTTTCTAACGTTAATTTACCAGCTTCAATTTTAGATAAATCTAGTATATCATTCACTACATCAAGCAAGGACTCTGCAGATTGATTTACTGTTTGCAAATATTGTTTTTGCACTTCTGAAATACTGGTATTTAATAACAATTTACTAAATCCTATAATTCCATTTAATGGGGTTCTAATTTCGTGGCTCATATTCGCCAAGAATTCCGATTTGGCTTTATTAGAAGTTTCTGCTAATTCACGAGCTAAAATGGCTTCCTCTGCTTTTTTTCTTTCGGTGATATCAATTAAAACTCCTTCTAAATATTCCACAACTCCGTTTACTGTTACTGCTTCACCGTGTTCTTCTATCCAAATAATGCTTCCGTCTTTTTTAACTAATCTACTCGTTACTAAAAACGATTTTTTTTCTTGGATGGCTTTTCCAATTTCCACGATAGCTTTTTCTCTATCATCAGGATGATAAAGTTCATGTAGTTTTACTCTCTCCGAAAAGAAATCATCTTTAGAGTAGCCCGTTAGTTTTTCAAACTCATCGTTCAAAAAGACTTTGGTTCTATTTTCATCAAATTTTACTAAATAAACACCACCAGGAATATTATTTGCTAACAATTTGAATTTTTCTTCACTTTCTTGTAAGCCTTGTTTATTTTTGATTCTAATAATAGAAGTTGCAATATTGTTTGCTAGTGTTTCTAAAATAATAATTTCTTCTTTATCCCAAACTCGAACGATTTTAAAATTATCAAATCCAATATAACCAATCAGTCTATCAATATGAAATACAGGAATTAATAATGCTGAAAGAATGCCTCGCTCTTGCAATCTTTTCTTATGTATTGGATCTTCTACTTGGTCAGTAATAATTTGATAGGATTTATTTTGAAATAACCTTTCAAATATTTTGGGATAGCTCGCTTCTTTTAAGCCTTGAAAATGAGGATTATTAATATTCAATTGGTCATCATTAGCAAACCATTCAAATTTTTGATTTACTTCTTTTTCTATAGGGTCATATTCATAAAAACAAACGCGATCGGAATGAATGGCTTTTGTAAAATCTCCTAAAGTCTTATCAAAAATTTTATCCAAATCATCTTTTTGAATGAGTTTATTCGTATATTTTGATAAATGCGTTAAAATATTATTCTTATAAATAATCTGCTCTTCCAGTTTTTTTGTACTGGTAATATCTCTCATAACACATGAAAAACCGATGAGTTGGTTATCTAGATTTCTTTTAATTCTTACTTTTTGCGAAAACCAAACTATTTTACCTGATTTAGCAATAACGGGTAGCACATACGCTTCAAAATCATTTTGCTCATCGTTTTCAGGAACATAATATTTTAAGGAGTTTTCTTTTTCTTCGGGCGATAAAAAATTCGTAAAATGAGTTCCAATTATCTCTTCTTTTCGATATCCTAAAATTCGTAAACAAGCATCATTGATTAGAGTGATGATTCCATTTTTACTAATATCATAAATAATATCGGGTGCATTTTGAATTAAAGCTTGGTATTCGTTTTCTGCAATAATCTTTTGAGTAATATCATGACCTGTTGCAATAAATAAATCATCCGAATATTTAAAATCACTCCATTGAATAAATTTATACTCACCCGATTGGGCTTTTAATTTTCTAATATGAATCGTATTGGGCTGAAATTTAAGATTATAATCAATTTTTTCAAATTCTTTATCTTCCGTTAGATTCCAAAAATTATAACCTAATACTTCATCTGGAGCGTATCCTAAAATACCTACAATAGAGTCGCTACAAAAAGCCACACTTCCAAATTTATTACAAGCAATAGTAATGGAATTGGACTGATTGATAATATTATTGGTAAAAACTAATTTATCGTGAGTATTTAAAAAATTAATTCTTCTATAAAAATTGATAATTGTAATTATAAAAGACGCACTAACCAACTGAATATAAATTCCTTTATTTTCATCTTCTAAAATTAAAAAACAAACTACTAATGAGATGATAATAATGGTGTAGATAATATAGTTTCTGAACTTTTTAAAAACATTATAGGAAAAGAATAACAATAATAAAAATTCAGAAAAATTGACAAAATTTATTTCTGAGTAGCTTAAATTATTTAATACAACTAAGGTGATAATTATAAAAAAGAATCTAAATATCCATTCCAAATTCTTTTTAATTTTTTGTATGTAGGAAAATAGATAAAGGAATATGGCACAAAAACCTAAAATGATTTTTGTTATTACCTCATTCTCATTATAAATTTCAAATACAAAATAAGCTATTTGAGTGGTTATAATGATGATTCCAAAATATAAAAAGTAATTTTTTAAATCGTATTGAAGTTCATTTTCAGAAATATTTTTAACAAAATCTTTATTGTATTTAGACGAATCGCGAACTAAATAGTTAAAGGCAAAAATCGTCAAGGAGCAGATTAATAAAATAAACCACCAAGTAGTATAAAAAGGGGTTTCGATAACAAAAGAATAATAGGTTATATTCCCTAAATCATTTCCTAAAGTGTCCACTTCTTTTACATAAAATCTATAATTCCCAGGAGGCAAATTATAGTAATTTATATCTTTATTTTTAGTAGGTTTTGTCCAAAAATCATTAAGCCCTTTCAGTTTATAGGAATAATAATTATTTTCAGCTAAGGAATTATTTATTTGGCCAATATGAAATGTAATGGAGTTTTCTGCGTGATTAAAACTATGATTTTCATCGGGTACATTAAAATACTTATTACTTTTCGACTCAACGTCGTATTCATGATTGTTCACTAATAACTTTGTAATGAAAATGGGAGCCGATTTATCAGAATTATGTAGTTTTTGATTTTTATAATAGTATTTGTATAGTCCTTTTACAGTTCCCAAATAAATATTCCCTTCTTCATCTACAAAATCAGCTTTAGTATTCGTTTCAATTCCATCAAACATATTACTGGAATTCAAACTTTCGATGTTTACAATCCCTCCTTCTTTGCTAGAAGTAATGCGTTCCAATCCTAAATTGGAGCCCACTAAAATATTATCTTTAATTCCTGTAAAAGTGTAAATCAACGTGGAGGAAAGTCCATCATTAGTTCCAAATGATTTAATTTTATAGTCTTTATTAACAGAATAGATTTTACTTTCTCCAGCATACCAAATGGTATTGTATTTGTCTCGAGCACTTAAAAAAAGCAACTTATCTAAAATCTTTTTGGTAACAACAAATTGGCCGTCCTTATTTTCTAAAGTATAAAGACCTAATCCAGTCGCAACTAACCATCTGTTTTCTTCAACTTGTTCAATATTATAAACATTTTGTACTTTACTATTTTTAAAAAAATGAGCTTTTACTTGAAACTTAGCATCTAAAATAAGTAAGCCATCACCCAAAGTCCCTACCCAAAGTCGGTTCTGAGTATCTTTCTTTAAAGTGTTTACAGAAATTGATGGAAAAACATTCTTTAGCGAGTCTTTTCTGTAGGCATACAAGCCTTTTTCAGAACCAATAAGCAATTGATTTTCGTAAGGCAACATACAAGACACCCTTTTATCTAAAGGCAACTTTTGATCAAACTCTAAGTTAAAAAAATCTTTTCTATGAAAACTATTTAACCCATAATCTCTGCTAAAAACAAAAAGATTGTTTTTGTATTCTGATATCGAAAAAATCGATTTGGTATTGAGCTCAGGAATGTCAGAATATTTAACAAAAGTTTGGTTGCTAAACTGAATTACTCCTAAACTTATAGAAGCTAAAGACAAGCTACTATTTTCTACATAAATATCATTTATTTCTGTATGTGGAAACCCATTTCTAGTATCAATAATAACATAATTTCCGCTTTTATAAATAACCCCTACTCCTTCAAACCCTCTTCCTGAAACCCAAATATTCCCAGAATCGGTTTTATAAATATTATTAATACTTAATGGAGTTCCTTTATAATCTTTGACTGTTGTAATTAATCGATTATAGATATATTTATCTTTATTGAAGTGTAAAATATATATCTGACCTTGATCGTCCCCTACATAATGAAAAGTTTTTTTATTTTGAGTAATGCAAATATTTTTATCTGCAAAATCCAGTAAGGTAAAGGTATTGTTTATGTATTGATATAGCCCTTTATCTGTAGCAATTAATAAACTATTATTATCCAAATTCGTAACTCCATTTATCGTATTGATGGCTTTACCTTCAATACTAAGTAATGGATGTATCTTGTTGTTTTTTTCAATAGAATAAATTCTTTTTTTACTTACACCATATACAATTGTATCAATTTTGACAATTTTCTGAATAACATCTACCGAGTCATTAATCACCTTATAGTCAATAATTTTAGTGAATTGTTGACCATTAAAAACTAATAAACCTCTGTATTTGGTAAGTAAAAGTAACTCTCCTTTGTGCTCTGCAATATCCGTGATAAAAAAATTCTCAATATCGTGATATTTATTGTAGTTAATGAAACTGTTTCCGTCGTACCGAATTAAACCCGTTCCATTTGAACCATACCAAAGTAGCCCATTACTACTTTTAAAAATTTTATTTACAGAAGAAGACGGGAATCCCTTTTCCTGATTAATAACTTCAAAATTATATTGCTGACTATAGTTTTGATGACTTATCAGGAAGAAAAATGAAAATAAAATTAAATGGTAAAGTTTAATCATATTCAGTAAATAGCAGGTAGTTAAGCTCGTAAAAATACAAAAAAATTGCATCTTTAGCAAAATAAGTTAAATTTGATGGTTATTTGATAAAAAATCCCTATTATTGGGGGTTTTTTAATAATTAAAACGATATGAGAAGTAAGAAAATCACGTTACTTATTTTATTAATCGCTTCGTATTCAATAGTTGCGCAACAAAAAATAACACTAGAAGAAATTTGGACTGGAGCCTTCAGAACCAAAGGCATGGATGAATTACATGCGCTTAAAAACACAAACCAATATACCGTATTAGATTTTGACAGAGCTTCTAGAAGTATGCAAATCGATTTATATGATTTTGAAACTTTAGAAAAGGTAACCACCTTAATTAATACTAAAGATTTTTCTGAATTAGAGAGTATCGACAGTTATACTTTCGACTCATCAGAGACTAAAATTTTATTGGCCACACATTCATCTCCTATTTTTAGACACTCTTTTACTGCTACTTATTTTGTGTATGATACGAAAACAAAATCGCTACATAAATTTACCAATAATGCCATTCAAGAGCCTACTTTTTCTTCCGATGGTTCTAAAATTGCCTATGCTTTTGAAAACAACCTCTATGTTTATGATACTACTTCTAAGACCAACTTACAAATCACTCAAGATGGTCAAAAAAATAAAATCATAAATGGAATTACAGATTGGGTCTATGAAGAAGAATTTGCATTTGTAAAAGCCTTTGATTGGAACAAAACAGGTGATAAAATAGCGTATATCCGTTTTGACGAATCAGAAGTTCCAGAATTCTCTATGGATTTATACAATGAAGGTCTTTACCCATCTCAATATGTTTTCAAATATCCGAAAGCTGGTGAAAAAAATGCTACCGTTTCCCTTCATGTTTATGATTTAAAAACCAATACAAGTTCAAAAATTAACTTAGGAAATTATACCGATTTTTATATTCCAAGAATCCAATGGACAAACGATGCAAACATTTTGAGTGCACAAGTTATGAACCGCCATCAAAACAATTTAGATTTACATTTTATTGATGCTTCTTCTGGAAAAACAAACATCGTTCTTAATGAAAAAGACAACGCTTATATTGACATTACTGATAATTTAACTTTTTTAAGTGATACTAGTTTTATTTGGACCTCAGAAAAAGATGGATACAATCACATCTATCATTATGATAAAAATGGAAAATTATTAAATCAAGTGACCAAAGGAAATTGGGAAGTAACCGCCTATTATGGTTTTGATGAAAAAAACAAAACAATCTATTATCAATCGGTTGAGAATGGTTCGATAAATAGAGATATCTATTCGATACATATTTCTGGAAAAAAGAAAAACAGACTAACGTCTAAAACGGGAACAAACGATGCTACGTTCAGTCCTAATTTCCAACTTTTCATCAACACCTATTCTAGTGCTACGCACGCTCCTTTGTACACCTTAAATGACTCTAAAACAGGTAAAGAGTTAAAAACAATTCAATCCAATGAAACCTTAGAAAGTAAATTAGCTCCATATAATATTGCTCCTAAAACGTTTTTTACTTTAACTACAGAAAAAGGTCATACTTTAAATGCTTGGTCTATTAAGCCAAAAGATTTTGATGCTTCTAAAAAATATCCTGTATTAATGTACCAATATTCTGGTCCAGGCTCACAACAAGTAGCGAACCAATGGAATTCTAGTAATGATTATTGGTACTATATGCTGGCTCAAAAAGGATATATTGTAATTTGTGTAGACGGAAGAGGAACTGGTTTTAAAGGTGCTGAATTTAAAAAATGCACCTATAAAGAATTAGGAAAATACGAAGTAGAAGACCAAATTGATGCTGCAAAAGTGATTGCCAAATACGAGTATGTAGATGCTTCCAGAATTGGAATTTGGGGTTGGAGTTATGGCGGTTTTATGAGTAGCAATTGTATTCTAAAAGGGAATGATGTATTCAAAACAGCTATCGCAGTTGCTCCTGTAACGAGTTGGAGATATTATGATTCAATTTACACGGAAAGATACATGCAAACGCCACAAGAAAACGCGAGTGGTTATGATGACAATTCACCTATCAATCATGTAAACAAATTAAAAGGAAACTATTTACTTGTACATGGTACAGCAGATGACAATGTGCATGTTCAAAATACAATGAAAATGATTGAAGCATTGGTACAAGCCAATAAACAGTTTGACTGGGCCATTTATCCAGATAAAAACCACGGAATTTATGGTGGTAAAACCCGACTTCAATTGTATACCAAAATGACAAATTTTATCATAAACAATTTATAAAAGAGGCGTTGACTAGCCTTCATAATCTTTAATTTTTTACATATGGATTTTTCATTAGGACTAATAATTTTTGGATGGATTTTTTGCTTGATATGGATACCTATGGTAATCAAAGCAAATATTAAAATACATCCAAGAGCACTCTTTGTTTGCTTTTTTGCAGAAATGTGGGAACGTTTTTCCTATTATGGAATGAGAGCTTTACTTACCTTGTATATGGTTAAAGTTGTTTTCCAACAAATAGCTAGTGGTGAGGCAGATGTAAAATCTCTTGCAATTTATGGAACATATACTGCTTCTATCTATCTTGGGCCTATTATTGGAGGAATGATGGCAGATAAATTTTTAGGCTTTAGAAAATCTATTTTATTAGGTGGAATTTTAATTAGCATCGGTCATATTGTGCTAGCTGCTCAAGGTTTGGTAGCAGAAACTAATGAATTTTTCTTCTTTATTGCACTTTCATTCATAGTAGTAGGTACTGGTTATTTTAAACCAAATATTTCAAGTTTCTTAGGTAAATTTTATGAACAAGATGACCCAAGAAAAGACCCAGCTTACAATATTTTTTATATGGGCATTAATGTAGGAGCATTTTTATCAGCTCTTACATGTGGGTATTTAGGAGAAAGTGTTGGATGGCATTGGGGTTTTGGTTTAGCAGGTATAGGCATGTTTATTGGATTGATTGTTTTTTGGAAAAACCTTAAACATTTTGAAGGAAAAGGACTTGTTCCTGATGATAAATTTAACACTCAAAGTGTTTTTGCAGGTCTGAGTGCAAATAAATTAATAATACTACTAAGCTTCATTGCAGTGCCTTTATGGGCAATTTTATTCAGTTATGATAATGTATTTAAATTTGGTTTAACAGGAATTACGATTGTTGTTTTAGTTTATTTAATTTATCTTAGTACACAATACGAAAACGGATCTAGACTACTCGTCGTTTTAATATTATTTATATTCCATGCCATGTTTTGGGCTTTATTTGAGCAAGCTGGAGGTTCATTAACACTAATTACTGATAGATTTGTTGATAGATTTATCGGTAGTTCAGAAATTCCCGCATCGCAATTTCAAGCTTTAAATGCATTGTTTATTGTAATTTTCGCACCCATTTTTGCTTGGTTTTGGATGAAACTAAATAAGCTAAAAATGGAACCTAGCACACCATTAAAATTCGTTTATTCTTTGGTTCTTTTAGCTATAGGATTTTTAATTATTGTATTGGGAGCAAAATCAGCAATGGCATCAGGTGATAAAATTGTTATTTGGGTAATTATATTTATGTATCTTTTTCATACTTTGGGAGAGCTATGTTTATCCCCAGTGGGATTGTCAATGATAACAAAATTATCACCATCTCATATAGTCGGTTTTACAATGGGAGTTTGGTTTTTATCTTATTCTGTAGGTAATAAAGTAGCCACAGAAATTGGAAAATTAATAAGTGTTGGGGAAGTTGCGGAAAATGCTTCAATGGCAGAACAAATAAATCCTTATGTAGATGTTTATCTTCAATGGGGTGTATATGTAGTTTTAGGCTGCGCAGTAATTTTACTACTACTGGTTCCATTACTTAAAAAACTTATGAAAGGAATACATTAAAAAATAATAAATTAAATCTAACTTACAATTATAACTTATGAGTCAAAATTCAACCGATCAATTTTTTAAAAACAATGTCCTAGGGCATCCAGCAGGCCTTTTTGTATTATTCTTTACAGAAATGTGGGAACGCTTTTCTTATTATGGAATGCGTGCATTATTAGTACTCTTTTTAACCTCTTCTTTTGCAAAAGGAGGATGGGAATGGAGTGTAGAAGATGCTTTAGCTCTTTATGGTACCTATACTATGTCAGTATATTTCACTCCTGTTGTAGGTGGATTTTTAGCTGATAAATATTTAGGATACAGATGGGCAGTGGTTTTAGGAGCTTTAGCAATGACTTTAGGTCATGCATCAATGGCTGTAGAAACCCCAATGTTTTTATATATTGGAATTGGTTGTTTGATAATAGGTAATGGTCTCTTCAAACCTAATATGACATCGATAATTTCAAATGCTTATGCAAATCATCCTGAGAAAAAAGATGGTGCTTATTCTTTATATTACATGGGAGTAAATGCAGGTGCATTTCTTGGAATTATGCTATGTGGTTATATTGGAGAAAAAATATCTTGGAGTTGGGGGTTTGGACTTGCTGGAATTTTTATGCTTTTAGGAATGTTGCAATTCTATTTTACTCAAAATATTTTTGGTGAAATTGGTTTAAAACCTACAGCAGAATCGAAAAAATTAGCTCAAGAAAAAGCCGCTCAAGAATCAACTCCGGCAAATGTAATTAGAGATCGAATTATTGCTGTTGTAATATTTTCTATTTTCACTGTTTTCTTTTGGGCTGCTTTTGAACAAGCTGGAGGATCAATGACCATTTTTGCAGAAAAATTTACTCAAAGAGAATTATTTGGAAATGCGGCTTCAACATTTAAAATAGTAGACGCTGTTTTAACAATTATTCCTCTAATAATTATAACTTATGTTTTAATAAAACTTTTCAAACAAACCTTCAAAAAATATGCAATAGGAAATATTATTCTTTCTTTGAGTTTTATTATTATATGGGGAATTGTACTTTGGAAAGTTGGAAGAGAATTTTCTGCAACTGGGACTGAGGTTCCTGCAACATGGTTTGGTATTTTAAATTCCTTATTTATTGTTTGTTTTGCTCCTGTATTTTCAAAATGGTGGGAAAGTAAATATAATTTATCAGGACCAATGAAATTTGGGCTTGGGTTAACATTACTAGGGTTAGGTTTTGGTTTTTTAGCATATGGTAGTATCGATATTGTATCTGGTGAAGAAGTAGTGAGAGTTAGCATGTTTTGGTTAATCGCTGCCTATTTATTTCACACTTTAGGAGAGTTATGTATATCACCTGTGGGACTTTCTTATGTTAGTAAACTAGTTCCTGCAACATGGATTGGAATTATGTTTGGAGTTTATTATCTATTTATAGGAATGGGTAACAAATTAGCTGGTTCGATGGGTGGAATGATTGAGGAAATAACTGAAAAATACAGTCTATCTACTTTCTTTTTAATTTTTACTATTGTTCCAATTACAGCTGGTGTAATAATGGTAGTTCTGTCTCCAGTCATGAAAAAATTAATGCACGGTGTAAGATAACCAACATTTTTTGGCATCTTTTTTGTCTAAATTTGTATAAAAAATATCAAAATGAAAAAAATAACTTTATTTATAATAGTAACCTCTTTTAGCCTTACTACATATGCACAAGAATTAACCTGGCATACCGACATGGCTAAAGCTTCTGAGTTATCTCTCAAGAAGAAAAAACCAATGTTATTATTTTTCACGGGTTCTGATTGGTGTGGCTGGTGCATTCGTTTACAAAAGGAAGTATTACAAACACCAGAATTTGCAAAATGGGCTAAAAAAAATGTAATTCTTGTAGAATTGGATTTTCCTAAAAGAACACCTCAAGATGAAAATTTAAGAGCGCAAAATCAAAATTTACAACAAATGTTTGGCATTAGAGGATATCCTACCATATGGTTTGTATCTCCTGAAAAAACAAAAGAAGGAAAAATGAATCTAAAAGGCTTAGGAAGTACTGGATATGTAGCTGGTGGACCAACAAAATGGTTAGATGGCGCTTCAAAAATTGTAGCCAATAAATAAAAATTATTTCAATCTATAATATCCCTTTTCGGCTGTTGCATGAAAAGGGATATTTTTTTGTTTACAAGTTCTCTCCCATTGGTCAATCAAATAATAAAAATTACTGTTATCTGCAATTATTTCTTTTGGCTGAACCATTTCTATCAAGCGTACTAAATTAATTTTCGGATTTTGAGTAAGCACCACATAATCTGCTTTTAAATTGAACTCAAAAACGCCCATTTGATCCACAATTAAAATTCGATTATCATGATAACTCATTACATTTTGCAGTGCATTTATTTGATAATGATTTGTATGCAATCCTCTTTTATAATTCTTTATAGTTTCTTCATTGAAAACCGAATCATGACTAAAAAACTGAACTTGATTTCCTTTTTTAGCGCTTAAAAGTGTTTTTTTACTATTAAAAACTATCAATTCATCTGTACTTTGTTTTGTCCATTCAATATAAATTAAGCTAATTTGAAATAGTAACAACGCAATAGCCATGTTTCTAAAGGCAAACCATTTTAATTTATAACACCAATATATAAAGAAAAGAATAATCAAATAAGACAATATTACCATTTCGCTAGTAAAAGAAATATTTTTTATAACACCACTATCAAAAGTTGCTATAACAGCTATATATTGATTCATTGTAGCTATTAAAAAAGAGAGAATTTTACCTAACAAAAGCGCTAGAGATTTAAAAATAAAATTCAATAATAAAAGGACACACCCCAGTATCAAAACGAAACTACCCAAAGGAATTACAACTATATTTGCCAACAAAAAAAGTAAAGGCAATTGATGA
This sequence comes from Flavobacterium sp. NRK F7, assembly GCF_024054195.1. Lineage (GTDB taxonomy): Bacteria > Bacteroidota > Bacteroidia > Flavobacteriales > Flavobacteriaceae > Flavobacterium. Next base: position 1,059,881 of record NZ_JAMXLB010000001.1, on the reverse strand, counting down.
AAATAATATAAAGTTAAAGGCAGCACTCCAATTTGAGCTGCTAAAGACACCAGAACAATATCTATAAAATAAACACCTATTTTATGTTTGGTAAAATAGCATTTTTCATAAAAAGGTTGGAACAACAAAATAGAAATAACCGCTGCATAACTCAATTGAAAACCGATATCAAATATATAATTAGGATTAAAAAGTAATAAAAGTAACGCAGAAACTGCTACCGCATTAAAAGCATGATTTTGCCGGTTATAAAAAGTTCCTAAACTAACAAAACTAAACAAAGTTACAGCTCTAGTTACAGATGCAGGCAAACCCGTTAATAAAGCGAAAAGCCATAAAAGACCTAAAATTAGAAACAGTCGTATAATGCTCCCATATTTCCTTTTTTCTAGAGGCTTTAAAAGCAATGAAAAAAAGAAATACAATATCCCAATATGCAAACCAGAAATTGCTAAAATATGTATAACTCCTGCATTACTATAATTTGCTATTGTTTCTTCATCAATTACATTGCGTTGTCCAAATAATAAGGCTTCTAAAATACTTTTTGTTTTCGCATCAAATTGATATTCATCAAAAGAAGCTATTAATTTTTCTCTTATATTTTGTATGTAATAATTTGTATTTTTATGAATTCTAGTGGTAATAACACTGCCTTTTCTACAAAATACTTGATGAGAAATATTCAATTTTTCAAGATAGGCACTATAATCAAATTGATAGGGATTTGTAGCTTTAAAAGTGGGAAGTAATTTTCCTATAATTATAATTTCCTGTCCAGATTTTAAAATAGCATTGGTCTTGTCATTGTAAACTAAAATTTTACCAAAACAACTTGTATCATTATATTGAGACAACGAAACAATATATTTATGAAAGTTTTCACTTGGCTTTAAAACAGAAACTATACTTCCTTTAATAATAGTTTCATTAGTGTCTGTCAAAAAATTAGAATAATGATTTTCATAATGACTATCGGTATGCCAGTAATGTGCTTCGCTTCCCAAGCAAAAAAATAAAAAATAGGCTGCAATTCCAAAATAAACATCCTGAAACCATTTTTTCTTAGCTCTTATATAAGCTAGAATGCTTATTAAAAAAGCAACAGTAATCGCTACGTTAAGATAGCCTATATTAGGTTCAAAAAAAGAATTAAAGATTATCCCAAGTATAAATGAAGTTGTAAGGGTTATTATTGGAAACTTAAAAAACTTCATATTGGGAATTTTAAATAGGAATTAGTATTCTAAAACTCTATTTATTTGTGCAAATGTCTTTCCGTAATATGCATCAGATGTAGAAGAAACTATTACTCCTTTTTGAGTAGAAGAATGAATAAATTTAATTTCGTTTGGTAAAACTTCGACAATGATTCCTACATGATTTACAACAGTCTTCCCATTGGTTTTAAAAAAAATTAAATCTCCAGGTTGCGCTTCTTTAGTACTCATCATCTCCCCTTCTTTTGCCATATCTATCGATGTTCGAGGTAGTTTTATATCATAATTTCCAAAAGTACTAAAGACCAAACCAGAACAATCCATCCCGGTTTTTGTAGTACCTCCCGTTTTATAGGATACACCTAAATTTCGAAGTGCATCATCTACAATCTGATTGGCCAATGCATTTTCACTTTTAGATACTCTAATATAAGTTGTCTTATCATATTCATTTGTAGTTTCCGAATCATAAGATGTCTCAGCAACTAGTCTATTGGTTGTTTTCTTTTCTTTAGTATACGAATAAACTCCTTTCTCAATCGCTTCTTCTTTAGAAGTGATGATGTTGGATTGTGTTTTACAACTTACAATTGTAATTGTGAGAAATAATAAATAAGTAATTTTTTTCAAAACGTATTTTTTTGCTAAAATAAATATTATTTTTTTATAGAAGATACTATTAAGTGCGCTGTTTTTTTACTTGCGCCTACACCACCTAATTTTTCTTCTAAAATGTTATAATTTTCAATCATTTTGGTTCTTTCTGCTCCCTGTAAAATTTTATTTAATTCTATTTTAAGTTGGCGAGAATTAAAGTCATCTTGAATTAACTCTTTTACTACTTCTTGATCCATAATTAAGTTTACCAATGAGATATATTTCAAAGTAATAATCCTTTTTGCAATTTGATAAGAAACCCAACTTCCTTTATAACATACCACTTCAGGCACTTTAAACAAAGCTGTTTCTAAAGTTGCGGTCCCTGAAGTAACCAAAGCAGCATGAGCAACTTGTAACAAATGATAGGTCTTATTTGAAATAAAATGTACATTCTCTTTTTTCAGAAAAGGTTCATAAAATGAAAAATCTTGACTAGGAGCTCCAGCAATAACAAATTGATAATCTGGAAAATCCTTTACTATAGACAACATGCCTGAAAGCATTTTAGTAATTTCTTGTTTTCTACTACCTGGTAATAGCGCAATAATAGGTTTATCAGTTAATTTATTTTCAAGTATAAAAGTTGCTCGATCCAATTTTTTCCTATTTTGAATGGCATCAATTAACGGATGGCCTACAAATGATACAGGAAAATGATGCTTTCCTTCATAGAAATCTTTTTCGAAAGGTAGTATGACATACATGTAATCTACATCTCTCTTAATCGCTTTAATTCTATTTTCTTTCCAAGCCCAAATTTGAGGAGAAATATAATAATGCGTCGGAATATTTCTTTCTTTTGCCCAAGTAGCAATACGCATATTAAAGCCAGGATAGTCAATGAAAATTATCACATCAGGTTGAAAAGCTTGAATATCGGATTTACAAAATTGAATATTATTCAAAATGGTTTTTAAATTTAAAACCACTTCCAAGAATCCCATAAAAGCCAAATCTCTATAATGTTTTACAAGAGTTCCACCTGCATTTTGCATTAAATCACCTCCCCAAAACCGAATAGCCGCATTTGGGTCTTCTGTATAAATTGCTTTCATAAGATTAGAGCCATGTAAATCTCCAGAAGCTTCACCTGCAATTATATAATATTTCATTTATTTCGAATTAATAATCTATTATTTTATCTGTTTTTAAATAAAAATACAAAGAATTATGCATTAAAAATTGTATAAACTACAGTCTACTAAACGTTCATCTGAATACGTTAAAATCCATATTTTACTATAAACATCTTCTGTTAACTCTTTAAATTTATCTTTTCCAATTAATTGATTTACCAAGGCTGGAATGCTATTTGAATGTCCTACTACAATTGCCGTTTCCCCTTTCACTTTCGACCATAAATAAGTAGAAAAATTAGGATCTTTTGGATTGTAGATTTCAACAGTAATGTTTTTACTTGCTGCAACTGGTGCCACTGTATTTTTTGTACGTATGTAAGGTGACGAAAAAATTTGATCTACATCGATGTCAGATAATAAAAAACGAAGTCGTTCTGCTCTTTGTTTTCCTTCAGTTGTTAGTTCAGGATCTTTAGAACCGTCTAGCATTTTTTCAGCATGACGTACTAAAATAATTTTGGTCACTATTGGCTCATAATTGGCATTTTGAGCCATCAAAATAGAACCACAAAATAAAAAAACAAGTACTACAATTGCCTTTTTCATATTATAAAAATAAGGTTATTATAACTAAAATAAACATCGCTAAAATTATACCTCTAGCCATGAGATCTTTATTTTTCTTTAATAAAATAAAAAACAGGATAAGATTAGGCACACTTCCTAATGTAATAACTTTGCCAATCATTCCTGCTTGTCGCATGATTCTAAAACCTTCTATAAAACCTTGTTTTGTAAAAAACTGAAAGGCAAAAAATGTTCCAATGAAAGCCCCTAATAGACCAATGATTAAGCCTATAAAAATGTCTTTTTTTGATATCATAGTTTCCATGAGTTTAAAGTACTTATTGCATGATGAGCCGTTAAATCAAACTGTACAGGTACAACGGAAATATAGTTGTGTTTTAAAGCCCATTCATCTGTATCCTCTCCAAGATCCTTATTCACAAATTCTCCAGTTAACCAAAAATATTCTTTCCCTTGAGGGTTGGTTCTTTTGTCAAATTCTTCGACCCACATAGCTTTCGCTTGACGACATATTTTAACACCCTGAATTTCATTTGCATCCACTTTAGGGAAATTCACATTTAAAACGACTCCCTCAGGCAAACCATTTTTCAAAACAGCTGAAACAATTGACTTCACATGCGATCGTAAGGGTTCAAAATTAGTATTCCAACTATAATCCAAATGTGAAAAACCTATTGCTGGAATTCCTTCTATTCCTGCCTCAACAGCAGCACTCATGGTTCCAGAATAAATTACATTTATGGAAGAATTCGAACCGTGATTTACCCCTGAGACACATAAATCAGGTTTGCATTTTAAAATTTCATGAACCGCCATTTTTACACAATCCACAGGAGTGCCAGAACAACTGTATTCATGCTCAATTTCAGGATCTAAATTAACCTTGTCTAGATGCAAGGTGTTATTAATAGTAATAGCATGACCCATAGCACTTTGAGGACTATCAGGAGCTACCACAATAACTTCACCAATCTCTTTCATAACACTTATTAAAAAACGAATTCCAGGTGCTACTATACTATCATCATTGGTTATTAAAATAAGGGGGTTTTTCATGTTTAATTTTTTGCTAAAATAAATAATTTAAATGGAAAGAAATATCAACCAACTTAAATTTAAAAAATTTAGTTAAAGTGAAAAAAATGTGTTAAATTGCGATGTAATGGCATGATTTTTTATGTACATTAGTAGAAATTTTTATTGATGACCCAAATTGTTGATTTTATGAAAAGAAATTATAAGGTTATTTTGCTGATAACTGCCTTAGCTGCAGTTTTATGGAGTTTTATACCTACTAAGAAAACAGAAGATCCCGAGAAAGACAAATTACTCTTGGAACTATTGACCTACGTACTTGAAAAGGGACATTATAGCCCTGTGGAGATAAATGACTCTTTTTCAAGAGAAGTATATGACAAATATATTACTGGAATCGATCCTACAAAAAGATTTTTTTTAGCATCTGACATTAAAGAATTTGATCAATATAAGCAAGTTATTGACGACATGATTAAAACGAAAGACTTATCTTTCTTTTATTTAACAAACGCTCGTCTTCTAAAAAGAATTTCTGAATCAAAATCCATTTATAAAACTTTATTAGCAAAACCATTTGATTTTTCAACTGAGGAATTTATTGATACCGATTATGAAAATCAATCGTATGCTAAAAATGATAAAGATTTAAAAGAAAGATGGCGCAAGCAATTAAAACTATCTTTATTATCAACAATTACAGATAAACAAAAGCTAGAGCACAACAAAAAAGAAAAAGACCCAAACTACAAAGAAAAAAAGTTTGAAGAAATTGAAAAAGAAGCTCGCGAAAGTTCTTTAAAGTCTTTAAATGAATACTTTGACTTTGTAGAAAATGAATTAGATAGTAATGATTGGTATTCCATTTTTATTAATTCTGTTGTAGAACAATTTGACCCTCATACTTTTTATTTTTCTCCTGAAGAAAAAGATAAATTTGACATTAGCATGAGTGGAAAATTTGAAGGAATTGGAGCTCGTTTACAAAAGAAAGACAATGTAGTAGAAGTTTCTGAGTTAATTTCTGGTGGTCCTGCATGGAGATCTAAAGAGTTAGAAGCAGGTGATATCATTCTTAAGGTAGCTCAAGGCAAAGAAGAGCCTCTTGATATTGCAGGTATGCGTCTTGATGATGTGGTTAAAAAAATTAAAGGTGCTAAAGGTACTGAAGTTCGTCTTACTGTTAAAAAAGTAGATGGTTCTATTGAAGTAATTTCAATTATTAGAGACGAAGTTGAAACCGAAGAGACTTTTGCTAAATCCTCAATCGTTGAGAAAAACGGAATGAAATATGGTGTAATTTACTTGCCTAAATTCTACATTAGTTTTGACAACAAAGACAATCGAGATGCTTTTAAAGATGTTGCCATTGAAATTGAACGTCTAAAAGAACAAAATGTTCAAGGAATTGTAATGGACTTAAGAGGTAATGGTGGTGGATCATTAGAAACCGTGGTTAATATGACAGGGTTGTTTATTGAACAAGGTCCAGTAGTACAGGTAAAGTCTTCAGACAGAAAAAAAGACATTCTTTCGGACAAAGATCCATCTGTACAATGGACAGGTCCTTTAGTAGTTATGGTTGATAATTTTTCAGCTTCAGCTTCTGAAATTTTTGCAGCTGCGATCCAAGATTACAAAAGAGGAATTATCATTGGAAGCAAACACACTTATGGAAAAGGAACCGTTCAAAACATAATTGATTTAAATCAATTTGTTAGAAGCAATTCTTTTGGAGATTTAGGGGCGTTAAAAACAACTACTCAAAAATTCTATAGAATTAATGGTGGTTCAACTCAAAGAGAAGGTGTATTAAGCGATATCGTACTTCCAGATCGATTTGCTTATTTAGACATGGGTGAACGAGATGAAAAAAATGCTTTACAATGGGATAAAATTGATGCTGCAGATTACAACCCTATCTTTTCAGGATTTGAATCTATTATTGCAAACAGTAATAAAAGAATTGCAGATAACCAATATTTCAAATTAATTGATGAAAATGCGAAATGGATTTTCGAAAGAAAAGATGATAATACTTATAATTTAAGCATTGATCGATTTAAAGAAAAAATGGAATTAGTGGATTTAAAATTGAAAAAATTTAAATCACTATCAGATTATAAAAATAATTTAACGTTCACTTCATTACCAAACGAATTGGCTTTATTTAAATCAGACCCTGTTCTGAAAGAAAAAAGAAGTCGTTGGCATGAAGATTTAGGAAAAGACATTTACATTGACGAAGCCTTGAATGTTTTAAGCGACCTTGACCAAATTGGATTACGAAGTGTTGTTTACACTAAAAACAGAAAAGGTAAACTTGATAAAATGGATTAACTACAAAACAAAAAAAAGGGTTCAAAATGAACCCTTTTTTATACTTATACATAAAGAAACAACACCTTTTCTTATTCGTTTTTTATAGTGTAATTTGAACCTGTAACCACAAGAATCTATTTATATTTTTCTTAATAAGGCCAATTTCTAATGTGCCATTTGGTAAAATAAGCATTAAATTCTATTGCCTTTTGCTTTTCCTCCAAAGCTCTTTCTGGATTGAAAGGTTCTAATTGTACAATCATTTGCTCATACATTTCTTTCAATTTTACTGCATGTTTTACATTTATAATAGGATTAGTAGAAGAATTAAAGGAAGTAATCCATTCTAATTCTTCCCAGATATTGTTCAAGCTTTTTAAACACACTTCATTTCCTTTTTCTTTTTGCCCAATTTTATAGTATAGCTTACCTAAAGCAAAAGCATACTGCTTATAAGGAATCTTGCCATCTGGTAAATTCTTAAAAGACCTATCTAAAACTTTTTCAGCTTCTTCTATATTGTTTTCTTCCACTAAAGCTTGAACCAGGAAATAGTCATTTCTCCTAATTATAGTTTGAGCATATTCCCTATTTTCAGACTTTATAAAAATATCAGAATCATTCTCAAATACAAAAGAGTTCTTTTGAAAGAGCAAATTACTTTCAAGAGTATTTACTATTTTTGGATTCATCTCTTTATCTATTCTTTCTAAAGGCAAGAGTTGTTCTACAAAACCAGTGTGGACTAAATAATTTTGAAAACCTAAATAGTGTTCTCTATTTCCATTTACTAAAAAACAGATTGGTCTTTCTTGTATGTTCTCCAAAATCAAATTCATTCCAATTAAGTCATTTAACTGATAAAAATCTTTACTAAATTTCCATGTGATTTGATTTGTAAATTGAGTATTCAATCGCTTTTTATCAATATTAGAAAAGATGCTTTGAGTCGTGTCAATTTTAATTTGAAAAACATCACCAGGAATGTAATGCTGCTTCTTCCCATTCCAAGTTATCTTGGTATTTTCATCATTCAAAAATTGAAACAATGAAGCAAGATCCACATGCTCTTTAGTATCGATTTTTAAGGGATACAACTTTGGATTCCCTTCGCGGTAATTTTCATAAGAAAAACTAATTTTTAAAGGGTCAGAAGAGAAATTCTTGTTTTTCAATTTATCAATATAATACGACAAATTCAACAAATCATAATTCACCACTCTAACGTCACTTCTATAGTGTTCCACTTCTTGTAAGTACCATAAAGGAAAGGTAAAATTATCACCATTCGTAATCAATATTGCCTCTTTCGGACAAGAATCTAAATATTTTTTTGCTAAATCATATGCAAATGTATCACCAGTTCTTTGATGATTGTCCCAATTTTTAGCCAATAACTGTAAAGGAGACATTATAAACACTACTATTGCTAGAATAGATACCCTTAGCTTCTCTGATTTAATTTTTGAAGCCCATTCATTTAAACTTAATAAGGATAATCCAATCCAAATACTAAAAATGATAAACGAACCCATAAAAATATAATCTCGCTCTCGAATTAAAATGCTCTCTGGTAACGGATTTACATAAATAATTATTCCAATTCCAAATGTTAAAAAGAAAATCAAAGTACTAAAAAAATAAACCCCTTGCTTTCTTAATGACCACAATCCTATAAGCCCGAAAATAAAAGGCAAAAAGTAATAAACATCATTACTTTTATCTTGTTTGTATCGTTCAGGAATATCTTCTTGCGCCCCTATTCTATCCGCATCAAAAAATGTAATTCCGCTTTGCCAATTTCCGTTAAAAACCGTTCCAGTTCCTTTAATTTCATTTTGTTTGCCAATAAAATTCCAATATAAATATCTTAAGTAAAGCCATTCCACTTGATAATTTTTAAAAAACTCCAAATTCTCAGAAAATGTAGGTTTAAAAATAGTCTTCTCCTTACCTAAAACAGGATACATCAACTTTTCTCCTTTTATAGCTACCCAACTGGAATACAAAGCAATACTACTACTTTTCTGACTGTACATCCTTGGGAAAAACATATCAAATTCGTGAGCATAGTTCACTTTACTCCATTTACCATCGTCGACTAATTCATATTTTTTTGATACAGCATTATAATCATATATAGGTTCACCATCTACAAATGGAAAATCTTTATCCAAAGGAGCATTACAAATTTTGCCCTTTAACAAAGGAGTATCTTGAACTCCGAATTGTTTCGCTTGAATGTATTTTAATAAATCATTGGAAGTATATATTTGGTTTGAAATGGAGCTTTCTACATGATTACGAACCAAAGGTATTAAATAAGAACTAGCACCTACTGAAAAAAGAAGTAGTGCTACAATATATTTTTGAATAGGAGGATATTTTTTTTTGGTAAAATACAATCCTGAAAATAAAATTCCCAAAAAGATAAGTATCAAAAGAAACAATCCGCTATTTACAGGCCAACTAAGACTATTCACTAGTTTCATATCTAGCCAATAGGCAATTTTTAAAAACCCTTGTATTCCAATAAGATAAAGTGATAAAAATAAAACGACACTCACTCCTAAAGCCAATAAAAGCGATTTCCATTGCAAGCCATACTTTTTATGCACATAAATAATAGATAGCGGAACAACTATCGATAAATTAATTAAATGCACACCAAGAGAAATTCCTAACAAAAAAACCATCAAAAAAACTATTTTAAGTTCTTTAGATTGATCTTTTTCGGAATGCCATAATAGCATAAGATAAAATAAGAACATCAATAAAAAAACAGAAAGTGTATATACCTCAGCTTCTGTAGAAGCAGTCCAAAAGGTATCTGAAAAAGCAAGTGTTAAAGAACTTACAACCGCACTTAAAATCGAAACTGTATTTTTATTTTCAGATATTTTCAAACTAATATGCTTCACAATTTTATACACATACATCACAGTAAGTGCTCCAAAAAAAGCGGAAATTAAATTCGAAATGAATGCTGCCCAAGTACTAGGAAAAAACAACAACACTAAATTACATAATAAAGTGTAAAAAGGTGCTCCAGGTGGATGTGTTGCTTGTAGATGATAATTGCTAGCAATGAATTCGCTACTGTCCCAAAATGCAATCGTTTTTGAAACCGATACAGCATAAATTAAAAAAACTAAAACAAAAAGAAAAGGGCTAATAAAGTTTTCAATTTTCTTCATAAATACAGGTACTAATTGGGTGCAATATACTAGTTTTATCGGTAATGAAATGCTCCTTTCAACGATTTAAATTCCACTTAATATAATAAAATTGGCTTTTCTTTAAGAATTGTTTATTTTGACAACAACTAAAATCAAGAAAAAATGAGAAAAAAATTACTCTTATCCCTTTTGGTTAGTTTACTGATTGCCAATTTTTCGATAGCGCAAACGTTAAATGAAACATCAGGAACTGGCTCTGGAGTAAGTATTACTTCAGGAGATTACAACACCATGTATGGGGACAGTACAGGAAGTTTTTTAACTTCTGGTTCTCAAAACACGTTTATGGGATACCAAGCAGGTAGAAGTAACACCACTTCTGAAAGTGTGTTTATTGGTTACCAAGCGGGTTATTCCAACACAACAGGTTTTGACAATACTTTTATTGGACATCAAGCGGGTTATTTCAATGTTACTGCTGGAGACAATACTTTTGTTGGAACAGAGTCTGGAGAAAACAACACTACGGGTTACGACAACACCTTTGTTGGAGAAGAATCAGGCACAAGCAACACAACAGGTTATGAAAATACTTTCATAGGTGAAGATGCAGGATATAGCAACACTACAGGTTACAAGAATGTATTTGTAGGAAATGAGGCTGGTATTTCTGCTAATATTGGATATAGAAATGTAGCAGTAGGTAGTGAAGCGATGAGTGACGTTGATGAAGGTCATCATAACACAGCACTTGGTGATTCTGCAGGTATTGATATTGGAGACGGAAAATACAATACGATGGTAGGAGCTGCTTCAGGAGTGGCAACAGAGTATGCAAAATACAATACTTTTATAGGCGCCATGTCTGGTTGGGATAACAATCGTACCAACAGTATTTCTAACGCAAATCATAATACGTATGTAGGATATTACTGTGGTTTCTCAAACAGAGAAGGACAATATAACGTAGGAATGGGGTCTTTAGCCAATTTTGATAACACCAACCGCTCTAATGCTATGTTTTTTGGGTATGATGCTACACCAAGTAATGACAACTTAATGATGTTTGGTAATCGATCTTTTGCAGATGGACAATATACCATTTCCTTAGGTCACGACCATGATACTAGAGGCGATTACAGTATTGTTATGGGTAATGCGGCAGATGTAGAAGCAGCGGGAGATTATGTCGTAGCCATTGGTAATGCGATTAATGTTGACAACATGCATGTAACCGCTTTAGGAAGTAATGTAGTTGCGCAAAATGATGGCGCTATTCTATTAGGTTATGGTGCTTCCTCTACAGACCCAAGTGCTTTAAATCCAACAAACAATATCGCGATTGGTTATAATGCTAACGTACAAGGTTTCAATTCAGTAGCTATAGGAAATGCGGCAACAGCTGCAACTGATAATACTATGGTATTAGGAGGCGCAACCAATCCATTAAGTGTAGGTATTGGTACCGATTTACCCAATTCAAATGCTTCATTAGAACTAGCAGATACAGATAAAGGTTTTAAAATAAACAGTTTAACCAATACGCAACGCACCACATTAGGAAGTAGTTTAGGAGCTTCTGATGAGGGAATGATGGTATATGACAATGAAGATAATTTAGTGTATACTTGGTCAGGTTCTTCATGGAGTAATGTAAGTGCAGGAGATAATTTAGGAAATCATACTGCTACAACTGCATTAGACATGAATGGTAAAAACATTAATGATGCCAATAAAGTAACCGTAGATGGATTTAATGGTGTTGTATTTGACACTAGTAGTTATGATTTTTCTATTAATATCGGTGGAGGCACTGAATACAATTACGGACCTATTTCCGATGTTTCAATGAAATTCTCAAGTGTACAAAGTTATCCTCAAGATGGATGGGTTTGGGGTGTAGATGGTGTTGCACCAATTGCTGCTTTAAATACTGAAGGGAAATTACAAATTGCAAACAGCTTAAATATTGCTGGAGCTTATGAATTTCCAATAGTTGACGGTACAGCTTCACAGGTATTAGTTAGTGATGGTTCAGGAAATTTATCTTGGGCAACTCAAACCGATAATCAAGAATTAAGTTTATCAGGTACTACTTTAAGTATTTCTGGCGGTACAAATACAGTTGATTTAGCTTCTTTTGCAGGTACCGATAGTCAAGATTTAACATTATCTGGCAACACTTTAAGCTTAACAAACGACGCTACTTCAGTAGATTTAAGCAGTTACTTAGATAATACAGATAATCAAGAATTAAGTTTATCAGGAGCTACTTTAAGCATTTCTGGTGGTACAAATACGGTTGATTTATCTTCTTTAGCAGGAACCGATAGCCAAGATTTAACATTATCAGGAAACACATTAAGCTTATCAAACGATGCTACAACAGTAGATTTATCAGCCTATGTGAATACCGACTCTCAAAACTTAACTTCTGCAACTTTAACAGGAAACACTTTAACTATTGCTATTGAAAATGGAGCTTCTGTAAATGTAGATTTATCGCCTATTTTAAGTGCATTAGAAGCAGAAAACATCAACCAACAAACACAAATAAATGATATTTTAACTCGTTTAGATGCTATTGAGGCTTGTGCATGTGACGGAATGCTTTCAGGGCCTACAACTACAACAGTTAAAGTTTCTGGACCAATTTTATACCAAAATATTCCAAATCCTTTTAATAACACCTCAGTAATTAAATATTACCTTCCATCTGAATCTCAAAATGCTAAATTAGTATTTACGGATATGTTAGGTAAGGTTATTGAAAAAGTAGATTTAAATGAAACTGGAGAAAATGAGCTTCACATTAATACTAAAGGGCTTGCTTCTGGAATCTATAATTATACACTTTTCATAGGTGGAAACAAAATTGATAGTAAAAAAATGGTTATTAAATATTAATTCATTTTTTTACTAAATAAAATTCTGAAAAAGCTTCAAGTGTAATCTTGGAGCTTTTTTATATTTTTACACAATGAATCACATAAATATAGAAAAATTAAATACCTTACTAATACTTGTCTCATTAGTCCTAGCCTATATATTTCCATTTGAATTATTTGTCATTGTTTATGCGATTTTAGGACCCCTTCATTATTTTACAGAAATAAATTGGATTAAAGACAAAAACTATTTCGTTAAAAGTAAAACTTGGATTTATTTAACGCTTATTTTTGCATTTTTTATTGCTATTCCTGGAATTTTGAAGATTTCTAATATAAGTTTTCTAAATGACCTCTATCCTTTTTACTTGCTACGATATGGTTTACCAAAATACAGTAATCATCTCATTTTTTTATTATTAATTATCGCCTTTAGTTTACTTTTTTGGAAGAAAAGAAAACAACAACTACTCATTATCGTTCTAGGAATTATTGTTGCAATTGCTGTACACCAATTTAAAACGTATCATATACTAATTGGGATTTTATTACCCACCCTAATTCATGTTTATATATTTACAATTTTGTTTATGTGGTATGGCAACTTAAAAGAAAAAAAAACAATTAATTCTCTGAATATAACGTTAATGCTATTAGTGCCCTTTTTTTTATTAATTATTAATATTGACAATACCAGTTACCACTTTTCCGAAACTACTAAATCCATAATTGCAGAGCATTTTTATAAATTAAATTATACGGTTTTAGATCTATTTGGATTAGAAAAAAAACCCGATTTATTCTTTTATGATAGTGCTAATTTGAAAATTCAGATTTTTATTGCTTTTGCTTACACCTATCATTATTTGAATTGGTTCTCCAAAACAACAGTTATAGGTTGGCATAAAAAAATTACACAAAAAAAATCAATCTTAATTGGAACATTATGGCTCGTTTCTGTTGGATTGTATTTTTACAACTATAGTATTGGCCTTGCGGTATTATTATTTTTGAGCTTACTTCATGTAGTCATGGAATTCCCATTAAATATTCTGACCCTAAAAGAAGTACTAAAAAAGACCCCTTAGAAAGAGGCCTTTTACAACATGAATTATAATTATTCACATAAAAAATAATCATAACAACCGTCAATTTCAGGTGGAAAATCATCACTAAAACAACATAAAGCACCGCCACCAGCATTACCATTTCCGCCACCATTTATTTTCATTTGTTGCTCTTTTGACAACTTTTTAACACCTTCTAAATTTAAAATTGATTTTTTCATTTTTTCCAAGTTTAAATGTTTAATAATTAAAAATCTTGGCAAATAATCCAAGATTCACAGCCAAATGGAGGAAGTATAGGTGAGTCGTCTTTTAGACAACATAAATCCCAATCTTTTGTTTTTCCTCCGCTAATTACTTTCAATTCTTTATTAGAAAGTAATTTTACTTTTTCGATTTTTAAAATTGCTTTTTTCATGAAATTATTTATTTCTCCATACATGGTGGATAACCTGGTTTACCACATATAGTTGCATGTGGCGTTCCATTATGAGCTCCTTGAATGTTTACTTGCTGTTTTTTACTAAGAGTTTGTACACCCTCTAAATTTAAAATTGATTTTTTCATAATTTTTAATTTAATTTTTATGATTGAAATATTTGACTAATAAAAATTCTTTTATTATTGCAAATGACATGGAGGAAACATGGAACATACTTCTGGAAAATTTATTCCAAAAGGACTGTTCGGATTGCAACAACCACCAGCTCCATTAATTTTTAATTGTTCTTCTTTAGAAACAACTCTAAAATTTTCAAAATTTAAAATTGATTTTTTCATAATTTTTGCTTTTAATTGTTTCAAACATTTTTTTGTCAATTGAAACTTTTGACACTATAATGGCCATTATATTTTAAGATATTCCATCACTCATTATTAAATGAATAATTCGATAACCTCAAAACAAAATTGTCAGAAAAAAATGGTTTTTAAAAGCAGCTCTACATAGGATTTATAAAAAAAGGGGCTGTAATTTTTAAATTATAGACTAAAAATAAATTTTTAAATCACTGATTTACAATTACTTATTGTCTGGATTGGTTTACAACAACTTAGATTCTTGAATTTCAAATCTTCTTGAATACAATTTTTATACATTTGAAATATCATTAATCATTAAAAATCAATTAACAAGTATGAAAAAAAAGAATTCGATTTTAGCAAGTTTTGCGTCTAACGAATTAAGCACAAAACAACTTAAAAATGTTTATGGTGGTACAGAAATAACAACACCTCCTCCAACAAGTACTCCTTCTAGCGGTGGAAGCGTTGATTATGGTGGAAACCCTCCTCCAGGCTATACGCCTCCTCCAACTGGTTCTGGGTCGGGAACAGCTTGGAATGGTGATAGCGATACCAAACCAAGAACAGGTAGTCAACAAATTCCTTAATTAAAAAGAAAAGAGACATTTATTATGTCTCTTTTCTTTTTTTAACCTCATTTATAAATTGAAAAGGAGTTATTCCTGTTTTCTTTTTAAAAGAAGTTGTAAATGAATCCGCATTTTTAAAACCTGCACTTTCAGCTATTGCCTGTGTTGTATATTCTCTATATCTAGAATTAGTTATGATTTCATTTATCACAAAATTAATTCTTAATTCGTTTAAATAATTACTAAATGATTTTTGATAATGTTTGTTAACAATGTTTGACAAATAAGTGGTATTGGTTTTAATTTTTTTAGCAACACTTTGCTGTGTAAAATCTGATTTTAGATGTTCTTTTTTATCGATTAAATTTTTAAAGTTTGCTAAGATTTCATTCTCATTATCTATACTTATTACCGTAGGAGTTTCATTTTTAACATTGGAATCTATAGAAGTATTATCTTCATATTCTTTTATTAACTTTTCAATTTTTTCATTGAATCTTTTCTTAGTGTAAAATCGATTGATAACAAGAGTAATCAAGAGTATAAAAATTAAAATAAATACACCAATAAAAACTTTATTCATCACTATTTTACTATTATTATCTTGAATTATTTTTTGAATTTCATTTTTAGTTTCAATATTATTGACCTTTTTATTTACTTCAATAATATTAACATTTTTTATTTGATTGATTTTATCGCTATTCTTAAGATAAATATTGGAATATAGTAATGACTTTTTATAATCTTTTAAAATATTATAAATTTTAGCTTGTTTAAAATTAGCATCAACATATTCGGACAAACCTAAATTTTTTTGAAGATTATATAATGAATCCACATTATGAAAGTAGTGTAGTGCTTTGATGTATTCCTTTTTTTCATAATAAATTAATCCTAAATTATAAACAGAACTATATTCAATTAGATTATTATTATTTTCTTTAGAAATTGAATATGCATTTAAGTAATTTTCTTCTGCTTTTTGTAATTCATTTTTATAAAAGTGAATATTCCCAATATTTTTTAATGAGTTCATTTTAAAATAAAGATTATCATTGCTATACAATTTTATGGTTTTATCATAAAAAAAGAAAGCAGAATCTAATAACTTAAAATTGTCTCTGTTCTTTGCAAAATAAGCTTCATAACAAACTCCTAAATTAAAATTTACAAAGGCTTTTTTACTAAAATAATCTTCTTGTGTAACATTCAATTTATTGGCATCAATTGTAGCGTCTACTAACCTATAAATTTTAATAGCTTTTTCATAATTACCTATTTCATAGTATATATTACCAATATTCAAATTGATCATCCCAATCTGAATTTCGTCATTAATGGAAATAGCAAATTGTTTTGCTTTTAAATAAACATCTAAAGCATTTGAAAAAGATTTTGCGTTTTTATAGATATTTCCTCCGTATATATGTATTAAAATAGAATTTTCAATATTAAATTTATTTTTTGGAAGAAAATTTATAATATTTGATGCTTCATCATAAAGAACTACCGCTTCTTTAATTTTTCCATTTTTCGAAATCAAATTCCCTTTAGCTCCTTTAGCAAAAGCTAAATGTATTTTCTCTTTAGATTTTTCTATTTGATTAATATAAAACAAACAGCTATCAGAATTTGTATTAAAGAAAGATCTTGTTTTGTTTCGTACTATTAAAAATTCATCATCACTCAAGTTTTTATTAGTCTGAGAAAAAAGAATTGAAGTAATAAATAAGCAGATAATAATGATAGAATTCCTCATACAATTAAAATAAAGTTCAACAAATATATTATAAAAGCTGAAAATCAAAAAAACTTAATGCTTTCTGATTTTGGCCTTCGTTTCTGTGATGTATTGAAAAGGGGTTAATCCTGTTTTTTTTTTGAATGAAATGGTGAAGGAATCAGCATTCTTAAAACCAGCACTTTCCGCAATAGCTTGCGTTGTGTATTCTCTAAATTTTGGATTGGATTCAATTTGATCAATAATAAATTTTATTCTCAAATCATTCAGATAACTACTAAACGATTGTTCATAATATTTATTTACTACATAGGATAAATAAGCGGTATTGGTCTTTATTTTTTTAGCTACAAATTGCTGCGTAAAATTTGGATTTAAAAATAGTTTCTTCTCTATTAATTGCTGTAATTTTTCAATAATTTCATTTTCATTTTCTTGACTTAAAAGTACCGAATCGGTTTTACGAGATGCATTCTTTCCACGATAAAAATTACTATTACCTATTTGTGACTCTAAAAAATAAGGTGTCATTACTAAACCATAATAACCCAATGCGATAACAAATACTGCTAAAAAAGCTACCGTTATCTCTGAAACATTCAATAATATACTACACCAAGTAATTCCTATTCCAAAAATTAATAACCGAAGCCATTTTAATTTGTTTTGTTGGGTATTACTTGAAAATTGAAACGATTCATATTTACTAATTAATCGCAGCGAATATCCTACGCTACTAAAACCTGATAAAAGAACAAATACAAAATAAACCACACCCCATGAAGTAGTTTTATTAAGGAAAAGAGTTTCATCTAATTTTTCAACAACAAGCAAATAACTTAATCCCAAAAAACAAATTATAAGTGGTAAAAAAAGCAAAAGCAAAACTATTTTCTTACTTGAAATACCTAACATACTTCTTGTATATAAGAATAATAAAGGTCCGTGTAAAAGAGGAAAAGGCACATTCAAAACATTAAGAAAGAAATTGTCCTTTTTAAAATAGTAAAGAAATAAATCTAGGGTTAAAACCAGTAACCAAATAATTAAAATATAATCTGATTTCGTTTTTTGTTTATACCATAAAATGAATAGTAAAAAAAGGGAAAGAAAACTACCTAATATATAAATCATGTTGCTTGTTTTTAGCAAATTTATTTAGATTAGTAGTAATATAATTCAAAATTTATGCTAATTTTTTAAAATGAAAAAAGCTACTTATTCAACAATAAGTAGCTTTTTTTGAAATGAATTAAACGGTTTAACAGATATAATTGTTTTGAGCAGGAATATAACAACATACCTTCTCTCCATTCACATAAATATAACTTCCATCACCACCGCAACGCTTTGGGATTAAAGCTCCGCCATTAATTTCTTTTTGTTCTTTTTTAGTTAATTCTTGTGCACCACTTACCTTTAAGATCTTTTTTAACATAATTAAAAGTTTTAAAAATTTATACTTATTTATTTGTTTAAGACATCTAAACATTTGTCTCCTAATATCTAAAAGATTAGTATTGATTTTTAAAAATCAATCCCTAATCACAAAGTGGTTTATAGTAGTAAAAATCTCGAGAAGTTGTTACAAAATTCATTATAACGACTTCTAAAGTAGTATTAATTTTCGAATTATAAAAATATTTTTATGACCAAAATAAGTGCTGGTTCCAATATGTTTAAAAAATATAACATTTGTTCGTTGATTTGTTAAAAATCTTTATTTACTTTTGTTTTATTATTTTAACAAAGCAGTAAGGCAAACTAGCTCTTAATAACTTATATATGAAACCAGACTTATTTCAAGCTCCAGATTATTATCAATTGGATGATTTATTAAATGACGAACACAAATTGGTACGTGATTCAGCACGTGCTTGGGTAAAAAGAGAAGTTTCTCCAATTATTGAAGAATACGCTCAAAAAGCTGAATTTCCAAAACAAATTGTGAAAGGTTTAGCAGAAATAGGTGGTTTTGGACCTTATATTCCAGTAGAATATGGTGGTGCAGGATTAGATCAAATTTCATACGGTTTAATCATGCAAGAAATTGAAAGAGGTGATAGTGGCGTACGTTCTACGTCTTCTGTACAATCATCATTAGTAATGTATCCTATATGGAAATATGGAAATGAAGAACAACGCATGAAATATTTACCAAAATTAGCTACAGGTGAATTCATTGGTTGTTTTGGTCTTACAGAACCCGATCATGGTTCAAATCCAGCAGGAATGGTAACTAATTTTAAAGATATGGGCGACCATTATCTATTAAATGGTGCTAAAATGTGGATTTCAAATGCTCCATTTGCTGACATCGCAGTGGTTTGGGCTAAAAATGAAGAAGGAAGAATACATGGTTTAATTGTAGAAAGAGGTATGGAAGGTTTTACCACTCCTGAAACGCATAATAAGTGGTCACTTCGTGCTTCTGCAACAGGTGAATTAATTTTTGATAATGTTAAAGTACCAAAAGAAAACTTATTACCGAACAAATCTGGTTTAGGAGCTCCTCTGGGCTGTTTAGATTCGGCACGTTATGGAATCGCTTGGGGTGCAATTGGTGCTGCTATGGATTGTTATGACACTGCCTTACGTTATTCGAAAGAACGTATTCAATTTGACAAACCAATTGGAGCTACCCAATTACAACAGAAAAAATTAGCTGAAATGATTACTGAAATCACTAAAGCGCAATTATTAACCTGGAGATTGGGTGTTTTAAGAAACGAAGGAAGAGCTACTTCTGCTCAAATTTCTATGGCAAAGAGAAACAATGTAGACATGGCTTTAACCATTGCTAGAGATGCGCGTCAAATGTTAGGTGGAATGGGAATTACAGGTGAATATTCTATCATGAGACACATGATGAATTTAGAGTCTGTAGTAACGTATGAAGGCACACATGATATTCATTTATTAATCACTGGATTAGATATTACAGGATTAAATGCCTTTAAATAATAGTACAATAGATAAAAAAAATCAAAAATGCTTCGCTTTTTAGTGAAGCATTTTTAATTTTGGAACATTATTTGCAACCTATTTACTAATAGGTTACGTATATAATTTTAAAAACCAGCATTATGAATACCCAAATTGTTAACCAAAAAATCTTAGCTTATAAAGAACAATTACTCCAGCATTCATTATATAATGAAATCAAAACCGTTGAAGATTTAAATTGTTTTTTAGAACATCATGTTTTTGCTGTATGGGACTTCATGTCACTTTTAAAAGCATTACAAGCTAAATTAACCTGCACTACAACACCTTGGCTACCTGTAGGAAATCCTGAAATTCGTTATCTAATTAATGAAATTGTAGTGGCAGAAGAAACCGACGTGGATCAAAATGGCAACAGAAAAAGCCATTATGAATTATATTTAGACGCTATGGAAGCTCTAGGTGCCGATACACTTCCTATTCAAAATTTTCTAAGCGATGTAGAAACAACTAAAAATATTTTTGTTTCTATTAAACATAGTGACCTACATCCAAATGTGAAAGCCTTTTTGGATTTTACATTTCGAGTTATTGAAGAAGGAGATTCACATCAAATAGCAGCCGCTTTTACTTTTGGTAGAGAAGATTTAATCCCTGAAATGTTTACAGCAATACTAAAGAAATTTCAAGCTAATTTTCCCGATAAAGATTTATCTAAATTGATTTACTATTTCGAAAGACATATCGAATTAGATGCCGATGAACACGGACCAATGGCCATGAAAATGGTAGAAGAATTATGCGATAATGATGCTAAAAAATGGCAAGAAGTAGAAGAGGTATCTATTGTTGCCCTTCAAAAAAGAATTGGTTTGTGGAATGCTATTGAAGAAGCCATTACTAAAAAAATGGAATTCATTTAAAGCTTTTCGCGCTATCCGATTCAAGAAATCGTTTCCAAATTACATTACTAAATAAAAAAAAGGAGCTTCTTTACAGTTGCTCTTTTTTTATAAGTAAAGCTATCCTTTGGAAACAATTTGCTTTCCACTACTATCACGGCTAAATAATCTAGCATATAAACTAGTATTTCCATTAAAAATAACCTATTTTTGATAAGAACATATACCATTAAAGCTTGAAAAAATGTCTTCTCAAGATCGATTAAATAAAGCCTATAAAGAAGCTAAACGGATTGCTTTTACCAATACTGATAAATTTATTTTATTTAGCGATTGTCACCGCGGCGACAGTAGTTTTGCAGATGACTTTGCTAATAATAGAAATATTTATTTTCATGCCATGAGTCATTATTTTAAAGAAGGTTATACCTATATCGAATTAGGAGATGGTGATGAATTATGGGAAAATATGTTTTTTAAAACGATTTTCGAAGCGAATAAAAACGTATATCAATTACTCCAACAATTCTATATGACCAATAGGTTACATCTCATTTATGGCAATCACGATATGGTGTATCGAAACCAAAATGTAGTCAAAAAAAATTTATACGAATACTTTGATCAACGAAAAGGAGAAAACGTGCCTTTATTTCCAGGTATTCAATGTAACGAAGCCATCGTATTAGAAAACAAGGACAATCACAACCAAGAATTGTTTCTAACTCACGGTCATCAAGCTGATTTCATGAATTATGTAGGCTGGAAAATCAATCGTTTTTTGGTACGAATTTTATGGAAACCCTTACAAGTTTGGGGTATTAAAGACCCAACAAGCCCTGCAAAAAATTATGTTGAATTAATTAAAGTGGAAAGACGTATTAAAAAATGGATTGCAGATAACGGCAACAAAATAACCATTACAGGTCACACCCACCGACCTCGATTTCCTAGCCCAATTGAAAACGCTCTTCATTATTTTAATGATGGCAGCTGCGTGCACCCTAGAAGCATTACAGGAATCGAAATTGTAAATGGAACCATCGCTTTAATCAAATGGTTTATTGATACTAAAGAAGACGGCACACTTCAGATTAAAAAAGAGTTCTTAGAAGGACCTTGCCGATTGGAAGATTATAAATCCTAATCTCTATTGCTTCGTTCCCAATCCTTTTACAACATTCAAAAAATAAATACTCAATATTGTAAAATATAAAAAAAAAGTAGTAGGTTTATATAGCTATAACCAAATGAAGTAAAATGCTAAGAAAAAAAGACCTCTTTTTTTTTATTACTTTTTTTTGCTGTCTATTTATGTATGGACAAAAAGACTATAATACTACAATTGATCGTTATGTATCGCAATTTCAATATGATTCTGCATCTTATTTTACTCAAAAAGGAATCAAAGAAAATAAAGAAGATAACCATTTAAAAGCAAGTTATTATATTCGATATGCTCAAATATTAAAATCACTTTCTAAAGCAGATAGCTGTTTCTATTTTTTAGACAAAGCCGAAAACTATTTTAAAAAAGTAAACAACAGGAATGAACTGTTTCATATTTTAACTATTAGAGCTGAAGTTTCAAGATATTTAGTAAAACAAAACTTAGCCAATAGTTATATTTACGAGGCAGAAAAATTATTTAACGAGAATACCAACTTACACTATAAATACTATTACTTAAATAGGAGAATGGCAATCCTTGCCGAATATTACAACACAACACCTGATTCTCTTACTAAAGTTAAAGAAATTGGCCATGAAATTTTAGAAAACGCAACTGAAATTAAGGACAAATCTATTATCGTTTATACTCTAAATGAAATAGGCTATTTGGATTTTAATAGAAATCCTGAAAATGCATTGCCTTATTTTCTAAAAGCTTATGCAATTGCAAAAGAATATGATGTAAAAATTGCATTTATTGACGTATGCATCAATCTAGGTAGATTCTATCAACAAAAAGACAACGATATAACAACCGCCAAAAAGTTTTATAAAGAAGCAGTAAATCAAGCTAAAATTATAAACAATTTATGGCAAATTCAACAATGTTACAATGAATTAAAGAACATCAATACTTTAGATAACAACTTTAAAGAAGCTATGTTTTATGGTGATTCGTTAAATGAAATAAATAGTAAAATTTCCTTTTATTCCAGCAATAAAAGATATGAACTATTAGAAAATAAAATTATTATTGAATTCAATGAAAAGCAATTGAAAGCTTCTAAAAAAAACATCTATTATCTAATTACAGTTTTATTGATATCGCTTTTAGGAGTTTTTATACTCATATTCTACAGCAAAAAAATTCAACACAAAAACAAGTTGTTGGAGAAACTATCCGAGGAAAATGAATTTTTAATTAGCGAAACCAATCATCGCGTGAACAACAATTTACAGTTAATCACTTTATTAATTGCCGACACACTTAGAAAAAAAGAAAAGGAAGAACATCGGAATGATTTCTTGCGAATATTATCCAAAATTGAAACCATAGCATCGCTTCACCGCCATTTGTATAAAAATAAAAACAAAAACGAAATCGCTTTAAAAGATTATTTGACAGAAATTAAAAACAACTTCAATGAAATTGCTGAAGATAAAAATGTAGCACTTACTTTTACTATTGACGATTTCAAAATTGAATCTGAAAACGCCATGTATCTTGGGTTATTAATCACCGAACTGATAATAAATTCTATCAAATATGCCTTTACAGCAACGCAAGAGAAAATAATTACTACCTCCATAACCAAAGAAACTCAAGGGTATTCTTTCAATTATCAAGACAATGGAAAAACAAGTATTAACGAAAACATAAAACCGAAGTTAATTCACCAACTTTGTTTACAACTAGACGTAAACTATACCATCAACACTTCTAATGGATTTCAACTCTCATTTGTAAAAAAATAAATCTATTATTACCCTATGCCTAAAATTTTAATCGTAGAAGATCAAGTACTCATTGCAAATCATATCAAAGAGATTCTTGTTGAAAATAAGTATCTCGATATCGAATTAGCCTATAAATTAAATCAAGCCTCTGAAAAATTAAATGATTATCACCCAAATCTAATTTTATTAGACATCAATGTGGAAGGTAAAGACTCTGGAATTATTTGGGCACAAGAAAACCTAAAAAGTGAAAAAGTGATTTTCATTACAGGCCAAACTGAAATTGAAACATTGAAAAAAGCATTAACCATAAAACCGGTTGCTTATTTAACCAAACCCATAAAAACAATAGACGTAATTGCAGCTATTGAATTAGCCATAGAACAAACCAAACTCAATTTCATTACTATTAAAGAAGGTTATGAGGAAATCAAATTACCTTTTGATGACATTTTATTCATTAAAAGTGATAAAAACTATATCGATATTCAAACCTCAACAAAAATGATTACAGTTCGCTATTCTTTAGATCATTTTCATCAAGAACTAGATCAAAATCAATTTATTAGAGTGCATCGTTCTTATGTTGCAAATAAAAATAAAATAACGAGTAAAAGCACAACTTCTCTTAAAATCAATTCGTTTGAGATACCCGTTTCCAGAACATTATCTTTCAAACTTTAGTTTTATATACAAACTTCTGCCATTCGTCCCAAAAAAAGATAAGAAATAGGTATTTGATTTACTTTTGTAAAGTAACTCAAAATCTCACCTTATGAAACAAAAATACTTTGTAACTTTCTTACTTTCTTTTGGTTTTATCTTAACTTTTGGACAAAACAATGCTGTTAATCTTTCAGGTAACAACAACTTCTATTTAGCTGGAGGAGCATTGATGTTGGGTGATGGAAGTAACGTTTTTGATATTAATAATTTCACTATTGAGTATGATTTTTATCTTAACAGTGCTAGTAATTATAATGGAAGATTTTTTTCTGGAAATACTTTTAACTTTATTGCAAAACCTTTGGATTTTTATGTTGATAATTCTGGAAGTTCCTTTCTAAAGTTAGGAGATGGTTCAACTTCGGAAACTATTCCTAATACTCCAAGCTTCAATATCGGTCAATGGTATCATGTGGCATTTGTAGTAAACAACACTGCTACAAAAAATATTAAAATGTTTGTTAACGGTAATCTTGTTGTAGATTATAATTTCTCCTTGACATTGTCTGACAATAGTACAAATATTACTGTAGGTAGTAGAACGAATAATTCGGGTGATTGTAAGTTTGACAATTTAAGAATTTGGAGTATTTTAAGAACCAGTACCGAAATTCTTAACAACTACAATGGCTGTTTGAACAATACAGAAACGGGTTTATCGGCAAACATAAATTTTGACAGATCAAACAATGGAACTTTTAGAAATAGAGTAGAAAGTTCTCCACGTAAAAATGGATTACTGGAAGGATTATGTTCTTTTTCTAGTGGAACTGGCTGTACTATTCCAGAAATAGCTCCTGCTGTTACTGTAACTGGTAGTTATGCTGGCATTTATTATGCTATTGGTACATTAAATGGAAAAACGCATTATAAAACTGATGAAATTGTGTGTAATGCTGCAAATTTCCCTGCAGCAGTTTCATGTGACGGAACTCAAAATGCCTACGAAATATTTTGGGACAATACACAATGGGTATTAGCTCCTGCAGATTGTACTTGGATTTTTACTGATTGTGGAAATACTGTTGATTTTACTGGATTAATAGGTACTAATTCAAGCAATACTAATTTTGCGCCATGTACAGGTTGGTCTTTTACCGATACCAATGTAAATAGTACGTTTTCTTCAACGGATTGTGCTACATTATCAATCAACAATCTTGAATTTGAAAAAAAGATTTTAGCTTATCCTAATCCAGTAAATCACTTTTTAATAATTGAAACTAAGGAAAATATAACAGTTCAGTTATTGGATGTTTTTGGAAAAACCATTTTAGATCAAAAAATGGATACCCCAGCAACTTCTTTTGATCTATCTAAAAATGCAAAAGGAGTTTATATTCTAAAAATGACTGATAAAAATGGAAATGCTAGCTTTCAAAGAATCATAAAAGAATAAGAAATTAATTTAAAAAAGACTTGTGAAAATCAAGTCTTTTTTCATTCATATACAAACTTCTGCCATTCGTCCCTTTTAAAAAGCATCAATGGCTATTATATTTAATTTTACCTTATAAAAAACACTTTCCTATGAAACAAAAATACTTTAGTTTATTATTACTTGTACTATTTTGCATTTCAAACACCTTATTTGCACAAAATAATGCTATCGACCTTGCTGGAACAGCTAATTATGTGAGCCTTCCCAATAATTATTCATTAAACAGTACTGGATTTACAATAGAATTTGATTTCTATATGCATTCTTTACAAAATTATAATGGTGGAGTATCTGCTACTACCAACACGGGTAGCCCACAGCCTATAGATTTTTATGTTGATAGCAACGGTAATGCGAAATACGTTTTTGGCGATGGTATAAACCATGAAACTATTGATTTAATGACATTAAATACAGGACAATGGTATCATATTGCTATTGTCTTATATTCAGAAATAAGTGTATATATTGATGGCACTTTTATATCCTCTTATGAACCTTATGGCTTAATGGCTGCATTCGGTATCGGGAATGTTAGAATGGGTGATCGTATGGATGGTATGACCAATGCCAATGCCAAGTTCGATAATGTTCGTATTTGGTCAGTAGCAAGAACAAGCACCGAAATAGCCAATAACTTTAACACATGCTTGACAGGTAATGAAGCTGGTTTAGAAGTTTATTATACTTTTGAAAGTATTTCAGGAAATACCGTTACAGATCTTGCCACTACCAACGGTAGTCAAGATGGAACCATTGTAGGAACTTTTTCAACAGCTTCAGGTACTGGATGTAATCAGAATGTTCCAGCACCTACTACTTTATATACGACTCAAATTTTTACTGGTGATGATAAAACAGTGGATGACCTCCAAGTAACAGGAAGCAATATTAAGTGGTATTATGATGCAGCAGGTACTATATTATTAACTAACAATTATCCATTATATGATAATTTTACCTATTATGCTTCTCAAACCGTAACAGGAGTAGAAAGCACAAACCTTTTACCTGTAACTGTAAAAAGAGTTTCTACTAACTCTCAAATTGTTACACCAGGTAGTACCGTAGCAGATTTAGTTACTACTACCAGTACAGGTGCAACAGCGCAATGGTTTACAACTGCTTCAGGTGGTTCACCATTAGCCAGTACGGATGTACTTGTTTCTGGCACGTATTATGTAGAGCAAATAAATCCTACCACTATTGAAACGCTTGCAACTGGATTTCGTTTTCCATCAGGAGTAGCGATTCAAAATGATGGTAAAATTTTAATAGCTGACTTTGGCAATGGTTTATTAAAGCGTATGGATGCTGATGGTAGTAATATAGTAACCTTAGGAAGCGGATTTGATCCATTTGGGGTTACTGTACAACCTAATGGTAAAATTGTTTTGGCTGATTATACACAAGGTGTTAAACGAATGGATCCAGATGCTACTAATATAGAATCATTTTTACTTAATGAGCTATACCTTTCTTCTGGAATTGCCATACAAAATGATGGTAAAATTGTAGTTTCTGTAACAGATGACAGTAACATTATTCGATTAGATTCGAATGGTACAAATTCAGAAATTTTGGGAAGTGGATTTAATTCTCCTTATGCTTTAGCCATTCAAGATGATGGCAAAATTGTAGTGGCTGACACAAATAATAACGTTATAAAAAGAATGGATTCAGACGGCACAAATATTGTAACCTTAGCAAGCGGACTTAATTCTCCCTCAGGAATATTTATTCAAGCTGATGGCAAAATTGTATTTACTGATTCTGGAAATAATACGGTAAAAAGAATGGATGCTGATGGTACAAATATTACCTCAATTGCAACTGGTTTAAATTATCCTTTGGGTATAGCTATGCAAGCTGACGGTAAAATTGTAGTATCTGATTTTGGTAGTGATACTGTAAAGCGCATTACAGAAACAGCACCAAGCAACCGTGTAGCGGTACAAGTAACTACTACCACAACAGCTGCTACTCATTTAAATTTTGATGGTAACAACGATTATATTCAATTAACTCATTTTGAAAAACCTAATGAATTTACGATTGAAGCATGGGTAAAAACCAATTATGATTATAACAACACAATTATTTCATGGTCAAAAAACTCTAATGATACGAGCCATACCAAATTACGTGTAGATGATGGAGATGTAGATTTTTATATTTATGACTATGTGAATGATATTAATAATACGATTTCTTCTTCTATCAGTATTAATAGTAATTGGCATCATATAGCAGTAGTCAAAAATGCGAATGCAACTAACAATTTAGAAATTTATATTGATGGGGTTTTAGGTGTAACGGGTACTGCAACTATCAATATTACGTCAGATAATTTACTTATTGGTGGAAGATCTTATAATAATTTAGCTCCTTTTGAACTATATGAAGGAAATTTAGATGAAGTTAGAATTTGGAATACTGCAAAAACTGCTACTGAAATTAATGCTACTAAAAATTGTGAGTTACTTGGAAATGAAAGTGGTTTGCTGGCTTATTATACCTTTAATCAAGGTTACGATCAAGCAAATAACGATGCAGTTACTACTCTAACGAATTCAGTTTCTGGAGGTTCAAGTGGTGTGTTGCATAATTTTAATCTCTATGGAACAACTTCAAATTGGTTATCTGGCTCACCAGTGGCTTCAGGAGTTACTTGTGCAAGCTTAGCTACTAGTTCTTTTATAAACTCTGAAGACTTGTTATTATATCCAAATCCAACATCAGGAATTTTTAACATTGGTACAGAAAAAGAAAGTACAATTACTGTTTATGATGTTTTAGGAAAAGAAATTATCTTACAAAATAACAACTCAAAAACAATTGATATGTCTCATTATCCTAATGGTATTTACTTTGTTAAAATCACAACCCTTAGTGGAGAAAGTAGCTTACATAAATTAGTAAAAAAATAATGAAACTATTTAATAAATATAAAGTAGAAATGCTATTAACCCTCCTATATATTGCATTAGTTTTTCTAGCAGTTTATATTTATCATATGTAAAAAAAGGGCTGTTTAAAACAGCCCTTTTTAATTAAATAAAATTATCTCCTAATGAGAAAACAATTTTTCAACTAAAAAAATAACAAAAAATCTAAATGAATAAGATGTGTTTTTTAATGACTTTATTCTCATTAAAAATGTGTTGTATTATTCGGTTGGTATACAAATTTGAAAGTATAATAACGAGATGCTGATGTCATATCTGGACTGGCAGGAGCATCTTGATAATAACTTAAAATTTCAAATTTAGCATACTTCCCATCATGTGTTTTTACGACATATATTGTACCCGCTTTGGGAGTAATGACATGTGTAGTTGGATTATAATCATACCACGGTTCTGAAAAAGCATAAGACCCCGAACCATCTTGAACAAAAGAAGCAGCATCAGGAATGCTAGTAACCGTATTAAAAACACCTACAACTTTACTTACTGCACCTTCACCAGTTCTGGTGGGTTCATCGGTCAAACCTATGGCTTCTCCTCCA
Source organism: Flavobacterium sp. NRK F7 (assembly GCF_024054195.1). Taxonomy (GTDB): domain Bacteria; phylum Bacteroidota; class Bacteroidia; order Flavobacteriales; family Flavobacteriaceae; genus Flavobacterium. Next base: position 1,030,287 of record NZ_JAMXLB010000001.1, on the reverse strand, counting down.
TTTACGAGAAGCGTTGTACCACGAAAAGCAATATCCCAATTATCTGAAGTTACAATTTGATTTTCTGAAAAACTGAATTTTGTAAAAGCTCCAGCAGTTGGTTGCCCTTGTCCTCCTGTTTGTGGTGCGTACAAATTAGTCACCGTTTTTGTTTCTAAGCTGACTGGAGTTGCTGTTGCTGCATTGTCGTCATTAGTACAAGAGGTAAAAAAAATAAATAATGAAAAAAGGGACAATTGAATTAATTTGGTATTCATACTATATGTATTTAAGTTAATTTGTTACAAGTTAAATTGCATTCTAGCAAATAATTGTCGACCAGAAAGCGTACTAATTTGATTCGGATTTTTAAAATTGAATAGATTATTACTCCCAATTTGCACACTCATTTTTTGTTTAAATGTCTTGGTTATAGAAAGGTTTGTTAAAAAATACTCTTTCACAAAAGCATCGTATTGATCGAGAATTTGATTGTTGTTTGAATCTACAATTCCATATTTACTTCTGTAGAAAACTCTTAAATTAAAAGTGGTTTTAAGTTTTGAAATCGTATATAATACTTTAAAATTTGCCGTGTGCTTTGAGCGATTAAAAAGACCGAAATAGTCTGTTTTTTTTAATTGAAAAGATTCCAAAGTGTTCGCATCTCTCGCAAAGACATTTCCGCTGTCTAAATCACGTAAAACCGACCTATCTTTTGCAATAAGATATTGGTAACCCAAAGAAAACTTCAAATTGGAATGAAAAGAATAATGGAAGTTATTTTCAAAACCATAGGTAAAAATTTCATCTATATTAAAATAACTGAATACATTTTGACCGTTTGTTTTCTGAGCTATTACTTTTGTATCAATTAAATTAGAAATCGCATTGTAAAACACATTGGTGTCCCATTTAAAGTCATTTTTCTCATAAAAACTGCCCAAATTAATGTTAATTGAACTTTCTGGTTTTAATTCACTTGAAAAATCAGTTCCATTTGTTCGAAATAAAATTTGTCCTTGATTGTCTAATGCATCCAACCTTTCTTCAGCCACATTATATCCAAAAACGGCATAACCAATGGCCGAATTAGTAAAATCGAAATACAATTGTCTGAAATCCGGAGCTTTATAACCATAACCAATAGACGATTTTAATGATAAATGTGTGTTTAATTTATAATTTGCTGCTATTTTAGGACTCCATTGCGATTGATACTGATTGTGGTTATCCAACCGAAATCCTGCCAAAATATTCCATTTTTTCGTAGGAGTATAATCGTATTGTAAAAAAGCATATTGTGAATTAAAGATTGCTACAGAAGCAAAATACGTTCTATCCAATGCTTCATGATTTAAACCAAGACCAGTTGTTATTTTGCTTTTTGGTAATGAAAAAGTTGTTCGTATTTCTGGTCGAAAAAGCCATTGGTTATAAAAACTGTTTTCAAAAGCAAAACCCTGAGAATCATTTAAAAATTCATCCGTTTTATAATTTGTAGCATATAATTCATACTCTGAGTCAATAAAAGCATTCCATTTATGCGATACTTTTACTTGAGTATCCCATTCCTTTATTTTAGAAAGCCCCTTAAAACTTTCCGAATCTATTGTGGCTTTATAATCTTGCTCTTGATGGTAAAATCGCGTACCTAAAACCAATTGTAACCTTTTTGAAAAATCATAATAGAATTTAGGCTGAACCGTAACATTTTGATACGGTTCCACTGTTTTTTCTGGAATAGCTTCATTTAAATCATAACCAGCAGTTGCAAAGTAATTGGTAAAAACACTACCTGAAAATGCTTTTTTCTTCCATACCAAATCAAGATTAGCATCTTGCGTTTCAAAAGTAGCATAGCGATAAGCACTGGTAGCAGATAAGACATCTTCTTTAGGTTTTTTAGTAATAATATTAATCACGCCAGCTAAAGCATCAGAACCATATAACGAGGATGAAGCTCCTTTCACAATTTCTATACTACTAATATTCCCCACACTAACGCGAGACAAATCTAACGTGCCAGCACTTCTACCTATCAAAGGCACACCATCTAACAAAATAAGAGTATAGGCTGCATCCAAACCTTGCATTTGTATCCCTTCAGTACCACCAAAATCGGGAATTGTAATTAAACCCGTTTGCTCGGCTATAATATCGCTCAAACGAGTTACACCAGCTTTTGATATGGCGTCTGCAGTAATAATAGCACTTGGCAATGGCAACGAGGACAAACTCCTTTCTGTTCTTGTAGCGGTAACGATTACTTCATCCAATACTTTTGATTGTAAAGAATCGGTTTCAATTTCTTGTGAATAAGTAACATTTACACTGATTAGGAATTGTATGAAAAAAAGAAACTTTTTCATTATTTATATTTAGACTTAATAAAATTATTATTGCAAATATATTCCTTATTTTTATTTATTCTAAATTAATTTAATATTTTTGTCAAAGAAATTTATACTAAAAACTCATAATCATGAAAAAAACAATTTGTATTTTAATTTTAAGTATTTTATACACAATAAGTTACGCGCAAGAAAAAGAAAAAGACATCGCATCGATAAAAAAAATGTGTGGTTGTTATGAAGTACAATTCAATTTTACAGAGACCTTTCAAACCGTAAAAGATTCAACACATAAACCTTCCCCAACAAAAAAGGATTACGGTTTAGAATGGGTAGAATTAGTAGAAGAAACGCCTAACAAATTAGTTTTACAACATTTGTTACTTGTAAATGATCAAATGATTATTAAACATTGGAGACAAGATTGGCTATATGAGAATACTGATTTCTATCAGTTTTACAAAGACAAAACATGGAAATATGTGGCTTTACAACCAAAAGAGGTTAAAGGACAGTGGACACAAAAAGTATATCAAGTAGATGATAGTCCCCGTTATGAAGGCACTGCGTCTTGGATACATACAGATGGCAAAGACTATTGGATGAATACAACAGACGCACCACTACCAAGAAGAGAACACACGATTCGTAAAGACTATAATGTATTAGAACGAAGAAACATTCATGAAATAACCGATTATGGTTGGTTACACGAACAAGATAATAGAAAACTCGTGCGCGATGAAAAAGGAAATGACACTGAAATTGCGCAAGAAAAAGGCTTGGATTTATATGTTAAAGTAGACAATTCGAAATGTTTAGCGGCACAAAACTGGTGGAAAGCAAACCAAAAGTTTTGGAAAAATGTAAGAGACAAATGGCAAACTGTTTTTAACAAAAAACAAAATATTCAATTAGAAAATACGGTAGACAACAAGCCTTTATTTTCACATTTATTTGATTTGGAACCAACAGCTACCAAAGAAGAAACGGATAAAATTATTGATTCATTTGTAAGATAAATAATACTATGTGCCATCATTTTAAATACCTGACCAAAAATAAAAATGGCTTTTTGATTTACTGTTATAAGTCGAAAGCGTATCAGTTATCCTATAAGAACTTAAATTTTAATCTATCAGATTATGAATTGAACTGTTTGGTTAGGTATTTAGAAGCTATCGATTGTACCTATTGGGAAAAGGAATATGAAAATTCGATTTATGAGAAAAAAATTCCTATTCCAACCTTACAAAATAATTTTATGATTCTTTTAGAACGGCATGAAGTTGCGGAATTACTATCCTTACTCGATTTCAATAGAAAATCTGGATTTCTTTCCTATAATGATATTAATTATCCCATGAATTTAAATTAAAAAAAGCGAGATTGAATCTCGCTTTTTATTTTTTATTGTTCTGGTGCAATTTCAATTTCCAAACCCTCCAAATCTTCTGTGAGGTGTATTTGACAGCCCAAGCGACTATTTTCTTTTACATGATAGGCTTCTGAAAGCATTGCCTCTTCATCGTCATTACGTTCAGTTTTCAAAACATCATTCAAAACATAACACTGACAAGAAGCGCACATGGCCATTCCGCCACAAATACCAATAGTTCCTTCTTCCGCTAATTCATAAGAACGAATTAGTTCCATAACATTCATATTCATATCGGTAGGAGCCTGTATTTCATGAAGTACTCCATTTCTATCTGTGATTTTTATGGTAATATCTGTCATTAATCTATCGATTTTACAACTGCTTTTTCAGCTTCTTTTCGTGTTCCATCAAAACCATCTACACCTGATACAGTCGTATACTTTAACACATATCTTTTTCCAGGATTTAAACGATTATACACACTTTGGCACATTAAAGTGGCTTCATGGAAACCACATAAAATCAGTTTCAACTTGCCTGGATAAGTATTGACATCACCAATGGCATAAATTCCTTCAATATTTGTTTGATAATCTAAAGCATTATTAACTTTAATGGCATTTTTTTCGATTTCCAAGCCCCAATTTGCGATAGGCCCTAATTTTGGGGTTAACCCAAATAAAGGAATAAAATAATCGGTCTCGACATGCATACGTGCGCCATTGATTTCAATATCTAAAGATTCGATACGTTCGCTTCCTTTAAAACCCACTACCTCAGCAGGAGTAATTAATTTAATTTTTCCATCTGATTTTAATTCCTGCACTTTTTCTACAGAATCTAACGCCCCTCTAAATTCATTTCTTCGGTGTACCAAAGTAACGGATTTAGCAACATTAGAAAGGAAAATGCTCCAATCTAAAGCAGAATCTCCTCCACCAGCAATTACAATGTTTTTATCACGATATTTTTCAGGATCTTTTACAAAATAATCGACACCTCGATCTTCTTGCTCATAAAACTCAATGTCTTTTAAAAGTGGTTTTCTAGGCTCAAAAGTACCTAATCCACCCGCAATTGCAATGGCTTTGGCTTTATGTTGTGTGCCTTCTTTTGTGGTAACAATAAAACTTCCGTCTTCTTGTTTTTCAATTGTTTCAGCAGTTTCACCCAAAGTAAAACCAGGTTGAAACTGTTTGATTTGCTCCATTAAATTGGTTACCAAATCCCCTGCCAACACTTCTGGATAACCTGGAATATCAAAAATTGGTTTCTTAGGATATAATTCTGCTAATTGTCCTCCTGGTTGAGGCAAAGCATCAATAATATGACATTTTAATTTAAGTAATCCTGCTTCAAAGACCGCAAAAAGTCCTGTAGGACCAGCTCCTATGATTAATATATCTGTTTCTATCATGTATTCAAAAGTTTAAAATCAAACAATAAATAAGTTCAAATTTCTATCATTTAAACTATTTATTCTATGATTTTTATCATCTAATTAAGCAATATTTTCTACTGTTTCAATTTGAGGAACATACTTTTTAATCGTAGTTTCCACACCTGCTTTCATGGTGCTAATACTTAAACTACAACTGGTACAAGCTCCTTCTAAACGAACTTTAACATGCTTATCATCAACAATATCCACTAATGAAATGTCTCCTCCATCTGAATTCAAAAAAGGGCGAATTTCATTTAATGCTTTTTCGATGTTTTCTATGATTTCTTCTTTATTCATCTTATTTTCCTTTAACAGCAGCACAACCTGCCATTGTCGTTATTTTTATTGCTTCAGTTGCTGGTAAATTTTCATTTCTGTTCACCGTTTCCTGAACCACATTTCTTGCCAATTCTTCAAAAGCTTTTTCTAAGGGTGTTGCCGTTTGTAAAGCCGCAGGACGACCATAATCTCCTGCCTCTCTAATACTTTGCACCAAAGGAATCTCACCTAAGAAAGGTACATTTAAGTCTTCTGCTAAATTTCTAGCACCTTCTTTACCAAAGATATAATATTTATTATTTGGCAACTCTTCAGGAGTAAAGTAAGACATATTTTCAATAATTCCTAAAACAGGAACATTGATGCTTTCATTGGTAAACATAGAAACACCTTTTTTAGCATCTGCAAGAGCAACAGCTTGAGGTGTACTAACGACTACTGCACCAGTAATAGGTAAGGATTGCATGATAGACAAATGAATGTCTCCTGTACCAGGTGGTAAATCGATTAACATAAAATCGATTTCTCCCCAATTGGCATCAAAAATCATTTGATTTAAAGCTTTGGCTGCCATAGGTCCTCGCCAAATAACAGCTTGATCTGGTTTCGTAAAGAAACCTATCGAAAGTAACTCCACACCGTAACTTTGTACCGGTTGCATTTTGGATTTTCCATCTACTTCTATTGAAATAGGTTTGGCACTTTCAACATCAAACATGATGGGCATCGAAGGTCCGTAAATATCAGCATCTAAAACACCTACTTTAAAACCCATATTCGCTAAGGTAACCGCTAAATTAGCTGTAATTGTAGACTTTCCTACGCCACCTTTTCCCGAAGATACCGCAATAATATTACTGATACCTGGTATGGCTTTCCCTTTTATTTCATTCGGCTGATCTTCTTTTTTAGAAGCTTCTACTTTAATGTTTACTTTTACTTTCGCTTTTTCATATACCTTATCATGAATAACCTTCATAATATCTACTTCCGCTCTTTTCTTAATATGTAATGCGGGCGTGCTTAACAATACGTCCACTACAACTTCATCTCCAAAAGTGATTACATTTTGAATGGCGCCACTTTCTACCATATTCTTACCTTCACCTGCAACCGTAATGCTTTCAAGAGCCTTTAGAATTTCTTTTCTATCTAATTTCATCTCATTAAGAGTTTATTTTTGGTATTCCAAAGCATTACTAATAAGGCTACTTTGAAACAACACTTCATTATAATTATAAAAATCAAATTCTTATTAAGACTGAATTTGAATTGCAAAGATAGTCAGAAGTTTAAAAGTGTAAAAATATTACAGATTAAAGTTTTCTTATAATTGAATCAAAAAAAATTATAGAATCATTTTAACATAAAAAAATCAAAAATCAGGTTCCCAAAAATGCTTCTCAAAATCAACTATTTGATTGTCTTTGACCTTTATCCCTTCATTTTCTAAAAGCTGTTGCATTAAATTGGTTCCTTCAAAATGATGTTTTCCAGAAAGTAATCCTTTTCTATTGACCACTCTATGAGCAGGAACATCTTCCATATTGTGACTTGCATTCATTGCCCAACCCACCATTCTTGCTGATCGAGTGGCTCCAAGTGCTTTTGCAATGGCACCATAGGAAGTAACTTTCCCTTCAGGAATTAAACGCACAATTTCATATACGCGTTCAAAAAAATTATCGGTATGGGTTTCTTTTTTACTCAATTTTAAGAAGCAACTAATTTATATAAAGAAGAAATTGCTACGATGCCTGTTATGGCAGCAATTATAAAATTAATGTTTTTTATTAAAAACCCAACTTTATCTTCTATTTTTCTAAAAACAGCTGCATAAATATAAAAAACCAATAACGTTCCTAATCCAGCACCAATCACAAAACAGAAATTCGCAAGAGGAGAAAAATCAAAAATATTTTTAGAAGACAAGGTTAAACTAGCAAAAACATAATACGGAATGGCAAACATGTTAAAAGAAGACAGTACTACACCATATAAAAACCTATTTTTTTTACTCTTTATGGTTACTTCTTCTTTAGGCGGTTTTGGTTTTTTTAAGCCATTATAAATAAAAACAACGGTTAAAATAATAAAAATAAATACCGCAAACTTTTTAAGATTCTCACTTACTACGGGGTGGCTTTCTAAAAATTTTGCAAAATACAAGCCCACAAAACATTGTATCATTACAATAAATGCAGCACCATATCCAAATAAGAGCCCTGCTTTTTTGGTTTCATTTACACTAAGCTTTGCAACCATCATGTTCAACATTCCAGGTGGAATAATTCCAATGAAAGCAATAAAAAAGCCTAATAATAAAGAGATTAAATATTCCATTTATGGTTTAATCTTAAATTGAATATAGGTAATGGGTTTGTTTTGTTCTAAATACTGACTCTCGTAGAACGTTTGAATTTTCGTAACTTCATGAGGAGCTCCTTCATTCTTGTATACATTATGATTGGCATACAACACTTCATGACCTTCTCCATGCAGCAATCCTAAAGTATATCCATGCATAAACTCACTATCCGTTTTAAGATGCATAATGCCATTCGGTTTTAAAATTTTTTTATATCGTTTTAAAAACTCAGAATTGGTCATTCTGTGCTTGGTACGTTTATATTTGATTTGCGGATCTGGAAAAGTAATCCAAATTTCATCCACTTCATTTTCATTAAAACAATGTTCAATTAACTCAATTTGGGTTCTTAAAAAACAAACATTATTCATTCCTGATTCTACTGCAGTCTTTGCACCTCTCCAAAAACGTGCACCCTTAATATCAATTCCAATAAAATTTTTATTCGGATATTGTTCTGCCAAACCTATAGAATATTCTCCTTTTCCACAACCTAATTCTAAAACTATCGGATTTGTATTTTTAAAAAAATCAGTATTCCATTTTCCTTTTAAAGCAAAGTTATTAGAAACAACTTCCTCCCTTGTTGGCTGAAAAACATTTGCAAAAGTTTCATTCTCTTTAAATCGCTTCAGTTTATTTTTACTTCCCACTTTATAATTTAATTTATTGGCAAAATTAATGAAATAAAGTTTTGATAATGATTGATTAACTTTAATTAAAGTTAAAATTTCTTTTTTTGTAGGATATAATCTGTATTGAAACAAAAAGCAATCCACTTTTATTCAACAATATAGACACTATTTATTGTGAAAAAATGAAGAAACGAAAAGTAGAACTTGTTGTCATTTCTGATGTTCATCTTGGCACGTATGGCTGTCATGCAAAAGAACTATTGGAATATTTAGGCTCCATTAAACCTAAGACGTTAATTTTAAATGGAGATATTATTGATATTTGGCAATTTAGAAAATCGTATTTTCCAGCAAGTCATCTTAAAGTCATCAAAAAAATCATTTCATTAAGTTCCAATGGTACAAAAGTGTATTATTTAACTGGAAATCATGATGAGTTTTTAAGAAAATTCACAGATTTACATCTAGGAAATCTTCACTTATTAAATAAACTAGTTCTTGAATTGGATGGAGAAAAAGCATGGATATTTCATGGTGATGTTTTCGACTCTTCCATTACGCATGCCAAATGGCTAGCTAAATTAGGTGGTTGGGGATACGATTTATTGATTTTAATTAATCGTTTTTTAAATTGGATCTTAGTAAAATTAAATCGTGAGCCTTATTCCCTTTCTAAAAAAATCAAGAACAATGTAAAATCGGCTGTAAAGTTTATTACTAATTTTGAAAACGTCTGTACCGAATTAGCGATTGAAAATCAATATAAATATGTAATTTGCGGTCACATTCATGAACCAAAGATTGAAACAATTGCGAATGCAAAAGGTTCCACTACCTATCTTAATTCAGGAGATTGGATAGAAAACCTGACTGCTTTAGAATACAATAAGAAAAAGTGGAAACTGTATAAATACAAACCTCAATATGAATATCTCACAGATGATGTTTATTTTGATTATGAAAATCAATTGGCCGAACAATTTATTTCGGTTTTAAAAAAATAATACAACAAATAAATGCCTAAAAGAATTCTTATCGCTCCGCTCAATTGGGGTCTCGGCCATGCAACGAGATGCATCCCTATTATCAGAGCCTTAGAAAAGAATAATTTTGAGCCCATTATTGCTTCAGATGGTGTTTCTCTTGAATTATTAAAAAAAGAGTTTCCACATTTGAACAGCATTACACTTCCTTCTTACAATATTACCTATGCTGAAAAAGGAAAGAATTTTAAATTAAAATTAATTTCCCAACTCCCTCATATTTTTAAAGCGATTAGGGACGAAAGAAAAATAACTCAAAAACTAATTGAAAAATACGATATTGAAGGCATTATCTCTGATAATCGTTTAGGTGTTTATGCTACGAAAATACCTTCTGTTTTCATTACACACCAACTGAATGTTTTAACAGGAAACACTACTTGGTTAACCACTAAATTGCATCATTATTTTATAAAAAAATTTAATGAATGTTGGGTTCCTGATAAAGAAAAAGGACCTAATTTATCTGGAGATTTAGGCCATTTAGAAGAACCTTTTAAAAACATCAAATACATTGGACCTCTAAGTCGATTGTATAAAAAAAATTCGCCAAACAAATACGATTTGATGATTATCCTTTCTGGGCCAGAGCCTCAAAGAACGTTACTGGAAGAAAAGTTAATCCTAGAATTAAAAAAGTCTAAAGACAAAATTCTTTTTATTAAAGGTATTGTTGAAGCTGAACAAAAAATAGAAGAAGTAAAAAATATTACGTACTATAATTTTATGACAAGCGAACAAATTGAAACTGCTTTTAATGAAAGTGATAAAATTTTAACGCGATCTGGATATACTACCGTAATGGATTTAGCGCAATTAGAAAAAAAAGCTTTTTTTATACCCACTCCAGGACAATATGAACAAGAATATTTAGCTAAAAAATTTAAAAAAGAAGGAATTGCGCCTAGTTGTAAGCAAGAAAGTTTTGATCTTTCTAAGCTAAACAAAATTGATTTGTATAGGGGGTTTAGCAACTATACCACAGACGTTAGCTGGAAGAAACTATTTCGTCTTTTCTAGAGTAAATGAAAATTCGGAACCAATCCCATACTGACTTTCAACATAAATTTTTTCTTTATGCCCTTCGATAATATGTTTTACAATTGCTAAACCTAAACCTGAACCACCTTCACTTCTAGCACCACTTTTATCAACTCTATAAAACCTTTCAAACAGCCTTGGAATATGTTGTTTTTCAATACCTTCGCCATTATCTGTAATTCGCACAATTACTTTGTTATTTACTAAATCTTCAATACTCACTTCAGTAGTTCCTCCTTGTTTTCCATACTTAATAGAGTTCATTACGAGATTAGTAACCACTTGTTGTATTTTTTCTTGATCTGCAATTACTTTAACAGGTTTGTAAAGAGCATCAAAAGTTAGCGATATATTCTTTTTAGAAGCTCGCATTTCTAATAATTCAAATACATTTTGAATTACTTCTACTATATTGAATTCTGTAAGTTCTAAATTTAAATCTCCTGTTTCTAATTTGGTAATCATATCCAAATCTTTCACAATATAAATTAACCGTTCTACACCTTTTTCGGCTCTTTGCAAATATTTTTTACGAATATTTTTATCGTCCATTGCGCCATCTAGCAACGTAAGTAAATAGCCTTGAACGGTAAAAAGAGGTGTTTTCAATTCATGAGACACATTTCCTAAAAACTCTCTTCGGTATTCTTCTCTAATTTTTAAGGTTTCAATCTCTAATTTTTTATCTCTAGCAAATTTCTGAACTTCCCTAGTTAGCGTTGCCATATCTGTAGTTACAGGCTGATTTCTAAACGAAGCATTTTCAAGAAGCGACACATCATCGTATATTTTTTTTACTCTTCTGTAGATAAAACGTTCCACGCGATATTGCAAAACAAAAAAGGAGAAGAAGAAAAGAATGATAGCAAAAAAAAGTACAAATAAAGGATTGCTTTTTAATAAAAAATGATTAAAAAGGAATAAAACTCCCGATGAGAAGAGTGTGATATAAGTCGAAGACTTAATCGCAAATTTATATGATTTTTTAAAATTAATAACCATTAAAATTCTACCTTATACCCCACACCTTTAATTGTTTTAAAAAAATCATCACCGATTTTTTCTCTTAATTTACGAATATGTACATCTATAGTCCTACCGCCTACTACTACTTCATTGCCCCAAACTTTATCCAAAATCTCTTCTCTTGTAAAGACTTTTCCAGGTTTTGTAGCTAATAAATAAAAAAGTTCAAATTCTTTTCTTGGTAAAACAATCTCTTCATCCTGACGAATAATTTTATATTCTTCCCGATTAATCTCAATATTCCCTAAACGTAAGGTATCTGTAGCATTAGAATCGTCTTTCAATCTTCTTAAAAGTGCTTTTACTTTGCTTACTAAAATCTTTGGCTTAATAGGTTTCGCAATATAATCATCCGCACCTGCATCAAAACCTGCCACTTGCGAATAATCTTCTGAACGAGCCGTTAAAAAAGTGATGATGGTATGCTCTAATTCTGGAAATTTTCGAATGTTCTCACAAGCTTCAATTCCATCCATTTCAGGCATCATGACATCCATTATAATCAAATGAGGTAATTCTTTTTTTGCCTTGGTTATAGCTTCTTTTCCATTGGTAGCTGTAACAATTTGATAGCCTTCTTGGGACAAGTTGTAACCCACTATCTCTAAGATATCTGGTTCATCATCAACTAATAATATCTTAATTTCCTTTTTTTTCATAAAAAATTTGCTTGTTTCGTAGTCGTAAAGGTAAAGATAATATAAAAAGATTCAAGCTCTTAACAATAATTTAATGACTTTACATTTCCTTAACCTTGTAGAAACATTTTTATAATTACCCAGTAACAGTCTAGTAACTTACTTGGAGTTCCTTTGCACCAAAATTCAACAACACGATGAAACTAAAATTTTTACTAGGCTTTTTGCTATTAACTACGTTAACATTTTCACAGAATGGAACCGTAAGCGGAGTAATCACTGACAAAGAATACAACAACGAACCTCTTCCTTTTGCCAATGTGCTTATCAAAGGCACAACCATTGGAACATCAACAGATGATAATGGAAAATATAGCTTATCTGTAAAACCAGGAAGTTATACTTTAGAAATTGGTTATTTAGGTTATGAAACTAAAGAAATTCCTTTCACTATAAAAGCAGGTGAAAAAAAAGTAATCAACTATACCTTAGCTGCAAGTGGCGTACAGTTAGCAGATGTTGTAATTACACATACTGTTACTAAAGAAAGTGAAACTGCTTTATTACAAGAACAACAAAAAGCTGTAGAAATCAAACAAGCTATTGGTGCTGAAGAAATTTCTAAAAAAGGAATTAGCGATGTAGCCGCAGCTGTTGCAAAAACAACAGGTATTTCAAAATCAGAAAGTTCAAGTGGTATTTATGTAAGAGGCTTAGGTGACCGATATAACATGACTACTTTAAACGGACTTCCTTTACCATCTAACAATCCTTCTACAAAAAACATTTCACTTGATTTATTTTCAACTGACATTGTAGAGTATATTGGTATTGACAAAACCTATAATTACAAAAATTATGGAGACTTTGCGGGTGCAAATGTGGATATCGTTTCTAAAAACTATACTGGTTCAGGAATGCTAGAAGTTGGTTCAGGATTTAGTGTTAACTCAAACGCAATCAGTCAAGATAAATTTTATTTACAAGATGGACCAAACTTTACTGGTTTTAGTAAGGTTAATGAACCTGCGAATGGTTTAGCCAATTATAATTTTTCAACAAGTTGGGATAAACAAGCTGCAACTCCAATTAATTCTTCATACTATGTTAGAGGTGGAGATTCTTATGCAATTGGAGAAAACAGTAAATTCAGTTTCTTTGTAAATGGATCTTTTGACAATGCTTATTCGTATAAAGAAGGTGTTAGAAGAGGTTCAATTACTCAAGATGGAACTAAAGTAGTTGATTTATTTCAAAATTCTTACAGCTATTCTACCAATACTAATGGCTTATTAAACTTAGTATATAAAGTAAATAATAAAAACTTATTTAAAGCGAATTCAATGTATATTAACTCTTCAAGCCAAGATCATAGTGAATATACTGGAACTTTGAATGTTTTTGACAGAGCTCCAAATGGTGGAGGGTTTTTAAGAAGATCAACATTTGACAGAACTAGTCTTTGGGTAAACCAATTATTAGGAGAACATAAATTATTGAATGAAAGAATAGATGTAAACTGGGGATTATCATATAATATGATGACAAATGTAATTCCTGACAGAATGCAAAATACATTTATACCAAGAAATGATGACGATTTATCACAAGGTTTAGTTCCATCTAACTATAACAAAGCTGACAACAATAGATATTATCAAGAAATGACAGATGATGAAGTAGCAGGAAACTTTAGTGCTACTTATAAATTCAAAAAAGATTCAGAAGACAATTATAAAGGTAAGCTTATTGCAGGTTATAGCGGTAGATACAAAACAATCGACTTTAATGCTATTCAGTACAACATGAAACCTGTAAACGAAGTAACGCAACCAAACATTGATGTAAATAACATTGATGCGTATTTCAATCAAAATAATTACAATGCTGGTTTATTTACATTGAGTACTTTATTTGGAGATGTTAATTCTCCAAATGGATACAAACCTCAAAACTATAATGGTCAACAGATTATCTCTGCTGGTTATGGTGCTTTAGAATATCAGTTTACACAAAAGTTATTTGTGAATGTAGCTTTTAGAGCAGAATATATCATTCAAGATATCGAATATTTTACGACTCTTATACCAACTAAGACTAAAAAATTATTCGATACCATGGAGTATTTACCATCGTTAGCAGCGAAATATGAGTTAACTGAAAAACAAAACATCAAGTTAGCAGCTAGTAAAACATATACTTTACCTCAGTTTAAAGAAAGAGCTCCTTTCTTATATGAAGAAGTTGGTCAAGCTTATTTTGGTAACCCATATTTATACAACTCAACCGATTATAATTTTGATATAAAATGGGAATATTTTCCAAAAAATGGAGAAGTTTTCTCTCTAACAGGATTTGGTAAATACATACAAAACCCAATTAACGAAACAACAGTTGCTTCCGCTTCAAATGATATTTCATGGATTAACTCAGGTGATAAAGCGATAGGTCTTGGAGCAGAAATAGAAATAAGAAAATTCTTTTATCAAATAGAAAACAACACGGAGAACACAAGTGAAAGTTTCAGTGGAGGATTAAACATCTCTTATTTATATACAAACCAAGATTTAAACAAAGACAAAGTTTTCAAAGAGACAAAAGGATTTATCAATGCATTCTTTACGTATGATGAAAGTGCTTTAACTGGGGCATCAGATTTATTAGTTAATGGTGATGTAAGTTTCAACAAAAACATGTCTAATGACAGAGCATTTACCGCAACATTTACCGCAGGTTATTTCTCAGATCGTATTTATGCTTTAGGAACTAACTACAAAGGAAACATTGTAGACAAAGCGGTAATCACTTCTGATTTAATCTTAAAATATAAAGTTAATAAAAATTTAGGATTAGGCTTAAGTTTCAAAAACATAAACAATCCATCTATTAAAAGAGTTCAAGAAACACAAGATGTTACTATTTCAGAATACAAAAAAGGAAGAAATTTTGGTTTTTCATTGAAATATGAATTCTAAACAATAAATTAACAATAAATAAAGATTAGGCTGTTTTTTTACTAAAACAGCCTTTTTTTTATTAATAAACTCATAACCTTTAGGTAAAACTCTCCTAGCATACTATAGTTAAATTTGCCCTATTAAAATAAAATAACACAATCTAAAATGAAAAAATTATTATTATCTGCTTTAACGATTGCAGCTTTAACACTATCATCTTGTTCAAGAGATAATGAAGATGATAACACAAATGTTGTAACAATTGATCCTACAAATTTCCAAGGAACTTTAAAATCAGGACAAACGTTAACATTAGATCCTTCAATAACTTATAAATTAACAGGACCATTCGTAGTAGAAAATGGAGCTTCTGTAACTTTCCCTGCAGGAACAAGAGTTGAGGCATCAGGAGGTACTTCTGCATACATTGCTATTTCACAAGGTGCTTATATTTATGTAAATGGTACTGCAAGTAACCCAGTAATCATGACTAGTGCTAATAGTTCTCCAAATCAAAGTGACTGGGGTGGATTAGTAATTTGTGGTAAAGCCTACACTAACAAAGGTGGTTCTACAGGTCAGTCTGCTTTAGCAGAAGTTTCTAACTTAACGTATGGTGGTTCAGACAACAACGATAGTTCAGGTGTAATTCGTTATTTAAGAGTAGAGTATACAGGTGCTGCTTTCTCTAGTGATAAAGAATTTAATGGAGTTTCTTTATTTGCAGTAGGTTCAGGAACTGTATTTGAAAACGTTGAAGCTTATATGAGTGGAGACGATGGAATTGAATTTTTTGGAGGTGCAGTTAATGCTAAAAACTTAGTTATTGTTAACGCACAAGACGATGGATTAGATTTTGCTGACGGTTTTACAGGATCTTTCGAAAATGTTTTCATTAAAGATATCGAAAAAGCAGGTGTAGAAGGTTCAAACAATGGAGATAATTTTGATGCAACACCAAGAACAAATGCAACATTAAAAAACTTTACTATTTTAAAAGGTTCTTTAGCTGGTTCTGAGCATGGTATGTATTTAAAAGAAGGTACAGGATACTGGAATTGTCAAAACATCTATATTGATGGTTTCACTAAAGGTTTTAAAATTAAAGATGCAACAACAGATGCAGTTTCTAATGCAAATGTAGATAACAACCACGTTATTTTCAACCCTGTTTATTTTGGAGCTACAGTTACTACTCAATCAGAATATGCAGGTACGAATACGACTTACATAACTGTAGGGGCTAACACAGGTGCAGGTAATAGCGCAACTGCTCCAGCTTGGACAACTGGATGGACAATCGGTCTATAATTTTTCTATAATAAAAGTTAAAAATCCCTCAATTGAGGGATTTTTTGCTTTATAATCTAATCTTATTCAAAAGAATAACTATAGAAATTTAATCATAATTTGATAACGGTAACTATACTTTAAAACTAGTAATATATTATAATTTCACTGAAACAATTAAAATTAAAATTCATGAAAAAAACAATCCTATTTTTGCTGTTCTTTTTTATAGTCGCTTTTTCTGCAAATGCTCAATCAATAATTACAACTTATACTACTCGCAACTTTGGAAGCAACTATTCACAAGCTTCTAATCAATTTTGTTTACCAAATGCATCATCAAATGGTTTTAGTTTCAGAGTTAATGTCGTATCAACAACCTCAAATCCTTTACAAACCAATAAGCTTTATAAATACACAAATGAAAATATTACCTATTACTTGTATGTTGTAAGTAAAAATACAAATATTGATAATGATAGAGATTCTAGTGACCTAAGTAACTTTGAATTACAAAATATTACTTGTACCTATGAAACAGGCTATAATGTGAGAGACCTAGGAAATAATTATTCTACTGCAACAAATCTAGTATGCTCATCAATGGCGTCTACAAGCGGTAATAATTATAGAATTAATGTTCTTTCACAAACTTCTACAGATCCATTACAAATAAATAAACTATATAAGTTTACAGATGAAAGTATTGTGAAATATTTATATATAGTTAGTAAATTATCTGGCCCTGCATCTGATACAGATTCAAATTTTGAGAACAATTATATTTTACAGACACCTTTCTGTGATGCCGATAACGACGGTATCGAAGATAGTATTGACAATTGCAAAACTACCTATAATCCAAACCAGTTGGATACAGATGGAGATGGTAAAGGAGATGTTTGTGACAATTGTCCTTCCAACTCAAATGCAAATCAATCAGATATTGATGGTGATGGAATTGGCGACGTTTGTGATAATGATAAAGATGACGATGGCGTTCCAAATAGTTCAGATAATTGCCCAACTCAACCCGGTCCTGCTTCAAATAACGGTTGTCCAAGTACAACTCCTGCAAATATTATAATTACAAAAGTAAAAATAAAAAAAAATGGAGCAACTGTTGTTTATGACTCTTCTGTAAGTAACAGTATAGCGAATCTAAATAATGGTAATTCTTATGATTTAGAAATCGAAATAAAAAACATAGGTGGACAAACACAAAGTCAGATTCAATGGCTTATAGCTGAATCTATAGATAATATTATGAATTCTTCAGGAAATAATTCAGACTGTTTTAATACAGGAGGCGGTAGTGCTAATTTAACAGTAAATTTGGCAGCAAATCAAACATTAAATTCTGTTAGGAACGTACAGATTTACGATGGCAAAATGGGACAATGTAATGTTTATACTCAAGGAGGATTCTTAATGATTACTGCAACAACATTTGGAAATGCATTTGCTGTTCCTTACAGTTATTCTTCATCATCGAATAAAGGACTTATTTTAGAAAAAAATAGTTTATATAGTGTTGATAAACCATATTCCTTAGAAATTTATGATTTTAGTGGTCAAAAAGTTTTAATGAAAAGTATTATTACTAATGAACAAGAAAACGAAATTATTAAAATGCTTCCAACAGGATTATATATTATAAAGACTCCAACAGAAACTAGAAAAATATCAAGATAGTTTATACAGATTAGAATTTTTCTATAATAAAAGTTAAAAATCCCTCAATTGAGGGATTTTTTATTTGGCATTGTTATTGCAATAAAAAAATTGTTTATATTTACTTTTTAAAATAATGCGAGTGATAAAAAAATACTTTTATATAATTCTTATTAGTACCCTTTTATTTTCTGTAGATAGTATCTCTCAGAACAATAAACCTACTGCCTCAAGTACTACTTCAACTCAAGACCCAAACATTGAGGGGCTTACTATTTATCCTAATCCAGTGAATAGTGGAAAAATTTACATCACTTCTAAATTGGGCTTAGAAAAGAAAGTCGAAATTTTTGATGTATTAGGTAAAAAAGTGTTTGAAGCCGTTGTAACTACAAAAGAAGTAAACATTAGTGCCCTAAATACAGGTGTGTATATTGTAAAAGTCAAAGAAGGCGAAGCTTCAGCCACACG
This sequence comes from Flavobacterium sp. NRK F7, assembly GCF_024054195.1. GTDB lineage: Bacteria > Bacteroidota > Bacteroidia > Flavobacteriales > Flavobacteriaceae > Flavobacterium. Next base: position 1,011,707 of record NZ_JAMXLB010000001.1, on the reverse strand, counting down.
AAAGTTAATTATCAACTAGTTAACGAAAACTCTTTAATTTTATTTAACTGTAATTTTACATTGGCTATTTTTATAAAACAGAAAATACTTGCTATATTTGTAGACATTTAAAAACATAAAAAAATGAAAAAACTTTACTTTTTATCTTTATTATTAGGAACTTCCTTAACATTTGGGCAATCCCCAATAATAACTGCAATGATTGATGGACCATGTACTGGAGGATATCCAAAAGTTTGTGAAATATACGCTAACGGAACTGTTGATTTCTCACTTTATTCAGCACAAAATCAAACAAATGCTAATACAACTTGGGGAGCTACTTTAGACTTAACTCCACTAGGTACTAGAACAGATGAGTATGTATATATTATCCAAACTGGTGGTAATACAGCTATTGCTACAACTGAGTTCCCAAGCATTACAGCTTCAAATTCAATTGAAAATGCCGTAATGAACCTTAACGGTGATGACAGAATCAGAATTATTAACACGGCTACAACTGCTGTTATTGACCAATTTGGAGTAACTGATGTTGACGGAACAGGAACTTCTTGGGAATGGTTAGACACTTATGCAATTAGAAATAATGGAACTGGACCTGATGCTGGTTTTACAGAAGCTAACTGGACTTTTGGGGCTATTAATTTATTTGATACGGGTTCAGGAACTTGTACTGGAGGTACTCAATTGCAGTCTATAGTAGCACTTGGAACTTTTACTCTTTCAACTAAGTCTTTTAATGCTATTGATGGTTTAAAAATGTATCCAAACCCGTTAACAGGTAACACCTTAAACTTCTCATCAAATGCGAATGCTGCAATGACTGTTCAAGTATATGATGTATTAGGTAAAGAAGTGGTAAAAGGAAACGTAACAAACAACACTTTTAATACAGGTAACCTAAAAGCTGGTATTTACATTGTAAAAATCACAGAAGAAGGAAAAACAGCTACTAGAAAGTTAGTAGTAAAATAATAATTAATGTCATTCTGAAATAAATTCAGAATTTCAAAAAATCAAAAACACCAACATAATGTTGGTGTTTTTTTTTATGATTTTGTAAGTAGTAACGTTCCTCTTTGGTATTTTGTTAAATCAGTAAGATTAACTTTACAAGCGTATTTTGCAACAACATCAGCATGTATAAATCTCTCATCTAACAAAACTCTTTCTCTATAATTTTCACCCCTAAAATCAACTAAAAAACCATATTTCTTAGCCAATTCTAAATAATAGATATAAGAAAGCCTATTTACATATGCAATGGAATTTCCTGCCCAGAATTGCCAGTATGCATTCGAATACTTTAAAAAGTTAAACTCGGAAATTGTTTTATCTTGAAAAAAGCCAGGATTAGCAAAATGATCAATAAAATTAATTGTGTGAATCGAAAATCCATCTGGAACCAGCCAATTTTTCATTTTTTTAAAAAGAGAATCTAAAATTTCGGGAGATATATGTTCAAAAACTACCTGAGAAGTAATATAATCAAATGATTGTTGGTACTTTTCAATATCTTCAAACTGATAGGGCGCCAGATAAATTATGTTTAATTTTTCAAAAAGACTTTTTAAATCTTTTACATTAGATATTGTTTCCATTTTTTGCAAAAGTGTTTCCTTATTATAAATACTTCTCGTTAAAATTGCATTTATAAACGCTTCATCATTTAAGTATTGGGATTGTTTTTTAAAATTTGAAAAAACTACGTCGGGTGAAATATCTACAGTTATAATCTTTTTAAAACCTAATAAATAAAGTGTTATTGCTGATATAAGTGAATATCCTGTACCTATTTCTAAAGCAACCCTCTCTTTTTTTAAAAATTCAGCGCCACAATAATCAAATCTTCTAACTGCCTCCCAACTTTGGTATTTAAAAACATTTTTATGATACTCTTTACTTAAAGTTACTGGTATGTGATTTAGTTTATCCCCTAAACGAGTAAAAGATAAAAATTTTTGAAGACTAGCCTTGATTTTCCAATTCATAACTCAAATATAAGCATCAATCTTAAATAATTTATTACAACCTTATCATTTATATGTTTATTAAAATCATACTTATTTAAAATCTTTAAGTTATTATTATACTTTTTTTATTTTATATTTTTGCATCTATTGGAAATCGAAATAGTTTCCGCAATTCATTATGATTCACACAGAGGATATATTTACAATTTCAAGCAAAAGAGAATTTGAAAAACTTACCTTAAAAGTTTTTCGTTACCAATATGACAACAACAAAGTATATCAAGAATTTTGTAATTATCTCAATAAAGACAAGTCTAATGTAAAAACAATTCTAGACATTCCCTTTTTACCGATTCAGTTTTTCAAAAGTCATGAAATTATCAGCACCACCAACCCTGTTCAGGAAATTTTTACTAGTAGCGGAACAACAGGCATGCAAACTAGCAAACATTTCGTAACTGACGTTGCGTTATACGAACAAAGTTACCGTAACGGTTTTTCAGAATTTTATGGCAATATTGAAGATTACTGTGTTTTAGCTTTACTTCCTTCTTATTTAGAACGCGAAGGGTCTTCCTTAATTTATATGGTTCAAGATTTAATCCAAAGTAGCAACCACCCTGATTCAGGCTTTTACTTGAATAATTATGAAGAATTGATTGCCAAATTGATTGCCTTAGATCAATCGGGACAAAATGTAATTTTAATTGGTGTAACGTACGCTTTATTAGATTTAATAGAAAAACATACTTTTCAATTGAAAAACACCATCATTATGGAAACGGGTGGTATGAAAGGAAAACGAAAAGAAATGATTCGAGAAGAATTACACGCTATTTTAAGCCACGGTTTTGGTGTACCTGTTATACATTCTGAATACGGTATGACCGAGCTTCTATCGCAAGCGTATTCACTTGGAAATGGCATTTTCGAATGTCCACCTTGGATGCAAATCCTAACCAGAGACACAGAGGATGCTTTATCCTATGTTTCAAATGGAAAAACAGGAGGAATTAACGTTATTGATTTAGCCAATGTGAATTCGTGTTCGTTTATTGCTACTCAAGATTTGGGAAAAAAATATCCCAACCATTCTTTCGAAGTGCTGGGACGTTTTGATCATTCTGATATTAGAGGTTGTAATCTAATGGTTTTATAATTACACCACTCTTATTACATAGTAGTTTTTCTTCCCTTTTTGCAATAACAAGAATTGATTATTAATTAAATCTGCTGCCGTAATAATCTTATCTTCTTTTACTTTTACTTTATTTAAAGAAACTGAATTTTGCTTTAATTCTCTTCTAGCATCACTATTTGAATCTAAAAAATTAGTTTTAGTTGCTAAAGCCGAAACCATATCCAAACCTGCATCAAAATCAGCTTTAGAAATAGTAGCCATTTTTATACCTTTAAAAATATTCAACAAATCATCCTCAGACATATTGTTTAGTTCTATCATATCTTTACTAAAGAAAGCATTTGATGCAACAATAGCTCTTTCAAGTTCTTCTTTTGAGTGTACCAATATCATTAATTCATCAGCCAAACGTTTTTGCAATACTCTTAAATGTGGTGCTTCGTTATGCTCAGCAATTAATTTTTCTACTGTATCTTGGTCTAGAAACGTAAAAATTTTAATATATTTTTCTGCATCAACATCGGTAGTATTTAACCAAAATTGGTAAAAAGTATATGGCGTGGTTTTATCGGCATCTAACCATACATTACCTCCTTCAGATTTTCCAAATTTAGAACCATCTGCTTTAGTAATTAAGGGACAAGTCATGGCATAGGCTTTGGAACGCTCCTCATTGTCCACGTTCATTCTACGAACCAATTCGGTACCTGTTGTAATATTTCCCCATTGGTCACTTCCTCCCATTTGCAACAAACAATTGTATTCTTTATTTAAATGGTAGAAATCGTAACCTTGAATTAATTGGTACGTAAACTCTGTAAAACTCATTCCTTCACTGCCATCATCACCACTTAAACGCTTCTTTACAGAATCTTTTGCCATCATGTAGTTAACCGTAATACGTTTCCCCACATCTCTTGCAAAATTAATGAATGAAAAATCTTTCATCCAGTCATAATTATTTACTAATATAGGAGCAGCAGCATCTGTAGCATTGAAATCTAAAAAGCGAGACAAAACGCGCTTAATACCTTCTACATTATGATTTAGTGTAGCTTCATCTAACAAATTGCGCTCATTTGATTTCCCAGAAGGATCGCCAATCATCCCTGTTGCACCACCTACTAAAGCAATAGGCTTATGACCAAACTTTCTCAAATGCATTAGTAAAATGATAGGCACTAAACTCCCTATATGCAAAGAATCTGAGGTAGGATCAAAGCCAATATAAACAGTGGTAGACTCTTTAACCAGTTGTTCTTCAGTTCCAGGCATCATATCATGAATAAGGCCTCTCCATCTTAATTCTTCTACTAAATTCTTCATTTTTGTAATTAATTTTCGCAAATATATCAATTTTAGAAACCAAACTTCCTATTCCAAATTCCAAATTTTGGTAAATTTTAAAAAAATATTCTGAAAGTCATCCTATCAAAAGTCAAACAATCTCTTTATATTTACCCTATGATTCTAGTTACTGGTGCAACGGGCTTAGTAGGCTCTCATTTATTACTTCAACTGCTTTCAAAAAATGAAACAGTAAAAGCATTATACCGAGACAAAAGTAAAATTGAAACGGTAAAACAACTCTTTTTATCCAAAAACAAAATAGTACTATTTGAACAAATTATTTGGGTTAAAGGGGATCTAACCGATATTCCATCTCTAGAAATAGTCTTTGAAAATGTTACTTCTGTATATCATTGTGCAGCTTTAATATCGTTTGACCCAAAAGACGAAGAAAATCTTCGCAAAATTAACATAGAAGGGACTGCCAATGTAATCAATTGTTGTATCGACAAAAAAGTAAACCAACTTTGTTATGTAAGTTCGATAGCCGCGTTAGGAGATGCAAAAGAAAATGAATTTCTCATTACTGAAGAAACAGAATGGAATCCAGAAAAACTGCATAGTGATTATGCTATCTCGAAATATGGTGCTGAAATGGAAGTTTGGAGAGGACAACAAGAAGGCTTAAATTGTATTGTGGTAAACCCTGGAATTATTTTTGGGAGTGGATTTGCAGAACATGAAAGCAATCGTTTTTTTGCTGCAATAAAAAGAGGTATTTCTTTTTATACAAAAGGAAAAATCGGAATAATTGCTGTTGAAGATGTGGTTTCAATTATGTATTCGTTAATGATGCAAAAACAATTTAATCAACGTTTTATTCTTGTAGCAGAAAATACAACCTTTGAACAACTTTTGTTTTGGATTGCAGATGCGATGCAAGTAAAAAAACCATTTATTCACGCTAATAAAACCCTTACAAACCTGGCATGGAAAATGGATTGGTTGATTTCAAAACTTACTGGAAGAAAAAGAAAATTTACAAAACTAACTGCTATTGCTTCTCATAATAAAAAAGAATACAGTAATGAAAAAATTAATTCGGTGTTAAACTATTCTTTTATTGAGATGAAAGACTATCTAATTCCTTTAGCGAAGGCTTATTAAACTCTCTTTTTTTATTGATTGGTTTTTCAGGCCTGTTTCTTAATTCTTGAGCCATCAAAGTATCCAATTCTGTCTTTCTTTGCTGCAAACGGTCGGAAACCTTTTTATACATCCTTTTATATTTTTTAAAATCAGCAGCATAATACCTTTGATTTTGATAATACGTTGTACTATCTAAGTCATACTTGGTATAAATATAATTTTTAATTCGTATTTGGTTTTCTGTTAGTTTATTTGGCAAATAAGCTTCAGAAGCCTGTAATAACGCTGTATCATATAAAATATCAACCATCGTATCTTCCGACAACAAACGTTCTGGCTTAGGCACTGGGTTTTCGGCACATGAAAACAAAACTAAAACAACTAATACTACTATTTTTTTCATTTTACATCTCTTTCAAATAACAACCTTTTACCCACTTTTATTTCCTTACTGCGCCCATTTGCATAAACCAATCGACCATTTACAAAGGTATGCGTAACTCTAGATTTAAAAGTTGCACCTTCAAAAGGAGACCAACCACAATGGTATAAAATATTTTCTTTTTTTACATTCCAAGGCAAGTGCGGATTAACAATTGCTAAATCTGCATAATACCCTTCTTTAATAAAACCTCTTTTTTCAATCTTGAAAATTTTAGCAGGATTATGACACATTTTCTCTACAATTTTTTCTACTGAAATTTTACCTTTATGAAAAGCTTCAAACATAGCCACAACTGCATGTTGTACCAAAGGCCCTCCAGAAGGACAACTCGTGTAAGGATTAATCTTTTCTTCTAATGTATGCGGTGCATGATCCGTAGCTATTACGTCTATTTTATCATCTAATAAAGCTTGCCATAATACTTCTCTATCCTCTTTGGTTTTTACAGCTGGATTCCATTTTATTAAGGAACCCTTGGTATCATAATCTTCATCACTAAACCATAGGTGGTGCACACAAACTTCAGCAGTAATTTGTTTTTGTTCTAATGGAATTTTGTTGGTAAATAATTCCATTTCTTTAGCCGTTGACAAATGAAAAACATGTAATCTTGCACCTGTTTTTTTTGCCAACTCAATAGCTTTAGAAGAAGAAATATAACAAGCTTCTGCGCTTCTTATTAACGGATGATATTTCATTGGAATATCGTCTCCAAATTCTTCTTTATATTTTTCTAAATTTGCTTTAATTGTTCCTTCATCTTCGCAATGAACTGCAATTAACATTTTTGTAGAAGAAAAAATCTTTTCAAGCACATCTTGATTATCTACTAACATATTTCCAGTAGACGAACCTAAAAACAATTTTATTCCAGCTACATTTCTAGGATTGGTTTTTAATACTTCTTCCAAATTATCATTGGTACCACCCATCATAAAAGAATAGTTCGCATAAGAAGTAGTAGCAGCAATTTCATATTTTTGTTCTAAAAGTTCCTGAGTAACTGCATTTGGAACTGTATTAGGTTGTTCGATAAAAGACGTTATTCCGCCTGCGACAGCAGCTCTACTCTCCGATTCTATATTTCCTTTGTGTGTTAATCCTGGCTCTCTAAAATGAACTTGATCATCTATAGCTCCTGGAATTAAATAACTTCCTTCAGCATCAATAATAATACAATCTGAGGATTTTAAACTGATTTGTTCCGCAATTTCTTTGATGAATTCATTTTCAATTAATACATCTCCTTCAAAGACCACGCCTTCATTTACAATTTTAGCATTTTTAATTAAAAAGGTACTCATTATAGTTGGTTAAAAATTTTTCTTATTCGTAATAAAACAACTCCAAACACAGCTTCTCTTATGATAGACCCGCTCATTTTTGATTGTCCTTTAGTTCTATCAGTAAAAATAATTGGCACTTCTACTATTTTAAATTTTTGGACATAAGCCCTGTATTTCATTTCTATTTGAAACGCATAACCTATGAATTTTATTCTATCTAAATTAATTTTTTCCAAAACATTTCTTCTGTAACAGATAAAGCCTGCAGTTGCATCATGAATTTTCATTCCTGTAATCAATTTTACATACACAGAAGCAAAATAAGACATTAGCACTCGATTCAAAGGCCAATTTACTACATTTACACCTGTTGAATAGCGAGAACCAATGGCAACATCAGCCTGTTCCATCTCACAAGCAAACAACAATCGTTCTAAATCTTGAGGGTTATGAGAAAAATCGGCATCCATTTCAAAAATATATTGATACCCTTTAGATAAAGCCCATTTAAAACCATGAACATAAGCCGTTCCTAAACCAGATTTCTTAGTTCTTACAGATAGAAAAAGTTTTTCTTTATATTGCTGTTGTAAATCTTCTACTTTTTTTGATGTTCCATCAGGTGAATTATCATCTACAATTAAAATATGAAATTCTGTTTGCAAAGAAAATACTGCATGTATAATCTGATCTATGTTTTCTATTTCATTGTATGTTGGTATTACTACTATTGCCTTCAACATCCCTTAAATTAATTTTCGACTACAAAAATAAACTATTTATTAAGTTTATCTCTTAATAAATTTATAATAATTATTTGAAGTTAATTTTTGTAAATTTGCCACAAATGACAGCAATTCAATTTCACGAAAGAGTTATTCACTTTAAAGACTGGGCAACAATTTTATTTGTCCTAAGCTTTCTTGTCATTGGTATTAACAAGAATGTTTTTCAAGCTCGTTTTGCCGAGTTTATTAAATTAGCAGTTTCCGACAAGTACACAAAAATTTATAAAGACACTAGTAATTTAAGAAGTGGCTTTACGATTTCTATGTTTTTTATACAGTTGGTTTCTTTAACTTTTTTTATTCTTTTGTTTTTGAAACAATTTCAGTATTCCAAAATTCAAGAAGGCATCCTTTTTGTACAAATTTTCACTTTTCTAGCGGTTTTTATTTTATCGAAATATTTAGTTGAAAAAATTATTGCAACTACATTTAAAATTGAAGAATTTAACGAACAATTCAACTTATTAAAAGTGAGTTATCGAACTTATTTTGGCTTTTTACTTTTACCTATAAACATTATCCTTTTTTACAATCCTGTATGGAATAAAAACTGGATTTATTATATGATTATTGTTATTCTCTTTTTAGCCAATTTAACCACCTATATTGTTGCTCTAAAAATCTATCAAAATTTAGTATTACGTAAAATATTTTATTTTATTTTATATCTTTGCACCCTTGAAATAGCACCTTACTATTTTATCTATTATTTTATTACAAAAAATTAGAACAAAGCGTATGTCAAATTTAAAAGTGAAAACAATTTTGGTTTCACAACCAGAGCCTAAAGTAGAGAATTCTCCCTATTTTGAGTTACAAAACAAACTTAAAGTTAAAGTTGACTTCAGACCTTTTATCCACGTAGAAGGAGTTCCTGCCAAAGAAATAAGAGCACAAAAAATAGATTTAAACAATTTTACTGCGATTATTTTAACAAGCAGAAATTCTGTTGATCATTTTTTTAGAGTTGCTGAAGAAATGCGCTTTAAAGTTCCTGAAGATATGAGGTACTTTTGTCAATCAGAAGCAGTCGCTTTTTACTTACAACGTTATGTAGTGTATCGAAAAAGGAAAATTTATGTGGGACAAAAAGATTTTGTCGATTTAGCTCCACTGATTAAAAAATACAAAGACGAAAAGTTTTTATTACCTGCATCTGATCAATTAAATTATGACATTCCTCAAACTTTAGATAGTTTGAAAATAGCATGGACTCCAGCTATTTTTTATAGAACAGTTATGAGTGATTTATCTGATTTAAAAGATGTATATTATGATGTTCTGGCTTTTTTCAGTCCAACAGGAATTAAATCTCTTTTTAAAAACTTCCCTGATTTTAAACAAAACAATACAAGAATTGCAGTATTTGGAACTACTACTCAAAAAGAAGCTATTGACAGTGGCCTTAGAGTAGACATCATGGCTCCTTCTCCTGGAACACCTTCTATGACTGGAGCACTTGAAAAATATATTTCAGAAGTTAACAAAGGAAAATAATACTAATAAATATTTGTTATTATAAAATATAAAAAAGGGTTCTAAAATTTTAGAACCCTTTTTTATATTTATTATTTGATATTTTTATAAAGTAGGACCTGCTTTTACCAATAGTTTTCCTTCTTCATTATCTGTATACTGTTCAAAGTTTTTAACAAATTTAGAAGCCAAATCTTTAGCCTTCACTTCCCATTTTGAAACTTCATCATACGTTTCTCTAGGATCTAGAATAGAAGAGTCAACATCATGCAAAGCCACCGGTACAGTAAAATTAAATACTGGAATAACTTTAGTTTCCGCTTTTTCAATAGAACCATCTAATATAGCATCTATAATTGCGCGAGTATCTTTTATAGAAATTCTTTTCCCAGTTCCATTCCATCCTGTGTTAACCATGTAAGCAGTAGCATTGTGCTCCTCCATTTTCTTCACCAATTCTTCACCATATTTAGTAGGATGCAAAGATAAAAATGCTTTCCCAAAACAAGCTGAAAAAGTAGGCTGTGGTTCTGTAACGCCTCTCTCAGTTCCTGCCAATTTTGCAGTAAATCCAGACAAGAAATAATATTTAGTTTGTTCAGGAGTTAATTTAGATACTGGAGGCATTACTCCAAAAGCATCGGCTGTAAGAAAAATTACTTTGGTAGCATGACCTGCTTTAGATACTGGTTTAACAATATTCTCAATGTGTTCAATTGGATACGATACACGCGTATTTTGAGTTACTGATCCATCAGCAAAATCAATTTTACCATTTGCATCTAAGGTTACATTTTCTAGTAAAGCATTTTTCTTAATCGCTTTAAAGATATCAGGCTCGTTTGCAGCACTTAAATCAATAGTTTTTGCATAACAACCTCCTTCAAAATTAAAGACACCATCATTATCCCAGCCATGCTCATCATCACCAATTAATTCTCTCTTAGGATCAGTTGAAAGAGTTGTTTTACCCGTTCCAGACAAACCAAAGAAAACAGCCACATCTCCCTCTTTTCCTTTATTTGCAGAACAGTGCATAGATGCAATTCCTTGTAAAGGCAAGTAGTAATTCATCATGGAAAACATTCCTTTTTTCATTTCTCCACCATACCATGTTCCTCCAATTAACTGAATTTTTTCAGTTAAATTAAAAGCTACATATACTTCAGAATTTAAATTATGTTTTTCAAAATCTTTAAAAGAAGCTTTTGACGCATTCATTACAATAAAATCGGGTTCACCAAAATTTTCTAATTCAGCATCTGTAGGTCGAATAAACATATTTTTAACAAAATGTGCTTGCCAAGCTACTTCCATTATAAAGCGTACTTTTAAACGCGTGTCTTCATTGGCTCCACAAAAAGCATCAACTACATATAATTTTTTTTCTGATAACTGATTTACAGTTGTCTCTTTAAGCGCATTCCAAGTTTCAGTAGAAATAGGCTTATTATCATTTACCGCTTTATCAGAAGTCCACCAAATAGAATCTTTGGTTACCTCATCTTTTACAATATACTTGTCTTTTGGAGATCGACCTGTAAATTCTCCTGTCATAACATTCACTGCTCCAAGCTCTGACAATTGACCTCTTTCAAATCCTTTTAAATCTTCACTTAATTCTTCTTGGTATAAAAACTCATACGAAGGGTTGTAAATAATTTGTGAAGCGTTTCTAATTCCATATTTTTCCAACGAAATCGTTTTCGTAATTTGGGCGTAGCTATTCATAAAAAATGAGTTATGTTGTATGTTTTAAAGTGCAAAATTATAAATTTAATTTTAGAAAGAAGAACGAATTGCTATTTTTTAGTGAAAACACAATAAAAAACATATAACCATGAAGCAATTAGCAACAAACCTCCTACAGGTGTTAAGGGACCAATAAACTTTGTTTTTAATACTGTTAAACTTGCGGTCGATAGCAAATAAATTGAACCTGAAAATAAAATTACCCCAATGACAACTAAATACAGAACAATCCCTTTCTGTTTTAGTGTTAATAAGGAATTATTAGCTACAAACAATAAAAATAAGGCATGATAAATTTGATATCGTACCCCAACTTCGAAGGTATTCAACTGATCTAAGGTTAGCATTTTCTTTAAACCATGAGCACCAAAAGCACCTAACAGTATCGCTACTGCCCCCATTATGAGCGCAATTAAAAGGATTTTTCTATCCATATCTTTTTTTTTAGTAAAAATAGTAACTAATACAGAAATTACAATTTAAAAAAGATTAAATAAAATACGCTAACAATTAAAACTATAATCATTAATCTTAGAATTCAATTTTACTTGTTACCCTCCTAAAGCTTAAAAATGTTAAATCTTATACATTTTAGAATATATTTTAAGGTAAAATTTTTATAAATATAACATTTCACTATCTTCGTGTGATATTTTTGTAAAAATTAGTCATGAGAAACATATTAGTTATTGGCGCAGGAAGAAGCGCATCATCACTTATTAAATACTTATTAGAAAAGTCAGAAAAAGAACAATTACATATAACCATTGCAGACCTGTCTCTTGAATTAGCACAAAGGAAGACCCACAATCATCCAAATGCTAGACCGATTGCTTTTGACATATTGGATGCTGAACAACGAAAAGACGAAATTCAAAAATCAGATATTGTGGTATCTATGCTTCCAGCTTTCATGCACCTAGAGGTAGCAAAAGACTGTTTATTCTATAACAAACATATGGTTACTGCTTCTTACATTAGCCCAGCGATGCAAGAATTAGACAAAGAAGCTAAGGAAAAAGGATTGGTTTTCATGAATGAAATTGGACTTGATCCTGGTATTGATCACATGAGTGCTATGAAAGTGATTGATCAAATAAGGGAAAAAGGTGGAAAAATGATTTTATTCGAGTCTTTTTGTGGTGGTTTAGTCGCTCCTGAAAGTGATACGAATTTATGGAATTATAAATTTACTTGGAATCCTAGAAATGTAGTATTGGCAGGTCAAGGTGGTGCTGCCAAATTCATTCAAGAAGGCACATACAAATATATACCTTACAATAAATTATTTAGAAGAACTGAATTTTTAGAAGTAGAAGGTTTCGGACGATTTGAGGCTTATGCCAACAGAGACTCTTTAAAATATAGAGAAGTGTATGGTTTAGAAAATGCATTAACAGTTTACAGAGGTACCATTCGAAGAGTAGGATATTCTAGAGCATGGGATATTTTAGTGCAATTAGGTATGACTGATGATTCTTATACTATTGATAATTCAGAAGAAATGACCTATAGAGAATTTACGAATTCCTTCCTTCCTTATCACCCAACCGATACAGTTGAAATTAAATTGAGACACGCTCAAAAAATAGATCAAGATGATATCATTTGGGATAAATTACTTGAATTGGATTTATTCAACGGAAATAAAAAAGTAGGTTTAAAAAATGCAACTCCTGCTCAAATCCTTGAGAAAATACTTTCTGAAAAATGGACTTTAGAACCTCAAGACAAAGACATGATTGTCATGTATCATAAATTTGGATACGAACTAAACGGGAATCAACATCAAATAGATGCAACAATGGTTTGCATAGGAGATGATCAAACCTATACGGCTATGGCCAAGACTGTGGGCTTACCAGTTGCTATTGCAACCGTAAAAATATTAAATGGCGAAATTACTACAGCTGGTGTACAACTACCTATTTCTAAAGAAATTTACACTCCTATTCTTGACGAATTAGAAGATTATGGAGTAATTTTCAAAGAAATGGAAGTAGATTACTTAGGTTACAATCCTTTAAATGTGAGCAGCTAATAAAAAGTAACGATTTTAAATAAAAAAATTTGTTTTATTTACTAAATTAGTGCATTTACAAACTATTACTTACAAACAAAACATACATGAAGATAAATCAATTACAAATTGAAATTGATGGAATTGATAAAGAAATTCTACGCGATTTAATGGAAGACGCTAGAAAACCTATTTTACAAATTGCAAAAAAAATCGGTATTTCTGGAGCAGCCATCCATCAAAGACTTAGAAAATTAGAACAAGCCGGAGTGATATCAGGATCTAAATTCACTGTAGACATTAAGGTTTTAGGCTATTCTACAATGGCTTTTGTAGGCGTTTATTTAGAAAAAGCTTCCAGTAATTCTGACGCAGTAAGAGAATTAAAAAAAATACCTGAAGTTTTAGAATGTCATTATACGACAGGAAACTGGAGTATTTTAATTAAAATTATTTGTAAAGATAATGAACACCTGATGCAGTTATTAAATAAAAAAATTCAAGCCATTAAAGGTGTTTCTAGAACAGAAACTTTTATCTCTTTAGAACAACAAATAGACAGGCAAATACAGCTTTAAAGTTGCATAGTTAAAAACAAAAACCCTATTTCAATACTGAAATTAGGGTTTTTATATATGCAACTTTACTTTAGTCTCTAGAACCCAATATCCTATACGCCCAATATAAAAGTGATGCCAATGCTCCAAGTGCAGCCACAACATAGGTTCTTGCTGCCCACTTTAAAGAATCTTCTGCACCTGCATATTCTTGTTGGGTTAACATATTTTTGCTTTTTAACCAATTTAAAGCTCTGTTACTTGCATCATATTCAACAGGCAACGTAATAAAACTAAACATTGTGGCAATTGCCATTAAAATTAAACCAGCCACAGCTACATAAAAACCAATACTTGTTTTCGAAGCAAATCCTAAAATCAATCCTCCTATAATTAACCATTGTGACAAACTGGAAGAGACATTTACGATGGGAACCATTTTAGAACGCATTGTTAACCAACTGTAAGCTTGAGCATGTTGAACGGCATGACCACATTCATGAGCTGCAACAGCTGCGGAGGCGGCATTTCTTTGGTTATAAACCGCTTCACTTAAATTCACGGTTTTATTCATAGGGTTATAATGATCCGTTAACTGACCAGGTGTTGAAATCACTTTAACATCATAAATACCATTATCAGATAACATTTTTTCAGCAATTTCAGCACCACTCATTCCATTGCGTAAATGCACCTTAGAATAATAGGCAAATTTGCTTTTCAATTGTGCGCTAACCAACCAACTAAAAAGAGCAATACCACCAATTAATATCAAATAAGTAAAATCCATATTACATTTTTTTTTAAACTTTAAAACACTATTTAAATATCAAAATACATTCCAGTTTTAAAAAATGACACTTTGACACCATAAGCACTTATAATCAACTCATTAATCAAGGTAAATCTTGCTATAATTTAAAAAATAAAGGACTGTATTTTATAAAAGCTATGACAATCTGTTTTTTAAAGATGAAAAAACTATACAATTTTACAACGTAATAATCATCAAAATTATTTTGAATTTAAAATCAAATTAACATGAAACACTTATTCATTATAAGTATCTTATTTTCTTTCTTGAGTTGCAATCCAATAAAAAATGCAGATCGATTAGCCGAAAAAAATAAAACAACAATAGTATATCCTGAATTCAATTTCAATGCTGATGCTGCAAAAAAACAATTGGAAAAAGGAAATGGATTAATTAAAGGCGTTTTATATAAATCTACCAATAAATTATCAGTTACTGGAGCAAAGTCTTTTGGAAGAGGGATAAAAGTAGATTTATATCCTGTTACGGATTATTTTATGGTTTGGTATCAGTTAAGAGAAAAGAAAGAAAACAAAAAAACGGTTGTTTACTTATCAGATGAAGCTTATTCCATGCGATTAGAAACCTATACGGATGATTATGGCCGGTTTGAATTTAAGGAAATGAAACCAGGAAAATATTTCTTACAAGCCTTCATGTCTACTTCTAAAACTTATTCTAGAGATGTAGTCGTTGGAACAAACTCCTATGGAACTCAATTTTACCAAAAAGAAAACTACAACGTAGTAGACCATCATAGAGTTGAAAAATTCGTTGAAATCTCGAATTCAGGTGACATTATTGAAGTAAAATTAAATTAATATAAAAACTATACAAATGAACAAAATTCTAAGAAATCTTGTCGCTATTTTCATCTTCACAACTATTTCATGCAGTAAAGATGACACTCCATCTTCCAATTCAAAAATTATAAAATATGAACTTAGTGGTACATATTCAGGTACCTTAATCGTAGTATATACGAATCCTGATGGTGTAAACCAAATTGAAGATAATATTAGCTTGCCTTGGTCTAAAGAAATTACCCTTAACAATCCAAGCGCTACAACTGCGGTAGTCTTAACCGCAGGATCGGAAGTAAGTGGATCAGGACAAGTTAATGAAGTAGTTACTGGGAAAATTTTTATTGGCTCAGATCTTAAAAAAACAGCTACGGTCAATACCACTAGCATTGGTTATGCCAGTTTAAACATTGCTACTTTATATGAATAAAAACACACAAATAAATGATAGATAAAAGTCAAAAACGCAATTGACTAAAATGGTTTGCGTACCTAAATTTTAAAACAAATAATCATGGAAAATTTCAAAAAATTCGCATTAACAAATGAAGAAAGTTCAGCAATTAAAGGTTCTGGAAGAGTATCATACAGTACTTCTGTAGATAATGGTGATGGTACCACTACAATAACCTATGTAAGTTTTGTGGACACAAATGGTAATTACACTTGGGATGCAGGTGAAGAAGGCAGTACTGCTGTAGTAATTTGTCCAAGAGGAACAAGACAAATCACGAACCAACAACTTTAAAAAAAATAATAGTAGAAGCATTTAAACTATTATAATTTGTTTTGTTAAAATGGGACCTTCTGTCCCATTTTTTTAAATTGCTTACTACAGCAAAAACATTTCTAGTGTATTTTTAATTAACCGAACTTATTATAAAAATTGAATAAATTATTAAAACTAAATAGTCTAGATTCATTTTTTCTAATATTTTTGCAAACCAAAAAAACAATTAAATTAGAAATACAAAAACATGTTTTTAGATTTGTTTTTCATTCTTTCTCCAATTAAATAAGAAATCAACAAACATTAATATTATACATTTTAAAATGAAATCAATTCAACGATTAGGAATCTTAATTTTTACTTTACTAGCTTTTTCAAAGACTTTCTCTCAGGAAACTATTGAAATTAAAAAACCAACAGAAGGAAAAAGTTTAGTTTATTTTATTAGACCCACTGCTGTTGCTTTTTTAGTTAATTTTAAAGTATTTGACAAAGACACCTTTTTAGGAACTTTGTCTTCTAAAAAATATTTCACTTACGAATGTGAACCAGGCGAACATTTATTTTGGGCAACCTCAGAAAACAGGGATTATGTAATCGCAAATCTAGAAGCCAATAAAACTTATGTGATAAATGTTTCTCCACAAATGGGCGCTTTTGTTGCTGGAGTTAATCTAATTCCTTATGATCCAAATGTTGCTAATCATAAAAAATTATTTAACAAAGCACTTACTAAAGGAAAAGAAATGGTTCAAGACGAAAAAGAAACTGCAAATGACCAATCGGAAACCATTCAAAAAGGATTAGAAAAATATGAGGAATTAGTTGCTTCTGAGTCTACTAAAATTGCGCGTTTAAATCCGAACATGAATTTTGAAAATGCAAATAAAGAATAATTTTTGAAAAATTATTCTTACAATAGAATGATAAAAAAATGGGGCTTTTGGCCCCATTTTTTATATTTTTAATTCGTTGGTGATTTTGTTTTATTCACATCCATTACTGGTAATAATCCATTAGATGGAACATAAATAATTTGTGGTAAATCGCCTTTATCTGCTAATTTTTCTAAGGTACGAATGAACAAATATTGATTGTAGGTTTCACTCAACGTTCCATTTTCTACACGCATGGCTTCTGCCATCCCTTTTGCTCTTTCTATTTCTGCTTGCGCATTCAATTTCTCAGCTTCTAATTTGGCTTTGGCTTCTTCCACCAAAATTCTTCGGTTTTGTTCTGCTTTTGCCATTTCCGCTTTTCCTGCCATTTCTTGTTGCCAAACGTTATATCTTGGTAAACCAAACATTAATAAGGCTACGAAAAGAAAAATAAAAAACATAACTCCGATTATTACTTTTCCTGCATTTCTTTTTTCCATTTTTTTAAGTTTTTAGTTACTTATTATACGCAAAAAATGAAAAATGTTACAAAAAAAGGATTGAAAAACAATTTAGGAAACGTTTTTTAGCTCTTTATTTTTTTTAGCTTCTTCAAATAATTGTCTACGTAAACTTTGTTCTCTTTCGATACAAACTCTTCGGTAGGATTCATATTCTTCTTCTAAATCCTTTAATACTGTTTTAGAATGACTGGTTACTGCATTTGCCGTTTTAAATTTGTAAAATAAAATACCCGCCACTGCAAGTGTACCTAAAAATAGGGTCCACATCGTAACCGAATAACTATCTTTACTAACTAACATTCCTAAAAAAGAAATGCTTGCCTTCTCTTCTGTCAAAACGGCATTATTCTGCTTTAATTCCTGAATTTCATTTTGAAGCAACAAAATACTTTTTTTATTTTCAGCAATTTCTTTATTTAATGTATTTTGAATTTGCTCTTGTTCTTTAATAAAAGTGTTTAAACTGTTTTGAAAACCATAAATAGCATTTTTTTCGATTACTTTGTAGTTTTGGTAACTGGAAGATTTAGTAATTAAAGTGTTTAAATCAGTTGCAATTTTTGGTTCGTTTTCCTGTGCAACAGACACAGACAAGGAAGCACTAAAACACAATAGTGCAACCATCATTTTTTTAGATAGTTTAGTCATGATAGATTGGTTTGATAATTTAAAAAGGGCATATTTCTACTTCAAGAAATAAATCCTTTATTGTTTGTTTATTACAATAAATGAAAAAAAAACGAATTTATTGTGTAAAAATCTAATTTTAAGGTTTTTTTTAGATATTTCATGCCTTTTTATAAGAATTTTCAATAAAAAAATCCCAAACAAACCATTTCTGTCTGTTTGGGATGTACTATAAAAGATAAAAAATCTATCCTACTAAATTGATAATTTTTCCTGGAACGATAATTACTTTATTGGGTGTTCTTCCTTGTAACTGATTTTGCGTTCTTTCATCTGCCATAACAATTTCTTCTATTTGTTCCTTGGTTAAATCCAATGGCAATTTCATCGTAAATCGCATTTTTCCATTAAAAGAAACGGGATATTCTTTTTCGCTTTCCACCAAATATTTTTCTTCAAAAATTGGAAACGGTACTTTCGCAATCGAACCAGCATGACCTAAAGCGCTCCACAATTCTTCTGCAATATGAGGTGCATAAGGAGATAACACAATTGCTAAAGGTTCTAGAATAGCACGGTGATGGCATTTTTGTTGGGCCAACTCATTCACGCAAATCATAAATTGGGAAACCGAAGTATTAAAAGAGAAGTTCTCGATATCTTCTGTGGCTTTTTTAATCGTTTTATGTAGCGATTTGTACATTTCTGCTGTGGGTTCTTCATTGGTTACTATCAAACCATTATCATCAAAATACAAACGCCATAATTTTTTAAGGAAACCATATACCCCTGTAATTCCGGCTGTGTTCCATGGTTTTGCTTGTTCCAATGGCCCTAAGAACATTTCATACAAACGCAAGGTATCGGCACCATATTCATTACAAATATCATCTGGATTGACAACGTTGTATTTCGATTTTGACATTTTTTCTACTTCTCTCTCGACTCTAAATTTATCTCCTTCATCAAAAATAAATTTTGCATGTAAGAACTCTGGTCTCCATTTTCTAAACTTGTCTATATCTAATTCATCTGTAGAGTTTATCAAAGAAACATCAACATGTATTTTACTAAAAGTTGGAACATCAGTCCCAGTTAAGTCAATTATTTTCTTTAAAACATCAGATTTTTTTTCTGAATTATAAAAATTATCAAATTGCCCTTTTGATATAAAAACATCTTGTCTTTCATTTATTCTAATTACAAAAGCACTCATTCCCAAAATCATCCCTTGATTAATCAATTTTTTGAACGGTTCTTCTGTTGGTGCGAAACCTCTATCTTTTAAGAATTTGTTCCAAAAACGAGAATACAATAAATGTCCGGTTGCGTGCTCACTTCCTCCTATATATAAATCTACATTTTCCCAATACGCTAAGGCTTCCTTACTTGCAAATTCATTTTCATTGTGTGCATCCATATAACGCATCCAATACCAAGACGAACCGGCCCAACCTGGCATGGTATTTAATTCTAGAGGGAAAACGGTTTTGTTCTCGTCTCTCGACTCCGCTCGAGATGACAAAAACTCATTACTGACAACCGAATTGGTTTTGGTATCCCAAGCCCAAACAGTTGCGTTTCCTAAAGGTGGTTGACCGTCTTCTGTAGGTAAATATTTTTCCACTTCGGGTAACACAATAGGTAAATGTTTCAAATCGATCATTTGTGGTAACCCATTTACATAATAAACAGGGAAAGGTTCGCCCCAATAACGTTGTCTTGAAAAAACGGCATCACGCAAACGATAATTGGTTTTTCCTTTGCCTTGACCCATTTTTTCAAGAGCTTCAATTACTTTTTTCGTTGCTTCTTTATAGCTTAAACCATTTAAGAAATCCGAATCCACTAATTCAAAGCCTTCTTTTGCTCCAAAAGCCGCTTCCGAAATATCTTGATTGAAAATATTTTTAATTTCAGGCATACCCTTCGTGCCTTTAAAGAAATTGGCAAACGCATAATCGCGTTCGTCTCCACAAGGAACCGCCATAACCGCACCTGTTCCATAACCCGCTAATACATAGTCCCCAATCCAAACGGGAATGGATTCTTTAGTAAACGGATGTTCAGCATACGCACCTGTAAATACTCCAGAAATGGTTTTCACATCGGCCATACGTTCTCTTTCTGATCGTTTTGAAGTCGCTTCAATATAGGCTGCAACAGCTTCTTTTTGTTCTGGTGTTGTAATTTTAGCTACTAAATCGTGTTCTGGTGCTAACGTCATAAACGTAACTCCGAAAATAGTATCAGGACGTGTGGTAAACACATCTATTTGAAGAGGCTTCTCGACTCCGCTCGAAGTGACATTAAAAGAAACCATTGCACCAACTGATTTTCCAATCCAGTTGCGTTGTGATTCTTTTAAAGATTCAGTCCAATCAATGGTTTCCAAACCTTGTAATAAGCGTTCGGCATACGCAGAAATACGCATGGACCATTGTGTCATTTTTTTACGGATAACGGGATGACCGCCACGTTCTGAAACACCATTTACAATTTCGTCATTGGCCAAAACCGTTCCTAATGCGGGACACCAGTTTACTTCTGTTTCTGCTAAATAGGTTAATCGGTATTGCAATAGTATTCTTTGTTGCTGCTCTGACGAAAATGCGTTCCATTCGCTTGACGAAAAAACAGTAATCCCTTCATCACAAACCGCATTAACCATAGCATTTCCTTCTTTTTCAAAAAGAGCAATTAAAGTTGCTATATCTTCCGCTTTATTGGTATCGTTATTATACCACGAATTGAACAATTGAATAAAAATCCATTGGGTCCATTTGTAATAATCAGCATTTGAAGTACGTACTTCTCTACTCCAATCAAAAGAAAATCCAATTTTATCTAATTGCTCACGATAGCGTGCAATATTTTCTTTGGTGGTTTTATCTGGATGTTGCCCCGTTTGAATGGCATATTGTTCTGCAGGTAACCCAAATGAATCATATCCTTGTGGATGCAACACATTAAAACCTTTATGTCTTTTATATCTTGCGACGATATCAGAAGCGATATATCCTAGAGGATGACCCACGTGCAAACCAGCGCCTGATGGATAAGGAAACATGTCTAATACATAATATTTTGGTTTACCTGAGGATTCTATAGGATTTTCTGCAGCGAAAGTTTGGTTGTCTGCCCAATATTTACGCCATTTGGCTTCGATTTCGTTATGAAAATATTTCATTTGTAAGTGTAAATTTTAAAATTTTAGAGTCCTTTTTTACTCCTTAAAAAAACAGGTACAAAAATACATTTTAAAATATTAAAGTTAAAACTTTGTTGTTATATTCTACATAAACAAAATTTCTTTACTATTTTTACCTCATATTTCTAAATTTTATGGCATCTTCATTTGAAAATTATAACAAAAGACGTTTAATTTCATCTTATTTTTCGGTAGTATTAAGTATTTTTTTAGTCCTTTTTTTGTTAGGTACGTTAGGATTATTTGTAATCAATTCTAAAAAACTAACCAATGATTTTAAGGAAAACATTCCAATGACTGTTTTCTTTAAAAATGAAGCTAAGGATAGTGTTTTGAATGCATTTGATACGCAATTAAAAAATTCTCGATTTATTAAAGAATATGCTTTTGTTCATAAAGACAGTGCAGCCAAACACAATGTAGACATTGTAGGAAAAGATTTTATGTCTTTTTTAGGATTCAATCCGTTACAAAACTCTTTTGATATTAATTTAAAAGGCGAATATGTAGTAGCAGATAGTATTAAAAAAATTGAGCACGAGATTAAAAAAAATGAAATGGTTTCAGAAATCATTTATGACAAGCAATTGGTAGATTTAGTAAATGATAACATTAAAAAAATCAGTTTATGGATGCTTATTGCTAGCGGTTTTTTAGCGGTTATTGCCATGCTTTTAATTAACAGTTCGTTACGATTATCTATTTATTCCCATCGATTTACCATTAAAACCATGCAAATGGTTGGCGCAACCAAATCGTTTATTAGAAAACCTTTTATTTGGAGAAGCATTAAATTAGGATTAATTGGTTCCGGATTAGCAATACTAGCTCTTATTGGTCTTTTATATTATGCTGATCAATATTTACCTAGTTTAGGATTATTAAAAGATTATGTTTCTTTAGGAATTGTATTTATAGGAGTATTAATCGTAGGAATTATTATTACTTCAATTAGTACCTTTTTTGCAACCCAACGTTTTTTAAATTTAAGAACAGACGATTTGTATTAGTTTTATAAAAACAAAATACAATTCAGTATATTACTAATAAATTTTTAGAAAGAAATTACAGATATGAAAAACAACAATCAAGACAATAATCAACCAGAGTTTTTATTTGGTAAAACCAATTATACTTTTTTATTAATTGGTATAGCCGTAATTGCTTTAGGATTTCTATTAATGAGTGGTGGTGGAAGTGAAGATCCTAATGTTTGGAATCCAGAAATTTTTAACTTTAGAAGAATTCGTTTAGCACCAACGACTGTATTGCTAGGCTTTGGTATTGTTATTTATTCTATTTTCAAGAAAGACAAAAACAACTAAAAAAGAAAACACCCTTAAATCAGCATAGGCGTTTAAAGGTGTTTCTTAATTTAATTTACAATTGCCCAATTGTTGTTGTTTGTTTCTTGTTTGTTTACTCATTTGTGAATACAAAGAAAACACTATTTCGATATCTTTATACCCCTGAAAATAGGGGTTTATTTTTTTACATCGTTTTCAAAAAAGAAGAATACACTATAAAAAGAAAATACCCCTTTAAATAAGCATAGGCATTTAAAGAGGTATTACTTAATTTAATTTACAGTCGCCGAATTGTTGTTTGTTTATTTCTTGTTTGTTTATTCGTTTGTTAAAGCAAAGTAATCTCTTTTTTGACATATAAAAACCCCTGAAAAAGGGGGTATTCTATTTTTTAATCAAAAAAAATCGCTTATAAAAGAAAATACCCTTAAATCAGTTAATTGATTAAGGGTATTTCTTAATTTAATTTACAGTTGCCCAACGTTGTTTGTTTGTTGTTTGTTTTGTTATTGTTTGTGTTACAAAGAAAATACTATTTCTAAAACCACAAACCCCTGTAAAAAGGGGGCAACTTATTTTTTTAAATCAAATTGATTTTCATGGCATATTTTATCAAGCCAACTACATTGGTTGCACCTGTCTTGTAAAGTAAATTTTTACGATAGCCTTCTACTGTATAGTTAGAGATGTTTAAAATTTCAGCTATTTCACTTGTTGTTTTTTCTTCTATGATAAGTTTCAAAACATCAATTTCTCTGGGTGTAATTTCATTGGATTTATCCGATTTTAATTTGAAATTTTTAATGTAATCATCATAAATATCGGCTTGAAAAAAAGAGTCTCCTTGTACAATTTTTTGAATTCCGTTCAACAAATCAATACTAGAAACATTTTTATTTAAAAAACCATTTACACCTAATTGCATTAACTTATGAATTGTAGATTGATTTGTTAAACTACTCAAAACCAAAATTTTCACATTAAGCCCTTTACTTTTTAAGGTTTTAATTAAGAAAAAACCATCTTGATCTGGTAATTGTAAATCCGTTATCAACACATCTGGAGAAAATGACGTTATAATTTGCAATGCTTTCTCTACAGATGACACTTCCATTACTTCGTATTTATTTCTTAAAACAGAGGCAATACTTTCTGCAAAAACTTTGTGGTCGTCCACTATTAAGACTTTGTGTAACATTTATATGGGTAATTTAATATCTAAAGTTGTTCCTTTATCTGAAGTGATTAAGTAGAATTTCCCTTGGAGCATTTCAATTCTTTTTTCAATATTTTTTAAACCAATTCCCGATTTTGAACTATTTTTTGAAAAACCTACTCCATTATCTTTGATTATAAGAAAAATTTCCGATTCTGACTGAATAATATCCAATTGTATTTCTGAAGCTTGAGCATGCTTCAAAATGTTATTTATCGCTTCTTGTATAATCCTATAAATATTTAATAGAATTGAATCATCTAAGGTATTAATTTTTTCGTCTATTAATATATTTTTACGAATCTTTATTCCCTTTTTCTCTGGAATTAAACATAAACTATGAATCAATTGCGAAAATTCGATATCTAATATTTTATCTGAATTTAAATCGTGTGACCAATCTCGCACTTCATTATACAATTTATCTATTTTGTCCACGACTGAATTAATCGCATTGGCATCTAATATTTTCTCATTTGTTAACGCCACTTTTAAAGCTCCAATTTCATTTGCAATTCCATCGTGCAATTCTAAGGATAGTCGAGAACGTTCTTCAGATTTTGCTTTAATTTTTTCCTTTATAATTTCGGTACGTTGATTTTCCAACATGGACTTCAATTGTTCTTCATGAAGTAATTTTTGGTTGTTTCTAAGCTTTTTTTGTGTCTTTATTTTATTAAAATACACTCCTATTAAAGTTACTAGCAACACTAAAAGTATCCCAAAACCAATCACAAATTGAGATTTAATTTTCTGCTCTTTTTGAATGATTTTTTCTTTTAAAGCTAATTCTTTTTTGTTTTCTCTCAATTGAAATCGAGACTCTAAATCACTTCCTAGCTTTGCTTTTTCAACGTTAAAAATACTATCATTAATCTTATTAAAAAGAGCTAAACTTTCATTTTCATTTAAAAAATCACCCTGACTGGAATAGTAATCTTTATAGGCCAGGTAAATATCTTTTAATACTAAAATATTTCCTTGATTAAATTCTAAAGCTTTATCTAAATTAAATTTGATTAAGCGTTCATTTTTTTCGATTCTTGCCAAATGAGACAAATTCAAATAGGTACTCGATAACAAACTAGAAAAACCATTCTTTCGCTGATAATGCAACGATTCGTACAAACATTGATTGGAATTTTCAATATCTCCTAATAAAAGATACACATAGCCTAATTTATTTAAAAACAAAGGGTAATCATACACGTCTTTTTCATCAAAGAGTGCAAAACCTGTCAACAAATTTTCCTTCGCATTCAAGTAATCCCCTTTTTTAAGAGCCACTTCACTCTTTCGCAAATAATAATCTTGTTCGGAAGATTTACCTCGAATGAGTCGGAAAGATTTATCAAAATATTCGTTTGCTTTTTCTAATTGCTTTTCTCTCAAAAACAAATCTCCCATTAGCATGTACATTAGCCCTTTTTGTTGTGGAAATTGAGATTCATTTATTTTAAGTAAAGCTTGTGTTAACTCTTCAATTAACACATTGGTATCCACATAATTAATTCCCCATGTAGCATAATCAATAACCGATTGATAATAGGGTTCTTTTGCCAAGAAATGTTCTTTTGAAAACTGCAATTGTTTTTGGTAAAAATAACGTGCCGAATCCACATTCCCTGAATAATCATGTATATAACCTAAATAGCGATAGGCAATGATTTTTTGCTCATTTGTTTTAGCCAATCTATAAAGTTGATACGCCTCATTTTTTGCTTTTAAAGGTGCATTTATATATTGCGCAACAACTTTTTCTTTAATCAAATCAAATTCTTCATTGGAAGTATTTTGAGCGATCAAAGTTTGAAACATACAAACAAATAATAAAGCAATCTTTCTTTTCATTTCAGTAATAGCTGAGTAATTTTAGTGAAATCAAACTTACTAAACTACAAAAAAACAACTAAAACTATTATAAAAAAACATATTTTTGTAAAATTATGAATACACTACAAGCAATTATACTCGCAATTATAGAAGGTATAACCGAATTTTTACCAGTATCTTCAACAGGTCATATGATTATCGCCTCTTCTTTTTTTGGTATCGCAGATGATGATTTTACCAAACTCTTTACGATAGTCATTCAATTAGGAACTATACTTTCCGTTGTGGTTCTCTATTTTAAACGTTTTTTTCAAAGTATTAATTTTTATTACAAATTATTTGTAGCGTTTATTCCAGCAGTAGTATTTGGCTTATTATTAAATGACATTATTGATAGTTTATTAGAAAATCCAATTGTAGTTGCCATTTCATTAATTATAGGAGGTTTCATACTCTTAAAAGTAGATGATTGGTTTGGAAATTCTGAAAACACAGAAATATCCTATGTAACCGCTTTAAAAATTGGTTTTTTTCAATGTTTAGCTATGATCCCTGGTGTTTCTAGAAGTGGGGCAAGTATTGTAGGTGGAATGAGTCAAAAGTTATCACGAACAGCCGCAGCAGAATTTTCATTTTTTCTAGCCATTCCAACTATGTTAGGTGCAACTGTAAAAAAATTATATGATTATTACAAAGCAGGATTTGAATTAACACAAGACCAAACTCAATTGTTACTTATTGGAAATATAGTTGGTTTTATAGTAGCCTTAATTGCTATTAAGTCCTTCATTGGCTATTTAACGAAACATGGTTTTAAAGTATTTGGTTATTACCGAATTCTAGCTGGAGTAGCAATACTACTTATTCACTTTTTTATTAAAGAATTAACTATTATATAATGACTGCTGAAGATTTCTTGAATGGTCAAATTCTATTAATCGATAAACCTTTAACTTGGTCCTCTTTTCAAGCGGTTAATAAATTGAAATACGTTTTAAAAAAACGCTATGATTTACCTAAAAAATTTAAAATTGGACATGCAGGAACATTAGATCCACTTGCCTCTGGTTTATTAATTATTTGTACAGGTAAGTTTACCAAAAAAATAACCGAAATTCAATCTCAAGAAAAAGAATATACCGGTACAATTACCCTTGGAGCCACAACACCTTCTTATGATTTAGAAACGGATATTGACGCTACTTTCCCAACAGAACATATTACAGATGCTTTAATTAATGAAACTACTAATCAGTTTTTAGGTGAAATTGATCAAAAGCCACCTGTTTTTTCCGCAATTAAAAAAGACGGAAAACGTTTATATGAACATGCAAGAGCTGGAGAAGAAGTAGAAATTAAAGCTCGAAAAACCACCATATATGAGTTTGAAATTACACGCATTCATCTTCCAGAAATCGATTTTAGAATCAAATGTAGCAAAGGGACTTACATAAGATCAATTGCCTATGATTTTGGTATAGCACTTCAATCTGGTGGTCATTTAACAGCTTTGAGAAGAACAAAGATTGGTAATTATGACGTAAAAAATGCTGTTGATCCTGCAAATTTTGAAAAAAATATTTTACATGAAATTTAAAGCGCTCTTTCTGATTGTTTTTGTGTACCAATTGAACTTTGGTCAGGTAGAAACTACCATTAATGAAACTCAAACTCCTTCACAAAATTTCACTTATACTCAATTTGATATTATTGTTCCATTTAAAGGAAACAAAAATAGAGGAGCTTATTATTCAGATGGATCTCGAGATGATAATTGGTTTGTTCCAGACGGTTTAGGTGCTAAATTTGGATAAGGGGTTCACTATAAAAAATGGATTGGTTTAAGTGCAAATTCAGGTGTAGATTTTTACGGAAGTTATAAATTAGTAACCGTTCCTGTATTTACAAATTTAAGATTAAGTCCAAAAATAGGAGAAGAAACTAGAATAACCTTACAATATGGTATTGGAAAATCTTTTGCTATTGGAAGAGGTCATTTGCAAGGTAGTTATCAGAAAATGAGCATTGGTCTCGAATTTGAAGGCATTTGTTTGTTTATTGAAGGCAACAACCATGGATATACGGTTGGCAACTCTATAGATGAAGTCTACAGTATTAACCTTGGTTTTTGTTTGTTCAATTTTTAACTCCATTTTTTTTAAACAAGGCAAATAAGACCCTTTCCTTCTCACCCCTATTTATGGGGGTTAATGTTACTACAAGAATACTTTCTTTTGTAGCCAACTAACCTTCTAAATACAGAGCAAATGAGGAACCAAGTTATAACGAGAAGAGCGCTCTTTCGTAATTTATTTACGAATCCAAAGGTTAGTATACTTCAAAAAGACCCTTTATTTGAAAAATATTCTAGGAAAGTTTTTAACGGAAGAAGAACTTTAGCCCCAAAATCTACCGTAACTTCAACCAAAAACACTGAATTAGAAAGAGTTAACCCAGTAACATCTGGTTTAGAAATCTACAACGGACCGTGGTCGGATAAAGAAGCGATTCATTTACTCAAAAGAACGGGTTTTGGATTTAAAAAATCAGATTTGGATACGATTACAAATCTATCTATGATAGAAGCGGTCGATTTAATTCTGACAATTGACACAACTCCTCCATCACCACCCATAAATAATTATGAATTGGACGAACCCGATGAAAATAATTTACCTTATGGAGCCGATTGGACTACCGATCCTTTTGTAACCAATAATACGGGAAATACCACAGATAGAAAACGCATGAATAGTCTAACATCCTGGATGACTAACTTAGCTATTAATCAGGATATTTCAATAAGAGAAAAAATGGTTTTATTTTGGTATCATTTTATTCCCGTTGATTTTGATTTTATTAAAGCCAGTTCAAACCAATATATATCAGGAAATACAGCTCGCGTTTGTTATTTATATATTAAGAATTTAAGAGACTACTCTGGTGGCAATTTTAAAGCTTTAATTAGAAGTATTGCTACTCAGCCTGCCATGATGTATTATTTAAACAATCAGGCCAATACCAATACCGCCCCAGATGAAAATTTTGCCAGAGAAATCATGGAATTATTCACGTTGGGTAAGGGTTCCAATAGTCAATATTCACAACCCGATGTAATAGAAGCCGCAAAAGTACTCACAGGTTGGCGAGTCCAAAACTTGAATACACCAAATCCTACTACAGAATTTGTTCCTAATAAACATGATGACAGTACCAAACAGTTTTCTCCTTTTTTTAATAATACAACCATAAACAGTGGAGGCGCACAAGAATTAGACGACTTTATTGATATGCTTTTTTCTAAATCTGAAGTCGTTTCCCAATATATCTGCAGAAGATTATATCGCTTTTTTGTCTATTATGACATTGATCCATACATTGAAACCAATGTAATTGAACCCTTGGCCCAACATTTTGTTGCAAATAATTGGGATATTTTGCCTGTTTTAGATAAGTTATTTAAAAGCCAACATTTTTATGACATGGCAAACAGAGGTGTCTATATTAAATCTCCATTGGATTTATTTATCGGGTTTTTAAGAACCTTTAATATTAACACTACTATTAGTGATCCAACTAATTATGATGCGCAATATTATATATGGCAACGTTTCGATAATCTTTTAGCTGATATGGAGCAAAGCATGGGCAGCATTCCCAATGTTGCCGGATGGCAAGCTTTTTATCAAAATCCTTCTTTTCATGAATATTGGATTAATTCGAATACCATTCAAAAACGTTTCGCCTATATTTCCTATGCTTTCTATGGTATTACATTTACACGAAATGGTTTAACCACAAAAATAAAAGCAGATACTTTAGAATTTGTATCCCAATTTTCAAATTCTATTTGTGCTGATCCAAATCTTTTGGTTGATGAATGTATTAAATATCTATTACCAATTGATTTGAGTATGGAACAAAAAAGCATCCTGAAAACTCAAAATTTACTTTCAGGTCAAGCTACCGATTATTATTGGACACAAGCTTGGAACAGCTATATTCAGGATCCAACAAATGAAACCAAGAAACTAGCGGTAAGCAGTCGTTTGAATAGTTTATTCCTTACGCTTATACAATTAGCTGAATTTCAATTAATGTAATCTGAAATAACATGAAAAGAAGAAAATTTATACAAACCTCAGCTTTAGTTGCCGCTCCTTTATTATTCAATAAAATTCCGGTTTTAGCTTCTTCACATTTGGAAAGCACTAATTTAGAAATGTTAGCCAATGCTGCCTTATCCTGTGGTAAAATACTAGTTATTGTACAAATGAGTGGTGGTAATGATGGTTTAAATATGGTTTTTCCAAGAGATAAATGGAGTGAATTATCTAATGCAAGACCTAACATTCTCTTAAATGAAAATGACGTATTAACTTTGAATAACAACCCCACAACTGGTTTACATCCTTCTATGGTGGAAATACAAAACTTATACAATCAAGGTGAATTAATGATAGTTCAAGGTGTTTCTTATCCAAATCCTAGTTATAGCCACTTTCGCGCAACCGATATTTGGTTTACAGGTTCTCAAAGTGATGAAACTTTAAATACGGGATGGATTGGTAGAGCTTTAGATGCCATGTATCCCAATTATCCAGAAGCCTATCCAAATAGTGATATGAGAGATCCTTTAGCGGTACAAATTGGTTCAACACTTCCTTTTTCACTCCAAGGTCCTAATATTAATATGGGTTATAGTGCACCTGATCCCAATCAGTTGCTCAATGTTATTAATGAAACAACAGATCCAGCTCCAAACACTGATTATGGCTTAGAACTTACGTTTCTTCGCTTAATGAAGGATCAAAGTAACGCCTACAAGGAAACCATTCAAACCGCCTATAATGTTCCTCAGGAACAAACTACAGCATATCCTGATGATAAATTAGCTGCCCAACTAAAAATTGTGGCACGTTTAATTAATGGCGGACTACAAACCCCTATTTACATCGTAAATCACCATAAGAGTTTTGATACCCATGAAAATCAAATTATGGAGTCGGATAGAAAATTAGGAAGACAACCTGAAAATCTATCCATCCTTTCCAAAGCCATTGGAGCATTCCAAGCCG
Source organism: Flavobacterium sp. NRK F7 (assembly GCF_024054195.1). GTDB lineage: Bacteria > Bacteroidota > Bacteroidia > Flavobacteriales > Flavobacteriaceae > Flavobacterium. The sequence goes on along the minus strand of NZ_JAMXLB010000001.1, from coordinate 980,806 downwards.
ATTTAAAAAAAATGGGCAAAGCAGATAAAGTTACCGGAATGACTTTTAGTGAATTTGGAAGACGAATTAAAAGCAATGACAGTTTAGGTACCGACCATGGTTCGAGTGCTCCCGTACTTTTCTTCGGAAGCTCATTAAATACTGGTGTTGCCAATGTTATCGGAACCAGCCAACCTGTATCAGGAATGATTGGTTCATCTCCCGATTTGCCCCAAAATGCCGCTGTAAATCAACAAGTACCTATGCAATTTGATTTCAGACAACTCTATGCTACTATTATGAAAGACTGGCTTTGTATGACAGATGATCAAACACGAGCTGTATTAGGAAATAGTTTCGAAACCTTACCTATTTTCAGAAACAATTCTATTGATCCACCAGTCGATAACGATTTCATCCTTCTTTTCCCCAACCCGATTAGTAATAATCAAATTAACGTAGCGTTCAAAAAGTTTATCAATACAGAAGTCAAAGTGAGTGTTCATGCTGTATCTGGTAAACTTATTTACGCTAACAAACATTTTGTACTAGGTGACACTCTAACCTTTTCACCTAGTACAATTCTTTCTAAAGGAGTTTATATTTTAGAAATAACTTACCACACTAGTGTACTTCAGAAGAAATTTTTAGTGTAAAATTTCTTCTGAAGTACTTTTTCTTTTTTGCAAGTAAGAAGCAATTAAATCATAAATTTCCTCTTGAGTGGTGATTCCTTTGTCTTGTAAATACCATTTTTGAAGTTCAATTTTAGCAGTTTCATCTATAACTCCATGTAATGCTTTATAATCTGTAATAAGTTTTTTAGCAGGTAATGGTCTTGGACCCCAATCAGCAATTACTTCTTTCGTTGTTGTATCCAATAAAATAAGTTTTGGTATAGAACGACTTCCATTGGTTAAAAAAATATTCATAAGATCCTCATTATCATCTCTGAATACAATTTTCAAATCAATTTTTGAGGATAACTCAGCCATCTTATTCATAATTGGTAATAATTGTGCTGCATCTCCACACCATCCTTCTGAAATTACCAGCCAAGTTAAAGAAATGGGTAACTCTTTTATTTTTTTTTGAATAGCATCAGTAATCGCGATAGTTTTATCCAAACGTTTCATTCTGGTTTCGTTCAATTGCGAATAATGTAATAATGCTTCACTCTGAGTATGTCCTGTAACTTTTCCTTCTTCCATAAGTTTAGCAACTATCGTTTTATAGGTTTCGTAAGTAACCGCATTTGAAAGTGCTTTTTCAATTATATTTTTCATATCGCTTTCCTTTATTTTACAAATTTAAAGCTAAATTTGGACATAAAATGTTCGTTAGGTTACATAATGAATTTTCAGAAATAGAAAAGAATACAAGCAAACAGAAACAACCATGGATTTTCAATCAAAAGAAATTGGCATCGCTTTATCTGGTGGTGGTTCAAAAGGAATTGCGCATGCTGGAGTACTTCAGTTTTTGGATGAACTCGAGATTAAACCAACTGTTTTATCAGGTTCAAGTGCAGGAGCTATCATTGCAGCCATGTATGCTTTTGGGAAAACCCCAAAAGAAATCCTTACTTTTTTTCAATCCATTTATTTCTTCAATTGGAAACATTTTACCTTAAAAAAGCCTGGGATAATTGACTCTGATTCTTTTAAAATTTATTTTAATACCATATTTGGTGAAACTAAAATTGGTGATTTACCTATTCCAGTAAAAATTACAGCTACCGATTTAGTCAAAGGAAAATTAAAAATTTTCAACGACAATACTAAAGTAGTCGATGCGGTTTTGGCTTCTGCTTCCTTTCCTGGCATGTTAACTCCATATGAAATCAACAAAAAACTATATAGTGATGGCGGCATTTTAAATCATTTTCCAACCGATTTGCTGCAAGGCCATTGTGATTGTATCATTGGGGTTTATGTGAGTCCTATTCAAAATATTGAAGCCAAAGATTTAAAATCGATTAAAGCAGTTACTACAAGAGCTTTCGATTTATTATCGGCACAAGGAAATTATCAAAAATTTAGCCTTTGCGACCATATAATTGAACCTAAAGAATTAGCTAATTTTAGCACATTTGAAACCAATAAAGCAAAAATGCAAACTATTTTTGACATTGGTTACCGCGAAGCTAAAAATACTTTACAAGAAATAAACGCATAATAGTAGCAACATTTTTTTTCTGTAGATATATAATTATATTTGCATCACGAAAATAAACATACATTCTGATGAAATATAAAAGAATTCTTCTAAAATTAAGTGGTGAAGCTTTAATGGGTGATCGACAATACGGAATCGACCCCAAACGTTTAGCAGAATATGCTCAAGAAATTAAAGAAATTCACGACAAAGGAGTTGAAATTGCAATTGTAATAGGTGGTGGAAATATTTTTAGAGGAGTAGCAGGTGCAAGTAATGGAATGGATCGCGTTCAAGGCGATTATATGGGAATGCTTGCCACTGTTATTAATGGAATGGCTTTACAAGGGGCTTTAGAAGATGCAGGTATGCAAACGCGTTTACAAACGGCCTTAAAAATTGAAGCCATTGCTGAACCCTACATAAAAAGACGTGCTACAAGACACTTAGAAAAAGGAAGAATTGTTATTTTTGGAGCAGGAACAGGAAATCCTTACTTTACAACAGATACCGCAGCTGTATTAAGAGGTATTGAAGTACATGCAGATGTCATCCTAAAAGGAACGAGAGTAGATGGTGTTTATACTGCTGACCCAGAAAAAGATGCTAACGCAGAAAAATTTGATTACATCTCTTTTGAAGAGGTATTAGCAAAAGGATTAAATGTAATGGACACAACCGCATTTACACTTAGCCAAGAAAACAAATTACCAATTATTGTTTTTGATATGAATAAAGAAGGTAATTTATTAAAAGTGTGTGAAGGTCAAACCGTAGGAACAACAGTAACCATATAAATTACACATTCGATTACTTGATGGTTCGATCATTCGAAGAGTCAAAATATCTAAAAATCAAAATATCTAAAAAATGACTGAAGAAATTAATTTTATTATAGACAGTGCAAAAGAATCTATGGAAGGTTCCATTGCTCATTTAGAAAAAGAATTTTTAAATATTAGAGCTGGTAAAGCGTCACCTCAAATGTTAGGTGGTGTTTTTGTAGATTATTATGGCTCGCAAACCCCTTTATCACAAGTAGCTAATATTAATGCTCCAGATGCGAGAACCTTAACAGTAACTCCTTGGGAAAAAAACATGTTACAACCTATAGAAAAAGCAATTATGATTGCGAATCTTGGGTTAAACCCAATGAATAACGGGGAAAATATTATTATTAGCATTCCTGCTTTAACGGAAGAAAGAAGACGCGAGCTAGTAAAACAAGCGAAAGCTGAGGCAGAAGATGCCAAAATTGGTATTCGTAACGCTCGTAAAGATGCTAATACGGATATAAAAAAAGAAGAAAAAAACGGTACTTCTGAAGATATTTGCAAAAAAGCAGAAGAAGATGTTCAAAAATTAACCGATGCTTACATTAAAAAAATAGATGAACATCTGGTGATTAAAGAAGCCGAAATCATGAAAGTATAGTTTTCTGCTTTTATATAAAAACATAAAATCCCGAAATAAACTCGGGATTTTTTTTATGCAAAATGTTAAGGATTCCTAAATGTTACTTACATCCCCAAAAATAATAACTAAATTTATGTAAGTTTGTACATTAACAAATCCCTTTTAATGAGATACATCTTTTTTTGGTTTGTTTTGTTCCATACTGCTATTTCATTTGGTCAAGACAAAATTAAAGCTCAAATCATTGATATAGACAGTAGAGTTCCATTAGCCTATGCTAAAGTGGAATATCTAGGAAAGACTCTAACCACTACATGGGAAGGAAAATTTGAAATTGCAATTACTGAATACGATAAACCTTTAATCATTAAATACAAAGGGTATCAAACCAAGAACGTTTATATTTCACCCAATCAAGATTTGGTCATCATTAAAATGGCCATTGACTTGAATACTTTTGAAAAAGTTGAAATTTACACCGACAATAAAGTCAATAAACTAGTCAAAAAAGTTATCGACAATAAGCGTTTCAACCAACCCGAAAAAGCGCTAGAAAGTTTTCAGTATAAAAACTATGAAAACTTATTAGTTACAGCTAATCCCGATTCTATTTCAGGCAAAATTGAACCCGTTTACAAACGTACTTTATTTGGAAAACGAATTATTCGATTGGATTCTACCAATTATAAATTCAAAAAAATGGTGGAAAAAAATCATTTGTACCAAACGGAAAAAGTAAACCTCATTCAATACAACAAAAAAGGCTATAAAGAAACGGTTATTGCAACGAGAATGGCTGGTTTTAAAGAACCCCTTTATGAATATTTAGGACTCAATTTATTTTCGTATTCGGTTTACGAAAACCCTTTTGAAATATTAGAAACACCCGTTCAAAATCCTATTTCAAATTATGGGCGTCGCTTGTACAACTTTTACATGGTGGATTCGTTAAACATTCAAAACAGAAAGACTTACAAAGTATTTTTCCAACCTAAAAAATTAAAATCAAGTCGTTTAAGAGGGTTGCTTTATATTGATGCAGAAACTTTTGCCATTGCTAGAGCCTATTATCGAATTTATGGTATCGTCAATATCAATGCCGATTATACCTTTGACTATCAAGACAAAGAAGGTCTTTGGTTTCCAAAAAAAAGAAAAATAACGGTTTTAAAAGGCAATAATGTTGATGATATTAAAATTTTAGGCAACACCATAAAATTCAGTTCTTCCTTAGATCCAACACCCAATACCAATGCAACGGATCAAGTATATTTGATTATTGAATCCATCCCTTTTGATATTGAATTAGACAAACGAGTTACGGTTCACAATAAAGGAATTAAAATTTCAATAGAAAAAGATGGATTAAAAAGAGAAGACAGTTATTGGAAAAAATTTGCCAAAGACACTATCGACAAAAGAAGATTAAGAACCTATACGTCTCTTGATAGTCTTTCTGAGTCTAAAAATTTAGAACGAAAAATATTCTTAGGAAAAAAAATATTAAATGGATATTACCCAATAAGCATCATTGATTTAGACTTAAGAAGCCTTGTGAAATTCAACAACTATGAAGGGTTCCGATTCGGATTAGGTGGTGTAACCAATGATAAACTTTCTGAAAAGTACAAAGTTGCTTTTTATGGAGCCTATGGAATTAAAGATGAAGCGTTTAAATTTGGCATAACGCCTTCTTACCTTCTTGATCAAACATCAGAAACGTGGATTAGTGCCTCTTATTCCGATGATTTGAACGAAATTTCACAAATTACGTTTGCAACCGATCCTCGACGATTTAAAATATACGATCCTAGACCTATTAACATTTCCACTTTTTATGGCAATAAAACGACTTCTTTATTTGTAGAAAGCAATTACTTTCCAAAAACAGAAACCTATTTTGCTTTATTTAATAGTCAAATCAATCCTAAATTTGATTACACTTTCGTAAATAATGATATTGAGTATAAAACCTATACTATTACCGCATTTCAAGCGGCCATTCAATGGAATCCGTTTAGCAATTATATGCAAACACCTAAAAGTAGAATTGAAATTGAAAAAAGACATCCAAAATTCTCGTTTCAAGTCACGCAAACTGTTCCTAAAATGCTGGATAATGATTTCGTTTTTACAAAAATCGATTTCAAGACTTTTTATGAAATTCCCTATTTATCAGGACAATCTAGCTCGGTTTTATTACAAACAGGAATTGCATTTGGAGACGTTCCTTTAACACATTTATACAGTTTACAGCCAAATAATTTAAATAGAGATGCTTTACTACAAAGAATAACATTTGCTGGTAAAAACAGTTTTGAAACCATGTATTTTAATGAATTTTTCTCTGATAAATACGTTTCCTTACAATTAAAACACACTTTTAATAGAGTTCGTTTAGCATATCGTATTAACCCCGAATTTTCTTTTGTAACTCGTTATGCTTGGGGACAAATAAATAAAGAAAATACGCATATGGGTTTGCCTTTTAAATCTTTAGAAAAAGGTTTTTTTGAAAGTGGCGTTGAATGCAATAAATTATTTAGAGGTTTAGGTGTCACTGCATTCTTTCGATATGGTCCAAATCAATTGCCTACAATTGAAGATAATATCGCTATTAAAATTTCCTACTTTATCGATTTAGGATTTTAAAATTTCCTTAAATCTTTTGGTTGTTACCTAACTAATTAAGTAAGAATCATTACCTTTGCGCTCTAATTTTTGAGACGATGATTAAATGGCTAACGACCAGTTTTTGGGATTTTATTGCTAGCAAGATATTACGCAACAGAATAGGTCTTTTAGTGGCTCTGGTGCTTTTTACCTTGTTCATGGCTTTCCAATGGCAAAAAATCCGAATGACCTATACTGAAGCAAACATACTTCCAAAGGATAATGATATTTCCATTCAATATAATCTTTTCTTAGAAAAGTTTGGTGAAGAAGGGAATCTTATTGTAATAGGTTTTAAAGATGATGCTTTTTTTACAGAGAAAAACGTTCGCCTTTGGGAAGAATTTATCAATGAAATTAAAAAGGACAAAGCTGTTGATTTAACATTATCTATAAGTGATCTTAAAGTCTTAAAAAAAGATACTTTAAATCAAAAATTCAATTTAGTTCCTTTTGTGAATAACAACCAGTTTTCTGATGCGTATTTAAAAGAAAAAAAAGAGGAACTGTTTAACAATTTGCCTTTTTATGAAAGCATGTTATTCAACAAAGAATCTGGAGCAGTTCGATTTGCCATTTACATCAATAAAGATATTGTAAACACCTCTAAGCGAAAAGAATTTGTTGACAAGTATCTTAATGAGAAAAGAGTAGAAGCTTTTGAAAAAGCAACCGGAATTGATTTGAAAATTTCAGGAATGCCTTACATTAGAACTTTAAATTCTCAAAGTATATTAGGAGAAATTGGTCTATTTGTAGGTGCTGCTTTAGGAATTACTTCGTTACTTTTCTTTTTCTTTTTCCGAAGTTTTCGCGCCACTTTTATTTCTATGATTATTGTAATTATAGCCGTAATGTGGTCTTTTGGAACCATTGGTTTATTGAATTATGAAATTACCGTTTTAACTGCAATTATTCCACCGTTAATTATTGTTATTGGTATACCCAACTGTATTTTCTTGATTAATAAGTACCAACAAGAAATTAAAAAACATGGAAATAAGGCTAAATCTTTACAACGTGTCATTTCAAGAGTAGGTAATGCCACATTAATGACCAATTTAACTACTGCTGCTGGATTTGCTACTTTCATCATAACCGATAGTGATTTATTAAAAGAGTTTGGAATTATAGCTTCCTTGAATATTATCTTTTTATTCTTTTTAAGTTTAATAATTATACCAATTCTTTACAGCTACATGCCTTTACCAAAGGACAAGCATTTAGCCCATTTAGAGAAGAATTATATCCAGTTTTTTATTGATTGGATTTTAGTTACTATTAAGAAAAAAACGATTGCTATTTATTCCGTAGCGATTGGCTTATTAGTCTTTGGAATCATTGGAATTACGCAAATGCGTATCTCAGGAAGTGTTATTGAAGATATGCCTAAAAATACAGATTTTTTTGAAGATATTCGCTTCTACGAAAAAGAGTTTGATGGTGTAATGCCTTTAGAAATCATGATTGATACCAAACGCCCTAAAGGCGCTTTAAAATCAGCTACTTTAAAAAGAATTAACGAGCTTCAAGAAACGATTGAAGAAATTCCAGAACTTTCTAAACCAGTGTCATTGGTGAACTTGTTAAAATATGCCAAACAAACTTATTATAACGGGAATCCAGAATACTATGAACTTCCTACGAAACAAGAAGAAGCATTCATTTTATCTTACATCAAAAACTCCACAGGAAAAGGCAAAGAAAATCTTTTAAAAAGTTATATTGATAGTACGGGTCAATTTGTGAGAATTACGACGTTCATGAGAGACATTGGCACCGATAAAATGAAACATACGGAAGAGCGATTAGCTCAAAAAATTGACAAACTTTTCCCAAAAGAAAGATATGATGTTGCCATTACGGGTAAAGCTTATATTTTTGAAAAAGGAACACATTATTTAGTGCACAACTTAGTCATTTCTTTACTATTTGCCATCTTCTTGATTTCTTTATTGATGGCTTATTTGTTCCGATCTTTCAAAATGATTATCATCTCTTTATTACCAAATATTCTTCCATTAATTATTACTGCTGGATTGATGGGCTTTTTAGGAGTTCCTATTAAACCTTCGACGATTTTGGTATTTAGTATTGCTTTTGGTATTTCAGTTGATGACACGATTCACTTTTTGGCAAAATACCGTCAAGAGTTGATTGCAAATAATTGGAGAATCAAAAAATCAGTTTACAACACAGTAAAAGATGCTGGTGTAAGCATGTTATATACTTCTGTAGTACTTTTCTTTGGATTTTCGGTATTTACTTTATCTAGTTTTGGAGGTACTATTGCTTTAGGAGGATTGGTAGCCACCACTTTACTATTTGCCATGTTATCCAACTTAATTTTTTTACCCGCTTTATTACTTTCCTTAGAGCGTTCTATTGCAAACGAACAAGAATTTACAGAGCCTACAATAGATATTTTAGCAGAAGATAAAGAAGAAATTGAAACTGAAAACGAATAATTTTATATTTGCATATTAAATTTTAACAAAATGAAACATATTAAAGTCATAGACCTATTAAACAATACTAAAACACTACAAGAAGTAACCGCTAAAGGTTGGGTAAGAACTTTTAGAAACAATCAGTTTATTGCTTTAAATGATGGATCAACCATAAATAATATTCAGTGTGTTGTTGATTTTGAAAACACCGCTGAGGAAACCTTAAAAAGAATCACAACAGGAGCTGCAGTTTCAGTAACAGGAACGTTACAAGAAAGCCAAGGTAAAGGACAATCCGTTGAAATTCAAGTTACAAAAATTGAAATTTTAGGGGATAGTGATGCTGAAAAGTACCCTATTCAACCTAAAAAACATTCTTTAGAATTTTTGCGTGAAAATGCCCATTTAAGAGTTCGTACCAATGCATTTGGTGCCATTATGCGTGTGCGTTCCGTATTGTCATTTGCAGTACATCAATATTTTCAAGAAAAAGGATTTGTTTATGTAAATACACCTATCATTACAGGTTCTGATGCTGAAGGTGCCGGTGAAATGTTTAAAGTAACTGCTTTACCATTAGACGGCTCTGCTCCTAGAAATGAAGATGGAACCGTAAATTATAAAGAAGATTTCTTTGGTAAACAAACCAACTTAACCGTTTCTGGTCAGTTAGAGGGAGAAACTTTTGCTATGGCTCTAGGCCAAATTTATACGTTTGGACCAACTTTTAGAGCTGAAAATTCTAATACTTCTAGACATTTAGCAGAGTTTTGGATGATTGAACCCGAAGTTGCTTTTAATGATTTGGCAGCCAATATGGATTTAGCAGAAGATTTCATTAAGTATGTAATTAAATACACGGTTGAAAAATGTGAAGATGATTTGAAATTCTTAGAAAGCCGCCTTTTAGAAGAAGAAAAATCAAAACCACAAGCAGAACGCAGCGAAATGAGTTTATTGCAAAAATTAAACTTTGTATTAGACAACAATTTCAAACGTGTTTCTTATACTGAAGCTATTGATATCTTAAAAAATAGCAAGCCCAATAAAAACAAAAAATTCAATTACATTATTGACGAATGGGGTGCTGATTTACAAAGTGAACACGAACGTTTCTTAGTCGAAAAACACTTTAAATGTCCTGTAATTTTATTTGATTATCCTGCCAAAATCAAAGCCTTTTACATGCGTTTAAATGATGACGGACAAACAGTAAGAGCTATGGATATTCTTTTCCCTGGAATTGGTGAAATTGTTGGAGGTTCTCAAAGAGAAGAACGTTTGGATGTTCTTATTGAAAAAATGAAAGCATTAGGTATTGAAGAAGAAGAATTATGGTGGTATTTAGACACTAGAAGATTTGGATCTGCAGTACATTCTGGTTTTGGATTAGGATTTGAAAGATTGGTTTTATTTGTTACAGGAATGACTAATATACGCGATGTAATTCCATTCCCAAGAACACCTCAAAACGCAGAATTTTAATATTCTTTATTTAATTAATCGTTTAGTCGTATATTTGTGTATTCGACTAAACGATTTTTAGTTTTTGATCACATTTCACAATGTTAAAGCAAAGTTTACAATTTAAATTATCTCAAAAATTATCTCCTCAACAAATTCAGTTGATGAAGTTAATTCAGTTACCTACGCAAGCATTTGAGCAACGTCTACAAGAAGAATTAGTAGAAAATCCTGCTTTAGAAAATGGTAAAGAAGAACGTTCTGAATATGATGAATTCGACGATGTTTCCAATGGTGACGATTATGATGATTATGAAGGAGAACGCATTGAAGCTGAAGATATTAATATTGATGATTATTTAAGTAACGACGAAACGCCCGATTATAAGTACCAAACTAATAATTACAGTGATGATGATGAAGACAACAGTATGCCTTTTATTGCTGGTGTAACATTTCATCAAGATTTACTGAATCAATTGAATACTTTTATTTTAACGGATGAAGAACGAGATATTGCTGAGTTTTTAGTTGGTAGTATTGATGACATGGGCTATATCCGAAGAAGCATACAAGATATTGTAGATGATTTAGCATTCACACAAGGAATTTATACAGATGAAAAGACCGTAACACGTATCCTTGGAATTGTTCAAGAGCTAGAACCTTCTGGTGTAGCTGCAAGAGATTTACAAGAGTGCTTATTACTCCAATTAAAACACAAAACACCTACCGATTCTATTGAGCTGGCTATTGATGTTATTGAAAATCAGTTTGATGCTTTTACCAAAAAACATTATGAAAAACTGCTATTAAAATACGAAATTTCAAAAGACCAACTTCGTAAAGTTATTGACGAAATTGAAAAATTAAATCCAAAACCTGGAGGTGCCTATGATGGGAACCAAAAACCCATTGAACATGTCGTACCTGATTTTACGATTCGCATTGTTGATGGAGAGCTGGAACTACAATTAAACGGAAGAAATACTCCAGAATTACATGTTTCTAAAGATTATCAGGAAATGCTTCAAAGCTACAAGGTTTCCTCTGAGAAATCCAATGCACAAAAAGACGCCGTTCAGTTTATTAAACAAAAACTAGATTCTGCAAAATGGTTCATTGATGCCATTAGACAACGTCAGGAAACTTTATATGTTACCATGAATGCGATTATGCATTATCAAGAAGAATATTTCTTAGATGGCGATGAGACCAAGTTAAAGCCAATGATTCTGAAGGATATTGCCGATTTAATTGGCTTAGATATTTCCACAGTTTCAAGAGTAGCAAATAGTAAATATGTTGAAACACCTTATGGGACTAAATTAATCAAAGAATTCTTTAGTGAAGCCATGAAAAATGACCAAGGAGAAGATGTTTCTACAATTGAGATTAAAAAAATACTTGAAGTTGTAATTAGTGAAGAAGATAAGAAAAAACCACTTCCTGACGATAAACTAGCTGAAATGCTAAAAGAAAGAGGTTATCCAATCGCTAGGAGAACCGTTGCTAAATACAGGGAACAATTAGACATTCCTGTCGCGCGTTTAAGAAAAGAAATTTAGGACATGGATTTAAAAAAAGCGCTCCCCTTTTTTTCCTACGTTTTCCATCCCATATTTATTTCGGTATATGGCACTTTTTTTTATTTTTTAGTGTCTCAAATGTATGTGTATGACACTCTTTTCTACATGATACTCCTTCAAGTGAGCATACTAACGGTATTATTGCCCTTATCCCTATATTATTTGTTTCTGTCTATCGGTTTAGTCACTTCGTTTACTGAAGCCAATTTAAAAGAGCGGAAAGTACCTATTATGATTCAAGCCGTACTCCTTTTTATGCTCATCAAATTCAGCAACTCATTCGACACTATTCCTGAACTCTATTATTTTTTTCTAGGCGGCTTTTTTAGTTCTATACTGGCTTTTATTGCGGTTGTAGTAAAATTCAAAGCAAGCCTACACATGATAGCGGTTTGTTCTTTAGCGACCTTTATTTATGCACTAAGCATTCATTTACAAGTTCAATTAATTAACAGCATAGCCTTTATGATTGTAATGATAGGCTTTGTAGCTTCTTCTCGCTTGTACATGAAATCTCACACACCTATTGAATTGGTTATAGGCAGTTGTATTGGCATCATTTCACAAGTGAGTTTTTGGTATTTTTGGTTATAAAATATAGAAAATAAAGCCAACATTAAAAGAGTTTAAACCCAAGTCCTTATCACCAATTTTTACCTGATCAAAATTAGATTTCAAACCATAATAGGCATACAAATTAATCGTATTATATCCTACGCTTAAATAGGGACCATATTGAATTTTGGTGAGTTCATTACTATTTCTTATACCATAACTCTCTGTATTGGATTCAAAAATACTTTTACTAGCAAATAAATAACTTACTTTAAACCCTGTATAAATTCTCCAAAATTTATGACTATCATAACTAGCATTGCGCCATCTAATTTCAAGTGGTACTTCAACATAATGCAAGCGCAATTTACTCTTATTATATGTATTATCTATACTGTAGGAATTTTGAGCCGAAGAGGCATCGGTGGCAATTTTGAGATTGTGCTTAATATCATTATAAGAATATCCTAACCCTAAACCAATGGCCCATTTTCTATCTTTTGTAATTGGCATATCTCTTAAAAAACCTAAAGTTACACCTGAAGAAAAAGAATACTGTGAATACCCACTTGGTGCATTTCTCAGTAAATTATACGTTATTGAAAAATAGAATTGATCTTCTCTAAAAAGTGAGTCAACCGGAATTTTTCTTTCTTCAATTTCTTGAGAAAAAGATACAGTAACAACACTTAAATATAACAACAATAACAGTCTACGCATTTCAATCATTTAGAATTAGATTATAAAATTAATAAAAAAAGGTACGCTATGCGTACCTTTTACTTATATTTAAACGAAAAGATTAATTAATCTAAAGGGTTACCTTTATTTGTTGTATAGTTAACTTTTAATTGTTCCACTTTACGTAACTCAGTTTTGATATCTTGTATCAATCCCATTCTAACTTCTTTATCAACTTTTAAAGAAGCCGTTAAATATTTCTCATCTTCAGAGTTTCTTTCAGCTCTTTCAGTAATTACAAAACTTCTAATATCTGAAACCGAAGAGATTTTATCATTTAACTGAATACGATCTGATCCACCTAATTTACTTGCATAATTAGATTTAGGTTTACCAGCATAAATATACATGATGTAATTTTTCTTATGCAATTTAGCAGTTTGATCTGCTTTAGGTAATCTATTTTCGATCATCAAATCACTATCCTTCATGGTAGTAGCAGTCATAAAGAAGAACAAAAGCATGAATACAATATCCGGTAACGATGCTGTGGAAATTCCAGGTGTTCCACCCGATTTTTTCTTTTTAAATTTAGACATAATTTCTAAAACTTAAAGGGTTATTGATTCTTTTTTGGTTCTGCTTCTGAAAGCCTCATTGGATATAAATCTTGAATTAACTTAACCTTAGGTTGTAATTCATCAATTAATCCATCTACCGCTTTTGATGCTGGGTCATTTGCTATATACTCTATTTCTGTATACTTTCTACCATAACGTCTCATACTTTCTCTATCTCTTAAGAAATAGTAAGCCGCTACGAGCTCGTTTTGAACAGCAATGTATGTTTCATAGGTAGTTTGACCGTCATTCATTAAAGAGATAACTGCATCATCTGGTCCATCAGACGAATTTGGGTCTTTTTTTCCTTGACAATACGAACATTGTTGTGCTCCATTATTATCTAAGAAATCTATAGCCGCTTGCCTTAACTCTTTGATATCCATAGGCTTCTCATTAACTAACAGTTGATTATCACGGTTTACTAAAACACGCATAATATTTCTTTCATTAATTTGAGGCTGAACTGGATTCTCATCCCATCTAGGCAACAATCTATTGATTCCCTGATCAACTCCAATGGTAGTTGTGACCAAGAAGAAGATTAAAAGAAGGAAAGCAATATCTGCCATAGAACCAGCATTTACCTCTGGTGCTTCTCTTTTTGCCATAATTATTTTTTAATTTTTGTGAATCCAGCCCAAACCATTGTTCCTAAAGCAACAACTGTAAGGATGTAAAAAGCATTCAATCCTGCACCTACTAATTTTGGTGTTGAACCAGAATATACTTCACCATTAGCTCTAACATCATCTCCATTTGCAAGCAAGTAAGAAACTACTAATACTCCAGCAAATAAAGCAACTGAAATTAAAGTCTTTTTTAAATTTTCTGAATCGGAAAACAAATTCTTTAATACATATATCAATACAATACCAATACAAATTGCAAGTACAATATAAGATAAATAAATTAAAGGAGTAATCCATTTATTGTCTGCACCATCTTCTGAAGAAGCCATAAGTAATCCTAAGAATAGAACACTTACCACTGCAAGAATGATAGCTGCAAATTTTGTTATCTTGTGTAAATTCATGAGAATTGTCTTTTTATGTTATTATTTTCTGTAATCAGACAAGATATCAATTAAGCTAATTGATGCGTCTTCCATATCATTAACGATAGAATCGATTTTAGCGATAATATAGTTATAGAAAATTTGTAAAATAATAGCTACAATAAGACCGAATACAGTTGTTAATAAGGCAACTTTAATACCTCCAGCAACTAATGATGGCTCCATAGATCCAGCTGATTGAATTTGGTCAAACGCCTCAATCATACCAATTACTGTTCCCATGAATCCTAACATCGGTGCTAACGCGATGAATAAAGAAATCCAAGATACGTTTTTCTCTAATTGTCCCATTTGTACTCCACCATAAGCTACAACAGCTTTCTCTGCAGAATCAATTCCGTGAGCTTGTCTGTCTAATCCTTGGTAGAAAATAGATGCTACTGGACCAGAAGTGTTTCTACAAACTTCTTTAGCAGCTTCAACACCACCAGATTTTAATGCATCTTCTACGTCTGCAATTAATTTTTTAGAGTTAGTAGTTGAAAGATTTAAATAAATAATTCTTTCGATAGCAATTGCTAATCCTAAAATCAAACAGATTAATACAATTCCCATAAATCCAGGACCTCCTTCAATGAAACGTTGTTTCATTTTTTGAGTAAAAGTTGCTTCGTCTTCTGTTGTAGTAACAACATCAACAACTTCTTCGTCAGATGTTACTGCATCGTCTGTAGCTACTGCATCATCAGTTGAATCATCAACCATTTGAGTAGCTGTTGCAGTAGTATCTGCATCAGTAGGTTGGTCTTGAGCTTGAATGTTACCAAAAGTCATAAGCCCTGTGATTGCTAAAATAGAAAATAATCTTTTCATCGCTTTTGTTCTTAATTTAATTAGTTAATTGGGTTAAATGTATAAAATTATTTATGAAATTAAAAATATTTTATTCCTGCGGAGAGGAAGGGATTCGAACCCTCGATGCCCTTTAGGGGCATACATACTTTCCAGGCATGCTCCTTCGACCTCTCGGACACCTCTCCTTGACAATGTTCAATTTCAAGGGCGCTAAATAACGTAAAAATTCTCACGTATAAAAATTTTAGTGCTATTTTTTACTATATTTCTCCTCGTAAGCTGGTTTCAAAAATGGTTTTGAACACCTTATGAGACACTTTTTGACCTAATAAATACATCAATTTTGTAATTGCAGCTTCTGTTGTAATATCATATCCAGAAATAACTCCAATCTTTTTTAATTGCGTACTCGTCTCGTATTGTCCCATCGTAACAGCTCCTCCACTACATTGCGTTACGTTTATAACGTGAATATTATTATTTATTGCTTCTTGTAATTTTTCAATAAACCATTTTTCTGAGGGTGCATTTCCAGAGCCATAGGTTTCTAATACAATCCCTTTTAAATTTTGTATATGAATAATAGCATCCATCACTGCTGCGGTAATCCCTGGAAAAACTTTTAAAATAACTACATTTTGATCAAAATCCAAGTTCACTTTTAGTGCTTTTGTGTTTGCTTTTTTCAGAATTGCTTCTTTATTCACTTTCAAATGAACACCTGACTCCGCTAACTCAGGAAAGTTTGGAGATGCAAATGCATTAAAATGTTCCGCACTTATTTTAGTAGTTCGGTTTCCTCTATATAATTTGTATTCAAAATACAAGCAAACTTCTTGAATTACCGATTTTCCCTTTTCTTTTAAAGAAGCTATTTGTATGGCTGTAATTAAATTTTCTTTAGCATCTGTTCTTAAGTCTCCAATAGGCAATTGAGAACCCGTAAAAACTACTGGTTTTGATAAATTTTCCAGCATAAAACTTAAGGCAGAAGCACTGTAAGACATGGTATCAGACCCATGCAAAACCACAAATCCATCAAATTTTGTGAAATTTTCCTGAATAATTACTGCGATTTGTTGCCAATATTTGACATTCATATTGGAAGAATCGATGGGTTCTTCGAAGGAAAGGGTATCGATTTCACAATCTAACAGTTTAATTTCAGGAATTTTATTGAGTAATTTTTTAAAATTAAACGCTTTTAAAGCACCCGAAACAGTACTTTTAACCATTCCAATAGTGCCTCCTGTATAGATTAATAAAATATTAGGTTTATTTGGCATTGTGATATTTCATTTTATTAACCACAGGATTCGCATACATAGCTAAAAAACCATCTCTTACCGTAGGATTATCGGTATCAATTCGCATTTCAAAACGTCTCTGAAACAATTGTTTTTCTTCTTTGGTATAATAAGAGGCAAATTGTTCGGTTTGATGTAAGATATCGTAAGCGATATAATTGGTAGGCCAAAGCTTGTAATTTTGTAAAATAGAATCGTCAATTACATTGGCTAAAGCTTGAATTTGCTTATTTGAATTATCAAAATCACTCTTAATCATATCCAGTTCATGCTGAATAATATCGCCTACATGAATATGAATTCTTTTTTTCTGACCAATAATCCCACTTAAAAGCGTTATAAAATCTTCATTTTTCTCCTTAATATATACTTCATCTTTAGCTTGAGCCAATAATTGTGGCATTTTTAAAGCATCTGTAGGGTCATATTCATAAGAAATTGAAACAGGAACTATTTTTAATTTTTTAAAAAAGTCCATTACATTATTTTCATCTGAAGCCATGGCAACCATTTTTAAAACACCTTGATGGGTTGCATCATTACCGTCTTTGGTTCGACCTTCTCTTTGAGCAATCCAAACCGATCGATTTTCTTTGTTCAAAAGATGGTACATGTACTCCGACATTAACTTTGAACTTTGTAATAATTCTCTGGGAGAAAGATTGCGCTGTACTAAAAAGTTTCTATTGAGTTTAGATAATTTTAAAACAAAATCTTTTTTTACCAAATTATCTCCAATGGCTGAAGCGGTCATAACTAAGCCATGATCAAAAAGGGAGACATTTAGTAAAGAGGTATCTAAAATAATATCTCTGTGATTAGAGATAAACAAATAAGGAGTATTTCTTTCTAATTTTTCAAAACCAGAAGTCGTTAACCCATCCGAACTTTTTTCTAAAACTTTTTGAATGGATTGATACACAAAATTAATTTGAAAATCTCGAATGGAATGTGTTTTTTTTAATTGTTCTTTCCAAACTTCATCAGCTACATCTGGAAATGTAAAATTCATCATCGCTTTTAACATAGGATGGTTTAATGAAGCACACAGGGCTTCATTTACTTCTGAATCATAGTAAGGACGAATACTATCGAATTTTGACATATTAATAAAAATCAATACACAAAAGAACAAAAAAAATAATAAATGAAGATGAAATCATCGTTAAATTCCGAAAATCGCCTTGGAGTTGGCCGTTGTAATAGTTGCAATTTCAGCTACAGAAAGCTGGTAAATTTCAGCTAACTTTTGGGCAACCAGCAAAGTATAACTGCTCTCATTGCGTTTTCCTCTATGAGGAACAGGTGCTAAGTAAGGTGCATCGGTCTCCAAAACAATATGTTGTAAATCGATTTCATTTAAAAATTGATCAATTTTTCCATTTTTAAAAGTAGCCACTCCTCCTATTCCTAATTTCATATTCAAATCGATGGCTTTTTTTGCTTGATTAAAATCACCTGTAAAACAATGAAATATTCCAAATAAATCAGTAGCCCTTTCTTGCTCTAAAACTTCAAAAACCTCATCAAAAGCATCTCTACAATGAATATTGATAGCCAATTGATATTTTTTAGCCAATTGAATTTGGTACTGAAAAGCTTCTTGTTGCTCTTTTAAATAGGTTTTATCCCAATACAAATCTATTCCAATTTCTCCAATGGCATAAAACTTTCTTGAAGCCAATTGTTTTTCAACATTAGCCAATTCTTCTTTGTAGTTTTCTTTAACATACGTTGGGTGCAATCCCATCATTAAAAAAATATTATCTGGATATTGTTTTTCCAAATCATACATTTTTTGCGTACAACTGGAATCTATTGAAGGTAAGAAAAAACGGGAAACTCCAACATTTATGGCACGTTGAATCATAGCATCTCTATCTGCATCAAATTCTTCACTATACAAATGAGTATGCGTATCTGTTAATTGTAATAAGGTATCCAAAACGTTTGTATTTGGTTGCAAAAATAGAATCTTTATTCGGCTTAAACTAAAAAAGCTACTGAATATTCAGCAGCTCTTTCTTTTCTTTTTCATGTAACGTTTATAATTTTTCTAGTATTTCTTGTGCTTTACTGTAATCGTCAGCCGATTCTGGCAACCCTTCTAACAGTTGTTTACAAGAGGTATAATCTTTCTGTTTCAACTTAGACAAACCCAAATACCAAATTGCCTTTTCTTTATAAACGGAATTCCCACTTTTTATAGTTTGCAATAGTGCTTCGGCTTGTTCAAATTTATTGGTCTCAAGTAAAGCAATCGCATGGTATAAATTAATCTCTTCGTTTCGATTTGCATGTGGAATTTGTTCAAAATAACCAACAGCACTTTCATATGCTTTTGCATTAAAAGCGTCTTGAGCTTCTTTCAAAACTGCAACACCTTCACTTCTTTCTGTAAAATAGGCCTTTTCATGTTGGTTATACTCTATATAATTTGGTTCGTTGCTTTGCATAAAAAACCAAATGGAGCAAAACAGTACCACAGTAGCTGCAACCGCAAACCATTTGGAATACATTGGAATTATTTTTAAACTATTTTTATTAGATTGGTTTTCAAGAGCTATCAGCTTTAGATTTTGTTTAAAAGCAACTGTTTTACTTGAAAACTTATTTTTTAAAAATTGATGTGTTTGTTGATACAATTCAAAATTTTCTTTCCAATACGTATCTTCTAGCAGTTTGTTCTCAAAAGCTGCTTTTTCCTCTAGATTCATTTCATTTCCCAAATATTGCTCAAAAGCAAAGTACATCTCTTCTTGCATCTTATTTATTTTTTAAAGATTGATAGTGAACCGATTCTCTAATTAATTGCGTTAATTGTGCAGTGCAGAGTGATTTTTTCTTTCTCACATATGCATACGTTACGCCTAATTTTACCGCTACTTCTTCCATGCTTTTGGTCACAAAACTTAATCGTAACACTTCTTTACATTTTTCCCCTAATTGTTGAAACATCTGATCAAATAAGGCTTGTTTTTCAGAAAAAATTTCGGTTTGAAATATCATTTCTTGAAGCGATTCATCTTTAGATACATTTTCATTTATGAATGTTACCTCCTTTTGTGAAGATTTTTTCAATTCGTTCAACCATTTTCTTTTGCAGAGTAAGAAAAAATAAGCGTCAAACGGACAGGTTAATTGTAATTTTTTTTCTGTTGCTTGTTGATAAATCGTAATTAAAACTTCCTGAACCACATCTTGTGCTTCGGCTTCACTTCCATTATTATTTTTGATATGTTGAATTACTTTGGGGACAAATTTCTTATAAATTGCTTGTATAACCGAAGTATTATTCTCCTTTAAACCCGTTATATAAAATTGATCTTCATGCAGTTGTTTTTCACTCATATCCATTTATTTATTAGCTAAGATATAAAGAAACTACAAAATTAAAATAATTAAGGGGTAACAATTCATCGCCTTTATGGATATAGTAGTATAAAACTTTTTGACTGTTTTTTTACTAAAGAGGTAACAATTCAAACAAAAAGTTGATATACTAGAAAATAACTATAAATTAAAAAATTAGAAATCATGAAAAAGTTAGATGTTTTAAGAAAAAAAGTAAGTGGATTATTTCAAACAGTTATTATAATTAGTTTTATAGCAACCACTATAAGTTGTGAAAAAAATGATGATAATGATTGTGATGGAAATTGCGATCCAAAACCAACTGCAGCAGAATTTGCTGCGCTTAGAGAAGATGCGTTAGAAGCTATAACTCAAAATTTTCAGTTAGATGTTGCCAATGGAACTACAACTTTCACTTCCGCTAACGGAGTAGAAATTGACATTAACCCTTCTTGCTTAAGTCTTAATGGCAATCCCTTAACTGGAATTGTAGACATCAAATATATTGAAGTGTTTAATGGTGGAAATATGTTGGTTACAGACAAGACCACTATGGGTGTTTTACCTACAGGAGATTTAGCCATGTTAGTTTCTGGAGGAGAATTCTATATTAATGCCACACAAAATGGCCAACAAATAACTTTAAACTGTGGTATGAATTTACGAATTCCTTCCAATCTTACATCGGAAGAAAATGATATGATTTTATGGAATGGTCAAATTGACGAGGATGGAAATATCGAGTGGAATGAGGAACGAGATGCAACTGGTGGCCAAGGAGGTGTTTTTCTAGAACAAGGAGCAAATGGTTCAACGTATTATGCCTTCTTTAATAATTTTGGATGGACCAACGTCGATAAATTTTACAGCTTTACAGGTCCAAAAACTCAAATTTTGGTTACCGTACCTACAGGTTACAACTACGAAAACAGTGCGGTGTATTTACATTATGATGGCGAAGGTAATGCTTTGGCTAAATTAGATACCTATGACGCTGTTACAGGTCAGTTTTCAGAACACTACGGACAAATTCCAGTTGGTTTAGCGTGTCATATCATCTTTGCAACGGAAGAAGATGGACAATGGAGATATGCCATAAAACCAGTAACCATATCCGCTAATGCAGTATATAATTTTACTTTTAGCGAAACGGTTGTAGGAACAGAAGCTCAGTTAGTTGCTGCAATTAATGCGCTGCCATAATTAGTTTAGTTTGTTAGAGAAAGTGGTGACTTGTTCATCACTTTTTCTTATATTTAACCTAAAATCTCAAAACCCATGCTAAAAAAAATAGCATTTATTTTTTTTCTTTTTCAATTTATTTTGTTGTTTTCTCAAACCAAAGAAAAAGATACAATAATTCCTAAAGCAGTTATTGTTCCTCTTCAAGAAGGAAACACTTTTTATTTTGATTCTGAAAAACCGGCTTTAAATCAAATAGCGGGAGCTCCAAAAGCTTTTTATAGCTATTATTGGGAATTTGGAGATGGTCATTTTAGCACAAAGGAAAAACCAAAACACACTTACAAAAACCCAGGAAACTATGAGGTGAAATTGTGGGCTACCAACAATTATGACACTGGAAGAACGCCTTCAACACGACCTACAAAAGTAAAAACAAATGAAACTGCAACTGTTTTAGACAACGAAATTCCAATTTTGAAAGACAATATTGAATTAAGAAGAAACAGAGAACCACTTCCAAATGAAGATTTTGTTATTGTTTTGAGTTATAAAAATGATAAAGAATATGTTACTAATGGCACCATTTACTTTTATTACAATGAAAGAGAATTTAAGCAGGATAATTTCGAATTATTAGAAACACGAAATTATTATGATGAAAAAATAATGGAATTAGGAAAAGATTTAGTGTACAACCAAGCGTACGATGATCAAATGCTAGTTTTGGCTACAGCCGAAAATATATCGTATACGAATTATAAATTTCAAGATACAACAGAGCGTAAGAATCTTCCATTATCTATTGAAGAAGCCCAACAAACCTTCCAAAATGGAAAAAAAATTACTTTTAAAAATCTCAATCCCAATGAACAACGCCATATCTTTTTTACTTTGAAAACCACGCCAGAAATGATTAAAGATACAAGTGCTATTTTAAAAGTAAGAAGTATTTACGTTCCTGATGATAATTACGAAAACCATAAAATTAAAGATATGGAAATGGAGATTGTAACTTCTCATGATCCAAATAAAATGTCTACTAGTGGCTTATTTATCAATTACAGATTGGTGCGGTTTAAACGAATTAAATTCAAAACACGTTTTCAAAATGATGGTGAAGGACCTGCACGAACGATTCGTTTAGAAACGGATGTACCTGACATGTT
The DNA here is from genome assembly GCF_024054195.1 of Flavobacterium sp. NRK F7. Classification (GTDB taxonomy): domain Bacteria; phylum Bacteroidota; class Bacteroidia; order Flavobacteriales; family Flavobacteriaceae; genus Flavobacterium. The sequence continues at coordinate 958,337 of NZ_JAMXLB010000001.1, read as the reverse complement.
TGACAAATCCACGCTTCAAATTGAGAGTATGTATCCAGAATGTCCCATTTGCCCTAAGAATGAAGAAGTTCGATATAGTTGCTTAGATACTTTAATTCAGCAAAAGCAAATCATCTTTACTTTTAAAAATATTTATTTACCTGGTACCCAACAGAAAAATGTAACTGAAAAAGATTCTACAAAAGGATTTGTAAAATATAGTTTAAAATTTGGTGAAGATTTCCATAAAATAGGCACTAAAAGTCGTACAAAAATTATTTTTGATAAAAACGAACCTATAGTCACTAATTATTCTAGAACCCGATTTAACCCTGGAATTTCCATAGGTGTGAAAGCGGGATATACCTATTTTCCTAAATTAAATAATTCCAAAAGTTATTTCACCGGACTTACAATTTCTCCTTTTAAATCGTATCGCTTTTATTGGCAAAGCGAATTATATGCTAACAAACATGATTTTGAAAGTCAAAATTCCTTTACTATTTCACCAGAACCTGAAGTTGTAGGACCTTTTGAAACTGGCACAGGACAAGTTATTGATGTGGCGTTTGTAGGAAGAGAAGTTTCCGTAGAACAATCCAGAAAAATAGTAGAAACTGTTCCCATTTCGTTGCGATATAATATTAACAATTACATCGGAATTGGTTTTGGTCCACAAATAAGCACTATCGTTTCTTCTTCCACAGAAACAAAAACAACTACACATTATTATGAAATCACCCAAACTCCTAATACTCCTAGCTTAGTTCCCGGAAATGAATATCGAAATTTAATTCAATACCGTTCCGAAACAACCAAAGAGAAAACAGAAGTTCAAACCCAATTTTTCTTAGATACAACTTTTGGTTTTGCTAGAATTGGACCAAGTTTAGGAATTCGGTATTATAAAAATTTTAAAAATAATTTTGATTCGTGGCAATTCTATGCAATTTGGAAGTTTTAAAAATATCCTTTTTATTCTTTTATTTTCAATCTCAAGTTTTTCACAAAATTTAGAAGATCAGATTTACAACGCCATTGATACATTTGTAGCTAATCCTAACTCCACTACTCTTAACGAATTAAACCAAAAAGCACTTGTCTTTTCTAAATCGATTGCTACTAATGATGAAAAACTGGCTTTAGTCATTTTATATTGCAATAAAGGTTCGTTTGAAATGAAAGCGAATTTGCAACAAAAGGCAATTGACTCCTATGAAAAGGCTTGGTTACTTTTTTCAAACAACCATTTATCCAATTATGATATCATCGAATTTTGTTTGAAACCCTTAGGCACTTTGTATACCAAAACGGGTAATTTTACTATGGCAGAAAATATCATCAAAAAGTATATTTTCATGGCGGAAAAAGACAACAACCCACCCAACATTATTTCTGGTTACATTAATTTATCTATTGTTTACAAAACCATTGGTAACTATAAAACCGCTATTGATTTACTTCAAAAAGTAGCAAAAAATCAAAATGCTTCTGCTGTTCAAAAAAAAAGAATTCAAGAAGAACTCGCAGTAAATACTATGGGTTTACAAAATAAGAATTTCGATAAAAAAACAACTTTAAAAGAGGTTGAAACCAATGATACTCAAGCATTAAAAAACAAGGCGTGGATGGCTTTACAAAATAACAATCCTAATGCAGCCTTAAGCTATTTTGAAAAAGCAAAGACCCAAATTTTAAAAGATAAAAATATAGAGGCGAGAACCTTAGCAAAATTATACACCGAAGAGGCTTCTATTTACATTTCTTTAAATGACAATCAAAAGGCAAGAAATAGTTTTACAAAAGCTTATGCTACTTTACTTCCTTTTGATAAAACAAATACCCATTTAGACACCAATATACTTTATCCTGAAAATACTTTTTTAGTCATCTTTGATGGCTTGGCTTATCTAGAAGAAGATAATCTAGAAAAATTAAAATGGTATGACTTGAGCTTTTATGTGAGTGATTTAATTCGTGACCAACTCATCTCTCAAGAAGCTGAAATTAGACACCAAATTGAAGATCGAAAACGTACCGAAAAATGCATCGACATCTTGTGGAACCTCTATCAAGATAGGTCAGAACTGCATTTCTTAGAAAAAGCATTTACCTATGCTGAAAAAACAAAAAACACTGTTTTAAAAGACCGAAATCAGCAAAAAACCTTATTGGAACAATTCCCAAACAATTCCGATTTACAATTACAAAACGAATTAGTAAGCAAACAAGAGTTCTTAATTAACGAATACATTCGTTTGCAAATTACCCAAAAAAACCACGAACGATTGATCAGCTTAAACAATGAATTAGCAACCTTAAGCATACAATTGAAAAACTTGAATAAAAAAATTAATACCATCTTTAAAAGCAAAACAGAGACTATAACACTATTTGATATACAAAAAAAATTGAACGAGGATCAAGCGCAACTACTTTATTATTTTTGGGGTAAAGAAAAAGCGTATTCCTTTTACAGCAATAATGGAGAAGTAAATTGGAAAAAAATTACATTCAACACAGATCAAGAAAATACATTAAAAAAATTCATCGCTTCGTTTGAAAAAGCAAATACCATTAATAGTAATGTTGCTTCTTTTACAACTACAGCTTATTCACTCTATACCCTATTAGGTTTAGAACAAGTTGAACCTCAAAAAAATTTAGTCATTTTTCCTGATGGATTACTTCATTTTGTAGCTTTTGATGCTTTGGTAACCCAAAAAACCAATTCTAAAACCTATACTACCATTCCATTTTTAGTCTATCAAAATAAGATAGCGTATCAAAGTAATGCAACTTTTTATTCTAAAAATGTGGTTTCTCATAAAAACAATACAATCGTTGGCTTTTTTCCTATTTTTAAAAACACCAATGCTTATTTAGAATATTCTATTGAAGAATCTAAAATCTTAGAGAAAAACAAAGCTACTTTATTTCTAAATGAAGCTGCAAACCGTGAAAACTTTAAAAAATATTGCAATCAATACGGAATCATTCATCTTTCTACTCACGGCACAAGTGGTTCGTTTAGTACACCTGCCACCTTAGTATTTTATGATGATGTTATGTTAGTAAACGAATTATACGGATTACAAGATTGCCATCCTGATTTAGTGGTTTTAAGTGCTTGTGAAACGGGTATTGGTAAACTTCAAAAAGGAGAAGGAGCTATAAGTATAGCACGTGCGTTTCAATATGCAGGAGCTAAAAATGTGCTTTTTAGTTTGTGGAAAATTAATGATTTTGCGACCTCAGAAATTATGACTCATTTTTATTCTAATTACAATAAGCAACATTCCTTTTTTGAATCGAATTATGCCGCTAAAATGGATTATTTGGAAGACCAATCCATTTCAAATGCAAAAAAATCACCTTACTACTGGAGTGCATTTGTATATTATGGAGCTATTGACAGCTCAGAGACAACTTATATTTATTATTATGCGTTAGGATTTCTTCTCCTAATTGTACTATTTTTGAGTTATGGAAGAATTGCAAGATTTCTTAAAAGAAAAGAAATATAAAAAGATAAAATTTACTGTTTTAAAAACCCAACATTTACTTATTAAAGCCAAAATAAATGGCGTAAATGGCACTTTTATTTTGGATACTGGAGCCAGTAATAGCTGTGTGGGTAATGAAGGCATTTCAAAGTTCCAATTATTTGCTGAAAACTCAGAAACGAAGGCTGCTGGAGCAGGTGCAACTGGAATGGAAACCCAAGTTTCAAAAAGTAATGTATTGCAAATGAGCCGTTGGAAAACCAAAAGTCTTATGGTTATTATTTTTGATATGAGTCATGTAAATGAGGCTTTGAACAGTTATAAAACCAAAGCAGTAGATGGCATTATTGGTGCAGATGTATTGTTACAAGGAAAAGCCATTATTGATTATTCCAATCATTATTTGTATTTGAAATAGTGTACGTAAAGTTACTCAAAATAAAAAACCCCAAATTCATAGAATTTGGGGTTTTGTTTATACTAAAAATTTAGAATATCATTTTATTAAAGCTCTAAAGCTTTCTTAGGATTGTTATCCATTAATAATTCTACTGGATTTTCTAAAGCTTCTTTAACAGCCACTAAGAAACCAACCGACTCACGTCCGTCGATAATTCTATGATCATACGATAAAGCTACAAACATTACTGGAGCAATTACTATTTGACCGTTTTTAACGATAGCTCTTTCCACTACATTATGCATTCCTAAAATTCCAGATTGAGGAGGATTAATAATAGGAGTAGATAACATACTTCCAAAAACTCCACCATTAGAAATCGTGAAAGTTCCTCCAGTCATTTCATCTACCGTAATTTGTCCGTCACGCGCTCTTAAAGCCAAACGTTTGATTTCCGCTTCAACGCCTCTGAAAGACAATAATTCTGCATTACGCATTACAGGAACCATTAATCCTTTTGGTCCAGAAACCGCTACAGAAATATCACAAAAATCGTAAGCCACTTTGTAATCTCCATCGATCATAGAGTTAACATCTGGGTACAATTGTAACGCACGAGTTACTGCTTTTGTAAAGAAAGACATAAATCCTAAACCAACATTGTGCTTGTTTTTGAATTCGTCTTTATATTGGTTACGTAAGTCGTAAATCGCAGTCATGTCTACTTCATTAAAAGTAGTTAACATAGCTGTTTCATTTTTAGCAGATACTAAACGTTCTGCCACTTTACGACGTAACATGGATAATTTCGTTTTCTCAGAACCTCTGTTACCACCAGTAGGTGTTCCCATTGAAGGCACTGCATTTTTAGCATCTTCAGTAGTGATGCGTCCACCTTTACCCGTTCCTACGATAGTAGATGGCTCAATGCTTTTCTCTTCTAATATTTTTCTTGCTGCTGGAGAGGGTGTTCCAGAAGCATATGTTTTTTCTGTTTCCGCTGGAGCCTTTGGTGCTTCATCCTTTTTAACTTCTGTTTTCACTTCTTCTTTTGAAGCAACTGCACCGTTATCGTTACCAGATGGTTTTGCAGCACCCGTATCAATTAAACAGACTACTGCACCAACAGCAACCGCATCACCTTCTTCCGCTTTTAAAGTAATAATACCACTTGCTTCCGCTGGTAATTCTAAAGTAGCTTTATCTGAATCTACCTCAGCAATAGCTTGATCTTTTTCAACATAATCGCCATCTTGTACTAACCAAGTTGCAATTTCTACTTCTTTAATTGACTCTCCCGGTGATGGGACTTTCATTTCTAAAATCATATTCTTTTAGTTTAAAAGTTGACCCTATACTTGCATTTTTTAATGACAGGGCTGACATTTGAATTTTTTTATTGAACTATTGTTTTATCGAAAACCATTTCTATAGCTTTTTTCTGGCGTTTTTTAGAACGCTCGTAACTTCCTGCAGCAGGAGCACTATAGGCTTTTGGTGATGCTAATCTTAATTTTACTAAATCGAAATTCATTAACATATAACTGTAAGCTCCCATGTTTTTAGGCTCTTCTTGAGCCCAAACATAATCTTCTACATTTGGATAGCTCTCAATAATCGCTTTAATTTGATCCGTAGCTAATGGGAATAATTGCTCTAAACGTACTACGGCTACATCATTTCTTTCTAATTCTTCTCTTTTAATAATAATATCGTAGTACACTTTACCCGTACAAAGCACTAATGTTTTTATTGCTTTTTTATCCGTAACATTTGGATCATCTAAAATTTCTTGGAATTGTCCGTTTGCTAATTCATCAACTTTTGAAACTGCTAAATCTAGACGTAACAGACTCTTTGGTGTAAATACAATTAAAGGCTTGCGGAATTTACTTTTCATTTGTCTTCTCAACAAATGGAAGAAGTTAGCTGGTGTAGTACAATCTGCAATATACATATTGTGTTTCGCACACATTTGTAAGTAACGCTCCATACGTGCTGATGAGTGCTCCGCTCCTTGGTTTTCGTATCCGTGAGGCAACAACATTACCAATCCGTTTTGATTGTTCCACTTATCTTCCCCTGCAGAAATATATTGGTCAATCATAATTTGAGCACCATTAGAAAAATCTCCAAATTGTGCTTCCCATATCGTTAATGTATTTGGTGAAGCTAAGGCATATCCATATTCAAAACCAACTACTCCATATTCGGAAAGTAAGGAATTATAAATATAAAAATTCCCTTTTTTATCTTTGATATCGTTTAATAAAACTACTTCTTCTTCAGAGTCTTCTACTTTAATTACAGCATGTCTATGAGAAAAAGTACCTCTTTCTACATCCTGACCCGAAATACGTACGTCGTAACCTTCTTGTAATAAAGTACCATAGGCTAAGAGTTCGCCCATTGCCCAATCTAAACTATCTTTCTCAAAATACATATCATTTCGATCTTTGATAATTTTAGTAATCTTACTAATAAATTTCTTATTAGAAGGCAATTCGCATATGGTTTTTGCTATTTCAGTTAATTTTTCTTTATTGAAAGACGTATCTTGTTTTTCAAGCATTCCTGCATCTGAAACTTGTTCAAATCCGGTCCATTCATTTTGCATGAAAGGTGTAATGACTGTTAAGTCTTTTTTACGAGATTCTTCTAAGTTTTCATCGAGTTTTGCTTTGTATTTCTCTTCTAATTCTTTGACATAATTAGCATCAATAATACCTTCATTCTTCAATTTTTCAGCATAAATATCTCTTGGATTTTTATGTTTTGAAATTGCTTTATATAAAATAGGTTGTGTAAATTTAGGCTCATCCCCTTCATTATGTCCATATTTTCTATAGCCTAATAGGTCGATAAATACATCGGTACCAAATTCCATTCGGTAATCTAACGCAAACAACATGGCATGAACTACTGCTTCAGCATCATCTGCATTCACATGTAAAACTGGAGATAATGTCACTTTTGCGACATCGGTACAATAGGTAGATGAACGCGCATCTAAATAATTTGTGGTAAAACCAACCTGGTTGTTGATGACCAAGTGAATGGTTCCTCCTGTTTTGTAACCATCCAATTTTGCCATTTGAATGATTTCATAAACAATACCTTGTCCAGCAACAGCGGCATCTCCATGCAAAGCAATAGGCAATACTTTAGAAGCATTATCTGGATAATTTCGATCTTGTTTTGCTCTAGCAATACCTTCTATAACGGCACCAACAGTTTCTAAATGTGACGGGTTTGGTGCTAAATTTAAATTGATTTTTTTACCAGAATTTGTTTCTCTATCTGATGTAAGTCCTAAGTGGTATTTTACATCACCATCGAAGTACATATCATCATCATAATCTTTTCCATCAAATTCTGAGAAAATATTTTGTGTATTCTTTCCAAAAATATTGGCTAAAACATTCAAACGCCCTCGGTGAGCCATTCCCATTACAAATTGCTCTACACCTTTTTCAGCAGCAGCTTCTATTAATGCATCTAAAGCTGGAATAGCCGATTCACAGCCTTCCAATGAAAATCGCTTTTGTCCAACATATTTAGCATGTAAAAACGTTTCAAAAGAAACCGCTTCATTTAACTTTCCTAAAATATTTTTCTTTTGTTCTGCCGAAAAATTAGGCTGATTATCATTAATATCCAATCGGTTCTTAATCCATTCTTGCACTTTTGGGTCACGAATATACATGTATTCTACTCCTATGGAAGAACAATAAACACTTTCAAGATGTTTGATAATTTCAGCTAAAGTACTTGGTTGCATGTTTACCATTTTAGCTGCATCAAAAACCGTATTCAAATCGGATTGTGATAATCCAAAATTCTCGATGGCTAATGTAGGTGAATATGTCCTTCTCTCTCTTACAGGATTTGTTTTAGTAAACAAATGTCCTCGCGTTCGATATCCTTCAATTAACTTAAGAACATTAAATTCTTTAAGTATTTTTTCAGCATTGTCATTTACAGTTGTAGTTCCATTTGCCATGGCTGACAATTGCTCCACTGGACTTGCAAACTCATTTGCAAAATCAAAACCTTGGAAAAAACTTCTCCAACTCGGTTCAACAGTATCTGGGTTTTGTAAATATTGATCGTATAAATCAGCGAAAAATGCTGTATGAGCAGCATTTAAAAAGGAAAACCTATCCATATATCTAGTCTAATGACGATTTGGTTAAAAATATTATGCAAAAGTAAAACATTTGCTATAATCTTTTAAAGAAAATCGTACTTTTATAACATATTTTTTTTAGAATTGGGCCTATGAAAAAGAATAAGCAGTTTTTTTTAACATTTTGTTTGGTTTTTACCCTTTTAATAACAAATGTTTTTCATAGTAATGCACAAGAAAATGAGTCTATTGAATCACGAAGTTTATTTTGGGAAAAAGTACAATTTGGTGGTGGTTTAGGTCTTGGTTTTGGCAATAATTATACGAATGTAACTGTTGCACCTAGTGCCATCTATAACTTTAATGACTATTTTGCAGCTGGTCTTGGTTTACAATATAGTTATGTGAAACAAAAAAATGTATATCAATCGAATCTCTATGGAGGAAGCATTATTGGTCTCTTTAACCCTTTAGAGCAAATCCAACTTTCAGCTGAATTAGAACAATTAAGAGTAAATACTACTTTTGAGGATTATTATGGCAATTTTACCGATAATTTTTGGAATACAGCCTTGTTTTTAGGCGCTGGTTATCGATCTCAAAATGTAACGTTTGGTTTGCGGTACAATGTTTTATACAAAGAAAATCAAGGTGTTTATGCCAATGCTTTTATGCCTTTTATAAGGGTTTATTTTTAAAAGAATACTAGTACTTATTTCTAAACCATACTTTTTGCCATTCTCTTTTTAGCACTAAAAAAGTAACTTGTTCTGCTAATATAACTAAATCAGAACCGTCTAATTTTTTAATTTCACTTTCAGAAACATCAATTATATAAAGTAAATTTAAATATTCAGCAAATTTGTGTTGAATTAAACGATACATTTTTTCGTGTACCAATTCTTTAAACTGAAAAGGAAAAATATCCAAAGGAATATCAATGGGTTCGTTTGCCAAAGCAAAATCTTTGTTGGTTTGCTCAATCAATTTAAAATACAAGTGATTTTCTTCTGATTGATTGATTAAGTCATCGATATTTACAGGTTGTATATACATAAATTAAAAAAATAAATTCCAAATTCCAAAAACTTTAAAATACCTTATTGGGATTTGGAATTTCCAAAATTGTAATTTAATTACACATTTCTATTCATCAACTTTTCTCCAAAAGCCCTCAAAATCATCTTTTTCTCTTTTGAAATTTCCATTTTTTCTAAGGTATCAAAAGCTTTAAGTGTATAATCTTTTATAGCATCTTGAGTAGCATTGGCTGCACCTGAACTCACAAAAATTTCTTTTACGGATGCAATTTTATTTATATTATCTGTAGGCTGTATGGAAAACAAATGCAACAATTGCTCTTTATCATCTGCTTTACTAAATTCTAAAGCTTTTAAGTACAAATAGGTTTTTTTATTTTCTATAATATCCCCTCCTACTTGTTTTCCAAAAGTTTCTGGATTTCCAAAAGCATCTAAATAATCATCTTGCAACTGAAAGGCAATTCCTAAATTTAGACCAAAATCATAGATTAAATTGGCATTTTCACTAGACGTTTCTGCAACAATCGCACCCATTTTCATGGCTGCACCTACCAAGACTGCTGTTTTATATTCAATCATTTTTAAATATTCAGGAATGGTAACATCGTCTCTGGTTTCGAAATCCACATCATATTGTTGCCCTTCGCAAACTTCTAAAGCCGTTTTACTGAATAATTTAGCCAATTGTTGAAAAATTACAGGTTCATAACTTTCAAAGAACTGATACGCTATGATAAGCATGGCGTCACCCGATAAAATTCCTGTATTCACATCCCATTTTTCATGTACGGTTTGATTGCCTCTTCGTAAAGGAGCATCATCCATTATATCATCATGAATTAATGAAAAATTATGAAACACCTCAACCGCCGTAGCTGCAGGAATTGCTTTCTCACAAGAGACATTAAAAATTTCAGTAGCCATTAAAGTTAAAACAGGTCTCATTCTTTTCCCTCCTAAAGAAAGAATATAAGCTATGGGTTCATATAAATTTTTAGGCTCTTTGTTAATTTGTAAAGTTTCAAAATGATTTTTAATAATTTCTTGAAATTGACTAACAGTGTGCATAGTATAGGGTAAATAAATTTCCGCACAAAAATAGTTTTTTTATTTGGAGTATGTATCAAAATAACGGATAAGAATTACTTCTTAAGGTAATGTTAAATTTATGTAAAAACTAAGGAAACTTTTTTTGTATTAAAAGTTTCCTGTATATATTTGCATCGAATTAAAACTTAAATACCAATGAATATATAACTAGTATGAAGGACCAAATTTTAGAAAAAGCAACCGAAATGTTCCTAACACTTGGATTTAAAAGTGTGACTATGGACGACATTGCTTCTGAAATGGGAATTTCTAAAAAAACAATTTATCAGCATTTTTCAAACAAAGACAGTCTAATTAAAGCTACAACAAGTAATTTATTTGAAAGGATATCATGTGGAATTGATGAAATTATTTTAGCAAATAAAAACCCCATTGAAGAACTTTTTGCCATCAAGGATTTTGTAGTTCAAAATTTAAAAGATGAAAAAACGTCACCTATTTACCAACTACAAAAGTATTATCCTAGAATACATAAGTCTTTAACTATAAAGCAATTTGACAAAATGGGAACTTGTGTAGTAGATAACTTGGAAAAAGGTATTGCATTAGGCTTGTTTAGAAGTGAAATCAATAAAGAATTAATTAGTCGTTTTTATTTTGCTGGAATGACAAGTATTAAAGATGCTGAAATTTTTGACCCCAAAAAATTTAGTCCAAGAGAAGTCCAATTAAACTATTTAGAATACCACTTGAGAGGTATTTGCACAGCAAAAGGAATTGAAATTTTAAATAAACTAATAACCAAATAATTAAAAATGAAACATAAAATTGTAATACTCTTATTACTTTTTGTCAGTTTTGTAAGTGCGCAAGAAGAAAAACAAACGTATTCTTTCTCATTGGAAGAAGCTATAAGTTATGCGTTACAAAATAACTATAAAGCAATAAACGCAAGCAGAGACATCGAAGCTGCTAAACAAAAAAAATGGGAAACAACCGCTACTGGTTTACCTCAAATTAATGGAAATGTAAATTATCAGAATAATATTGTACTTCAAAAATCGGTAGTTCCTGCTGAATTTTTTGGTGGAAATCCTGGAGAATTTGCAGAAGTTGAATTTGGTACCAAACATAACATGACAGCAAGTGCTTCCTTAACCCAATTAATTTTTGATGGTTCTTATATTGTTGCTTTACAAGCTTCAAAGACCTATTTGAAATACTATCAAAATTATAAGGTTAAAACCGATAATGAAACTCGTGAAATGGTAACCAATTACTATGGAAATGTTTTATTAGCAAAAGAAAACATCGCAATACTCGAAAAAAACAAAGCTACATTAGAAAAAAATGTTTTCGAAGCAGAACAAACTTATAAAAACGGTCTTATCGAAGAAGAAAGTGTAGAGCAATTACAAATCACATTAGCTTCTGTAAATAGCAGTCTAAGCAATATGAATCGTTTAGTTGACATTTCTACAAACATGCTAAAAATCAATTTAGGACTAACTATCGATGATACACTAATATTAACAGACAACTTAGATGCTTTAGCTACCCAAAAAGTAGATTTAGCCGCTACAAGTGAATCTTTTAATGTTGCCAACAATATCGATTATCAAATCGCAGAAAACTTTAGAGAACAAAGAAGATTGGAGTATAAATTGCAAAAAGCGGCTTATTTACCTAAACTTTCTGCAAGTGCTAATTTTGGATACAATGCCTTTTCAAATGAATTTACTTTCTTCCAACAAGATCAAAAATGGTTTAATTTTTCCTATGTAGGAGTTAACTTAAACGTACCTATTTTTGGAAGTTTTGGTAAAAGAGCTAAAAGTCAACAAGCTAAAATTGCTTTTGAACAAGCAGAAACCCAACTTACAGAAGCGGAACAAATGCTAAAATTACAATATGAATCCGCTAAAAGTGATTATGAATTTAGTATTGAACAATATGCAACTTCAAAATCCAATTTAAAATTAGCTGAACGTATTGAAAATAAGCAGCAAATCAAATTCAGAGAAGGTCTTTCAACCAGTTTTGAATTTACAGAAGCACAACGTCAATTATACACTGCACAACAAAATTATCTTCAATCTATGATTGATGTTATTAACAAAAAAACAGCTTTAGAAAAAATAACTAATCCTCAATAATACAATCTTACAAATGAAAAAAATATATATTACAGTAATCGCATCACTAGTACTACTTTCATGTGGTGGCGATAAAAAAAATTCTACGGAAGCCGTAATTGAAAAAGGTGACTTAACACAATTAAGAGCTAAAAGAGGGGAATTGATCACACAATCAGATGCCTTGCTTGCAGAAATAGCAAAGATTGATGAAGCTATTGGCAAACTGGATGAAAATCATAAACTAGCTTTAATTACAACTATTGCAGCAAAAGATACGGTCTTCAATCATTATTTAGAATTACAAGCTACCGTACAAACCAAACAAAACATTGTTTTAAATGCGGAATATGGTGGTGTTTTACAACAAGTTTATGTAAAAGAAGGTCAAAAAGTTTCTAAAGGTCAAACTTTAGCTAAAATTGATGATGGTGGTTTAGGATCGCAATTAGCGCAAATGGAAACGCAAGCGGCTTTAGCAAAAACTACTTTTGAAAGACAACAAAACCTTTGGAACCAAAAAATAGGTTCAGAAATTCAATATTTACAAGCTAAAACAAATTATGAGGCACAAGTAAAAGCAGTTTCTCAAATGAAAGCTCAAATTGCTAAAACGGTAGTTAGAGCTCCTTTTTCAGGTACAATTGATGATATTATCACTGAAAAAGGAAGCGTAGTAGGACCTGGAACTCCAATTTTAAGAATCGTTAACTTAAGTGATATGTATTTAGAAGCTGAAGTTCCTGAAAAAAACATTGCAACTGTTAAAAAAGGAACTGAGGTAATTGTAGATTTCCCAATTTTAGGTGAAACCTTCAATGCAAAAGTTACACAAGCTAGTAACTACATCAATCCTGCGAACCGTTCTTTTAACATCCAAATCGCTGTTCCAAGTAAAAACGGTCAAATTAAACCTAATTTAACTTCAAAAATTCAAATTAAAGATTATACAAATCCAAAAACTATTGTGGTGCCTATTAGTATTATCTCCGAAAATGCAGAAGGAGAACAATATCTATATGTTGCAGACAATACTACAAAAGATGGTCAAGCCACAGCTAAAAAAGTAATAGTTAAAACCGGTTTAACTCAAGGTAACTATGCTGAAATTACAGAAGGTATCAAAGACGGAGATTTAGTAATTAGTGAAGGAGCTCGTAGCGTAAAAGACGGACAAAAAGTATCCATAATCAAATAAGTGTAAGTAATGAGTACCACAAATACAGATACAAACAAAGAATTTAAATTATCATCATGGGCTATCGAAAATAAGATGACCATATATGTAGCGATGGTAATGTTCTTGTTTCTTGGATTATCTGCATACTACAGTATGCCTAGAGAGGATTTCCCAGAAATTAAAGAAACGAAAATATACATAAGTACCGTTTATCCAGGTAATACTGCTGAAGATATTGAAAGACTTATCATTGACCCTTTAGAAGACGAAATCAGAAATGTGAGTAATGTGGTCAAAGTTTTGTCTACCTCTCAAGAAGATTATGGAATTATTACAGTAGAATTTGATGAAAAAATTACTGTAGAAGCGGCGAAACAAAAGATTAAAGATAAAATAGACACCAAAACTGGTGGTGAAGACTGGCCAACATTTAATGGTGCTAAAGTTGAACCTAATGTGTTTGACTTGAATCTTTCTGAAGAAGTTCCTATTATGAACATTAACATTCAAGGAGATTATCCAGTTGATAAATTAAAAGTCTTTGGTGAATACTTAGAAGATGAAATTGAAGCGTTAGAGGAAATCAAACAAGTTGATATTCGTGGAGCCCAAGAAAAAGAAGTAGAAGTTGCAGTAGATATTTACAAAATGATGGCTTCTCAAGTAAGCTTTGATGATGTAATTAATGCTATTAGAAACGGAAACGTAACCATGTCTGCGGGTAATTTAATTGCTAATGGTCAAAGAAGAACCATACGTATTCTTGGTGAAGTAGACCAACCCAAAGAATTAGAAAGCTTTGTGGTTAAAACACAAGGTGGTGCGGTATATCTAAAAGACATTGCTAAAATAACCTTTAAAGATGTTGATAAAACCACTTATGCTAGAGAGTTTGGAAATAGCGTTGTAATGCTAGACGTTAAAAAACGTGCTGGTAAAAACATGATTAACGCTGCGGAACAAATTAGAGAGATTGTAAAAAAAGCGGAAGAAAATTATTTACCTAAAGATCTGAAAATTACAATTGCTAACGATCAGTCGTCAAGAACCTTAAATCAGGTAGACGATTTAGTAAACAATATCATTTTTGGTATTATCTTAGTTGTAGGAGTTTTAATGTTCTTCCTTGGATTTAGAAATGCATTATTTGTAGGTTTTGCAATTCCAATGTCGATGTTCATGTCTTTCATGATTCTAAGCGCTTTAGGATACACGATGAATACCATGATTCTTTTTGGATTAATTATGGGATTAGGAATGTTAGTAGACAACGGAATCGTAGTTGTTGAAAACGTTTACCGATTAATGGAAGACGAAGGAATGGGACGTATTGAAGCTGCTAAGAAAGGAATTGGGGAAATTGCGCTGCCAATTATTATTTCAACGGCAACAACGGTTGCAGCTTTCGTTCCACTTGGAATGTGGCCTGGTGTAATGGGGCAATTTATGATTTATTTCCCAATCACGCTTTCTGTAGTATTAGGTTCCTCTTTATTTGTGGCAATCTTCTTCAACTCGGTAATGGTATCTCAATTTATGGATATCAACGAAAAAATATTATCTCGTAAAGCCTTAATCCGATTAAGTATTATTTTAGGTGGTTTTGGAGCTATTATTTTAATCCTTGGTGGCAGCATGCGTGCTTTAGGTTCAGTAATGATTTTTACTGCCCTTATGTTCTGGTTGTATAAATATGTTATTAAAGGATGGACGCTTTCTTTCCAAAACAAAGTTTTAACCAAATGGGAAAACTGGTATGAAAGTGGATTGAAATTCTTTTTATCTGGCAAAAAACCCTACTTAACAGTAGTGGGAATGGCGTTAATGTTCTTTGTTATTTTAGGATTATACTTTGGATGGAGCGTAGGAAGTGGTCGTACCAAAGTGGAATTTTTCCCAGACAATACGCCCAACCAAATTATTGTATACATCGAATATCCGCAAGGAACTGATATTACCAAAACCAATGAAATTACAAATTCGATTGAAAAAAGAGTCTATGCTGTATTGAATCAGGATTTAGAAGGAGAATCGATTATCAATCCGGAAGACAAAACCAATTATTTAGTAGAAAGTGCTGTTTCACAAGTTGGTGAAGGAGCTGGTAATCCTCAAACAGATGGAGGTTCTACCGCTGAAATGCCTCATAAAGGTAAGATTACGATTTCGATGAGAGAATACAAGTTTAGAAATGGCTTAGACTCTGAAGATCTTCGTAAAAAAGTGCAAGCAGCTCTTAAGGATATTTATCCTGGAGTGACAATTTCTGTTGAAAAAGATGCAGTTGGTCCTCCAGCAGGTTACCCAATTAACATTGAAATTAAAGGAAAAGATTACAATGAATTAATTGCTACTGCTGAGAAAATGAAAGATTTCTTGAATACCAAAAATATTCCTGGAGTGGATGAATTAAAAGTAGACGTGAACAAAGACAAACCTGCAATGAAAGTGGTTGTGGATAGAGAAAAAGCAGGTGAAATGGGTGTTTCTGCTGGACAAGTAGGAAATCAATTGCGTCGTTCTATTTTTGGTGAAAAAGCAGGTATTTACAAGAAAGATGGGGAAGATTATGATATTTATGTTCGTTTTAACGAAGACAATCGTTACAACAAAAGTGCTATTTTTAATCAGAACATCACTTTTAGAGATATGGCTTCAGGCCAAATTAAAGAAATTCCAGTTTCAACGGTTGCTTCTCAAAAGAACACCTCTTCATTTAGTGCCATTAAACACAAACAATATGAAAGAGTGGTTGTTCTATATTCTGCTTTATCACCTGGCTTTACAGATGCTGGAGCAGTAGTAGCTCAAATTCAAGCTGAAATGGGAAATTTTGACGCTCCAAAAACAGTAAAATTTGACTACACAGGTCAATTAGAAGAACAAGGAAAACAAATGGCTTTCTTAATGGGTGCTTTAGTAACTGGTTTATTCTTAATCTTTTTAATTTTAATTTTCCAATTCAACTCTGTTTCAAGACCAGGAATTATCATGGTGGCTGTATTCTTAAGTTTCATTGGCGTATTCTTAGGATTAATGATAACGGGATGGCCATTCGTAATTATGATGACCATGATGGGTATTATATCATTAGCCGGAATTGTGGTGAATAATGGTGTGGTATTACTCGATTATACCGATTTATTAATCGCGAGAAGAAAAGAAGAGTTAAATCTTCCTAAAGAAGCGCAATTACCTAAAGAAGATATTTTTAATGCAATTGTAACAGGTGGTAAGGCACGTTTACGACCCGTTTTATTAACAGCTATTACAACGGTATTGGGATTAATTCCATTAGCAATTGGATTTAATATCGATTTCTTCAGTTTGTTTGCAACTGGTAATCCTCATATATATATGGGTGGTGATAACGTAATTTTCTGGGGACCTTTAGCATGGACCGTGATCTTTGGATTAATCTTTGCTACTTTCCTTACTTTAATAGTAGTTCCTGTTCTATTCTATTTGGTAAACCTTTTCAAAATTTGGTTACGCAATAGAAACAACAAGAATGAAGTAATTACCGAATAATTATAATTTAATTTTAACAAAAAAGCTCCGAAAATCGGAGCTTTTTTTATTTCAACTATTGCGATTATACATCATCAAAATCCACAAAAACGGTATCGGTCGTAGGAACCGCTTGACAAGCTAATACCAATCCTTCTTCGATTTCCCCATCGGTTAAAATAGCATTTTTCTTCATAACAGCTTTTCCTTCTTTTACTCTACATATACAACTACTACAAACACCACCTTGACAAGAATAAGGTGCATCAATTCCTTGTTTCAAAGCAGCCTCAAGAATGGTTTGTTTTTGACTCATTTCAAAATGTGTTTCTTCATCATCAACCACAACTGTAATTTTTGTATGACCTTCTAAAGTCGCAGCACTCGCATTTTCATTCGCAGTTGTCGTAAACAATTCAAACTTAATGTCTTTTTCGGAAACATTGTTCTCTTTTAGCACATTAGAAACCAAATTAATCATTTCTTCTGGACCACATAAATAATACTTGTCAAAGCTTTTCTCGCTGTGTTTATTTTTAAGGACATAATTCACAGCCGATTTATCAATTCGACCAAATAATTCACCCTCAACATTAATTTTACTATACACATAATGTACAAAAAATCGGCCTACATAGTGTAAATGCAATTCTTGAAGTTGGTTGTGAAAAATAGTTTCTTCTACGTTTTTATTCCCATAAACTAATACAAAAGTGCTTTTTGGCTCGCTTTCTAAAACCGATTTTACAATCGACATAATTGGTGTTATACCACTTCCTGCAGCAAAAGCCACATAATTTTTTTGTCTGTCTGATTGGGGTTCGAAAATAAATTTACCTTCTGGCAAACCTACTTCAATTAGATTGCCTTCTTTCAAATTTTCATTGGCAAATTTAGAAAAGAAACCATTTTTAACGGCTTTAACAGCCACACGCAATTCGCCACTTTTGGGAGAAGAACAAATAGAATAGGCTCTTCTAACTTCTTGACCGTCTAAGGTTAATTTCAAGGTTACATATTGCCCAGAGACAAATTGATAAAAAGTTTTTAATTCTTCTGGAACATTAAAAAGTATCGATACCGAAGAAGGGGTTTCTCTTCTTATTTCTTTTATAACTAATTTATAGAATGTTGACATTTCTTTTATATTTTCTACAAAAATAAGAAACAAAATCGCCTTGTTTGTAGATAAATTAAAAAAAATCGTAACATTTTAGTGCAAGTGACTACCAATAAGAAACCAACAAAACTAAAATATGGTCAAACAATTTCTCAAATTAGAGTGGAAAGCCTTTATACGATCTTCTTCCTTTTCCACTAATATTGTCTTAAAAATTTTCATGATTCTGGGAGCCTTGTATTTCATGAGTATGTTTCTTTTATTGGGTTTTGGTGCCTATCATATTCTAGAAAAAGCAGGTCAAAATCCTTTTGATACAATCAATAGTTTTGCTTTGTATTACTTACTCGTGGATTTAGTGATTCGGTTTTTCTTTCAAAAAATGCCCACTTTATCAATCCGACCTTTTTTAAATCAAAATATTAGGAAAAATAATATTGTTCGATTTGTCTTGAATAAGACCATGTTGTCTTTTTTCAATTTTATCCATTGGTTTTTCTTTATTCCATTTACGATAACTTTAGTTATGAAAGGATATGCTGGAACTGCTTGGATTTGGTGTATAAGCATGCTTCTTTTTGTATACATTAATAATTTTTTAGCCATTTTAATAGACAAAAAAGATGCTGTTTTTTACACTATAGTAGGTGTTTTTGCCCTCTTTGGTGTACTTCAATATTATTCTGTTTTTGATATTAGCCTTTACTCTAATCCTTTTTTTGCTTCTTTTTACAACCAATCTTTTTGGGTCCTTATCCCAATTGCAATCTTAGCCTTATTGTATTATCTTAATTTCAAATTTTTTAAATCGAATTTGTATTTAGATGCTGGCTTATCGATTGAGCAAAATTTAGCGACTACTGAAAACTTAACTTTCTTAGATCAATTTGGCAAATTAGGTACTTTCTTAAAAAATGACATTCGTTTGTTAAAGAGAAATAAAAGAGCGAAAACAACACTATTAATGAGTGTTATGTTTTTATTCTACGGATTATTGTTTTTCACAAATTCTCTAGAAGTTTATAATGCACCCGTTTGGAAAATTTTTGCTGGTATTTTTGTTTCAGGTGGTTTCTTATTTAATTTCGGACAATTTGTACCAAGCTGGGACAGTTCGTATTATCCTCTAATGATGACACAAAATATTACTTATAAAGATTATTTATCGTCGAAATGGTGGTTAATGGTAATTGCTACCACCGTTTCTACTCTTTTAGCCAGTTTGTATTTGTTCTTTGGGATAGAAACCTATTTAGCGATTCTTACAGGAGCTATTTTTAATATTGGAGTAAATTCACATTTGGTTTTATTAGGTGGTGCTTATATAAAAACACCTATCGATCTAACTTCAAATAAAAATGCTTTTGGTGACAAAAAGGCTTTTAATGTAAAAACCTTATTAATTTCCTTACCAAAATTACTATTACCCATGCTTGTTTATGCCATTGGTCATTATACGCTTGGCTGGCAATTTGGTTATTTATTAGTAGCCTTATTAGGTGTTTTAGGCTTTGCTTTTAAAAATAAAGTTTTCCAAATCATCGAATCAATTTACAAAAAAGAAAAATACATTACTCTTGAAGCCTATAAGCAGAAAGGTTAGTTTTTTTGAACTCATTATTAATTATTTGAAATTACCGTAACATGATACAAGTAAACAATTTATCCAAAAAATATAACGGCACAACAGTACTGCAAATTGAAAATTTAGAAATACCAAAAGGACAAAGTTTTGGTCTTGTGGGAAATAATGGTGCTGGAAAAACCACTTTTTTTAGTCTTCTTTTAGATTTGATTCAACCTTCAAGTGGAAAAATTACTTCTAATAACGTTCAAATAAACACTGATGAATCGTGGAAAGTATTTACCACTTCATTCTTAGATGAAAGTTTCCTTATTGGGTATTTAACACCAGAAGAGTATTTTTACTTCATTGGAGAATTAAGAGGTTGGAATAAAGCAGATGTAGATGCTTTTCTTACGAAATATGAAGATTTCTTTAATGGTGAAATTTTAAATAATAAAAAATATTTAAGAGATTTATCGAAAGGAAATGCCAAAAAAGCAGGAATTATAGGAGCGTTAATTGGGAATCCAGAAATTATTATTTTGGACGAACCATTTGCTAATTTGGATCCAACAACACAAATTCGCCTCAAAAAAATCATCAAATCATTGGCAGAAGACAGTAACACAACCGTTTTAGTTTCAAGTCATGATTTACAGCATACTGTTGAAGTCTCTGATAGAATTGTGGTTTTAGAAAAAGGAAACATTGTAAAAGATTTAGTACCCACAACAGAAACCTTGAAAGAACTAGAAGAATTCTTTTCAGCTTAAAAAATTATAAAACAAAAAGTCCGATTTTAAAAATCGGACTTTTTTTATTTATGAGAATAATGCTTTTAATTCTGTTGCTTCATTAGGTTTCATTTTACCAGCTAGTACTAAACTCAGCTGCTTTCTTCTTAGTGCTGCATCATAGCGCTCTTTTTCTAAAGGCGTTTGTGGTTCAATAGGTGGCACTTGTATAGGCCTTCCCGTTTCGTCTACAGCAACGAAAGTATAGATAGCTTCATTTGCTTTATTTTTAATGCCCGATTCTCTATCTTCAATCCAAACATCAATAAAGATTTCCATAGAAGTATTAAAGGTTCTCGACACTTTAGATTCTACCGTTACCACACTTCCCAAAGGAATAGCTCTATTAAAAGCTACGTGATTTACTGATGCTGTAACGCAAACTCTTCGAGAATGTCTTCTTGCAGTTATACTAGCGGCTCTATCCATACGTGCTAATAATTCGCCACCAAAAAGATTATTTAAAGGATTCGTTTCACCTGGTAAAACTAAATCGGTTAATGTAGTTAATGAGTCAGAAGGGTATTTTGCTTGCATTGTTTTTTTTGCAAAGATAATAAGCTTCGAAGATTCATTGCATAAAAAAATCCCAAAAATGGGATTTTAATCAATCAAAAGCCATGATTCTATACTTTCTTCTTTGTAAAGTTTATTTTTTAGATTTTCAGCTTCTTCTAGAGATTTAAAGCTACCATAAGCTACTGGCACTAATCCATAATTGTTTTTTTCTAATACTCTTGCATCATAACCTTGATCCACCAACATTTTTTGAGCTTTTTCTGCATTCTTTTCACTTCTAAATGCTCCAGCGATTAAATGATACGGTCTCTTTTCTTCTTTAACAGCCAATTCCACAGTAGGTATAGGTGCATCAATAAAGAAAGTAGCTTGTTGAATTCTATGTTGTACTTCTTGTTGTACTTCTTTTTGAACGCGTAAGGTATCAGTAGCCACTTGTTGATCGTGAACAATTTTATACGCTGATAAACCTGCACCAAAAAACAACGTAATTGCAGCTGCATATTTTAAATACGAATAGTTCTTTTTCGATTGTTTCGGTTGTAAAACAATAGGTTCTTTTACTTCAAAAACTTCAGCTTGTTGTAATAATACTTCACGTTTTACTTCTGGAGTTACAAAACTATTTAGTCCAAAAGAAGATATCAAGTAATTTATATTTTGACTAGGTTGAAAAACCCAGTTATATTCTCCGTTTACAAAAATTTCACCAATGTTATCTAAAACAATTTTATCTCTATCTTCTAAAGCCGCAATCCATTGGTTAACTTCAGTAGCAATTTTAATTAATGCATTACCATAAGAAATGCTTTCCGCTAATGCAATATGATTAGCCAACAGTCCATCATTATTTTTGATGTTGCTATTAAAAGAAATAACTTTTCTAGGAGGCAAAAAAGTACTCGCACTCCCACTAATAGTCGCCGATTCGATTTCAGATAAAAAAGCTCCAAAACCTGGCACTGTTACACATTGGTAACGATATAATAATTCGGATATATATTTGTCTAATAACATAAACGCAAAGTTACATAAACAATATAGTTTTCAAAATTTTATTAACAATTTTTATTAACAAATAAAAATGCTATAAAAATCAATCAATTACCAACTTAAAACCTATTCTAGGAATGTTTTCTATTCTTACATTCGGTTCTTCTTTTAAGATTTTTCGGATTCGAGAAATAAACACATCCAAACTTCTTCCAGAAAAATAGTCATCATTACCCCATAAAGAGGTTAAAATCGTTTCTCTTTTTAAAACAGTATTCCTATTTTCTAAAAACAATTTTAAAAGAGAAGCTTCTCTTTCTGTTAAAGTAATTTCTTTTGAATTATTTTTTAAAATATAATTTTCAAATTCAAATTCAAAAGAACCTAGTTGGTATTTCGTTAAAATCTTCTCGCTTTTCTTCTGGCTTCTATTTAAAAAAATTTCAATTTTAAGAATTAATTCTTCAATCGAATACGGCTTTACTAAATAATCATCTGCACCTAATTTTAAACCTTTAATTCGGTCTTCTTTCATTGTTTTTGCCGATAAAAAAATAATTGGTATATCACTATCCCTTTTTCTAATTTCAGTAGCAATTTGAAAACCATCCATATCGGGCAACATAATATCTAAAACGCACAAATCAAATTCTTGTTCGCAAAAGAGTTTAAATGCTACCGCACCATTATTGGAGTGAATCACTTCAAAATGTTGTTCTAGATTATCAGCTGTTAAAAATGCTAATGTTTCATCATCTTCTACATAGAGAATTTTTTTCTTACTCATGAATTTCTGATTTAGGTATTTGAATAAAAATTTTCAAACCTGGATTTATATTTTCAGCTTTTATTTTCCAACCATGCAATTGAACAATTTTTTTAACATAGGCTAAACCAATACCAAAACCTTCGATTTCTTTACTATCTGTTCTTTCTACTCGATAAAATTTATCAAAAATAAAAGGCAAATCTTTTTTTGGAACACCTTCTCCATTATCAGCAATATGTATCGAATAATAATTTTCTTCTTCGAGTACTGATACTGTTACAATTGGATTTTTAGGTCCATATTTGACAGCATTTTCTACAATATTATAAAAAATGTTGTAGAAGTGAAATTCATCTGCATGAACAATAAGTTTTTTTGAGAACAAAAAGTCAAACTGAACCAGTTTAGTATATTTTAAAGAAATATTTTCTTTTGTTAATTCTATCATTTTCCTAAAATCAACTGCTGATTTATTCAATTCAATATTGTTACTATCCGTTTTTGCTAGAGATAAAATCTGCTCAATATGTTCGTTTAATTTATTACTCTGTTTAATTATGATTTGAATATATTTTGAAAGTCTAGGGTTTTTCTTTATTTCTTCTTGATCATTGGCATAGTTAGAAGCAATTAAAATAGAAGCTAAAGGTGTTTTAAATTCATGTGTCATATTGTTAATGAAATCATTTTGCAACACCGTATATCGCTTTTGCTTTAACATTAATAACACAGAATACACATAAACTATAAGTACAACAAACAAAACCACTGTATACAACCAATATTGTTTTAGACTTGTAAAATAACTTTGCTTTAAAGTTGGAAAACGAACCGCAAAATAATAAATTAAATCGTCATTTTTAGTAAAACAATCCACGCATTTTTTACTAGGCTGACTGGTCGCTGTAATATAATTTCCATAGACCATATTATTAGAACCACAATCATAAATAGCATATTCAAAATCCAAATCTAACTTTACTTTGGCAAATTCTTTCTTAAGATAAAATTCTAAGATGTTATTTTCAAAAACATCATTCACATTGACCACATAATAGTTATGAGCTACTTTTTTGATTTGATTTGTAACTATTAGTTCGGAATTATTATCTACATAAATTCGTTCCACTACATCTAATAAAGCATAATGAATTTTGTCTTCCACCTCTTTTTTTTCAAAAGAATATGCTTGATTAAGCAAAAACAATTGCATCACAATAACACCTAATATGGCAAGAAAACCAACCAGAATAACTATATTAAATCGTGTAAACTTCACCTCTTTTTTTATGTAATGGTACGAATAATGCTGTTTGATTTTTAACTGTTAACAAGTCATTAACAATCATTACACGTTAGTTAACAACAAAGTTAGTATTCCTTTTTAAATTTGCATATCGAATAATTACAAAAACATTATATATGAAAACGCTTAAACTATCAATTGTTGCATTATTCATTACTTCTTTATCTTTTGCACAAGCAGTAGAAGCAAAAAAAGTAGTAACAAAGGCCCCTAATACAGTTGCAGCTCCAGCTCAAACTAAAGCTTCTGCTATGAAATGGAATACAGAAACTCATGAATTTGGAGAAATTGAAAAAGGAAAACCTGTTTCATATGAATTCACATTTACGAATACAACAAAAGAAACGATATTAATTACAAACGTAAAACCATCTTGTGGTTGTACAGCAGCTAATTATACAAAAACACCAATTAAGCCAGGTGAAAAAGGAAGTATTACTGCAACATACAATGCAGCATCTCCAGGAAATTTTACAAAAACAGTAACAGTTACAACTAGTGAAGAAGGTGCAGCTCCTAAGGTGTTAATTATCAAAGGAAGCGTTAAAGCTGAAGAGAAAAAAGAAGAAAAATCTGTTATGTTCAAATAATAAAACAACAATTTTTTTATATCTTACTTACGAAAAACCATCTTTTTATAAGATGGTTTTTTTATATTTATAGGATGCAAACAGTGTTTATTAATACTCCTTTAGGCACAGCCAAAATAGAAGGTGATACAAATGGCGTTTCTGTAATTTCAATTAGAGAAGAAGGAGAAATTTCAAAAAAAATTCCCATTGAACTTAAAGAAGTGGTACTGCAATTACAAGAATATTTTGCAGGTAAAAGAACTCAATTTAATTTTGAACTGAATCCTAAAGGGACTGATTTTCAAAAAAAAGTTTGGAAGGCACTTCTAGAAATTCCTTATGGAAAAACCACTTCTTATTTAGAACTGTCTAAAAAACTAGGCGATGTAAAAGCTATAAGAGCAGTCGCATCTGCAAATGGCAAAAACCCTCTTTGGATAGTCGTTCCCTGCCATAGAGTCATTGGTACTGATGGCTCTTTAACCGGTTATGCTGGAGGATTGTGGAGAAAGAAATGGTTACTTGAGCACGAAAATCCAGTAAAGCAAGAAAGTCTTTTTTAAATTTTTAAAAGCAAGCCTTTTTTTGTTTATTTTTATGCTTATAAAACCGATAAGCAACTATGAAATTCTTAAAAAAATTCTTCAAGTGGTTTGCAATTATACTTGTATCCATTATCATTTTAATGTACATCTTTGATGTAGACTATTTATTAAGAGCCGTCCGAACAATTTATTTTAGAGGTTATACTACAGCCTTTTTGGAAGATTATACTCATTTCCCAAATAGAGAAATAAAAAATGGAGTGGCTCAACCATGGAATATTGCTAAAGATTACAACCAAGTTCCTTCAACAGAAACTTTAGATAAAACCCACAAAGAGTTACAAACCGTTGCTTTTTTAATCATTAAAAACGATAGTATTGTACATGAAAGCTATTTTGATGGCTATTCCAAAGACTCTAAATCCAATTCCTTCTCGATGGCGAAAAGTGTCGTTACTATGGCTTTGGGAAAAGCCATTATGGAAGGAAAAATAAAAAGTTTGGATCAAAAAGTAGCTGATTTTTTCCCAGAATTAAAAGGTGCATTTGCCAAAGAAGTTACGGTTGGTGATTTATCTTCAATGGCATCTGGTTTAAGTTGGGATGAGAAATACTACAGCCCATTTTCTATAGTAACCCGTGCTTATTTTGATGATGATTTAAAAAAGGTGATTTTAGGGTTAGAAATAAACGAAAAACCAGGGCAATCTTTTAAATACCTTAGTGGTGCAACGCAATTATTAGCCATGTGCATTGAAAAAGCTACTGGAGAATACCTTTCAGATTATGTTTCTAAACACTTTTGGCAACCTTTAGGAGCAGAAAACAATGCTTTGTGGCAATTGGATCATGAACCAGATGGAATTGAAAAAGCGTATTGCTGTATTGCAAGTAATGCTCGAGATTTTGCTCGTTTAGGAAAATTATATTTGAACAATGGAAATTGGAAAGGAAAACAAATTTTAGATTCTACTTTTGTACAAAAATGTATAACACCTCGCTTTCCTGAAAGTCCTCAATATGGATACGGTTTTTGGATGCACACCATTAACAATAAAAAATTATTTTATTTAAGAGGTCATTTAGGACAATTTGTAATTGTAATTCCAGAAGACAATCTTATTATTGTTCGTTTAGGACACATTAAAGGTGTACAAACAGAAACTGATCCTCACAGTAATGATTTATATACGTATGTTGAAGAAAGTTATAAAATCTTAGAAAAAAGAAAATAAATATAAAATGAATAGTCATTTTTCTGGATTACATCATTAGAAACATTTTCTTAAAAAATAAAAATAAAACAAAGCATCGATATAAAGACAAAGCAACACGTCAAATAAAACGTGTTGCTTTTAAAAATGATAATTTTATTATTCGCCACTAGCTATAAAAGTTAATTGAATCTTTATAGCATAAAACTATTTTAAAATGATTGAAAAAATTAACCTCAACAATATCTTATTTTTAGATATTGAAACCGTACCTGAATATGACAGCTATTTAGGTATGGATGAAGAAACCAAAAAATTATGGGAAAGCAAAACACAATACCAAAGAAGAGACGAAGTATCAGCAGAAGATTTTTATGAGCGTGCTGGAATTTGGGCTGAATTTGGAAAAATAATTACCATTTCTGTAGGCTATTTCACTAACAAAGCCGACATTAGAAACTTCAGAGTAACCAGTTTTTGGGGAGAAGAGAAAAAAATTTTACAAGACTTTTCTAATTTATTAAACAATCATTTTAATCAGCCCCAACATCTTTTATGCGGACATAATGCTAAAGAATTTGATATTCCATTTATCGCTAGAAGAATGATCATTAATTCCGTTCCATTACCAGACAAACTGAATTTATTTGGTAAAAAACCTTGGGAAGTACCACATTTAGACACCTTAGAATTATGGAAATTTGGAGATTATAAACATTTTACTTCTTTAAAATTACTTACAAAAGTATTACAAGTTCCTTCACCAAAAGATGATATTGATGGCAGTGAAGTAGCTCATGTATATTATATAGAAAAAGACATCGATAGAATTATTACTTATTGTGAAAAAGATGTAATTGCAGTGGCTCAAATATTTTTACGTTTTAGAAAAGAAGATTTACTAATCCCCGACGAAATCATTCATGTATAAAAAAAGAGCTATTTCTAGCTCTTTTTTTTATTATATTGGAAAAGTTAGTTATCTTTTTACTACTACTTTTTTAGTAGTTTTCCCCGCTCCGTTTTCAATAGATAATAAATAAACTCCTTCAACAAGGCTTGCAATATTTAAATTAACATTAGCTTCAGAAGATTGCTCTTTTTGAATTATTCTTCCCTGCATATCAACTAAAGCATATGAAGTTAAACCTGTTACATTATTACTTAATGTAATGGTAAGATTATCTTTAGCAGGATTAGGATAAACATTTACAAAATCTGCCAATTCATTTGAATTACTTTTTAAAGATTGCTCTATTCCACAAATATAAATAGTAACTGAGTTAATTGAACCACCATCTCCGTTAAATGGATCTTCCACTCTTAAAGTCCATCTTCCATCTGCAAGCATTCCATTAAATGCACTTAAAGGCTCATTAGGTTTTACAATTCCAGATATAGCAGGACTAAACGGTTCACAGAAAAACTGAGTTCCATCATCATCTAAAGTACATATTATATCATCATTATCACCACATGGTTGATCGAATAATTTTATTGTAGGACTTCCAATTGAAGAAGGACCTATTAAATAATAAGTCATATCCTGAATATACGTATGCGAAATATCAATAGCAACATTAATATCCGCAATTGTCAATCCTCCACTTACCATAATAGGAACTGAGGCTGTACTATTTGCGGTTGATGCAATTGTTGCATTAGTGAAATTTACAGCAGAAAATTCGTATCCACAAGTAATAATTCCTGTTTTAAAAGTATAAACAGTTGCATTAGATGCCATTGCCGTTGCGCATCTATTTGAAGGAATTACACGCCAATAATAATTTGTCCCTTCTTGTAAATTAGTTACATAATAATTTGTTTCTAAAACACCATTTTGATCAACCACAATGTTGTTAAAATTAGCATCAGTAGCTACTTGAACATGATAAGACTCTTCATTACTGTTCTGGCTCCAATCTAAATTAATGGAAGTGCTAACTGGGTTAAGATTATTTGCTGGGCTAACCAAAACTGTTGGTTGAATAACATTAGAATATACAAATAATTTTTTTAATCTTGTTTCTGTTTCAGTACCATTATCACCAATTATACCAACATCGTAATTACCTGGTTGTGCATTTGTAAAACCTGTAATAGTCATAGTTACTGTTCCATTAGCACTTAAACTAGAAGGAGTAAATACTGCATTAGCACCAGAAGGTAATCCAGTTGCAGAAAAAGAAGTTGTACCTGAACCTGTTTGTTTGTAATCGAAAAGATAAGTTGCAGTTCCATTGTTACAAACAATTAGATCATCAGATTTAGAAACTAATGAAAAGTCAGATTTCACACCTGTGACAACTAAAGAAAAATCCTGACTCCCATTTATTAAAGTTCCTTTATGAGTAATCGTAATTAAATACTCACCTGCACTTGGGTTATCAATTTTTACTTGCTCTACATTATCCACATTGTTATCATCTGTCCTAGTTGCTGAAGTATTAGGATCAGCTTGTAATCTCCATGGATAATATGTTGTACCATTTCTTGTGATTTTAATATCTAAATTGTTTATTAAAGCAGCAGTTGCTTCATTTTCAACAGTATTTGTTTTAGCAACTCCTGGCACATCTGTCCAAGTTATAGATGCTATCAAAGGGTTATTCGCCCCGCCTTCTGAAACAAAACTCATTGTAAATGTCTCCCCTTGAGATAGATTTTCTTCAGAAATCCATGAATCTAAACCATTATTACTAATCGTTTGAGCTGCTTTTTTGGCATTCAATAATCCCCATCCAAATTTCGCATCAGGACCAACATTACCAGCATCATCAGCTGTATGACATGCTAAGCCTTTTAAAGTAGCCGCTTTCATAAAATTATTAGTAACATTTTTATAATGTTGCTGCAACAGTAAGAGAGTTCCTGCTACATTTGGACTTGACATAGATGTTCCAGTTGACACTCCTAAAGCAGTATCTGAACTAGATATTGTTGAAGTTAATGAAGTTCCATTTCCAGTAATATCTGGTTTAATTCTTCTGTCATCAGTAGGTCCTTGACTACTTGAAGAGTTTATTAGAACACTAATTAATGTTCCATCAGCAGTAACATTTGCATCTTGAGCATTAGCTACAATTAAAGTATTTTTAGCCGTTTTATCTCCAGTCAATTTATCAAAACCTGCAGCAATAGGGTTTGCATTATCATTATTATTACCCTCATTTCCGGCAGACATTACTGGCAAATAATAAGGAGCTAAAAAAGCAATTTCGTCCCAGTTACGCGCTGCATCTGTGTAAGCTCCAATATACCAAGCAGGTAAAATACTCCCTGAATCTGCAGTAATTGGCACACCATATGAGTGATTTGAAATTAACATACCTCCTAAAACTTCACTAGTTGCTTCACTTTCATCGT
The DNA here is from genome assembly GCF_024054195.1 of Flavobacterium sp. NRK F7. Taxonomy (GTDB): domain Bacteria; phylum Bacteroidota; class Bacteroidia; order Flavobacteriales; family Flavobacteriaceae; genus Flavobacterium. Next base: position 928,640 of record NZ_JAMXLB010000001.1, on the reverse strand, counting down.
TTGTCCAATTGAAAGTTCTTGCAGTAGCTTGATAAGCCATTCCTTGCGCTGTTGCAGATGAATTAGAAGCCAAAATCGTTCCTGTTACATGGGTTCCATGACTTGAATAAGTTGTTCCGGCTGGGTCATCAACAGTGGTTACTCTTCCTTCAAATAAAGTATGTGTTCTTCTAACAGTTCCTCCATCCCAAACTCTGGCTACCATTCCTTGTCCATTCAAATTTAAACCTAAGGTCCCTCCAGAATTTAGATGTACTGCTCTAGTGGATTTAGCCGCATTTGCATTTGCAGTGGAATAATAAATTGGTGAACCGTCAAAGCTTAATTTCATTAATTCTTGAAATGAACCATCTTCCCCGTAAATATAGATTGGCCATCCCATTTGATTTGCTTTTTTGACAGCAATTTCTTTCTCTTTCATTTCTACTTTCTCAAAAAAATTGATTCTCTCTTTAATTTTAGTGAGGTCATAGTTTTTTATAATTTTTGCAACATCTTCTTTTGTTTGTGCAAAAGATAAAGATGTAACAAAAACTATTGCTAGTAATTTTAATTTCATGAATAAAAGTTTAAATTTTTAAAAGTGCATAAAATTAAACTTTTTTTTATAAATAATTATATTTTACTCAATATTAACACACTAGTCCTTATTCTAAACATTAAAAAAAGTAAAATAATTTAATTTCCAGCTACTTTAAAAATGTTTGAATTGTTTTCTTTCATAAATTGTATATTTACAAAAATTCAATTTTATGGTTTTAAGTAGATTTTGGTTAGCTATTTTTGTTTCTTCAATTGCATTTATAATTATTGGTTTGTTTACCAATAATTATTATTCTATCGATTATGTTTTAAATGGCAAACAAGGAGAACCCATTTTAATAGCTGAAAAATATTTAAAAGATGTTCCTCAAGCCGTTCAAGACTCGATTCTTCGGTCTAAAGAGAATACTTTTACAGTTAAAACAACCAAAACTACCACAGATACTATATATGTCTACAACAAACAATCGGTAAAAATTTATAGTGGTGTGCAACAAGCTGACGGATTACTTCCCATGGCAAAAAGTAGTTTGTTGGATTTAATTATTCCCTTAATTGCTTATTTAGCCTTTTTTTGTGGTATTATGGAATTGCTAATCATTTCAGGAGCTTCTGAAAAGTTAGCCAAAAAACTGAGTCCCATGTTTGCAAAGGTTTTTCCCACAATTCCTAAAAATCACGAATCCATATCGTATATGACCTTGAATTTTGCAGCCAATTTTTTAGGGCTGGATTCTGCTGCCACTCCATTTGGTTTAAAAGCAATGCAAAGCTTACAAGAATTGAATGACGATAAAGATCGAGCAAGTGATGCCCAAATTATGTTCATGTGTTTGCATGCTGCAGGTTTAACTTTAATCCCTACTTCGATTATTGGTTATCGCGCTGCCGAAAATGCAGCCAACCCTGCCGATGTGATGTTACCGTGTATTATTACTTCTTTTGTAGGAACAATTGCGGCATTCTTGTTAGTAGGCATGAAACAGCGTATCAACTTTAAAAGTGTCTCCCTTTTAGCTGTTTTGATGGGACTTATAGGTGCCATCATTGGTTTGTTATTTTATGTCAACACTTTAGACTTAATTGGTAAAAATTATTTTACAGCTAATTTATCGGGTGTATTGTTACTCGCTATTATTGGTTTTACCTTAATTTTCTCATTTGTAAATGAAAAAAAATTTACGGAGCATAAAACCACCATGTTTGACACTTTTGTTGTAGGTGCCAATAACGGACTCAAAACAGGAGTTATGATTTTCCCGTATGTGATGGGAATGTTAGTTGCAATTTCTTTACTGCGCAACAGTGGTTTGTTTGAAATTATAAGTCAGGGTATTTCTTTTATTTTTTCTCATTTAGGAGTAGCTAAAGAAATTACCGATTCACTTCCTGTAGCCATTTTAAGACCTTTTAGTTCTGGAGGATCTAGAGGTTTTATGATTGATGCCATGCGTACTTTTGGCCCAGATTCTTTTGCTGGTCGTTTAAGTTGTATTTTTCAATGTAGTGCAGAAACTACTTTTTATGTAATCGCGGTTTATTTTGGCTCAGTAAGTATTAAAAATACGCGCTATACGTTAGGCATGATGCTTCTAGTAGATTTAATATGTGTGATTACAGGTGTATTAGTGGCCAGTTGGTTTTTTTAATAGTATGAAACCTTTATTTTTATTTTTTATTCCTTTACTAAGTTTTTCACAAATTAATTTTGATAAAATTAATAAGAAGACTGAAATATTAGCTTCCAAATATTTAAAAAAAGAAGATATTCCTGGAATGAGTATTAGTATTTCTTATAATGATACTATTATATTCTCACAAGGTTTTGGTTTTGCAGATTTAGAAAAAAAAACAAAAATATTTCCCTCAAAAACAAAATTTGAAATTGCTAGTATTACAAAAATGATTACGAGTGCCGTTTTAGGTAAAATGTATGAAGAAGGAACTATTGACTGGAATAAAACACCACATTTTTATTTGGATAGCTTAGCAAAAAAACCATTTGATTTCACAATTAAACAGTTAGCAGGGCATATTGCAGGTTTAAGAAGAAATGCTAGCGAAGAAAAGTGGTCTCTTGATAACAAATATTCTAAAAAAGATTTTTACAGAGTTTTTACTAAAGATTCATTACAATATCAACCGCAAACAAATTTTGTTTACAGCAATTATGGATTTAGTGTTTTGGGTTTTGTAATAGAAAAAATCTATCATAAAAATGTTTTTGACATCCAAAACGACTTGATTTTTAAACCTTTACAAATGAACAATACTTTTATAGATGATGGACATTATGATGAAAATACAGTTACATTTTATAAAGAAATTGAAAATAAAAAAGTAAAAATTACAGAATACGTTTATAATAACACATCATATTCTGCAGGTTGTCATCTTTCAACTTCTGAAGATTTGATTAAACTTGGTAATGCTTTTTTATTTGCTAATAGATTACTTAAACAAGAAACTTTAGTAGAATTAATTAAACCTCAAAAATTAAATTTTGGAGGTAAAACATTTTATGGAATGGGTGTAAATGTAAACAAAGACATCTATGGAAATTTTAATTATGGTCATGGGGGAAATGCAATTTCAGCTAGAAGTAAATTGTTAATATATCCAAGTTCCAAATTAATAATTGTTATGTTAGCAAATAAAAGTAAGACTAAAGAAGATAATTTTGTAGAAAAGATTGCAGATAATTATATTCAATTTTTAAATAATAAAATAGATTTTTAACCTCTAAGCATATTGATCTCTTTTATCGCTTAGATCGATCCTTAATTATCCAACCCAATGTCAAACTAAAAAACAAAGTAGTTAGTAGAATAATTGTTAATATGAAAATTGATTTTCAACTTCATACAAGACATTCTAAATAACCACAGAAATTTTTTATCAAAAATATTGAAATACTTACCTTTACCCCACTAAAAAAACACAAAAAAATGGATTTTATATACCAAGAACCTTTTCCAATTGAAAAGGATGACACCCAATACAAAAAAATAAGTTCCGATTATGTAAAAGTGGACAAAATAGGAGATAGAGAAATTCTAACTGTTGATCCAAAAGCTTTAGAATTGCTTTCTGAAGTAGCCATGAATGATGTTTCCTTTATGCTACGAACCAAGCATTTACAAAGTCTTCAGAATATTCTAAATGATCCCGAAGCGACCGATAACGATCGTTTTGTAGCTTATAATTTATTACAAAATGCTGTCGTTGCCGTTGAAGGAGAACTACCTTCTTGTCAAGACACAGGAACCGCTATTGTTATGGCAAAAAAAGGAGAAAATGTTTACACGGGAGCTGATGATGCCCAATGGCTATCAAAAGGTATTTTCAATACGTATGAGAAAAAGAACCTACGCTATTCTCAAATTGTACCTATCAGTATGTTTGAAGAAAAAAATTCAGGTTCCAATTTACCAGCTCAGATTGATATTTATGCTAAAAAAGGAAATTCGTATGAATTTTTGTTTTTAGCCAAAGGTGGAGGTTCCGCTAACAAGACGTTTTTGTATCAGCAAACCAAATCGCTTTTAAATGAAAAATCATTAGAAACATTTATTCGTACCAAAATAAAAGATTTAGGAACATCGGCCTGCCCTCCGTACCATTTAGCTTTAGTCATTGGTGGCACTTCTGCTGAAGCTAATTTAGCAACCGTAAAAAAAGCCTCTGCAGGTTATTTAGATCATTTACCAACCTCAGGAAATATGGGTGGTCAAGCTTTTCGAGATTTAGAATGGGAAAAACGAGTACAAGAAATTTGTCAAGAAAGTGCTATTGGAGCTCAATTTGGAGGTAAATATTTTACACATGATGTACGTGTGATTCGTTTACCAAGACATGCTGCTTCTTGTCCAGTTGGTTTGGGAGTTTCTTGTTCAGCTGACCGAAACATCAAAGGTAAGATTACTAAAGATGGTATTTTCGTGGAACAATTAGAAACCAATCCAAAACAATTTTTGCCAGATGTTGCCCCTCACTTACAACCTGCTGTTGAAATTGATTTAGACAGACCGATGCAGGAAGTATTAGCTGAATTAACCAAGTATCCTATTAAAACCCGTTTGAAATTGAATGGAACGGTTATCGTTGCACGTGATATTGCGCATGCAAAAATTAAAGAATTATTAGATGCTGGTAAACCAATGCCAGACTATTTCAAAAATCATCCAGTATATTATGCTGGTCCGGCAAAAACACCAGAAGGAATGCCATCGGGTAGTTTTGGGCCTACAACAGCAGGAAGAATGGATGTATATGTGGATGAATTTCAAGCTGCAGGAGGCAGCATGATTATGTTAGCCAAAGGAAATAGATCCAAACAAGTAACCGATGCTTGTGCTAAATATGGCGGTTTTTACTTAGGCTCTATTGGTGGTCCAGCCGCTATTTTAGCGCAAGAAAACATTTTGAAAGTAGAAGTGGTAGATTTTCCAGAATTAGGAATGGAAGCTGTTCGAAAAATTACAGTTAAGGATTTTCCAGCTTTTATTATCACTGATGATAAAGGAAATGATTTCTTTGCTAATTTATAATTGTTTATAATTAAGTAATAATATAGAAAAAAAGAAAGAGGCTACAAATTGTAGCCTCTCCTTTTGAATATAACTAACTTAACTTAATTAATTCTTATTCTTTAATAAACTTCTTAGTGATTTTTTCCTTATAAGTATTCAATTCAACTACAAAAATTCCTGTATTTAACGAACTGATGTTAATTTGGTCATTCTTAATTTGTCCTTGTAATACTAATTGTCCCATAACATTATATATCTTATAATCTTTCATACCCTCATTAGAAATTACATGTAAAATATTTCCTTTAACTGGATTTGGATACATTACAAAATCTACACCTTTACTCGTTTCTGTAATGGTAGAAACTTCTGTTACTAAACCAGTTGTGCCTACACAGAAGTTTGTTGACTCGCTTGAACCGAATGAACCACCACTAGCTAAAGTTGTTCCATTAGAAGTGACAGAATAACTTCCGTTTCCATACGCACAGCAAATTCCATCACCATAGCTGTCGTTAATTTTAAAAGTATAACATCCAGCAGCTAAACATTTTGTAATTGTTAATGAAGAGCCATCAGCTTGACTACCGTACGTTCCACCAGATTCAACCACTTGTCCACTAGAATTTAAAATCTGCCAGCTTGTTTCTTCTGGATAATTATCAAATACAAAATTGATATTCACATTGGTACATGTTGGTGGATTTACGGTTCCTGTTGATAAAGCCACATCATCTACAGCAATATCTCCTTGCCAAGTACTTCCAGTTGTTCCAACAAATCGCAATTGAACTGTTGAACCTGTGTAAGTAGCCAAGTTAACAGAAGCCGATAACCAAGAATTACCTTGGTTTCCAGATTTTGTCCAAAGATCCGTCCAAGAAGTTCCATTTGTACTTGCTTGTAATGTTAATCCTCCCATACCTGCTGCTCCATACATATGATATTTAAAGGTAAAAGTTGCTGCTGAAGCGCTACTTAAATTATAACATGGTGAATTCAATATTGTCTTTTTATTAGAATAATTAGGACTAGAAGCTTCTACGTATACATAATAAGAGCCTTGAGCAGCACTAGAAGGTCCTGTACCACTAGAAGGAGTTCCATTAGCGTCTACAATCCAATCGAAATCATCTCCAGAACCTTGTGTCCAAGCTCCCAAAGTATTTTCAAACCCTTCAGCATAAGGGAATGAAGTAATAGTAGTGGAACAAGTGGTTCCTCCACCACCTCCGCCACCAGAGTATGCAGCACCAACACCTACTGCATAGAATGCATTAGTTGTTGCTATTACTTCAGCAGAACCAGCTCCATATAAATCGGTAGCCGCTTGTATCCCATAAGTTCTTGCATTTGCAAATGTAGAATTAGCAGAAAGATAAACGCTTTCTAAACGATACGCAATTTTTGCAGCTTTATCAATACCTATTCCTGTTACATTATACGTATTTCCAATATCATTTGTGCCTGACTTACCAACCGTTAGAATATAAAACCAGTGATTTAAAACACCACTATTTCTATGCACACCACAATAGTCATTAGACTGTGTAGGTGTTCCACAATTAGGATTGGTCCAATAGGTTCCGCCATAAGTATCAGGTTGCCCTTCACTATTTGGATCACTCATAGAACGAAGCGCTAAATGCCCAGAACGTCTTTCAATATCTTCACCAATTAACCACGTACTTTTATTTGGAGCCGCATAATACTCTACAGCTGCTCCCCAAATATCTGAAAAAGCTTCATTTAAAGCTCCAGATTCTCTTTGGTAAGCCAAATTAGCAGTATAGGTACAAACTGCATGACCTATCTCATGAGCAGCTACATCTAATGCCGTTAAAATGTCGAAATACGTACCACTTCCGTCTCCGTATGTCATTCTAGATCCATCCCAAAAAGCATTGTCATAATTAGAACTGTAATGTACATAACTATTAATAGCTGCTCCCGAATTGTTAAAACTATTTCTATTGTGTACTGCACTCCAATAATCATATGTTTTTTCAGCGCCCCAATGCGCATCTAAAGCTCCATTATCTTTATTGGTCGAATGCTCAGCAGTTGTCCAGTTATTATCATTGTCTGTAAAATTTACAGCTGAATTATAATTGGTACTTTTATTTAAATCGTAGGTATTCACTCCATTTCCTCTAGTATTATCCTTTAAGATATAACTTCCTCCACTTAGGGTAGTTTCAATACTTTGAGAGCCACTATATCTTGTTGCCGCTGTTCCAGAAACTAATGCCTCAAAGGCTTTAGCAATTTTCTCAGGATTTTTAAGATCTGAACAAGCATGATTTGATTCAAAAAGGTGTGCGGAACCATGTCCAAAATTAGTTGCATGCTTTATAGTTGCATTATAAAACAATACTTTACCAGTTTTAGCGTCTACATAAACATCGGCTCTACTTATAGGGTTTGTAGCATAAATGTCAAATTTATAAGCCAACTGTAATTGCGGCTCAACTCCTTCGACACCTATACTTTCTAATTCTGGTAATAAAACCAATTCTCCTTGAGGTTTTGAATAACCAATAAGAGCGGCTTCTTTTGTGTTTTCCCATAAAAAAGAAGCACTATGGGTTGCTTTTTTAGCAGCTTCAAGAGCTACGTTTGGGCTAATAGTTGGGTTAATGTTAATTTTAGTTGGATTGTAAATTTCACCGTTCATAGAAACAACTCTACCGCCTTTAGAATTGATTGTATAAGTGGCAAACTCTATTTTGACATTATTATAAAAAAGTTGATACTTCTCATGAGAAAACCCAAGGTTATCGTTTTCTTCTTTGATTTTTTGAAAAGTAAATCCACTTTTAAGATTCAAATTTTCTTTTAAAATACTTTGAAAATTTGACGGAGAAACGTTAGCACCTTCTTTGAATACAATTAGACTAGGTTTCCCATTTTCATCTAAAATTTTCTCTTTGATTTTTTTATCCCCTTCTTGCCCATAGGATAAAAATGAAAAAGAAGCAAGCAAAGACAATGCTACTGCTTTTTGTAGTTTGTTTTTCATAATTGTTTGATTGTTAAAGATTAGTTAAAAACAAAGGTAATAATTTTTTAACACAAACAATTACAGTAAAAATATATTTTTTGTTAAAATGAAATAAATAATGTTTTTTTTATATTAAAATTTATTAAAAAAATAAAAACTATTCAACAAAAAGCACTAATCCTTTAAGATAATGTCCTTCTGGATGATAAATGTTTGTAGGGTGATCGGGTCCTTGGTTTAATTTATGTAAAACCCTAATATCTCTCCCTGTTTCTATAGCAGCAGCAGCAACAGTATTATAAAATAGTATATCATCAATAACCTGAGAACAAGAGAATGTAAACAATACCCCATTTGGAGCCAATGCTTTTATTCCCGCTATATTTAATCTTTTATAGGCCTGCGTGGCAGTATGCTTACTTTTTATATTTTTAGCGAATGCAGGAGGATCTAAAACAATGACATCATATTGCTTGGAATGTTCTTTCATAAATTCAAAAACATCAGAAGCAACGGCTGTATGATTGGCATCTGGAAAATTTAATTGCATATTCTTTTCTGCTAAATCCACCGCTTTTTGTGAAATATCTACAGAAGTAACTAAGTTAGCACCAGCACTCATTGCATAAATCGAAAAACCTCCTGTATAACAAAAAGTATTTAACACTTTTTTATCTTTTGAAAATGTCCCTAGTAACTTCCTATTATCTCTTTGATCCAAGAAAAAACCCGTTTTTTGTCCTTCTACCCAATTGACATGAAATTGAATTCCATTTTCTTTAGCAATACATTCGGATTGATTCCCAAATAAGAAAAAATCTTTCCCAGTATTCGGAAGTGTTCCACTACTTTTACAATAAATCGTTTCACAAAAATTTGGTAAACTTGTTTTAATCGCTTCAGTTAGTGCTTCCATTTGCAAGTAAATTCCGTAAGAATGTGCTTGAATTACCCAATTTTTATTATAGTAATCTATAATTAACCCTGGTGTTCCATCTCCTTCACCATGTATCACTCGAAAAGCATTTGTTTGGTCTAAATTCAATAATTTCAATCGTAATTCCCAAGCAGAGGTAATCCTTTTTTTCCAAAAACTGGAATCAAAAGTTTCGTCATTAAAAGTTAAGATACGAACCACAATACTTCCTCTATCACTAAAAAACCCCGTTCCCAAATGTGCATTGTTATGATCAATTACATCTACCATTTCTCCATCTTCGATTTCCCTACTAACTCCATATATCGCTCCACTAAAAACCCATGGATGTCTTCTTAAAATCGACTTTTCTTTTCCTTTCTTTAAAATTATTTTTGGATAACTCATATTGTAAAAATTAGCCACAACACACTACTATAAACAGTGGATTGTGGCTCTATTATATTTGTATTATATTATTTAGTCAAGAATCATTTCTGGAATATTTCCTTCGATAATCAAAGTGCCTTCTGTAGCATTTTTTACATCTTCCACTGTAACACCAGGAGCCGTTTCTAACAATTTAAAACCTTCTGAAGTAACCTCAAGAACAGCTAATTCAGTCACAATTTTTTTTACACAACCCACTCCAGTTAAGGGCAAAGAACATCGCTTTAACAATTTTGACTCACCAGCCTTGTTAACATGCATCATGGCCACAATAATGTTTTCAGCTGAAGCTACTAAATCCATAGCGCCTCCCATACCTTTTACCATTTTTCCTGGTATTTTCCAATTCGCAATATCACCATTTTCTGCTACTTCCATAGCACCTAAAATAGTTAAATCAACTTTCTGGCTTCGGATCATACCAAAACTAAAAGCCGAATCAAAAAAACTTGCTCCAGGCAAAGTAGTTATCGTCTGTTTTCCAGCATTGATAATATCTGCATCCTCTTCGCCTTCAAAAGGGAAAGGTCCCATACCTAAAACGCCGTTTTCACTTTGGAATTCAACTGATATATCTTCTCTTACAAAATTAGCAACCAAAGTAGGTATTCCTATTCCAAGATTCACATAGTAACCGTCTTTTACTTCTTTTGCTATTCTTTTTGCTATTTGATTTTTATCTAATGCCATGATTACGCTCTTTTTCTAGTTGTACGTTGCTCGATTCTTTTTTCAAATGTAGCCCCTTGAAAAATACGATTTACCATAATACCAGGAATGTGTATTTCATTTGGATCTAAAGTTCCAGCTGGCACTAACTCTTCTACTTCAGCAATCGTAATTTTAGCTGCGCCTGCCATAACTGCGTTAAAATTTCTAGCCGTTCCTTTAAAAATAAGATTCCCTGCTTCGTCACCCTTCCATGCTTTAACAATAGAAAAATCTGCTTTAAATGCTAACTCCATAACATGCATTTTACCATTAAATTCTCTTGTCTCTTTCCCTTCGGCAACTTCAGTACCATAACCCGCAGGTGTAAAAAAGGCAGGTATTCCTGCTTGGGCAGCTCTACATTTTTCCGCTAAAGTACCTTGTGGTGTTAATTCAACTTCCAGTTCACCTGAAAGCATTTGTCTTTCAAATTCAGCATTTTCCCCAACATAAGATGAGATCATTTTTTTTATTTGACGGTTTTGTAACAACAGTCCTAATCCGAAATCATCCACTCCTGCATTGTTAGAAATACAGGTTAAGTTGGTTACTTTTTTATTTACTAATTCAGCTATACTATTTTCTGGAATACCACAAAGGCCAAAGCCTCCTAACATAATTGTCATTCCGCTTTCAATTCCTTGTAGTGCTTCGCTAACGTTTTTTACGGTTCGCTTAATCATATTTTATTTGCTTTTTTTCAAAAATCGAATTCAGACATATTCGGCTTGTCCACATCAGTTGAATCAACAATTGGAGCGGCTGTTGTACAATCAACACGAATACTTATTTTTTCAGGTCTTTCAAAACTTTCTTGAGACACGTTTAATTCTTTATCCTTGTAACATTTATCCATAAATAATCCCCAAATTGGTAAAGCCATACAAGCTCCCTGTCCATATAAAGTTCTTCTAAAATGTGCCGCTCTGTCTTCGTTTCCAACCCAAATTCCAGCTGATAAGTTTGGTACCATTCCAATAAACCATCCATCAGAGTTGTTTTGTGTTGTTCCTGTTTTACCAGCAATAGGATTCGTAAATTTATACTTGTAATTGGTTAAACCATTAACAGAACCCCATCTTAAACGAGCCCCAGTTCCTGATTCTGTTACCCCTTCCATTAATTTAATAATAGCATATGCCACATCTCTGTTCATTACATCTTTGGATTGTGGAATTACTTGATCTAAAACTACTCCATTTTTATCTTCTATTCTAGTAATGAATGTTGGTGCAATATAAACTCCTTGATTCGCAAATGTACTAAAAGCACCTACCATTTCTTTAACTGTAATATCAACAGCACCTAAGGCAATCGCAGGAGTAACTGGTATTTCTGTTGTTACACCTAAATCTCTTGCCATATCAACTACTGATTGTGGCCCTACACGATCCATTAATTTAGCTGACACAGGGTTTAATGAATTAGCTAACGCTTTTTTAAGTGTAACCATGCCTTTAAAAGCACCTCCATCATTTGTTGGCGACCATGTTTTTGAAATTCCCCATTTCCCTTTTGGCATCGTAAATGGGCCGTCAATAATAGAGTCACATGGCGACATTCCTAACTGCTCTATAGCCGTTGAATACACAAAAGGCTTGAAAGTAGAACCCACTTGTCTTGCACCTTGGCCTACGTGATCGTATTGGAAATATTTATGATTAATACCACCAACCCATGCTTTAATATGACCCGTTTGTGGTTCCATGGCCATCATACCTGTTTGAAGGAAATGTTTGTAGTAACGAATAGAATCTCTTGGAGTCATTACCGTATCTTTTTCACCCTTCCAAGTAAAAATTTTCATTTTCGTTTTAATCTCAAATGATTTTAAGATTTCTTCTTCGGACTTTCCATCGTCTTTCATGATTCTCCAGCGTTCCGAATTTTTCATGGCGCTTTTTATAATCTTCTCCGTTTCTTCATCTGTGATTTTTATAAAAGGAGCATTTTTTTCCGTTTTTGCCAATTCGAAAAATTTAGCTTGTAGAATGGTTAAATGTTCTTGCACGGCTTCTTCTGCATATTTTTGCATACGAGAATCGATAGTGGTATAAATTTTTAAACCATCTCTATAAATATCATATTCCGTACCATCTTCTTTTTTATGATTTTTCACCCAATCTTTCATGTAAACTTTCAAATATTCTCTGAAATAAGTTGCAATCCCTTGATTGTGATCTTCAGGTCGGAAATCTAAAACGATAGGTTTTTGTTGTAATTCTATTTTTTTACTTTCTTTAAGATAGCCACTACGAACCATTTGCCCAAGTACGATATTTCTTCTATTTCTTGATCTTTCTTCGAAACGTTTTGGATTGAATCTAGAGGGATTGGTTAACATTCCAATAATAACAGCTCCTTCTTCTGTACTTAAATCTTTTGGTTCTTTGTTAAAATAAATTTTAGAAGCCGAACGAATACCGATGGCACCATTTACAAAATCAACTTGATTTAAATACATCGCAATAATTTCATTTTTGGTGTATTGACGTTCCAATCTAGTAGCAATAATCCATTCCTTTATTTTTTGAACAATTCTCAAAATTATATTTCTAGAACCGTCACTACCGTGAAATAAATTTTTTGCCAACTGTTGGCTAATCGTACTCGCGCCACCATCTCTTCCTAAGCTTAGAACTGCACGTAAAGTACCTCTTGCATCAATACCTGAATGTTCATAAAAACGTTCATCTTCTGTAGCAACAAGCGCATGGACTAAATCTTTTGGCAATTCTTCATACGTAACAGGCACTCTATTTTGGGCATAAAATTTTCCCAAAACGACTCCGTCAGAAGACATAATTTCAGTAGCAATATTCGAATCTGGATTTTCTAGAGTTTCGAAAGTAGGCATTGCTCCAAAAAAGCCCCAAGAAGCAAATAGAAATAATAAAATAATAAATCCTAACCCAAATAAAAAGGTCTTCCAAAATATTTTTATATACTTAGAAAATTCACTGCTTTCTTTTTTCTTTGTTGCCATATTTATTTTGTTTTTTCTATTCTGAAACCCACATCTGTTACACCATTCAATTCTTCTACACCTGAAACACTTCCTGTTTCCCTTAGTGCTTGTTGTATTTCTATGGTATATGTTCCTTTTTGTTTAAACACAAAATTCTCTTGATACCATAATTTACTTTCTTTTACGTCTGAAAAACCCTCTCCCATTAATGAGCCATCTGGATTTGCCATTGCATATTCTAAAGTATCGATTTTAACTAAACTATCAGGTTGTTTTAACGAAACTGTAACAAATAAGTTGCTAAAAGGATAATCATTATTATTTCTGATATTCAAAAATAAATTATAAGGATTAATAGTGTCATTCTGTTCAAAAGTAAACCGAACAACATCTTCTTGTTTCCATTTGCCATTTAAAGCTTGATATTCATCAAAAACTCTCTTTTCGTCGCAAGAAAAACAGAGTATACATAGAAAAATCAGTATAAAAAAATTATTCCTTTTTAGGTCCATTTTTAAAATTTGTTGGTTTACGACGCTTTTTATTTTTATTATTTTTCTTTTTAGGCTTTTGATCAAATCTGGTTAAACTATCTTGTCCAACCACATTTTGGAAGTTTTTCTCAATTTCTTTCGTTGCTTCTACGACAAAATCTTCAATGGCAGAAATTCTAATTTTTTGCTTGTTTTTAACCAAAATTTCTTTAACATCCGCAACGGATAAAACATGCCAATGCGCTGGTTGATTTTCATAAGAAAACCACATTAATTCTTTGAAAATATCTACTTTTTGGCAGTGTGCATTACCTTTTTCGGTATATAACTTTGTATCCAAATCAGGAAAATCTTTAAGCGCATCAAGATAGGTGTCTAATTCGTAGTTTAAACAACATTTTAATTTCCCACATTGTCCTGCTAATTTTTGAGGGTTTAAGGAAAGTTGTTGGTAACGTGCTGCTGAAGTATTCACACTTCTAAAATCGGTTAACCAAGTAGAACAACACAATTCTCTTCCACAAGAACCAATTCCTCCTAAACGAGAAGCTTCCTGACGAAAACCAACTTGTTTCATTTCAATACGAATACTAAATTCTCTTGCAAAATCTTTAATCAATTGACGAAAATCAACGCGATCACTAGCGGTGTAATAAAATGTCGCTTTGGAACCGTCGCCTTGGAATTCTACATCAGAAATCTTCATCTCTAAATTAAGAGAAATGGCAATTTCGCGAGCACGCATACGTACTTTCTCTTCTTTATTTCTGGCCTCACTCCAAATATCAATATCTTTTTGAGAAGCCTTTCTGTATATTTTAGCAAGCTCACTATCGATACTTACATTTTTCTTTTTCATTTGGATTTTAACCAATTCTCCTGCTAAAGAAACGATACCTACATCATGTCCAGGCGAAGCTTCAGTGGCTACTATATCTCCAATGGATAAGGCTAATTTTTCAGGGTTTCTGAAAAACTCTTTTCTTCCATTTTTAAAACGAACTTCCACACAACCAAAAGGTTCTTGCCCTTGTGGTAATGTCATATTGGATAACCAATCAAAAACTGTTAATTTATTGCAGCTTCCTGTGCCACATGATCCTTTATTGCCACATCCTTTAGGAACTCCATCTGTAGTAGTTCCTGTCGAACAGTTATTACATGCCATAATTTGAATATATATTGATTGCGCTTAAACAGCACTACTTGTCTAAAACGTATTTTGAGTGTAAAGATAATATAAATTTACTTATAGATAGAAACTGAAAATTAGCTTTAAAACAAAAAACCTATTTACATTTTAACGCAAATAGGTTTTTTAAAGTATATTTTTAAAACTGTTTTTTACTCTTGAAAACTAGTTACTTCATTTTAAACAGTTTATCTGATAATCGAACTCGAAATGGCACTTGAAAAGTTACCTTGTCTCCAGACTTAGCATGAGCCACTTCTTTTCCATTAACTAACATTTTTTCTAGTATCAATTCTTGATTCCCAGTTGTAGGCCCAGAGATTAAAATTTTATCTCCACTATTTAATTCTTGATTTTCAATTAAAAATTGAGCTACTTGTGCTTTTACAAAAAAGTGTTCGGCTTTACCTAATAGCACTTTTTTAACTTTAATCTTTTCACGAATGGTTTTTGTCTTTGAGACAACATCTAAAGGTTCATCTGACAACACACCAGAATGTTTGAATTTTAACTTCTCCGATTTTCCTTTTCTAAAGACTTTATTTCCTACTTGCTTCCCTTTTCTTAATTTTACTTGTTCCGCTAATGGCAGATGAATCACTTCTTGACATTCCATTGAGCAACAATTCTCCATAACAGCCTTACATTCATCACATTGAATAAACAATAAATGACAACCATCATTCACACAATTTGTATGATTATCACAAGGTTTTCCACATTGATGACATTGTGAAATAATATCTTCTGTTATACGTTCGCCTAAACGATTATCAAAAACAAAGTTTTTACCAATAAATTTGCTTTCCAAACCTTCTTCTTTTATTTGCTTCGCATAATTAATGATGCCACCTTCTAATTGATAGACATTTTTAAATCCTTGATGTTTGTAATAGGCCGAAGCTTTTTCACAACGAATCCCTCCAGTACAATACATTACCAAGTTTTTCGTTTCTTTGAAATCTTTCAATTGTTCGTTGATAATAGGTAAACTTTCTCTAAAAGTTTCTACATCTGGAGTAATAGCTCCTTTAAAATGACCAACTTCACTTTCGTAATGGTTTCTAAAATCCACTACTATTGTATTTGGATCTTCTAGTATTTCATTAAACTCTTTGGCTTTTAAATGAATTCCTTTTTTAGTTACATCAAAAGTAGCATCATTTAATCCATCAGCAACAATTTTATGTCGCACTTTAATAGTTAATTTTAAAAAAGAATGATCATCTTGTTCTACAGCTACATTCAGACGAATGCCTTTCATAAAATCATAGCTTTCTAAGGTATCTCTAAAAGCTTCAAAATTATCGGCTGGAACACTCATCTGGGCATTTATCCCTTCATGAGCCACATAGATTCTCCCAAGAGCATCTAAAGGATTCCAGGCTAGAAATAAATCGTTACGAAATTGTTGAGGATCTTGAATTTTAGCATACGCATAAAAAGACAACGTTAAACGTTGTTTGCCCGCTTGATCAATAAGCTCGGCTCTTTCTTCTGCGCTTAAGGTGTTATACAGTTGCATGCTATAAACGTTTAAGTGAGAAATTATTTTATAAACCCTAAATGGAAGGATTTCTGGTTGCAAAGATAAAATTTTATTTTAAAGTTTGAAATACACAAAAGCAAATTAAAAATCAAAGTTAACTATAGATTCACATCAAAATAATTATAAAATTTCACCTGAAAACCAACTTTTTAACACCTCAAAAAGCATCCTAAAGCAAAATTTCAACTTGTTAATAAAATTTCATTGCAAAAAGATAAAATTTAGGTATTTTTACGCAAAATATACATAATTATGAGCACAGATAAAGACGCAAAATTAAAAGCCTTACAATTAACATTAGACAAATTAGATAAAACCTACGGAAAAGGAACTGTAATGAAGATGGGTGATGCTGCTGTAGAAGAAGTAGAAGTCATTTCATCTGGTTCATTAGGATTGGATTTAGCTCTTGGCGTAAATGGATATCCAAAAGGTAGAATTATTGAAATATATGGCCCTGAATCTTCTGGTAAAACAACTTTGACTTTACATGCTATTGCAGAAACACAAAAAGCGGGTGGAATAGCTGCATTTATTGATGCAGAACATGCTTTTGATCGTTTTTATGCCGAAAAATTAGGAATCGATATTGATAATTTAATCATTTCGCAACCAGACAATGGGGAACAGGCTCTTGAAATTGCAGAAAGCTTAATTCGTTCTGGAGCAGTTGACATAGTAGTGATTGACTCTGTTGCAGCTTTAACACCTAAAAGTGAAATTGAAGGCGACATGGGAGACTCAAAAATGGGATTACATGCTCGTTTAATGTCGCAAGCGTTACGAAAACTAACCGCAACAATTCATAAGACAAACTGTACCGTATTTTTTATCAATCAATTACGCGATAAAATTGGAGTAATGTTCGGAAGTCCTGAAACGACTACAGGTGGTAACGCATTAAAATTCTATGCTTCTGTAAGAGTGGATATTAGACGCTCTTCACAAATTAAAGATGGTGAAAATGTAATTGGTAACAGAACTAAAGTTAAAATAGTTAAAAACAAAGTGGCGCCTCCATTTAAAACTGCAGAATTTGATATTATGTATGGGGAAGGAGTTTCCAAAGTAGGTGAAGTACTCGATTTAGCAGTAGAATTTGAAATTGTTAAGAAAAGTGGTTCATGGTTTAGTTATGGAGAGACGAAATTAGGTCAAGGTCGAGATTCGGTGAAAGCTTTAATAAAAGACAATCCAGAACTAATGGATGAAT
>NZ_JAMXLB010000001.1:838119-911026 GCF_024054195.1 Flavobacterium sp. NRK F7 | reverse complement strand
TTTTTTTTTTTAAACCACGCAACCCTTTTTACTTCTAGGCATCTTTTATTTAAAAACAGAGAACATAAAAAATCTTATTATAATAGTTTAATTTTATAGCAATTTAAAAGCAATTCAATTAAACCTTGTAAAGATTAAAAGAAATAACATTTAAAATATTAGATAGGTTACTCCTAAAATTAAAATTTACATTATGAAGAGAGTACTTTTTTTACTAAGTATGTTTTTAGTATTAAACTCATGCAGTATTAATGATGATGCAGAAAAATATCATTTTGAACTATCAGCAGTTGAAGAAGCTATTTTACCTGACAGTTTTGAACTCGATGGCACTTATGAAATTACATTGAAATATTATCGCCCTAGTGCATGTCATGTTTATGATGGATTATACTATGACAAATATTTAAACACAAGAACCATTGCGATTCGAAACGTGGTATTTGAAAGAAATAATTGCGTTCCTTTTGAGAACGAACTTACAGAAGTTACCTTTAATTTTCATGTCACAAACAACGGTTCTTATATTTTTAAATTTTGGAAAGGTACCGACACAAATGGAGAAGACATATTTGAAGAAATAGAAGTTCCTGTTATTTGATAAAACCTAATTAATTTTGATAATTGACCAACTCATAAATGATTGCAAAAAAGGAAATACTAAGGCTTTTGAGCAGATATACCGACTATTGAGTCCAAAAGTATTTGCTGTTTGCCTTAAGTATTCGAGAAATTATGAGGAAGCACAAGATAATTTACAGGAAGGATTTCTTTTGATATATGAAAAAATAAATCAATTCCATTTTAAAGGATCTTTTGAAGGTTGGGCGAAAAGAGTTGTAATTAATTATATCCTTCAACAATATAGAAACCAAGGTATATTTGAAATAATTTCAGAAAACTTACCTGATGATTCAGAAATTGAAGTTGATGAGGAGAATGTATCTCTTGAATTTTTAACCAAAATTATCCAAGAGTTGCCTGATAGATATCGGCTAGTATTTAATCTTTATGTAATGGATGGTTATTCCCATAAAGAAATAGCAGAAATGCTTGAGATTAACATTGGTACTTCTAAATCAAATTTAGCAAGAGCCAAAGCAATTTTAAAAAACAAGATTGAAGAAAATGCAAATACTTCAATTCCGAAAACAAAATGAAAGAAAACAAAAACATAGAACGCTTATTTCAAGAAAAGTTTAAAGACTTTGAAGCCAATCCACCGGAAGATGCTTGGGATGTAATTGCTTCTAGAATTGAAAAGAAAAACAACAAACGAAGAGTTATTCCATTTTGGTTCAAAGCCACTGGAATAGCAGCTTGTTTATTTATTGGTATTTTCTTATTGCTTCCTTCTAAAACTGACCAAAATAATTTTATTCCTTCTGATGAAAGAATTGTTCTAGAAAATAAAAAGGAAAACAACACAGATCAAAACAACTCAAATCAAAAAAATAGTAACAAAAACAGTATTAATAACAATGGCATTAAAAAAATCAATTCGGATGTTGTAGTTACTAAAGAAAATAATAATTTTAATTCAAAAGAAAAAAACTCCTCTTTAAACAACAATTTAAACGAGAATCACATTCACAATAAATCCAATTCAAACAATACTATTACTAAAAATAATGCAATTGTAACGGTAACAAATAAGGAAACCAATTCAATTCGAATTGGAAACAAAGAAAAAAACATACTAGACACTCAAAATACTTTGATTACAAATCATAAAGTAAGCACAAATGAAAATAAGGTGTTAGCCAACAACTCTAATACACCTGAACAACGCATTGAAAGTAGCGCTAATTTAGAAGTAACATCAAACGAAAAAGCTACTGATTTTCTAATCGATAAGAATATCACTAGCAGTGATAAAGAATCTTTTGCTATATCTGAGGAAAAGTCAAATAAAAATGGTAACAATTTAAATAAAAATTCGCTAGAAAATATTTCAGATGAAACTGAAAACCACGTTGTAGAAAATCAAAACTCTAAAAACTCAAATTTAGCGAAGGATAAAACCTCAAAAGATAGAGTTGTTGTTTCAACTCTATCCAATCAAGAAACAAAAATCAAGACACAAAACACAACTGATTCTACTACAGAAATTCAAAAAAATGGAATTTTAAAAAAATCATTAGTTATTACCAATGAGATCAGTAAAGATAGTACTACAACAAATACTGAAGCTTTGGCAGAAGTAAATGTTTTAGAACAATTGCTAAAAGAAAAGGAAGCGGGAGAGAATGCTGTTGAAAAAGAAAAAGAGAAAAGAGATAAATGGGTGGTTAGCAGTAACGCTGCGCCCGTTTATTTCAATTCTATTTCGAATGGTTCACCCATTGATGAACAATTTAGCAATAATGAAAAAAGTTATGCCACAAGTTTAAGTTATGGTGTAGGCTTGCAATATAACCTTACCAACAAAATTAGTATTCGCTCAGGTATTAACGCAATTAATATAAATTACAACACCAATAACGTTTACTATTCCAGCACTTTACGTCAAATTAATGCAACTTCATTAAATATTAATCAAAACGCCAATGCTGAAAATTTAGTTTTGAGAAATGCCCCATCTCCAGCAGATGCCAATATTTTATCAGCTGATGTTGAAAATATGTCCGAAGCAACTTTAGCAAGTTTAAACCAAGAGATGGGATATATAGAAATTCCATTAGAAATGACCTACAAAATTCTAGATAAAAAAATTGGGATAGAAGTAATTGGTGGAATGAGTACGTTGGTGTTGAATAAAAACAACATCTCCTTAGTATCAAATGGTTCAGAAATGGTTATTGGTGAAGCCAATAACTTAAATAACATACACTTTAGTAGTAATGTCGGTTTGGGTTTTAACTACAATTTTTTGAAATCTTTTCAATTCAATATTCAACCTGTATTTAAATACCAAATCAACACTTTCAATTCTAATTCAGGAAACTTTAAACCTTATATAGTAGGTTTATATTCTGGAATTAGCTTTAGCTTTTAGCTTTATTGGTTAAGCTTAAATTTTAGTTAGGTGTTTCATTCCTTACTTTTTAAAAAAAGGATGAAACTGAAAAAGTCCCAATAAATTGGGACTTTTTTGATATTGGGTTAGTTATTATAAATTTAATTTCTAACTAAAGCTTCTTTTGACCATTTTTTAACTTCTGCTATTCTGCTATTTGCAAAATCTACTTCGTTTAAAGCTGAATCATTCCAAAAAAACCATTTCCCAGTTTTATTACCATTTTCATATTCTCCCATCGCCTGTTTCGTTCCGTCTTGATTATAAGAAACCCATTTTCCATGAAGTTTCCCATCTAAATAAAAGCCTTCTTGTTTAACCTGACCATTGTCATAAAAATAAGTTGCTTTCACCATTTGATCCACTACTTCATACTTTGGTTTAACTTCTTGAGCTGACATCATTCCTGAAACCAATAAAACTGCTGCAATTACTATCTTTTTCATATCTTTAAAATTAATAGGTTAACGATTCTATAACAAATATAAAAAATATTTTACATAAAACAAACTTTTACTTAACAATTTCGTAACATTGAAAAAATAAACAAAAAAACCAACGATTGATCGTTGGCTTAAAATACTATTTTTTTAAATTCTATTTGTTAAAAAACTCTTTTAACGTACTATCTAAAGTAGCTGAAGAAGGTCTTGGTGCATCAGCAAAAACAACTTTCCCATCTGGACCAATTAAAATAAATCTTGGAATAGCATTAATTCCATAAGCTTTAATAAAATCAGAATTCCAGTTATTATCAGCAAATAATTGAACTCCTCCTAATTCTTTTTCCGCAACAAATTTTTTCCATTTTTCATGGTCTTTCTGAGTATCAACAGAAATACTTACAAAGACAATATTATCGTTATGGTATTTTTCTTCAATTTTTTTCAAATAAGGAATCTCTGCTCTACATGGTGCACACCATGTAGCCCAAACATCAATGTAAACATATTTCCCTTTGAAATCTTCTAACTTAGTCATTCCCCCTTTGTGGTTCTCAAAATTAAATGAAGGACTGTCAACACCATTCATTTTTTCAGCCATTTTCTTTTGAGTATAAAATTGATTTAACATCATAGATTCTTGCTGAATCATAGCCGTTAACATTTGTGATAAAGACGTGTCTACTCCAGCTTGCTCTAAAGCCGCTAAATCATCTGTCTTCTTTTTGTTTAAACCTGCTTGAAAAGCAGTTTCATCTTCAGTAAATAGAACATCTAAATCTTTTTCAAAAGCTTCATCCGATAATGCTTTTTTTGCCAAATAGTTGTTTTCAACTGCTCCTTTCCCTTCATATTTAATAGACTCATCAAAACTTTTAGCATCCATTGTAAGCTTTAAATCATATCCATTTTTCAAAAACAACATAGTTGTTTCAGAACCATCAAATAATTGAAATAATCCATCTGAAGGAATTTCAAAAGCATCTTTAAATTGACCTCTTTTATTAAGACGTAATGTTTTCTTAAAGTTTTTTCCAGATGCTAGAACAATAGAATCTGAATTGCGATTTACGATTTTACCTTCAAAAGAAACCATTTTAGAAGCATCCTGAGCATGTATCGATAAAACAGCAAATAATAATAAAATTACCAATTTTTTCATAAGAGTTAAATTGAATTAAAAATAATCTTCAAATCTAATAAATTTACTCGATAAAATTAATATTTGTTATTACTTTTGCATAAATTTTAATAAAATGTATAGAAGTCATACTTGTGGAGAACTTACTGCTTCACATATAAATACAGAAGTAACATTAGCTGGTTGGGTACAAAAAACACGGGATAAAGGTTTTATGATTTGGGTTGATCTTAGAGATCGATATGGATTAACTCAATTAATATTTGATGAAAAAAGAACCAATACTGTTGTTTTTGAAAAAGCAAAAACTTTAGGTAGAGAATTTGTCATTCAAGTAAAAGGGACTGTTATTGAAAGGGAATCAAAAAACCCTAACATGCCAACTGGTGCAATTGAAATTTTAGTTTCCGAATTAAATATCTTAAACGAAGCCATACTTCCTCCATTTACTATTGAAGACGAAACTGATGGTGGTGAAGACATACGAATGAAATATCGTTATTTAGATATTCGTAGAAATCCTGTAAAAAATAATTTATTATTTCGCCATAAAGTGAGTATGGAAGTTCGAAAATACCTTTCTGATAAAGGTTTTTGCGATATTGAAACCCCTTACTTGATTAAATCTACTCCAGAAGGAGCAAGAGATTTTGTAGTACCAAGTAGAATGAATGAAGGTCAATTTTATGCTTTACCGCAATCGCCTCAAACATTCAAGCAATTATTGATGGTAGGCGGTATGGATAAGTATTTCCAAATTGTAAAATGTTTTAGAGATGAAGATTTAAGAGCTGACCGTCAACCAGAATTTACGCAAATAGACTGCGAAATGGCTTTTGTAGAGCAAGAAGATATTTTAGACATGTTTGAAGGTTTAACCCGTCATTTATTAAAAGAAATAAAAGGCATTGAAGTAGATAAATTCCCTAGAATTACCTACGATTATGCTATGAAAACGTATGGAAATGACAAGCCAGATATTCGTTTTGAGATGAAATTTGGAGAGTTAAATGCTGTGGCACAACATAAAGATTTTGGGGTATTCAATTCTGCGGAATTAGTAGTAGGTATTGCAGCTCCTGGTTGTGCTTCTTATACTAGAAAAGAAATTGATGCTTTAATTGAATGGGTGAAAAGACCTCAAATTGGAGCTTCAGGAATGGTATATGTAAAATGTGAAGAAGATGGTTCCTTCAAATCTTCTGTAGATAAATTTTATGATCAGGAAGATTTGAAAAAATGGGCAGAAGCAACTCAAGCTAAAGCAGGAGATTTAATTTTAGTTTTATCAGGTAATGCTGACAAAACGAGAACCCAACTTTCCGCTCTAAGAATGGAAGTAGCGACTCGTTTAGGATTAAGAAAATCAGATGAATTTGCTCCATTATGGGTAGTTGATTTTCCTTTATTAGAATGGGATGAGGAAAGTGGTCGTTATCATGCGATGCACCATCCGTTTACTTCACCAAAACCAGAAGACATTGCATTAATTGAAACAAACCCTGGAAAAGTAAGAGCGAATGCTTATGATATGGTTTTAAATGGAAATGAGATAGGCGGTGGTTCTATCCGTATCCATGATAGAGCATTACAATCTAGAATGTTTGACTTACTAGGATTTAGCAAAGAAGAAGCACAAGCGCAATTTGGGTTCTTGATGAATGCTTTTGAGTTTGGAGCTCCTCCACATGGTGGTTTGGCTTTTGGATTGGACCGATTAGTATCTATTTTAGGTGGTCAAGAAACGATTCGTGATTTTATTGCTTTCCCAAAAAACAACTCGGGTAGAGATGTCATGATTGATGCACCATCAAAAATTGACGATAAACAATTAGAGGAATTACATATTAAATTGAAATAATTATCCATGAAAAAAACAATCTTACTTGTTTTCTTTTTAGCAAATTTATTGACACAAGCTCAAAATAAAATTATTTTAAGTGTTTCTTCAGGGCTTACATTTTCTAATATTAGGGGAAATGATTTTGCAGAAGAAAACAAGTATGATTTTAATTATGTTGGTGGTATTGGGATTGAAAAACCTATTAATAATAAAATTTCTATTTTTACAGGTTTAAATTATGATAATAAGAGTTTTAAAAATGAAATCTATTATGATTACTTTAATAATTATGACCCATTCATTTATCCAAACAAAGTTAAAGTACAACTAACTTTACAATATTTAACCATGCCTATTTTGTTTCGTTATTATTTTGATAATGAAAGCCATTTTTATATTAATTCTGGACCTTATTTAGGTGTTTTTCTAAATACAACTGCTCGTGTTGATGGCGACAAAGTAAATGAAGACAGTAATGAAATCTTTAAAAAGGTAGACTTCGGTTGGTCACTAGGAATTGGTAAAAAATTTAAAATAAATGAGAAAAACAAACTTAGTGTTGAATTGAGAGATAATTTAGGCTTACAAAACATAAGTGACGTTCCTGTTCAAGGCAATGGAACTGTAAAAACAAATTCTTTCAATCTCATTTTAGGTTATGAATTTAATCTGTAAGCAACAACAATGAAATATATTTTAATCATTTTACTTGTCCTTTTTTTTAGTTTTTTAGGCTATGGTTCTTATTTGAATTCTGAAGTTGCTAAATCAGGTGATAAATGGATTGGTATTGGTGTATTAATAATTGCTTTTGGAATAATGCCTCTTTTTATTCTTCACCGATATAAAAAAAGTAAATTAAAAGAATTCTTAAATTCTCAGCTCGATAAAAACAGAGAAAAGTCTGAAAATCAATAATTTTTCGATTAATATCGTGTTTGTTTCATAAATAAGTATATCTTTGGATATTATTAATTATTTTATATTACAACATGCGAACAGGCACAGTTAAATTCTTCAATGAAGAAAAAGGTTACGGTTTCATCACTGATGAAGAAACTGGAAAAGACATTTTCGTACACGCTAGTGGAATGAGAGTTGAATCATTAACTCAAGGAGAAAGAGTGAATTACGAAGAAGAAGAAGGAAGAAAAGGTAAAGTAGCTGCTCAGGTAGTAGTTATCGAATAATACATAATTATTTTTTGATTACCTAGAAAGTGTAAAGTCCTGCAATTGCAGGACTTTTTTTATA
Organism: Flavobacterium sp. NRK F7; assembly: GCF_024054195.1. Classification (GTDB taxonomy): domain Bacteria; phylum Bacteroidota; class Bacteroidia; order Flavobacteriales; family Flavobacteriaceae; genus Flavobacterium. The sequence continues at coordinate 903,326 of NZ_JAMXLB010000001.1, read as the reverse complement.
ACCATTTTTTTTCTTTACCAGTTGCATCTAAAATGTCAATATCTAAAGCTAACTTAAAATGATCTGCTACTTCAAATGCTTTTTTAATATCATTTGTTTTGTAAAAAGTAATATGTTTATTCCTATTATAAAATAAATTAACTAAAATAATATCATATTTTTGAGTGGTTTCAGCGGTAACTACTCTTACCGTTTGGCTTTCTTTTGTTTTAAAAACAGACACATATTCAAAATTTGGAATACTTTCCCAACGTCCCATTTTAAATCCAAACAAGGAATTAAATGTTCTAAAAGTTTTTGCAGGCAAATTAATCTCAGAACCTTCAGCAACATTCAAACCCAATCCAATTACAATGAAAATTAAAGCCATAAAACTTCCGGTTATTAAAAACATAGTAATTCCTAAAAGGACAAGTACTATTCCAAAAAAACGCTTTACAAAAGGAATTTCTTTTTTATAACTAATTATTGCATCCATATTTATCTTTATTTTGATAGTAAAATACTCACCGCATTTCCTCCAAATCCTACGGCATTTACCAGCACTTTTCTAATTTGTTTGGGTAATTCTTGTTCGTAAAATGGAATCGGAATTGCTTTTTGATGTTCTAACATAAGTATTCCTAATTCAAGACTCAACATTCCAGAAGTTCCAAAAGTATGTCCTAATTTCCACTTGTTTGTGGTTAAAAAAGGGAGCTTTTCTCCAAATACTTTTTGAATGGCCTTATATTCAGAAACATCTCCTTTTATGGTTCCTGGTGCATGCATCACTACTACATCTACTTCATTAAAAGCTGTTTCTTTTAAAGCCATTAGCATCGATTTTTGAAAACAATCGGCTTCTGTTGAAATGGAAATATTGTGTTCTAAAATTTCTGTTGCATAGCCAACACTTTCCACATAAGCCAAGGCATTATTCTTTTCTCCTGTTTCCAAAGCAATTACACTAGCACCTTCTCCCAAGACCATTGTGTTTTCCTTTTTATTCAAATCAAAAGCTCTACATGGATAATCACCCCTTTTTTTTGAATAAATGTTCAACGCTTTCATTTGAGCTATAGTAAAAGGCGTTAAAGGTGCTTCTGAACCCCCAATGATAAATTTTTCAACCATACCTGCCTGCATCCAAGCTACACCATTTAATAACGCATGCAAGGAAGTGGAACAGGTAATGGAATGCGAAATTTCTGGTCCAGAACTTTGCAAATCATTGGCTACCCAACTCGAAATATTTCCTAGAGTTGTTGTAGGTGAAGCCAAAGTACTTACTTTATTAGTTGTAATAAATTCGGAATGAAATTTTTCAAATAATGTGGTTGCTCCTCTTGATGAGCCTATATTAATACCAAAAACTGTTTCTTTTTCCCAACCGGTTTGTTGCATCAACTGTCTCGAAACATATAGAGCATATAAAACCGAAAGATCTAAGTTACGATATTTTGCATCAGATTCTTGAAGCGCTTTAATTTCTGCTTTTATCTCTTTTGGAAGCGTTGCAACCCAATTTTTTTGTTTCCCAATTTCTTTTTCGGTAATAGCCGTTTTATCCTTTAGATAGTGGTTCCAAATGGTTGATTTTTCATTTCCTAATGCGGAAATTGATGCTAAAGCGGTTATGGCAATTTTTTGATTCAAAAGGTTTATGGTTTTTCGAATAACCCTGATGGAAACGACATCCTTTTCTTGAGATACAATCGAAAGAAAAGATATAGTGCACAGCAGGAAAATGGAATGCAAATATACCGAGACATTTGTTCCTTACAAAATTAAATCAAGATTAATGCTTCTTCTATAGCGCTATATACTTGCGCTAATTGTACATCATTGATAATGTATGGTGGCAAAATGTATATTATATTCCCAACAGGCCTTAAAATGATTCCTTTTCTTATAAAAAAATCATATAAAGTATTACGAAGTGTTCCATAATAATCCTGTTTCCCTTCTACTTTTATTTCTAATGCAAAAATTACCCCTAAAACACGAGTAGTTTGCACTTTAGGATGGTTTTTAATACGTTCCGCAAATGCTAAATGGTGTTGGTTCACTTGATTGATATTGCCTTGTATTTCTTCGGTTTGCAACAATTCAATAGCAGCTAATGCCGCTGCACAACCTGTTGGATTTGCTGTAAAAGTATGTCCATGAAATAAAGCTTTGTTTGTATCATCATCATAAAAAGCATCAAAAATTTCTTGTGTAAAGCTTGTAATTGCCATTGGAATTGTTCCTCCAGTTAAGGCTTTTGACAAACACATCATATCGGGTTGTTGCTCCAAGTAATCACAAGCAAAATTTTTACCCGTTTTACCAAAGCCTGTCATGACTTCGTCTGCAATTGTAAAGACTTGATATTCTTTTGCAAGTGCTATTAACTGATCCAAAACAGTTGCCGAATACATGACCATTCCTGCTGCGCCTTGTACCAAAGGTTCAAAGATAAAAGCAGCGTATTCGTTGGTTTCCAATAAGGCTTTTAAAGCTTTTAATGTTTTTGTCTCATTTCCTTCAGTTGGTACAGGAACTCGAACAACTTCTAACAAAGAACCTTGAAACGCATCAGTAAAAAAGGAAATTCCGCTTGCAGCCATAGCTCCAAAAGTGTCTCCGTGAAAAGCATTTTCGAAGGCAATTATTTTGGTGCGTTTTTGTCCTTTATTATAAAAATACTGCAAGGAAGCTTTGATGGCTACTTCCACTGCAGTAGAACCATTATCAGAATAAAAAAACTTCTTTTGATTAGACGGTAAAATCTGACTTAATTTTTCTGAAAGACGAATAACTGGTTCATGTGTAAAGCCACCGAATAAAACATGTTCTAATTGTGTTAATTGATTGTATATCGCTTGCGCAAGATAGGTGTTAGAATGACCAAATGGATTTACCCACCAACTCGCAATAGCGTCAATAAACTCTTTTCCATGTTCATCCCAAAGTAAAGCGCCTTGTCCTTTTATAATTACAGGATGAGAAAAAGCCGTTTTATGTTGTGTATAAGGATGCCAATTGTATAAGGTATCTTTTTCTGAAAGTGTCATATTGAAGTTAGAATTTAGAAATCAGAAGTTAGAATCAAATTGAGTACAAAGATAAAAGTCTGTTTCCTTTTCTCTGTTCTAATTTTACTATTATTTAATATTTAAAAGACTTTCTTTGAATTTATCGGCATAATAACGAATGACATTGGTATCAAAGTAAGGTTCGTTTTCAATCCTTCCTAAACAAGTCAACTGTGTTTTTGAAAGAATAATAGCTTCTGTTGCTTCATTTTCATCTCCATTAAAAATGATTCCAGCAATTGGAATCTTTCTGTTTTGTAAAGCTTCAACAGTAAGTAAAGTATGATTGATGCTGCCTAGATAATGTCTTGAAACTACAATTACCTTGTAATCCGGCTGAATTAAATCGATTATAGTTGCTTCGTTATTTAGAGGTACCAAAATTCCTCCAGCTCCTTCTATAACCAAATGGTTTTCAGTCACAGGTTCCAGAATTTGTTCCAATTGGATAATTATTCCATCCTTTTCCGCAGCAAAATGAGGACTTGCCGGTGTAGTTAGTGCATAGCTATTAGGATGAAATGCAGTTACCGGATTCGAAATATATTGTTTTATTTTATGCGTATCAGAAGTATCTAAGTCACCAGCTTGTATGGGTTTCCAATAATCCGCTTTTAGCGCTTCTACAACAATAGCGGAAGCAATTGTTTTTCCAACATCGGTTCCGATTCCTGTGATAAATAGTTTCATTTTATAAATGGTAAATAGTTTAGACAAAGGTCGGGAAGAATACTATAAAAGACAATTAAAAAAGAGTTTCAATCTAGGATAATTTCTTTTTGAGAAGCGTTATTACTTTTTCCATCTCATTTTTTGTATTATACGCATGCAAACAAAACCGAAGTCTTTCTTGTCCTTCTGGAACTGTAGGAGATAATATGGGTTTTACATCGAAGCCATTTTCCTGCAAATAAGAAGCTATTTCTTTTACTTTTTCATTTCCGGGAATGACTATTGATTTTATTGAAGAATTAGAAATGGATATTTGTAAGAGTGAACTATAAGTATTAAAATATATTGCGTTCTCTTCTAGCTTTTTTATTGTTGTATGACTAACCGCTAATTCTTGATATGCAATTAAGATTGTTGCTACAGAATGTGGTGAAAGAGCAGTCGTATAAATTAAGCTTCTACTAAAATTAACGAGGTACTCTATTAAATCCTGACTTCCTAAAATAGCAGCTCCATGACAACCTAACGCTTTTCCAAACGTCATTATTCTAGCGAAAACTTTGTCCTGCAGTTGGTATTGTTGTACTAAACCTTCACCACTACATCCTTTTTCATGACCAAAAACACCTAATGCATGGGCTTCATCAATCACTAATAATGCATTATATTTTTCACAAATTGCGACTAATTCTTCAATATTAGGACTATCTCCATCCATGGAAAATACGGACTCAGTAACTATATAAATTTCAGTAGCGCTAGTAGTAAAACGTTGCAAGAGTTTTTCTAAGTCACTTAAATCATTATGCTTAAACTTATACGCTCTAGACAAACTCAGTTGAATTCCATCACGAATTGAGGCATGGCACAATTCATCATAAAGCACAACATCATTTCGTTGCGGAACTGCACTAAAAAACCCCACATTAGCATCATAACCCGAATTATATATTAAAGCGGCTTCTGATTGATGAAAATGAGCAATGAAAGATTCTGTTTCAAAATATATTTCATGATTTCCTGACAATAATCTAGAACCAGTAGCTCCGTTTCGAATTATTTTTTTAGTTGCCAAATACTGGTGCACTTTATTAAAAATAGCTTCATTTTGGGAAAACCCTAAATAATCATTACTGGCAAAATCAATGCCTTGAGATTGCTTTTTTAATACACGTAAAGCATTATTTTCTTTACGAAAATGAAGTTTTTCAAGTAATGATTTTGGTAAATTCATAGTTCAAAAATAAATAAAGTCTTGCAAAAACAAGACTTTATTTAGGTTATATTTTATCAATTGATTGTATTAAAAAAGGGTTTTCTTTACAATCGTTTTATTAGAATTTAATTTCACTTTAATTAGTATTAAGTTATTGGTTGGTATTAAACTACTTCCTTCAACTTGTAACGCATTTATATTCTTTTTTTCAAAAAGTTTTCTTCCTAATACGTCATAAATTTCAATTTCTTTTATTAATTCTCTACTTGACGTAATTCGCAATGGATTATTTTCTACAACAACTTCATTAAAATCAGCTATAAAATCTGTGTTTGAAAGTAAGGTGTTGGTAAATTGTAACACAAAACGATTGTTAATTTCATTAGCTTCAGCATAGAAAGAATAAGGCTGATTTGTAATATCGGTTACTGTATTTAAAAGTAAATCTGCTAAAAAAACCGGGGTATTGGTAAACATACCATCTACTGCAGCGATACCAATTTTATAATTTCCGGCTGTTGGAATACTTACTCCAATTGGAATCGTTATTTCTTCAGAGAAAGGTAAAGCAAAACCTTGAATTGTCATTTTATCATTCCCTACAAAAGAATAGATGCGTTGCTGGTTATGTTCCACTTTTGTAAATGCATCATATAATCGATCCCTATCATTAGTAGCACCAGTTACAAATCCAATTAAGGTTCTATCCGACTGATTGTCACTATTGGATACATCTAATCAAATTCTACTTTTTTCATTTTCTGTATTATATCTGTAAAACTGATTATTTAGATACGATTCACTTCGAAGTGAATTATTAAAATCAATTTCATCAGAAAGCGTGGGTCCGTCATTCATAAGCACCATAAAGGATTGACCTCCTGCAATAAATCCGTTAAACCCTGATGGCCCGCTAACCGTTCCAGTGCCATTGTGTACAATAAAATCGGATACAGAATAATTCGAAACATAATCCCCGTAATAAGGATCTGAATTACCTGCACTTGGTAAAGTTCCATGTGTCCAAATACGAACAGCACCTTCTATTTTAGCACTATTTAAATTTAAAAAATCCAAAGCATTTATAGAAGAAGGATAGGGATTTCCAATTAAATTCCAATTGTCATCAAAACGAGTAATTACTGTTCCATTTGTTCCTGTATAATCTAGTCCTGTATAACTTCCTCTAGAAATAGGCACTTTAATAGCTCCATTATTAGGCGCTCCATTAGTAAATACAGCTGTAAAATCTTGAGCAACAGCGGTAAAGTCGCTCGGACCTCTTACAATATACCCTACTCCTGAAGGCATAATTTCTGACGAAGTATTGACCCAAAAACCTTGTGCTCCATTTGGATTCACCACTAGAGGTTCCCATTTAAAAATTTTATCCGAAGGTGTTAAAGGTGAAATTGCGTCAACATTAAAATCTTTGATTGGTGATGACCAAAAAACATAATCTAATAGTCGAATACTCGCTATTCTTTCATAAGAAATGGTACCCACATTAGCATCTAGATCATTCACTTGAATTAAAGAACCCTTATTTTTTACGTTTAAAGTTCCATTGTTTATAATTTCATTTACTACTTTAACATAATTGGAATCTTCAATGTTCAAAACGAAACCAGAATTTATTTCCAAAGTACAACAAGAAAAACTTGAATTTACACTCGTATTGTAATTCCCATTTAAAACAACTACATTGGTTTCTGTTGGCGTACCATTTGACCAAGCTACACCATTCCAAGTAGTAGTCGTTCCGCATTTAGGAACCAATTGAATATCATCAATAGCTATATCAGAAGCAAAACCATTACCAATAATCCCTCTAATCCTTATTTTTATTGTTTTACCAATGTATGGATTTAAGTTAACTGTTGCAGTATTCCAAATATTTCCTAAATCACCTGAAAAAGAAGTAATAATATCTTCCTGCCAAAATCCATCAGAAAATAAATCTATATGAAGACTCCCAGTATTAGTTCCATACATATGATAACCAAAAATAAAATCATATCCTTGATCGACAATCATGCATTGACTTTCTAAAATAGCGATTTGATCATTACAGCTACCAGATGCTTCAAGATAAAGATAATTTCCTGCTGCTGTTCCAGGATTAAAGTCAATAGTTGGCCCAGTATTAGCAGACGGTGTTCCTCCTTCATCTACTCTCCAATCTATATTATCTTCAGTTCCATTGGTAAGGTTATTCCAAAAACCAGTTAGGCTACATACTGTTGTTCCGCAATCACTTGCTACGGAACATAAAACTTCACTTTCAAAATCTTCATTAAAATTAGTTGCTACTACACCTGCTTCAATTTCAATATAGGATATTTTTGTATTGGTATTGGATCCATTTGAATTTGTAACGGTTAATTCTACAGTGTATAAACCTGCATTAGTAAATATAACTTCGGGGTTTTGTGAGCTTGCCGAAGTTCCGTTACTATAAATAAATGTGGAAGGTGTAATTGTCCAAGACCAAGAGGTTGGTGAAAAATCAGATTTGTCTTCAAAGACGAAATTTGTCCCAGTACACCCCTTAGTTGTAGCTGCTGCAAAACAAGCAGTTGGTGCAATTGTTCCAGGATCTTTTAAATCAGAAACCCACAATCCTTGCCCATAAGTTGCCGCATATAGTTTACTTTTACATTCAGTAGCATTCGTATATATTTCTAATTCTGTAATTTCGAGATTGGCTAAACCAGAACTATAAGAAACCCAATCTGACAACGTATTGTCTTTATAGTACACTCCTACATCCATACCTACATACATTGCAGCTACAGAACTCCCTGAATCTATAACAATGGTATTTAATGAGATATTGGGTAGTGTTCCTGAAATGTTTGTCCAATTTAATCCAGCATTAGTAGATTCATAAATATCATTTCCAAGAGCAATGAATAAATGATTTGCATCTATAGGGTCAATTTCTATATCTTTTGGTGTAGACGCTACAGGTAAATTTGCAGTTAAATCAGTCCATGTTGGTGTTGCAGCTAACGCATTTGTAGTACTATAAAAACGATCTGAAGCACTTCTAGCTACATACATAATATTACTATTAGAAGGAGCAATAGCTAAATCTGTGATATTTGAAGTTCCTCCAAAACTAGAAATTTGGGTCCATGTTGTCCCTGTTTTTACAGCATCGTTTCTCCAAATATTATCATATCCAGCAAACATTCTATTTGGCTCATTAGGGTCTAATTTATAAGGAGTAACCCAAGCTCCTGTTTCCGATATTGACCCAGAGATAATAGAAAAAGTGACACCTCCATTAGCAGATCTTCTAATATCTCCATAATAAAGTGCTCCATACATATAATTAGCATCAGTTGGATCAATGATACACTCCATTCCATCACCTCCAATTTCAGTAGTAAATATTCCACCTCTATTAACTGAAGTACCATTATCTTGATATCCATTAATTACAGTGTTTTCTATAGTTTGAGCAACTCCTATTTTATATATTTGGGCAATTCCCAAACCACTACTAATATCTTTCCAGTTGACACCTCCATCAGTTGTATAATAAATTCCCCCATCATTTCCATTATATAAGTTATTTGTATGTGGAGAAAATTCTAATGCATGTTGATCGGCATGAACACCATCAATTAATCCACTTGGACCTACCCAATAGGACACACAATTCATCGTTGAACCACCATCAGTAGATTTCCAAAGATTAACTCCACCAGTGTAGATAACGTTAGCGTCTGTTGGATCTGCAACTATTACTAAATCATACCAGGCTTGACTACCTGTATCAGAACCATCGGTTTGATATCCTAAAATATTGGGTGTTGTAGTTGTGGCGACAAAGCTAGTACCACTATCTGTAGAACGATAAATCCCTACTAAACCGCTACCTCCTCCAGCTAACAAATATACCCAATTGGGTTGATTTTCAGATACCGCTAAAGCCATACGTTGCGTTCCTGTAGGCACGCCACTTGTAATTTGGGTGAAGGAAAGTCCGTTATCTGTAGAAACCTCAAAGGAAGTACCTGATGCATATATGGTATTTGGATCTCCAGGTTTAAAAGCTATATCTTTCATTGCTGTACTTGTTGATGCAAATGTCCAATTGGCACCTCCATCTGTACTTCTGTAAATTCTACTCCCATTTGTAGTAGCAATTAAATTATTTGGATCTAAAGGATTTATAAGTAATTCATAAACTGTTCTATTCCCCATTCCTGTATTCTGAGGACTCCAACTAACACCACCATCTAAACTTCTCCATACTCCATAACCTGGAGCATCACCACTATCCCGATCACCTGTTCCAATGTAAATAATATTAGGATTTGTAGGATTGATTGCAATTGAAGAGACCCCCAAACGCGTTAATCCACTTGAAAATTCAGCCCAAGTTGTTCCATTATCTATAGATTTCCAAAAGCCTCCTGAAGGAGCACCTACATAAATTACATTGGCATCTGTAGGGTGAAATGCGATACAATTTAAACGACCACTTCCATTAAGCTGTCCTGTACCATTATTTGGAGAAGCCACAGGACCTACTATTTGCCAATTTCCAGACGGTGTTGTAGCTCTATTAGAGTAAGTACCTTTAGTGTTTCTATATTTTTGGATTTCTTCTAATACACTACCGTTCTTTGGAAAATTTCCATTTGCATCTACTCTTTGTTGCCAATAATATTCCCATCGTTTAAATTGTTTGATTCCTTTTCCTTTCGGAATTTTTTTAGAATCAACCATATGCTGATTGTAATATACATTAAAATCATTTTGAATGACAAAAAAATTGGCTTCTTTAGTATGCATTAATTCTTGCCAACTATTTTGAGAAAAAGCAAAATAAGAACTCAAAATAAAGGTTAATAACACTATTTTTTTCATAGTTTACGTATTGTTTGTTTCATCGCAAATATTGCAAAAAAAAATAAGCCCTACAAATTGCAAGGCTTATATAAGTTTGAAAGTAATTATTTTAGTCAGCTAAAACAATCACTTTATTATCTTTCATCTCGATAGTACCTGAATTAATTGGCAACCAAAATGTTTGCTCATTCACTTTATTGAATTTAGAAACAAATTCTTTTTCAATAACTATGTTTTGAGCATTAATCTTAACGTTTCCTTTTGTTAATAAAGACACTATAGGAGCGTGATTATTTAACATCTGGAATTCACCATTTACTCCAGGAACTGCTACAGAGGTAACTTCTCCTTTAAATAATGTTGCTTCTGGCGATACTATTTCTAAAATCATAATTTTTTAATTAAATACGAATTTAAAATCACAAATTACGGAAATTAATAATTCGCAATTCATAATTCTATTACGCTTCTGCCAACATTTTCTCTCCAGCTTCGATAGCTTCTTCAATAGAACCTTTAAGGTTGAATGCAGCTTCTGGCAAGTGATCTAATTCACCATCCATAATCATGTTAAAACCTTTAATAGTTTCTTTGATATCTACTAATACACCTGGAATACCTGTAAACTGTTCCGCTACGTGGAAAGGTTGAGATAAGAAACGTTGTACGCGACGCGCTCTAGATACTACTAACTTATCATCTTCAGATAATTCTTCCATACCTAGGATAGCAATAATATCTTGTAATTCTTTGTAACGTTGTAAAATTTCTTTTACTCTTTGCGCACAAGCATAATGATCTTTACCTAAAATCTCTGGAGTTAAAATACGAGAAGTAGAATCTAAAGGATCCACCGCAGGATAAATACCTAACTCAGCAATTTTACGAGACAATACGGTTGTTGCATCTAAGTGAGCAAACGTAGTTGCTGGCGCAGGGTCAGTTAAGTCATCCGCAGGTACATAAACTGCTTGTACAGATGTAATAGAACCTGTTTTAGTAGACGTAATACGCTCTTGCATAGCTCCCATCTCAGTTGCTAATGTAGGTTGGTAACCTACCGCAGATGGCATACGTCCTAATAACGCAGACACTTCAGAACCAGCTTGTGTAAAACGGAAGATATTATCTACGAAGAATAGTACATCTTTCCCTTGACCATCTCCAGCTCCATCACGGAAATATTCAGCAATAGTTAATCCAGATAAAGCTACACGAGCACGTGCTCCTGGTGGCTCATTCATCTGACCAAAAACGAAAGTAGCTTTAGAATCTTTCATGATATTCTTGTCCACTTTTGTTAAGTCCCATCCACCATTTTCCATAGAATGCATGAAATCATCACCATATTTGATAATTCCTGATTCTAACATTTCTCTTAAAAGATCATTTCCTTCACGTGTTCTTTCACCAACTCCTGCAAATACAGAAAGTCCTCCGTGACCTTTAGCGATATTATTAATCAACTCTTGAATTAATACCGTTTTACCTACTCCAGCACCTCCAAAAAGACCAATTTTTCCTCCTTTTGCATAAGGCTCAATTAAGTCAATTACTTTAATACCTGTAAATAAAACTTCTGTAGAAGTTGATAAATCTTCAAATTTTGGTGCTGGTCTGTGAATTGGTAAACCATTTGCTCCTTCTTTAGGTAAATCACCTAAACCGTCAATTGCATCACCAATAACATTAAATAAACGACCAAACACTTCAGAACCAATAGGCATCTGAATTGGTGTTCCTAAAGAAACAACTTCTTGTCCTCTAGACAAACCGTCTGTAGAATCCATAGAGATAGTACGAACAGTATCTTCACCAATGTGAGATTGTACTTCTAATACTAATTTTGTTCCGTCTGTTTTAGTGATTTCTAATGAATCATAAATTTTAGGAAGCTCAGCATTTTCCGTGTTAAATACCACGTCAACAACTGGTCCGATAATTTTTGCAACTTTTCCTGTAACTTTAGACATTGCTTATGTATTTATTAAATAGCTATTTAGTATTGAAAAACTCTTCTATTTTTCAGAGTGCAAAGATAGTTTTTTTGTCGACACTTTTGCAATTTATTTTTTGAATTTTTTGCAATAAAAAAGCGAAAATTTAAATTTTCGCTTTTTTATTGCTATTCTACAGTAACTGATTTTGCTAAATTCCTAGGTTGATCCACATTACAACCTCTCATTACTGCAATATGATAGGACAGTAATTGCAATGGAATTGTTGTTAATAAAGGGGTTAATGCCTCTGTAGTTTCTGGTATTTCAATCACGTGGTCTGCCAAGGCTTTCACTTGAACATCTCCTTTGGTGACAACTGCTATAATTTTACCACTTCTCGATTTAATTTCTTGAATATTACTAACCACTTTATCATAATGCCCTTTGTTTGGCGCTATAATCACAACTGGCATTGACTCATCAATTAATGCAATAGGACCATGTTTCATTTCTGCAGCAGGATAACCCTCAGCATGTATATAAGAGATTTCTTTTAATTTTAAAGCTCCTTCTAAAGCTACTGGAAAATTATACCCTCTCCCTAAATACAAGCAATTTGGGGCGTCTTTATAAATTTTTGCAATTTCTTTAGCAACCTCATTTGTATGTAGTGCTTCGGCAACTTTTTCTGGAATTAATTCCAATTCTAATAAATATCTTTGATAATCTGAATTCGCCATTTTACCATTTGCCTTAGCTAATCGCAAAGCCAATAAAGTTAAAATAGTAATTTGCGTAGTAAATGCTTTTGTTGAAGCCACACCAATTTCAGGCCCCGCATGTGTGTAAGCCCCTGCATTTGTTTCTCTTGAAATTGAAGACCCTACTACATTACATACACCAAACACAAAAGCCCCATTTTCTTTAGCCAATTTAATTGCAGCCAAAGTATCTGCTGTCTCTCCTGATTGGGATATTGCTATAACCACATCGTCTTTACTAATGATTGGGTTTCTGTATCTAAATTCAGAAGCATACTCAACCTCTACTGGTATTCTTGCAAATTCTTCAATTATATATTCTGCTACTAACCCAGCATGCCATGACGTTCCGCAAGCAACAATTATAATACGTTCAGCATTTAAGAACTTTTCAATATTATCTTCGACGCCAGCCATCTGAATAATTCCTTTATTCGCCAAAAGCCTACCTCTGTAAGTGTCTTTAATAACATTGGGTTGTTCATAAATCTCTTTCAACATAAAATGCTCATAACCCCCTTTTTCAATTTGCTCTAAGTTCATTTGCAACTCTTGAACATAAGGGTCTACTAAAGAATCGTCTTTAATTTTACGAACCTTCATAGGTTTATGTAAGCGCACAATGGCCATTTCTTCATCTTCTAAATAAATAGCATTGGATGTGTATTCTATAAAAGGAGTAGCATCGGAAGCGATAAAAAACTCATCTTCTCCTATACCTATTGCTAATGGACTTCCTAGTCTAGCAACTACAATTTCATCAGGCTTTTGCTTGTCAAAAACAGCAATTGCATAAGCGCCAACTACTTGGTTAAGAGCAATTTGAACCGCTTTACCTAAGCCTACATTTTCTTTCTTTTTAACATCTTCAATTAGATTGACCAAAACCTCAGTGTCGGTATCTGACTGAAAACTATAACCCCTTTTAATTAATTCTTTCTTAATAGGTTCATAGTTTTCTATAATCCCATTATGTATGATTACCAAATTTCCAGAATTAGAATAATGCGGGTGTGAATTTACATCATTAGGAACTCCATGTGTTGCCCAACGTGTGTGACCCATACCAATTTTACCAACTTTAGTATTTTCTTTTTCAGCTTTAATTTCCAAATCTGAAACTTTACCTTTTGTTTTTGACAATTTAGTATCTGTACCATCATACAGTACAATACCAGCACTATCATATCCTCTATATTCTAATCTTTTTAAACCTTTGATTAAAACTGGATATGCATCTCTATGCCCTATATAACCTACAATTCCACACATAAAAATAATTAATTAGGTTTGGTATAATAAATTTCTAGCTTTAGTTTTTTAGATTCATCCGTAGTAGTATTACCATAAACAATAGTACCTAATGGACTTATAATTGAAGCGATTGGCAATTTTTCATTTCCAAAATTTACAGAATCAAAAACATCATAACTAGAAGAATTTGCAATATTATCGGTAACTGATAATCCTAATCTAACATTTTTATTTGTATCTGGATTATCACCATTTATTATGTTATTAATATGACTTCTAATTCTAATTTTAAATTTAACTCCTAAATCTTCATTATCTTCGTCTACTTCTAAAATTCCTCCAAATAATAATTTGTTGTTTTTAGGATCAGTTGCTGTAGAACTATCAAAAATATAGTCTAATAAAGGTGCGTTATTTGTAGCATCATATAAATAAATTCTTGTGGCGTTTTTTTGCCCATCATTTTTAACATAAAAAGTCAAAAAAGCATCATTTACCAATATTTTTTCAGATCTTAATTGCTCCAATTGATCAGGGACATCATTAGCATCTGTATCTGGACCAAATAAATCAATAAATACAACCGAACCATCATTGCCTTTCATATACAATAATTCATCACCTGTAGTGCTATTAGAATTGTTCAAAGCAGTTTCATAAGCTGAAGAAAAATTATTCTGAAAGAAATTAATAGTATTTCCTGTCATATTAATTCGAACCGATTTCTTTTTTACTTCAGCAGTAGCTTCATCTGTATCTTTAGAATGATATTGCATCATGATATATCCTTTTGAAAAATCCAAATACGCAAGAGCATCTTCATCAGGATTATTTTCAGTCATTTGAAAATACAACCCTTTAAAATATTCTTTAAATATATTATTGTTTATCAAATCCGATGAAGACGCATTCAGAATAATATCTTTAAAACGAAGTGGATCAAGATTTATCCACATTCCAGGAGCCAATCTTTGACTCACTACTCTAGCAGATTCATCGGTAGTAACATTCCCACTACTATCCAAAAAATCACCAGCTGCATTTCTTTTATAAATTATAATTTCTTCTTTACTAAATTTAAAGGCAGTCGTTTCTGAAGCTAAAGCTCCAGTAAACTCATTCAAAGGAACACCATCAAGATTTGCTTCTACCAAACTCCTATCAGTTGCTCCAGAATAATATTTTTGACGTTCTTCTGGATTGGTTCCAAAATCTCTTAAAAAATAATCACTTTTATAAATTTTCAAATCAAAGGTTGCTGTTTCAAAATCTTCACCATATGTTGAATTTAATTCATAAGTATTAGGCTCATTTCCTGAACCAGTGGCAGTTTGTTTGCTCAAATAAGGAACATATAAATAAACCGAATCTGTAGTTGTAATATCGGCTTCAAAACCAAAATTTGGATTCACACTTGCTAACGTTAATTGGGTCACAAAGCTAGCCTTAGTTGTTCCAAAAAACGGATCTGAATAATAACCCAACATGTTGGAAGGCAAATTATTAGATTGCACTTGACCTGTTCTTTTTGTATATGCAATTACATTAACATCCTCTTTTTTTTCTAGTCCAAAATGATCATCTCCAATAACATCCGATCCTATAGTATTAAAATCTTGGTCACAAGAAATTAAAAACATTACACTCAACAATAGAGCACTCTTTAAAACGATTTTTCTCATGCAATTAAAAAGGTAATTTATAAAATATGTTCTTTGATAAATTCAGTATACATAGCACTAATTTTATCTTTAGAGGCGAAAGGTAAAAAAGGTTTTCCTGAAGTTTCTATATATTTTGTTAAAGTTGGATTCAAGCCTTCTGATCCAACTACGACACCATCTGAATGATCAATAGTGAGTTTCATTAGATTTTCATAATTCGGACTTTGAATGTCTTTGGTTACTTCTTTTGAAATATTATCAAAACTCATTTTACCTACTAATTCTGAATTTAGCTCCCCTTCATAACCTAAATTGTATACAGAAGTAATAATTTTTGTCTCTGCAAAAATACCTTCGTTTTTATAATAGTGTTTTAAATAAACAGGTAATAAAGAAGCCATCCAACCATGAACATGAATAACATCAGGAACCCAATTTAATTTCTTAACCGTCTCAACAACTCCTTTAGCAAAAAAGATGGCTCTTTCATCATTATCTGGATACAATACCCCTTCTTCATCTGTAAAAGTTGCTTTTCTTTTAAAATACTCGTCATTATCAATAAAGTAAACCTGAATCCTCTCTTTGGGAATAGAAGCTACTTTAATAATTAGAGGCATATCCATATCATTCACCACTAAATTCATTCCTGATAAACGAATAACTTCGTGTAGCTGATGTCTTCTTTCATTAATATTTCCATATCGTGGCATGAAAATTCTTATTTGACCACCTATATCATTAATCATTTTTGGAAATTCATATGATTGTAGGGAAACTTCGTTCTCTGCTAAATAAGGCACCACTTCAGATGATACGTACAATATCCTCTTTTCTTCCATAATTTATTTTGTTTAACATTTGTTTTTAAAAAACATGCAAAATTACAAAAATTTATGGATTTATCTAGTAAAATAGTAAGTTTGCATCCTAATTAATACAAAAAGGCATGCTCGTTTTCACTCAAAAGAAAGTTTTATCTCTGCATTTAAGTAACATAATTGAAGCAAATAAAACTATTGGTTTTGTTCCTACAATGGGAGCGCTTCATCAAGGACATCTTTCTTTAATGGAACAAGCTCTAAAAGAAAATGACATCGTAGTGGTAAGCATTTTTGTAAATCCCACACAATTTAACAATATTGAAGATTTAGAAAAATATCCTAGAACACTTGACGCCGATGTAGCTAAAATGAAAACTTTAAGCGAAACTCTACTGGTTTACGCGCCTGATGTTGATGATATTTATGAAGAAAAATTAGCGTCTGAATCATTTGATTACGATGGTTTAGAATTAAAAATGGAAGGCAAACATCGATTAGGCCATTTTGACGGAGTGGGTACGATTGTAAAACGTTTGTTTGAAATTATTACTCCGAATAAAGCATATTTTGGCGAAAAAGACTTCCAACAATTACAAATTGTAAAAAAATTGGTTGAAAAATTCCAGCTTTCTGTTCAAATTATAGGTTGTCCCATTTTTAGAGAGCCTAGTGGTTTAGCCATGAGCTCAAGAAACGAACGACTTTCTCCAGAAGCTCGAAAAAAAGCTTCTTTTATCTATGAAACTTTACAGGAAGCCAAACAAAATTTTATCACAAAATCTGCTCAAGAAACTACTAAAATAGCAGAAAAAGCCTTTAAAAAGCACCCAGATTTCAAATTAGAGTACTTTGAAATTGCGGATGAAAAAACGCTTAGTATTTGCCAAAAGAAAGACAATAGTAAAAAATACAGAGGTTTTATTGCTGTTTTTATAGAAAACATTAGACTCATAGATAACATTCCAATGTATTAAAAAACAAAAAATAGATTTCATAAAAAAAAATAATTAATTTATTCAAAATAATTAACTTTGCAGCATGCATATTCAAGTAGTAAAATCGAAAATTCATAGGGTAACTGTAACTGGTGCTGATTTGAATTATATTGGAAGTATCACCATTGATGAAACCTTAATGGAAGCTTCAAATATCATAGAAGGTGAAAAAGTACAAATCGTTAACATTAATAATGGGGAGCGCTTAGAAACCTATGCCATCAAAGGCCCAAGAAATACAGGTGAAATAACACTAAATGGACCAGCAGCAAGAAAGGTACATCGAGGTGACATCATCATCATTATTTCTTATGCTTCAATGGAATTTGAAGAAGCTAAAAAATTCAAGCCTACTTTGGTTTTCCCAAATGAAAAGGATAATTCATTGACCTAATTTTGACTTTTTCTTTTAAAAAAATTTTAAAGACTACTATTCCACTTTTAATTGGAATAGTATTAATTTATTATCAATTTTCCTCATTTAGTGAAACGGAGTTAGAACAGATTAAGAATTATTTTAAAAATGCCAACTATTTTTATGTTTTTCTGTCTGTTTTCATTTCTCTTTTTGGATATTGGTCAAGAGCATACCGATGGAAATATTCTCTTAATCATTTAGGATACCAACCTAAATTTTATAATTCTTTTTTTGCAGTAAGTATCTCTTATTTATTAAATCTAACTATACCTAGATCAGGAGAAATTAGTCGAGCTGTTATTTTAAAAAAGTATGAAGGTGTCCCTTTTGATAAAGGTTTTGGAACTATTGTAGCAGAAAGAGTAGTCGATTTACTTATTTTCTTGCTTTTTGTCTTAACAGCATTTATTATTCAATTTGACACTATAAACACCTTTATCTTTTCTCATATTTCTCCTCAAAAAATTGCTTTATTAACTGGAATTTTAATTTTAGGAATCATTGTATTTTTGTTTTTATGGAGATGGGCAAAATGGCCTCTTATTCTTAAAATTAAAAGTAAATTCAATGGCCTTGCTGAGGGAATGACAAGCATTTTAAAAATGAAAACGAAATGGAAGTATTTAGGCCATTCCCTTTTTATTTGGTTCTCTTATTTAATGATGTTTTATGTTTGTGTATTCTCAATACCCGAAACCGCATCAATTTCATTTGAAATCGTTATTATGGGATTTATTTTCGGAACCGTTGCTGTTGGTTTTACCAACGGTGGAATTGGCGCTTTTCCCATTTCTATTTCAAAAGTCTTATTATTATACGGAATAGCAGAAGAAGCGGGAACAGCATTAGGTTGGATCATTTGGACATCCCAAACCATTTTAACTATAGTTCTTGGGCTACTTTCTTATTTATTTTTACATCTTCTCAATAAAAATTAATTAGTATATTGCCACATATTTTCAATTCTACTTTTAAGCAAAATTGAAAACTATTGCCATAAACTCAAACTAACTTATAACGTTATGAAAACGAAATTTCTTTTACTATTTACTTTAGTAACTTCATTCGCTTTTTCACAAAGAATAACCGAATCTATCCCATCAAAAAAATTAGGAGGAGAAAGAACATTTACCGTTTCCCTTCCTGGAAATTATGAAGCTGATGTGGAAAAAAAATATCCAGTTCTAGTCTTGTTAGATGGCGAATATCTTTTAAACCCGTTTGAAGGAAACTTAAAATATGGTAATTATTGGGATGATTTACCAGAGACAATCATCGTTGCCATCAATCAAAATTATGGCGAACAACGTTTTGATGATAGTGATTATGACCAAACTGGTTTGCCTTCTGGAAAAGGAGCTAGTTTCTTTGAGTTTATTGGATTTGAGTTATTACCTTATATTGAAGGCAAGTACAGAACACAACCTTTCCGAATTATTGCTGGTCATGACACAACAGCTGGTTTCTTAAATTTTTATTTATACAAAGATGACCCAGTCTTTAATGCTTATATTTCACTTGGAGCAGAATTGGCTCCACAAATGATTACAAGAGTAGCAGAACGTTTACCTCTAATCAAAAAACCAATTTTCTATTATCATGCCATAGGTCAAGGTGACCTGACAGATATTAATGATGGAGCTAAAGCTCTTGATAAAATGATTGCTCCCATTCCAAATAAAACGTTTAATTATCGTTTTGATCAATTTAAAGGAGCAAGTCATTACTCTCTAGTAGCATTAGCTATTCCTCAAGCTTTGTATTTTATTTATGATGGGTACCAACCTATCTCTATGATGGAATACAAAGATAAAATTGCTACTCTTGACAAAGGTTATACGCAATATTTAATTGATAAATACACGAAGTTAGAAGAAAAATTTGGCTTAAAATTAAAACCAAGATTAACTGATTTCAAAGCAATTGAAGCAGCAATTTTAAAAAACAAAGCGTACTTTGAATTACAAGAATTAGGAAAATATGCCGACAAACATTATCCTAAAACTACTTTAGGCACCTATCACCAAGCATTGTATTACGAAAAATCGGGAGAGTTTAAAAAAGCGATTAAAGAATACCGAAAAGGCTATACTTTAGAGGAAATTAGAGAAATAACTAAATCTTTTATGCTAGATAAAGCCGAAAGCTTAAAAGGTAAAGAAGATGCTTCAACAGTAGAAGAATATGTTGAACCTGCTCCTGAAGAAGGGAGTGAAGAGAAAAAAGAAGAAGAATAAAAAATATGGCTAAGGTAAAAACAGCTTTTTTTTGTCAGAATTGTGGGACTTCTTTTTCTAAATGGCAAGGTCAATGTCATGCCTGTAAAGAATGGAATACCATTGTAGAAGAAGTCTTTCAAAAAGAAGAAAAAAAGGCATGGAAAACAGAAAGCAATTCGGTATCCAAAGCACCTAAACCTTTATTAATTAAAGAAATTGATTCGGCACAAGAAATCCGACTCAACACCACAGACAACGAATTGAATCGTGTATTAGGTGGTGGTTTAGTTCCTGGTTCTTTAACCCTTTTAGGAGGAGAACCAGGAATTGGAAAAAGTACGCTTTTACTTCAAATTTCTTTAAAATTACCTTATAAAACTTTATATGTTTCTGGTGAAGAAAGTCAAAAACAAATTAAAATGCGTGCGGAACGTATTGTTCCCAATAGCGACAATTGTTACATTCTTACAGAAACCAAAACACAAAATATTTTCAGACAAATTCAGGAAATGGAACCAGAAATTGTCATTATAGATTCGATACAAACCTTACACACCGATTATATAGAATCTTCAGCAGGTAGTATTTCTCAAATTAGAGAATGTACCGCAGAACTGATTAAATTTGCTAAAGAGACGAATGTTCCTGTAATTTTAATTGGCCATATTACTAAAGACGGTACTATTGCTGGTCCAAAAATTTTGGAACATATGGTGGATACGGTACTCCAATTTGAAGGCGATCGTAATCACGTGTATCGTATTTTGCGTTCTCTAAAAAACCGTTTTGGCTCCACAGCGGAACTAGGTATTTATGAAATGCTAGGCAATGGTTTACGAGAAGTAGACAATCCATCTGAAATTTTAATTTCGCACAAAGAAGAGGCTTTATCAGGAACAGCAATTGCTTGTACATTGGAAGGAATGCGTCCTTTAATGATCGAAATTCAATCTTTAGTAAGTTCGGCAGTTTACGGAACACCGCAGCGAAGTACGACAGGATATAATGCCAAACGTTTGAACATGATTTTAGCTGTTTTAGAGAAAAGAGCAGGTTTTCGTTTAGGTATGAAGGATGTTTTTTTGAATGTTACAGGAGGGATTTCAGTTGATGATACTGCTATTGATTTGGCTGTTGTGGCTGCTATTTTATCTTCAAACGAAGACATCAGTATTGAAGAAGGTTTTTGTTTTGCAGGTGAAGTAGGTCTTTCAGGTGAAATTAGACCTGTTAACCGAATAGACCAACGCATTCAAGAAGCAGAAAAACTAGGTTTTACTACTATTTTGGTTTCAAAACACAATAAAATTACCTTAAAAAATACCGCTATCAAAGTGGTTTTAGTATCCAAAATTGAAGATGTAGTTAGCGAATTATTTGGGTAATTCAAAACAATAATTAGACGGCTTGGCGTGAATTGGCATTGCATAAATACCATGTAAAGCGGTTCTAATTTGCGCTTCGTTTTCATAGCAAGTTACCTCTTTTTCCCACTGAAATTGTGGCAATAAAGGATTTTGCAAGTGGTAATAACTGGTGGCAACAGCTAACAGTTGGGTTCTATTTGCCACTAATTCAGCTGTATAAATTTCTTCTGTAGCGACTTGTTTGGCTGATAAAAATTCAAAATAAATGACACGTCTTTTTTCATTCTTTTGCAAAATACCCGAACTATGCGCCAACATCATATCGTGAACCAAAATATCACCTGCTTTCATAGGCACTTCAATAGCTTCATCTTGTGCCAATTCACAAATGGCTTTTGAACTCAAATGGCTTTTGGGAACCACTTTTAAAGCACCATCACCTGCATGTGCATCATCTACATAAATGCCCACCGTAAAGCAATTGCCTGTGCGTTGGTGCATCATATCTTGATGCCATAAAACAGGTAATTGGTCACCCGAGTTTTTAATTACCGCAAATTCTTGAATCGCAAAAAAATCGGGCCCGCAAATTTTTTGAGCCATGTCTAATAAAAAAGGTAAGCCCAACAATTCTAAACAGGCTAAATTATTTTTATAACACAACAATTCCACATTCGTAATGAACTTTTTTTCTCCAACAGAAATGGTTACTTTTTGGAAGTCATTTTCATCAGCTATTACCTCATCGAAAAAAGTACGCAATTTTTGTAATAATGCTAGAGACAAACAATTTTCTATTTTTACAAAACCTTGTTCGTAAAACTGTTCTAATTGTGTGGTTGTAATTTGTAAATGCATAAAATGGTTCTTCTTTACTTAAACTTACTCAAAAAATCATCTTTATAGGTACTGGAAATTTCAATTTCCGAATCATCTTGCAGCGTAATAAAACCTCCTTTGTTATACGCTTTCACAAAATTAACATTGATAATATGTGATTTGTGAACCCGTAAAAATGGAAACGGTAAAATTTCTGAAAAATGTTTTAAAAACCGACACACCATTTTTTTAGAACCGTCGACTAAATGCAAATCAGTAAAATTACCATTGCCTTTTAAGCGCACAATATCTTTCATTTGAACCACTTCGAACCCTTCCAAAGTAGGCAAAATGACTTGTTGTTTCTCGGGCTTTGGCTCTCTGAAATTTTCTACAATAATTTTATTCCGATTGATTAAATCGTGTTTTGCTAACTGTTGCTGCACTTTGTTAACGGCTACAATTAATTCTTCTATACTAATGGGTTTCAGTAAATAATAAGCCGCACTTTGATTTAAGGCTTTTAAAGAATATTCGGAAAAAGCAGTAACAAAAATGGTTTCAAATTGCAAATCTTTACAAGCTTCTAACACATCAAAAGCATTTCCAAAAGGCATTTCCACATCCAAAAAAACCAATTGTGGCTCCAAATCATGCAACAAAGGTACTGCTTCTTTGATATTAGCCGCTTCACCAATAATTTCGACTTGCGGACAATACTTGTTGAGATAGTTTTTTAACACCTCTCTAGCGGCTGTTTCATCTTCAACAATAACACTTCTTATCTTTTGTAATCCTGTCATATTTTATCTAATAAAGGTACGGTAATAACGACTATGGTTCCCGTTTCTGGTGCTTCTTTTTCTGTAATAGAAAAACTAATATTCATTTTATACAACTCATTCAATAATTTAATCCGTTCCAAAGTATTGGTCGTTCCTCTGGATTGATGCACTTTTTGATTAACGGTTTTTAGAGCTTGACTTTGGGTTAACCCAATACCATCATCTTCAATTGTAATTTGCACTTTTTTAGTAAGCAATTGAAATTGTAAAAGTAAGTTGCCTTTGCCTTCTTTATAACGCAATCCATGCCAAATAGCATTTTCTAAATGTGGCTGTAAAATCATGTTTGGAATAAAGGTAACTTCGGTATCAATTTGTTCGTCTATACTAATTTGGTACTCAAATTGATCTTGAAAACGCAAATGTTCTAACGCGAGATACTTTTTTAATTGTTCCAGTTCATTACTAATACTAATAAAGTCTTTGTTGGAATTTTCCATCATGTTTCGCATTAAATGAGAATACGAACTCAAGTATTTATTGGCTTCTAATTCTTTATTTTCAGAAATAAATTGGTTTACGCTATTCAAACTATTGAAAATAAAATGCGGATTCATTTCTCTTCGTAAAGATTGTAAGGCAATTTTTTTATTCTTTGTCTTAATTGCGTACAAAGCTTTTACAATCAGTGCAAAAAAGATAAAAAGTAACGCTAAAGAGCCAATCAAAAAATAATTGAATCGGTTCTTTTTGCTAATTAATTCGTCTTTTAGAGCTTTTTCTTTTTCTAATTGTAAAATCTTCTTTTCGGAAATTTGAAATACTTTATCCTCTATTAAAGAACTATCTGCAGCTACAATATCATCAAAATGATTTAGAAAATCATCATAAAGCAACACACTTTCTTTGTCGTCCCCTTTTGATTTATAATATGCCACTAATTGATTTAAACTATTCTTAACTTCTTTAGTATTCCCTTTTTCACTAGCTAGAGTATAGGATTCTTTTAACGACTGAACGCCTTTTTCAGGTTGATTAAATTGGAAATAAATCTCGGCTACTTCTTGTAATTGCTTTATTTCGGTATCATAATCTTTATTTTTTCTCGCTTCATCCAATAAGTTCAATTGAATGGTTAATGCTTTTTCATACTCGTTTTCTTCTTTATATACTTCTGCTATTTTATTCTTTATTTTAATGGCTTCCTCAGTATCATCATTCACATAATCTAAAGCACTTTTATAACTTTCAATTGCTTCTGCTGTTTCAGCTGCAGATAAATCGGCTTCTGCTTTTTGAACATAAGCATTGGCAACCTCTTCTTTAAGAGCCACTTTTTTAGATTCTTTTACTAATTTATCTTTTGATTTTTCTTCTAATAATTGGATATTCGAATTAATATAATCCGATTGAGCTTTTGGGTTGCTTTGGTTGCGTAAACGGTTGGCATCATTATAATTTAATTGTTGAGACATTTCATCATCTGCAATTCGACCTGCATTTTCATAACTTTGAATGGCTGGAACCATTTTGTTTTGTCTCTCCTGCACTTGAGCAATAGAACGCGTTACTCTCATTTTATCTTCTGCCTTTTTTAATTTGGTATAAAGAGCTTCTGCCTTCTTATAAAATTCTTCCGCTTTAGCTAAATCGCCTTTTTTTTGGTAAACCAAAGCCAATTCTTCATAGTTCTTTGCGGTCTTAAAATCATCATTGGTATCAATGGAACGCTCTAATTTTTCAACTGATTTAGATAAAGACACTTTGGCTTTTTTGTCTTTAATAGTATCCTGAGCCTTTACCTGTAAAGACATTATAAAAAATAAAAGAAAGAAATATGTAATTTTTTTTACTTGCATTGCATGGTTTAATTATACAATGTAAAGATAATTTTTTTACCGTTTATTATTTTATTGGTTTACCAAGTGAAAAGCCCTTTTCACCAAGTCTCCAAAATTAGCCTTGATTATCCTCCTAAATTTGAATCAAATAACTACAAAAATTATTTATCATGAAAACTAAAATCGTATACATCAGCACTTTATTGGCATCCACTTTAACTTTTGGAAGCTGCCATAACAGTAAAGCAGAAAATTTGACAAACCCTGAAGTTGCCGTAGAAAAAACAATTGAAAAACCACTTTCTGACAACAAAATTCAGGTTGCTATTCTTTTAGATACCTCTAACAGTATGGACGGGTTAATTGAACAGGCCAAATCGCGTTTATGGAACATCGTAAATACGTTGACTACTTTAAAATATGAAGGAAAAACTCCAGAAATTGAAATTGGATTATATGAATATGGTAATGATGGTTTGTCATCTGCATCTAATTACATCAGACAAGTGGCTCCTTTGACCAATGATTTAGACTTAATATCCGAAAAATTATTTGCATTGCGTACCAATGGTGGTGAAGAATATTGCGGAGCTGTTATTCAAGATGCGGTGAAACAATTGACTTGGAAAGATGGCAATAAAAACATGAAATTAGTGTATATCGCTGGAAACGAACCTTTCAATCAAGGAAATGTAAATTATAAAGAAGCGGTAAAAAATGCTTTACAACAAGACATTTACATTAATACGATATTTTGTGGTAATCATGAAGAAGGTATTCGTACATTTTGGCAAGATGGTGCTATAACGGGAAATGGAAAATATTTTAATATTGATTCCAACGAACGTGTACGCTATATTAATACGCCTTATGATGATGAGATTACTTTATACAATCAAAAAATCAATGAAACCTATGTAAGTTATGGACGAAAAGGGGCTGATAAGAAAATGAATCAGATGGCACAGGATGCCAATGCAGAAAGTGTTTCCAAAGCGAATTATGTAGAACGTTCGGTAAGTAAATCCAAAGCGGTTTACAAAAATGAAAGTTGGGATTTAGTGGATAAAGTAAGTGAAGATGAAAAAGCCTTGGATCAAATCAAGTCAGAAGAATTACCAGCAGAATTAAAAGGAAAAAGCAAAGCAGAAATTAAAACCTATGTGGCGCAAAAATCGGCTGAAAGAGAAAAAATTCAAAAAGAAATTAGTGTATTAGCCAAAAAACGTCAGGCATACATAGACTCTGAAATGAAAAAAGAGAAAAAACAAGACGATTTAGGGAACGCCATTGCAACTTCTATTATCGAATTAGGTCAAAAGAAAGGGTATCAAGTTGAAAAATAATTCATTTTTTAGGCTTTAATCCAACCTTTGGTTACCAAAAACAATCTTAATATATAAATACATCGTCTTATGAAAAAAATAATTGTAGGATTACTGCTTGTAGCAAGTGTTTCCATTTGGGCCCAAAAACCCATTTTCACCACTGCAAAAGTAAATGCAGCAACCGTTTATGTAAACAGTGCCGAATTATCGCAATCGACTACAGTAACTTTACCCAAAGGCAATAGTGAAATTGTAATTAAAAATGTAGCCGATTATGTAAACGAAAGTACCGTACAAATTAATGCTCCAAAAAACATTACGGTGTTGTCGGTTCAGTTTACCAAAAATTATATTTCTGAATATGAAATTGATGAAAGTAATCCTACTATTAGAAAAGTACGAGATAGTATCGATTGGGTAACCAAAGAAATTGCTAAAGTTGTAAACCAAAAAACCTCGCATTCCAAAACCATTGAATTACTCGACAAAAACCAACAAATAGCTGGTGCAAATGCTACTTTAACCGTTACCGAATTGATGAAATTAGTAGATTATTATACTAGTAAAAGAACGGAATTGAGTAACCTCGTAAATACGTTTTCTGAAAAAGAAAATAAATTAAGAGAACAATTGGCTACATTGAATTCCAAATTAGAAATTAATACCCAAAAAGAAGAAAAAACGTCTAAAGGAAAATTAATTCTACAAGTAATGAATGATTTGGCTGGAACCGTTGACTTAGACATTAATTATTTAACGCAAGGAGCCTCTTGGAATCCTTTTTATGATTTAAGAGCAGAAAGTATTAGTAGCCCTATTGACATGCTATACAAAGGGCAAGTAACTCAAAATACAGGAATCGATTGGAAAAAAGTAAAATTAACTTTATCAAGTGGGAATCCAAATCAAAGTAATGAAGCTCCTATTTTAAGTGCTTGGTTTTTGCGTTTTGGTTATCCAAATTATGGCAATTATAAAAGAGAAAATTCCGCATTAAATTCTATTCAAGGTTATGCAGCAGGATTAGCAGTTGAAAAAGACAAAGCTGCTTTAAGTGAATCAACTGTTTCAGATTATACTACAATTTCAGAAAATCAATTGAATGTAAGCTTTGATATTGACATTCCATATGATATTTTATCTAATGGAAAAGCCCATAGTGTAGCGTTAAAAGAAATTCAATTACCTGCTTCTTATAAATATTATGCCGTTCCAAAAGTAGAAAAAGAAGCTTTTTTATTAGCGGAACTAAGCGATTATTCCAAGTTTAATTTATTACCTGGTGAAGCCAATATTATTTTTGAAGGTACTTATGTAGGGAAAACCTTTATTAATGCAAATGCTACTTCAGACACCTTAAATTTAAGCATGGGAAGAGATAAAAAGATTTCGATAAAAAGAGAAAAAGTAGTAGACAAATCGGGAACCAAATTTTTATCTTCTTACAAAGAACAAGTATTTACCTACGATCTTATTATACGAAACAATAAAAAGGAGGCTATTAATATGATTTTAAAAGATCAATATCCAATTAGTACCGATAAAGAAATCACAATCGAACTTCTAGAAAAAGATAAAGCTTCGGCAAATGAAGAAACGGGCGTTTTAACATGGAAAATAGATCTCAGACCCAATGAAACGAAGAAATTCAGAATTAGCTATAAAGTGAAATATCCAAAAGACAAAATTATCGACAATCTATAATACAAAAAGCCTATCTTAACTCGATAGGCTTTTTTATATTCTGATAATTAGTGTTTTGAAATTTATTTTCGCTATTTTTACAAGGCAACTATAAAAAACAAACAAACTATGAAAACGATTAACTCATTCAAAAGTCCGCTTGTAAAAGCATGGGCTCCAACTCAATTATTTGTATTTTTTATCTTCAGTACTTTTTCACTCGCACAAACCATCAGTTTACAATCTTTTGCCACTGGTTTTTCGAGTCCTGTAGAAATTACTCATGCTGGAGATTCTAGATTATTTGTAGTAGAACAAGGTGGACTTATTAAAATTCTAAATGCAAATGGAACCGTAAACACGACTCCATTTTTAGATTTGTCTGGACTAATTGGTACTGGTGGCGAACGAGGATTGTTAGGCCTTGCGTTTCATCCTGATTATAGTACCAATGGGTATTTCTTTGTAAATTACACAAATACTTCTGGGAATACTGTTATTGCACGATACAGTGTTACAATACCAAGTTCCAATGAAGCAGATCCAACTGGTACTATTCTAATGACCATTAACCAACCGTATAGTAATCATAATGGAGGTTCCATTAAATTTGGTCCAGATGGTTATTTGTATATTGGAATGGGTGATGGCGGTAGTGGTGGTGATCCTCAAGGATATGCTCAAAATACAACTATTGACAATGCTAATCCTTCTCGTATCTATTTAGGAAAAATGTTGCGTATTGATGTAAATGCAACTACTGCACCTTTTTATAGTATACCTGCTACCAATCCATATGTGGGTCAAACCGGAAAAGAGGAAATTTGGGCATTGGGTTTAAGAAATCCATGGAAATTTTCATTTGATAGTGTTACTGGAGATTTATGGATTGCAGATGTAGGGCAGGGAGCTCATGAAGAAGTAAATAAAACTACAACACCACTACCCAATGACTTGAATTATGGTTGGAGATGTTATGAAGGCAATACTTCTTATAATACTTCAGGTTGTCCAGCTGCTTCTGCTTTAGACTTCCCAATTGTTGACGTGAATCATTCAACGGGCGCTTGTTCGATAACAGGTGGATATGTTTACAATGGTGTGATGTATCCCAACTTACAAGGAAAATATTTATTTACGGATTATTGTGATTCAAGAATAGGTATTGTGACCTCAACGGGTGCTTTGAGCTATACTTCACCTTTTTCAGGGAATAACTTTGTGACTTTTGGAGAAGACCTGAATAAAGAGCTATACATTGCAGCAATTAATAATGGAACTATTTATAAAATTACAGATACTTCACTTGCTACGGAAGATTTTGAAAAAAATGGTTTTGCAATTTATCCTAACCCTGCTAAAGAAAGTTTTACCATTGTAAATACGAATAACATTATTACTCAAAAAATTACTATATATGATTTATCTGGTAAAAAGATACTATCTAAAGAAATTAATGGTAATACTACGGTTGCTATTCCAGATTTATCAGCTGGTGTTTATTTATTAAACCTAATAGATCATAACGATGATTCTTATACAACAAAATTAGTTGTTCAATAATTTTATTCAAAAAAGGGCAATTAGTTTGAATTAATTGCCCTTTTGTTATATAACTATTTTTAAATTTTATTTCTTCAAAAATTCTTCAAAAATTATAATCTCAGCTTTGATTAATTTCAAGAAGTAAACGCCAGTACCTAAATTGCTAACATCGATACCAGTCGTATCCAAATGACCCATTTTTACTACCTTACCTTGAGAGTTAATAATTTCATATGAATAAAGATTTGATTTATAATCATTAATCTCTAAGTTTAAATAGCTTTCCACAGGATTAGGATATAATTTCAAAACAATTGAATTCTTTTCTGACATTTCATCTATATTTACTACCATCGTAGGCCCTTGTTCAGAAGAACTACCAGTTATATTTACTGTATAATCTTCTGTTTGACCATAAGAATACGTTTCACATGAAGATGGAATTCCATTATATTTCAAAGAAACTCTCATTCGGGTACTTCCCAAAACAGCCGAAGTAGGAATGGTAAAAGTGCCTGAAATTGAACTAGAAGTTGAAGAAGGTTGAGACCATACTAATTCACCTGAGTCTAGAAAGTCACCATCTTTATTATAATCAATCCAAACTGCATAACCTTCTGAATAGGTTGGTCCAGGCCAAACTGGTGTTATGGAAATGGTATAAGCAATTCCACGAGTTAAATTTGTTGAAATTGCCGTAAAATTTTCGTAACCTGCAGTACTTGTTGAAGTATTATTGATAGAACCTAAAACAACTCTGCCAATATATTCTTCAGTACCATTTTGACTTGTAGAATTACAATATGTTACTGTATTGTTTAAAGTAGTAATTGAAATAGTATTACTAGAGCCCGAAATATTTCCCGCGGCATCTTTTGCTCTCACACTAAAAGAATAGGTTGTAGCTGCCGTTAAACCTGAAACATTATAGTTCGTATTTGCTGAAGAACCAATTAAAGTAGAACCACGATAAATATCGTAACCAGTAACAGCTACATTATCAGAGGAAGCAGTCCAAGATAAATTGGTACTCGTTTGTGTGGTTCCAGAAGCAGATAAATTGGTTGGGGGCGATGGCGCTGTTGTGTCGGAGGTAGTTCCTAAGGCTGTTCTCCAAATTCCTCGACCATAAGTTGCCGCTGTAAGATTATTATCCACATAATTGATTTCTAAATCGGTAACTGAAACATTAGGAAGATTGGTATCAAACGGTAGCCAAGACGACATGGTATCATCTTTATGATAAACTCCTAAAGTGGTTCCTACATATAACATATTGTTAGGATCTTGTCCTTGATGCACGATTACATTTTTACCAATGGAAGGAAGCCCTGTTGAGATACTCGTAAAAGAAGTTCCTCCATTATTAGATTGATAAACCTGACCAGAGGTTCCTTGAGTAACTGCATAGATTATAGCATTATTCGAGGTATGTACACAAATACTCTTTACTGTTGTTGGAAACGTATAAATTAATGTAAAATTAATTCCTTTATCGGTACTTTTGTAAAGTTTGCTTGCATCAGAAATATACATAATATTATCGTTAGATGGATCTATTATTACATTTTCAATTGGGGTTGAAAAAGCTGTGGTTCCAGCCACCCAAGAGCTACCATTTAAACGATATACTTTTTTATATCCTGCAAAAACTTGTCCAGCAGCATTAATTGCTAATGGTGTTACCCAATTACCTGTTTCTCCACTAGGCTTATTTATAGAGGTACTCAAACTACTTCCTCCGTTTGTGGAAATATATAGTCCACCTCCACTTTGAATAAACCCATAGAATTTGTTACTATTATTTGGATCAACACCTGTATCCATTCCGTCAGCACCATAGTAATTCTTCCATTGGCTTCCACTATAACCATAACCACCATTATCTTGCAAACCTCCTACCATATTAGCAGAAGTTTGTTTTGAAACCGCAATTTTATAAAATTGACTAATTTGTAGTCCAGCCGTTTTACTAGTAAAAGAGACTCCATTATCAGAAGATTCATAAATACCCCCATCACTTCCACAGTATAATTTATTCCCATAATATCTTAAAAAATGAATATCTGCATGAGTATATGTTGATGCTGTAGGACTGCTCCAATTATTTACTTTGGTAAAAGAACTTCCTCCATTGGAGCTTTTCCAAATGTTTAATACTCCCGTAAAAATTAAATTCGCATTTGTAGGCGATATTTCCAGAGCAAAATCATACCATGCTTGAGAACTTTCAAAAATATCAGTAGTAGCTGTTGTTTTACTAAAAGAAACACCACTATTTGTAGAACGATATAATCCTTGAAAAGTATAAGAGCTTGAAGAAGGATTGGCACTTAAAACATAAACATAATTTACGTCAGCAGGAGTTACACCTATAATTAACCTTCCGGAACTAGTAGGTAAGCCTGAAGTTATTTGAGAAAAACTATCACCTGCATTTGTTGACTTATAGAATGCAGAAGATGTAACTGCATAGATAGTATTTGGATCTCCCGGTTTTAATTTAATATCCTTGATATTTCCAGACAAAACATTGGTCCAAGATGTTCCTCCATTTGTAGTTTTATAAACACCTACACTAGTTGCTACCCATAAAATATTTGAATTATTTGGGTGCATATAAATATCTCCAGCTCTAGTAGAAGTATTTGTAAATGTAAGACCAGTTGTATTCCAAGTTGCACCTCCATTAGTCGACTTTAGAACTCCAATAGAATAGGTATCTCCAGCATCTTTATCACCAGTTGCAATATAAATAACGTTTGAATTTGTTTTATCTGTAACAATTCCAGAGACCCCAATTTGCGGTAATTCATCTGATAAAGGATTCCATGTTGAACCACCATTTGTAGTTTTCCAGATTCCTCCTGCTGGCGTTCCCACATAAATTACACTGGCATTATTTGGATCCACATAAACGACATTTACTCTTCCTTGTCCAGCTGACCAAGATCCATTAATGGTATGATTAAAAGGCCCAACGGGTTGCCAATTACTTGCTCTCCACATTAAATCACTTTGATTTTTGCTTTTTTGACTTCGTTTCATTTGCCATGCGTCGTTCATTTCTTGAGGAGTTACTATTGTTCCATCTGGATGTTCATTATTTCTCCAATGATATTCCCATCGCATGAAAGGTTTGTATCCTGAACCTTTTTTTTCTTTGTCATGAGTTAACCAATATTGATTAAATGAAGCAACCATTTCATTAATAGTTAATTCTCCTTTTTTTGAGGCGGGATTCAAATTTTGCATCCAAGGAGCGTCTTCATTGAATTGTGCATACAGGCTTTGGAAAATTCCAAGCCACATTCCAATTGCCACTACATATAAGTGTAGCGAATTACTTTTTTTCATACTTGTCGTTTTTGTTTGTTTGTTGAATTAGATTATAAAACCCTAATTACAAAATAGTTAACTACAGTTTTATAAATCTAAGATAATTTAAATTCCAGTACGATAAGTATTTGTGTTCTCTTTTTTTTAACATTAATTTCACATTTAACATTATTAATAGATTTACTATTAAAATTCACAAATAATTGATTTACAGTAAAATAAAAAAGACTCTTGTCCGATTAACAAGAGTCTTTTTTTATTTTACTTTTATTATTATGTACTACTAAATTATGGTGCTGGATTAGGAATTAACTCCTGAATATCTTCTATTTTAGAAAGTATATCGGGTGTTAAAACCGTATCAAAAGCATCAATATCTTCTTTTAATTGTGCTAAAGTTGTTGCTCCAATTATAGTGGAAGTCACAAAATCTTGTTGGTTGACAAAAGCCATAGCCATTTGTGTTAAAGTTAAATTATTAGCTTCCGCTAACTTTTTGTACAATTGTGTGGCTTTATAACAATTTTCATTGGTATACCTTTTAAAATTAGGAAACATGGCCATACGATATTCAGGCTGTATTCCGTCTAAATATTTACCCGTTAAAAATCCAAATCCTAAAGGAGAATAAGCCAACAAGCCTACATCTTCCCGCATTGTAATTTCACTCAAACCTACTTCATACAACCTATTTAATAACGAATAGGGATTTTGAATACTCACAATTCTTGGCAAATTGTGCTTTTCGCTTTCCATTAAGTAACGCATCACACCATAAGGATTTTCATTGGAAACCCCTATGTGTTTTATTTTCCCTTCTTTAATTAAGCCATCAAATACATGAAGAATTTCAAGGAAAGAATACTGCCAAGAAGTATCAATTTCTTGTAACCCTCTTTTCTGAAACATATTCATCACCCGTTCAGGCCAATGCATTTGGTATAAATCGATATAATCCGTTTGTAAATTTTTCAAACTTAATTCTACAGCTTCAGTGATGCTTTTCTTTGAAAAATCAAGAGGCTTTCTAATGTATTCCATTCCTCTATTAGGTCCTGCAATTTTAGTAGCGACAACTAATTTTTCTCTTCCTGTTGTTCCAATTTTATGCAACCAGGATCCGATATGCCTTTCTGTACTTCCAAAGATGTGTTCGTTTCCTCCTATAGGATACATCTCAGCAGTATCGATAAAATTAATTCCTCTTTCAATGGCATAATCCAATTGTGAATGCGCTTCTTGCTCTGTATTTTGATTTCCAAAAGTCATAGTACCTAAACAAACAGTACTAATTTTTACATTGGTTTTAGGTAAAGTTGTGTATTTCATTTCTAAGTTGAATAGTTTGAGTTTTCCAATTTTTAGGAATGGTAAAGTTACGGAGATTCTCTAAAAGAAAAAACCTGCTTGTAAAAGTACATGGCAGGTTTTTTTAAAAATTTGTATTACAAATACATCTTATAATTCGTTCATTAATTTTGAAATTTCATCTAATTTTGGAGTTAAGATAATCTCAATTCTTCTGTTTTTCGCTTTTCCTTCTGCCGTTTCATTACTTGCTAAAGGCGCATATTCTCCACGACCAGCAGCCGTTAAGTTCTTTTTATCAATGGCTTTGTTTTCTGCTAATATATTTACAATAGCTGTTGCTCTTTTGGTAGATAAATCCCAGTTACTATCAATTCCTCCACCAATACTTCCTGTAATTTTATCATTATCGGTATGTCCTTCAATTAAAACTGAAATTTCTGGGTTTTGCCCCAATACTTCTCCTACGGCTTTCACAGCTTTTTTCCCTTCTGTTCCAACTGTCCAACTACCCGATTCAAATAATAATTTATTTTCCATGGAAACGTATACTTTTCCGTTTCTATGTTCTACAGTTAACCCTTTTCCTTCAAATGCATTTAATGCTTTCGATAAGGTTTCTTTTAATTTTTTCATTGCAGCATCTTTATCTGCCATCATTTTTTCCAATTCTGCTAAACGAGTGGAAGAAGCTTCTAAATCAGCTTTTAATTTGTTTAAACGATCTTGTTCTGCATTTAAGGTTTTTTGTTTT
Organism: Flavobacterium sp. NRK F7; assembly: GCF_024054195.1. Lineage (GTDB taxonomy): Bacteria > Bacteroidota > Bacteroidia > Flavobacteriales > Flavobacteriaceae > Flavobacterium. Next base: position 868,663 of record NZ_JAMXLB010000001.1, on the reverse strand, counting down.
GCTTCTAATTCTGCTAACAATTCACGGTTTTTCTTCATGTTGTTCTCCAAAGCATCACTACTGTTTTTCTCTAAAGCATCATAAGACGCTTTTAAGTTGTCTAAATTTTTCTTAGTTGCTGCATAATCTGTAGCTAATTTATCTCTTTCCGCTTTTACTTTATCTAATTCTGCTTGTAACGCGTTTTTATCTAATTCTAACTTATTTTTTTCGGTAGCCAAAGTTGCTTTTTCATCTGCTAACGCATTTCTTTCCTTTTTAAGGTCGGCATACTTACTTTCTAAATCTTGATAGATTTTTTTAGAAACACAAGACGTTGTTAACGAAACAACAACTAGTGCAAGGGCAATTTTTTTAATCATGATTACTTTATTATTAGGTTTTTTATTGTTCAATTCTATTTTAGCCCTGATGGGAACGGCATCCTTTTTAATTTTTAGACTAAAGACAATTCCGATGCCAAAAATTAAAAAGATACAGTGTACAGCAGGAATAAGCTCCAAAAAATGATTATTTAATTTCAACTAATATGGGACAATGATCGGAATGTTTGGCTTCTGGTAAAATTAACGCTCTTTGCAATCTGTTTTCCAAAGGAGCAGCTGCCAAACAGTAATCGATTCTCCAGCCTTTGTTATTGTTTCTAGCATTGGCTCTGTAACTCCACCAGCTATAATGATGCGGATCTTTATTAAAATGTCTAAAAGTATCTATAAAACCATTCTTCATAAAAGCGTCTATCCAAGCTCTTTCTTCTGGTAAAAATCCAGAAACTTTAGCATTTCGAATCGGATCATGAATATCGATAGCTTGATGACAAATATTATAATCGCCACAAATTACTAAATTAGGCACCTCTTTCCTTAATTGTATAATGTAATTTTGGAAATCATCCATATATTTAAATTTATGATCCAAACGATCAATATTGGTTCCAGAAGGCAAATACAAACTCATTACTGACAAATCTTCAAAATCGACTCTTAGGTTTCTTCCTTCAAAATCCATATGGTCAATTCCTGTTCCAAAAACTACATTTTTAGGTTCAATTTTAGATAGAATAGCAACCCCACTATAACCCTTCTTTTGTGCAGAATAATAGTATTGATAGGGATAACCTGCATCTTCAATATCGAGTGTAGGAATTTGATCTTCTGTTGCTTTGATTTCTTGTAAACAAATAACATCAGGATTGGCCTGTTGCAACCATTCTATAAAGCCTTTTGTTATGGCTGCACGTATTCCGTTTACATTGTAGGAGATTATCTTCATGATTTCTTTTTGGATGTGCATCAAAAGTACTAAAAAGAGTGGTAATTTTACAAAAAAATTAAGATACATTAACATTAATAAAAGTGCAATTTTTTGAATAGTTTGAACGAATGCTATTATATTTGCCACCGATATTAAAGTAGATTTATTATCTTTGTTTTTCGCTCAAAAAAAATTTAAATGGGATTAGTCACAGCCAAAGAAGTAGCCAAAGCTATACATGCTGATAAATATGGTTTTTTAGGAACTTTTTCAGGATGGTTACTGATGAAAGTTCTAAAAATATCTACTCTGAATAAAGTGTATGATAGAAACAAGCATCTTAGTGAAGTAGAGTTTTTAAATGCTATTTTAGACGAATTCCAAATCAAATTTGAAATTCCAGAAGAAGATTTCAAACGTCTTCCCAAAGATGGTGCTTATATAACCATTTCCAATCACCCTTTAGGAGGAATTGATGGTATATTACTTTTAAAATTAATGCTTGAAAAAGAGCCTAATTTTAAAATCATAGCCAATTTTTTATTGCACAGAATTGAGCCCATGAAACCTTATATTATGCCTGTAAATCCTTTTGAAAACCATAAGGATGCCAAATCAAGTGTAATTGGAATCAAAGAAACGTTACGCCATTTATCGGATGGAAAACCTTTAGGCATGTTTCCAGCTGGGGAAGTTTCTACTTATAAAGATGGAAAAATTGTGGTAGACAAACCATGGGAAGAAGGAGCTATCAAAATCATAAAAAAAGCAAATGTACCTGTAGTACCTATTTATTTTCATGCTAAAAACAGTACGCTTTTTTATTTTTTATCCAAACTCAACGACACCCTTAGAACCGCTAAATTACCAAGTGAATTATTGACTCAAAAGAAAAGGGTAATTAAAGTTCGTATAGGAAAACCCATATCTGTTGCTGAGCAAAATGAATTTACTTCTATTGAAGAATATGGCGAGTTTTTACGTAAAAAAACATATATGCTTTCCAATGCTTTTGAAAAGGAAAGTAAACTTATAAATACAGATTTACTTAAACTTCCCAAAAGCAGTCCGAAACAAATAGTTAAACCAGCTAATCATGAACAAATTTTAGAAGAGATTGCCGCTTTACGAGAGCAAGATTGCCGTTTGTTACAAAGTAAAAATTACGAAGTTTTTCTAATTACTGCGGATAAAATCCCTAATATATTACATGAAATAGGTCGTTTAAGAGAGATTACTTTTAGAGAAGTGGGTGAAGGAACTAATGAATCTATAGATTTGGATAAATACGACCAATATTATCATCATATGTTTTTATGGGATGATGAAGCGCAAGTGATTGCTGGTGCTTATCGAATGGGATTGGGTTCTCAAATCTACAGTAAATATGGTATTGATGGTTTCTATTTACATGATTTGTTCCGATTTGAACCTGAACTATACGATATGATGAGTAAGTCAATAGAAATGGGTCGTGCTTTTATTATTAGTGAATACCAACAAAAACCAATGCCATTATTTTTGTTATGGAAAGGAATTGTGCACACTACGCTACGTCATCCTGAGCATAAATTTTTAATTGGCGGTGTGAGTATTAGTAATCAATTCTCTGAGTTTTCAAAATCATTGATGATTGAGTTTATGAAATCGCATTATTATGACCCCTACATAGCACAATATATTCATCCTAAAAAAGATTATAAAGTAAAATTAAAAGATGCGGATAAAGATTTTGTTTTTAACGAAACGGAAGCCGATTTAAATAAGTTTGACAAAATTATCGATGAAGTAGAACCAGGCAACTTACGCTTACCTGTTTTAATCAAAAAATATATTAAGCAAAATGCACGAGTAGTGGCTTTTAATGTAGATCCTCTATTTAATAATGCAGTAGACGGTTTGATGTATATTAAAATTGCCGATCTACCCGAAAGTACGGTTAAGCCCGTTATGGAAGAATTTCAAGCAGAGCTTGAACGAAAAGAAGAAAAGAAGAAATAAAAAAGAGTTCCAATGGAACTCTTTTTTATTTCTTGATTATATTATTCTAAACCTATTTCGTTGATCTCTGCAGTATTTCCTTTTGGATCTGCTCCATATTCATTATGTCCTTTATCTCCTTCTGTACAAAAGAGAATTAATAACCAAATCGATCCAATAAAAGGTATTAATGAAATGAAATAAAACCAGCCACTTTTACCTGTATCATGTAATCTTCTAACAATTACTGCAAGTGATGGAATTATAATTCCTACGACATACAAAATAAACATTCCAAAAAATAAATATGCTACTTCTGGTAAATTAATAGCTGAAAATAAACCTGAAATAAATGCAATGGAAAAATAAATTAATACATTGGCCAATGTAAAATACCAGTACTCTGACCTTCTTGCTCTACCACTAAAATTTGCATAGTTTTCAAAAACTACTTTTTTGTAAAATTCAATCATAATTTTCTTTTAATTAGTTATTTCAAAACAATAATAAAAAATATTCTTGAATTAACAATACGCAATTTTTAAAACCAACCTTTTTTGTTTACTTGATAGGTTTGAAAAAATTCTTCATCCGATTTAGTAAGATAAACAATTCCTTCTACAATGCCTATTATACTTGAAACCGTCCCACATGTAAAAAGTGTTATTACTAACATAATTATTCCTTCATTAGTATATCCTAAAAGAAATTTATGTATTGCAAAAGGTCCTAGTAAAATAGCTAAGATACCACATGCAACTTTTTTATTATCTTGTTGTGGTTGTGAGGGTTGATTCCATTCTTCTACGGGTCTTGTTGTTTCCATTTTTGTTAATTTATTTAGTTAATTATTTAAAAGCGCTATCTACAGGTTCCCAAAGCTCAATTTTGTTCTCTTCTAAATCCATAATCCAAGCAAACTTTCCATATTCATATGTCTGCATTTCACCCACAATTGTTACACCTTCTTGCGATAATTTTTTGAGAAGTGATTCCAAATCCTGTACTCTAAAGTTTTGCATAAACTCTTTTTTCGAAGGCTCAAAATAGTTGGTATCTTTTGAAAATGGACTCCATTGTGTAGAACAATCATCCCCATTTGTATCTTTCCACCAAAAAGTAGCACCATAGTCATCTGTGTTAAATCCTAAATGTTTACGATACCATTTTTTTACTTCTTTTGAATCCTTTGTTTTAAAAAAAAATCCTCCAATTCCTGTTACACGAATATCTTCTTTTTTTTCAAATTCCTCAAAATAGAGTGACTTAATTTTATTAACAATTGTTTGTGCTAATTTTTCATGACTCTCAAAGGTCCAACCGGCAATGTGTGGTGATAATAATACATTATGCGCTTGCAAAAGATAGGAAAAAGCAGCTGGTAATTCTCTCGACTCCGCTCGAGATGACTCAAAGAGTGTTTCAAAAGACAATTTTTCATATTCTAGTACATCTAATCCAGCTCCAAGTATTTTTTTATTTTTTAAGGCTTCCACTAAATCAGATGTTACTACGCTTTTACCTCTCGCGGTATTAATCAACCAAAAGGACTTGGTAAAACCATTAATAAAAGTCGCATCTACCATTTTATCGGTTTCTGGTGTCCAAGGAATATGCAAACTCAGGACATCCACTTTTTCTTGTAATTCTTTTAAGGTAACTTGTTTTGCGTTGGCATCAGCCACATTGGGTAAAATATCATAACACAAAACCTCCACCTCAAAACCACGTAATTTTTTCGCAAAAGCTTTACCCATATTTCCATAACCAATGATACCGACTGTTTTGCCGTCTAATTCATGGCCACGATTGGCTTCTCTATTCCATTTCCCGTTTTTAACCTCTGCATCTGCCTTATTGAGATTATTAAATAAAGACAGTAGCATTCCCAAAGCGTGTTCGCCCACAGCATTACGATTTCCTTCTGGAGCTGCTATTAAGTGAATTCCTTTTGTTTGTGCGTACTCACAATCGATACTTTCTAAGCCAGCACCTACTCTCGCAATAAATTGCAATTTTTTCGCTTTATCTAAAAAAACTTTGTCAATTTTAAAACGACTACGAATTACAATTCCGTGATAATTTTCGATTTTGGCTTCTATTTCTTCTTTAGAAGAGGTATAATCTGCTTCGTTAATAAATCCTGCAGCTTCTAATTGATTCCAAAGCAAAGGATGATTGGAATCGATATGTAAAATTTTGATGGTTTCGGATTTCATTTTCATTCTTTAAAAAGTTAAAGATAACTATATTTTAAAAAAAGAAAGAAAGATTTTAAAACCCTAAAATGGCTTTGGCAATTGTAAAAAAGATAATAATTCCCATAATATCATTACTTGTGGTAATAAATGGGCCAGTTGCCAAGGCAGGATCGATTCCATATTTGTCCAAAATAATCGGAATAAAAGTCCCTATTAATGAAGCCATTATAATTACAGAAAGTAACGCTAAAGAAACGGTCATTCCAGTTTGAAAATCAATACCTAATAAGAAATGACTCCCTAACATTAAAATTAAAGACAGAATACAACCATTTAATAAACTTAAAGAAAGTTCTTTTAATAATCGATTTAAAAGGGAACCCGATAGGGCATTATTTGCTAAACCTTGTACTATAATCGCAGAAGATTGCACTCCTACATTTCCGGCCATTGCAGCAATAAGCGGTGTAAAAAAGAATAAATTACGGTGTTCTTCCATAGCTGGCTCATAAATCCCTAAAACACGAACCGAAATAAAACCACCAAATAAAGCTAAAACCAACCAAGGCAATCGCGCTTTTGTAAGTTCCAAAATACTATCATCCGCTTCAACATCTTGAGAGATACCCGCAGCCAACTGATAATCTTTATCTGCTTCTTCTTTAATCACGTCAACCACGTCATCAATCGTAATTCTTCCCACCAACCTTCCTAATTCATCAACTACCGGAATGGCTTCCAAATCGTATTTTTGCATGATTCTCGCTACCTCAACATTTTCGGTATTGACTTTTACATAATCTACTTTTGGAATGTATACTTCGCTAATGGGCGTTTTGGTAGAAGTGGTTAAAAGGTCTTTTAAAGACAATCTCCCTTTCAAACGATTTTCATCATCGACTACGTATATAGAATGTACTCGAGAAACATTTTCTGCCTGAGCACGCATCTCTTTGACACAAGTAAGTACATTCCAATTTTCATTGACTTTTACTAACTCTTTTGCCATTAAACCTCCAGCGGAATCTTCGTCATAACGCAATAAGTCAACAATGTCTTTCGCATGTTCAACATCTTCTAACTCAGAAATTACTTCTTCTTTTCTAGATTGAGGTAATTCGGCAATAATATCAGCAGCATCATCGGTACTTAACTCATCAATTTCTTCTGCAATTTCTTTAGCAGACAAACTTCTAAGAATTTTTTCACGAACTTCTTCGTCTAATTCCAATAGAATTTCGGCTGTTTTTTCGGAATCTAATGCATTAAAAATATAAATAGCTTCATGAGATTGCATTTCTCCCATGATTTCAGCAATATCAGCAAAGTGTATGTCTTGAAGTAGGTCTAATACTTCCTTTTCCTTATTTTCTTGAATAAGAACTTCTAATTCATCTAATAAGTCTTTACTGATTTTAAACTCCATCGGCCGCTATTTTTTGAGTTAATGTTATAAATTGTTCGTATGAAAGTTGTTCCGGACGCAGGTCAAAGATACTATCTTCTTTTAAATTATCAGAATTTATCATGCTTTTAAGACTGTTTCGCATGGTTTTTCTTCTTTGATTAAAGGCTTGTTTTACTACCGAAAAAAATAGTTTTTCATCACAAGGCAACTCAAAATTTTCTTTTCTAGTTAAACGCAACACACCCGATTTCACTTTTGGAGGTGGATTAAACACATGCTCATCTACCGTAAAAAGGTATTCTGCCTCATAAAAAGCTTGCGTTAAAACAGACAAAATACCATATACTTTGCTTCCTTTTTTTTCACAAATACGTTCCGCCACTTCTTTTTGGAACATCCCAGAAAATTCTGGAATTTGATGTCGCATTTCTAAGGTCTTAAAAACAATTTGACTCGAAATATTGTAGGGAAAATTCCCAATAATAGCAAAAGGTTCTCCTTTAAAAACTTCGTTTAAATTATATTTTAAAAAGTCTTTAGAAATAATGTGCCCATGTAACTTTGGGTAGTTTTCCTCTAAATAAGCAACCGATTCGGTATCAATTTCGATAACATTGGTTTCAATTGGTTTTTCCAATAAGTATTTGGTTAAAACACCCATTCCTGGTCCAATCTCTAGAACTTTTTGATATCCTTTTAACGATAAGGTATCGGCTATATTTTGAGCTACATTTTCATCGGTTAAGAAATGCTGACCTAAATGTTTTTTTGCTTTAACTGACATGTTTTGAATTTAGAAATTAAAAAGAGAAGTGGTTCTTCTAACCTACTTCTATAAAAGAAAGGTTCTAGTTAATTTTCTTTCCCATAATGTTCGCTCATGACTTCAAGTTCGGTTCTAAAGGCTAACATTTTATCTGCAAAAAGTTTAAATCCTTCCTCACGCAATCTAGAAGCATGATTTTTATAATACTCTTCTAATTTTGCCCTTGAATCTGTGAAATATTGTACAGAATATGTAGTTCCTCCCATTTCTTCTTCTACTAAAACTTTCACCATTCTAGCACTTATAAAAAGACCTGTAGAAAGAACATCATCTATATGCTTATTACGCATCCATTGTAACCACTTGTCGTGAACACTTTCATCAATATTTACAGTAACGTTGTATATAATCATTCTTTAGTTATTAAGCGAATTTATTTATTTTTAGAGATTGGCATCACCTCTCAGTATTCTAAATTGTTTTCGGGCTTCAGTAAAATAAATACTATCGGCATGCTCAAAAATCATTTTTTCATAGAGTGGTTTTGCTTTTTCAGGATCATCTAAATATTTCCTGTAAATTTCTGCTGAGAAAAACAAAGCTTCATCCACATAAATTCCATCAGCATGATGATCCAAAATTTGATTGTAATAATCAATTGCTTTTTGATATTCTTTTCTTTTACTATATATCGTTGCGACTCTATATAAGGTTTCGTCTTCAATAGTATCTCCTTTGTATTTTTCTAAAATAGAAACAAATCCGCTTAAGGCTTGCTCTTCTTTATTTTGATATAACAATAAATCCGCTTTGGCAAAACTTGTAAGCGCTACTCTTGTACTGTCTTCATAAGAATTATCTTTAATTAACAAAAATAATTCCACCGCGTCATTTGCAATAAGTAAACTAGACGATTGTTTTAAAACTTTTACTTGTTGCAATGCCCAATCAAAATCATTCTTATAATAATTGGCTTTGGCCATCTTCATACTAGCTTCATGTGCAAGTACATCGTTTTTCATATTTTCTTCCACCTGAGCATAGTATAATATCGATTGGTTGAATTTTTCATCAAAAAGCAACACATCAGCCAGCTCGATTTTTATTTCTGAAATTTCTCTGTTATTCAATCGTAACTTCAACGCCTTGTTCAATAATAAACTAGACTCTTGTGGTTGATTCAAATAAAAAGCTTTAAAATGCGCTTGCAATTTAATTAAATTAATTGCTGTAGACTGAAATCCAAATTTTTCCAATAAATGATTCAAATCAGCATCAATTTTAGCATACTCAGAAGGAGTAGCTTCTTCAATCTTGAGTTGCATTAAAAGCGTGTGAGCAGCTACTTGTTGGGAAACATCATTAGTGTTTTCCAATACATATTCTAGAATCGAAATCGCATCCGTTTGTTGTTTATCATCAACTGCCATATAAGCCAAGGACAAAATAGCATCTAAACTCTCTGGATTTCTTTTATAAATGGCTTTTTCTTGAATAAATGCTTTACCGTATTCTTTTTGTTGCACATACAACCAACTCAAAAATTGGTTCCAATATACATCTTGTTTTTTTTGAGTTCGTAATAACAAGGTTTTTTTAAGATAATTTAAAAAAGTACTTTGTGCTTCATCAGCTATGAAACGGATTAAATAATTTTGTACAATAGCTGTATTATCTTGTTTTTCATATGCGAAGTCCAATAATTTGTCCGTCATGAGTTCGATGTTTCCCAATTGTCCTTGCAATAACGCAATTTGGTAATCAAAATTCAATTCAGGATTTACTTCTTGCCCTTTTTCGTAGGCTTTTAAAGCCCATTCTACTAACACTTTTTTTTCAAAACCACTTCCTATTTGATACGCATAGGCGGGTTGATTTTCAATTTCCTTGAGTGCTAATTCATATTGCTTAACTGCTTTATTTTCTTCTTTTTGTAATTGATAATTATACCCTAAATCAATGTATAAAATAGGTTGATCATATCTTTTTTTTCGTTCTAAAATGGCTTTTTCGGCTTTATCAAATTGTTCTAATTGCTGATAACAATCAATAATTTTTTGAAAAAAATAATAGTTAGAAGGTTGTTTTGTACCAATTTGTTCCAATAAAGTAAGTGCCTTTTCAAATTCTCCTTTTTCATAATAATCAAGTGCCAATTGTTCACTTTGAGCAGAAACAATCAGTGAGATAAAAAAGAAGATAATAGCGGCTATTTTTTTCATAAATGGCAAAAAACAAATAATGTACTAAAGTAACACTTTTGTGTCAAATTAGTACATTATTAAGTGAAGATTAACGATTTAGTTAATGATGTCGAAACCAGTATATTTTCTTAAAACGTCTGGAATTACAATTCCTTCAGGAGTTTGGTAGTTTTCTAAAATTCCTGCTAATACTCTTGGTAAAGCCAATGAACTTCCATTTAAGGTATGAACCAATTGATTTTTACCCTCTTTATCTTTGAAGCGTAATTTTAATCGATTCGATTGAAAAGTTTCAAAATTAGAAACAGAAGAAATCTCTAACCAACGATCCTGAGCGGTTGAAAACACTTCAAAATCATAGGTTAAAGCGGAAGCAAATCCCATATCTCCACCACACAATCTTAATACTCTATAGGGTAATTTTAGTTCTTTTAAAATATCTTTTACATGCATTACCATACCATCTAAAGCTTCATAAGATTTTTCAGGATGTTCAATACGCACAATTTCAACTTTGTCAAATTGATGCAAACGATTTAGTCCTCTCACGTGTGCACCATAAGAACCCGCTTCTCTTCTAAAACATGGAGTGTAACCCGTGCAAAGAATTGGTAATTCATTTTCATTTAACAACACATCTCGAAATAAATTGGTCACGGGTACTTCAGCTGTAGGAATTAAATATAAATTATCTTCTCCAACATGATACATTTGCCCTTCTTTATCTGGTAACTGACCTGTTCCAAAACCAGAAGCTTCATTAACCAAATGAGGTACTTGAAATTCTTGGTAACCAGCATCCGTATTTTTATCTAAAAAATAGGTAATTAGAGCACGTTGTAACTTAGCCCCTTTTCCTTTATATACTGGAAAACCAGCACCTGTAATTTTAGCTCCTAAATCAAAATCAATAATATCATACTTCTTAGCTAATTCCCAATGAGGCAAAGCACCTTCATGCAATTGAGGTACAGCACCTTCTTCAAAAACAGTTAGATTATCATCAGGTGTTTTTCCTTCAGGTACAATTTCAGCTGGAAGATTTGGTATTTTATACAGTTCTGTTTGTAATTCTTCTGTAACAGCATTTAAAGTTTCCGTTAACTCTTTTGTTTGGTCTTTAAACTTTGCCGTTTTCTCTTTTAAAATTTCCGCTTTTGCTTTTTCACCATTTTTCATTAAAGCACCAATGTCTTTGGATAGCTTATTGGACTCGGCAAGAATATTATCTAATTCCACTTGAGTTGCTCTTCTCTTTTCATCGAGTGCAACTACTGATTCCACTAAACCCTTAGCTTCTAAATTTCTTTTAGCCAATCGTTTAATTACTTCGTCCTTGTTTTCTCTAATAAATGCTACCTGTAACATGATTTTTAAAATTTTAAGAGGCAAATTTAATGAATTTGACTTTAGTTTTCTGAAAATATATGTAAAAGTTAAAATGCAGAAAATCTTTTTTAAAACGACTGCTCATTCGTTTCATAAAAAGCATCAATGGATAATTTTTCCTGTTGGGAAGCCATTACAGCTAAGGCATCACAGCGTTCATTTTGAGGATGATTATTGTGTCCTTTAACCCATTTAAAATCGACTTGGTGCTTTCTATATACTTTTAGAAATCGTATCCACAAATCAGGGTTTTTTTTATTCTTGAAGTTTATTTTTTCCCATTGAAATACCCATCTTTTTTCAACAGCATCCACCACATATTTAGAATCTGAAACTACGAGCACCTTCATTTTAGGATTTTTTAATTTTTCCAAACCTACAATAACCGCCAATAGCTCCATTCTATTATTAGTTGACAAACGAAATCCTTCAAAGAATTCTTTTTTATAAGGAGTACCCACTAATTCCATCACCACACCATAACCAGCTGGCCCAGGATTTCCTTTGGCAGCACCGTCTGTATATATATGTACTTCGTGCATAAAATTATGGAGTTAATAAAGATTCTATGACCACTGGGAAAAACTCATGTTCCAAATGATGCACTTTTTCAGCAATTTGTTCAGAAGTTATACAATCAGCAATAGCAACCTTTTTTTGAAAAATAAAAGCCCCTTCATCGTAATGCTCATTCACATAATGAATGGTAATCCCTGTTTCTTCTTCTTTATTCTCTAATACCGCTTGATGTACATGTATCCCATACATGCCTTTTCCGCCATATTTAGGGAGTAAAGCAGGGTGAATATTAATCACTTTATTTGGATAATACTGAATAATCGAAGCTGGAAATTTCCACAAAAAACCAGCCAATACAATCAAATCGGGCTGAATCGTATTTAGTTGCTCTAAAACTGCTCCTTCATTAAGCTCTTCTTTCGTAAAAACTACAGCATCTATCTTGTGATTTTCAGCAAGTTGCAAAACTTTGGCACGAGGATTGTTAGAAAAGATGCCGACTACGTGTGCTAGATTTGATTTTTTGAAATGTGATATTATTTTCTCGGCATTGGAACCAGTACCAGAAGCAAATATGACTATTTTTTTCATTATCCTGTAATTTTTATTACACAAAAAAAAGAATAATAATTGGTAAAAAATAGAAAAATGAAGTCTTTGTGAATTATTTTTTTTAATTTCGTAGTCTTATTTAGTAACAAAAAGGTTGTTTTAAAATAAAGTTTTTTATTTTTGCCAACAAATTAAATTAAAATTAAAAGATTATGTCAGACATTGCATCAAGAGTAAAAGCGATTATCGTAGACAAATTAGGTGTTGACGAAAATGAAGTTGTAGCTGAAGCTAGCTTCACTAACGATTTAGGAGCTGATTCATTAGACACTGTTGAGCTAATTATGGAATTCGAAAAAGAATTTGATATTCAAATTCCAGATGATCAAGCTGAGAACATTGCTACTGTAGGTCAAGCTATTTCTTACATCGAGGAAGCTAAGAAATAATATCAAAACACCCAATTGATGTAATATCATTTGGGTGTTCTTGTTTCGCTTTTCTCTTCACCTTATTATAATTAAGGTAGTCTTTAATTATATATTAAATTATGATTAAAGATTCATTAAATAAGTTTTTAATTATATTTTTATATATTTATAACGAGAAATTTATTTTATTAGTAGAAAACATTGATTGTATTACAATCATAAAAATAAACTATGTAATACCCATTGTTTCTTTTAGTTATTATTAAAAGCACTTTGGGTTTTTTTATATAATCAAAACATATTTATATGCAATTAAAGCGTGTTGTTGTAACTGGTTTAGGAGCGCTAACTCCAATAGGAAATAACATTCAAGAATATTGGGATGCGTTGATCAGCGGAAAAAGCGGTGCTGCTCCCATTACCTATTATGATACTGAAAAACATAAGACTAAATTTGCTTGTGAAGTAAAAAACTTCAAAGTGGAAGACTTCATCGACAGAAAAGAAGCGAGACGTTTAGATAAATTTTCGCAATATGCTATCGTTGCTAGTGATGAAGCGATAAAAGATGCAGGTATCACACCTGAAAACATCAACAAACACCGTGTAGGTGTAATTTGGGGAGCAGGAATTGGTGGTTTAGAAACTTTCCAAGAAGAGGTTTTAAGTTACGCTGCTGGAGATGGAACACCGAGATTTAACCCGTTTTTCATTCCTAAAATGATTGCCGATATTGCTCCTGCACACATTTCTATGCGAAATGGTTTTATGGGACCTAATTACACTACTGTTTCTGCTTGTGCTTCTTCTGCGAATGCCATGATTGATGCTTTCAATTATATTCGTTTAGGAATGTGTGATGTAATCATTTCAGGTGGTTCAGAAGCCGCAGTTACTATAGCAGGAATGGGTGGTTTTAATTCAATGCATGCTTTATCTACTCGTAATGATAGTCCAGAAACAGCTTCTAGACCTTTTGATGCCACTCGTGATGGGTTTGTATTAGGAGAAGGTGCCGGTGCATTAGTTTTGGAAGAATATGAACACGCTAAAGCACGTGGTGCCAAAATTTACTGTGAAATAGGTGGCGGTGGAATGTCTTCGGATGCCTATCATTTAACAGCTCCACATCCGGAAGGAATTGGTGTAATTGCTGTTATGGAAAACTGCTTACGTGATGCTGGTGTGAAACCTGAAGAAGTAGAACATATCAACACACACGGAACTTCTACACCTTTAGGAGATGTTGCAGAGTTAAAAGCTATTAGTGCTGTTTTTGGTGATCATGCTAAAAATATCAATATTAATTCTACCAAATCTATGACAGGTCACTTGTTAGGTGCTGCTGGTGGAATTGAAGCTATTGCTTCTATTTTAGCCATAAAAAATGGTATAATTCCTCCAACGATTAATCATACAACTGTAGACGAGAATATTAATCCAGAATTAAATTTAACTCTTAATAAGGCTCAAAAGAGAGATATTAAGATTGCAATGAGTAATACTTTTGGTTTTGGAGGACACAATGCATGTGTATTATTTAAAAAACTTGAAGCATAATTTATATGCGTAAATTATTTAAAAAAATAATAAAAAATTCCCGTTCTCCTGAAGACGGGATTTTTTTTGAAAAAATTACCAAAATATTAGGCTTTAAGCCTTTAAACTTGCGTTATTATAGGAAAGCATTTACACATCGATCATCTAACAAACAAGACGACAATGGGAATCCTTTTAATTATGAACGTTTAGAATTCTTGGGTGACGCTATGCTTGGTAGTGTTATCGCAGCTCATTTATACAATGAAGTTCCTACTGGAGACGAAGGGTATCTCACTAAAATGCGCTCTAAAATTGTGAGTAGAGAACATTTAAATGAGTTAGGTAGAGATTTCAATTTAATACAATTTGTGGAAAGTAAAGTAAATCCACAGCATTTTGGAGAAAATATACACGGTAATATTTTTGAAGCATTTATAGGGGCAATTTATTTAGATAGAGGTTTTCCTTTTTGTGAAAAATTCATTTATGACAAAGTTATTGAGCCATACGTAGACATTCCAAAATTAGAAGGAAAAGTAATTAGTTATAAAAGCTTAGTCATTGAATGGTGTCAAAAAGAAAAAAAGCAATTCAATTTTGAGGTTTTTGATGATACAGGAATTGAAGAACAAAAATATTTTGGAGTTAAACTTACTATTGATCAAAAAATAGTAGCCAAAGGCAGAGCAACATCTAAGAAAAAAGCAGAAGAAAAAGCAGCCAAAAGAGCCTATTTTGCGCTTCAAGAAAAAATAGACAAAAAATAACGATCATATGTCGTAACTAAAACGTTTTCGTTAGTAAACTATCCTTAACTTCTTTAAAAACAATACTTTTTATTTATTTTAAATAGTATATTTACAACTTATTTTTAAGAGATATGGCTATTCATAAAATTCAAATAAATGATTTTATTTCGATAGATTATGAGCTTATTGCCATACATTCTAGCCTTGAAGACTATCGTTTAGCCTATTTTATTAATAAAGCATTACAAATTCAGCTAAGCAAAAGTAATTCGAATATCGAAATAGAAACAAAAGAAGGTAAAAGTGAATTCAGTCATTTTATCTTTGATGATGAAATTCACGATATCATTTGGAATGTATTTGAAAATAAAGCAACAGCTATTCCCTCTGAAAAAACAACTAATGGAATTTTCGATTCGGTAGATGTTACAATGTATGTGGTACCTGAATTTAAAAAAGCGGATTATATTTTGAAAATTGAAAATATGGAAACAGTTATTTTTCCTTTAGAAAAAATAATTCAAAAACTTTCAAAGATTTCCCAAATTTCCATGGTGTACCGTATTGACCAAAACAAACTTAAATCAAAAAATAATTTAATTTTTTAATTAAAATGCCAACAACAAAAAAGACCAAAATTGTAGCTACATTAGGACCTGCAACTAGTTCAAAAGAAGTTTTAAAAGACATGATCGAAGCTGGAGTTAATGTTTTCAGAATTAACTTTTCACATGCTGATTATGAAGATGTAAAAGAAAGAATAGACATGATTCGAGAACTGAATGAAGAATTTGGTTATACTACTTCTATTCTAGGTGATTTACAAGGACCAAAATTGAGAGTTGGAGTAATGAAAGAAGATGTTGTCGTTGCCAAAGGGGATAAAATAACTTTTACAACAGCTGAAGACATCTTAGGAACTGCTTCTAAAGTATACATGAATTACAAAGCATTTCCAAAAGATGTGAATGCAGGAGAACGGATTCTTTTAGATGATGGTAAACTTATTTTTGAAGTCGTTAAAACAGATAAAAAGACAGAAGTTGAAGCAGTAGTTATTCAAGGAGGTCCCTTAAAATCAAAAAAAGGAGTTAATTTACCGAACACGAAAGTTTCTTTACCTGCCTTAACTAAAAAAGACATTAAAGATGCCATTTTTGCGATTGAAAATAAAGTAGATTGGATTGCTTTATCATTTGTAAGAACTCCAAAAGATTTAGAAGAATTACAAGACTTGATTGCCAAACATTCTGATCATAAAATTCCAATCGTAGCTAAAATTGAAAAACCAGAAGCAGTAGAAAACATAGATAAAATTGTTGCTTTTTGTGATGCTTTAATGGTAGCTCGTGGCGATTTAGGTGTGGAAATTCCTGCAGAACAAGTTCCGTTAATTCAAAAGAAATTAATTCACAGAGCGAAAACAGCTCGAATTCCTGTAATTGTAGCAACACAAATGATGGAAACCATGATTACGAGTTTAACACCTACGCGTGCAGAAGTAAATGACGTTGCGAATTCGGTTATGGATGGAGCGGATGCAGTAATGCTTTCTGGAGAAACGTCTGTAGGTAATTATCCCGTTCAAGTTATTGAAACCATGACACGTATTATTGAAAGCGTTGAAGATTCACCACTTATTAAAGTACCTTTAAATGCACCACATGTACGCACCAAACGTTTTATTACAAAATCGATTTGTTATCATGCTGCCATTATGGCTGATGATATTGCTGCTAAAGCCATAACAACTTTAACAAATAGTGGGTATACCGCTTTTCAAATTTCGGCTTGGAGACCAAAATCTCATATTTTAGTATTTACTTCTAACAAACGCATTTTAACACAATTAAACTTATTATGGGGTGTGAGAGCGTATTACTATGATAAATTTGTAAGTACAGATGATACGGTAGATGATATTAATCAAATATGTAAAGAAAGAGGTTATGTTAAGCCTGGTGACATGGTAATCAACTTAGCAGCCATGCCAATTGTTAAAAAAGGAATGGTAAACACCTTACGTGTTTCTGAAATAGAATAATGTGTATATTTGTTAAAAATAGTAAATCATATGAATTTAAAATCGAAAAACCCTTTTTTAGGATCTAAAGCATTTAACAACACGTCTAGAACTGTTGAGGATGCAACTGTTATTTCTTATGAAGAAACAATGACTGTTAGCGGTGCTATGAATAAAAGTTTTATTTTATTAGCTACCTTATTATTTTCTGCTATAGGAACATGGTTACTCGCTTACAATGGTTATAATCCAATGCTGTTTGCAATTGGAGGAGGAATTGTAGGTTTTGTATTAGTCTTAATTGCTTCTTTCAAACCGGAAACATCTACTTGGGTAGCTCCAGGTTATGCTTTATTTGAAGGTTTATTTATTGGAGGAATTTCAGCGTTTTTTGAAGCAGCCTATCCAGGAATTGTAATTCAAGCGGTAAGTTGTACTTTTGTAACCTTTATTATTTGCTTTGCTTTGTATAAATATCAAATTGTAAAAGTTACTGAAAAATTCAAATCGATTGTAATTGCTGCTACTTTTGCAATTGCTACTTACTATTTATTATCTTGGATTCTATCTTTTTTCATTAATTTCGAACCCGTACACAGAGGCAACTCATTAATGAGTATTGGGATTAGTGTTTTTGTAATTCTAATCGCTTCTTTAAATTTATTTTTAGATTTTGATCAAATTGAAAAAGGTGCAGAAAGAAACTATCCTAAATATATGGAATGGTTTAGTGCTATGGGATTAATGATTACTTTAGTATGGTTGTACATTGAATTTTTAAGACTTCTAGCAAAACTATCAAGTAGAGATTAATTTTTTTTAATTATACATTTAAAAAGCAACTCTATAGAGTTGCTTTTTTAGTATTCTTTAAAATCAAATTGGAGCTGTATGGATATACTTTTTTGTTTGGGCTCTTGTGTTTTTTTTGATTCTTGATTGTTTAAATTATGCAAGGACAAACCCAAAAGGCGTACGGAGTCTTTTAATCGTTCTTGATACAATAACTCTTTGGCTACATCAATTAACAAACTTTTATCGGAAATATAATAGGGTAATGTTTTACTTCTAGTTTGTAATGAAAAGTCAGAATATTTTAATTTTAGCGTAATGGTCTTGCCTGCAATTTTACTTTTTTGCAAGCGCTTTTCTAGTTCGTTAGCAATACTGATTATTTTTTCTTCTAAAAAAACTTCGGAAGAAAGATTTTCAAAAAAAGTGCGTTCAGCACCTACCGATTTAATCGTTCGATTAGGTTTAACTTGACTGTTATGAATACCTCTACAAATTTGATAATAATACGGACCACTGTTGCTAAAATGTTTTTCTAGAAATTCCAATGGTTTTTGTTTCAAATCATAACCCGTAAAAATCCCCAATTGGTACATTTTTTCTGCAGTTACTTTTCCAATTCCATAGAATTTTTTGATGTCTAGTTTTTCTAAAAAAGCTTCCACTTCGTTTGGATTAACCGTTTTTTGTCCGTTGGGCTTATTGTAATCGGAAGCTACTTTAGCGACAAATTTATTAATAGAAATACCCGCAGAAGCGGTAAGACCTACTTCTTCAAAAATGCGTTTTCTAATTTCCTGAGCAATTAAAGAAGCACTAGGATTGTTTTTTTTGTTTACAGTAACGTCTAAATAGGCTTCATCTAAGGAAAGTGGCTCTACTAAATCAGTGTAATCAAAGAATATTTTTCTAATTTTTCTGGAAATTTCTTTGTAACGATCAAATCGCGGTTTTACAAAAATTAAATCAGGACAATTGCGTTTGGCTTGAGCCCCACTCATGGCACTTCGCACTCCAAATTTACGTGCTTCATAACTGGCTGCACTAACTACTCCACGAACTTCATTACCTCCAACAGCTACTGGTTTTCCTTTCAAATCGGGGTTATCCATTTGTTCCACAGAAGCATAAAAGGCATCCATGTCTATATGAATAATTTTTCGATATTGAATTCCCTCTTCCATATTACAAATTTATAGTATATTTGATTATCCTAGCCCTGATAGTAGTGAAAATCCTTTTATTGCGAATCAAATATTGATACAGTAACTGGTTTTTCTAACAATAAAAGATTGTAACGGATAGCAGGAAATAGCTTCAAAAAATAAAAAATACGTATGGTTGAAATTGAACGCAAATTTTTAGTTACCTCGAATGCTTTTATGAAAGAAGCGGTGAAACACAATCGTATTGTACAAGGTTATTTATCGAGTGTTCCGGAACGAACTGTTCGTGTTCGAATAAAAGGAGCAAATGGTTATGTGACGATTAAAGGTAAAAGTACGAGTTCTGGAATGACACGAATGGAATGGGAAAAAGAAATTTCGATTGAAGAAGCCGAACAGTTATTAACCCTTTGTGAAAAAGGCATGATTGACAAAACTCGTTATGAAGTTATTGTAGGGGTTCACGTTTTTGAGGTAGATGTTTTTTCGGGTGAAAACCAAGGTTTAGTGCTGGCAGAAATTGAGCTTTTAAGAGAAGATGAAACTTTTGAGCGCCCCGATTGGTTAGGAAAGGAAGTGACTACAGATGAACGTTATTACAATAGTTATTTGAGTAAAAATCCTTTTACTACTTGGGAAAATTAGAATAAATCGAAATTTTCTTTGGTGAGAATTCCTTTTAATTTGAGAATGACAAAGTAGTCAATGGCTTGTGGTATAGAATAGCTTTCAAACACCTTGTATTTCCATAATTTTTCGTCGATATCTTCAAAATTAATATTGTGAAACAATTCGATATCTACATCTTTTCGAATTAATTGCTTGGTTTTAGCTTCTTCTAATAAAGGTCGGACTACATTTTCATACATGAATACTTTGTAGTGTTTATACACGTCCATTGCATCAGGATGGTATTTTTTCAAACTAAATAAAAAAACCGGATTGATGTTGCTAATATTTTGGATACCAACTTTATAAATAGCAATGATTTTTAAGAGCGGATTTTCTTCTTTGCTTTTGATTACAGTCACTTCATCTAAAAAATTTTGCCATAATAAGTCTATTGCCTCTTTTAAAAGCGCTTCTTTATTTTCAAATAGACAATAGAGCGTTTTTTTAGACAATCGAAATTCATTGGCAATATCATCCATGGTAATGATTTTGCTTCCATTTTTAAGAAAATGCGTTAATGCTTTTTCAATGATTTCTTTTTTTCGATCCATAGAAAATAAAGTTGAAAACCCTGCTTTCACAGGGCTTTAATTAGTTTCCACCACCTAATGCTTTGTATAACGAGATTACGGCATTCATTTGTTTGTATTTATTGTCGATATAGTTAATCTCTGTATTTAAAGCATTGTCTTTTGCGGTTAGAACTTCTAAATAGGTAACCAAACCATATTGAAGTAATTCGTCTGAATAGGTAGCTGCATTGTTTAATGCTTCTAATTGTTTTTCACGAATACTTAATTTATCGGTTTCATTTTCATAACTCGCTAAAGCGTCAGAGACTTCTTTTCCTGCAACCAACAAAGCTTTTTCATATTGTAAATAGGCTTTTTGTTGATTGGCTTTAGCCACTTCCAAACGCGTTTTATTTTGACGTTGATTAAAAATAGGTTGTGTTAAACCCGTAATTATATTCGCAAAAATAGACTTAGTATTGAACCAATCTTTTAATTCTAAAGCTTGTAAACCACCTGTTGCATTTACCGTTAACGAAGGGTAAAAATAACTTCTGGCAACATTGGTTAATTCGAAAGTATTTCTAAAATTGAGCTCTGCAGCTACAACATCAGGTCTTTTACTTAATAAATAAGCAGGTAATCCAACAGAAACATCTGCTTCTATTTGTTGCTCTTCAAAAGTAGATCGAGCAACGGCTCCTGGAGCTTTTCCTAACAGTTGGTTAAATGTATTTTCTAAGACTTTACGATTGTATTCCAAATCTTTCAAAATAATTTCGGTTGCATATTTTTGAGCTTCTGTTTGTTGTACTGCGACTTCGTTTACACTTCCCGCTTTTTTTAAGGCTTGAATGACTTCTACACTTGTGTTTCTATTTTCGATAGTTTGTGTAACAACTTGTATTTGTGCATCGGTAGCTAACAACTGATAGTATAAAGAAGCAATATTGGCTATCAATTGCGTTTGAATCGCTTGTTTTGCTGCTTGTGATTGTAAATATTGAGCAAAAGAAGCTCTTTTATTACTTCTTATTTTTCCCCAAATATCGGCTTCCCAACTTAATTTTCCTGATAATTCATATTGGTCAATACTACTAAAAAGTCTACCAAACTGACTGTTTTCAGAGGTTTCCTGATGTGTCCAAGTTGCATTGGCTGTTAACGTAGGGAAATAACCCGCTTTCCCTTGTTTCATCATTGCTTCTGAAGCGGTAATATTTTGAAGTGCAATCTGCATGTCTAAGTTGTTCTCCAATCCTTCGTTGATATATCCTTGTAATAAAGCATCAGAGAATAATTCTTTCCAAGAGAGCATCGCTATCGAAGTGCTATCAATACTAAGTTCTGTTCGATATAATTTATCGGTTGTTATCTTAGGAGCTTCGTAATTTTTGGCTACAAAACAAGATTGCAGCAAAAAAACACTCGCTAATAAAAGGATACTTTTTATAATATATGGTTTTTTCATTTTAAATTTCTTATTCGATTGTAGCTTCTTCACTTTGAGTCGTTTCTATAGTTTTACTACTTACTTTTTCTTGTAAAGCTTGGAAAATGATAAATAAAACCGGAATAATAAACACTCCTAAAATGGTACCTATTAACATACCTCCAATAGCTCCAGTTCCAATTGCGTTATTACCAATAGCTCCTGCTCCTTTAGCCAACATTAAAGGCAATAATCCTAAAATAAAAGCAAAAGAGGTCATTAAAATAGGTCGTAAACGAGCTACTGCACCTTGAACCGCAGCTTGCGTAATACTCCAGCCTTTCCTTCTTGCTTCTGCAGCAAACTCTACGATAAGAATTGCATTCTTAGCTAATAATCCAATTAACATAATCAAAGTAATTTGAAGATAGATATTATTACTTACATTAAAAAAGTAAGCAAAAACATAAGCTCCAGCTAATCCTACTGGTAAAGAAAGTAGCACCGCAAAAGGCAACATATAACTTTCATATTGAGCCGCTAATAAGAAATAGACAAATATCAAACACAATAAAAAAATATAAAGGGTTTGTCCTCCAGCACTAATTTCTTCTCTTGTCATTCCAGAAAACTCATACCCATAACCTAATGGTAAACTTTGACTCGCAACTTCTTCCACTGCTTTAATGGCATCACCTGTACTAAATCCTTCATTAGGTGCTCCCGTAATTTTAACAGAAGTGAACAAGTTGAATCGGTCTATGGCTTGTGGCCCAAAAACTTTCTCTAAAGTTAAAAATTGAGAAATAGGAGCCATTTGACCTTTATTATTACGAACCATAATTTTATTCAGTGATTCAGGGTCACTTCTAAATTGGGGTTCAGATTGATACACCACGCGATATTGTTTTCCAAATTTATTAAAGTTGGATGCATATACTCCTCCATAATACCCTTGCATAGTTCCTAAGATATCGGTAACCGTTAAACCTGATTTTTTAATCGCGGCTACATTTAAATCGATTCGGTATTGCGGATAATTTGGTGAAAAAGAAGTGGCTGCATATTTAATTTCTGGTCTACCATTTAAAGCCTTTAAAAATGAATTATTCACCTCACTTAATTCTTTAATAGAACCTCCTTTTTGATCTTGCAACTGCAATTCAAAACCATTGGTAAAACCAAAACCAACTAGAGTAGGTCGTGCAAAAAATAAAACCCTAGCGTCTTTTACAGCTGCTGCTCTTTTGAATAAATCTTGAACAATAGCTGTCACTTCTTGATTTTTTTCAGGACGGTCAGACCAAGGTTTTAATTTTACAATTACCATACCGTAATTGCTACCTGTACCACTGATTAAACTTCGTCCCGAAATTCGAAGTACTTCTTTTATTTCAGGTATGTCTTTTACTTTATTTTCAATTTGTAATAATACTTCTTCTGTTCGTTCTAATGAAGTTCCCGGAGGAAGTGATACATCCGACAGTATGGCTCCTGTATCTTCACTAGGTACAAAAGCTTTTGGGGTAATATTTAACAATAAAACATAAATTCCAGCAAAAAGAGCTATACCTAAAAAGGCCAACCATTTCCGTTTGATGAAAAACTCCACCGCTTTTTTATATTTAATGGTAGTAGCATCAAAAGCAACATTAAAAGCACTATAAAAACGTTTTAATACGCCTTTTTTCTCTTCCTCTTTTTCATGATGTTTCAAGAAAATAGCACATAAAGCTGGTGAAAGCGTTAACGCATTAATCGCAGATAAAACAATAGATACCGCTAATGTTAATCCGAATTGCTTGTAAAAGACACCTGCTGATCCATTAATAAAAGAAACGGGAATAAATACCGCAGACATGACTAAAGTAATCGAAATAATAGCGCTACTTATTTCATTCATCGCACTGTGTGCCGCTTTTTTAGGATTATGTTCTCCTGCTTCCATTTTGGCATGTACCGCTTCTACCACTACTATTGCATCATCCACCACAATTCCTACGGCTAGTACTAAAGCAAATAAGGTTAGTAAATTGATGGTAAAACCAAAAATACTCAAGAAAAAGAAGGTTCCTACAATAGCTACTGGTACAGAAATAGCCGGAATAAGTGTGGATCTCCAATCTTGCAAGAAAATAAATACTACTACAAACACTAATAAAAAGGCTTCAATTAAAGTGTGAATAACTTTGGTAATAGATTCACTTAAAAAATCATTCGCATTAATTAAGGTGGTATACTTAATCCCTTTTGGGAAATTAACTGCTGATTGGTCTAAAACTTGTAGAGACCCTTCAATTACTTCTTGTGCATTGGAGCCAGCCGTTTGCGCAATAGCAATAGCCACCGACTGATTTCCATTGGTTAACGTATTACTCGCATAATTTACAGCACCTAATTCAATTCTAGCTACATCTCCCAGTTTAAGAATCTCTCCGTTTTCAGTAGAGCGTACAATAATTTCCTCAAACTCTTTAGTACTTTGTAAACGTCCTTTATATTTTAAAGTATATTGAAAAGATTGATCTGCACTTTCTCCTAGTTGACCTGGAGCTGCTTCAATATTTTGCTCTGCCAATAAACTGGTTACATCTGAAGGTACCAATCCATAAGTCGCCATTACATCAGGCTTCAACCAAATACGCATCGAATAATCTTTTTGTCCAAAGATTACCGCTTCACCTACACCTGGAACACGTTTAATTTTAGGTAAAATATTAATGTTAGCATAATTTTGAAGAAAAGTCATATCATATTCTGGGTTTTCACTGTAAAGCGAAAAAATCAAAATATTATCACTTTGTCTTTTTGCGGTTGTAACTCCAGCTCGCGTTACTTCTTGTGGCAATAAATTAGTAGCTCTTGAAACTCGATTTTGTACGTTTACAGCAGCTAAATCAGGATTCGTTCCTAATTTAAAATAAATATTTATCACTGCTGAACCATCATTGTTAGAGGTAGAAGTCATATACGTCATGTCTTCTACACCGTTAATTTGTTCTTCTAAAGGAATCACTACTGAATTCATTACTACTTCAGCGCTTGCTCCTTGATAATTTGCCGCAACCGTTACGGTAGGTGGTGCTATTTCTGGGTATTGTGAAACAGGAAGTGAGATTAATCCTAACACTCCCAAAATAACAATGATAATAGAAATCACTGTTGACAATACGGGTCTGTCAATAAATTTTGAAAACATATGTTACTTACTAGTGTTTATTTTTTTGATGGACTAACCACTTCTTCTATTGTTACAACTTGCGATTGAATAGGTGTACCTTCTGTTACAATACCCACACCTTCCACTAAAACTTTATCTTTTTCATTTAACCCTTTATCTACTACAAAATATTTCCCTCCAGGAACGGGTCGCACTTCAATAGGTACTGCTTTTACCTTATTCTCTTTATCTGCAATTAAAGCAATACGCTTGTCTTGCATTTCTATGGTTGCGTTTTGAGGAATTAAAATAACCTCATTCAAGCTTGTAGGAATTTGAATGGAACCACTTCCACCAGAGCGTAATAATTTATTAGGATTTTTAAAGCTCGCTCTCACATTAAACGAACCTGTTTGTGTATTGGCTTGACCACTCATGGTTTCAATTTTCCCAGTTTCTTCATAAGTATCTCCATTACTTAAAATTAATTTTACTGGAGGCATTTTTGCAATTTTATCTTGAAACGTTTTCCCATCAGCATGCAGCATCATATCCAATTGCTGTTTTTCGTTCATTGAAAAATAGGCATAAATGGAACTAATATCTGATATTCTTGTTAAAGGTTCTTGCGTTTGACTACTCACATAACTCCCTAAACGGAAAGGTAAAGTTCCTACGATTCCATTAACTGGACTTTTAATAGTGGCATAATTGATTCTGGCAATAATACTTTGATACGTACTTTTTGCAGAAGCTAAATTTGCCTTAGCAGTTTCTAGTTGCACATCGCTAATAATATTTCTTTCAACTAAGGGAGCTAAACGATTCACTTCTACTTGTGCAGCATCCACTCTTGCTTTTGCAGCACTTGCGTCTTGTGTAGCCATTTGTGTTTCTAATTTAAAAAGCAATTGTCCCTTTTTTACTTCTTGTCCTTCATCTACATATATTTTTTCAATGTATCCATCTACTTTCGGACGAATGTCTACATCTACTATTCCTTCTAAAGTTGTAGGGTATTCTGCTAATAAAGTCGTATTCGACTTTGCTACTTCAATTACTTTATAAGATTGTACTGGTGGAGCCTGATTGGCTGCTTCTTTATTATTACAAGAAAAAAAAGCGAGAGACAAAACAGTAATGCTTAGTATATATTTTTTTTTCATTTGAGAATCTAGGTTATTTATTTAATTGGTTTTTTTCTTCTATTTCTTTAAACTTAGTTATAGTTGTTAGTAAAAGTTGCTCTGCTTTTTCCATGTGTTCTTTATAAGCATAACTATTTAATAAATTGATTTTCTCTTGAGGACAACAGGTATTTTTTTCTCTATACTTTATAATTTTATCAATTAAAAGCAATTCGTTGTTTACCAAGGTTAAGTAATTATTTAAGCGCTGACTTAAAGGAGAGGCTTTGAAATACTTTTTTCGATCTCCTAAAACTGTGAAATAATAAATTTTCTCCATTTTTAAAAGTAAATTTATATTCGTGGAGATGGAACTTTTACTTGCTTGCATTTTATCCACTAATTCTTCAAAAGTTAATCCCGATTTACATCCATCAATAATTAAAGTACCTAAAATTCGGGATGCCAATGGAGGAATGTTGTATAATTGTTCAAAATGAACCCCAAACATTTCAATTAGTTCTTGTTTTTCTTCCTGCATCATATAAATATTTCCTGCAAAGATACTCCAGGTTCGCTAATTACCGAACTAAACGAACTTAATTTTTTGTTAAAAGTATATCAAAAAAAAATCAGCTAATGCTGATTCTATTCTTTTAGTATTTGAAGGTTAACGGTAAGATATCCAAGATTTTTTTGTTCGGACAGTTCCATAAAAGCCGCTTTTGATAAATCGATTTCTCTACCTTTTGTAAAGGGTCCTCGATCTGTTATCGTAACGACAACCGTTTTATTATTGGCTATATTAGTTACCAAAACTTGAGTTCCAAAAGGTATTTTTTTATGAGCAGCAGTATACTCAGAATTATTAAAAATGGAACCACTTGCTGTTCTTTTACCATTAAATTTATCATGATAATAAGAAGCATGTACTTTTTCTTTGTAAAATACTGCAGGAGAAGGTGTTTCAACAATAATAGAATCCACAAGAATGGAATCTATCAGAACTGTGTCTTTTGTTAAGGTATCTAAAAAAATAGTTTTACTTGAAAACGGTTCGTTTTGTTTACAAGTAAAACTACTGATACTAATAAGAAGAAGTAAAAATGGTATGGTAACACTATAAATTTTCATCTTCTCTATTTTTTAAAGAATTAGCTTAACCAGCTTGTCCAAGGAATTCTAGATAAAATTAATAAGAAACCGATGGTATAAAAAATGGCAATCTTTTTAAATTTCCCATTATGGCTTTCTTCTTTTTTATGTTTTGACCAACCTATAGTGATTAAAACTATAGCAATGATATTTATTAAAGGATGCTCCAAAGAAGTCAATCGCATAGCTGGGTCTTTCATTTCCCCCAACATAGCAGATCCTTTTGGAGACATAAAATAAAGAATAAAACCGATGAGCAATTGCATGTGTGAAAGAATTAACGCAAATAAAGAAATTCGCAAGTCTTTATCGGTAAATAATTTTTTAGAAACTATTCCCATTATAGCATTAACAGCTGCTAAAAATAAAACCGTTAAAACAATGTAAGCAAATATAGAATGCGCGGATTGTAAAGTGGTATACATACTAGTTCATTTAAATGTTATGTAACAAAGATAGGAAAATAAAAAACCGCTTCACAAAATTGTGAAGCGGTTTTATAATTTATGACTTTTATATTAGAAATTATATCTAATTGTAAAATTCCAAGTTCTTCCTAAACCAAAGTATCCAATGTTGTTCGTTTTAATACCATTAAAAGTTTCATCACCATCTTGTGCTTGGTTAGTTGTACTTAGACTTGCCAAATATACTTCTCCAAATACATTGTTTACATTTAATCTGAAGTTTACAGAATTTTTATCATCTTTACCAACTAACATTTTGTATGATAAACCAGCATCAACTAAATCATATTTAGGTAATTCTAAATTTTCTTTTATTGCACCAACATCAGAATATAATTTATCATAATTTCTCCAGTCAGCATCGAAATTGAAGCGTGGTAATAATTCATATCTTACTCCTAATCCCCAGCTTGTTTGTGCAGCACCACCTACTTTACCACCATCTACATCATCTCTTGTTTCAAGAAGCACGTTTCTGTCTTGATCTCTCTTTACAGTAACAACATCTCCTTTATATTGCCAATCTCCTACAGAAGCAAAACCTCTTAAATTAAGTTTTTTAGTTGGTCTAGCATTAAAATCTAATTCAACACCTTGGTGTAATTGTTCTACACCTTGGTTTGTTGTATAAATAATATCACCATCATTTAATACTGTAGTACCTACTACTTGCCCAGCAGTTGCTGTTGTAGAACTAGACGTAACTCTATCTTTCCAAGATGTTCTATAGGCATTTAAATTTGCAGAAATGAATTTAGAAGTAAAACTATAACCTAACTCTAATCCTAATATTTTTTCATTTTCAGTCAAAGGGTTTACATCATTTCCAAAATTCAAATAAATATTATCATGATATGGTTGACGTGAATAATATCCCGCATTTCCGTAAACTGTATTATTTTCATTAATATTGTAAGCAACACCACCTTTTGCATTATATCCAGTGTTATTAACCGCATCTGCTTTTTCATTTTCAGGTAAATACTGATATCTATCCCATCTTACGTGAGATTGATTGGAAACAGATCCTTGAAAGAAAGCTGAAAAATTATCATTAGAATATTCAATTTGTGAAAACACTCCACCATAATTAATTCTTTCATCGTAATCCCATGCATATCTTTCACTTTCACTTGCATAATTAAATAATGCACTCCACGGATTAGATTTGTAAGTAGCAGAAATTTGATTATTTGGAATATTTACGTTTCCATTATCTAGAAAATAATCTGCACCTAATAAATCTGTAATTTGTCTAAAGTGCGACCCTTTATATGTTCTAATATCTAAACCTGCGTTGAAACTAATTTCATCACTTAATTTAGTTTCAAAGTTACTTACTAAACCATACCAAGAGTGATTATTAACTGAATTTCTTAACGCGTAAGTTGATCTACCTGTAGCACTTGCAAGGTTATTAGCATAAATTTGATCAAAATCAATTTGACCATCAGCAGTTCTAACTCTTGAACCAACACTTCCAACACTTCCTCCTCTTCCTAAAGAAGCATATAAAACAGTTGATACGTTTGAATTTTCAGAAATAGTATAATCCCAGTTTAAGTTTGCTACTGGTTTGTGATAGTAGTTACCCACTTCACTTTTGAAGTTTCCGTTTAAAGTTCCCCAGTTACCGTTATATTTTCTTCCTTTATCTAAATATACACTGATTCTTTGAGAAAAGCTTTGGTTATGGTATTGAGGTGCTCCCGTTAACAAAAAGTTGAAATTATGTTTGTCATTTGGCTGATAACCAACAGAGATAAAATAATTCTGCCCATTACCTTGAGTACCGATAGTGTATCCTTCTCCTTGCCAATGTGACATCATGATACTCATACCCCATCCTTTTTCGTTCATACCAGTATTATAACCAGCAAGTGTTTTAAAATAACTATTATTAGCTACTCCTAAAGACGCAAAACCTCCTTCTTTTTTATCAGTAGCTCTAGTAACGATATTAATAGTTCCCCCTACAGAAGAAATTGCTAATTTAGAAGATCCTAAACCTCTCTGAATTTGAATTCCATTTGCAATATCTGTTAAACCTGACCAGTTTGACCAATATACTAATCCATCTTCCATACCATTAACAGGTTGACCGTTAATCAATACAGCAGTATTATCTTGTTCAAAACCACGTACCCTAATATTAGAATCTCCGTATCCTCTTGATTGGTCAGCCACATAAACAGATGGTGTATTAACCATTGCTTGTGTAATATCTGCTGTTCCAACTTTTTCTTGAATTTCAGCAGCTTTAATTGTTGAAACTGCGATAGGCGTTTTTCTATCGCTAGCTAAGTCGATAACCCCTTTACCAATTACTACTACTGCTTCTAATTGATTTTCATCTCCTTTTAAAGAAATATTTCCTAAATTAGTTGATCCTGTGAAAGGAATTACAACAGTCTTAAATCCTAAATAAGAAACTACAATTTCACCTGAAGCCATA
The DNA here is from genome assembly GCF_024054195.1 of Flavobacterium sp. NRK F7. Classification (GTDB taxonomy): domain Bacteria; phylum Bacteroidota; class Bacteroidia; order Flavobacteriales; family Flavobacteriaceae; genus Flavobacterium. The sequence goes on along the minus strand of NZ_JAMXLB010000001.1, from coordinate 838,707 downwards.
GATGTAGTAAATTCAAATTTACCATCAAATCCAGTTGTTGCTCCATCTTTAGTACCTTTTACAAATACGTTTGCACCTGGTAGTGGTCCGTTAAAGTCTCCATCTATAACCATTCCGGTTATTTTAGATTGAGAAAAAATGGTTTGGGTTGCTAATAAAAATAACCCAAGCATCATTAATTTTTTAAAAACTCTCATTTGTTGTTAATTTTTTTGCAAAATTGGTACAAGCATTTGAGTTGTGTGTTAAGTAAATGTTAACATTGCAAAGAAGGTGTTTTTATTGCAATTGTGCCTTTTTTTTCAAAAAAAATTACATTATCGTTAATAAATACATCGAAAATAAAAAATTATTTATTTTTTTTATTAAAATTATATTTTTTAAGTGTTGATTTTTAATTTACAAACTATTTTTAATTCTTATTTTTTATACTTAAAAAATCTTAATTGATAATTAATTTTTTTGTTTGCACATTTCCGGGTGTTCTTACTACTACATAGTAAATCCCACTACTAATAGGTAATGTATAGGCTTTGCTATGAACTGTATTAGATGAAAACGAGGTTACATCTATTAAACTACCTAAGG
>NZ_JAMXLB010000001.1:646492-838019 GCF_024054195.1 Flavobacterium sp. NRK F7 | reverse complement strand
GGGTTTAAACTTTTTCTCGAGTAGAAAAAATTACTGCTATTAACCATTACAAACATACGCCCACAATTTGTTAACTTGGATACAGTATTTTTGCCGTTTTTGTTAAAGTTTTTAAATTATTTGTTAGACAACCACTGTTCTGGATTTAACGTATTTGCATTTTGGTATACCATAAATTTCAAAATAGCTTTTCCAGAAGAATCGGTAATAATTTTTCCAAGATTTTGTTTCACTGAAATTTTATCACCTACTGATACACTTACCGTTTCAAGGTTTAGGTATACCGTAATAAAGTCACCATGCCTAACGAATACCGCTTTTTTATCGCCATTAATTTTTTGAACTTGTAGAACTTCTCCATCAAAAACAGCTCTTGCCGAAGTGCCTGGCAAAGCTGCAATTTCAATTCCGCTATTTAAATGGGTTACATTTTTATGAATTGGATCTTGATAATTACCATATTTTAGTTGAACATACCCTTTATCTACAGGCCAAGGTAATTTTCCTTTATTGGATTTAAAATTATCAGAAACAATTTTCCCTTCTGGAGTTAAGTCAAATTTAGAAGAAGAACCTGAAGATTTTACACCCGTTTTCTTTTCATTTTTCTTATTAGCTGCTGCAATGGCATCTGCAATTAATTTCTTAATTTTTCGATCAATTTCTTTTCTCTCTCTTTCTTTTTTATCGATTTCTGCCGTGTATTTCTTTTTGTTTTTTTGGAGTTCTTTCGCTAACTTTTCTTGTTCTTGCTTTTGACTTTCAAGTTCTTTTTTCTCGGCTAAATTTTCAGCTAATGCTTTTTGTTTTTCTTTTTTACTAGCTTCTTGCTTTTTCTTAGTCTCTATTAGTTTTTGCTGTTTTTCAACTATTTCTTCCCCTTGCATTTTCCTAAAACTGGCATACTGTTTCATGTATTGAATGCGTTTGTAAGCTTGTAAAAAATTTTGAGAAGACAAAACAAACATGATTCTGCTTTGGTCATTTCTGCTTTTATAGGATTTTACAATCATTTTAGCATAATCTTCTTTCAGAATCTTGAGTTCGCGATTCAGTTTGTTAATTTCTAATTGCTTCAAATAAATATCATCATCAAGCAATCTCATTTGTCTTGAAGTAGTGCTAATTAATTGTTCACTTAGACGAATTCTAGCGCGTTGCTCTGCAATTTGGTTTAGAACCGATTTCTCTTTTGTATTTTCAACTTTTAATAAAGCTTTAAAAGCGGCAATTTCTTTATTAATTTCTTCCTTTCGTTGTTCTAACTTCTCTTGCTCTGACAATTGCGCAAAGGCTCCGAAAGAGAGAAAGAAAAAAAATAAGACTTGAAGTAAACGGTTCATTTTATTTGTTTTTACAAAGATACTTGGTTTTTAATTTAAAAAGACGATTAATTGACTTCCACTCTTTCATATCCATCAGGTATTTCAAAAGAAAAATTCAATTCTTCATCAAAACTAATGCTTTTATAAAATAAAGAAATGGTAATTTCTTCTTTATGAATGGCCTTGATTTGAATTTCATTGGGTAGAAAAATAGCTTTTTGTTCTTGGTGAGAAGAATACTGAACTTCAACTTTTCTGTCTTCCTTTGGTTGGCTAATATGCTCTTTCTTCAATAAAAAATGAGAAGATTCAAAATAAAACTCTTTTTGCGTTTCATTGTTTCCTTTTTCGACTAATTTGTATAAATTATCTTCAATTGAATTGTCATATTTACCTTCATTCAAATCATCAACTGCATTGCCTAATAATAAGTTTTGCACTTTGGTATAATCCAAATCTGTACCTAACCAATTACTTAAAACACTGAAATCACCTTCAAAATAAGTGTTATTGATTTTTTCATAATAACTCACTTTATCAGGAGTAATTAAAACTTTAGCAAGCGGAAACCCTAACATCTTAACGTTGATCCAAATCATCTTGTCTTTTTGAATTCGAATATCTGCATTTACAGAATGGGATTGTCCTTCATCCTTATATTTTGCATTGGCACGAATAGCAATTGTTTCAAAGTCTTGCTTGTTTTTATAATGTCCTTGAATAATTTTTGAAGTAGTAATTTCTTTTACAGCTATCCCGCTTGTAATTCCTTTTTTACTCTTACAAGAGATCAATAATACGATTAGTACTAATGGAAAAAAATTTCTCATTATTATTTTCTTTTTTCTAATTCTTTAGCCTTTTCTAAATAAATGGATTCTTTCTTTGGGTCACCTAAGTTTTTATAAACATCTGCTAGAAGTTTGTAAAACTCCTTTTCTAAAGCAACATCTTCTACTAAAAACTCTAATCCGTCTTCCAAATATCCTTTCCCTTTTTTGTAATTCCCTACTTTATTATTTGCATAACCTGCATAATAGTACAAGATAGCCTGAGAAGGAAATAAATCAATATAATCTTCAGTAAGTCTAACTATAGCTTCATAATTTTGGGTTTTATCATAACATTGGATAAGCAATAAAACCGTATTAAAGTTTTCTGGTTCTTTTTTTAATCCTTTTTCTAAATAAATACTCGCTTTATCAAAGAGATGTTTGTTGAAATAGAATTTACCAATTTCTAATGGGGAATTCACATTGGTATCAGAAGAAACATAATCAACAGCTTGCATGAGTTCTGGTTCATAGGTATTGGTTTTTACCACAAATAGCAGAAATTCGTTCAGCATACGTTGCTTAATTTTCATATCAACCTTATCGTTCTTTAAAACAGTCAATAAAGTTTTTGACGCTTCAGCACCATTATTTTCTAAAAGATAAAATTTAAACAAGCTAATTTTTGCCCAATCTGAGTTTGGTATGGCGTCTGCTAATTTTTTAGCGACCTCAAAAGCTTTCTCTTCTTCATTACTCTCTGAATACAATAGTATTAAATCAATGTAATTCTGTTCTTCTTTGGGATTAGTCTTAATGGCTTTCTCCAATTCGTTTTTTTCAGGTTTGGCGAAAGCGTTCGATTCTTGAATTTTAAGCTTATAGAATTCCATGGTTTTACTTAAAACCATTTCTTTTTCCATTTGCTTTAGCAAATCCAATGCTTTATCTCTTTGATTGGTATACATATACAAAGAAATTAAATCTTCTTTGAGATTAGGATCAAACTCAATTAGTTTTTGAACAACAGGAATTGCTTTTTGATATTCTTTTGTTTGATAGTAGACATCGTATAAACAATTCCAATACCATCTTTCTTTAGGGTTTAAATCCACTGCTTTTTGGAACGCTTGTTCGGCTTGAGGATATTGTTTTAAGTCTAAGTAATTTTTTCCTAATTCATGATAAAAAACAGGATTGGTATTATCGCTTTGAATACATTTTTCTATAGCCACAATCGCTTTATCATAATTTTCAATAGCGCGTTGTTTTACACTTTCATAAAAATTATTTTCTGTTTTATCTTCAGCTAAAACAATATCTTCTGGGTTTTCTTGAGCAAATAATAAGACTTGGCTACAGAAAACCATCCACATTGTATATCTTATTCTTTTTTTTAATTTGCTCATTGTTTACTTTATTCTAAAACGGAATAATCTCCTATACTGATACTTTTAAAATTACCGTCAAAACTTGCATAGTTCCCAATCATGGCATTGTCTAGCTTCGCATTTTGAACATACGAATGCGTTTGAATGAGACTATTTGAAATTTCAGCATTTGTAATTTTACAGCCTTTACCAATAGATACATTTGGACCAATTGTAGCATTTGTTAAAACCACATCCTCACCGATATAACAAGGAGGGATTATGGTTGCATTTTCTAATGTTATATTTTGGGAAACCAAATTTTCGCCATCTTGATGTAAAAAATGCAACATTCTACCATTGGTTTCAACTGTTACTTCTTTATTGCCGCAATCCATCCATTCATCCACTTTTCCTGGTACAAATTTCATGCCTTTTTGCATCATTTGTTTAATTCCATCGTTAATTTGATATTCTCCACCATGAATAATGTTATTATCAAGTACCGATTGGAGTTCGTTTTTGAGAATAGCTATATCTTTAAAGTAATAGATTCCAATAACTGCCAAATCTGAAACAAATTCTTTTGGTTTTTCCACTAACTCAATGATTTCTTCCTTTTCATTTAAATTAACTACTCCAAAAGCTTCAGGTTTTTCTACTTGTTTTACCCAAATAACACTATCCGCCGTAGTGTCCAAATCAAAGTCGGCTCTGATTAATGTATCTGCATAAGCGATAACAGCAGGACCACTTAACGAATCTTTGGCACACATAATCGCATGACCCGTTCCTAAGGCCTCATTTTGATAATATATAGTTCCTTTAGCGCCTAATTTTTGTGCAATTTCGATTAATTCCTTTTCAACTTGAGCACCAAAACTTTCATGAATAATAAAAGCTACTTCTTCAATATCTTGATTTAAAACTCTGGCAATATCTTCTACCAATCGATGCACTATAGGTTTTCCAGCGATTGGAATTAAGGGTTTAGGAACGGTTAAAGTATGTGGGCGTAAACGAGATCCTCGCCCAGCCATAGGAACTATTATTTTCATTATCTTATTTTTTAATGCTTACCAAACTAAAATTTCTTCTGTGAAATTCTCATCCCCAGAAATTTGTATTATGATTTTTTCAGGTACAAAACTTTTTCCTTTATAAATAGGATTGATTTGTATACTTAATTCTTTTCCTTGATTTAAACTTTCAATTATCCTTTCTTCAATTTTTAGTTTCTTTTCAGCTGCTTCTTTAGTTATGTACACAATATTCATGAATTCATCTTTCCCGTTGAATTCCTCAGAAATTAATAAATTTCTTTGTAAAGCAGAGGAAGTTTTAGCTTTTGAAATTACTTTTTCGCGATTATCTAAATCACTAAAATCATAGGGGTCTTTTTGAGCATTCATTGCAACGCTTATTAAGAAAAACAGAAAATAAAAAATTTTCTTCATTTTGTTTCTATTTAAAAAATGGCACTTTTATTTAACACCTGTACTTCCAAAACCTCCTTCGCCTCTAGATGTTTCTGATAACGTTTCAACGATTATCCATTCTGCTCTTTCATGTCTAGCAATGACTAGTTGAGCAATTCTTTCCCCATTTTCAATGGTAAACGCTTCATTTGAAAGATTTACGAGTATAACCCCTATTTCACCTCTATAATCGGCATCTACTGTTCCAGGTGAATTTAAAACCGTAATTCCTTTTTTAGCAGCTAAACCACTTCTTGGACGCACTTGTGCTTCATAACCTATAGGCAATTCGATAAATAAACCCGTTTTAACAATAACTCTATCTAAAGGCTTTAAGACTATGGATTCTGATATATTGGCTCTTAAATCCATTCCAGCCGAAGCAATGGTTTCGTAAGAAGGCAAATCGTGTTGGGAGCGGTTAATAATTTTAATATTCATTTTTGTGCTTTAAGAATAAGTTTTCAAAGTTAAAAAAATATAAGGAGTTCCGAACATTTTTAAGATTTTGTTACACTTGTTTTTTAGAAAACCCCTTTATAAATTTTCAGTTATTTTCTTTTTAAAACTTTTGCAAACAATTGTTTTTCATTTGTATAAACAAAGTAACCATAAAATAATAAGGCTACAATTCCAAAAACATAGGTTTCTCTTAGAATTTCAATATAAAAAGACAAAATACTTAATACGGTAGAAAGTCCTAAATAGCGTCCTATTTTATTTTTATCATAGGGTATTGGATATTTTTTTTGCCCTAAAGTATAGGAAATAAACATCATCGTTCCGTATGCTAAAATAGTTGCAATGGCAGAACCTACAAATCCAATAGAAGGAATTAAAAGTACGTTGAGTAATAAGGTAACTAAAGCACCTACAATGGAAATATAAGCCCCTATTTTTGTTTTATCGATTAATTTATACCAAACGGAAAGATTCGTATAGATCCCTAAAAAGAAATTAGCCATTACAATTAAAGGCACAATATCCATAGCAATCCAATATTCAGATTTTGGCACCAATAGTAGCTTTAAAACATCAGCAAATACAATAACTCCTAAGGAAATAAAGGAACCAAAGATGACGAAGTATTTGGTAATTTCTGCATACGTTTGTGGCGCACTTTCATTTTTAGCATGACTAAAGAAAAAGGGTTCAATACCTAGTGTGTAGGCCGTTCTAAAAAGTACCATAAACATTCCTATTTTATAACAAGCGGAATAAGCCCCAATATCGGATAAAGGAACGTCCATCCATTCCAAAAGGATTTTATCAAAATGTTCGTTAATTGCAAAAGCAATTCCCGCGATTAAAATAGGAAAACCATAACGCATCATTCGTTTCCAAAGTAGGGTGTCAAATTTCCAATGTAACTTAAAATAATCGGGTAACAAAGCTACTAAAGTGAGTAAGCTCGCTATTAAATTTGAAATAAAAATATAACCTATTTGAAAGTTTGGTAGATATATTTTTTCTAATAAAGTACTCCCAAATTGCCATTTTGGCAACAGTACAATAAAGAAAACATTTAAACCTAAATTGATTGCTACGTTAGTAATTTTTATAACTGCGTATTTTATAGGACGACCTTCTGCTCGTAATTTTGAAAAAGGTATGATTACTAAAGCATCTAGGGCTAAAATTAATAGGGTATAAAAAATATAATTGCTTTTTATGCCACTCCAATGAGCAATGTTTTCTCTAAAAAACAAACCCAATAGAAGAAAACCACCTGTTGAAATCAACAATGAAATCGAACTGGTAGAAATTACTTTTTGTTTTTGTTCTTCTGTATTATAGAAACGGAAAAAAGCGGTTTCCATTCCATAAGATAAGATTACATTGAAAAAAATTAAATAGGCAAAAATGACTGAAACTTCTCCATATTCTTCCGCTGGCATATAATCGACATATAGTCTAACCAATAGAAAACTTAACATTCTAGGTAAAACCGTAGCTATACCGTAAATAGCGGTTTGATTTAAAAGCTTTTTATAAAGACTCAATATAAAGTGAATTAATGTCTCACAAAAGTAATTAATTCTTTTGTTTATTCCTTAGTATTTTGAGGTTTCGAAGAAGGATACGCTAATAACTCCTTTTCTTTTACATTTTCCAGATGTTGCGACAACTGTTTCCCATTTGCATTGACAAAAAGAATGGCTTCATTGGGTTTAAGAGAAGAAACAGGGGCTTGATTACCGTACTCTTTTTTTGGGTTTTCATCTAAAACCAATTCATTTAAAGTGGTCTTCATGTGAGCTACATAAGAAGTTTCAGAGACTTTTTCGAAAAATGCTTCATAGGATTCAAACTTCACTTTTTCTAAAGCAACACCTTTCTCTAATGGTTTTTGCAATTCCAAATAAAAATCAATACCACTTCCTCCTCCTTTAACACCTGCAATCCATTTTTGATAATATACTTCTTGTATAGGTAATTTAAATTCTTGTGACGTTCCTTCTTTTTTTTCTGATATTTCATTTTCATTAGCAACACTATCTTTGGTACAATTACAAGAAGCCATAGAAAGACTAAAGAATAAAACAATTATTTTGTAAAACATAGGTATCTATTTTAATTATAATGAGTTGAATGCAAAAAAAGAGCCAAAAACAACTAATCCTTATTTAATAACGTTTCATTAAACAAGTTTAGTATTCTACTATACTCATCTATCCAAGAATAGGTTTCTTGAAAACCATGTTCTTCCACTGGAAAAATGGCTAAATCCCAATTCTTCTTTTTTAGTTCTATAAATCGTTGCGACAAACGCACTACATCTTGAAATTGTACATTATCATCAACCATACCATGCAACATTAGTAATCGATCTTGTAAGTTTTCAGCAAAATAAATCGGAGAGCTTCTTCTATAAGCGATACTATCGGTTTCTGGAAAATTCAAAATGTTTGCGGTATAACCTTGATTATAATGCGCCCAGTCGGTAACCGAACGCAAAGCAGCACCAGCTTTAAATGTATTCGGCTGGGTTAATAAAGCCATTAGCGTAATAAAACCACCATAAGATCCACCGTAAATACCCACTTTATTGGCGTCTATTCCTAAAGTATTGACCAAATACTCTTTCCCATCTAATTGATCGGATAGATCTAAACCACCCATATGCCTGTAAATTCCAGTTCGTACAGCTTTACCATAGCCATCACTTCCTCTATAATCGATATCTAAAACGGTATATCCTAAATCGGATAATAAATTATGAAACATATATTCTCTGTGATACGAACTCCAGTAATTGTGTGCATTTTGCAAATAACCAGCTCCATGAACAAAAATTACAGCTGCTTTATTATTATTTCCTTCTTGGGGTTGGTACAATCGTGCATTTACTGAAGTTCCATCTTTTGCTTTAAAAGTAATCACTTCAGGAGCTTTCCAAGAATAGGCTTCAAAAGCTTTTGTAGTAGAATGCGTAATTTGTTTTAATGTTGTTTTTTCTTTAGTATCAGCCACATACATTTCCCATGGTTTGTTTTTATAAGAATAACGTACGGCAAGTTTTTTTTCATCTGGGGAAAGTACCACTTCATGAGCTCCATCTGCATTTAAAAGAGGGATCATTTTTTTGGAAGTAACTTCTAACTTGTAAAATTCTCTATTTCCTGGGTGATTCGTATTGGTTGTTATATAAAAGTTTTTTCCGTCAAGCGAAAGCGACGCTTCTCTTACTTCCCATTTTCCAGTTGTAAGTTGGCTTTTCTTCTTTGTATTCAAATTGATAGTATACAAGTGAGAGTAGCCTGAAGCTTCTGATTGAAAATAAATCGTTTCTCCATCATTCAAAAATCCTAAAACACCACCTCCAAAAGAATAGTTGGGTATTCCTGGTCCACCTATCCAAGCTTCATCATGCTGATGATCTACTTCTGTAATTTTTCCTGTCGCTAAGTCTAACGTCATAATCCATCTGTCTTTATTGTCTTGACTTCTGGCTTCAAAAACCGCTTTCGTTCCTTTTTTATTATATATAGGTGCAACCATAACGATTGGTTTTTCGGACTCTTCTTTTTCTTTTAATTCTGGATATTCTTGGTAGTATTCAGGGTGTTTTTTAATCCCTGATAAATGGGCAAATGACACATAATAAACCGTATCTTTTTCGATATCAAAAATTCCCATTCTATGTGAACTTAGGTTAGTGACTGAAACTTTTGAACGCGCCGATTCACTTTTTGTGTAGCCGTTTTCCGTAATAAAATGTTCCACATTCGTTTCTTTGGAATTCGTATAATCGGATAATCGAAAGGTGACAAACTTTCCATCAGGAGAAGGTTTTAATTGTTCTAAAGAAGCACTTCCATAAAAGATGGATTTGGGTAAATCAGAAGGATTCTTTTTTGATTTTTCGGCAAACCAATCATTTTTTGCTTTAGTATCTTTTATATATTGAAACAATTCTTCTTGTTGTTTTTCTAAATAAGTAGGTTCTTTTTCTTTTTTGGGACTTTCGGAACCCGTTCTAAAATTGGTTAACTGTTTAAAAGAGAAATCTTTGACATTCAATTGATATACATTTCGATTCATTTGAAAAAAAACAATCGCTGGATCAACCGTTCTTTCGACTGCATAAATGCGTTCGTTTGAAAGATATATAGGTTTGCTTTTTTTTGTCTTTTTATCATAACAATATAAGTTGCCTCTTTTCGTATAAAATACTTCTTCAAATTCTCTTTGAGATTCAATATTTACAGTCGAATAATCAAACGTATTTTCATCCAATACTTTAGGTTCAAGCATTCCCGCTTGCCAATAATACGTACTTCCTGAAATTTCATTTTTGGGATTCCATTCAAAATAAAGCGTATTCCCATCTGCAGACCAACGTTGATTATAGGGTTGATGACCAATAAAATCATCTCCTTTCATGATTTCTTCTAAGGGAAGGGTTTGTGCTTGTACAACTACTGTAGAGAAAATAAAAAGAGAGAAAAAGTACTTTTTCATGCTATTGTTTTTGGTAGAAACAAATATATTAAATTGAAATAAAAATACTTATTTATTGTCAACTTATTCAAAAAGGAATATTTTTGATTTTTAATTTCTTACACATGCAAAAAAAGGCCTGTTTTTTAGTTTGTTATTTCATTCTATTGAATATTTATTGTCAAAAAAATCCAACTACCAAGAAAGTCACTTCTTCTTTTACCATGCATGAAATTACTATTTCTGATGATTATGCTTGGCTAGAAAACACTTCTTCAGATGATGTTTCAAATTGGGTAGCCGAACAAAATGCGTATTCCAGAAAGCATCTTGATGATGTTGTAAAAGCAACCAATTTCTTATTTAAGATAAAAGATTATAGGTCTCTTTCAACCAATTCATTACCCGTTAAAAAAGGACGCTATTTTTATATAAATTTCAGACTAGACAAGAATAAACCTTCTGTTTTACATTATCAAAAGAATTTAAATGAAATGCCTTTAGAATTGGTTAATCCTTATAAAATATATAAAGATGAAAATGTATTATTAAATGGTTATTATCCCTCTAAAAATTCTAAATACTTAGCTTATAAAATTAGCCCAGATGGTAGTGATAGACATGAAATACGATTTGTAGATATTATCTCTCAAAATCCATTAGATGATGTATTAAAAGACATAAAGTTTTCTAATGTTTCTTGGAAAGGAGACCAAGGTATTTTTTATAAAAAAAATTCGAATCAAAATTTTTTTGCTAAAGATTCTACTTACCAATTATATTATCATACGCTAAGAGACATTCAAGAAAAAGACAAATTAATTTTTGATACTACAAAGGAAGAAAGTAATTTTAATTTTTTTGTAAGTGAAAATAAACTATTTATTGAAGAAACAAACAAAGAAGAAACCGCTAAGAATTATTATTATGTTAATCTTGAAGATGAAGAGTTTACCCTTACTAAATTTATTGATAATGCATCTTCTGATTTTACTATTCTAAAGTATAAAAATAATAAAGTCTATTTTACTGATAACAAGTATGATTGGGGCGATATTCGATTTTTTGATTTGAATAATAAGAACGAAAAAGTCTCTGTAATTCCACAGATTTATTCCCATTTACTTATTGATTCTTATTTCTTAGAAAATTATATTGTTTGTAAATATCGAAATTTAGGTAGAAATTATATCACCATTTATAATTATGATGGAAGTTTTGTTAGAAAATTTGAAGCGCCTATGGAAATGGATTTTAGCTTTCGCTTCTATGATAATAAAACTAATGAGCTATACGTAACATTTTATTCGTATACTATTTCCTATTTGAACTATAAACTAAACATTACAACTGGAGATACAAATATATACTATGATGCTTTTATACGACCCAAACCGACACTTTTCCCTTTTGATTATTTTGAAATAAAAACCATTAACTATAGAAGTAGAGATAATAAGGATGTTCCAATCACCATAGTTCATAAAAAAGGAATAGAATTGAATGGTAATAATCCTACTTTATTAGAAGCATATGGAGGTTTTGGTGTTATAAATAATCCTAAATATGATGTGGGATTATTGCATTTTCTTGAAAAAGGAGGTATTTACGCTTTTGCACAAATTAGAGGTGGTGGTGAAAAAGGCAGAAAATGGCATAGAGATGGAAAAGGTGTAAACAAACCTAATACTTTTAATGATTTTATTGATGCTGCAGAGTTTTTAATTAGTGAAAAATATACCTGTCCAAATAAATTAGCCATTTCCGGTGCTTCTCATGGTGGCCTAGTGGTTGGAGCAGCATTAACAATGAGACCCGATTTATTTAAAGTGGTTATCCCTATTGCTGGCAGATTAGACCTGTCAACTTTAGATAAATATACTACTGGAATCCATCATTTTGATGAATACGGTAACCCAAACAATAAAAATGAGTTTGAATTACTTATGTCGTATTCGCCTTATGAGAAAATTAAAGAAGTGGTAAATTACCCTACTTGTTTGATTATCACTTCTGAAAATGATGATCGAGTTCCTCCATTTCAATCATATAAGTTTGCTGCCAAATTACAAAATAGAGAAGCTCAGAAAAATCCGATTTATTTACTGATAAATGACAAAGCTGGACATTATGGTAAAGTTTCGAATTATAAAAATTATGTAGAAAAAGAGGCCGAATTTTATAGTTTTATTTGGGAACATTTGAATGAATAAAAAAGAGCCAAAATAAATTGGCTCTTTTTTATCTTTTATTTTATTCTTTTAAAACTCAAAAGCCAAGGAAGTGGCTACAAAAAAGTTGGTTGTCGTTGTTCCTGTATCTTTGGTAAAAATAGGCTCATCAGAATCAAACCATTTTGCTTCCGTTCTTAGTTTTAATTTAGAATTCGGAATAAAATCTATATTAAAAGAAGCTCCAAATACTTCAAAAGGAGCACCTACTCCTACAATCACGTTCTCTTGATCTTCGAAATATTCTGCTCTAGCAGCCACATTCCATTTTTGAGAAATCGCATATTGTGTTATTAAAGTAATCGTTTTCCAATCTTGGAAATCATCTCCAGCTAGGTTTCTTTGGTAACCCATATCGAAACCAGCAATTGTTTTCCATTTGTCATTCCAAGCATAATCTACATACAAATCGTTGAAATATCTTGTTCTTAAAGCATCTACTGCAACTGGTTCGTCTCCTATAAAAGTACTCCAGTTAATCGTTGTTTTTTCGTTTGGAGTATACACTACTTGTGTTCCAAAAGTAGGCAATGCTTTATTATTTGGTTTTTCAATACGTTGCCAACCATTGGTAGTAATAAAAGCTAAACTCCAAGAATCATTAGGTGTATAACTATATTTTACACCTGTGAAATAAAAAGGAGAACTTTCAGCCATAATCGAACGTGTTAAGGTAAGATTAGAGAAGGTAGATGCGGATTCAAAACCAATATAAGAAGGCATAATACCGGCTTCGACTACCTGTTTTTTATCTGAATCTAAATAGACCCCTAAATAGGCTTCATGGAATAATTTTAAACTTTCAGCGGTATAATTATCGTCTACATACGTACCTGCTTGAATGGCAATATTAGCATAGACGTTTTCATAACTAATCGTTGAACGTAACATTCCAATATTAATATTAAATTCATTATGTCTACTGTGATTGTAAATCCATCCTAAACGAGTAGGTGAGGTGGGTTGATTGAAATCGTAGCCATAAAATGCTTCTAAATATCCAGAAACATCAATTTTCACTTTACTCTCTTCTGGATTTGTTTCTTGAGCAAAAACACCTGTTGTAATAACTAAAAATAGGGCTTTTAAAAAATTCTTATTCATTGTATATAATTAATTTAGATCAAAAATTGGAATGGTTTTTCCAATTCAAGTGGGTTAAAAAATAACCTTTTCTCTTTTATTCTTCTTGTTTTTTATAAAAGACTTGTGCTACGGTTTCCATAGGCTCTGGAATATCTTCTTCTGTAATTATGCGTAATGCTTTTTTAGAAATTCTTTTTAGCATCACAATTCTATTGGCTTGTTTTTGAATTACTTTTTCAAAAACATTTCGAATGACTCTGGCATTACCAAAACTATCGTCTCGTTTTTCAAATAACAGTTCAAAGGTGTCTTTTAGCTTTTCTTTGGCTTCCTCAGTTAGTATAAAATCCGATTTTTTACAATAGATTTCAAAAATGGCAAATAACTCATCTGGTGAAAAATGATCAAAATGAAAATAACGATTAAAACGAGAACGCAATCCAGGATTGGAATCTATGAATACTTGCATGGGTTCGTCATATCCTGCTACAACAACTGCAAAATCATCTCGGAAATCTTCCATTCGTTTCAACAAGGTATTAACGGCTTCCGCACCGTAATCATTCCCTACATTCTGACTTAAAGCATAGGCTTCGTCAATAAATAAAACACCTCCTTTGGCTTCAGTGACTATCGCATCCACTTTGGTAGCTGTTTGACCTACATAACCTGCCACCATACCTTCCCTATCAGTTTCAATCATTTGTCCTTGAGATAAAAAATCCAATTGTTTGAAAATTCTTCCCAGTAAACGAGCTACCGTTGTCTTTCCTGTTCCTGGAGGACCAAGAAAAACAGTATGTAAGGTAATTTCAATGTTTTTTAATCCTTGAGACGTTCTTTTCTGTTGCACTTTTAATAGATTAACCAATTCCGAAACGTCTTTTTTTACATTTTCCAAACCGATTAATTCGTGCAATTCCTCTAAGACTTTTTCTAAGGAATCGTTTTCTATTTCAGTAGCATTGTGAATAGTAAAATCAATTCCTAAAAGGTCATTTGTATTTTTATTTTTTTGGACATCAAACTCACAAACTAAATTTAAAAAGGTGTTAAAAGCTTGTTTCACTTCTTCAAACTTAGGATGTTTATTTTGTTTTAAATAATTCAATAAATAGGTTTTGCTTTTGGCCAAATCAAATAAAATATTGTCTTGTACTATTTTATTAAAATGACTTTTAAAAGCATTGGTTGCCACCAATTTATTTAAGTTTTCAAGTTCATTTTCATTTGCGAAATGTTGGTTTCGAATGGCATCATAATAATAAGCCAATCCAAATTGTGCTTTTTCAGAAAGGTTTTTCACTTTACTAAACACGAAAATAAAATCAGAAATAAAGATTTTTTCTGCTTTTAATAAAAGTTTGTGTTCTCCTTTTTGAAGCAATAATGTATTTAATTCTGAAATAGCTTTAGCATCAGCATTAATTGCATCGCAAATTGCTAAAATAGTTACAGTTGCTTTATTAAGCTCTTGAAGATATTCTTTTGTAAATGTCATTCTTACGATTTAATTGATACTGTGTTGTTCCGACCAAGATAATTCTTTTGGTAAATTACTATTAGAAAATTCAAGATGAATAACTCTTCTTCTTTCGTTATTTGTTGTTTTATTGGAAGCATGAAAAAGCAAAGGTTTCATAATCATAATTCCCCCTTTTTGAACATTGCAACTAATTTCTTCTTGATTTTTGATGTCAAATGTATCTATACGAACTATTCCTTTTTCATGTGATTTTGGAATTATTTTTAAAGCTCCATTTTCTTCATTGGTATCGTCTAAATGAATTCTAATGGTAACAATATTTTTTAAAATTTCCTCATTGGGTTGCACCGAAAATTGATTTTGTTTCACCGTCCAATTCGAAAAACCATCAATCTCTAATTTCTTATTAACAGAAATAGTTAAATCTTGATGATAGGCTACAAACCAATTCGATTCTTCAGGTTTATCAAAATAAATAGATTTTACCACAAAATAATTTTTACCAAAAAAACTCTCTAAAATATTTTTTAAAGTAGCATTAAAAAGTAATTTTTCAACGTAAGGTATTTCTTTTAAAAATTGACGAATAGCAAATAAATCTTTGGTTTTTCGAAAAGTTTCTTTTGAAGAATTACTTTCTCTTTCAATTTCCTTTCTAATAGCTTCTATCTCATTGGAAGAAAAAACAGCATCAATTACAGCATAGCCATTTGTTTGAACTTCTTCAACATATTTTTTTGTACTTCTATCAACCATAAAAAACTACGAAAGCATCATTTGGTTGATAATTTGCTTGGTTAAGTGTAAATGTTCTTCCCCAAATTCTTTCCAAGCCAAGCCTAAATCTCTTAAATCGAATTTAGCGACAATCGAACCGTATTTTTGTTTTTCACCGTTTACCGTTGGGTAACCAATAACATAGATTACTTGAGCCAGTTCTACTGCTAATTCAATATCGTGTGTAGAGAAAATAATCGTATTGTATTCTGAAGTAGAATTTAGTAAATCGAATGATTTTTTTACTTCAATAATATTTCCTACATCGAGTCCTGAAAAAGGTTCGTCCATAACAATAAACTGATCCGAAGAAAAAAGCTGTTCAATAATTGCTGTACGTTGTCTTTGTCCGCCAGATAATTCATTAGGATACTTATCTGCAAAATTATCTAAACCCCATTTGTGCAAATATTCAATTATTTTTTCTTCCTTTTCAGCATCCGTTAAACTCGTTTTACGCAACGCAAATTTTAAGGTTTGATGTACTGTTTTATGTCTAAACAGTGTATATTTTTGGTCCACAAAACCAATATCTCCTTCTTTTATTTCTTTAGCAGCACCTTCTTCACTGCTTTTAAAATCCTTAATTAAAATTTTTCCCGTTTTGGGTTCCACCAAACCTGTCAACGCTTTAAAAAAAGTAGATTTACCTCTTCCGGAACGACCTACAACCGCTATTACTTGAGAGGTACTATTATGTCCTTGACGAACAACATCTTTTTCAACAAGATTAATGTCTTTTATAATAACGGTGTCACCATAAGCAACACTAAGATTTTCCACATATAAAAGCGTTTCTTTATATTCGAAATCCATAAGTTTATATTTTAGAGTATCTAAAAAGTGCTCTTCTTAAAAAGTTAATAAACCAATCTAAGGACAACCCAATTAATAAAATAATAATTTGCAATGCGATGATTCTTCCGTGGTTCATGAACTTATCGGAATTTTTAATTAAAAACCCTAGTCCGCCCGAAGCTACTACTATAGATTCTACCGTTACGAGCATCATCCAAGTAATCGCTAAATTTTGACGAATAACATCAATCACATAATCTAATCTTCCTAAAACAATCACCTGCCAAAGCACTTCAAAACGGTTGCATTTTAAGGTTTTAGCATGATCAAATTCTTCTTGAGGAATATCTTTAACTACCGCAATTAAAGAGGTTGTTAAGAAAGTCGTTAAAAAAATGACCATAATCCAGATTTGCATGTTTCTTGCATCGTGAATGACCATTGCTACATAGAAGGACAAACCTGTAAAAGGTAAAAAACGAAACTTTGTAACAAATTCAGAAATTGGTTTTAATAAAGGAATGGGCCAACTATATGCAAAAAGCAATGCAATAGTTGTGGCTAAAAAAATGGAAAGGAAACACAATTTCAACGAATTGAAAATATGCACCACTAAACCTTCATTATAAAGTTCAGAAAATCCTTTGAAAACTTGTTGTGGGTTTGGAAACAAATGTTTTTCACCAGATGTTCCAACAAACCAAAGTACTAGTAAAAGTACAATCCAAGCTACCAGAATTATCGTTTTCTTTGACTTAGAGATTGTCTGAAAAGGGGTAATTAATTGTATCATGTTATAATAAAAAGAGCTATCAAATACTGATAGCTCTTACTTTTAGTTTATTTATTTCAATAAAGTAATCACTACTCTTCTGTTTTTCGCTTTTCCTTCAGCAGTGCTATTATCTGCTGTAGGCTCATTAGCACCTTTTCCATCAATCATTTGGAAACGATTCAATGGAATACCTTTCTTTCTTAAATAATCTACAACTGCTTCTGCTCTGTCTTTAGATAATTTAATGTTTGAATCTGGATTACCAACATTATCAGTATGCCCAACAATCGTTAATTTCGTATTTTCAGCCTGAATTAATAGGTTGTAAATTTTTTCCAATTCGCTAGAAGAACTTGTTGAAATTTGAGCACTACCTGTATTAAAGTTAATTCTCCATTCCCCTGAAGCCATTACTTCCGTTGCTTGTTCTGTATAATCTGCTTTTTCAGGAGCAGTAGATTGGATATCGTTAATATTTTTAAGGTAAAATAAATTTACAGCATCTTCATAAGCGGATACTTTACCTACGTTTTCATTAAATCCAAATGGATTCAACTCCGTTAAATAAGTCCCAACTTGGTTATAAACCGATTTATATCTGTTAACGCCATCAGATAAACCAAAATATTGCATCGCATCCAAGTAATTGAATACTTTAGAACCACCCATATTATATGTTAATCCGTTTTTAGTTCCTTGTTGGCCTTTGAACATATCATACCAATATTTAGGGCTTTCCATTTGGTACGTATCCGTAACCGCTTCAGAAGCTCTTACTCTCCAATCGTCATAATTTTTCATTTGATTAGAAGCTGTTAAAGCTGATTTTAAAATATTAGAAACAATCTCAGGATTTTGACTTGCCCATTCTTTTAAACCGATTAAAACCGTTGGCATTTGATTGTTAAATTCTTTGGTCGAAACAATATCTACAAAACCAGATAATTTATCAAACACCAATTTATCACCAGGTGTCCAAGTAGCACAACCATCAATCTTTCTATTAACTGATTTTCCAGTTAATTTCCCATTTGAAACCTCTTTTAAAGAAACGGTCCAACCTGTAGTTTGTGATTTAATTAATTCTTCAGCTGATTTGATATAATCATCATTTTCAGAAGGATAAATATTAACCGCTTCCGCATCATAAGTAGCAGGATCAGGATTTACTTTTAAACCATTTGCAAAACAATAGTTAACTGTAGTTACCCAATCTCCATCACCTAAAACGGCTGAAATAACTGCACCTTTCATAGTTTGTGGATCTGTTTTCCAACTTGGAGGACCGATTAATTTGTCTTCACCATAACTCATTCCTACAGCACCCATTACTTGTAAATGGTATTTGTCTTTGCCGTATTTTTCGTCTAATGATTTTTGTACCGAACTGATATAAAAAGGAGCACCGTCACCCATGATCATTACAGCAAATGCACTTTTATCTGATGTTGGAAATTTAGCACCTTGATCAAATTCTTCAATAAATTTCATTTGCATATTGCGTAATTCAGACAACCAATCTTGACGAATGATTTCTAAGTTTACGCCATTTTTTTCCATTAGAGAACCTTTTGTTGTTTTTGGTCCACCATTAGAAACAATAATTCCAGATTGTGCATTCCAAGCGTAACCCGCAATTCTTACTAAAGGTTTATTACTTACTTCGTTTGAAATATCTTTTGTAGGCAATTCAATTTTATCTGCGTTTACCACATTGTTAACTTCCACTTTGTCTAAAGTAATTCCATCTAATTTCTTTGAAACTTCAGTTCTAAGTCCTGGAGATAAAAAATAGATTGCTCCTAATATCCCACCAATACCAAGAATAACAATAAGTAATTCTGATAAAGTCGTTAGTTTATTTGTTCTAAGAATTTTTCCCATTATATATAAAAGATTTAGTTTTAGTTATTAAAATATATCGCCAAAGCCACCAGCATTTTGCTTATCTTCTTTGGACATTTTGTAATTTGGATTCGAATATTTAGTAGAATCAGGAATGGTGTTGTCTCCCGTTTTAATTTTATCTGCTAAAGAATCTAAACGAGAATATAATTCGTCGTTATCAACTGAATATTGAGACGTTAAAGTGTCTATATCTAATAAATTTTCAGATGTTCTCGCAATATCTTGAGCGATAGTTGACGTAACCACTTCTAAAGCATACTCTAATTCCCAATCTTTGGTAAACATCATGGCGTTTTTTGCGCTTTCTGTAGCTGCTTTTGCGTTTTTGGCAAATTCATACTCTTTTCTAAGCATGGTAATTGTAGCATCAAAATCGGCAATCTTAATATCTATAGCTGTTCCAGCTAAAGTTAATTTTCTATCCATTTTACCTAAGACATTCGCTCGCACTCCATATTTTTGAATAAAACTTTTGCTTTGCTCATATTGATTTGAAATACGTTGCGAATTACTTAATTTCTTAGCCAATTCACTTTGCAAGGCTACATATTCATCGGTATCTTTTGCTCCTGCACCGTGTTGTCTAACCATTTCATCCATCGCTGATTTTAACTTTTCAGATTGTCGTTGCAGACTTAACAATTGTTCTTGGTAATCTTTCGCTTCCTTTTCAGATTTTGAAGCTTCCATTTCCATTTCATTTTTAAGTCCTTTTAGTTTTGCTTTGGTATTCTTAAAAACTTCACGGTTTTTAATCATTTTTTGTTTTTGTTCCTCCAACTCGTTGAAAGGATTGCTTTGTATTAAGGCTTTATGAATATTTTTAGCCGCAAAACGCAATGCTTTCATAATGACAGGGAACATAATTACTAAGAAAATCAAGAAAATTGCTGTTGCTGATAATGCAATTACTTGACCTAACATGGTAAATAAAGGTGGAATAATATAGGTCCAGGTTAAATAACCTCCAATTCCTAATAATCCTAAAGCAATTACCCAGAAAAGTCCTTTTTCACCTTTTTTTAATGAATTTGCTTTTAACGCAATTTCTCCTTTAGATTCATCAAAGTGCTTTAAGATAGGTAATTCTAATAAAGTACTTTTTTCTTGTTCGTATTTATTCATTGATTTTATAAGTATTGATTGATTCCGCTTATGACTAAATTAATTGAATCCACAATTTTTTGTTTGGCAAAATTATTGGCTTCTATTTTTAATTGAAGTTCTCTAAGTTCTTGTTCGTTTTTACTATCGATGTTTGCTAATAATGATTTCTTTTCTTGCAATTCTTGTTGCATTTGAAGAATTTTAGTCTCCAAATCAGAGATTGAAACAGTTAATGCTTCTTTTTCTTTTTGAACCAAATTGCTTAAATCTTGTTTTTTTCCATTACCAGTAGCATCATATTTAGTATGTACTTTGTTAATTTCTTCAATATAAAACTTCGATTTTTCTAATAAATATTCTTTCGTTAAATCGGGCTTTATCGATTTTCCCATCATAAAAGCCATCTGATAACTTTGCGGATTTGTTATTCCTACAGCTACCACAGATTTATACATTTCAAAAAAATCGAAATTATCTAAATTTAAGGATTCAAATCCTTTTTCATAAACGTCTAGAATTTCATTCACAAAAGGATTGGCAAAATTATCTTGAGATACTTGCGCTATCTTTTCTTCTGGAAATTTATTCACTTGTGAACCAGAAGTAGTTGTCTGATGAGATGAATTTGATTTTGATGATTCTTCTTTTTTAGTAGTGTTTTCAGATTCGTTTATAAATAAACTTTTCCAATTGAAACCTTCTTTTGACATGGATTACTTGTTATATTGTTCTTAATTATACGCAAAAACTTTGTTAAAGTTACAATTTTAAATAAATTTCATTAAAAAATAATATATTCAAATATAAATAAAAAAAGGCTATTTGAATGATCAAATAGCCTTTTTGAAAAAATGCTGTATAAGTAGAAATTAACTATTTAAAGCTTCAGCACCACCTACAATCTCTAGAATTTCTCCAGTAATAGCAGCTTGACGCGCTTTATTATAAGTTAATTTTAATTGATTTCTTAATGCTGTTGCATTATCAGTAGCTTTATGCATTGCTGTCATCCTAGCTCCGTGTTCAGAAGCAAAAGAGTCTCTAATACCTTTATATAATTGCGTTTTTAAAGATTTTGGAATTAAAGTTAATACAATTTCTTCTTTAGATGGTTCAAAAATATAATCAGAAGATATTTCTTCACCTCCAGAAATTGGTGCTAATGGTAAAAACTGCTCTGTTTTAACAACTTGAGTTGCCGCATTTTTAAAATGATTATATACCAATTCAATTTTATCATACTCACCAGCTACAAATTTATCCATTAAGGTTTGAGCAATTTCAGCTACATTTTCAAAAGTTAATTGATCAAAAATGGCACTTTGATTAGCAACAACTTTATTGGTTTTCTTTAAAACATCATTACCCTTTTTACCAACTGCAAAAACATCAACTGTTTTTCCTTTATAAAATTCAGTGCGACTTTTCACTTCTTTAATAACATTCGAGTTAAATGCACCACATAAACCTCTGTTTGAAGTTATAGCAACGATAAGCACTTTATTTACCTCTCTTTGTTCAGCAAAAGCTCCTCCAGTGTTTCCATCTAAAGTAGCACTTAAGTTTTGTAATAATTCCGTTAATTTTTCTGCATAAGGACGCATCGCTGTAATAGCATCTTGTGCTTTTTTAAGCTTAGCAGCAGAAACCATTTTCATCGCAGACGTAATTTGCATCGTAGATGAAACGGAACTAATTCTATTTCTAATTTCCTTTAAGTTTGCCATTTTTTTAATTTGTCAATTTGACAATTATCAATGTGTCAATTGATTAATCGACACATTGACTAATTGAAAATTAATTAATATTTTGCAGAAATTTCTTTTGCTACTTTAGCTAAAACATCGGTAATATTATCATCAAATTTACCTGCTTTTAACGCATCTAAAGTGTCTCTATGTTTCGCATTTAAATACGCTAAGAAATCTTTTTCAAATTCTTTTACTTTTTCAACTGGAACATCCTTTAATAAGTTTTTAGAACCAGCATAAATAATTGCAACTTGATCTTCTACCGTAAATGGATCATTTACTGCTTGTTTTAAGATTTCCACGTTACGTTTCCCTTTTTCAATTACGTTTAAAGTAACTGCATCTAAATCAGAACCAAATTTCGCGAAAGCTTCTAACTCACGGTATTGAGCTTGGTCTAATTTTAAGGTACCTGCAACTTTTTTCATTGATTTAATTTGCGCATTACCTCCTACACGAGATACCGAAATACCAACGTTAATTGCTGGACGAACCCCAGAGTTGAATAAATCACCATCTAAGAAAATCTGTCCATCCGTAATAGAGATAACGTTTGTTGGGATATATGCAGAAACGTCACCCGCTTGTGTTTCAATGATTGGTAAAGCTGTTAATGAACCACCACCTTTAACGATTGGTTTTAACGAATCTGGTAAATCGTTCATGTTTTTTGCAATATCATCATCTGCAATCACTTTAGCAGCACGTTCTAATAATCTTGAGTGTAAGTAGAATACGTCTCCAGGATAAGCTTCACGTCCTGGTGGTCTTCTTAATAATAAAGACACCTCACGGTAAGCAACCGCTTGTTTTGATAAATCATCATAAATGATTAATGCAGGACGACCTGTATCTCGGAAATATTCTCCAATTGACGCACCAGCAAATGGAGCATAAACTTGCATAGCAGCAGGGTCAGAAGCATTTGCCGCAACAATTACGGTATACGCCATAGCTCCTTTTTCCTCTAATGTTTTTGCAATTGCAGCAACTGTAGAAGCTTTTTGACCTACAGCGACATATATACAATATACTGGTTTCCCAGCATCGTAAAATTCTTTTTGATTTAAGATGGTGTCAATACAAACTGTTGTTTTACCAGTTTGACGGTCACCAATAACTAATTCACGTTGTCCTCTACCTACAGGAATCATAGCATCAATTGCTTTAATACCTGTTTGTAATGGTTCTGTTACGGGTTGACGGAAGATAACTCCAGGCGCTTTTCTTTCTAATGGCATTTCATATAACTCACCACCAATTGCACCTTTACCATCGATTGGGTTACCTAAAGTATCTACAACACGACCTACGATTTCTTCACCTACTTTAAGAGATGCAATACGTTGTGTTCTTTTTACATTTGAACCTTCTCTTACACCAGTAGATGGTCCTAATAATACCACACCAACATTGTCTTCTTCTAAGTTCAATACAATTCCTTCCAATCCATTATCGAATTGAACTAACTCACCGTATTGAGCATTAGATAATCCATACACACGTGCAATACCGTCACCTACTTGAAGTACTGTTCCAACTTCTTCTAATGAAGTACCAGATTGAAAACCTGATAATTGCTTTTTTAATATTGCTGATATCTCAGCAGGTTTAATTTCAGCCATTTTAATTTATAATTTTAACACTTAAAGAAGTGCGATCACTATTATTAATTACTAAACTCTCTTTTTAATTGTTGTAAACTATTTACAACAGAAGCATTATATTGTTTGTCACCTATTCGTAATACAAACCCACCAATAATAGATGGGTCTACAATATTCTTAAGTGTTATTTTTTTATTTGAAAAACTAGCAATCTTAGTTAATACTTTTTCTTCTAAATCTTTTGTAATTGGAAATGCGGTAGTAACCACTGCCGTTTCCATATTATTTAATTCATCAAATAAAGTATTGTACTGTGAAGCAATTGTTGCTAAAATTTCGAATCTGCTATTTTCTTGTAGCAAACGAAATAATTCTTTAGTTTCTCCTTGTGCTGAAGCAAATACTTCAGATATAGCTGCAAACTTGGCAGGCCCTTTTACAACAGGACTTTTCAAAAAATCTTTCAATTCTTTGCTTTCTTTTACAGCAGCAACAATTTGTAACATATCGTTATTTACTTGTGCTGTCGTATTGTTTGCTTGTGCAATATCTAGAATAGCCTTAGCATATCGGATAGCTGCTCTACTGGTTGCCATAATTAACTTAATTTAGCATCAGCTAACATTTTCTCAACTAATTTAGCTTGAGCGTCATTGTTAGCTAATTCTCCTTTTAATATTTTTTCTGCAATTTCTAAAGACAAAGTAGAAACTTGAGATTTAATTTCAGCCATAGCTGCATTTTTCTCACCTTCAATAGTTGCTTTTGCTTGAGCAATCATTTTTTGACCTTGTACTTGTGCTTCTTCTTTAGCGTCTGCAATCATTTTTTCTTTAATTTCACGCGCTTCTTTTATCATGGTATCTCTCTCTGCACGAGCTTCTGATAATAATTTCTCATTATCAGCTTTTAAATTTTGCATGTCTTTTTTAGCGTTTTCAGCTGCTAACAAAGCATTTTTAATTCCTTCTTCACGTTCTGTGATAGAGTTCATAATTGGTTTCCATGCAAATTTAGCTAATAAAATTAATAATATTACTAAAATTAATGCTTGCCAAAAAAACAATCCAAATGAAAAATCATTAATTAACTTATCCATTGTTGAAAATTATATTTATTCGTTTAATCTCTTTTTAAAAACAAGACCTGCAACCAACCGTTACAGATCTTTGTTTCTTTGTTTTAATTAAGCTGCGAAAAGTGCTGCGAAAGCAACCCCTTCTAATAAAGCCGCGATAATAATCATCGCAGTTTGAATTTTACCAGCAGCTTCTGGTTGACGTGCAATAGCATCCATTGCTGATCCACCAATTCTTCCTAAACCTAATCCAGCACCGATTACTACTAAACCTGCACCAATAATTCCTGGAATTGTCATAACTATTTGATTTATATATTAATTAAACTAAATTCTATTTTAAATAATTGCATTATCATGTTCTCCTAACATATCCTCACTATGGTGTTCATCATGATGATGATCTTGTACCGCCATACCGATAAATAAAGCTGATAACATTGTAAATACAAACGCTTGTAAAAACGCTACTAATATCTCAATAATTGAAATAAACAAGGTTAATCCAAAAAATGAAGGCCCAGCCACCCAGTTTTTGAAAATAAAAATTAAACCAATTAAACTCATTACTACTATGTGTCCTGCAGAAATATTCGCATAAAGACGTATCATAAGTGCAAAAGGTTTTGTTAACGTCCCTAATATTTCAATAGGGATTAATGCAATTTTCATTAAAACAGGAACATCTGGCATCCAAAAAATATGCTTCCAATAATCTTTGTTAGCACTAAATTGTGTTACTATATAAGTAAACAAAGCCAAACAAGCAGTTATTGCTATATTTCCAGTTACATTAATTCCTAGAGGTGTTAATCCAAATAAGTTTAGAATTAAAATAAAGAAAAACACCGTTAATAAATAACCCATAAATTTTCTATATTTTTTCTCACCAATATTTGGTAAAGCAACTTCATCACGAATAAAAATCACTAATGGCTCAAGTACTTTTCCAAAACCAGTTGGAATAGGCCCTTTTCTATATGATTTAGCCAAACCTACAAACAAGAAAAACATTAAAATTGCAGTCACTAACATTGCTACTACATTTTTAGTGATTGAAAAATCCAAAGGTTTTTCATTCGTCGGATGATGATGCTCATCATAATTCAATTGTCCTTCCGCATTTGTTTTATAAATTTTACCATGATGTAAAGCATAGTAGTTCCCACCTACTTCTGCAATTTCTTCTCCATGATGAAATTTAGATGAAGAAAACACTTTCAAACCATTATCAATCAAGATGACTGGCAAAGGAAATCCATAGTGTTTCCCTGTTTCCTCATCAGAGAAAAAAGTAAAATCATGAGAATCCTGTAAGTGATGATCGATGAAAGCTTTTATTTTAGATTTTTTATCTGTTGGCTCTACTTCTCCGTGTCCTTCATCATGAGCCTCGTGAGCTTCAACAGGAGATTCGTGAGTAATTTCAGTAGCTACATGAGTAGAATCTGAAATCGTATTAGCAGAACTAAAAAATGGTAGTATCGCTACTGCGCATGCTACAAATAAATGAAGTGGTCTTTTTGAAATCACCATAACGTTATAAAATGTTCTTTTTACGGTCGTTAAAAATTTTTGCAAAAGTACAATTTTAATTAATATTTCAAGTTTCTAAAATACTTTTTTTTGAGAATTTATCATTTTTTTTATCTAATAGTTGTTTTTGTTTAACAATCTCGCTGTAAAATAGACATCTATGCATAAAAAAAGAACAAACAAAATAAAAAAATAGCCTTTTTCGAATGTGTTTACTGGTTCACTATTTAATACCGGTGCTATAAAAATATAACACGCAACAACTTTAATCGTTAATGTCACCAAAAAAACATAGCCTAAGATAGCTTCATTCTTACTTTTAACAAAATCATGAACCAATAATAAAATGGTACTGCTAATGCTTAAAAAAGCAAAAATTTGATGGAGACTATACTGTGTTTTTTCAAAATCAGATTCCCATTGGAAAACTGCAATTGCTAATCTATTGGCTAAATAAACAATAATAAGAAATAAGATATATTGTAAGTATAATGCTTTATTGAATTTCATTTAAGGTTCTATTGATTGAATTGATACTATTTCTCTCCTTTATTAATTTGATTCACTTGCTTAATAACGAAATACAAAGCTACAAAGACACCCAATAAAATACTTATTTTTTGAATGTAATGGGTTTGGTATTTTTCATCTAAAAAAACACCTATGTAATTAAAGCCAAAAATTACAACTCCCATTTGAAAAGGAATCGTAAGTAATGCCAACCATTTATTGTATCTATTATTTTTCATCTCACAAATATAAAATAAAAAAGAGGTTGCAAAATACAACCTCTTTTAAAACTAATTCCTCTTTTTATTTAAAATTCGTAACGAACGGTAAAGTTCCAAGTTCTTCCTAAACCAAAGAAAGCATTATTACTTGTTGCTAAACCTTTATAAAGATTCCCATTATCTCTAAAGGTAGCATTAGAAGGAGCTGATGAATCATACGTGCTTGGATCAACACTATCCGCTTGATAACTTGTGTTTGATTCAGAAATATATTTTCTATTTAAAATATTATCTACATTTAAACGTAAGTCGATAAAATTGGTAACGTTTACTCTAAATCTGTAAGAAGCAAAAGCATCTGTAACAGCAAAACTTGGTAATCTTACAGGTGATTTAAAAGCAAATACATCGCCATAAAAAACAGGATCATATCTTTCTAAAGCTGGAGAAGAATACATTCTGTCTGAATACTTTATATTTGAACCTAATCTGAAATTCTTGAAAAATTCATATTCTGCACCTAAAGACGCCATTAATTGTGGAGCACCACCTATTTTTTGACCATCAATTAAAAGAATAGAAGGATCCAATAAATTACCGCTTGTATCAGGTCTTAAATCTTGGAAAATGGCGTTCGAACTATATTTCCATTCTCCAACAGATAATGTTCCGTTTAAGATTAATTTTCTAATTGGTGCAGCAGTAACATCTAGTTCAATTCCTCTATTTACTCTATTAATACCAGAAGTGGTACCAAAATTTCCTAATTCAGGAGTATAATAAGGGGTTTCAGCATCTTTATGATCCGATGAATATGCACTAATATTTAAGCTCACGCTTCTAGATCTGAAACCATACCCAACTTCAATAGATTTGAATTTTTCATTTTTATAATTCGTATTAATATCATTATTTAAACCACTATAAACTGTTACGAATACAGGTGGTCTAGACACAAAACCTGCATTTGCCCAAATGTTATGTTTTGAAGTTACATTAAAATTCACGCCAAATTTTGCATTGTAACCGTCCATTGGTAATTCATTTGTAGTATTAGAAGAGTCCTCAATTAAAGAATAATCTACACGTTGAATGAATTGTCTATTGAAACCTCCTTGTGCTAAGAAATTCAATTTCCAAATATCGTATTCAATTTGCGCATATGAACCTAAATAAGCAATTTTGGCATCATAGTTATAATCTACTGGAGTAGCTCCTAAATTTTTCTTAGTAAAATCTAAAATAGGTTCAGGCAATGCAGTATTGTTGGTATACATCGAATACCAAGAGCCTGAAGGACCTGAATTTAATGCATCATAAAAATCGATAGAATAGCCACTAGCTCCAAATAAATCATTTACAATTCTTGTTTTATTATACACCGTTTTACGCGCGTCTAAACCATAATTTAATTTTAAGTTATTTGTTAATTGCGAACTTAAATTTAAAATTCCACCGTAAAAAGTTTGATTGGTAATCTCAGATAATAAAGTAACCCCAGTATCGTACGAATAGCCAGTAACGTTACCGTTTGCATCTGTAAAAGCACCTGCAAAAGGAGAATTTATATAAAGATTATTCCCATTACCATCAACATAATTTGGATCTCTGAAATAAACACTACTTGGGTTTGTAGTATAAGTATTTGAAGTATATTGTTGAATAAAATCTAAGTCAATTTGTCCTTCATCATTTGTAAGTTGTGCAGCAGAAAAACCTAAAATTCCACCTGAAAAATCAGTGCTTCCACTGGTACCTTTAGAACCGTATAATTTTGCAGATAACTGTGTTTTATCCGTAAAATTGATATCCCATTGGAAAATTCCTAATGGTTTGTGACCAAAGTTCACTTTTGTAGCATATTGCTCGTTATCTAAATAACCCCAATCACGATTGTATTTATAATTTGGTTCGTCTACACCGTTTCCTCTTTCAATATATGTATCTAATGAAATATCAGATACTCTTTGATTGTGCCATTGCGGAGAACCAAATACTTTAAATTGAAAATCGTGTTTCCCTTTTTTGTAGCCTAAAGCTAAATAGTAGGAATACGCTTCAAAGTTGGTAGCCGCTACATACCCATCTCCAGAAGTTGCGCTTAATAAAACGTTAGCAGAAAATCCGCTTTTTAATAATCCTGTTGCATACGATCCTACAAATTTTCTATATCCATCATTCCCAGTTGCATTATATAGAAATCCTCCTTTATCATAATTAGCATCTCTTAAAATCATATTGAAAGTACCCGCTACAGAAGAGTTTACTAATTTAGAAGCTCCTAAACCTCTTTGTAACTGAATCGAAGAAGCCACATCATTCATAGAAGCAATATTTGCCCAGTCCACAATACCTGCCTCTAAGTCGTACACAGGGATACCATCAATCATTGGAGAAATATTGTTTTGCTCAAAACCTCTCACATTCATTCTTGTGTCTCCGTAACCACCTCCAACTCTTGACGTATATACGCCAGGCATGTGACTTGTTAATTCAATAAAGTCTTTATTAGAAACTTTTTCACGCATTTCGTAATTTCTCATTGTAGAAGAAGAAATAGGTGTTTTTCTATCTTTGATAACGTCGATACTTGATGTAGTTACGATAATATCTCTTTGAGTAACTGTATTTTCTTCTAAATAAATAATTCCTAAATCAATCGTAGACTCATCACCTTTGCCATAAAATGGGAAAGATTTAGAAATAAACCCATTCATAGAAACCTCTACTGTACCATAGGTCTTAGTAGTAGTCAAAGAAAATGTCCCATCAAAATCTACAGTAGCTTGATCTACAGCTGTAGTACCTTCTGCAGTAATGGTTACCAAAGCGCCAAACAAAGAAAGTTTTTCTTTGTCATCTTTCACCACTCCTTTAAATTTTGTTTGAGAAAACCCTTGAAAGGAAACTAATAGTAATAATAGTAAATAGCCAATAATTTTTTTCATAAAACTCATTTTTTAAAACGAGTGCAAAGTTTGTCTTAAAAAAAATTTAAAAAAAAATTGGATTATTTAACAAAATAACATTGTCTTGTGATTTTTTATCTTTTTAAAAACTAAAACATTTTTTTTATGTTAATTTTTTATTCTTACAAAAAAATAAATTTTATCAAAAAACGAAATATTAATTTTTTAAGCTATTTTATTAATAAGAATATAAAAGTGATGCCTAACCTAACTTTTTATAAAAAAAGGCGTAAAAAACAACAAAAAGCCCTCTAATTGAAGGCTTTTTGTTGTTAAAAAGTGTTAATTTTTCTATTTTTTATCCGCTTTTGGAGTATCAACTAATGGCTTTTGAGTGGATTTCATAGAGCAAGTTGCTTCAAAAACAGCTCCAGACTCAACTGAAAGTCTACTAACAATTACATCTCCTTTTATATGTGCTGTGGATTTAACCGTTAAAAGTTCATCTACTTCTAATTTACCAGTATACTTACCTTCAACATCAACATTTTTACATTTAATATCTCCTTGAACTTCTCCTGATGTTCCGATAACTAATTTTCCTCCGGAAGTGTAGTTTCCAATTAATGTTCCGTCTAGTCTAAAGTCTTCTTTGGTTTCAATATCTCCTCTGATTACTGTTCCTTGGACTATCCTGTTTGTTTTTCCTAATGGGTTACTTTCTGGTGCTTTATTTTTATCAAACATAGCTTGTTGCGTTTTGGGGTTTATTTATGTTGTTTTTTATTTAATCCATTCTTGAAGCTTCTTCTTTACTTGAATAATTTTATAATCGTCTGAAGAAATTACATAAACTTGATCTTTAATTTTGTAATCTTTATATTCCTGCAATACACTTAAAGTAGCACGAGCTACTTCTTCTGTAATGAAACCATGTATTACAACAAAATTTTCTTCTAAGGTATAAATATCTACTGAGCGTTTTAGATCATCATTTCTTCTAGCTTCTAAATATTTATCTATTTTTTCAATCAACTTATTTGTACTTTCTTCATCACCTATTGCATTTTTAGGAAAAACTAATTTCCAAGTACTGGTTGGTGAAGTGTCAAATTGTAAAGCTTCTAACTTAGGAATATGATTGCGTAATAAGTCTTCAGCTTCTTTGCCTTCTTCTGTATTAGGATAGGTAAGCGCTACATCATTAAGTACTTTTTTATATTCCTCAACACCTTTTAATCTTCCTACTACATTGGCTTTCAACATTTCAAATTTAGGTAACGATTCTTCTCCTATATATTGTTCAATTCTTTGTTGTACTTCTTCATAAACGTTTCTTAGTTTGTTTTCAGTATATTTTTTATACAATTTATTGAAAACTATTTCAGGTCGGGTATCATCTTCAATAGATAAAGAAGGGTCTTTAAGAATTTGAGCGTAACGTGAATCTGGATATTCTGCAATAATTTGTTCTTTATAAGAAACCGCTTTTGCTGGGTTTATAATTTCATATATTTTGAATAAATTATATTTTGCAGGTAATATTAATCGCTCTTCTGGGTTATTCTTAAGCAATTGCTCTAAACGATCAGCAGCTAATTGGTATTCTTTAAATTTTTCTTTATATATCGTTCCTAATTGAAAATAGGCAAAATTTCTATCTTTCACCAAAGTATCTATTTGTGTTTGTCTTTTAGGCAACTTATTTAAATAGTAAGCTACCTCATACTCTGGTTTAGTGATGGTATTCGCTTTCAAAGAATCATTAGCTGTTACTTCATTTTCTCCAGTTCCTTTGTTAGCATCGTTCAAAGAAATATTGGTTTTACTATCCTCTAATTTCCAATTTTCTTTCCATTTTTTATTTCCCCATTTGTTTTGGAAATCTTTTTTCCCATAAGCAACTGTCACAGGATTGTAGAAATAGAATGTACTTTGTTCCTCTATCCCTATGGGTGGAAAATTGCCTGGTGGTAAATTTCCGTTTGGTTTTAGAGCAGATGTATTTGCCAAGGCTTGATTTTCTTGTTTTATAGCTTCTTTTTCGGCTTTTTCAGCTTCAATTTTAGCTTGAATAGAATCTGCAGTTTTTATTTTTTGTATATGCGCTTCGAAATAGTTTTTCCTTTCCAATTCTCCCATGGCAACAATACCTAAAATACTATCATTATCGTGTGCAATGGTTTCGTATTTAATAACGTCTTCTAAATTATCTCTTTTCTTTTTGAACTTTCGATATTCTTTCGTTCTATTATCCAATTGAATTAAAGTACTATCATAATATTGACCCGCCAATTTATATTGTGCCTCTTTGAAATACATTTCACCAATATTTCTATAATTAGAAGCATTTAAATAACGGTCTTGAGAAGCAGTACGTAACGATTTATTATACCATTTTTGGGCGGTAGAATCGATTTCCAATTGGTCATAAAAAAGCCCCATTTGATGATATAAAATATCTAAATAAGGTCTGTTTTCTCTATCTTCTATAAGCTTATTAAATTTTTCAGTAAAAAGTAATGTGTCTCCATTTTTGTAATCAAACTGAGCTGCTTGTCTCGCATGTGCTTGTATGACATATCTTCTTGGAGATTTTCTATTCATATCGATTACTTCCTGAAAACTAGCATAGGCACTGTCCTTGTAAGTTAAAGATTCATAAAGCTGACCTAAAATAAATGCATATCTAGCTTTTTGTTCTTTATTCTTCGTATTCTCTTTTGCTATTTTTAAGGTTGCTACAGCACTGTCATTTGACCCTGTCTTTATGTAAGCTTCTGTTAACATGGCATTCGCATCTGCTAAGTCTTGCCCTTCTATTTTATCATCTTCTAAAAGCTTTTTAAGATTTTCAATGGCAGTTTCGTCATTATCTAAACGAATATTAACCTTTTCTCTCCATACTTTTGCATGGTAAATTTTATCACTTGTAGGGTATTTATATAAAATGTAGTTGAGCGCTTCTAAGGAAGGTAAATAACGATTGTCATAATATCTTGCTTTTCCAAGTAAAAGATAAGCTTCATCCATTTGTGGGTTTTTCTCCTTACCTTTTATATTCATAGAATGCTTTTGAATCGCTTTAACCGCTTTTTCTTCTGCTCTTTCAAAATTCGGATTTTTTTTATCTCCTGGCATTAAATCTTCTTCTTTAACACCCATTCTTTCAACAGGTAGAATTTCCCAGAAATTGTCTTTATAAGTCAGTACTAATTCAGCCTTTCCTGCTTCTAAAGCCAAATTACCGTTGTATAAAATATTATATTCCGTAGTTACGGCATGAAAATTTCTATTGATAAACTTATCTTTTTTAACTGAACAAGCAATTAAAAAGAAAAGGAAACCAATAATAAATGAATATTTAAGTATATTGTTTTTCAAGATGAAACGCTTTAATTCTTTAACTACAATTTTCTCTTTTTAGTATAAAGAATGGTAAAAATACATTTCTTTTTTTGATGTAAAAAAAAACAGGTATATTTTTCTCCTTTAGTCTTGAATGCTTTTTAAATCTTTAATCGCTTTGAAGGCAATATCAATTTGATTGTCACTTACAATTATTGTAAACTCATTCGTGGTTGAAATTACTTCATGTATAATGATTCCTTCCCAAGCCAAACGTTGAAAAATATAGTAATAAACACCAGGAACAGAAACATTTTCTTGAGGCAATTTTACAGTAATAGAAGATAAATTCTCAATTTTATGTGTTATCTTCTCTGTTTTTAATAAATCTGCAACTAAATAAGCAGCAGATGTACTGATAATTATATTGGATTCATTTACCCCTCTTGAAGATGTATAAAAAACATCCGATTCTTTATTAATTTCTGATAATAATTTAGCTTGATTATCTAATAACGTTTCCGAAATTGTAAATGCATAATCCGTTAAAGAAGAACGAACCGTAATTTCTCCTGTATTTTTTAACACACGAGAAATTTTATGATTGATTTTAAAATCCAATTCTTCTGATAACCTTTTTAAGGACATAACAATAGCGCCTTGCTTCACATCTTTTCCTAATTCTTTTTCTAAATAAGGCATCATTACTCTGGACAAAGAGGTTAAGTTAATTATTCCTTGAGATAATGAATTTAATAAAAAGGGTTTTGACTTAATATATTGTTCTACAACAGAAGATATTGTTTTCATAGATATTTGATTTTTTTACAAATATAATTAAAAAACACAAAATGTTATATTTATAACTTAAAAATAATAAAAAGCTTCTTCGATATGTTCTATAACAAAATCTGAATTTTCTTTATGAATCGCTATAATGTCAAAGCGAATGTTGGCTTCAATATCATGTGAAATTACATATTCATTAATTGCTTTCACTAATAATTGAATCTTTTTTGGTTTAACAAAGTCTTGAGGTAAACCGAAATCTAAACTAGATCTAGTCTTAACTTCAATTACAGCCAAAGTAGTCTCTTTTTGGGCAATAATATCGATTTCAGCTTTATCATATACCCAATTGGTTTCTAAAATATCATATCCATTAGCTTCTAAAAACGACACTGCTTTTTCTTCACCAATTCTTCCTAATTCATTGTGTTCCGCCATTTCTATATGCATTCGTTAAAAATTTGAAAATACACGAATCACTCTATTTGAATTGCAGTCGAATCTCTTTATCATTCACTTCGAAAGAAACTTGGCTTCCTAAAACTAAAGTACGATTGTCTTTTTGGTGACCTGCACAAAATTCAAAAGCTATTGGAATATTGTATTCTTTTGCAATAGCTGTAATGATTTGCACTTCATTTTGTCCAAAAGGGATTTCATTATCGTGCATGTCTCTCATACTACCTACAATGATTCCTTTAGCCTTTTCAAAATAACCATTGCGTTTCAAATTGTACATCATTCGATCCACATGATATAAATATTCATCCAAATCTTCAATGAAAAGAATTTTGCCCTGAGTAGAAATTGAAGAAGATGAGCCTAATAAACTATACAAGATGGAAATATTCCCTCCAACTAATTCTCCTTCTGCTTTCCCTTTTACATCATACGATTTAGAAGGGAGTCTATAATTTAAATTAGTCCCAAATAAAGCATCTTTCAAAGTTTGTTTTACTTTTTCAGGAGCATTTGGAACTGTAAAAGGCATGATAGAGTGTAGTGTAGCTATTCCTAATGTATTTAAATGACTATGTAATACGGTAACATCGCTAAAACCCATAACCCATTTTGGTTTCTTGGAAAACTTAGTAAAATCTAACAAATCGATGATTCGAACCGTACCATAACCACCTCTTGCACACCATATTGCTTTTACATTGTCATCATCCATCATTTGTTGCAAATCGGCAGCACGCTCCACATCGGTCCCTCCTAACTGACAGCTATCTAAACCAATAGTTCTGCCCAATTTTGCTTTCAAACCCCAAGACTCTAAAAGTTCAATGGCTGGTTTCGCCTCTTCTGGCATAAATTTTCTAGCGGTACATACAATGGCAACGGTGTCGCCTTTTTTTAAATAAGGTGGTAGTTTCATTTTTTGTTGAGAATGTGCGTATAATGATAAATAAAATAGTATTCCAAAATAAACAAACTTCATAAATTGTAAAAGTTTACTTCAAAAATACATAAAATAAAAGACAAAAATTCGTCAATTCATTCCTAAAGAATTATTTTTGCATGTTTTTCTGAGTGTTTTTTTCAGAATTTAAAATTCAATCAATTTATGTTAGAAAATCCAACTCGAGGCAAAGCCGAACAGAGCGAAGCTAAAAGATATACGATAACTGCTGCATTACCTTATACTAATGGCCCAATACATATTGGTCACTTAGCTGGTGTGTATGTACCTAGTGATATTTATGCTAGATATTTACGTTTACAAGGTAAAGATGTTGTTTTTGTTTGTGGAAGTGATGAACATGGTGTGGCCATTTCAATGAAAGCAAAGAAAGAAGGAATCTCACCTCAAGAAGTAATTGATAAATATGATGGTATTATTCGTCAATCGTTTATCGATTTTGGAATTACTTTTGACAATTACTCTAGAACCTCTGCACCAATTCATCATGATACTGCTCAGGATTTCTTTAAAAAATTATATCAAGAAGGGAAGTTTATTGAACAAACTACCGAACAATTATATGATGCTAAAGCGGATCAGTTTTTAGCCGATCGTTTCGTAACAGGAACTTGCCCGAAATGTGAAAACCCAGAAGCGTATGGAGACCAATGCGAACGTTGTGGTTCTTCTCTAAATGCTACCGATTTAATTAATCCTAAATCGACCATTACAGGTGAAACTCCTGTTTTAAAATCTACAAAGCATTGGTTTTTACCATTAAATGAATACGATGCCTTTTTAAGAGAATGGGTCTTAGAAGGTCATAAAAACGATTGGAAACCAAATGTATACGGTCAAGTAAAATCTTGGGTTGATGGTGGCTTAGAACCTAGAGCGGTAACTCGAGATTTAGATTGGGGAATCGATGTTCCAGTAGAAGGCGCTGAGGGGAAAAAACTATACGTTTGGTTTGATGCACCTATTGGTTATATTTCTGCAACCAAAGAATGGGCTGCAAGAGAAGGTAAAGATTGGGAACCGTATTGGAAAAATGAGGAAACCAAATTGGTACACTTTATAGGAAAAGACAACATCGTTTTCCATTGCATTATTTTTCCGGTAATGTTAAAAGCGGAAGGCAGCTACATTTTACCCGATAATGTTCCGGCTAATGAATTTTTGAATTTAGAAGGAAACAAATTGTCAACTTCAAAAAACTGGGCGGTTTGGTTACATGAATATTTACAAGATTTTCCAGAAAAACAAGATGTATTGCGTTATGCCTTAACCGCTAATGCTCCTGAAACAAAAGATAATGATTTTACTTGGAAAGATTTTCAAGCGAGAAATAACAATGAATTAGCGGCAATTTTTGGTAACTTCATTAATCGTGTAGTGGTGTTAACCAACAAATATTATGATGGGATTGTCCCAACTCCAAATGAATTTTCTGAAGTAGACGAACAAACTTTAACCGAATTAAAAGCGTATCCTTCTGTAATCTCAAGTTCTATTGAACGTTATCGTTTTAGAGAAGCCTTAAGTGAAGTAATGAATGTAGCGCGTTTAGGAAACAAGTATTTGGCCGATGAAGAACCGTGGAAAATGGTAAAAGAAAATCCTGAAAGAGTGAAAACACAAATGTATGTAGCGTTGCAAATTGCTACTGCTTTACAAACTTTATGCGAGCCTTTCTTGCCTTTTACTTCAAACAAATTAAAAACAATTCTGAATACAAGTATATTAGATGTAAATTGGAATAGCATTAGTAAAAAAACAGATTTACTTCCTGCTGGACACAAAATAGGAGAAGCACAAATCTTATTTGCACAAATTGAAGATGCCGAAATACAAAAACAATTGGACAAACTAGAAGCTTCTAAAAAAGCGAATCAAATAGCGAATGCTAAAGCAGAACCTCAAAAAGAAGTGGCAACATTTGATGATTTTACCAAATTAGACTTACGTGTGGGTACTATTTTAGAAGCTGAAAAAATGCCTAAAGCAAATAAATTATTGGTTCTAAAAGTAGATACAGGTATCGATGTAAGAACGATTGTCTCTGGAATTGCAGAACATTTTACTCCAGAAGAAGTTGTGGGTAAAAGAGTGACTGTTTTAGCAAATTTAGCTCCAAGAGCCTTACGTGGAGTTGAAAGTGCTGGAATGATTTTAATGACTAATACAGCAGAAGGAAAATTAGTTTTTGTAAATCCTGATACTGATGGTGTTTTAAATGGTGCTTTAATTAGTTAAAAAACACATGAAAAACAAAATAGTTTTTATAAGCCTACTATTTATGTTAGGGGCTTTCTTTTCTTTTGCTCAAGAGTTCAATCATAAATTTGATTTAAAGTTAAAAGGCAATAGAGATGTTTTTCAAGTAGTTGATTCTGTTTCCAATACTGTTACTATGTTTTTTAGTGATAAAGAAAAAGTAACTGCGATTCGTTTAAATCAGGAGTTTCAAATTATTGATACCTTATCAGCTGATAGACCAGAATCAAAATATCAAGAGATTCTAGGTTATAACCGAAATGGAAATAAAATTGGGCTTATTTGGGCAAAATCAAATAAAACTGAAATTATGGAACAAGCTTTTGATTTTTCAGAAAAAAAGATTGTTCAAAAAAGTTTTTCTTTGGAATTAAAAAAACAAGCCATATTACCTTCCGTTTCAATTAATGATTGTTTTTATTTAATTACTTGTAATAAAATTGATTTAACAATTAACCTTTATGTTATTAAAGATGGCAAATTAGACATAAAAAAAATAAATTTAAAGGAGGAAACTTTTTATAACTCTTCAAAGAGAAGAACTCATATTTATGATCTTTTTACTGAAATAGTTTATCCAGAAAACATTTATTCAGAAATTCAAGTTATCACAAAAAATAATTTAGTTTCATTAAAATCTACTAGTGCTAAAAGGAAACTATATGTAAGCGATAATGAAATGATTTTTACTTTTGACAATCATTTAGATGTAACCCAATGTATTTTTATAAATCTTAACTCTTTTGACTATACGCTTAAATACTTTAAAAAGCCGAGTGTTCAAGGAGATGATTTATTTTTCAATTCCAATTCTTATATTTTTAATAATCAGATTTTTCAAATCAAAACAACGGAAGAAGAATTTTATTTAACTTTAAAAGATATGGATGATAATTTGCTAAAAACACATCATCTAAAAAAATCGGATTCTCTTTATTTTAAAAATTCTCCAGTTTTTCAAGAAAATGGAGGTTTCGGTGGTAAAAGAGAATTTGATAAAAGTTCTAAATTTATTAGAAAAATAAACAGTCTAAATTGTGGCTTAACTGTACATAATTTTAATAATAAC
The DNA here is from genome assembly GCF_024054195.1 of Flavobacterium sp. NRK F7. Taxonomy (GTDB): domain Bacteria; phylum Bacteroidota; class Bacteroidia; order Flavobacteriales; family Flavobacteriaceae; genus Flavobacterium. Next base: position 799,461 of record NZ_JAMXLB010000001.1, on the reverse strand, counting down.
TATCTTATAACAATCGGAGGTCTTTCTACAACTGGTAAAATGACAACTGGTGTTTTTATTGGAGGTTCAATGTTTGGTGCAACAGGTGCCCTTATTGGAGCTGCTTTAAATCCTTCATTAGATAGTTTTAATTCTTATGCAAATCAAAAAGTCGTTTATACAAATTGTCTTTTTGATAAAAGTTTAAACCATTTAGAGGGAGAGGTACCTCTCTTTACATTTGATCAGGTAAGAAATTATTTAGATAGCAATAAAAATTTAAAACTTGAAACGCTTTTTAAAGTTAAAGATGCCTATTATTTAGGGTTCTACCTAGACAAGGAAGATCAATATTGTCTTAAAGAATTCGATGATTTAATAAAATAAATAAGAAAGGAATACAAAATTCTATTCCTTTCTTATATTTAAAAATTACTTTTCATAATCTATAAATGATAGAAAACCAAAATCTAAATTTTTCTCAAAATGCAATAGTGCGGTTCCAATTCCAACAATTCCGTGGGAAAAAGACAACTGTGCATTTATATCAAATTTATTGAAAGTAGTGTCAAAACCAGCCCATTGACTTTCCGGTATTTTATAATCTTCTGTTTTGGTATACCAATATTGAATCGCTTCTTCTAAAAAATTACTTTGGGTCTTTTCTTTCATCAATTTGAAAAAAGAGGCCACTCCTAAACTTCCATAAAACAAATTAGCATCTTTAATAATTTCCTTTTTATCATCTCTAATTTCGCTAGCTCTTGTTAAAGTTTTTAAAGCTAATTCTTCATACTTATTCCAATCAAAAACATCAGCTGCTCGATGCAATACATAGGCTATTCCTAAATCTCCATACATTAAACCAAAAGAGAAAGATTTAGCTTCAGGTACATCATCAGTACAAAAAGGGAAAATCACTTTTTTATTTTCAAACTGATGTGCTGTGGTATAAAGCAAAGCTTTTTCTATAAGTTTTTGTACTCTTTCCTTTTGAAAATTAATTTGGTACAAATTAATCAAACTATCAACGATTCCCATCACGCCATGTTTCACTCCTAATTCGATTAGTTTTCTACCTTGTCGATCCACATTTGAAATCCAATAAATACCACCAGTTTCAGCGTCAGTCTGCGCCAATTTCTCTATTTTGTCGACCACGTCTGAGAAAAATAAAGTATAATCTTTCTTGCCATACTTCGTGCGTTGTACAAAATAATTGACATATTTTAAGATTCCTGTTACTGGACTCAAATTGTCTTCTTTTAAACTGTCAACAAATAATTCTTCTAGTATCGGATCATAACTTTCAAAATACATTTCTATATCTTCTTGCTGCAGCAATCCATTGTCTACATAAAAAGTTAATAGTTTGCCAATGCTAATAATATCTTCCACAATATTAGGTCCTTCATAGGAGTCGTTTAAACCCTCAATGGCTTTTTCTAGAAAAGAGATACTTAAATCGGCATCTCCTAAATAATAATAAAATAAAGAAACCCCTGCTAAACCATTTACGACACCCATGGACGTAAAAATGGAATGATTGTCTTGAATAGACTCTTCTATTTCTCTTACGATACTACTTTCTGTAATGATGTTATTTGTTTTCATGTTAACTTCCTAATTCTAATTGGTTTTTTACTAAACTAAAATAATCTCCTTTTCTTTCTACTAATTGTGCATGACTTCCCACTTCGCTAATTTCTCCTTTTTTAAGGACAACTATTTGATCGGCATGTTTCACCGTACTTAATCTGTGTGCAATTATTACCACTGTTTTTCCTTTGAAAAAGTCGAATAAATTGTCGTGAATTATCTTTTCATTTTCTGCATCTAAAGCTGAAGTGGCTTCGTCAAAGAAAACATAATGTGGGTTTTTGTAAACGGCTCTTGCAATTAAGATTCTTTGCTTTTGACCTCCAGAAAGACCACTGCCTGAAGCACCGATTTTGGTATCATATTTCAATGGTAGCGATTCGATATACTCTTCAATATTTGCAATTTGAGCGGCTTTTTTTAACCTGTCATAATCTATTTCTTCATCTGCTGTAGCAATATTTCTTTTAATGGAATCTGAAAAAATGAAACCGTCTTGCATTACAACCCCACAATTTTTTCGTAAATCTTTTGGTGATAGATTTAAAATATTTTGACCATTAAAACTGATATGACCCGTTATGGAATCATAAAAGCGCAGTAACATTTTCATTAATGTCGTTTTTCCGCTACCAGAAGCACCTACTATCGCAGTAATTTTCCCATCTGGAATATACATATCAATATTTTTCAACACAAAAGGTGATCTTGGACCTTCGTATTGAAAGGAAACATTGCTTAATTTGATTCCAGAATGAAGCGCACTTTTTAATTCTAAATTCGCATAGGTTTCTTTTTCTTCCGCTTGTTCGGTTTGAACTTCATTTAATCGAGCTAAACTTAATTTGGCATCTTGTAAAGATTTTAAGAATGAAACCAATTGGTCAACTGGTGAATTCATCATTCCAATAATATAAGAAACACTCAATAAAACTCCTAAAGACATATCTCCTTGTACTACTAAAACGGCTGTATAAAAAGAGACACAGATATTTTTAATGTGATTGATAAAATTAAATCCAGAACTTTGAATTTGGTCCAATTTCAAGATTTTAAGATTAATTTTAAACAATCTATTTTGCACTTCTTTCCATTGATTGCATTTGTGTTCTTCGAAATTATTCAGTTTCATTTCAGAAACACCATTTAAAATTTCATAAATCGTTTCTTGATTGTTACTGTTTTCAACAAAACGGTGATAATCTAGTATTTTTCTTTTCTTTAAAAAATAGTTGGACCATAAAAGTGACAAAACGGTTAAAGAAACATAGATTAATAGAACTTTAGGATTGTAATATGCTAAGACTATAAAAAAGACTGAAAAAGTAATGGTTGAAAAGAACGTAGCAATAGATTGAGAGGTTAAAAAATATTCTATTCTATCATTATCTTGTATTCTTTGTTGAAAATCACCAATTAATTTGGAATCAAAAAAACGTAAAGGCAACTCTAGAATTTTAGTTAAAAACTCCGATATAATTTTGATACTAATTTTGGTTCCTACAATTAGAAGCGACCAGTTTCGAAATATTTCTATAATTATGGCTCCTAAATACAAACTCAATTGTGAAAAAAGAATCAATTGAATGTAATTGATGTCTTTATTCGATATTCCTTTATCAATTAAAAACTGGGTTAGAAAAGGAAAAATCATATTGATTAAACTTCCTAATAACATCAAAATAAAAACAAGTCCCAACTTCTTTTTATGTGAAACAAAATATTTCAAAAAGAAGTTTAATGATATTTTTTCAGGTTGTTTAAATTCGGTTTTAAAGAATTTCTCTTTTGGTTTAAGAAAAAAGGCAATTCCAGTTTCATTTTCACCTAACCATGATTTTTTAAATTTTTGATCATTTAAATCGATAAATCCATGTCCTGGATCGGCTATTTGCCATTTCTTTTGTCTGCTAAAAAAGCTTTTTCTTCCATAGCCTTTGAGCACTACAAAATGGTTGTTGTTCCAATGAAGAATACAAGGAAAATTATAGTCTTCTACTTTTTTTAATTCATCCATATCTAAGCTTGCAGAGAAGGTTTCAAAACCGAGTTCGGTAGCTGCTTCATCAATTCCTAGCAAAGAGACTCCTTCTTTGGTAATATGACATTTTTCTCTTAGATAATTTAATGAAATTTCTTTTCCGTAAGAATTGGCAACCATTCCTAAACAAGAAGGTCCACAATCCATTTTATCATATTGTCTAATAAGCTTCATCTGTAACTAGTTTTTGGTTATACTTTTTCATTCCAATTTCTTTGCTGTAAAAGCGCTCTAAAATTCCATACATAATTAACTCATGTGATCTCGGATGTGCAGGAATAAATCGATTGACATGCATATGAATATAACTCCATAGCAAATCTGTCATATTAGTTGTTACCTCATCCACAAACTGAATTTTAGTTAATTGTGACAACCGCTCTTGATACAGTTCTTGTAAATCGGCAGGTGTTTCGTGGAATAAATGAGTAAGTTCTTCTGTATGCTTTCTAAATTTTGCATTAATGTCTTTTCTTACCGATTTTACTTCACCATGTTCTACCCAAAAGCTGTGATACATTTTTTCTATGATTTGATGTCTTTCTTCAAGAGAAATTTGAAATGCATTGAAAAAATCATCTATCGATTTCAAAATAAACAACCAAGTACGGTTTTCATTTGCTTCTTTGAGGTATCGCATTAATTTCAGTGTAAAATCAGAATCAATTGAAAAAATGTTTTCCGAATTGTCGATATTTTTCCAATGATATCTTTCAATTTCCCTTTTATAGGTGGAAACATCTAACTTCCAAACTTTTCCTTCATTTACTAATGTTTTTAACTCTTGATGGATTACTTTAGTTACCATATCATAGTTTTTATTGTCCGTTAAATGCAAACGCACTCTAAGGTGAAAATCAGGGTCAGTGTATCGGATAAAAAACCATTTGTCTATGATTTTTTGTTCGGTCAAAGTCGTCACAATTTTCTGTATGTTTTCCGTTAAGATAACATCTGAAATTACGCGACCCGTATAGAGTTTAAAATACATCCATTCGTCACCATAGATAAAAGCTCTTTCTACATTTTGATCTTCTTTATCAGAAAAATTCCAAATTGTATCTAAAACATTGGCACTTCTTTGTGATTTTACAAAAGCAATGTTTTCATTAGCCACTTCATTCTCTTTATTTAAATCATACACACATTCTGAAATTTGTACAAAACCGTTCTTTTTTATTTCATTCCATAAAATAGCAAGAGTTACCGGGTTTTTTCTGTCGATAATCATTTTTTCTTCCGTACTTTCAACGATATATACAAATTGAGGTACTTGTAAGGTTTCTAAATGATTTTGCAAAGCTTCTATCGACTTGTAGTTTTCTTTCTTCAAACGCCATTGTGCATTTCTAACTACCAATTTTTCTCCAAAAACCAATCGCGGACAATAATCTAAATCATCAATATTAAAACCTCCAAAATTAATAGCGTAATCGATGTATCGATCTTGAATTTGTAAATCACATAATAAATGATAGGCTGGTAATGAGTTGAAATGAAAGTTTTGTGCCGAACTTAGATAGGGAATTACTTCCTTTTTATATTTCCCAGAACGTAAGACAATCCTATTGTTTTTTATGCTAAGGTATAAATCATTAATATCTATTACTTTTCGCTTTCCAGATGGTCTTGAAATTAAACTGATTTCTGCTTCTCTATCTATATTTCTAATTAATACATTTCCTGTTCGATTCGAAGGCAAATGGATGATTTCTGCGGTGATTCTATCTTTATTTACGGTTTGCTCAAAAGTGGTAATTTCATCAATTACTTTTTGCATTTGTGAGTCATTATTTCCAAAACGACCAATTAGGTTGGTTGCGGTTGCACCTGAAGCATATTTTAAATAGATTTTATCATTTGCATAGGTATACGCGATTGAAAAAGCACCATTTTTTATTGGTTTTTCATTTTGGTATACATCTAATGAAACTTTATCCAAGTCAATTGCTCTTTTATCAGCATTTTCCATGATTAAATTCAACCAAAAATTATTAATTTGAGGTTCAATTTTTCTATCGGTAACTCCCTTTTTCTGTGGAGCAATGGTGATATCGTCTAAAAGATCTGAGAATAAAACATCTTCATTATATTGCGATAAGTATCCTATTCCTAACTCATTATCTAAAGCATCCATTAGTTTTACCTCTTGATCTTCATATCGATTGTAAAAATTTTGTTTGAAAATTTCCAAATTATTCAAACGCTTAATTTTACTATGAGAAATTTTAGATAATTTACTTAAGAATTGTTGGAGTTTTTGATTAATATCCTTTTCGTTTATCGCAACATTATTACGTTTCAGGTTGGAATTAATCACATATTTTTGTTCGTAAGGAATACCAATCTTATTCAATTCAGAAAAAACAGTATCATAAATGGCTTTAGAATTAAAGACCTTATCATCTAATTGATGTAAAGCTGTATCTACATTTCGTAAGGCTTCAAAAATATTTTTTAACGAATCTTTCGTGTCAATTTGAGCTTTGTTTTTTTCATAAAAACCTACTATTTGCTGTATAAATTGAGGCTGGTTTAAACATACTTCTAGAGAAGAAAGATAGATTCCAGATTGGATTAATTCATCTAAGTAAGCTGCCACCTCATCTTCAGTTACACCTTCCACAAGATTTAAAATTTCTTCTTTAAGTACTGTTAACGTAATTTCTTCTCTGTCGTCTTGTAATAGGTAATCAATTAATTCATCACTATCAATAGATGCTAATGTATAGCTGATTTTATCATTGACGTATTTAGGTTCAATGTATCTATATTTTTCCCCTACTTTATAAATGGAATTATTCTTTCTGTAAGTAACTGCGTTTTTTATAATAGGATCTTGATTCAGATGATGTAACAATTTCAATAGATATTCCATATCAAGATTAGAAAACCTTTCATAGTCTTTTGCCTTTGATTCTTTAGGCTCGTCTTCCAATATCGAATAAGAAGTAAACAATCCGAAAGGCACCGTATTAGAAATTGCTCTTAAGTAATATTTTAGAATGGATTCGTTGATTTTACCTCTTTCTTTACCTGATTCAACTATTTTTTCCCATTCTTCATGTAAAACAGGTGATGCCAAATAAACGGCTTCTGAAAATTTTTCGTGATAAAACAGGGCATCGATAAAGGTGTCTAGTTCCTTTACATCTGTTGGAATTGCTTTGTATTCATTCAATGAGAAGAAAGGTATTCGAACTATTTTATTGGTAAATATGCTAATGTTTTTCATTTTAATAGATTTTTAAAAGTTTAGAAGAAACCGCTTCTTTCATGATTTTTAGATGCTTCATCTTTTTCTCCAAATTATACTCTGTATCATAAATAATAAATTCATCTACTTGGTATTTTTGCTGAAGGTTCTCTAAAGTTTCTAGAAAATTATCCTCTGTAACTGAAAGTACTTTTATCCCTTCTTTGATGTTGGTTATTTCTTTTTCTTTCTCCAATAGTTTTTCAGGAGAATCTGTAAATGAAACGGCAATGGCAAGCGCTACTTCAGGATATTCTTGATGTGTTGCATAAAAATCTTCTCTATATTTTGTAAGTCCTTCAATATCTGGATCAAAATCAAAAACATCTAATCCATGTAGTAAAGACCTACAGATGTTAAGTTTTTTTTGCACCGCCATATCTCGCATTTTATAGCTGTTAGATAAATACCAAAGAGAAGGCGATACTCCTTTAAAAGGGGGAATTACAATGTTTTTCTTTTCAAAATTTTCTTCTTCATTTTGAAGTAAATCACAAATACTTTCCAGATTACTCATATAATTTCTGTTTTCGAAAGTGGGATTGTCCAAATTGAAAAAATTATGTAAATGAGAGTGTTCGGGTCTTCCTTTAGACAAACCAAAGTCGATTCTGTCATTATAAATATTATTCAGTAATTTATAGTTTTGGACCAAAGAATAAGGGGAATAATAGCCTATTAATGATCCTGCTGATCCCACTCGTATTGTATTTGTCATTCCTGCAATTAAAGAAATTAAAATTTCAGGATTATTGTAAGGGTGGAGTGGATTCGATCGATGGTGTTCAGAAATCCAAAATCTTGAATATCCAATTTCATCAGCTGTACTTGCATAGGAAAAGATGTCTTCTAATCCATGAATAGAGTTTTTTTGATCACTTATCCCAAACTCTAAAAGTCCTATTTTAATTTCTTCATTTCTCATAATAATACAATATTTGACCAGTTCGTATTTTTTTGTTCTTCAAACTCCAAAAGCGTTAGCGTCGTGGCTGGAAGATTATTTATAAAATCTAAAGGATGTTCGGCTATGGTATTGTTTTCTAAATAATGTAGGGTTTGTTGATACCAAAATGCGGAAGCTTCTTTAAATTTTGGGTTTCCTGTTTTTGTATATAAGTAGTTATAGCTTTTTAATACTCCAGAGCTGCCATAATAAAATCGATGGTCCCATACTCGAGTTGAACTGGCATCGATTCTTTCTAGGCTTGTTAGGGCAATTTCATCTGCCATTTTTAATAATTCTGGGTTAACCAATTCCTTTTTAAGTGAATAAATAAGCGTTGAAAAATTCACATCGCTGTTCGACCAAGCTAATACGGCTCTAAAATTTAATCCATTCGGGAACTCGGTAGAGTTATGAATACTTCTTGGCAAGAAATATCTTTTTTGGTTTATAAAAACCTCATTTTTATTGATATAATCAACTAACTTGGTAAGGATTTTTGTAGAAATACTAGTTGCTTTTTCATTCTCAATATCATTTAAAACTTTTACGATAGCACACAACCCATGAGCATATCCAATATGAATTCCTTCTATGTAGGTAGCGTTATTATAGAATAAAAAAGAGGCATCTTCCTCACATTTTTTTTGTATTTTTTGTAAAATTTCATCTACATAAACAGTTGCCTTAACGTGATTTAAATAATATAATATTCCAAATGGTCCTCTTATAAAATCATAATTTTGAGCCTCTAATAATTGCATCGCCTCCTGAAAAGCCATCGTATTAATTTGCTCTATTTCTTCTGCATAATCCTGCTGATCTAAGACTTGTTCTTCAATTAGCAAGCTTAATATATATCCTAAACCGCTTAACCCATCTTCTAAGGAAGAAGACAACACTAAATGCGATTGTTCGCTTTCAATATTTGAAAAAACAGTTTCAAGAGTGGCTTGAATTTTTTGTAAATATTTATCTTCTTTGAAATGCTTATAAAGTGATAAATAATAGTATACAAGTCCTAGTTTACCTGATAATAAACCATCGTTTGTTAATTCTTCGCTATTTAAAGAATCTATTTTTTCAATTAATTGATATGCTATTTTCATTTTTTTTGATTTTAATAAGAGAACCCTGGAATAGTAAGTCCTTTATCATTTAAGACGGAAGGACAATTGTGATTTGTTGCAAAAATTAGCGAGTAAAATCTAGTTGTTGATCGGCAGAACCGTTACAAGTTCCATTGTTACAAGAAGAATTACAAGTAAATTGTAAACAAGAAATACTTCTCACACCACCTCTTAAATTTGACATTTGAACGTCTTGAAGTCTAGTGATTGCTTCTTTATTCAAGTTTAATCCTTTGTTTAATTGAATTTTTTTCATTTCTTTTGTTTTTGAAATTGGTTAAAAAAACATAAGGGATTTTTAGATTAGGAAACAAAAATCCCTTTATGTTTTGTTGAATGATTAACGCTCTAAAACTTGATCTACTTGAGCATTACAAGAATTTTGGTTACAAGAGTTAGCACATGATGCATTAGCACAAGTAACACCTCTAACACCACCTTTTACGTTAGATAATTGATCTTCTTGTAATTTTGTAATTGCTTCTTTGTTTAAGCTTAATCCTTTGTTTAATTGAATTTTTTTCATTTTTGTTTTATTTTAAAAATTAATATTTGTTTTAATTGTTTTACGAATTATTGTAAAACTTGATCTGCTTGAGCGTTACATGAATTTTGGTTACATGATGCTGCACATGATGCATTAGCACAAGTAAATCCTTTAACTCCTCCTTTTACGTTAGATAATTGATCTTCTTGTAATTTTGTAATTGCTTCTTTGTTTAAGCTTAACCCTTTGTTTAATTGAATTTTTTTCATTTTTGTTTTATTTTAAAAATTAATATTTGTTGAATTGTTTTACTAACTATTGTAAAACTTGATCTGCTTGGTGATTGCATGAATTTTGGTTACATGAAGCTGCGCATGATGCATTAGCACAAGTAACACCTCTAACACCACCTTTTACGTTAGATAATTGATCTTCTTGTAATTTTGTAATTGCTTCTTTGTTTAAGCTTAACCCTTTGTTTAATTGGATTTTTTTCATTTTTGTTTTATTTTAATTATTGTTATTTCAATTCTAGTTTAAAGACATCAATTGTTCGTCGGTCTAATTCTCGGCCAAGAATATTTTTTAGTTATTTTGTTGCTCTGCTTTGGATATCGTCATTTCCAAATCGAGATGCTTTCGAATAAATCTTTTTGTTACCAAATGTGTATCTCGCTGTAAAACTCACATATCTGGTATCGTAATAGTTTTTATATGTTGCTCGTATTCCGTTGTAATAATTAGTTACTTTAGCTCTACTGGTATATAAAACATCACTTGCATATAAAGAGAGGTTTAAATTTCCTTCTAAGAGTTTTAATCGTAAGGAGATATCAAGTGGTCCATAGCCCTCCACTTTAGACAGATTATTTTTAGCTGGAAAAACGTAATAATAATTAATTCCTAAAGAGAGGTTGTTTTTTGGGTCCAAACGAATACTATTTTGTGTTTGGATAAAAGCATTGAAACCTTCTTGATTTGCAATCGTCTGTGGTATGGAAGAAGACATTATAGAATAACCAATATCAATAGTATTATAAGAGGTTAACCATTCTAACTTATCAAAAATGTAGGTGTCAGTAATTCCATACGTTCTGGTTTTTATATAATTGTAATAAGTATAGTTGATGATTTTTGTATTGGGATCAATTTCACTTATTTGTTCATAACCATCATCCATCCATTGAGAATAGGCTTTCAATTCATTTTTGTTTGTATTAAAAATTAGTTCGCTACTCGTAAGGTAAGAAGGTTTAAGAAAGGGATTCCCTTGAACGGTTTTGAAAGGATTTAATACCATCTTAAAGGGATCTAAACTTTCAAAAGAGGGTCTGTTCAATCGTCTGCTTACATTAAACGAGAGGGATTTATTATTTTCAAGACTATATGTTAAAAATAACGTTGGAAATAATTTGGTATACTTATTTGTATTCGTTTGATTAATTGCTCTTGAATAGGATTCGGTAACCGTATTTTCAACTCTTAAACCTAATGTACCCGATAATTTTTCACTGAGTTGCTTTGTACCAGAAACATATCCTGCATAAATATTTTCTTCATAATTAAAGTGATTGGACTGATTGTTATCTAAGACAGGTATACCCGTAAAAGTGTCATAAAATTTAAAGTCATTTGTAGTTTTTGATAAAGAAATTTTGGTTCCTGCTTTTAATTCAATTCCTTTAAATGGAAGAAAAAAATCTATTTTATTGGATATATTTTTAAAGCTATAATCTATCGCTGTAGCATTAGAAAAAATAGGTTGATTGATATTGTTTTCTGATTTTTCGCCACTATTATTTCCTTCTTTAAAAGCATTTGAAGTAAAATAATCCAAATCAATAGATACTTTTTTCCCAACCGTGTCTAATTGAATGGTATTGTAATAATTTATTGCATGAACTTTAGAATCACTTAGGTTTAATCCTCTCGAATTAATTATATATTTTAATGTGTTGCTTGTGTCAAATATACTGTCTCTATTTGTGGTTTGATTATCGGTATCCGAAAAAGATCCCGCGTAACTAGCTCCCATTTCCCAGTTTTTAGTAATGTTTTGGGTTATTGAAAATCTATAATTGGTATAATCATTATCATATCGATTTGGCCCTTCTCCATACCAAGTTTCCTCATCATAATAGGTCGCATTTCGAAATAAATTATTTTTAAGATATTTACCATTAGAAGCACTCAATGTTAAATAGGTATTTTTCTTTTTATAATTAAAGGATAAATCTCTTCCATATGAAAATTCTTTCCTTTGAATACTTGACAAGCGAGCATTTAGACTCCAAAAATCATTTTTTTGCTTTTTAAGAATAATATTGATAATTCCCCCATTTCCTTCTGCATCAAACTCAGAGGGTGGTGTAGTAATGACTTCAATACTTTTTATATCATTACTATTAATACTAGACAAGTAATTTCTTAAGTCATTTCCCGTAAAAGGCATCATTTTACCATTTACCATGACACGAATGAAATTTTTTCCCAACATCGATAACTGATCATCACGCATCACAATATTTGGAGTAACCTTAAGTACATCTACAGCTGATCCTAGTTCTTGCGCAACAGTATTTTCAATTGAAAAAATCAGACGATCATTTTTCCGTATGAGGTTTATTTTTTTAGACTTTACCACAACTTCATTAAGACTATTCACCTCTTCTTCTACTATTATATTTCCCAGTGCAGTTTTTTTAAGAGGGATAACTTTGGTTTTAAACCCTAGAAAACTAATTTCTAAATGATAATTCTCTGTTTCATTCAGTGTAATTTTAAAATTTCCATTTTCATCTGTTATAGTACCTTCTTTAACAGAACGGTCGTTACTTTTATAAACAATAACATTTGCAAAAGCTACTGGTATATTTTTAGTATCGATAACTTTTCCTGTGTAAGTAGTTTGAGCCAAACAAACTGACATTGAAAAAAATACTAGTAAATTGAAAATTATATGGTTCATCTTTTTTGTTTTTAACTACATTTCAAAACTACTCAACATCTACTTTGTACCTGCTACACTAAAGAGTAGTTGTAGCTTGAGGTATTAAAAACTACACTTTTAGGTAGTACATAAGCTTCTTTTAATTCTTGTTCCATAACCGTATGAGGAACTAATGCTTTATTGGCATTATAGAAATCAAGTAACCCGTCATAGGTCATACAAATTGGAATCGTTTCCGAACCTAAATAATTTATAGATGCTCCCACTACTGTTGCTTTAATCCCTAAAAGCCTCAGGATACGTAACAATTTACTATCACATTCTGCAAAGACTACATTTCCTTTATGCTTACAAACTGGAGAAATCGCACATACCATCAATTGTTTGAATAGATTCATATCGCTGCCTTCTTTTTTAATAGCAAATCTTCCAATATGAAAAATGTCATTTAAAGGAATATCACCAATTACATTTAAAGGATTTATTCCGAAAATTTTCTGAATAGGCAAAACATCCATAAAATTCCATTTCAATACGCGTATGGCACCTAAAATCTCACCTGAACTATTTTTGGAAACAAAAATTTGAGAATTCTTTATATAAAGCATTTCTTCTTCATATATAGACTGAACATCTTCTTGGTATTCTTTTGGTAGAATACTATTCGCATGATGTTTAAAATTTTCAATAACAACAAATTCAGATAATTTTTGAATTTCTGTTGTGTTTAATCTTTCTAAGTAGTTTTTTGTAAGTATCATATTTGCTTTATTTATACTCAAAGCTATTCAACATACAGATGGACATCATTACACAAAATAGTAGTAATGAATAAGTTACATAAAAACTACCCGAAAGTGTAGTATATAAGATTTTTTTCTTAAAAAAATCTTATATTTGGTATTAAACAAATAAACATGGAAGAAATAAACAATTTTTTCAGTCTGAAAAACACGGTTAATAGCGTTTCAGATGAGGAAGTCCTACAAACCAACGATTACTTAGAGCCTATTAAAGCTTTTGCACGAACAACTTATAACAGTATTTATGTTATCGATTATCAAAAGAAAGGGTTTGATTATGTCTCTGAAAATCCTTTATTTCTTTGCGGCCATTCAGGAGAAGAAGTACAAGAAATGGGTTACGCTTTTTATTTTAAATATGTTTTAAAACAAGATTTAGATTTACTCCTTAAAATTAATGCGATTGGATTTGAATTTTATGAAAAAATTCCTGTAGAAGAAAGAAAATTTCATACAATTTCCTATGACTTTCATTTAAAAAATCAAGAGGGAAAAATCATCTTAATTAATCAAAAATTAACGCCTCTTTTTTTAACAAATGATGGTAAAATATGGAAAGCCATTTGTATTGTTTCCCTTTCCAATGAACAACGCTCTGGAAACATCAAAATATTTAAAAAAGGAGACAACAAAATATTTAAATACGATTTAGAAGGTGATTTTTGGAAATCTGAAGAGAAAATTGAATTATCCGATAGAGAAAAAGAAGTATTAAGCTACTCCATTAGGGGTTTTACAATTACTGAAATTGCTGATGCTATTTATGTTTCTCCTGACACGGTTAAATTTCATCGCCGTAAATTATTTGATAAATTGGGTGTCAATAATATTTCCGAAGCTGTTGCCTTTGCTACGAATAATAAACTCATTTAAAATTATTGGATTGAAGAAAAATAAAATTCTGGAAACTTTTTTACCTCTTTACCCGTAGCAATATCAAAAAGAATTTGAGTACACATCGCTGCTACAATCCATGAGGCTACTGCCAATTGTGGTGGTGGCAAAAGTTCTACCTCATCTTTATATTTTTGAATAATGTCTTCAAGCCAATCTTGAGGATTTCCCCAAAAACGAAGATAACTTGTCGCATATTCTACCATATTAACCTCATTAAAAGGCTCTCCTTTTTTTGCTAAAGCATTCAAAGACAAACTATCTGGTGCTATAACTGAAACTAAGCCTGCCCAACCTAAATTATACGGGTGTAATACCGGAATGTTTTGTTCCTGACAAATCGCATCAAAAACTAAAGGGACATCAGAAGAAAAATCAAGTGCATTAATTGCAATTTTATGGTTTTTTAAATAATCTGCAACATTTTCGACCGTAAGAAAACAAGAATGAACTGTAATTTTTGCATTTTTATTAATAGCTAGCAAACGTTTCTGTAAAGCTTCTGTTTTAGAAATTGCTATGTCTTCTTCTATATAGTTTTGTCTATTTAGATTTGTTAATTCTACTTGGTCTCCATCAATAATAGTAATGTTTTCAAAACCGAAACGCAAAGCACATTCTGCAATAATACTTCCTATTCCACTCCCGCCAAGAAGTATTGGGTACTCTTTAATTCTATTTTGCTCCTCTGGAGTAATGTATATTCTGTTTCTGCTATATCTGTTATCCATTGCTTTATATTTGATACAAAAATAACTCTTATTGATAGAAATAGCTTTAACCTAAAAGGTAGTTTTAATAATTTGTCTAGCTCTTTAAAAGAAACCGTTTATTTTTAAGTATCTTAAAAAAGACGTAATTTTAACCTTTTATTTCTTATAAATTATTTTTATCCCTTTGATATGATTATGAAACCAAAAACTATTGCTTTTGACGCTGATGATACACTATGGCACAACGAACCTTATTTTGATGAAGCACAAGCCCGTTTTTGTGAATTATTTCAAGATTATGCTTCAAGCCAAGAAATTTTAGGACAAATTTTAAATCATCAAGTCAAAAACTTACCTCTTTATGGGTTTGGTATTAAAGCTTTTACGCTTTCCATGATTGAGACCGCTTTACAAATTACCAATCACTCCATCTCAGGTAAAGGAATTGAAAAGATAATTACCATTGGTAAAGATTTATTACAAAAACCAGTAGAATTATTACCTCATGTAGAAGAAGTGTTACAAGAACTTAAAGGAAAATACAAATTAATTGTAGCTACTAAAGGCGACTTAAAAGACCAGCATAGAAAATTACATGACTCTGGTCTGGGTCACTACTTTCATCATATTGAAGTATTGAGTGATAAAACTGAAGTGGATTACACGAAAATGCTCGGTCGATTAGACATCCAAGCTGCTGATTTCTTAATGATTGGTAATTCTTTAAAATCAGATGTTTTGCCTATCTTAAATATAGGCGGTTATGGAGTTCATGTTCCTTATCATACTACTTGGGAATATGAAAAAATTGATTTTGAAATTCAACATGAAAACTTCAAGGCTATTAGTACTATAAATGAAATCATTCCTTTACTAGCTTACTAGAAGATGAAACAAGAGATTAATACCAACACCTGGAATCGGAAAGAACATTTTAAGTTTTTTTCTCAATTTAACGAGCCTTTTTTTAGCATTACTTGTGACATAGATATGACGGTAGCCTATGAAAAAGCTAAAAAACATAAGATTCCTTTTTTTATTTATTATCTACACAAAAGTTTAACAGCAATAAATTCAATTGAAAATTTTAAGTATCGAATTGATGATAAAAAAGTTTTCTTGTATGACAACATTCATGTGTCTGCTACTATTATGAGAGAGGATAAGACGTTTGGTTTCTCTATGATGCATTATCATGAAAACCTTTTGGAATTTAATCAAATGGCGCAACTAGAAATCAATCGAATACAAAATACTCCTGGACTTCTTACTACTAGCTATCCTGAAAATATTATTCATTTTTCAGCCATTCCTTGGATTAACTTTACAGGATTAACTCATGCAAGAAATTTTTCTTATCCTGATAGTTGCCCCAAAATCTCATTTGGAAAATTGATTCAAAAAGAATCCCAAAAAACAATGTCATTATGCCTTGCCGCACATCATGGATTAGTTGATGGATATCATATGGGTTTATTAATCGAAAAATTACAACATTTACTGGATTCTTAGATATTCCGTTTTAGTAACTTTTGCATAGTTTTAACGAAAGATTTATTGCAATTATTCTATATTTGATTTAAAATCATGCTATATGAAAAAGAGTATCCTTTTCTGTTTCTTATCTATAACCCATTTATTTTTTGGACAAATTAGACTTTCAGATGTATCTCTTGAGCTTAAAAAAAACAGTGATTTTCATCAATTAGTTACCCAAGAGAACCAAAATACAAAGGAAATTTTTTCTTTTGTAGCCGATAAAGAAAAATTTATTGGGATTAAATTTAATAGTGCTATTTTCTTTTCGGATAGTATTTCTTTAAAAAGACCGTTTAATTATCGCTTCCTAATGGGTTGTGGCTTTACTTCCCTAAATAATCCCATAGCGTATTGGACTTCTGAAGATTTAAAAAGTTTTGTTGGAATCGAATTTGATTTTAAAACACATGCTACAAAAAAAGTTTTATATCCTCTTGATCTTTCAAAAAACACCTTATTTACGCAATTTTACGTAAACCATACTTTGTATTTTTTAACAGAAGAAAAAGAAACAAAATCGATTCAGTTAATTGGACTTAAAGGTCATGAGATTACTACCACTACATTAAATTTTTCGGAATTTCAGATAACCAATTCTAAAAATAATAACACCAATTTAAGTGCATTACTGCACGAATATGGTTTGACAAAAATGGAAGACCAATTATTTAATTCGTATCTCAATGCCACTCCACCCATCAAATACTACCTTAGAAAGAATACTTTAATACTCACTTTAGATCAAAACCTGTCTAAAACACAAATTTTTGAAATTGATTTATCTCATTTTCAAATACAAGAAATTATTTTTAACAAAAGTGATTTACCTAATAGTAGTGCCTCTAATTCTCTTTTGTACCAAAATAGATTGGTGCAACTGATGTTAAATTCGGAAAAATTAGAAATTGAATTCTTTGACTACTCTACAAAAGAAAAAATAAAACAATATACAATCGCAACTGAAACATCTTCTCCATTTCCATCTGACTTTTTAATACAAACAGGTAATAATAGTCCCACAACACTTAAAAATAGTAAAAAATTTATAAAAAAACTTCAAAACAGTGATCTAGGAGCATCTTTATACTGTAGTAATGGAAATTATATTGCTACGTTTGGTGGCTATACTGAACATATAAGAAGTAGTGCCATGCTTTTAGATATTGGTCTTCAAATGGCAGGAGCAGGTGGCGGTGATTTATTAGGAAGTTATGTAAATCAAAATATATTTTTTGACGTTCAATTGGATCCAAATTTTAACTCTGTAGATACCTCTTTTGAGCCTTTATACATTGATAAAATAGCACAATTTACTGCTCAAAACAATGTGAATTACGAAACTATTTTTCCTTATAAAGATTTTTTTATTATGAGCTATTATGACTCCAAAAAAGAAGAAATTGTGCTTACAAAATTCACAAATGGTTACGATTATTAGAGTATGTTTCCAATAGCTTATCATCCTATTTACAAACATCCGTTACCTGAAGGGCATCGGTTTCCCATGCTAAAATATGAATTGTTGCCACAACAATTATTACATGAAGGAACCGCTTTACCTCAAGATTTTTTTGAACCTGAGCTTGCTGACTTCAAAGATATTTTAGCAGTTCATACTCAGGAATACCTTACATCCTTATTACATCTTACCTTAGAACCAAAAGCAATTCGAAAAATAGGATTTCCGCTTTCAAAAGCTTTAATTGAACGAGAACTGCGTATTGCCCAAGGCACAATTTTAGGTTGTAAAAAATCTTTTGAATCAAGAATTTCTTTTAATATTGCTGGTGGTACACATCATGCTTATTCAGACAGAGGAGAAGCATTTTGCTTATTGAACGACCAAGCTATAGCTGCACAATATTTAGTAGACCATAAATTAGCTAAAAAAATTCTAATCATTGATTTAGATGTACATCAAGGGAATGGAACCGCTGAAATTTTTAAGAACAACCCCTATATATTCACTTTTTCTACTCATGGTAAAACCAATTACCCATTTAAAAAAGAACAATCTGATTTAGATATTGAATTTCTAGATGGTACTTCCGATGCTATTTTTTTAAAGACTATTGCTACAGTTATTCCAAAATTAATAGAAGAACAAAAACCCGATTTTATCTTTTACTTAGCAGGCGTAGATATTTTAAAAACGGATAAATTAGGTAAGCTATCTTGTACTTTAGACGGTTGCAAAAAAAGAGATGAAATCGTCTTTCAATTGTGCCGTCAATATGAAATTCCTGTGCAAGTTTCAATGGGCGGTGGTTACTCACCCGAAATAAAAACGATTATTGAAGCACATGCTAATACGTATAGAATAGCTAAAGATATTTTTTAAAAAAACGAACCTCTTCAATTTTGAAAAGGTTCATTTTCCCTTTTTATTATTTCCCTAATAAAAGTATTTCATTGGCTACTATTTCCGTAACATATCTTTTTACGCCGTCTTTATCATCATAGGTTCTGTTCGTCAATTTCCCTTCAACTCCAACTTCTTTTCCTTTGGTTACATATTTTTCAATAATTTCAGCTGTTTTACCCCAAGCAGTTACACGATGCCATTCCGTCTTTTCAACTTTGTCACCGTTGTCTTTATAATACACTTCATTGGTTGCAATTGATAAGCTCGCTACTTTCTTTCCTGCTTCTAAAGTTTTGATTTCTGGTTCTTGACCCACATGTCCGATTAATTGTACTCTGTTTTTCATAAGGCTTGTAAAATTTTAATGGTTTATAATAAATTAATATCGTATCTCGTAAAACGTGGCAATAAATATTGTTTTTAATATTGAACTGTATTCGTTTCATTTCGACAAGGCAAAGATGTAACAACTTTGGAAAAGTATTCGGTTGTTAGTTATTTACTTTCGTTTGTAAGTATTTGTAAACGGTTGTTTTTGATAAACTAATAAAATTAAGTGTATAAAAGAGGTAAAATAAATGACGCAACAACTAATAAAACCAAGGATAAAATACCACCAATAAGTAAAAAGTGCTTGAATTTATAAATTCCCATTCCATAGATAATCGCATTGGTTTGATACCCCATAGGAGTGTAAAAACTGAAGTTGGCTCCAAACATCACTGCATATAATAAAGGCTTAGGGTTTAAATTCATCTTTTGCGCCACAACAATGACTATGGGAGCTAAAATGATGGCCGTTGCATTATTAGAAATAAAACCACTCATGAGCAGGGTAAAAGCAAATACTAAAGCAATCACTGCAGAGGTAGGAACCGATTTTAATATAGAATACAAATGACTTCCTATAAAATCATCTGTTCCAGTATTCTTCATGGCAATCCCTAACGGAATCATACCCGCTAAAAGAAAAATTACCTGCCAATTAATACCTGAATAGGCATCTTTTAATTGGATACAACCTGTAAATAAGCACAAAGCGACACCTATGAGTGCACTTTTTAAAATTGAAAAAGTATTCGATGCAGAAAGAAAAATAACCAATAAAATGGCTAAGAGTGAGATTATTTTTTTATACGTTGGAATATTCGGTAAAGTTAAAACTGAATTGGTAAAAAGTAAGTTATTAGAATGTGCTATCTTTTGGATTTCACTTAAATTTCCTGTTAATAAAACGCGATTTCCAGGGTTTATAAATTTCTTAGAAAAAAATTTATAAATCATATTTGGGTTACGCTCATAATCTTTTTCACTATTTACGGCTTTTACAGATATGTCTTCAGGTAATTGCTCATTAAACTCTTTCACCGACATATTTACGTATCTCGAATTAGGCAATATAATGACCTCATGATATTCATTCGTGTATTGTTCTTCTAATAAATCCTGATCCACCCCAAGTATGTTCAAACCTAAACTTTCTGATTTAGAAGTTAAATCTTCAATCGTTAAGTCGAGCCAGAGAATGTCATTTTCTTGCAAGGTCTCCGATTTCAAATCGGTTCTAAGATATCGTTTCCCTCTTTGAATTTTAATTAACCGGATATCGTTTTCATCCCAAATTTCCGTTTCATAAGGTTTTTTACCAATTAATTTTGAACCTTCTCTAATTTTAACAGAAGTGATATAAGCAAATTTATCAGCTAAATTATCGGCTTCTTCCTTAACGCTTTTGGGCAAAAATATTCTTGCCAGTACAAAAACAACAGGGATTGCTATCGCTAAAAAAATGACACCAGCAGCTGAAAATTCGAAAAAAGAGAAATTTCCAATACCACTTTTTCTAGAAATTCCCGAAACTATTAAATTAGTACTCGTACCCATTAGCGTACAACTACCTCCTAAAATTCCAGCAAATGAAATGGGTAATAACACTTTCGCTTTGTCTATTTTGCCCATCTTATCTAATTCGTTGACCAATTTTATAAAAATAATAACCACAGCAGTAGTTGCAATAAACGAGGATAAAATTCCAACTGCTATCATTAAAAGTGGTAAAAAAATCCATATAGGCCAATGCATAATAGGTACAATACGTTGTGCCATCAAAGCAACCACACCATTTTTTTCAAGCCCGATAGCTATAATCATCAAACAAAGAATGGTAAGCACAGAATTATCCGAAAAACCTGAAACCGATTCCTCTGGTGATACAATACCAAATATAAGTAAACTTGTAAGTATAAAAAAAGCTGTTTTATCCACTGTAAATTGCTCACTTACAAAAAGTAGAAAGGCAATGGCTAAAATACTTAAAACAATTCCAATTTCAAAGGTCATATAGTTCTAATTTACACATAAAAATACGATTACTGTTGTATAAAAATTTACATCATTTTCAAATAGTTTTACAAGATTATAAGACTATTTGTAAACGGTTGTAAACGGAAACTAAAATTAGTATCTTTGATAAAAAACCCTAATATATGCCGAATACAATTAGTAAAGTTGAACTGCGAAATTTACAGATTAAAGATTATAAGGAGCTTAAGAAATCCATGATTGAAGCCTACCCAGAAATGGTAGATTCTTATTGGAATGAAACTGATATTAAGAAACTATTAAAAGTTTTTCCAGAAGGTCAGTTAGTTATTGTAGCCGACGATGTAGTTGTAGGTTCTGCTTTATCAATTCTGGTTTCGGAAGATTTCGCTTTTAAAACAAAGACCTATAAAGAAGTTACTGGCAATTATACCTTTAAAACACATAACGAAGAAGGAGATGTTTTATATGGTATAGATGTATTTATTAATCCAAATTACAGAGGGTTACGATTGGGCAGACGTTTGTATGATGCTCGAAAAGAATTATGCGAACAATTGAATTTGCGTTCTATTGTTTTTGCAGGAAGAATTCCAAATTATGGTAAGTATGCTAAAGAAATTACACCTAAAAAATATTTGGAAAAAGTCAAGAAAAAAGAAATTTATGATCCTGTATTATCTTTCCAGTTAAGCAATGACTTTCATGAAGTGCGTGTCTTGAAAAATTATTTGGAAGGTGATAAAGAATCTCAAGAATATGCTGTTTTATTAGAATGGAATAATATTTATTACGAAGATTCTAAAAAATTAATCAATGTAGACAAAAGTATTGTTCGTTTGGGTTTAATCCAATGGCAAATGCGCCCGTTAAATAATCTAGATGCTCTATTTGAACAAGCCGAGTTTTTCATTGATGCGGTTTCGGGTTATGGTAGTGATTTTGCGCTGTTTCCAGAACTGTTTACCGCTCCTTTAATGGCCGATTACAACCACTTGTCGGAAGCGGAAGCCATTAAAGAATTGGCGCGTCATACAGAAGCGATTCGTAAAAAATTTCAAGAATATGCCATTTCCTACAATATTAATATTGTTAGCGGAAGCATGCCTTATCAAGAAAATGGTCATGTGTATAATGTAGGATTCCTTTGTCGTAGAGATGGAACCTATGAAATGTATCGTAAAATTCACATTACACCAAATGAAGTGTTTCATTGGGGAATGACAGGTGGCGATATGATTCAAACCTTTGATACCGATTGTGGTAAAATAGGTATTATTATTTGTTATGATGTGGAATTCCCAGAATTATCGCGTCTAATGGCTGATGAAGGCATGAATATTTTATTTGTTCCTTTTTTAACCGATACTCAAAATGGATATACTCGCGTTAAAAATTGTGCACAAGCACGTGCCATTGAAAATGAATGTTATGTAGCCGTTGCTGGTTGTGTTGGCAATTTACCTAAAGTAAATAATATGGATATCCAATATGCACAAGCAGCTGTTTTTACGCCTTCTGATTTTGCCTTTCCAAGTAATGGAATTAAAGCTGAAGCCACTCCAAATACGGAAATGACGTTAATAGTAGATGTGGATCTTGACTTATTAAAAGAATTGCACGAACATGGAAGTGTAAACACTATGAAAGACCGTCGTAAAGATTTGTACCAATTAAAAAAGCTGAAACAATAATAGGCTTTTATCAAACATACAAACATGAAAAAAATAACTTACTTAGTACTGCTTTTTGTTACGATTAGTTTTGCACAAAATACGCTTCACTATAATGATGAAAAAGGTTCAGAAAAAGCCACCTTAAAAGATATGGAATGGCTTGTTGGAAATTGGACCGGAGAAGCTTTTGGTGGAACCTTTCAAGAAAATTGGAGCTCACCTTTAGGCGGTTCTATGCTATTTGATTTTAAATTAGTGGTAGAAGGTAAAGTTGTTTTTTATGAAGTAGGGCATATCGTAGAAAAAGACAAAACACTTTTGTACCAAATCAAACACTTTGATGCTAATTTAAAAGGCTGGGAAGACAAAGACAAATCCGAAGATTTCAGGTTTATCAAAAAAGAAAAAAACAGAATGTACTTTGATAATTTTACTTTTGAAAAAGTATCTGAAAATGAAATCAACCTTTACGCCTATTTTGAAGATTCTAAGAAAGAAGTCGTTTTTAATTTTAAGAAATAAATGGAACTAGAACAACTTAAATATCCTATAGGACAATTTAATTGTCCGGAAATCATTACAGAAGATATACTTAATAATTGGATTTCAGAAATACAACATTTTCCAGAACAAATTGTGGCTATGACTGATGGCCTTTCTAAGGAAGAACTGCATTGGAAATACCGTCCGTATGGTTGGAACATCAAACAAGTGGTCCATCATTGCGCAGACAGTCATAGTAATGCTTTGATCCGATTTAAATTGGCACTTACTGAAAACAACCCAACTATTAAACCCTATGCGGAGGATGTTTGGGCAGAATTAATTGATGGTACCGATGATGATATTTCGTATTCCTTATTGATCTTAAAAGGCTTACACCACAAATGGCATTTAGTAATGGTGAATATGGATGAAAAAGATTGGGAAAAAACCTATTTCCATCCAGAAAGCAACAAATCATTCACCTTAAAAAGTGTTGCTGGTTTATATGCTTGGCATTGCAACCACCATTTGGCACATATTAAACAAGCTTTATTGCATAAAAACAAGTTTTAAGGATGGCCAAAGTATGTTTAGAATGCAAGGATAAAATTGTAGGTCGAGAAGATAAAAAGTTCTGTTCCGATAGTTGTAGAAATGCCTACAATAATAAAATGAATAAGGATCAAAATAATTTGATGCGAAATATTAATAATAAATTGCGTAAAAATTATCGTATTCTTTCCGAATTAAACCCAGAAGATAAAACCAAAACGACGAGAAACAAACTTCTAAGCAAAGGTTTTGATTTTGATTTTTTTACCTCTATTTATCAAACTAAAACAGGGAACACCTATTATTTCTTATACGATCAAGGATATATGGCAATTGAAAATGACGGATTTGTATTGGTGAAAAAAGATAGTTAGATTTAGAGAAAAGATGAAAGAGAAAAGAAAAAAGATTTCTTTTAAAGAATCCATTCCTATTTTAAAATTGAGGTTTTGGGCAGGTTTAGTTATAAGTATTTTTCTAAGCTTTTTTTTATACCAATTTTTTATTTTAGGTAGAGATATTTTTCGCTCGTATACGTTTACCACTAATTTTAACTATTTAGAATTTACGGAAAACGAACTCCTTTTTTATAATTTATTTTATGCTTTTTTAGCCTTAATTATTGCACAAACTTTTTTTCTAAAAATAATTTTTGATACCAATAAAAAATTGTGGGAAAAAAGAATTCAATTTAGCCGTAAAAAAATAGTTCACAACCAAAATATATGGATTTGGTTCTTTCTATTTTGTTTTATAAAATTAGCTGTGTTCTACGGAGTTATGAATATGAATAGTCTTTATTGGGGAGATTATACTTTTTCAATTAATGAGCATCTTAATTTTTTTGAAGAATATCCTTATCTATTCTTATTGATTATATTGGTCTTGTTTTTACAATCCTGGCAAAGTTTAAGAGTAATTCTTCATAATTACTTAAAATACATGATTGGTTCTTTTGTTTTCATTTCTATTGTTGCGATAGTTTTTTCTCAAATTAATCTTGTGGATTTTGAAAGCTATTTCAAGAAACAACATGCCGAAAACCCTTATATTAAAGGAAATATCGAGTTACCAAATATCCATTTTACAGAAGCTCTTTATTCACGAAATAAAACATTACAACTATATGTTTCAAAAAAAGGAGAACTATACTTTTATGGAAAAAAAAGAAATTTCAGTCAACTAAAAGAAATAGTAGTAGCGCTTAATAATGAAGGATTTTATTTTGAAAATCTCAATTACTTTGTACAACTCAATATTGATAAGAATACTTCTTTAAAACAGTTATATAAATTACAAAAAGTTATTACGACTTACTCCGATTTTAAGATTGCTTATAACGCGTATCCTGAAAATCCAAAATTTCCCAAAAGATACTATCAAGACAATCCTGAAGGCATTTTTGAAGTGAGAAGAAGAAGAGTTGCATCTTTTGAAAATGAAATTATGGTTCAATTAACCAAAGAAAATGAAATTTTAATAAATAACAGTCCTGTTAATTGTAATGAAATAGCAAAAAATATAGCATTACATATTTTAAAAGATAAGCATTATACATTAGTAGTAAGACTTAAAGAAGATGCCGTTTTTTCAGATTATATAAACGTTTTATCTTATACTCGAGCCGGTTATTTAAAGGCTTGCAAAATAGTTGCTAGAGAAAAAAATGTAGGTGATTATACTTTATATAATAATCCAGAATCAATTTTGCCTTTTAATATTATATATAACTACGCGTTTGAAACTGATAATTTATTAAAATTACCTCCTAAACGTCCAGAAGATGACTAAACAAATTTCCCTATTAGGCTGTGGCTGGTTAGGTTTGCCTTTGGCCAATCATTTATTAAAAAATGGTTTTTCTGTGAAAGGCTCTACAACTTCAGCGCATAAACTCGAATTATTACAGGAGAAGGGCATCCAACCTTATTTAATTGCTCTTTACGAAAATACCATTGAAGGAGACATAACTAGTTTTTTAAAGAATTCGGAAGTTTTAGTTATTGACATTCCACCTAATTTGAGAAAAGACACTTCTGCTTCTTTTGTCGCCAAAATACAAACATTGGTTACCCAAATTGAAAAATCTGAAATAAAAAAAGTCCTTTTTGTAAGTTCGACTTCTGTTTATCGTGATGTGTTTCCAATTGAAGAAATCACGGAAGAAACACCTACAAATCCGGAAACTGAAAGCGGAAAGCAATTAGTTGAAGTAGAACAATTACTATTGGATAATCCCCATTTTCAAACTATAGTTCTACGTTTTGGAGGTTTAATTGGGGAAGATAGACATCCTATAAAATATTTGGCTGGCAAAGAAAATGTAGAAAACCCTGATGGACCGATTAATTTTATACATCAAGAAGATTGTATTGGTATAATTCTGGAAATTTTGGAACAACTTCTCGACTCCGCTCGAAGTGACAATAAGACTGACAAAATAATTTTTAACGCTGTGGCACCTCAGCATCCCACTCGAGAAGAATATTATCACAAAAAAGCAAAAAATATGAATTTGCCTTTGCCTATATTTGCCAAAAATACAGCATCAAAAGGTAAAATTATCAGTAGTGCTAAAATTGAAACAGTATTGTCTTATATTTTTAAAAAAGAGGTATAAATAAATGGCCTATTTTAGTGTTTTTCACGAATATATCAAGCAGAAAAAAAAGGCAATTGGGTTGCCTTTTCTTGCGTTGTGTTGGATTAGTTTTTTTTGGGGAACTACATGGATTGCTTCTAAAGAAGGGGTAAAACATATGCCAGCGATGCAGTTGGTTGTTTTACGTCAATTTTTTGGTGGCATTATCTACTTAACTTATTTTCTTATAAAAAAAGCACCTTGGCCTACACAAAGACAATGGCGTAATATTTTAGTATTAAGTATACTAAATTTCATGTTGAGTAACGGTTTAAGTACATGGGGTGTGAAGTATATTTCTAGTGGATTGGGTGCTATTATTGGTTCCATATTTCCGCTATGGATTGTAATTATTAGCTTTTTTAGAGGTGAAAAAGTTTCATGGAAAGCTGTTTTAGGGTTGATTATCTGTTTTTTTGGAATTTGTGTAATATTTTATGATTATCTAAACGATTTTCTAAACCCTGAATTTCGTTTTGGAATTATTCTATCTGTTATTGCAACATTTACTTGGGCTCTATCTTCCATCTATATTAGAGAAAATAGAACGAATTTCAACCCTTATTTTAGTTTAGGCTTACAAATGCTAATTTCCTGTGTGGCTATTTTTGGAGTAATTCAATCCACAGGAGAAACGGTTCCTTTAAGTGAAATACCTGCTGTTTCTTGGTGGTCGATTGCTTATTTAGTTGTCTTTGGATCTGTTTTAACGTTTATTGCTTTTATTTATGCTTTAGAACATTTACCTAAAGAAGTAAGTAGTTTATATGCTTATATTAACCCTATGGTGGCTTTGTTTTTTGGATACATTTTATTCAACGAACCTTTAACCGTTTCAATCGCCATTGGAGGTTTCGTAACGCTTACTGGCTTATTTTTGGTAAACAAAGCAATTAAAAAACCATAAAAAAACACTCAAATACTTTTATTTGAGTGTTCTATAATTTTTGAATTGTAACTAAACCAAATCTATTTACCAGATTTTAACTCGTTTTTCTGGAGCTACATACATACCATCACCTGCTTCTACATCAAACGCTTCATAGAAAGCATCTACATTTTGTAACGGCACATAAGCACGATACATTCCTGGTGAATGTGGATCTGTTTTTACTTGGTTTTTAATAGCTTCATCTCTCATTTTACTTCTCCAAATGGTTGCCCAAGAAATAAAGAAACGTTGTTCTGGAGTAAACCCATCTATTAATCCTGGATTACCGTTTTCTTTTAAATAGATTTGTAAACCATCGTACGCTGCATTTACACCTCCTAAATCACCAATGTTTTCTCCTAAAGTAAATTTACCATCTACATAAATACCTGGTAAAGGTTGCAAAGCAGAATATTGATCTGCTAAAGCGGACCCTAAAGAAGTAAATTGTGTTAAATCTTCATCGCTCCACCAATTGATTAAATTTCCATCTGCGTTATATCTAGATCCTGAATCATCAAATCCATGAGAAATTTCATGACCAATTACGGCACCAATTCCACCATAATTGACAGCTTCATCTGCTCTATAATCATAAAAAGGAGGTTGTAAAATAGCTGCTGGAAATACAATTTCATTGTAAGAAGGATTAAAGTACGCATTTACCGTTTGTGGTGACATTCCCCATTCTTCTTTATCCACTGGTTTTCCTAATTTATCTAAATTATCTTGATGTCTCCATAACGCATATTGTCTTGAATTTTGGAAATAAGTACCTCCATCTTTTGGATCAGTGATGGTCAATTTAGAGTAATCTTCCCACACATCTGGATAACCAATTTTAACTCTTGATTTCTTTAATTTCAATTTGGCATTTTCTTTGGTTTCTTTGGTCATCCAAGGTAAATTGTCAATTCTATTTTCAAAAGCTTTAAAAACATTTGCAATCATGGCTTGTGCTTTTGCTTTTGCCTCAGGTGGGAATTTTTTAGCCACATATAATTTTCCGATAGCTTCTCCCATTCTTCTATTTACCACTTGAAGCGCTCTTTCATCAGCTGGTCTTTGTTTAACAGCCCCCGTTAAAGTTTTGCCGTAAAATTCAAAATTTGCATCTTCTATTGCTGTGGTTAATTCATCCGAAGCACCTCTGAGTAAAGTCCATTTCATGTAGGCTTTCCAAGCTTCCAAATCGTTCTCTTTAAAAATAGTCTCTAACCGTTCCATATATTTTGGTTGAGAAACAATTAAAGAATCAATTTTACCAATTCCAACTCCTTGTAAATAGTTTTCCCATTTTACAGTAGGTGTAATCTTTTCTAAATCAGCTACAGTCATGGGATTATAGCTTTTTCTTCTATCTCTTCTTTCAACACGATCAAAAGTAGCTTCAGACATTTTAGTTTCTAAGGCTAAAATTTTAGCGGCATTTGCTTTTGCGGTTGCTTCATCATCACCTACAAATTGAAGCATTTTAGCTACATGTTGTTCGTATTTTTCTCTTTTTTCTTTATTGTCAGGAGCATCAGAAACATAATAATCGCGATCTGGTAAACCTAAACTACCCGTACCAATATACACTACATTTCGGGTACTATTTTTAGCATCTGTACCAATATAACTTCCAAAAAAACCGATACCCGCTTGTGGTTCCATTTCTGTTACTAAAGCAACTACTTCATCTGTGTTTTTTAGTTGATTTATTTTATCTAGATACGGCTGTAATGGGCTAATCCCTTGTTTGTTTCTAGTAACCGTATCTAAAATAGACTTATAAAGACTTAATGCTTTTCCTTGATCCGATTTTGAATCGATAGATTTATCATTCAAAGCTTCTTTAATAATTAACATCACATCTTCATCTGTTTTTTTACGAAGTTCATCAAAACTACCCCAACGCGTTCTATCGGCAGGTATTTCAGTGTTATCTAACCATTTTCCATTCACATATCGGAAAAAATCGTCGGCAGGATCAACCGATTTGTCCATTAAATTGGTATTAATACCAATAGGTTGATTCTTATTTGTACTTTTGGTACTACTATCTCCTGATTTACAGGAATTAAGAATCGAAATCAAAAAAAGGAAGCCTACACTTCCTTTAAAAATATAATTTCTCATTTTACTTGGGTTTTTAAAGTCTAGTTGTCAGACAAATATACCTTATTTGCTAGAGCCATAAAAAAATGTGACTATTCTTTAACAATTCTTTTAGAAACTATTCCCTCTAGTGTTTGAATAACCAAAAAATAAATTCCTTTTGAAGCTTTAGATAAATCTAAATTTGCTTTGTTATCTATTGTCTTTATCTTTTCAATTTCTGAAATCTTCTTACCACTTACATCATAAATGGTAATTGAAACGGGTTCAACATTTCTTAAAGACAACGTATATATACCTTGTGATGGATTTGGGTAAACCAAAATTCCATCATTTATAAAACGCTCCGTTGATAAGGTTCCATTAATCACAAAATCATCAATATTAACTCCTAATTCGTTTACAGCTTGATCAGAATGAAAAACGATTCTGAAAATTACATGGGTTTCATTAATAAGTGCATTCAATGGGTACGAATAATTAGTGAGGGTTGTATTGGTTCCAGTCCATTGGGCTCCTGGACAATTAAAACAATCATTTCCATTGGTAAGTTGTGTGCGATTACTTGTATACCAATTGGTCCAATTGGCCACATCATTAAGTCCTAATACTTGCCAGTTTGCCCCAAAATCTGTAGAATATTCCACATAGACAATATCCCAATTATTTTCTAAATCATATTTCATGTTGAAGCTTATTTCAGGATTTGAAATTGAGGATAAATTATAACATTGCGAAATCAAATAGGCTTTGGTTTCATCAGGATAATTACCAGAAAGATTAGTGGTGTAAACTATATTTCCATTACTATCCATAGCATTTGTAGGACTATCGGAATGAATCCCTCTCACCCATAAAGAGTTCACTTCACCTTCGTTATAAGCAATTAACTCATCTGAACTACTACTAAAGGTATTGATAAGTCCCACAGTTCCTTCATCATTAACCATTAATAATGTTTCTTTGGTATTATTTTCTGGTCTTCCGTCATTTATAATGGAAGTAGTTACATTCAGTAAATGAGCTCCTCTCGTTAATCCATTAATTGTAATAGGATAATTAATTTCTTCACAAGGTGCTAAATTACCATTCCAAGTTTCGGTAATTAAATTAGATCCATCAATAGTGTAAGAAATTGTTGCAGTAGAGATAACATTTAAGCCTTGATTTTTAATTAATAAATCAGTTACAACTGAAGAAGAAGTACATAAAATAGTTTCCGAATTATCAATAGCTTGTAGTGCAATATCATCAGTAGTAGCAACATAGGCTTCTCCTACATTCACAGCAAACCAAGCATTTGTAACTGCAATAGCTTCTGGGCTATTGGCACAATATAAATGATTGGCTACCGCTATAGTCGCTGTTCTTGCTTCTTCATAAGTAGCATTAGGAGTTAAATAATCTCTTTCCGCTAAATAGGCTATTTCTGATGCCTTTTCCATCCCAATCCCAGTAACGGAATATGAATCTGGTGAAGGAGCATTGTTGGTTCCTGTTTCTCCGATAGTTAAGATATAGAACCAATGATTTAAAACTCCAGAATTGGTATGAACTCCTCCATTGTCAGCACTGCCATTATACCAATAGGTTCCTAAATAAGTATCTGGGTCTCCATTTGAATTTGGATTCTGCATTGATCTTAAACCTGATGTGGTAAGGTCTTCACCTATAAGCCAAACATTATCAGATATAGGGTTTGAAAGATTTCCAGTTCGTCCATAGTGTTCAATACAAGCTCCCCAAATATCTGAAAAGCCTTCATTCATTGCTCCTGATTCATTTTGGTAAACCAAATTTGCTGTATAAGTACAAACCGCATGGCCAATTTCATGACCGCATACATCAATAGAGGTTAAAATATCAAAACTACTTCCGTCTCCATAACTCATTGCAAAACCATTCCATCCTGCATTATTATAATTGGTACCAAAGTGAACATAACTTCTAATTATTCCGCCATTATCATCATAACTATTTCTACCAAAAACCTCTGACCAGAAATCGTAGGTTCTTTCTGCGCCCCAGTGCGCATCCAAAGCACCATTATCTTTTGCTGCATTGTTATATTCTGCATCTGTCCAATTATTATCATTATCTGTAAAATCAATATTTTGGAAACTATTCGAATTTTGGCAATTGAATGTAAAAATGCCTAATCCTCTAGTTTGATCTCTTAAAATATAATTCGAATTTCCATCATCAAATGTGGTTTCAATAGTTCGGGTACCACTATATCGTGTAGCAGCGGTTCCTAGTGTTAAATTGATTTTGTCTTCAAATTCATTTTTTGGTTGAAAGGTTTTTTTAGTTTTTTCCGTTGAAAGATGTTTAATAATTTGATTTGAAAACAAGAGCTCTCCAGTGTGTGCATCTACATATACCTCTTGCCTAGAAACAGGTTGTGTACTATAAATATCATATTTATAGGCTAAATGAACCATCTGTGTTTTTTGATTTGGGAAATAAATAAGCTCTCCTTTTGGTTTTTTATAGTTCATGAGTTGCGCTTCGGCTTCATTTTCCCATAAATAGCTAGTTGCATTTATATTCGCTAAAGCCTTATTCAATCCTTCTTCAGAGGTGATCTTAGGATTTAAAGGAACATTACTTACATCGTATAATTCACCATTCACATGAGTTACTTTTCCTTCAAATGAATGTGTAATAGCTGTTCCAAATTCAATTTTAATGCCTCTATAAAACTGTTGAAACTTATGATGCTTTTGTCCTTTTCTGTCTAAATTTTCATAAATGGATTGATAACTATAATCCTTATTTAAATGGTATGTTTTGTAAAATTGATTCAAAGCTTCTTTTTCAGAAAGTGATTTTGAAGCAAAAAACAAACTCGATAGAGGGGTTTGTTTCTGTATTTTTTTCTGAGGAAAAACAACTGTGATAAATAATAATTGTAGAAGAAGAATTTGATTTTTCATTATTGTGTTTCTTTAAAAACAAAGAAGTTGGTTTACTTAAACCAACTTCTTTTATTTAGAATTTTATTTTTTAACAATTCTTTTCGTAATAGACCCCACATCCGTACTTATTTTCATAAAATAAATACCATTTGATGCATGAGTTAAATCTAACATGACTTCGTTTGAAGTTTTAAAGTTATTTTGATTCAAAATATTTTTACCTGTAATATCGTATACTTCAATAGTCTCTATTTGTTGATTCTTTGTACTAATAGTATATATCCCGTTAGATGGATTTGGATATACAGTTATAGATTCTAATTCAA
This sequence comes from Flavobacterium sp. NRK F7, assembly GCF_024054195.1. Lineage (GTDB taxonomy): Bacteria > Bacteroidota > Bacteroidia > Flavobacteriales > Flavobacteriaceae > Flavobacterium. Next base: position 766,804 of record NZ_JAMXLB010000001.1, on the reverse strand, counting down.
AAGTATCAGAAGATAAAACAACCCCGTTTATAACAAAATTATCAACATTTGCTCCAGCATTATTTACCGATTGATCTGAATGGAAAACGATTCTAAATATAATGTGCGTTTCAGCATTAAGTGCTGTTAATGGATAGAAATAAGAAGTATTCACAGTGTTTAATCCTGTCCATTGCGCTCCTGGACAATTTTGACAGTCGTTTGCAGCACCAGAAGTAGCATTAGTTCTATTACTATTGTACCAATTTGGCCCACTAGTACCTAAAACATTCCAATTACCACCAAAATCAGTTGAATATTCTACATAAACAATATCCCAATTTTCTTCTAAATCATATTTTAGAGAAAATCTAATTTCAGGATTTGAAACGGAACTTAAGTCATAACATTGAGATACTAGATACGACTTTGTGTTATCTGGATAATTTCCAGAAGTGCTTGTAGAATATACCGAATTTCCAGCACTATCCATTGAGCTACCATCAGACCTAATTACTCTAACCCATTGTGAACCAGCACTTCCTTCATTGTATGAGATTAATGCATCACTTGCATTGGTAAAGGTATTTACAACACCAATAGTTCCTGCATCATTCATTATAAAACTTTTCTCTCCATTATTATTATCTGGAAACGCATCATTTGTTGTTGAAGAAGATACTGAAAAAGTATGAGTTCCTCTACCGATTGTTACAGAAGGCAAAGTGACAACTGTGGTAGCAGAAGAAGCTAAGTTTCCATTCCATGTATACGTATATGGAGTGCTGTCTATAGTATAATCAAAGGTAACAGAAGTGATTGGATTTAAACCATTATTTTGTATTTCCACTTCTGGAGCAACAGCATTGCCACAGTTAATACCTGTAACTGGGCTTTGAATTTGAACTAATTTTACATCGTCATTCGGCACTTGTATAGGAATATCTGTTTGCCAAATTCCTCTTCCATAAGTAGCAGCTATTAACTTACCATCAGTTAAATTTATTTCTAAATCAGTAACGGATACATTCGGTAAGTTCGTATCAAAAGCTTGCCATGATGACATGGTGTCATCACGATAAAAAACACCTAAACTCGTACCAACATACAAAGGATTGTCTGTGTTTTGACCTTGATGAACAATTATATTTTTTCCTATATTTGGTAATCCAGTAGAAATATCAGTAAAGTTCAATCCTCCATCTGTTGATTTAAATACCTTTCCAGATATGTTTCTAGTAGTTAAATAAACAATACTTGGATTTGAACTATGACATTCAATAGAAGTAATTATAGAAGGAGCAGTAAAAACATTACTAAAGTTTATTCCTTTATCAGTACTCTTATACAATTCCGTTCCATTAGAAACAAACATAATGTCATCATTTACTGGAGAGATTTCAATATTTTCTATATCTCCACTACCAATTGCACTAACACTTTGTTGAACCCAAGTGTTATTACTCAAAATATAGAGTCTTTGGTATCCAGCAAAAACTTCTCCTGCATTGTTAATTTTCAAAGGTGTAATCCAATTTCCGCCATCATCGTTTGTTCCCGTTTCAGCAGCAGGAGCATTAACACTTCCTGTTCTATTATTTCCTGCATTATTAGATAAATAAAGAGTTCCTCCATATTGAATAAAACCATAATAGGCGTTTGGATCATTAGGGTTTACTGCTGTGTCCATTCCATCTGCTCCATAATAATTTTTCCATCCTCCATTACTGTAAGCATGTCCTCCATTGTCTTGAAGTCCACCAACCATATTAGCAGAAGATTGTTTTGAAACTGCAATTCTATAAAATTGACTAATTTGTGCTGTAGCGGTTAAATCGGTGAAGTTTGTTCCACCATTTGTAGACTTATATACACCACCATCACTTCCGCAATAGAAGTTTCCATTATAGAATTTTAAAAAGTGAATATCTGCATGCGTATAAGCTGCTGCTGTAGGTGCATTCCAGTTATTTAGTTTTGTGAAATTTGTTCCACCAGTAGTAGACTTCCAAATATTCAAACATCCTGTATATACTTCCTCTGCATTGGTATCTGAAACCGCTAAAGCAAAATCATAATACGCTTGGTTAGATTCTAGTACATTTGTTGTAGTATTTCTTGAAGTAAAAGTATCTCCGCTATTTATAGATCTGTAAAGACCTTGAAAACCATTATTTGTAGAAATAGAATTGGAGTGACTCAACACATAAACATAATTTGCATTTGCTGGAGTTACATCTAATCGCAAACGACTTGAGGAAGCTGGAAGTCCTGAAGTAATTTGAGTAAATGTAGTTCCAGTATTTGTCGATTTATAAAATGCGGTATTTGTTACCCCATATACTACACTTGGATCGTTAGGTTTAAAACGCACTGAACCTTTTGCAAAGTTTCCTGTTCTTACATTTGACCACGTAGTACCGCCATCAGTAGTCTTAAATAAACCCGTACTAGTAGCACAAAATAAAATTAAATTATTAGTAGGATGCATAATGATATCCCCAGCGTAACTATTTGTATTATTAAAGGATAAACCTGTTGTATTCCAAGTTAAACCTCCATCTGTTGATTTTAAAACTCCAACAGAATAAGAATCACCTCCATCATTATCTCCTGTGGCGATATAAATTACATTCGAATTAGTATAATCTACTACGATTCCTGAAACACCAATTTGCGGTAAATAATCAGACAATGGAGTCCAGTTCACACCTGCATCTGTTGATTTCCAAATTCCACCTGCAGGAGCTCCAATATAAAGTGTATTAGCGTTATTTGGGTCTTGATATACCACATTAACTCTTCCTTGACCCGAAGACCAAGATCCTGTATTAGTATGTGTAGATGGTCCTACAGGTTGCCAATTACTGGGTGGCAATGAAAAAGCTACATTTGAATTTCTGCTCAATTTAGCGTTGTTCTTTTCGTTCCACGCTGCATAAAACTCTTTCGGAGTAATTATATATCCCTGGTCATTTACTAAGTTTTTCCAGTAGTTTTCCCATCTCATAAAGGGTTTGTAACCAGACCCTTTTACATTTTTATTTCGGGTAGACCAATAGTCATTGAATAATGCTTTTTCTTCCTCAATAGTTAATTTTTCCTTTTTGGATAAAGGGTTATTTTCTTTCCATGGTGCGGAAGAATTGAATTGGGAAAATCCCAATATGGTAAACAACAATAAGAACAAGTAACTGTTTTTCATAATATTAACTATTAAAATCAAAATTTCGCAAATATAATTAGTTTTGGTTAAAAAAATTTATTTTTTTTCAACATTAACAACTGTATTGGTCTAATTTCCAAGAGAAACATCTAATTTTGTACCTATGATTAATATACGTAAAAACAAATACTTTGGCTTTATAACGCTATTTACCATTCTTTGTATTCTTATTTTTTTAGGAATATATTCTCTTTTACAACCTCAAAAAAGATTAAAAATTTTCAATCCTAGGGATGTTAATCCTGAATTAGTAGACTCTACAATACAACATATTGGATACGACCATAGCATTCCTGATTTTGCCTTTATAAATCAAAATGGTAAATTAATTACTCAAGAAGCTTATAAAGATAAAATATATGTGGCTGATTTTTTCTTTACAACTTGTCCTTCAATTTGCCCTATTATGACAGATAACATGGTTTGGTTACAAGAAAAAATTAAAAACAATCCTAAAGTAATGCTTCTATCCCATTCAGTTACACCTGATATTGATAGCGTACCTGTATTGAAAGCCTATGCTAAGGAAAAAGGAGTTATTGATGAAAAATGGAATTTGGTAACAGGAAATAAAAAAGATATTTATTATATCGCTAGAAAATCGTATTTAGTAGTTAAAACAGGAAAGCCAGAAGAATTATATGATATGGTGCACACGGAAAATTTTGTTCTAATAGATCAAAAAAGGAGGATTCGTGGCTTCTATGATGGAACCAATTTAGAGGAAGTAAAAAAACTATATCAAGACATCCTATTTCTATGTGAATAAGAATCTTTAAATTTTATATAAAATTGTCTTTCCATTTCTAATTATTAGCTACCTTTGTATTTTAATTCAATCTAAATAAGTTTGGAAAAAAATCTGTCAGATTTAAAAAAGGGAGAAAGAGCATACATTAGTGAAATAAATGTAGATGAAATTCCTTTAAAATTATTAGAAATGGGGTGTTTACCTGGCAATTTTATTGAGTTAATTCAAATTGCACCTTTAGGTGATCCTTATTATTTTAATATCAATGATTCTCATGTAGCCATCCGTAAGGAAACAGCAAAACAAATCATTGTAACATTAGAAATCACGATTTAATTCATGTCTAAATCTACTATAAAAGTTGCTTTAATTGGAAATCCAAATGTAGGAAAAACATCTGTATTTAATCAGTTAACAGGTTTAAACCAACAGGTTGGAAACTATCCTGGAATTACAGTTGAAAAAAAACAAGGAATTAGTAAGCTTTCGGAATCTGTAAAAGCTAAAATAATCGATTTACCAGGCACTTATAGTTTAAATGCGAGTTCAATAGATGAAAATGTGGTAATTGAATTACTTTTAAATAAAAATGATGAAGATTTTCCCGATGTTGCAGTAGTTGTAACCGAAGTGGAAAATATTAAACGTAATTTACTCCTTTTTACCCAAATAAAAGATTTAGAAATTCCTACGATTTTAGTCATTAATATGGCTGATCGAATGTCATTAAAAGGGATTGAATTTGATATTCCAGTTTTAGAGCGAGAACTAAAAACAAAAATTGCTTTGGTTAGTTCCAGAAAAAAAACAGGTATAGCTGATTTGAAAGCCTTGATATTAAATTATGAATCTTTATCAACAGAACCTTGTTTGCATGCCTCTGTAATTGATCCAGATTACTTTAACAATTTAAGAAGAGCCTTTCCAAATCAACTTTTGTATAAATTGTGGTTAGTAATTACACAAGATGTTAATTTTCTAAACTTAGAAAGAAACGAAATTAAAAGTTCGTTTACTAAATCACATTCCGATTTAAAGAGATTGCAACAAAAAGAAACCATTAAAAGATATCAGTTTATTAATGACACTTTAAAAATTGGTCAAAAAATAGACATCACAAAAGCTTTCGATTTAAGAGCTAAATTAGATCGTATTCTTACTCATAAAGTATTTGGCTATCTTATTTTCTTTAGCATTTTATTGTTGATTTTTCAATCTATTTTTGATTGGAGCACAGTCCCAATGGAATTTATTGATGAAACCTTCACTTCTTTAAGTGCCTTTACAAAAAATCATCTGCCTCCTGGAGAATTTACTAATTTATTGAGCGAGGGAATTATACCTGGCATAAGTGGTATTGTTATTTTTATTCCTCAAATAGCCTTTTTGTTTTTATTTATTTCCGTTTTAGAAGAAAGTGGCTACATGAGTCGCGTTGTTTTTTTAATGGATAAAATTATGAGACGTTTTGGACTTTCGGGTAAAAGTATTGTTCCTTTAATTTCGGGGACAGCTTGTGCTATTCCTGCTATTATGGGAGCCCGAAATATAGAGAATTGGAAAGAACGACTCATTACTATTTTAGTGACCCCTTTTACAACTTGTTCGGCTCGATTACCTGTATATGCAATTTTAATTTCTTTAATTATACCTGAAGAAAGAGTCTTTGGTTTTTTAAGTTTACAAGGGTTAACACTTATGTTGCTTTATTTGATTGGATTTGGGATGGCCGTACTTTCTGCCACAATCTTAAATTATTTTTTAAAATTAAACTGCAAATCCTATTTTGTTATTGAGATGCCTTCTTACAAAGTTCCAATGTTCAAAAATGTAGCTTTAAATGTAATTGAAAAAACCAAAGCTTTCGTAACTGGAGCTGGTAAAATCATTTTAGCATTATCTATTATTTTATGGTTTTTAGGTTCACATGGTCCATCTGAAAATTTTAAGAATGCAGAAGCAATTGTTACAACAGAATTAAAACAAGAGAATACTTCTATAGATGCAATGGTGCTCGAAAATAAAATCAATAGTTATAAATTAGAACATTCCTATATTGGTATATTAGGCAAAACTATTGAACCTGTAATTCAGCCTTTAGGATATGATTGGAAAATTGGAATTGCTGTAGTTAGTTCTTTTGCTGCAAGGGAAGTTTTTGTAGGTACTTTGGCAACTATATATAATGTAGGAAATCACAGTGACGAAGAAGTAACCATAAAAAATAGAATGGCCGCTGAAGTACATCCTGAAACGGGAAAAAAAGTTTTCAATTTTGCTTCCGGTATTTCCCTATTGCTTTTTTATGCTTTTGCTATGCAATGCATGTCGACCATTGCTATCGTAAAAAAAGAGACCAATTCTTGGAAATGGCCTCTGTTACAATTTATTTTTATGAGTGGTTTCGCTTATGTTACCGCTTTAGTTGCTTATCAAATTTTAAAATAAAGTATGGATTTTCAACAACTTTTAGTTTACGTTACACTTGCTATTGCCATTGGATTTTTAGTTCGAAAATTTGTTTGGAAAAAAAAGAAACCCAAAAGTTCGAAATCTTGTGGTGATGATTGTTCGTGTCATTAATCCTATTTAATGACTAACTGATACTCACTTTCTTTTATTTCTTGATCTTTTACCCTTTTTGGCAAAACTCCAATAAAAGTGATTTTCTTTGTACTGTATTGATTTGCCCAAGCTACATTTTTGTCTGTAGTTTGTGAATTTACGATTAGCTCTTTTTCTTCAACTAATTCCTTTTCTTTGTATACAGAAACCACCATTTCAACTTGTCCTTCCCACACACAATTTAATCCTTCAGGGCAACGAGAATCAGCGGTAACTTTTTTCAATTTAAATTGATATTCTTCCTTATTTTGATCTAATTGTTCTTCATTCCTATTACTCGAAGTATCCTTAGTTTCATTTTCTTTTGAATCACATTGTGCTACTAAAAGCGTTAAAAAAATTAAAATAGTTTTCATGTGTTTTGTTTATTTGTTTTTTATTATGAATAAAGGTACTGAAATTTTATGACGTAATTTATCTACTGTTGTACCAAACAACAAGTCTTTAATTCCAGAATGTCCGTGTGTACCCATAACTAAAATATCAAAACTATTTTCATTTACAATTTTAGGTAATACTTTTCCAGGTCTACCAAAGCCTAATTGCGTTTCAATTTGATATCCCTTATCTACTAATAAAGTTTTATATTCTAACAATAATTTTTCGTCTATAGAGGTTTCATGATCATCTGTATTTCTACCATACATCATGGCGCCAACCGTTTCCACTACATGAATTAAGGTATATTTTGCTTGTAATCCTCCTAATTCAAATGCGCTGTTTATGGCTAATTCATCCGCTTTAGAAAAATCAACAGCAATAGCAATATTTTTTGCAGAATACGTATTTAATGCTCTTAATTTTAATTTTAAATTATGAGGTGAGTGATTATCAATATTATGTTTAGCTTTAACAAAAAACGGTTTAAAAACGATATACAATAGTAAAAATAGAAATCCGATTGCCAAAGGAACTACCGTCGTCCAAATTAAGGTAGGATGATTCGTAATTTGCAACCAGTTTTTGATCTCATCATAAACTAATTTTCCGTTTAATGTTACAATAATGGAAGCAATCAACCAAGCGGCAACTTGTATGGTTTTGGAAATATGAAATCCTTTCATTTTAGACTTATCACTCACAAAATGGATTAATGGAATGATAGCAAAACCTAATTGCAAACTCAAAATTACCTGACTTAAAATTAATAATTTACCTGTAATATCTTCTCCAAAATAAAGTATGGTTATTACTGCAGGAACAATCGCTAACAATCTTGTAATGATTCTTCTTACCCAGGGTTGAATCCTTAAACTTAAATATCCTTCCATAATAATTTGTCCGGCTAAAGTACCTGTAATCGTCGAACTTTGTCCTGCGGCAATTAAAGCCACTGCAAATAATATAGGCGCCCATTTGGTTCCTAATAAAGGTTCTAAAAGCTGGTGTGCATCTTGAATTTCAGCCACTTCAAATAATCCATTTTTATAAAAAGTGGCCGCTGCTAAAATTAGAATTGCAGCGTTGACAAAAAAAGCTAAATTTAATGCAATAGTACTATCGATTAAATTATATTTTAAAGCTTGTTTAATTCCTTTTTTACTTCTGTCAAATTTTCTGGTTTGAACCAATGAAGAATGCAAATATAAATTATGAGGCATAACGGTTGCCCCAATAATTCCAATGGCAATATACAACGCATTTTCGTTTGGTAAGGTAGGAATTAATCCCGTCATTACTTTTCCTATTTCTGGTTGAGCAAAAAACATTTCAAAGACAAATGAAAAACCAACTATTGCCACTAAAGCAATAATAAAAGCTTCCATTTTTCGTATACCTTTATTAATTAAAAAAAGCAATAAGAAAGTATCTAATACTGTTATAATAACTCCATCGAGCAACGATATATTGAATAATAAATTTAGACCAATAGCCATTCCTAAAACTTCTGCTAAATCACAGGCAGCAATTGCAATTTCAGCTAAAAAATAGAGAATATAATTGACAAATGGGGAATAGGTTTCTCTTGAAGCTTGTGCTAAATCACGTTGGGTTACAATTCCTAATCTGGCACTTAAACTTTGCAATAATAAAGCCATCACGTTACTCATAAGTAACACCCAAATTAAGGCATATCCAAACTGACTTCCTCCAGCTAAATCGGTTGCCCAATTTCCAGGATCCATATAACCCACACTAATTAAATAGGCTGGACCAAAAAAGGCTAGAATTCTTCTAAAAGTAGATGTTTTACCTTGTGTAGCAACAGATTCATTAACTTCTTCTAACGATTTACCCATATTTTATTTATTATTGCACATATAAATTAACAGCTATTTTATTGGAAAGAATTACTTCCTTCCCATCTACCTCAACCTTGATTAATTCATCAAAAGTTTCTTTTTCTAAAATTTTAATTTCCGAACCTAAAGTAATCTTTTGTTTGTCTAAATATTGCAAAAAATCGGCCGAAGAATCTTTGACACCTACACATTTACAAACTACTCCTGTTGGCATTTCTGAAAGTAATTGTTTTTCTTGTTTTTTTATTTCACCTTTTTCATTTGGTATAGGATCACCATGTGGATCAAAGGCAGGAAAATCTAAATAAGCGTCTAAACTATTAATCAATTTTTCGGATTTTATATGTTCTAATTCTTCCGCAATTTCATGCACTTCATCCCAAGTAAATTGTAATTTTTCAACTAAAAAAACTTCCCATAAACGATGTCTTCTTACAATTTTTTTGGCTTGTAACAAACCATTATTCGTTAAAGATACACCTTGGTATTTTTTATAGGTTACCACATCTTTCTCTGCTAATTTCTTGAGCATATCTGTTACGGAAGAAGCCTTAGTATCTAACATTCCAGCTATTGCATTTGTATTAACACCTTTTGGAGAAACCAATGATAAATGATAAATCACTTTTAAATAATTTTCTTCAGAAATCGTCATTATAAAATAAAATTTAATCAAATATAACAATTATATTCTGTTATTGTAAAAAATATTTTTAGTTTTGTCAAAATTTAATTTTTATTGTTTTGAAAAAAATAGTTCTTTTCTTTTTAACTTTAAATATTGTAGCTTTTGCTCAAACCACTATTAAGGGCAAAATAACCGATAAAAAAGATCCTTTAGCATTTGCTTCTGTTTCTATACCGGAACTTAGTAAAGGTGTAAATGCCAATGAAAATGGAGCATATGCTTTAGAAGACATACCTAATGGCAGTTATACCATTCATTTTTCATTCATTGGATATAGAACAAAAAAGAAAACAGTTAGGGTAGAAAATAATAGTTCAATATTATTAGACGTTGTTCTGGAAGAAAACCAAAGTTTAGATGAAGTTGTCGTTACAGGAACTCTCAAAGCCGTATCCCGATTGGAAACACCAGTTCCAGTAGAAGTGTACACGGCAACTTTTTTGAAAAAAAATCCAACACCCAATATCTTTGAAGCCTTACAAAATGTAAATGGTGTAAGACCCCAACTGAACTGCAATATTTGCAATACGGGCGATATTCATATTAACGGTTTAGAAGGGCCTTACACTATGGTCACGATTGACGGGATGCCTATAGTAAGCGGACTTTCAACAGTTTATGGCTTATCTGGTATTCCTAACTCTTTAATTGAAAGAATCGAAATTGTAAAAGGCCCAGCTTCTTCATTATATGGAAGCGAAGCCGTTGGTGGATTAATCAATATTATTACTAAAAGTCCAACTACTGCACCATTACTTTATGTGGATTTTTTCAGTACCTCTTGGTTAGAAAACAATCTTGATTTAGGTGCAAAATACAACTTAGGTAAAAAAGTGCATGCTTTATTAGGGTTGAATTATTTCAATTACAATAACCCTGTAGATAACAATCAGGATAATTTTACGGATGTTACCCTACAAGAACGAATTTCGGTTTTTAACAAATTGAGTTGGGATAGAAAAAGCGAAAAAGAAATTTCAATTGCAGGTCGTTTCTTTTATGAAGACCGATGGGGTGGTGAAATGCAATGGAACAAGAGTTACAGAGGTGGTGATCAAGTATATGGAGAAAGCATTTACACGAAACGATATGAATTGCTAGGTAAATATGAACTGCCCTTTGTAGAAAATGTTACAAGCTCCTTATCTTATACGAATCACCATCAAAATTCCGTGTATGGAACAACCCTTTTTGAAGCAAAACAAGAAATAGCTTATGGTCAACTTACATGGGATATAAAAAGAACAAATCACGATTTTTTGGCAGGAATGGCGTACCGATATCAGTTTTATAATGATAACACCACAGCAACTAAAGCACCAGAGAAAAATAAGATTAGTAGTGTCTTCGTTCAAGACGAAATAAAATTATCCGAAAGAAATCATGTCCTTCTTGGTTCCAGATTGGATTATCATTCGATTCATGGTTTCATCTTTACACCAAGAATAGCCTATCGATGGAAACCTACAAAAAATGATATTTTTAGAATAAATGCAGGAACTGGTTTTAGAGTGGTTAATTTGTTTACAGAAGAACATGCAGCTTTAACAGGTTCTCGGGAGGTTATTATTAAAGAAAATCTAAATCCCGAAAAATCCTACAACATCAATTTTAATTACTTAAAAAAAGGACAAATTGGAGAAAACATTCAATCAATAGTAGAATTTTCTAGTTGGTATACTCATTTTAAAAACCAAATCATTCCAGATTATGATACCAATGCCAACCAAATTATTTATGAAAATTTAAAGGGATATTCGAAAACTTTTGGTATCACTGGAAATGTAGAATTTCTTTTCCCATTTGGTCTAAAGACAATGACAGGGTTTACCTTATTAAATTCTAAAAATAAAAGAGATGCTGTAGTATCAACTCCTATTTTAACTGAGAAATTTAGTGCTACTTGGGGTATTTCTTACACTCTCGCTAAATGGAATGCAACGCTCGATTACACTGGAAATATTTATGGCCCGATGCGATTACCGCTTTTAGGAGATTTAGATCCAAGAAGCGAATATTCTCCTTTTTGGAGTATCCAAAACATTCAATTTACCTACAAAAATATAAAGAATTTCGAATGGTATCTAGGAGCTAAAAACCTATTAAATTGGACACCTAATAAAAAAAATCAGTTTTTAATTGCACGAGCTAATGATCCATTTGATAAAGAAGTCGTTTTTGATGCAAATGGTAATCCTATGGCAACAGCAAACAATCCTTACGCATTAACTTTTGATCCAAGTTATGTGTACGCACCGAATCAAGGAATTCGTTTGTTTTTAGGAATGCGATATTCTTTAAACTAAGCTGCTTTTTCAAAAGCAATATAGTTTAAAAAAGTACCATCAGTATTAAATTTTGGATACGCTTCAATTTCACAAAAATAGGTCTCTCCATTTTTCTTGTAATTTAAAACAATCGCTTTAAAGGGTTCACGATTACCAATCGCTTTTCTTATTTTTAATGTTGTATCTAATGAAGTTTCGCTTCCTTGAAACATTTTTGGAGAATTGCCCATAATTTCTTTATAATGATACCCATTCATTTGGATAACATTACTTGTGGCAAAAACAATTTTAAAATCACAATCCGTTACAATAACTGTACGGTTCTTGTCTTTTTTAACTTTAGCAAAATCAACTTTTTGTGACCAATGCTTTTGAATTTCATTAAACTCTCTTTGTTCTGCTCTTGGTAATTGGTAAAACTCCCATGAAGTTATAGGAATTGGCAAAAGAGACAACCGCTCTTGGTATTTAGCCCAAGCTTTATCATATTCTTTAAACATAACATATCACTTTACAGTTCAAAAATAACGCATTTCTCAATTAAAAGTCTATTTAAGAGTAGGTTTAACGTTTGTTTGACCAAAAATAAAACCTTAAATTCAATATCTTTGGAAGGTGAAACACTACAATTATATATTTTCTGGCACAGGTTTAGCTGCACTATTAACGGTTTATGAAATGAGTCTGTCTCCTTATTTTAGGGATAAGACCATTCTTCTAATTGACAAAGACACTAAAAAAACCAATGACAGAACATGGTGTTTTTGGGATGAAACCCATCTTTTTGACACAATTGTCTCTAAAAAATGGGAAAAAATTGCGTTCATTACCGCTTCTGAAAATAAAAAATGGTCTATTAATCCCTATACCTATAAAATGATAAAAGGGATTGACCTATATCAGTATGTTTTTAACTTAATTCAACAGAATCCTAACATTACTTTTCTTAAGGATGAAGTGCTATATTTTGAAGATCTTGGAAAGCAATGTAAAGTAACTACAAAAAGTAATGCTTTTTATTCAGATATTTTATTCAATTCTATATTTAATGCTGAAGTTGTAACTTCACAAAAAAAATATCCTTTACTACAACAACATTTTATAGGCTGGTTTATCAAATCCAAAGAACCTGTTTTTGATTCTGAGACAGCCACTTTTATGGATTTTTCAGTAGCACAAAATAAAAATACCCGTTTCATGTATTTGCTTCCGTTTTCAAAACACGAAGCTTTGTTAGAATATACTTTATTCTCAAAAGAGCTTCTTCAAAAAGAAGAATATGAGCAAGAAATTAAAAACTATATTCAAAAAATAGGTATAACAGAATATGAAATTCTTGAAAAAGAACAGGGTAATATTCCTATGACTAGCTTCCCTTTTTGGAAACAAAACACAAATACTATTATTCATATTGGTTCTGCAGGTGGTTGGACAAAAGCCAGCACGGGTTATACTTTTAAAAAAGCCTATAAAAAAACTAAAAATTTAGTCCAACTCCTACAAAAAAAGGAAATTGATTTTAGTAATCAAAAAGAACTAACTAAAGATAAATTTTGGTACTACGACTTATTATTTATAGATGTTTTGTACCAAAATAATGAAATTGGTGCGCAATTATTTTCCGATTTATTTCAAACAGACAATCCAACTTTAATCTTCAAATTTTTAGATGAAGAAACTACTCTTCTTGAAGATTTACAAGTCATTTGGAACTGTCCTAAAACCCCTTTTCTAAAAGCGCTTCTTTCTCGATTAATACCATAAACCCGAGGTAATTATCTATTTATAAGATATTTGCATTAATTTAGTTATATTTGTTTTACAACTAAAAAAACTAAATTTACTAACATGATTAAAAAATACTATCTGACCTTAGGTCTGATGGTGTGCTTGGTATTCCAATTTTCTTGTAGTGATGATGACACAAATTACACAGAAATACCCACACCAGAAGTTTCACCCGTAACCGTTACTTTATCTCAAGTACCTTACAGTAAATTATCGGAATATCATTTTTTTACTGGATTATTAAAAAACCAATCGCCTTCTTTAGATGTTTTACCTTATGAACCAGCCAGTAGTTTGTTTTCGGATTACGCACACAAAAAAAGATTTGTTTGGATGCCAAAAAACACACAAGCTACCTACAATGGCGATGATAATACGTTAGAATTTCCAATAGGATCTGTTTTGATAAAGACATTCTATTACGATAATGTACTGCCAAATAATACTCAAAAAATTATTGAAACAAGACTTTTGATTCGAAAAACAGATGGTTGGAAAGCGTATGATTACATCTGGAATGATGCACAAACCGAAGCCAATCTAGATACCGTTGAACAAGGTGTATTTATTCCCGTTGAATGGTCTGAAAATGGTATACCAAAAAGTACAACTTACAAAATTCCTTCTCAAACAGAATGTGTTACTTGCCATAAAATTAATCCAAATCAAGAAGAAAATGGTGAGATTACCATACCTATTGGAGTAAAACCACAAAACTTAAACCTTGCTTATAATTATGGTAATGAAACTGTCAACCAATTAATCAAATGGAAAAGTGTCGGATTTTTAGATCCTAGTACTCCTACTCCTTCAAATACAACTATTAATTGGCAAAATACAAATGAAACTTTAGAAAAAAGAGTACGCTCTTATATTGATATTAATTGTGGTCATTGTCATAGGACTGGTGGTCATTGTGATTATGTAGATTTAAGGTTGAATTATAGCAATACAGACTTGAATACTTTCGGTGTGTGTATGACTCCTTTATTTAGTATTACAAACGGACCTTATGTAATAAATGGAGGGAATGCTGATCAATCTGAAATGATACAAAGAATAAGCTCTACTGAAGAAAGTCTTATGATGCCTTACATTGGACGTACTTTAGTACATGAAGAAGGTGTCGAATTAATTCGATCTTGGATTAACACTTTACCAGAATGTCGCTAATAAAAACATACTAAATAAAAACCAAATTATGAAAAAAACTACCTTATTCTTTTTATTAAGCTTGTGCTTTCACTCATTTGCACAAGATGATTGTGCCTCAGCACCCACAGTAACAGCTGGAACCTACACAGTAGGTCAAATAAACGGCACACAAATTCCTCAAAGCTGTATTAATAATAATGCAAGTGCGGGTGAATGGTATAAATATGTCGCTACTGATAGTTTTACAGTTACGGTTACTACTGACTTAGCTATTAATATTTGTAAAGATACTCGAGTTCATATTTATTCAGGCGACTGTTCCAACTTAATTTGTGTAACGGGTGATGATGATTCTGGGATTATCCAATGCAATAATGGGAATACCAATTCCTACCTGTCAAGAGTAAGTTTTAATACTACTCCAGGAACCACTTATTATATTGCTTTTGATAATCGATGGAGTGCTTCAGGTTTTGATTTTCAATTATCTGAAGTTCCTTATGTAGCCCCACCAGTAAGTTTTACTCAACAAACAATCCCTTCCAGCGCAACCATTTGTTGTGTAGTGGACATGAATGGCGATTATTTGGATGATATTGTTACTGTAAGTTCAAATGCTATGACTATTTTAAAACAAAATATTGGTGGCGGTTTTACTACTTCTACTATTTCTTTGCCTGGCTTAACTGCAACACCTACTTGGAGCATTGCTGCTGGTGATTATGATAAAAATGGTTATAATGATTTAGTGTTTGGAAGCGGAAGTAGGTTAACAATAGTTAGAGCAGATGCAACCGGTAGCAATTATACCGAAGTACCTTACTCTCAAAATATTTTTACACAAAGAACTAATTTTATTGATATCAATAATGATGGAAATTTAGATCTTTGGGCTTGTCATGATGTTGCACAGAGCCATGCTTATAGAAATATGGGCTCTGGTGATCTTGTGTTTGATATTTCTTTGATGGAAACCTTACCAGTAGGCGGAAATTATCAATCCATGTGGTCTGATTATGATAATGATGGTGATATGGATATGTATTTGGCTAAATGTCGTGGTGGCGCACCCGTTGGTGATTCGCAAAGAATTAATTTATTGTATAAAAATAATGGAGACGGCACTTTTACCGAATCTGGAGCAATTGCTGGAATTAATGATGGATCACAGTCTTGGTCAACTGCTATCGAAGATTTTGATAATGATGGAGATATGGATTTTATACTTTCTAATATTTCTGATACTAATAAATTTTATTTAAATAATGGAGATGGAACTTTCACCGATATTTATGCTTCAACAGGAATTGATCCACAAGTAGGATCATGGGAAATACAAGCTGCCGATTTCAATAATGATGGTTGGATTGATTTTCTATGGCAAAATGGAAAAGAATTATATTTAAACAATGGTGATTTAACGTTTACGGGCTATGATATGGTTTTTAGCGAAGGAGGAATAGGAGATTTAAATAACGATGGTTTTCTAGATATACAATTTGCTAGTAATGTTTTTTATAATGTCCCCAATGCGAATCATTGGGTAAAAATTAATCTTCAAGGATTAGTGAGCAATCAAAACGGTATTGGCGCTAGAGTTGAAATTTATGGAAATTGGGGAAAACAAATTAGAGAAATTAGAAGTGGACATGGTTTTAGTCATCAAAGTACTATGAATGCTCATTTTGGAATTGGCTCCGAAACAAGTATTAATCAAGTAGTTGTTAAATGGCCGTCTGGAGTTGTAGATGTTATTGATAATCCTAATATTGATCAGGCTTTAACTGTAATTGAAGGCTCTTCTCCACTAAGCACACCAAGTCTAGAAAGCTCTGCATTTGAATTATACCCAAACCCCAGTAGTGATTTTATCACAATACGTAATATAGAAAACAGAAATATAAAATCAATTGCAATTTATGCAATACATGGGGCATTGGTAAAAAAACCCACCGAAATAGCTACTAAAATTAAAATTAGTGATTTAAAAGAAGGTATTTATATTTTAACCTTAGAAACAAGTGACGGTGAAAAATTCTCTAGAAACTTCGTTAAAACAAATTAAACTAAAGATTTTAGTATAATCATTTTTGTAGTACACGATAACAAATCTTTATGATTTAATTAGATATTCAATTGTTTAATCTTTGTAACTTTGCAACATTAATTAAAATACAAAGAATATGTATCCAGAAGAAATGGTAAAACCAATGCGCGCAGAACTTTCTGAAGCTGGTTTTAAAGAATTATATACTGCAGCAGATGTTAAAAATGAAATTCAAAAAGAAGGAACTACGTTAGTAGTAGTGAATTCTGTTTGTGGTTGTGCAGCTAGAAATGCACGTCCAGGTGCTAAAATGAGTTTAGATGGTGCTAAAAAACCTTCTAATTTAATTACAGTTTTTGCTGGTGTTGATAAAGAAGCTGTTGATGCAGCAAGAGAAGAAATGTTTCCTTTTCCTCCTTCTTCACCAAGTATGGCTTTATTTAAAAATGGAGAATTAGTGCACATGTTAGAACGCCATCACATTGAAGGTCGTCCTGCAGAATTAATTGCAGAAAATTTAAAAGACGCTTACAACGAATACTGTTAATTCTAAAAAACAAAATTACAGGAAAACCATCTTTTACTGATGGTTTTTTTGTTTTATATAGTACCTTTGTTAAAAAGTCTATTCTGTTATGCAAAAGATTCTTTCTTATCCCATTTCTATTGTATATTATATACTATTTTTATTTTGGTTGTGTGTGTTTCACCTCATCCAATGGGTTTGTTTAAATGTATTTGGCTATAATGCGCATCGATGGAGTGTGGCTATTCTTAATTTATTTTTAGTACGAACCACTCATTTATTAGGAACCACTTATAATTTTCAAGGCAGAGAAAAATTACCTAAAAAGCAACCTTTAATTATTATTTCCAATCATCAAAGTTTGTATGATATTCCTCCTTTTATTTGGTTCTTAAGAGCTTGGCATCCAAAATTTATTAGTAAAAAAGAATTAGGAAAAGGAATTCCGAGTGTTTCTTACAACTTAAAACACGGTGGTTCTGCATTAATTGATAGAAAAGATGGAAAACAAGCCTTAGCAGAAATAAAAAAATGTGCAGAATTTATCAATAAAAACAACTATTCTGTCGTTATATTTCCAGAAGGAACACGTGCAAAAAAAGGGGAACCAAAACCTTTCTCTGTAAATGGTTTAAAAATGCTTTACAAATTTGCACCCGATGCCTATTTTGTTCCTGTGACTATTAATAATTCATGGAAATTAGCTAGATACGGAGCTTTCCCTTTAGGACTTGGAAACCGATTGGATTTCCAAATTCACGAACCTCTAAAAATTTCGGATTATACTTT
Source organism: Flavobacterium sp. NRK F7 (assembly GCF_024054195.1). Lineage (GTDB taxonomy): Bacteria > Bacteroidota > Bacteroidia > Flavobacteriales > Flavobacteriaceae > Flavobacterium. The sequence goes on along the minus strand of NZ_JAMXLB010000001.1, from coordinate 748,699 downwards.
CGAAGAAATTTTTGAAAAAACGGAAAAAGTAATAACAGATCATATTAAAAAATAAAAAAATGTCCCTAAAAAATGTTCGCTTAGAAGTAATGCAGTTTTTGGAAAAAAAAATTGATTCCTTTGTGGAAGAATTTTTAATTCCAGTTGAAAAAATTTGGCAACCTACTGATTTATTACCCAATTCACAAAATGAAAAATTTTTTGATGAAGTTACGGAGTTACGAGAAATTGCAAAAGAATTACCTTATGATTTTTGGGTAGTTTTAGTTGGAGATACTATCACAGAAGAAGCTCTACCTACTTATGAATCTTGGTTAACCCAAGTAGAAGGTGTTGATCAAGAAAACGGTGGAAATGGTTGGAGTAAATGGATTAGACAATGGACGGGTGAAGAAAACCGTCATGGAGATACTTTAAATAAGTACTTATACTTATCAGGACGTGTTGATATGCGTGAAGTAGAAATGACAACCCAACATCTAATCAATGATGGTTTTGATATTGGTACCAGTAATGACCCATACAAGAATTTTGTATATACCAGTTTTCAAGAATTAGCCACTTACATTTCGCATAATCGAGTGGCTCAAATGGCTAAGAAATTTGGTGATAATAAGTTGTCCAAAATGTGTCGTTTAATCGCAGGTGATGAAATGCGTCACCATCAAGCCTATAGTACTTTTGTAAACAAAATATTTGAAGTAGATCCAAGTGAAATGATGTTGGCTTTCCAACACATGATGAAACATAAAATTACAATGCCTGCTCATTTTTTAAGAGAATCCGGACAAAAAATAAGTACGGCTTTCGAACAATTTTCAGATGCTGCCCAACGAATAGGCGTGTATACCGCACATGACTATGTTGACATCATGCAAAAGTTAATTGACAAATGGCAAATTGATAAAATTACTAACCTAACAGACGAAGCTGAAAAAGCAAGAGATTTCTTAATGAAATTACCAGCAAGAATGGCTCGTGTTTCTGAAAGATTAGTAATCCCAGAAACAGGTCATGTCTTCAAATGGGTACAACCTGCTTTAGTAAAATAATTCTTTAAATTCTAAAAATAAAATTCCAAATTCCATTAGTAATGAATAGAATTTGGAATTTTTCTATATAAAAATGACAGTAATAGATACGACCATACTTTTTGTAAAAAAACAATTGCAACAGGCTGAAGGAGGTCATGATTGGTTTCATATTGAAAGAGTGTACAAAAATGCGCTCCTATTGGCAAAAGAAGAAAACTGCAATCTGGAAATTGTAAAGTTAGGTGCTTTACTACATGACATTGCAGATAGTAAATTTCATTATGGAGATGAAACCATCGGACCTAAAATAGCTCGTGATTTTTTGGTGAGCCAAAATGTTGCTGTAGATACTATAGACGCAGTAGTTGCTATTATTGAAAATATTTCTTTTAAAGGAGGAAATTTTGAAAAAACATATACTTCCAAAGAATTAGAAATCGTACAAGATGCGGATCGATTGGATGCTTTAGGTGCTATTGGAATCGCGAGAACCTTTAATTATGGCGGTTTTAAAAACAGAACGCTTTATAACCCTGAAATTCAACCCAATCTCAACATGACTAAAGAAGAATATAAGAAAAGTAATGCGCCTACTATAAATCATTTCTACGAAAAACTATTGCTTTTAAAAGATAAAATGAATACCAAAACGGGGAAAAAAATAGCAGCAGAAAGACACCGATTTATGGAACAGTTTTTAGCTCAATTTTATGCCGAATGGGAAGGCGAAAAATAATTAGAATAAAAAAGCGATTCCAATTTGAACCGCTTTTTTAATGTCTTTTTTATTTAAAATTCGCTTTTCTTTTTTCTAAGAAAGCAGTTGTTCCTTCTTTAAAATCATCCGTACCGAAACAAGCTCCAAAGTTTTCAATTTCTACTTGATATCCGTTGGTACCGTCTACAAAATTTGCATTAATAGCTTCAATAGCCTTTGCGATTGCAGTACTGGAGTTTTTAGTAATTTTTGCAGCAATTTCTTTGGCAAAAGAGAGTAATTCAGCTTGTTCCACTACATGATTTACTAATCCATAATGTAAGGCCGCAGAAGCATCAATCATTCCAGCAGTCATAATCATTTCCATTGCTCTTCCTTTTCCTACTAATTGTGCCAATCTTTGTGTTCCTCCATAACCAGGAATAACTCCTAAAGTCACTTCTGGTAGACCCATTTTTGCATTCGTTGAAGCAATTCTAAAATGACAAGCCATGGCCAATTCTAATCCTCCACCTAATGCAAAACCATTTACCGCAGCAATAACAGGTGTTGTTAAATTTTGCACAAAATCAAACAATAATTCTTGTCCTTTAGCTGCTAATTTTCCACCATCCTCTACTGAGAAATTGGCAAATTCAGAAATGTCTGCTCCAGCAACAAAAGCTTTTTCTCCACTTCCTGTTAAAATAATTACTTTTACTGTTGCATCTTTATTTAACGAATGAAAAGCTTCATGCAATTCTAAAATTGTAGCTTTGTTTAAAGCGTTTAATTTTTCAGGTCTGTTAATGGTAATAATAGCAATTTGGTCTAATTTGTCAATTAAAATATTTTCCATTTTAGTTTGATTGTTTTATGTATGTTTTTAAATTATTTCTTGTTCCGCTGTTATGGGAAAAGAGACTGTAAATTCAGTTCCTTTACCTTCTTCACTTTCAAAAGTAATGGTTCCATTATAATTTTCAATGATGTTTTTTATAATGGCTAAACCAAGTCCCATTCCACTCGATTTTGTGGTAAATTTAGGTTCAAAAATACGCGCTTTATTTAGTTCCGAAACGCCTTTACCATTGTCTTTCACTGTAATAATCGCATGATTGTCTTTTCTAAAGACACGTACAAAAATATCTTTATTTTCTTGATTTTCAGGAATCGCTTGAATGGCATTTTTAACCAAATTCGTAATCACACGTATCAATTGCGTTCGATCCAAACTGGCTATAATTTCTTCTTCCGAATAAGAAAAACGGATAAAATCTTCATTAAAGATATCCAAAGCCAATTGAACCACCTTAACCACATCTAAGGTTTCATTTTGTTGGGCTGGCATCGAAGCAAAATTAGAAAAGGCACTAGCAACCGAACTCATCGTATCTATTTGCTGAATTAAAATTTTCGCAAAATCATCTAATTTTTCTTTAGCCTTTGGATCATTTAAATCAAATCGTCTTTGATAACTTTGTACCGTTAATCGCATGGGCGTTAACGGATTTTTAATTTCATGTGCCACTTGTTTTGCCATTTCTCTCCATGCTTGCTCTCTTTCACTTTGTGCTAATTTGGTTGCACTATCCTCTAATTTATCCACCATGTTATTATAGGATTCAATCAACAAATTGATCTCTTTACTACCTTCATCTAATTCAATCTTCTGATTTTGCTGATTGAAATTGGTCTCTTGAATTTTATCAGATATAATTTTTAAAGATTTTGTAATATAACTGGATAAAAAATAGGACAAGAAAATAGAAATCAATAACATCACAAAATACACTTGTCCAAAACGTATCAAAAAATTCTTGATTTCATTATCATAGAATTCGGTATCTTCTTCATAAGGCAAATTTAAAATCGCCAGAGGTTTAAATTTATTATCTTTAATATAACAGTAAGAAGAACGATAAGGCAATCCATCTATTTTCTTAAATTCAACATAGCGTTTATCTATGGTTCCTTGCAAAATTTTAAGTGTGGAAGCATTTATTTCTGGTCGTATGCTATCCATCTTAAAAACAGGCTTGGAAGAAATAATTAAATTCCCTTGCAGGTCAAAAAAATTAATCTCTAAACTATGAATATCCGCAATTTCATGAATCTTCTCTTTAAAGATATATTGAATGTTTTCTGTTGTTAGAGGAAAACTCGTGTTATTTAAAATATAATTGATGTTTTCAATAATGGCATTTTCTTTACGTTCTAACCGATCTTGATGATATTCCCTTGCTTCTTTTTTAAATTGATAATACGATACAAAAGCAATTAATATAGAAGCAATAAGCGTTAAGAATATCATTGAAATAAAAATTCTTAACCGTAGAGAAATATGTTTAATATTGAAGAGTGCGTACATTATTTGTTTTTTTCTCGTATCCTTTTATAAAACTTAAAACCTAGCATAATTAAAATGGAAAAAATAAAAATCCCGACCACACCATAAATCCAATTGATGGCGCTTTTTAAAATAACTAAAAAAACGATAGCAAATAAAATAATGGTAGCCCCTTCATTCCAAATTCTAAAAAAATTGGAGCTATGCTTTACTTCATCTTTTTGTAATTGTTTAAAAAATTGATGGCATTTTCCATGATACAAATAAAGTAACAAAACAAATGCCAGTTTTACATGCATCCAAGGTTGGGTTAACCAAAATTTTCCAGATTCTGTAAAAAAAAGCATCCAAAAAGCAAAAAAACTAGCTAAAACTGCACTTGGCCATGTAATGATATACCAAAGTCGGTATTGCATTAATTGGTATTGTTGAATTAAAATATCTTGTTCTGGTTGTGGTTTTTGCTTGGCTTCTGCATGGTATACAAACAAACGAACGATATAAAATAGTCCAGCAAACCAAGTAATCACAAATATGAGATGTAAAGCTTTAATGTAATTATATTCCATCTTGAACGTACGTTAATTTTCTATTCATTTCTCTTTTTAAAAAAAAACCTGTGACTAAAGTAGATAAAATATCTGCAATGGGAAAGGCAATCCATACTCCAAAAATACCATAATAATTTGGTAAAACTAAAATTAATGGAATGAGAAAAAATCCTTGCTTGGTTAAAGTTAACAATAAAGCAGGAATTGCTTTTCCAGCGGCTTGAAAGTAAGCTGCTCCAATTAATTGTATCGCTATGATAGGGGAAGCTGCAAAAACCAATCGCAAAGCACTTGGTGTTTCTTTGATAATCGTGGCATCTTTAGAAAAAATAGCAACGATGGGTTCCGCTAAAACTAGTATTACAATGAAAATTACGGTGGCTAAACCGGCCGCCCATTTTATAGATTTAGAAATGGTTTCGTTCACTCTTAGATAATTTTTGGCTCCATAATTATATCCTGCAACTGGTAAAAACCCTTGTGTTACTCCTAAAATAGGAAAAAGAGCAAACATCAACATTCGACTTATAATGCCATAAATGGCAACTGAAATTTCTCCTCCATGAATATACAACGTATGATTTAAAATAATCGATAAAATAGCTACAACACCTTGTCTTGCAAAAGTAACAAACCCGAGTGAAGTTATTTCAGAAACTATCTTAATTTGAAGCACATAATGATGCATTTGCAAGCGCAATTCACTTTTGAAAATAAAAAACCAAAAGATAAAAACAAAACACATGAAATAGGACAAAGAGGTGGCTAGTGCAGCACCAAACATACCTAAATTTAAAAATTTTATAAAAATGACATCTAAAATAATATTGCCAAAAGCAGGAATAATCATGGCAATCATGGCAAATTTTGGTTTTCCTTCAGCTCGAATAACCGTATTTCCCATCATACATAAAGCTAAAAAAGGTACTCCATATAAAACCGGAATAAAAAAATCCATGGCTGGTTGCATGATTTCACCATTGGCACCAAATAAAAGAAGTACTTCTTCAGAATACAATAAACCAATTAGCACTGCCAATATAGCCAATCCTAAAGTAAGTACAATTTGGTTTCCAAAAGTTTGTAGTGCCTTTTCTCTGTTTTCTGCTCCTAAGGCTCTAGAAATAATGGAACTTCCTCCTATTCCTAAAGCCATTCCTAAGGAGGAAATTAAAAAAGTTATGGGCAAAACGACAGAAACAGCAGCTATTGCAAGCGATCCTATCCATTGCCCTACAAAAATAGTATCAATAAGTATATTAACAGACATAAACAAGATGCCTATAGAAGCAGGTACTGATTGTTTTATCAGTAGTTCTTTAATAGGTAATGTGCCTAATTCTGTTGATGATACTGCCATTACACATTTTGTTCTTCCGATTGAAAGGCCCATTGATCAATCCAACGGCTCAAAGTCTTACACCAATCGTCATCATCATTTAAACACGGAATTGCCTTAAATTCTTCACCACCATGTGCTTTAAATTCATGATTAGCTTCCATAGCAATTTCTTCCAAAGTCTCTAAACAATCCGAAACAAACGCAGGAGTTACCACTGCTAATTTTTTAATCCCTTTTTCTGGCATTTTATTAATTTCAACATCGGTGTAAGGTGTTAGCCATTTATCTCCTGCTAATCGAGACTGAAAAGTTTGGCTGTATTTTCCTTCTTCAATACCAAGAAATTCGACAACTTGTTTTGTGGTTTCATAACATTGATGACGGTAGCAAAATTCGTGAGCTGGTGATGGAGTATGGCAACAACTACCGTCTATTTTACAATGGCTTTTTGTAATATCTGTTTTGCGAATATGACGTTCTGGAATACCATGATAGGAGAACAGTAAATGATCGTAATCAAATCCTTCTAAATGTTTTTTGATGAGATTAGATAAATCCCTGATATAATCTTTTTGATTATAGAAAGCAGGAACAATCGTAAAATTCATATGCGGAAATTTCTTTTTACGAATTTCTTCTGCCAAAACCAAAATGGTTACCGTTGAAGCCATTGCATGTTGTGGATACAAAGGAAACAACAAAACTTCCGTAACACCCTTATCGCTTAACTCTTGCAAACCACTTTCAATACTTGGGTTTCCATATCGCATCGCTAAAGCAACAGGTATACTTACATTTTGTTCTACCTTAGCTTTCATTCTTTTGGAAAGCACAATTAAAGGAGAACCTTCTTCCCACCAAATTTTTTGGTAAGCTGCAGCCGATTTTTTAGGTCGGGTTTGTAAAATGATACCTCTAACTAATAAAGCACGTAATAAAAAAGGAACGTCTATTACGTATTTATCCATTAAAAATTCATCTAAATAAGGTTTTACATCCTTTGGGGTTGGACTATCAGGGGAACCTAAATTCACTAATAATACGCCTTTCTTCATGGTTATAACTTGGATTTCTATGATTATTAACTTGAGTAAAAATAGATAAAGTCAGTTTTATATTTCTCTCAAGGTTAGTTTTTATTTCTATTTCAATATTATGTAAATCGATGATACAACAATTACACATTAAGGTTTAAATTCATCAAATATTTTTTAGGTGTAATCCCAAATTTCTTTTTAAAAGCGGCTATAAAATGACTGGAAGTGCTGTATCCAACTTTTAACCCTACTTCATTTACATTATAAGAACCTGAATCGAGCATCTTTCGAGCATATTCCATTTTATAATCAAATAAAAAGCTGTATACACTATCACCATAGATTTGTTTAAAACCTACTTTTAACTTTTTTAAAGTTAACCCAACTTGGTCAGCCAACTCTTGCAAACCTGGAGGTTCAGCCATGTTGTTTATAACAATCTCTTTTGCTTTCTTTATTTTTAAGACATTTTCTTCGTCAATTAAAAAAGGGCAGTGTTCGGCATTGGGGTCCTCATTTTGATTGAAATACAAACTCATTAGTTCGTACCCTTTCCCTTTGAGATACAAGTTCTTAATAGACGAATTTTGATTGTAATGGAAAATTTGATTGAGTACAATAGCCATGGACGGGCTTATGTCTTCTTCTCCGTAATATTTTTTATCTAAATTTTCTTTACTTAAGAAAGGAATTACATCAGCTTCGTTAGAAAATAAAGCATGAAATTTTTTAATAGAAATAAGCATGGATATAATCCACGATTTCGGACTTACTTCAAGATGCAGTGGTAATTCCTTTTGAGGATTATAAAGCAGTAATGACTTTTCTTCATTCAAATCCAAAGCATAAGTACCTTGATTAAAAATAAATTTTGCTTTTCCTTTAACATTAAAGTGAAATTGAATCAAACCTGTTTTTACTTGTTTTTCAATACGTTCCATATTATCTGAATCGTTTTGAAAACGCAATAGTGTAAAGTCTGTCTCAATTTTTATTTCTTCAAATGAACTCATAGCGTTGTTTTTTGAGTTATTAAAGCCAATTTAAAATTTGAACTTATTTAGATTGGTTATAAATAAAAAAGTTCTCGTGAACCAATTTTACTACAAAAATAGCGTAAATACTAAAAACAAATCATAAATTTTACAAAAAATCTGCAATCGACACAAAAAGTCCTTTGAGCGTTATTTTTAAAAACACTTCTATACTAATTTTGTTTTTCTATAAGGGAAGTAGAATTTTATGGAGAACTTTACAGGAGTCAAACACACTAGTTTTTACGCAATTGGTCTCAGCTATAAAAAAGCAGATGCCGAAATGAGAGGTAAATTTAGTTTAAATGAAAAAACTAGAATTGATTTATTAAAACAAGCCAAAGAAGAACATATTGAAAGTTTATTTGTAATTTCTACTTGTAATCGAACAGAAATTTATGGCTTTGCAGAACATCCTTTTCAGCTTATCAAATTACTTTGTGATAATAGTTTAGGAACTGTTGAAGATTTTCAAAAAATAGCTTACGTATATAAAAATAAAGAAGCCATAACGCATTTATTTCGAGTAGGAACTGGTTTGGATAGTCAAATTTTAGGGGATTTTGAAATTATTTCACAAATAAAAATTGGGTTTACCGAAAGTAAAAAAAATGGGTTAGGAAATAGTTATATAGAACGTCTAGTAAATGCCGTTATTCAAGCTAGTAAAAGAGTAAAGAATGAAACCCAAATTAGTTCAGGTGCTACTTCTGTTTCATTTGCTTCTGTTCAATATATTATGAATACAATTACCGATATTGGTTCCAAAAATATTTTGCTTTTTGGAACAGGTAAAATTGGTAGAAATACATGTGAAAATTTAGTAAAACACACTAAAAACGACCATATTGTTCTCATAAACAGAACCAAAGAAAAAGCAGAAAAAATTGCGGGTAAATTTAATTTACTAGTAAAAGATTATGCAGATTTACAGTTAGAAATTCAAAAATCTGATGTTTTAGTAGTCGCAACAGGTGCCCAAAACCCAACCATTGATGCTAAAATTTTAAATCTAAAAAAACCTTTGCTTATTCTAGATTTATCTATTCCAAAAAATGTAAATGAAAATGTTACGGACATAGAGGGTGTCTCTTTGGTTCACTTGGATTATTTATCACAGGTTACAGATGAAACTATTGAAAAAAGGAAAGCCCATATTCCAGCTGCAGAAAAAATTATAAATGAAATTGTAGAAGAATTCATAAATTGGTCCAAAGCACGCAAGTTTGCTCCCACCATTCATTCCTTAAAAGAAAAATTAGCAGATATTAAGAATTCGGAATTAAATTATCAAAGAAAAAAAATGGATAATTTCAATGAAGAACAAGCTGAAATTATTAGCAATCGCATCATTCAAAAAATTACTACACATTTTGCGAATCATTTGAAACATGAAAACACCATGGTGGATGAAAGTATTGAATGGATTGAGAAAGTCTTCCGATTAAACCCATAAATTACTTCTTTTGAAAAAAACAATACGCATTGGTACCCGTGATAGTGAATTGGCTCTTTGGCAAGCACATACTGTTCAAAATAAGCTCAACACATTAGGATATAGCACAGAAATTATTGCCGTAAAATCTACTGGTGATCTTATCTTAGACAAACCTTTATATGAATTAGGAATTACAGGAATTTTTACCAAAACTCTTGATGTTGCTATGTTAAAAGGCGAAATAGATATTGCCGTTCATTCCATGAAAGATGTTCCCACAAGTTTACCCAAAGGAATTGTTCAAGCAGCGGTTTTAGAAAGAGCGAACACTTTAGATATATTGGTTCACAAAGGAAATTTAAACTTTTTAGATACCGAAGGAATTATTGCAACTGGAAGTTTAAGAAGAAAAGCCCAATGGCTTCATAAATATCCGACTCATATAGTTGAAGATTTAAGAGGAAATGTGAATACGAGAATGCAAAAATTACATGATCATTCCTGGAATGGTGCAATTTTTGCAGCAGCTGGTTTAGAACGAATTAATTTAAAACCAGAAACCTTTATCAATTTAGATTGGATGATTCCTGCTCCTGCTCAAGGTGCAATGGTAGTGGTAGCGATGGAAGAAGATACTTTTGCAAGAGAAGCTTTGCAGCATTTAAATCATAAAGAAACTGAAATTTGTACCGCAATTGAAAGAAACTTTTTGAAAACTTTAGAAGGAGGTTGCACTGCTCCAATAGGTGCGCTAGCAACTATAGAAAAGGATTCCATTTCATTTGAAGGTGTCTTGTTTTCTTTAGACGGAAAAGAAAAACATTACATCAAAAAAAGTTGTAATTTTGCTGATTATAAATCTTTTGGAAAAAATTGTGCGGAAACTATTTTAGAACAAGGAGGAGCCGTTTTAATGCAACAACTTCGTTCTCAATTGAAAGTGAAATAAATCACTGCTAAAAATGGAAAGAGAATCATTACTCAATTATATTTATCGGTTTTTTGATATTATTGTCCTGCTTTTTATAGTCTTTGATTTTGGCTATGACTTTGCAGAGAATTTCAACAGCCCGCATGTTATAGGATTAATCATTCTGACCATTCTATTGTTAGTCTTTAATACTTTTAAATTCTTTATTTATAAGTATAAAAGTAATAAAAAGGTGGCCTTAGTGAACATGATTATCATTTCACTTTTACTAGCTATATCTTTAATTATTGCGATTTTAAATACCGATTTTAGTTACCACTATATTTTACAAAAAATCAAACCTGTTTTAGAAGGTGGTTTAATTATGTATTTCCTTCTTCGATTACTGGTCTTGGTACGTCATATTTATGACATTTATTTCAATCCAGCTATTGTATTCGTAGGTAGTTTTTTAATATTAGCCTTGTCAGGCGCTTTTTTATTAATGCTGCCCAGTGCCACAACTAATGGAATAAGTTTTACCAATGCATTATTTACAGCAACTAGTGCTGTTTGTGTTACTGGTTTAGCGGTAGTGGATACAGGAGTTGATTTTACGACTGTTGGTCAATCTATTATTTTAGTGTTGATTCAACTTGGTGGAATTGGTATCTTAACTTTTACTTCCTTCTTTGCTTTTTTCTTTAGAGGTAGTTCGTCGTTTAAAGAAGGACTAAATACCAAAGACTTTATTGCTCAAGAAGGCTTAAAAGATGTATTTAGAGCTGCTTTAAATGTGGTTATTTTTACGGTTAGTATAGAGATTATTGGAGCCTTATTTATTTATTCTTCCATTGCGAATAATTATGCCATAACAAATAAATTATTCTTTTCATTATTTCACTCTATTTCAGCCTTTTGTAATGCTGGCTTTTCCATTTTTTCCAATGGATTATATGACGAAAGTATTCGTTTTCATTATTATTTCCAATGGATAATTATGATACTTATTGTTTTTGGAGGATTGGGACATAATATTATTTTTAATTTTTACCGCTATCTGAAAACGTATGTTTTAGAATTATTTGATAAAAAATTGATTCACAAACAAGTTCCTGTAATTACTTTAAATACTAAAATTGTTATTTACACCACTATCATTCTTTTATTTGGGGGTTGGGTGTTTTTATTTATATCTGAATACAACAATACCTTGCTAGAACATCCAACGGTTTTTGGTAAAATTACTAATGCGGCTTTTAGTTCAGTAACTCCTAGAACAGCTGGTTTTAATGTAGTGGATTATACGAGTATGACGGTTCCTTCTTTATTATTTATCATTTTTTTAATGTGGATTGGAGCGTCACCTGCATCCACTGGAGGTGGTGTTAAAACAAGTACTTTTGCTTTAGCCACTTTAAATATATTTGCGGTTGCAAAAGGAAAAAGTAGAATTCAAATTTTTGGCAGAAGAATTACAAGTGAATCTACCTCTAGAGCCTTTGCCATTTTATGTATTTCATTAATTGTAATTGGTGTGGCTATTATGGCTTTGCTCATTTTTGAACCCAAAGACACTCCTGTATTAACGGTTGTTTTTGAATGTTTCTCGGCATACAGTACCGTAGGTTTAAGTTTAAATTTTACACCTACCTTATCGGAACCTAGTAAATATGTGATTATTGCGGTAATGTTTATAGGACGAATAGGAATGCTCAATTTAATGATTGGTTTACTTAGACAAATGAACCATCAATTTTATGAGTATCCCAAAGAAAATATTTTGATTAACTAAAAAAATTTCAAATGAAAATAATTGTTTTTGGACTTGGAAATTTTGGAATGTCACTCGCTTTAAGTTTGACAGAAACAGGTAATGAAGTAATTGGAATAGACAAACAAATGGATAAAGTGAATTTAGTAAAAGATAAAATTTCACATGCCATTTGTATGGATTCCACTAATGAATTAGCCTACGATGCTGTTCCTTTAAAAGATTCAGACAAAGTCGTTGTAGCCATAGGTGAGAATGAAGGTGCTGCGATTATAACTACTGCGATTATTAAAAAATTAAGTAATGTAAAAATCATCAGTAGAGCGCTATCGCCCATACACGATACGGTTTTGGAAGCCATGGGTATTTACAGTATCATTCATCCAGAACAAGATTCTGCAGATCGTTTAACCAAACAAATTAATTTTAAATCTACTTTAGAAAATTACCAATTGGATAACAATTTTACAATTTCTGAAGTACGTGCTAAAAAAGAATTTTATGGGAAAACTTTAGGCGAATTAGACTCTGTAGACAAGTATAGTTTAACATTAGTCACTATCATTCGTAAGAAAGAAAAACGCAACTTAATCGGAAAAAAAACAATAGTGAAAGAATCTATTGGAAGACCCAATCCAGAAACTATTGTGAAAGAAGATGATATTTTAGTGGTTTATGGAAACAACAAAGACATCGAAAATTACTGTATGGGTCAAGAAGAATATGATTTGAGAAATAAAAAAATATAAATGGTTATTTTAAGTACAAAAGAACTTAACAAAAAACAACTTGCTTTATTTGATAAAAAAAAATTTGCACTCATTCATGTCAACTTTATCAAAATCAAATGGCTAAAATTTGTAGCAAATACAATAAATGAATGCCTTATTTTTACGAGTAAAAATGCTGTTAAGAGCGTTTTAAAAAATAAAAATATTGGTAATTTAAAAGATAAAGATTGTTTTTGTGTAGGTGAAAAAACAAAAAAACTATTGGAAACAAACGGATTTCGTGTAGTAAGTCATGAAAAAGATGCCAATACTCTAGCCGAAACCATTTGTGAAAAGTACTTTCAAAAAACATTTACTTTTTTCTCTGGAAGTTTACGTAAAGAGATTTTACCAAAAAAGCTTTTAGATAACAAAATTCGATTAGAAGAAATTACCACCTATAAAACAATTTTACAACCCAAACGAATTGTTTTAGAAACAGCAGCCATATTGTTTTTTAGTCCTTCTGCAGTAGAAAGTTTTTTGGAAAAAAACACCATTCAGAATCAAATTTGTTTTTGTATTGGAAATACTACCGCTCAAAGCTTAGAAAAAAACAGTACTTATATTGATACGGATAAAATTATTATTGCTAATGAGCCTACCGTCGAAAGTGTAATCGAAGAGGTAATACAGTATTATAATTCCTAACTTAAATAGATTCTTTAGAACCAAAATAGACCAAATTCTTTAAAAAAATAAAAAATAATGATAAAAAACGATTTGTTTTTAAAAGCTTTAAATAATGAAACTGTGGAGCGTCCACCTGTTTGGATGATGCGTCAAGCAGGTAGGTATTTACCAGAGTTTATGGCTATCAAAGAAAAATATGACTTCTTTACCCGTTGTAAAACTCCTGAATTAGCATCAGAGATTACGGTGCAACCAATTCGAATTATAAAACCGGATGCTGCTATTTTATTTTCAGATATTTTAGTGGTGCCACAGGCAATGGGAATACAAGTAGAATTACAAGATAATATTGGTCCTGTTTTACCAAATCCAATTCGTAGAGCGAGTGATGTAGATCATGTTTTTATCCCAGATATTAATGAAACGTTGGGTTATGTTATGGATGCCATAGACATGACTCGCGAAAAGTTAGACAATGAAGTTCCGTTAATCGGTTTTGCAGGTTCTCCTTGGACTATTTTCTGTTATGCAGTAGAAGGAAAAGGTTCCAAAAGTTTTGATAAAGCCAAAGGTTTTTGTTTTTCAAACCCTGTTGCGGCACATCAATTACTACAAAAAATTACAGATACTACAATTCTCTATTTAAAAGAAAAAGTAAAGCATGGTGTAAATGCAGTTCAAGTTTTTGATTCTTGGGGCGGGATGCTTTCACCAGCAGATTACACTGAATTCTCATGGCAATATATTAATCAAATTGTAGAGGCTTTATCCGATGAAACTAAAGTGATTGTATTTGGTAAAGGATGTTGGTTTGCTTTAAACGATATGTCAAAATCCAAAGCAGCTGCTATTGGAGTAGATTGGACGTGTTCTCCAAGAAATGCAAGATATTTAACTGGTGGAAAGAAAACGTTACAAGGTAATTTTGACCCTTCTCGATTATTATCTCCAATTCCTGTGATTAAGAAAATGGTGCATGAAATGATAGATGAATTTGGAAAAGACAATTATGTAGTAAACTTAGGCCATGGCATTTTGCCAAATATTCCGGTGGATCATGCGAAAGCCTTTGTGGATGCTGTGAAAGAATATAAAAAATAAATCATTTACGAATTAAAAAGAGTATGGCTCATGGATCTAAAAGTCAAAATAAAAAAGATTTTCATACTCTTTTTTTTCTTACTATTTACAATTTTAACCTTAAATAGTCAGAACAAGATTAAAGGAAATATTGCTTCTGCATTACTAGGTATTCCTAATTTTAGTTACGAAATTAAGATAGGAAGTAAGACTTCCTTTCAAGTGGATGCAACTGCTTCTTTTTGGGAATCTTTTAACCATGCTCCTCAAAAATTTATCATGTTTTTTCCTGAATTTAGATATTATACGCAATCTTTCAATAAAGGATTCTTTCTGGGTACACATGTTGGGGGAAGTAGTTATACCATGCAAAAATATAATTATTGGTCTACCGATTTTTATCAAAAAGGCTATAATATAATGTACGGAATGACTGTCGGTTACACTTTTGAATTTTACAAAAAATGGAATTTAGAGTTGTTTTTAGGAGGTGGCTCAAGTCAAGCTTATTATAAAGGATATAGAATTAGTAATCAAACGCGTTATGATGACGCTAAAAAATTCAATAAAAGTGGAGAATGGATTCTTTATAAAGGAGGATTAATGTTGGTTTATCAATTTTAATATACCAAATAATTAGCTGCTTATGAATAAATTAATGAACAATGAAAAATAAATTTTACGCTTACATACAACAACTACAAGATCAAATTTGCAAAGGCTTAGAACAAATTGATGGGAACGCTTTTTTTAAAGAAGATTTATGGACAAGACCTGAAGGGGGTGGTGGAAGAACACGCGTTATTGAAAATGGTACTGTATTTGAAAAAGGAGGTGTGAATATTTCTGCTGTTCATGGAAAATTACCCGATTCAATGCAGAAATTGTTCAATGTAGGTGAAGCTGATTTTTTTGCTTGTGGATTAAGTTTAGTCATTCATCCTAAAAACCCACTGGTTCCAACTGTTCATGCAAATTGGAGGTATTTTGAAATGTATGATGAGCATGGAACTATTATCAACAGTTGGTTTGGTGGCGGTCAAGACTTAACCCCTTATTACCTTTTTGAAGAAGATGCTGTTCATTTTCATCAAACTTGTAAAACCGCTTGTGACAAACATGATCCAACTTTCTATCCAAAATTTAAAAAACAATGTGATGCGTATTTTTGGAATGCGCATCGTAATGAAGCTAGAGGAATTGGTGGGTTATTTTTTGATTATTGCAAAGAAACGGAGACCTTTTCAATGGAAAATTGGTATGCGTTTGTAACTGAAGTTGGAAATAGTTTCTTAAGCGCTTATTTACCTATTGTTGAAAAACGAAAAAATCTAAGTTATACTCACGAACAAAGAACCTGGCAAGAAATTCGTCGTGGGCGTTATGTTGAGTTTAATTTAGTACATGACAAAGGCACCTTGTTTGGTTTAAAAACAAATGGTAGAATTGAGAGTATTTTAATGAGTTTACCACCTCATGTGCAATGGGTATATAATCACCATCCAGAAAAAGGAAGTGATGAAGAAAAACTAATTGAAGTACTAGAAAAACCGAAGGATTGGATATAAAAAGAAGCAATTGAAATTCTATTTTAGTTTCATATTATTACTTTGTTTTCGTCTTTATGCTCAAGATGAAGGGGCAGTTTTACACGCAAAAAATCATAAATACTATCCAGAGTATCGCATAAATTACTTTGATAAAATGATCTTCAAAATAGATTTGAATAGTGATGTAGACAATTATTCCATTCCTAATTTGAATCGGGCATTGGGAGATGAAAGTAAATTTGTTCCCAACCAAAAAACAAAACTGCGCTTTTCATTTGATTATAAATTCCTAGGCCTTTTCATTTCTTATTCGCCTAATTTTTATGCGAAAGATGAATCTGTTTATGGTGAAACAAAAACCTTGGATTTAAGTTTTAAATTTTTTTATACCGATCGATTGCGACAAGAAGTTGATTTTAAAAACACGCGAGGGTTTTATGTAGAAAGTCCATTACAATCTACACCCTTAGATGTTTATCCTCAACTAGAAATTCGAACTATTGGTGGAAAAACGTTTTATATTATGAATAATAATTTTTCCTATCGTGCCTTTGAAAACATGACCGAAAGACAAGTTAGAAATGCAGGAAGTTTTATCCCATCCATTGGTTATTATTTCAATAAGTTAAAATCGAAAAGAGTAGATGAAAACGAGAAATCATTATTAAAAGTGTATTCGTTTGATGCTTTGTTTCAATACGGTTACATGCATAATTTCATATTAAGTAGAAAATGGTTTGCCACATTAGGAGCGCATCCAGGATTTGGGTTAAATAATTCAAGGAGTTATTATTACGAAAAAGCAACTGATGAACAAACTATCATAAAATCACTTAATATGAATTTTAATTTGGATTTAAATTTAGCATTAGGATATAATAACAAGAATTTATTCGGTGGGTTTAAAGTAAATTTTAGAGATTATCAATACGACAACTCCAAAACTGCTGAATTAATTAATTCCAAATTGTATATCGATTTTTTTGTAGGCTATCGTTTTAAAGAAAATAAGAAAATAAAAAAAGTATTTGAATTACTTGAAAAGAAAATATTCTAAAAAACAAAGCCGCATTTGATATCTAACAAATACGGCTTTTGACTTTACTACCTTCTTTTTTTAATTATTTAAAATAGAAATTAAATCTAAGGTTTGCAAAATAATGTTTTTATCCGCAACTGAAGAACGCAAACTCATCTCAATTTGCAGTTTGTTATTTTCCATCTTTTTAGACGATTTAAAATCTATCGCTTCAAATTGCTGACTTACTTTGTGCATCTTATCCTTATCTTTATTAGAATGTTCTTTGGCTGCTAATTGTGCCATCAAATCTTTCATGTTTAAGTTACCAAAGGCAAAATTATGTTTCATTTGTTGTTTGAATTGCGTACTAAATGAAGTATTAGGGCGATTGATGTGGTTATATCCATTGGTTATTACCATAACATCTCCCTCTTTTAGAATTCTTAAATCTCCTAATTCATTTTCTACACCTCTAACTTTATAATAGTTGTTTTCTTTTATAAGACCCCCTTTTCTTTCAGCTAAATTCAATAATTTTTGACCCATCGTTTTATGTGTGGAAGTCAATACAACTGTAAAAATGGGAGTGTTTTTTGTATCAGTCTTTTCAATTGCTATCTCTTCATAATTTTCATCATATTCATACGAAGTGTATGTATATTCTGTTTGTGAAATATCATGTAAGAAAAATGTAAAATCACCATCCATTAAAGAAGCAATTGCTTTTTCATCTAATAGTGTTTCAATAAAATCAGTTAGTAATTCTACATCTTCTTTTTGTAGGAATTTATTCTCTGGATACATTTGTGCCGTAATCGCTGGAAAGCCATTTAACATTTCTTCCGAATTAATGTGATAGCTCATATAAGCTAAAGGCGATTCATTTGGAAAATACTTAAAAATATTCTTGTTTACTTTTCTATTGACTACTTTTTTCATTAGAGAAGCTAACGGACTAGAATATTCTACTATCTGTTCCATTCTTGCTTGGTCATTATCAAAATACATATTAAAATTAACTCCTTTAATAAAACTATCGATATCATCTGTACTAAAATCTCTAGACCCTTTTGCTATTGATTGTATAATGCCTGAAAAATCTTTTATAGAATTAAAAACAGATTGATAATTTACCCAAGCCGAAATATCTGCTTTAGTTGTAATTTTATCAGATGTTGGTACCTTAAACCCATTTTCAAATAAGAAAGCAATCTGTTGTTGCTGTAAGGCAATGCGCTCCAGTCTTTCTTCTTCTAGTTGTTTTAAATAGGCTTCATTTTCTTTTTCATAATCATAATTTTCTATGAAAACAACAGGATCTTCTCCTTCTTCCTTCCATTCTTCAGGTGTTTCTTCTTCTACTACAACTTCTGTGTCAACTTCTTCTACAGCTTCATCTACAATTTCTTCTGTTTCTTCAACTACAACTGGCTCTTCATAATCTGGATAGGGAATATCATATAAGTTCGAATAATTGTCATGGGTTAACCTAGGTTTTAGAAACTCAATAAAAATCAAATACTCCTTATTCCATGCCATAGATACAGACTCCTTCGGATTCGTATAAACCGTATAGTTTTCGTGTTCAACTAGAGCTGAACCTATTGAATCCTGAACTTTACTGCTAGTTTGTTTTATAATAAAATCTTTAAGACCTTGACTATTTGTAATGGGAATTGTAATTTGATAAAAAGGACGACTGTGAGAAGTATAATTTCCATGAATAAAGCTATTTTTATCCAAATTAACAAAAGACAAATATTCTTTAATATTAAAATCGGAATTGGAATTGGAAATCTTTTTTAAAGCATCATGATTTAATATTTCATCTAAGGCTACTTTTTTAGAAAACTGATTTCCATTAAATTGAATAAAATAATCTAACTCATCAGGAGTAGATTGACCAAAAACAATAGTACTGGCTAATAGTAATAAAACATGCAACTGTTTTTTCATAATTATGGATTAAAATAAATTGTATTATTCATTAAAGTGTTGTTTTTTAAAACATTATAAATATTATGCTTTAAAAAGACAGTTTGTTTGTTCTTTGAAATTTTACTGCTTGGATTTGAAATTTTAGAAATTTCTTTATCGAATGTATAAATTGTAGTAATATGAGCGTCTTCCAAATCTTCTTTTTTATCTTCTTTATTTACCAAATTTTTTGGAATAGGATACGAAGCATAACGCTGAAAAAGGTTTTCTTTAGAAATGCTAAAATGTGTAATGGGGTCCTCGGTATTCATACTGTTTAAAACAGCATTTAAAGTAGCTAAATTCTTATACTGAAAGGTAATTGTAAAAATATACGATTTGAAATTATAAGTAGTAGCAACATTGGTAATACCTTCAATTTTAGAAGCCTTTGTTTGAAAATCTGCCAATTTGTTTTTTATATCTTCTTCACTTGGAATACTTACTCCATCTACTTCTTCTAACCAAATAGCAGATCGCGTTCGAATCCAAGATTTTGAAAAATCTACCTTTAAGCTATATTCGCCACTTTCATTACTATTGTGCTTTATTCTTTCTGTTATTTCAAAGCAACTGGTTAAAAGGAAACACCAACTTAAAAGTATCATTTTTTTCATTTTGCAAACTTACTATTAATAATTTAAATTTTTAAATTTTCATCCGTATTAAACCTTGTTAAAACCTTTATTTTAGAGTAATTTCATTAACTTTGTGAACGAAATTTTTACATAGATATACGATCATAATCCTTCTAAAAAACAATATTATATGTTCCCATTACGAAGAAACAGAAGATTAAGAACCAGCGAAAATCTACGAGCATTGGTTCGTGAAACGATACTTACACCCAATGATTTTTTAGTACCTCTTTTTGTCGTAGATGGAAAAGGCATAAAAGATGAAATTCCGTCCATGCCTAATTATTTCAGGTATAGCTTAGACTTACTTGAAAAAGAGGTTAAAGAACTAGCGGCTATGGGTCTAAAATCAGTTTTACTTTTCGTAAAAGTTCCTGAAAATTTAAAAGACAATAAAGGTGTTGAAGCCTTAAACCCAAATGGCTTAATGCAACGTGCTATTAAAACCATCAAAAATGCAGTTCCAGAAATGATTGTGATGACCGATGTAGCTTTAGACCCTTATTCTATTTATGGACACGATGGGATCATTGAAAACGGCCAAATTGCAAATGATAGTACTTCTAATTTTTTAGCTGAAATGGCTTTATCTCACGCACAAGCTGGTGCCGATTTTGTAGCTCCTAGCGATATGATGGACGGACGCATTTTGGATATTAGAGAATTATTAGAAGAAGAAAACTTTATCAATACTGGAATTATGAGTTATAGTGCAAAATATGCTTCTGCACATTATGGCCCTTTTAGAGATGCTTTGGATTCTGCTCCAGTGGATTTGATGGATATTCCAAAAGATAAGAAAACCTATCAAATGGATTTTCATAATAGAACAGAAGCAATCAAAGAAACAAGAATGGATATTGAAGAAGGAGCCGATATTGTAATGGTAAAACCTGGTATTGCTTACTTGGATATTGTTAGAGAAATTAAAAACATGTCGGAAGTACCTGTAGCAGTATATCAAGTTTCGGGTGAATATTCCATGATAAAAGCAGCCGCGGAAAAAGGTTGGCTAGACCATGATGCCATTATGATGGAGCAAACCACAGCGATGAAAAGAGCAGGAGCAGATATCATTGCGAGTTATTTTGCAAAAGATATCGTAAAGCTTTTAAAATAACGTTTATTTTCAAGAGGAATTCATTATTTAGTTTGCTTTGTCTTTTTTATTGCTTACTTTAGAATTTTAAAATTTAAATTAATGACACTATTAATTATTTACGCAGTCACTTCTATTTTCTTTTCTTTTTTATGTTCCATTTTGGAAGCGGTTTTGTTAAGTGTTACTCACACATTTATTACCGTAAACAAACGAGAAGGGAAATCATTTGCCTTGCGTTTAGAAGCGTTAAAAAGTGATATCGACAAACCTTTAATTACGATTTTAACCCTCAATACAGTAGCACATACTGTTGGCGCTATTTTAGTGGGAGTTCAAGCAGAGAAAACATTTGGTAATGGAAATAATGCGGTTGCAATCGTTTCATCCATTATGACTTTTTTAATCTTAATCCTGTCTGAAATTATCCCGAAAACCATTGGAGCCAAATTTTGGAAACCTTTAGCATCTTTCACAACAAGTACCTTGTATTTTTTGATGTTTCCTTTAAAGATAACTGGTATCCTTTGGTTATTGCAATTGGCTACCAAATTAATTGGTGGTTCTGGGCATGTTTCTATTTTAAGTAGGGATGACTTTACTGCTATGGCTGATTTAGCCGAAAAAGAAGGAGTCTTTAAAGAATCAGAATCTAAAGTTTTAAGAAATTTACTAAGTTTAGAATCTGTCTTTGCAAAAGATATCATGACACCTAGAACCGTTGTAAAAATTGCTAATGCGGCAACTTCAATTGCTTCCTTTTATAATGACAATAAAACCCTTCGTTTTTCTAGAATTCCAATTTATGATAATTCCTCTGATAATATTATTGGACTTGTTCTAAAAACGGATTTGTTAGATGCTATCATCAACAATAATAGTGAAGCGACACTTGGATCCATCAAAAGACCTATTATATTAACCAAAAGAAATCAGCCTGTTCCGCAACTTTTTGAAGAATTAATCCAAAACAAAAACCACATGGCTGCAGTCTTTGATGAATACGGTTCTTTTAGCGGTTTAGTCACCCAAGAAGACGTTATTGAAACACTTTTAGGTTTGGAAATTATGGACGAAAGTGACTCAGTAGAAGACCTTCAAAAATTAGCCAAGAAGAATTTAGAAAAAAGAATAGAAGCACTAAAAAAGAATTAAAATGAAAAGGTATCTAATTTAAGATACCTTTTTTATTCGATTTGGTTATTCCAAAATTAACCCTACTTTTGTGTATTATATAAGCCATTTATTTATTACACGCCATGTTACAAAACGATTTATACTACACGCTTGCATTATTGCAAGTGGAAGGAATTGGTGATATTCTTGCCAAAAAACTAATTCAAAATTGCGGTTCCGCAGAAGCTGTTTTTAAAAGTAAAACCACAACTCTTGCTAAAATTGAAGGTATTGGCAAAACCATACTGAAAAATCTCCAAGACTCAACCATTTTTCAAAAAACGGAAAAAGAAATGCTTTTTATCGAAAACGAAAACATTTCAGTTTGGTACTATTTAGATGACTTTTATCCTGAAAAACTCAAACAATGCTTTGACGCACCTGTTCTACTTTTTACCTCTGGTAACATAAACCTCAACAATTCAAAAATAATTAGTATTGTAGGCACACGACAGGTGACCACGTATGGTTCAGAAATGACCAGAAAAATAATCGAAGAATTAGCACCTTTACAACCCATAATTGTAAGTGGCTTTGCATATGGTGTGGATATCGTTGCACATCAAGCAGCTATGGAATTTGGACTACAAACTATTGGTGTTTTGGCACATGGTTTAAACCAAATATATCCCAAAAATCATAAAAAACATATGGTTAAAATGGAAGAAAATGGTGGCTTTATTACTGAATTTTGGAGCAATTCAAAACCAGATAGAGAAAATTTTGTAAAAAGAAATCGCATTGTAGCTGGAATGAGTGAAGCGACACTTGTGATTGAAAGTGCCGAAAAAGGAGGTTCATTAATCACAGCTCAAATCGCAAATGATTATAACCGAGATGTTTTTGCTGTTCCAGGAAGAACTACTGATAAATACAGTCAAGGCTGTAATAATCTAATTAAAACCCAACGTGCCCATACGCTTACTTGTGCTGCCGATATACTTTACATGTTAAATTGGGAAATCAAAGCCAAACATAAAACAAATCAAAAAGCCATACAAAAACAATTATTTGTTACTTTATCGGATGAAGAACAAAAGATATACAATTATTTACAAACCCATATTTCCGAATCAATTGATACGATTGCCTTAGAATGTGCGCTACCTGTTTTTAAAACCTCATCCATTTTATTAAATATGGAATTAAAAGGCGTAATACGACCCTTACCGGGAAAAATATTTGAATTAATTTGAAAAATTCATAAAAAAATAACAATGTGTTTAATTTGTAACTGTCTTAGTAGGAATTCTTTAAAATTATTACCGTAAATTAGTGACAAATTTATTTGCAATGTATTCTTTACCCAAACTAGAGCGTTTTGAACAAAACGTAGCTTCCAAGTTTAATATTTACAACAGTATTTTTATCACGCTTCCTTATGATGAAATTAACAATACAGGCGTTTTATTACCGTTGTTTTCAGATGTTTGTCAGCAAGGCTATAAAAACAATCATAGTCCCGATGAGATTTTTGAAAATTTTACCACCAAATATCTCGAAAACGCTTCTGAAAAAGAGAAAATAGACTTAATGTTTCGTTTTATTCAATATGTGGAAAGACAAGTGGTATTATTTGATGCCATTGAAGATGCGGCTTTTGATGTGGTAAACAATTTAGAAGGAAGTGGCTCACTACGTAGTATGAAAGAAAGAGCAGAACAACGTTTTAAAAAAGAAGAATTAATTACTTTTTTGAACGAGTTTAAAGTGCGAACTGTTTTAACAGCACATCCAACCCAATTTTATCCAGGCTCTGTTTTAGGAATTATTACCGATTTAACCGAAGCAGTTAAAATTAATGACTTGAATTCTATCAAAGAACTGCTAGCTCAATTAGGAAAAACACCTTTTATAAAAAAAGAAAAACCAACACCTTTTGACGAAGCAGTAAGTTTAATTTGGTATTTGGAAAATGTATTCTACCATACTGTCGGTGAAATGATGCAATACATTCAAAAGAATATTTTTAAGAAAAAATCAGTATTGCAAAATGATATTTTAAATCTTGGCTTTTGGCCAGGTGGAGATCGTGATGGGAATCCATTTGTAACCACAGAAATAACCTTAAAAGTAGCCGACCGATTACGAACCGCTATTTTGAAATGCTATTATTTAGATATTCGAAAATTAAAAAGAAAACTAACCTTTTCTGGTGTAGAAGAAGTAATCAGTGTTATCGAAAATAAATTGTATCGATCCGTATTTTATTCGGAAGGAACCGTCTTCATTTCCAAAGAAGAATTACTTGCCGAATTAAATAAGGTGAAAGACCTTTTAATTCACAAACACCAATCGTTGTATTTAGATGAGATTGAAGATTTACTCAATAAAGTAAAAGTGTTTGGATACCATTTTGCTACTTTAGACATTAGACAAAATAGTAAAATTCATCAAGCAGTTTTTCAAGATATTATTTCTAAAAATCCAGCTTTATTTTCTGTAAATTATAATGAATTAGACGAAGCTGCAAAAATTGAAATTTTATCCACGGTTACTGCAAATTTAAATGAAGATGATTTTTCTGAAATAGGTACAAAATCAACATTGGGTTCTATAAGAGCCATTAAAACCATCCAAGAAAAAAACGGCGAATTAGGTTGTAATCGCTATATCATTAGTAATAATGAAAATGCTTTAAATGTCATGGAAGCCTTGTCTTTATTTCGTTTGACCAATTGGAAAAATCCTCCTGTAGATATTGTGCCTCTTTTTGAAAGTGTAGCCGATTTGGAAAAGGCAGATGTTGTTATGGAACAATTGTATACCAATCAAACGTATAAAGAACATTTAGAAAGAAGAGGAAACCAACAAACCATTATGCTTGGTTTTTCTGACGGTACCAAAGATGGTGGTTATTTAATGGCCAACTGGGGAATTTATAAAGCCAAAACGGCTATTTCAGCCATGTCTAGAAAATACAACATTAAAGTAGTCTTTTTTGATGGTCGTGGTGGTCCTCCAGCGCGTGGTGGTGGAAAGACACATCAGTTTTATGCTTCTTTAGGTCCCGAAATTGAAAACAAGCAAATTCAATTGACCATTCAAGGACAAACGATTAGCTCTAATTTCGGCACGCTAGATTCTTGTCGCTACAATCTAGAAAATCTTTTGAGTGCTGGAGCCAATAATCAGGTTTTTCATCATGAAGAAAATCATTTGACAGAAAAAGAGAAAGAAGTGATGCAGAAACTTTCTGAAATTAGTTATCAAAAGTATATCGATTTTAAAAAGCACCCCAAATTTGTTCCATACTTGGAAAACATGAGTACCTTAAATTATTATGCTAAAACCAATATTGGAAGTCGCCCTTCGAAAAGAAAACAATCGGCCCAACTCAATTTAGACGATTTGAGAGCCATTCCTTTTGTAGGTTCTTGGAGTCAATTGAAACAAAATGTACCTGGTTTTTTTGGTGTAGGAACTGCTTTAAAATATTTTGAAGAAAACGGAAATTGGGAAGATGTTCAAAATTTATACAAGAACTCCTTATTCTTTAAAACGCTATTAGAAAATAGTATGATGGCTTTGAGTAAGTCGTTTTTCCCATTAACGGCTTATATGCAAAAAGATCCTGAATATGGTGCGTTCTGGACGATTATTCATGACGAATATTTGGAAACGAAACTATTGTTATTGAAAATATCTGGTTTTACCGAATTAATGGAAAATTATCCCGATGGAAAAGCTTCGGTAGCCATGCGTGAAAAAATTGTCTTACCCTTGCTCACCATACAGCAATATGCTTTATTAAAAATTAAAGCCTTAAAAGAGAGTGACAACCCAGATGAAAATCAAATTGCAGTTTATGAAAAAATCGTAACCCGATCCTTGTTTGGAAATATCAATGCGAGTCGAAATTCGGCTTAATTTTTGAAGTACCTTTTCTTATTAATATTGTGTTATGAGAAAAGGTACTTTTATTTTAATACTATCCTTGTTTTTTATCAATTGTAAAGAAAACACAAAAACAATAGATAAAACCTACGAACAACTAGAAGCAGAAGTACTGTGCGATGTGTTGCCTGAAATTATACCACCATTTATTCAATTAGATTTAGTTCCACCACAACCACAAAGTTCTGATTTATTAAATAAAATTGATGAAACTTTTTCAGAAGATGATTCAATTGTAATCAACTTGAAAAGTAAATTAGAATACATAAAGAAACTAGCAAAAGAAAAAAACAAAATATATATTGGTTTAAATTCACTCATGTTTTCTATCAATAAATCTGAATTTAATTGCTTAAACCAAAATCAAATCATGTTTGACAGCATAAAAGAAAGAAAAATCAGAAATAATGAAATAGTAAAATCTACATTAAAAATAAAACTTTTAGATAACGATACTATTGCGTCTATGGGAGAGTTCATATTGGATCGGAATCTTACTGCAATGATTAGTACAACACGAGTTCTTTTTAACAAAACTAAATCAAAAGCCTATTTTAAATTACATCCCTTTGGTTGTTTACCATATTCGATTGAAGTTATGGCAGAAAAAATAAATAATAAATGGACAGTAAAAGAAATTGTTAAGTAATAAATTTGACATGAAAAATATTTGTGTGCTTTTAATTTCTTTACTATTGTTTTCTTGTATAGATAAAACCTACGAACAACTAGAATCAGAAGTATTGTGCGATGTGTTGCCTGATATAATTAAAGATTATTACAAAAAACAACCTGTATTTATACCTCCACCGTATGAAACACATAGTAAAATCATTTCCAAAAAGGAATTAGATAGTATAAATACTGCTAATACAAAAGAATGGCTAAGGACAAACAATGAAATTCAAAAATATAGGTCTAATTTTATAAAACTAATACCTCAACATAAAAAAGTAACCTTTGGAATAGTTGACTCATTATGGGAGATTTCTTCAGATGAAATTAAAGGAACAGAAAACTATTTCTTCTCTATATATGATTCTTTAGGTACAAGAGCAGTTTATAATCGTGATTTTTTGAATTGTTCTGTAAATATTAAAACAATTCCTGTTGATTCCATTTTTGAAGGAGAAGTTAGGAATAATACTGGTTTAGCAGTTATTAGTTTAAGTAGGGTTTTAATAGACAAACCACAAGAAAACGCTTACTTAGAGGTTTTTGACTATTTTAATCGAAAAAAAGTTTCTTGTTTTTATTCAAATAAACAAAAGAAATGGGTTGTAAAAGAAATCAAAGATAATGATGAATTGCCTTAAAGTTTAAAATCAAAAAAGCAGCTCAATTGAACTGCTTTTCTATATCTCACATTTTCTTAATACCCTAATTTCACTCGTACTCTTCCTAAAACACCATTAGCAACTATGCTTGCTTTTGCAGCACCTTCTTTTAATAACGCATCCACCTCATCCAAATTATTGATGTAGTAACTGTATTTTTCACGTACAGTTTCAAATTTTTCTACAATCAAGTCAAACAACGCTTGTTTCGCATGACCATAACCGTAATTCCCTCCTAAATAATTAGCTCTCATGGTTGCTGTTTGTTCAGCAGTAGCTAAAAGTTGGTACAAAGCAAAACAATTGCACGTATCGGGGTTTTTAGGTTCTTCTAGAGGAGTGCTATCCGTTTGAATAGACATAATTTGCTTGCGCAAGGCTTTATCATCTAAAAAAATATTAATCGTGTTATTTCTAGACTTACTCATCTTTTGTCCGTCGGTTCCTGGAATCAACATCGTGTTATCATCAATTTTGGCATCTGGCAATACAAATGTTTCTCCCATTTGATGATTAAAACGAGAAGCCACATCTCTAGTGATTTCTAAATGCTGCAATTGGTCTTTTCCAACAGGAACAATATTTGCATCATACAATAAAATATCCGCTGCCATTAACATTGGATACGTAAACAAACCTGCGTTTACATCTTCTAATCTATCGGCTTTATCTTTAAAGGAATGCGCTAAGGTTAATCTCTGAAAGGGGAAAAAACAACTCAAATACCAAGACAACTCAGCGGTTTGCGGCACATCGGATTGTCTATAAAAGACAACTTTATTCGTATCCAATCCACAAGCAAGCCATGCAGCAGCCGTACTGTAGGTGTTTGCTCGCAAGGTTTTTCCGTCTTTTATTTGCGTAATCGAATGTAAATCGGCAATAAAAAGAAACGATTCATTGGCTGGATCATTTGCCATTTCAATTGCTGGTAAAATGGCACCTAATAAATTTCCTAAGTGTGGAGTTCCTGTACTTTGAACGCCAGTTAAAATTTTTGACATTTTTTTCTTGTTGTTTCTCGCAAAAATACCACTTTTACAGAAATGGGAAAAGGTTATTTCTAAAGAGTTGAATAATATTGCTATTTTTGAGAGAATTTTAAAAAACACCCTTTGTTTGAGTCTACTCCTGATAGTAGTGATATCCTTTTAAACAACGTTTAAAAGATAAAACGAATAGCAGGAAAATGATGGAAACGACACCCTAACGTTTGGTTTTAAAAATATGAAGATACTAAAATATGCTTTTTGGATTGTATGGCACATTTGGTTTTACCTTTTGGTAATTGTTCCAATTCTAATTCTTTTTCCAATATTATTTCTCACTATTTTAAGTGAAAAGACCTATCCTCAATTTTTCTTTTTAGCTCGTTTTTGGGCGAAACTTATTTTTTATGGAATGGGTTTTTATCGTAAAGTAGAATACGAACAAAAACTAGTCAAAGGAGAAAGTTATATGTTAGTGGCCAATCATACTTCTATGACCGATATTATGTTGATGCTTTTAGTGGTTAAAAAGAATCCTTTTGTATTTGTTGGTAAAAAAGAATTGGCTAAAATTCCTGTTTTTGGTTTCTTTTTCAAACGCGTTTGCATTATGGTAGATCGAAGCAGTAGTAAAAGCCGTTTTAAAGTGTTTGAATTGGCTCAAAAACGTTTACACCAAGGATTAAGTATTTGTATTTTCCCAGAAGGTGGTGTTCCTGATGATGAAAGTATTGTTTTGGATGAGTTTAAAGACGGTGCTTTTCGTTTGGCAATCGAACATCAAATTCCTATTGTTCCGATGACTTTTATAGACAATAAAAAACGCTTTCCTTTTCGTTTTTTTAGTGGAACCACAGGGCGTATGCGTGTAAAAGTTCATCCTTTTATTGAAACCAAAGGCTTGACTTTAGATCATAAGGTAGCCTTGAAAGAACAAACACGAGCTGTTATTTTAAACGAATTGGAAAAATACAATAAGTAACTGTTTTCTACAAAACACTTTCTATTTTAGAGGTAACCGTTTGTGGAGCAATCGATCGCATCACGTCTTCGTATCCTGCAACTTTTTTATTTCCATAAACCGATGTGGGCAACAGTGGGTATTGGGTTCTGTCTGCAGTAATACAAAAGGCATCCGGTTGATGGAAGGGCTTAAAACCAGCATAAGGATGGGTTGCTCCCCAAAGGGTAATTACTTTAATACCTAACATGGCTGCGATATGCGCATTCCCAGAATCCATAGAAAGCATCAAATCTAGATTAGAAATTATCATAAGTTCTTGTTCCAAAGTTAATTTACCAGCCAAAACAATGACATTAGAATAATTCGATTTTAATTGTTCCAATAACTGAATTTCTTTTGCTCCACCTCCAAAAAGATAGATGTTATAATGAGAATGAGACGCTAATTGTTGGATTACTTGTTGCATCAAATCGAAAGGATATACTTTACTTTCATATTGTGCAAAAGGGGCAATTCCAATATTTTTTTTATGGGTATCAAAGGGTACTTTTTCAAGAATTGCTTCCGATAAAATTGCTTTTTCAGGAAATGGAACTACAGACAAATCCATTGGAAAACCTAATTTTTGAAAAGTGTCTGCATGATTTTGAAACATGGGTTTTACGGGAGCGAAAATCTTATTCTCTAATCGGGTTAATTCTTTTTTAGCTTTTCTGCCTTTATCAGTTGCTGCCACTTTTTTTCCAGAAAGAAAAAACAAGATTCGGATTATTTTGGAACGCAACACATTGTGTAAATCAGCAACAGCATTGATGTTTAATTTTCGTAAATCAAAAAACAAGCGTAACAGTCCTAGAAATCCTTTATGCCTTTTTACTAAATCCACTGCAAAGAAATTTACATTTGGAATATCTTGAAAAAAGGGTTTAAAAAAAGGCCGAGAAACTACAGTTATAGAATGTTCAGGGTATTGCATAGAAAAAGCTCTCAACACAGGAACTGTCATAGCAACATCACCCATAGCTGAAAGCCTTATTACTAAAATATGTATTGGTGTAGACATCTAGCGATGACTATTTTTTATTTTGATACAACACAGGATTCAATTCCTCGTCGTTATACATTTTCATTTGTTTGTATACTTTCATGTACTTATCACCATTTTCAATATCTTCAATCAATTGGCTAATGGAAGTAAACATGTCATTTTTTTGGTCTAACAAAACATTCAATTTTTCTTGACATTTTGCTCTATGTTCTGGGGTTGCTTCTGTTCTTGTAGCTTCTTCATTCATATGATAAATTTTCAACGCTAAAATCGAAAGTCTATCAATGGCCCAAGCCGGACTTTCTGTATTGATTTTTGCATCTGCTTTGACCTGAACATTTGCATATTTTTGAAGAAAATAACTATCTATATACTCTACCATATCCGTACGTACTTGATTAGAAGCATCAATTTTTCTTTTTAAATCTAAAGCCGCTACAGGATCTATTTGTGGGTCACGAATAATATCTTCATAATGCCATTGC
The DNA here is from genome assembly GCF_024054195.1 of Flavobacterium sp. NRK F7. Classification (GTDB taxonomy): domain Bacteria; phylum Bacteroidota; class Bacteroidia; order Flavobacteriales; family Flavobacteriaceae; genus Flavobacterium. Next base: position 717,868 of record NZ_JAMXLB010000001.1, on the reverse strand, counting down.
ACTGTGTCTACCCAGTTTTTTGCATACAATAAGTACTCAATAGTTCCTTTTTCATATGGATTTTGTACGGGTTGGTACACATCGTCAATAACGTGATAATCGTTAATCGCACGCTCAAATATGGGAAATGCAAATTCTGCAAACATGATTATAATTTTTAAATTTCTACAAAAATAAGGTTTTTTTGTACTTTTAACCTGAAATTTAAAAACTAATCCAATGCATATTCATTATATTTCAGAAGAAAACAGCATTTTAAATCATTTTTTAGCCCAAATTAGAGACGTTTCAATCCAGAAAGACAGTATGCGTTTTCGTAAAAATATAGAGCGTATTGGTGAAATTATGGCCTATGAATTGAGTAAAACATTGGAATACAAACCAATTCAAGTGCAAACACCATTAGGAATCAAAAATACAACCCAAATTTCTGATAAAGTGGTTTTATGTTCTATTCTACGTGCTGGTCTAGCACTACATACTGGCTTTATGAACATTTTTGATGCAGCAGACAATGGTTTTGTTTCAGCGTATCGATATCATCCTAATAATGATGCTACTTTTGAAATACGGGTAGAATATCAAGCAGCTCCGAATTTAGAAAATAAAACCCTTATTTTAATTGATCCTATGTTAGCAACAGGACAATCCATTGTAGCTGTTTTACATAAATTACATTTAGAGCAAAAACCGAAAGAAATTCATATTGCTGTAGCAATTGCTGCTCCAGAGGGCATTCAATATTTACAAGAAAATTTACCAGAAAGCGTACATTTATGGGTAGCCGCATTAGATGAAAAACTGAATGAAAAAAACTATATCATTCCTGGTTTAGGTGATGCGGGTGATTTAGCTTATGGTATCAAATTATAATTGAGCCACAAAAAAGAAAATACCTAGTAAAGATAAAATGTATAACGTGCCTTCTTTAATAATTTTATTTTCTTGATTTTCTACAAAATTAGCTCCTAATATAGCTAACGGTGCTATTGAAAAAGCCAAACAGCTGTTATTTTTATCAGGTGAAAAAAGATATACAATTACACCTAATATAAAAGCAAAAATAATCTTTTTATAAGAGGTTTTCATGTTCATTGGTTTTGATGCCAAGGTTAAAATCATATTGATAAAAAATAAAAAACCAATTGATGTGAAAACAGCTAGCGCAATGTTTTGATAGGTGTTTTCAAAATAAGTAAAATCGAAACTTATAAAGGACTTACTAAAAAAGGCTTCTAAAAGCTCATTATCACTCCAAATATTAAAAATAAAGAATAAAACAATAACGCTAAACAGAGCGATTCCAGGTATAATCCAGTTTCTATAATCTCTTGATACATGTAAGATAATAGAAGCAAATACAAGAAAAATAAATAGAATACTCCAAAAATGAAATAATGCTGCTAAAAAAATCCAGAATGAGGCATCAAAGATTTTTTCTTTGGTATTTTTCATTGATTTTAATGAAATTAATCGTCTTAGAGAAAGTAGTAACAAAAAATTAGAAAGTAAGATATTTTTATTTTTAAAAATGGTGGGAAAGAACAGTAAAAAAATAAAAAAGAGTAAAATGGCATAATTATTATTTCTAGACAAATTATTTTTTAAAGCAATAAAATTGACCAAAAAACAAGAAGCTGTAATTGTTATAAAATAAAAACTTCCATATAAAACACCTTCCCATCCTGTATAAGTCTGGTGAGAAACAGAATAGGAAACAAAGGCTATTAAAAGCAATGTTCCAATAATTACATAATTAAAAGGTCTTGTTTTATTAAAAATGCTTGCTATCATCAGGATATTTTATACTTTTGTAGTGTAAATATAATACATTATTAAAATGAAATCATTTTTTGAAGGAATTGGTACACTTTTCACAGATTATTTATTTGTCCCTTTTCATTGGTTAAGAGAAATGGAATTAACAAATTGGTGGGGTGCAAACACTATAAACTGGATTTTTATCATTATTTGTTGTGTAGCTATGGTGTATTGGGTAAAACAATTAAATCTTCATAAAGCAAATAATGAAGATGCTCAAGATACAACTGCACATTCCTTTTTAAAATAAAATTCCCCTTTTAAAGAGGAACTTTATTTATAAGTCAAAGCCAATATCTTTACGATAATACATCTTATCAAATTGTAGTTTTGCTATACTTTGATAAGATTTTTTTATGGCTTCTTGAAAATCATTTCCATAGGAAGTTACCGCCAATACTCTTCCGCCATTTGTAACAATTTTGTCATTATCTAGTTTCGTACCTGCATGAAAAACTAAAGAATCTGTAATGGTTTCTGTTCCTGTTATTTCATGTCCTTTTTCATACTCTTCAGGATAACCTCCAGAAACCACCATAATTGTTGTAGCCGTTCTCTCATCAATTTCTAAAGTAATTTTTTCTAATTCTTGTGCGTGCATTGCTTCAAAAATAGCAACTAAATCGCTTTTTAATCTTGGCATAACCACTTCCGTTTCTGGGTCTCCCATTCGAACGTTGTATTCGATTACCATAGGTTCTCCTTTTACATTGATCAAGCCAATAAAAACAAATCCTTTGTAATCTATCTTTTCTTTTTGTAATCCTTCAATGGTAGGTTTTACAATTCGAGTTTCAATTTTATCTAATAATACTTGGTCCGCAAAAGGAACTGGTGAAACAGCTCCCATTCCTCCCGTATTTAAACCTGTATCACCTTCACCTATACGCTTATAATCTTTCGCAGTTGGTAATATTTTATAACTTTTTCCGTCAGTTAAAACAAAGCAACTCAATTCAATTCCATCCAAAAATTCTTCTATAACGACCTTAGAGGAAGCTTGTCCAAATTTAGCATCTACTAACATACTTCTTAATTCTTTTTGAGCTTCGGTTAAATCTTGCAAAATGAGAACTCCTTTTCCTGCTGCTAAACCGTCAGCTTTTAATACATAAGGAGGTTGTAAGGTTTCTAAAAAAGCACATCCCTTTTCAACAGTAGCCGCTGTAAAGCTTTCGTATTTAGCTGTTGGAATATTATTTTTAACTAAAAATTCCTTAGCAAACTCTTTACTACCTTCTAATTGCGCACCAACTTTAGAAGGTCCAATAACTGGAATTTCATTTAATTCGCTGTCTTTTTTAAAATAATCATAGATTCCATTTACTAAAGGGTCTTCTGGTCCTACTACAACCATATCCACTTGTTCTTGCAAAACAAATTGCTTTACAGCATCAAAGTCATTCGGATTGATTGAAATATTTTTTGCGATAGTTGCAGTACCTGCATTTCCTGGAGCCACAAATAAAGAAGTGCATTTGGGACTTTGTAACATTTTCCAAGCCAAAGCGTGTTCGCGTCCTCCCGAACCTAAAAGTAGTATTGTCATTTTGTTGTGTTGTTATTTTGGCAAAAATACGTTTTCTAGTGAAGAAAGAAAAAGAAGAAAGAAAAAGAATTTTGTTTCTTACAGTTTTTATACTTTTGAGAAAATTAATTCTTATGTTTCCTCTTTTTGAATTGACATTAAAAATAAATGGTTTTCCTATACAAAAAGCGAAAGAAGATTTTGCATCCATTTTAAAAATTGAAGATGAAAATTATCAAAAATATATTGAGGAAAAACGAAAAGAAATCGTTGCTTTTCATCTTAAAAACAATGTTTTTTATCAAAATTTAGTAGGTGAAAATCAGTTCAGCAAGTGGGAAGACTTACCGATATTAACCAAAAAAGATTTGCAACAACCTTTATCGGAAAGACTTTCAAAAACCTACAATGAAAAAGCTGTTTTTGTGAATAAAACTTCCGGTTCTAGTGGCGATCCCTTTATTTTTGCAAAAGATAAAGAGGCACATGCGATTACTTGGGCATCCATAATGTATCGTTTTGGATGGTATAATATTAATTTTAATACTTCTTATCAGGCTCGTTTTTATGGTATTCCTTTAGATTTTTTTGGGTACCAAAAAGAACGTTTTAAAGATCTTTTAAGTAAGCGATATCGGTTCCCAATTTTTGATTTATCTGATGCTGTTTTAGAAAAAATAGTACATCAGTTCAAACGAAAAAAATTTGATTATATTAACGGTTATACTAGTTCTATTGTATTATTTGCCAAATTTTTAAAAAAGAAAAACCTCATTTTAAAAGACATATGCCCTACATTACAGGTTTGTATGGTAACTTCAGAAATGTTGTTTGAAACCGATAAACAATTATTAGAAGCGCAATTTGGTATTCCAATCGTTAATGAATATGGTGCTTCGGAATTAGATTTAATTGCTTTTCAAAACATAAAAGGAGAATGGCAAGTGAATAGTGAAACCTTATTTGTTGAAATAGTAGATGAAAACAACCAACCCGTGCCTTATGGAACAGAAGGAAAAATCGTAATTACTTCCTTATATAACAAAGCACATCCTTTTATTCGCTATGAAATAGGTGATAGAGGAATTTTAGATGAAAAAAGTACTTGGAAAAAGCCCATTTTAAAACAACTTTTAGGAAGAACCAATGATATTGCTATTCTACCTAGTGGAAAGACTTCACCTGGACTTACCTTCTATTATGTAACCAAAAGCATTATTGAAGATGATGGCAATGTGAAAGAGTTTGTCATTCGCCAAATCAAAACTGATACTTTTGAAATTGATTACGTAAGTAGTTATGAACTTACATCCCAACAAATAATGGGGATTGAAAAGGCCATTTCAACATATTTAGAACCTAATTTAAAGTTCACCTACCATCGAAAAGAAATATTACAACGTAGTAAGCGAGGTAAATTGAAGCAATTTGAATCCTTACTCTAATTGCGGTATTTCATAAAACCGCGATACATCCAATGAAGCATATAATAAGTTGATTGCAATAGATTTAATTGTTCTACATCTCTATAAAATTGCCATTGGTACTTAATTAAATCTGATTTTTTCCTAGACAAAGAATTTTCTCTAATTCTATATATGGCTTGTGGTTGTTGAATACCAAACGCAAAAGGAATCATTTTTAAATACTGCAACCACAACCCCATATCTTGACGTTTACGAATAAAAGGCATTTGTTTCTTTCCTAATGTCTTTATATCCACAAAAGCTGTTAAACAACTAATAGAATTTGATTTTAGAATATCGGTATACGTTACTTTTTGAGGAACAATAAAATCAGAGTAAATAAATTCTAAAGCCTCGTTAGCGCGTCTATAAGAGGAAAAAACAAAGGGAACATTTTGTTCTTTTATTGTTGTTATACTATTTTCAATAAATGTGGGAAACCATATATCATCCGCATCAATAAAAGTCATAAAAAGACCTTTTGCCTTTTCAATTGCAGTATTTCTAGCTACAGCTGGTCCAGAGTTTTGATCCAATTTATAAAATTGAATTCGTTTATCATTTTCAATTATCGAAGCAACAATGTTCTCTGTTTCATCTGAAGATCCATCATCTACAATAATCATTTCCCAATTAGAATACGTTTGATTTTGTACAGAAGCAATGGTTTCAGCAATATAATTAGCGGAATTAAAAGTAGGTGTTATGATTGAAACTAAAGCTTCCATTAATAGGCTTTTTCTTCTCCTTTGATTGCATTTAATACAGTAGAAAAAATAATTTTAATATCTAACACTACAGACCAATTTTCGATATAAAAAATATCATATTTAACCCTATTAATAATGTGTCTATTGTTTTCTACTTCACCTCTAAATCCATTGGTCTGTGCAAGACCAGTAATTCCTGGCTTAATAAAATGTCTTACCATAAATTTATCTACACTTTTAGCGTACATCTCCGTATGGCTAACCATGTGTGGTCTTGGACCAACTACGGACATATCACCTAAAAGGACATTAAAAAACTGAGGTAATTCATCTAAACTTGTTTTCCTTAAAATAGCTCCTAATCGAGTAACTCTAGGGTCGTTTTTTTGTACTTGTTCAATGTCTGCAATTGGATTTAAATGCATGGATCGAAACTTATAGCAATAAAATTCTTCATAATTTAATCCATTTCTTTTTTGTTTAAAAAAGACAGGTCCTTTTGATTCTAGCTTTATTAATAAAGCAACGATTGGTGTTAACCAAGATAAAATTACAATAATGACAAGTAGCGAAAAAACAATATCAAAAATTCTTTTTGTAATTTGATTGGTTCGTTTATCTAAAGGAATGTTTCTAAGAGAAACAATAGGAATATAGTCGTAATAGTCTAGAATTAAATTCCGAGATAATACATTTTTATTATCTGGTAATAGTTTTAATTTTTTTAAATTATTATCCGTAAAATCTACAAATAGATTCAATTCGCTATTACTTAAACTAGAGATAGAACAATATATTTCATCTATTCTTTCATTTAAGACAAAATCAAAACAGGAATTAAAACTGTCCTTTTTACCTTCTTTAACATCAATAACTTTTTCAAGTTTATAGCCATAATCTGGATTTTCGTTAAAAAAATGGATTAATTTTTCAACTTGCTTTCCATGACCTACGATAATTACTCTTCTAAAATTTCCTCCAAAAGTGACTCTAAATCTTTTTAGAAAGTAATAAATCGCAAATTTTTCAGTAGAAACAAAAAGTAAAGAAAAAGAAATAAACTTTACCATTTGAGAAGGTTCAGAAAACTTATAAAAAAAACCTAAATAAGCGAAATTAAATATTAAAAAAAACAAGTATTGTTTTATTAACTTGCCAAGTATTTGAAACTCTTTTGTAAATCTATATACCTCATAAAAGGCTACATTTGAAGATATTAGTATCCAAGAAAATGAGATGAAAAAATGATACCCAAAATTGTTCAATTGCTCTGGAAGAAAATAAAAGGCAAGTACATTGACTATTAATAAATCAACGACATATGAAAAGGGTCTTATGTATCCTGAATATCTTCCTGTCTTTGGTGACATTAATAAATATATTTGGTAAAATCTTTATGTTCTTCTTTTGCTAATTCGTCTGGGGAAAGAGATTTAAAATATTCATAGGTTATTTTCATACCTTCTTCTCTTCCTACTTTGGGTTCCCATCCTAGAATATTTTTAGCTTTAGTAATATCGGGTTGTCTTTGTAAAGGATCATTTATAGGTAAGTCTCTGTATACAATTTTTTGATTAGTACCCGTTAACTTCATAATTTCTTCTGCAAAATCTTTGATAGTAATTTCATCAGGATTCCCTATATTAACAGGTAAAGTATAATCAGAATGCAATAATCTCCAAATGCCTTCAACTTGATCATCCACATAACAAAAGGAACGTGTTTGACTACCATCACCAAAAACAGTTAAATCTTCCCCTCTTAAGGCTTGACCTATGAATGCTGGTATTACTCTTCCGTCATTGAGACGCATTCTAGGCCCATAAGTATTGAATATTCTTACAATTCTTGTTTCTACTCCATGAAAGGTATGATAAGCCATTGTTATAGATTCTTGAAAACGCTTTGCTTCATCATAAACCCCTCTTGGACCAATAGTATTCACATTTCCGTAATATTCTTCTGTTTGTGGATGTACTAAAGGGTCTCCGTAAATTTCAGAAGTTGAGGCAATTAAAATACGCGCTTTTTTAACACGTGCTAAGCCTAATAAATTATGTGTTCCTAAAGAACCTACTTTTAATGTTTGAATTGGAATTTTTAAATAATCTATTGGACTAGCTGGAGATGCAAAATGCAAAATATAATCTAATTCTCCAGGCACATGCACAAATTTTGTTATATCATGATGATAAAATTCAAAGTTTTTTTCTTTGAAAAGATGCTCAATATTCTTTAAATCTCCTGTTATTAAATTATCCATTCCGATTACAAAGTAACCTTCTTTTAAAAAACGATCACAAAGATGAGAGCCTAAAAATCCTGCAGCACCTGTTATTAATATTCTTTTCATTTTACTTTTTTATAGATTAATGCATAATTTTTTGTGTTTAAAAGACAATAAAAAAGAACAAAGAATAACACTCCTCTTTGTCTCCACAAAAATGATTCTGTCAAAAATAAGCTTATCATTACAATTGCAAAAGCAATATGAATAAAATCTTTACTTCTTAAGGCTATTTTTATATTTATTGCTACTATTATTAAAAGTAAAATAAAGCCAATAATTCCTAATTCTGCAAAATTTTGAATGTATTGATTATGAAAATTTAAATTACCATAACCTGGATATAAATTATATTGTTTTTCTTTTTCTAGTAATTTTTCTCTTGAGGCTTCAAAACCAAAACCTTTAAAAAATATAGGTTCTTCTTTTAAAAAATCTATAAAAACTCTTACTTGATAAGCTCTAAAGGAGGTTCCAGGAAAAAAATCATTATGCGTAAAAACTTTGTTATTCCATGCTTCATAGATACTTATGCTATTAACACCATTTGTATTATTAACATTTACGTTATGAGACAAGCTTTTTTTAGTATTACTAGTAAATTCTATTAAGAATCGTTCTTTTATATTTTTAAATGAAATAACAAATCCAAATAGTATAAAAATAAGTATTAAATTTCTCAATCTTAACCTATTGGCAGCTTTTGAATAGAAAAAAATATGGATTAAAATTAATAATATAAAAATTAAAATAATATTTTTTGAAGACAACAAAATGATAAAAACAAATAGCAATGTAGAAAAAACATAATCTAATTTAGCCTTATTCGTTTTTGTGAAAAAATAAAAAAAAGCAATAACTAAATAGGCGGAAAAATGAATGGCATTTAATAATCTTGGCACTAATCCTGTATCTGTTAAATTATCTGGACCATGGTAAAAAAAGACATCTATATTTTTACTAATACTATATCTAACAATTGCTCTTATTGTAAAATATAGGACATAAACAATCATAGAATAACTATAAAAAGATAGCACCTTGTTACTTTGTTCTTTTGTAAAAGTAGGAATGAACATGAAAGCTAATGGAACCAATAAAAATGGCAATTCCTTTGGAAGATTTAGGAGTGTTTTATTACTATCTATAGACCAAAAATAAGATAAACACATCCATAAAAAAAAGACAATAAGTGGTACTAAAACAACAGAAAAATATTGTTTTTTTCTTACAAAAGAAAGAGTTGATGTTACTAGGAAAATTGCCAGTAAAACATTATTAATACCCATTGCTAAAGGCAATGTACTAATTAATAACAAAAAAGGAATAAACGAAATATTTTGTTTATTTTCTAGTTGAATTTCTTTCCAAACATTGTTCAAAAAGTTGTAAATATTGTTCATTTATCTTCTCCCAATTAAACGATTTTGCAATTGCTTCGTAGTTATTCTCTACGAATTGCAAGTTATCACTTTTTTTAATTGTTTGTAGTATTTTTTTAACTTCTTCAGCAGAAGAAAAATAATAGGCATTTTCATTTAAAACACCTTTATTAAAATCATTATTATGAGCTGCAATTAATGCTTTAGAACCCATTGCTTCTAATAAAGATGGATTTGTTCCCCCTACCGTATGACCATGAAAATATAAATTTGAAAAGAAACGAAGGTTATCTAAATGATTTAAATTATAAATGGCTCCTAAAAAAATAATGTTCTTAAATTTTGAAAACTTATCTTTTAGATACATTCCATATTTTGTATTATGATTACCAATTACCAAAATAGGTTGTTTATCATCACTTAAAGCGACACCTTCCAATACCATATCAATATTGTTTTCTGGTTCAAAACGTGCCATTATCATATTATATTTTTCTTTTTCTACATGGTATTCATTTAAAATTTTAATATCGGGATTGTCAAAGCAGTTTGAACCATAGGCAATATAAGTGCTTGGTTTATTATATTTTTGTTGTATATAACTTTGAATTCCTAAAGAATCGGCAATAAGATAATCACTTTTTTTTACCGCAATTTTTTCAGCAACTTGAAGTGCTTTCCTTACTTTATTTGAATACTTAGTTCTTTTCCACTCTAAACCATCCATATTAGTAACCACTATTGCTTTCTTTGGATGGAAAGAAAACCAAACTGCACTACTAGTGTAGCCTAATTGTAAAATAATGTCAAATTGTCGCTTTCTTGCGTCTCTAATACAATTTAAATCATAGATAAATTGTCCGGCTGTACCAATTTTATTTTCGGGATCATAACAATGAACAATGTGCACTCCCTTAAAATTGTTTAATTTATATGGGTGTGAGTGAGAATTATAAACATAGACTTCATGTCCTTTTGATGCAACATAAGTGGCAAAAAATTCAGCAAATTGTTCGAAACCTCCATAATGGTTTGGTATTCCTCTAGTTCCAAGTATTCCTATTTTCATTTTTCAAAAGAATGGGAAACAAAAATACTAATTTGAATTTTTAAATTGAATTGCTTCTAAATAATTCTTTGCACTAATTTTCCAGTTATATGTAAACTTCATTTGTTCGATACAGTCATCCATTCCATTCTTTTCCAATGCCAAGTCTATTTTTTCTTTTAAACTCAAACAACTCGTTGGACAAAATTGATACTCCTTAAGAAAATGAAAATCTTTCATAGCGGTAGTATTTGAACAAACTGTTGGAATATTTGCTGCCAAAGTCTCAAGTGGTGGAATTCCAAAACCTTCTGCTAATGAAGGATAAACAGACAATGTGGCGCCTTGTATTAAATTTAAAAGATCTGAATTATTGACGTTTTCTAAAAAATGAATTCTGTTTTTAATGTTTGATTCAAATTGATTAAAATAAGAATGTAATTCAGAATATTTTAAGTCTTTTTTTCCAACAAAAACTAAATCATATTTCTTATAATATTCATAATCTATAAAAGTTTTTAAAAGTAATAAATGATTTTTTCTTGGTTCAATTCTACTTACTAATATAAAATAAGGTCGTGAAAGGGAATACTTTTGATTTATTAATGATTTGATTTCTTCTTTATTGTATTTTTGAAAATAAACGGCATTAACTGCATTTGGCGTAATATAAATTGGCTTTTTTACATTTAGTTTTGCAATCAAGCGATCTTTAGAGTAGTTTGAAACAGTTAATATTACATCTGATAATTTAGAAGAGAGATTAAATAGAAATCTATTCTTTATAATATATTTTTGATTGAAAAATTGTGGATAATCTAAAAATAATACATCATGTATCGTAGTTATATATTTGCATAATTTAATTGGTGGAACGACATATTGAAAATGAGCATAGTCGATTTTATTTTTTATAATTATTCTAGGAAAATCTAAAAGCAATCGGAACCATTTATTTGAAAAATACAGTCTTTTATAATGTATGTTTGTGGCATCACCAAAGACTTCTTTTAATAAAATAATGTTCTTTGCAGCAAAATAGAAGTTTATTTCTTTGTGTGTAATTAATTCTTTATAAAGGCCTTCTATGTAAGTTGTAATGCCTTGATAATCTTCATCAAATTTATGACAATCAACTAATATTTTTTTCATTCTTGATTAGATGTGTTTTGATCTTCTAAATTTTTAAAAATTGAAAACCGTAATGCTAATAAATAACCAATAATAATCGATTTGTTATCTAGTTTAAGATATAAACCCATAAATACCCAATTGGAAACAATTAAAAATACTGCAGTTGCCATCAGCATAAAATTAATATGATTTATTAAAGGGTTTGAAGACCTTTTTTGTCTATATAATAAAATAATAAATAGTATTAAAAAACAAACCCCTAGGATTCCAGATTTTAAAAAGACAGTCATAAAACCATTATGCAAAATTGGAATATATTGAATATCTGATCCATCATTCGTTCTAATTTTTCTACCTAAATTAATATTGGAACCTAATCCTTTACCAAACATTACACTTAAAATTCCTCCATGACTAACTTGCTTAATAGTTGTAATGTTTTCATAAGACCTGTAATTATCATTAAAATCTTTCCAATCCTCTTTGTCTATTCTAGTTTTAAAAGGTTCAATAGGTGCTATTTTAATCTTATACAAAAAAGCTTCTAATCCTTTACCTTGTCTTTTAGGATTAATATACCAAATTGATCCATAAGCAATAGAAACCGTTATCAAGGATATAAATATAATTTTAACCGCTTTTTTTGTAAATAATAAATATCCCTTAAGTCCTAAATATAAAATTATAAATTGAATAAAATTAGTTCTCGATAAATATAAAAAACATGAAAATGATACGATTAATAATAATGTGTTTCGCTTTTTTAAAGAATATTCTAAATCAAATTTTTTGTAAAAGATTAATATTATTATTACATATACTTCAAAATCGCTAAAATAACCTCCTACAGTTCTTATATAATTTACATTAAAAGATCCTAATGTTATTGTTGATTTTATAACTAAAAACAAATGAATAATTGCTATAATTGCACCCGTTTTAATGATTGTTTTGAAGGCTTCTTTTGGTTGAGAACGCAGCAATTGATATCCTAATAATATACCTAATATTGGTTTAAATAAATAGGTGAAGTCTTTAATTTTTGAATATAGACTGCTGTCATAAAAAAAAGATATAACGATTGCTATAACTAAAATAATTGCATAGGGTAGTATATATTTAACTAATTCTTTTGTATATACATTTTTGATAGTTATTAAAAAACTTAACAACCAAACCATAAATGTTAATTCAAAAAAATTAAAATAAGTAACTCCTATGCAAAGAAAAAATAGGATTGTATTGACATTAATCTTGTTTTTTAAAACTAACATTCTCTAAATTTTAAAAATTTCATTTATAAGAACCTCTTTGTTGGCCTCTAAATCAAAAACAAATTTGTTTTTAATAATTTCTAATCTTTCATGATGTCTTAAAAAAGTTAAATTCCCCTTTATATCCTTAGAGTCACGATTATCTGATTCATTAAAACCAGCTGCTTCTTTCAATTTTGCAAACGGTGATGATAACTCTTTCCTTACAAAATAAGCATTAACTCCCGCAGAACTTGTACCAATAAAATCATATCCTTTTTGATCTGCTAAATCACAAAATGCAGCTAATGAGGCCCCAAAATACAATTCAGAAAAATGCTCTTTATTTCTTACAAAATTCTCTTTGTATGGAACAGTTACCTTTTTATTTGCACCAAAAGCTGAATTATATTCACAAATTACGATTCTTGGTTTTATTGTATCTATTGCTTGCCAAACCCAATAATCATTTCCGTCTATATCAACACTTAATAATCCAATATCTTCAATTTTTGTGTAATTTGAGATCAAAGAATTAATGTTGTCTTTCGTAATAAAACTTTCAACAGCCGTTACATTGTATTTCCAATAAATAAAATCATTTTTTATGAAATTTATATTTTTTTTGCTTCCATCGATAACTAATCCAGACCAGTTATTATTCATTAATAGGAACCTTGTATTAGACTCTACATACGTTTCAACACCAAATTCTATAAAAATTGGATTTGGTATTTCAATTTTATTTATAATATACTGTATGATTCCATCTTCCCCTCTTTGAGAAAAAACTTGAAATTCAACTTCATCTAAGGATGCAATATCTTGTTTTTGGTTATTAAGTGTTGCAAGTATTTTTCCATTAATCAAAAGTGATTTATGAACATCATAGTTCCATTTCTGGTAAACTTTTTTATATAAAAACTTAATTTTTTCTATCATAATAAGTTTATTTTGATCTATTAAGGTTACTTGAAAACAGATTTAACACTTTCAAATAAATAAATATTAATATAAGTTCAGTAAGTATTAATGTTACAAATACTCCATATAGTTTAAAATAATTCATCACTATTAAAATTCCAATACTATTTAATATCGTAATTACAATTGTTATTTTAATATATACATTCTTTTTTTCTAAACTAAAAAGCAATTGTTCCAGTGGAAGGCTTATACCTATTAGCAAAGGAATTAGTAAAGCTACTTGCAAATATAGATTTAATTCAATTAATTCATTTGTTTTTACTTTAAAGAATAAGAGAATTTGTTCTGAAAAAAGGAATGCCGTTAAAAGCAAAAAAACAAGTGCCATAAAATTCGTTATGTTAAATTTTTTCCATAAAATAAACCCTTGTTTAAAACCTTTATCCATTTCAAAAAAAACATAACTCAAAGAGAACTTAAAAAACATTTGTAAATACGTTCTAAAAAGGTTAATTACCTGTTCAATAATTTTAAATTGCCCTGCTAGGTAATCGCCACCCACAAAACCAATTATAAGTATTGCTGAATAGTTTCTGGTTGCAAGGAATAATTGGGAAACACAGAAAGAAAAGTCAGAAATTATGTATTTTTTAATATTAGAAAAGGAAGCGATTTCAAATTTAAATTTGTAGGTATTAAAAATCCAGAATAAACCAACTAAATTGGAAAGTATTAACCCCAATCCTAACCACAAATTTACATCAATATAACGCTCTTCTGTTTTAATAAATAAAAAAACTCCAAAAACATAAATTAACTTTGATAAAATATTAATAATTGTAATCCATTTGAAATTTTCAATGCCTTGAAAAAACCAAGTTGGATTTAAAAATTGACCAATTATTATTGTAGCACTTAAAAGAAAAGCCGCTTGCTCATTATAAAAAAAAGGTACAAACCAAATAAGCAAACCTATAAACAAAAGTACAATTAAGAGTAACAGCAATTTAGATGAAAAAATAGTAATAAATATTTTCTCTAATTCTAACTTATTATTTCTATTTACTGAGATATCTTTTACGCCAATTATATAGGAACTATAATCTACAACAACAATTAAGATATAGGCCATCGATTGTCCCATAGCTATAATTCCGAGTTTATCTATGCCACAAATAGCCACTAAATAAGGAATTATTAACAACGGACTTACAATGTTTACCGCCTGACCTAAACCATAAACACTAAAGTTTCTTATGGTTTTATTAAAAAATAATTTTTTAAAAATTGTATACAAGTTTGTGCAATTGCTTTATCTTACAAATATATAACAAAGAAATAAAGGCTGATTTTAAAATCAGCCTTTATTTCTTTGTTATAATTATTTTTTTAAAACCTGTAAAAAAGGTTATTGTATTAATTTTTGTATTTCTGGCTCTAAAACCGTTTCATGAGGGTGTAACACAGACTCTACTCGTTTGCCATCTTGTATGGTTGGACTTAAAATTCCTGTATTAAAATCGATTTGTGTTAATTCAAGTGGTCTAAAATATGCAGATAACATTTCTTTTTCAATGATAAATTTTTTACCAAAATACTCCATTTCTATGGAAGATAGTAAAATGTCTTCTTGATTATCATTTACACCAAAATCAAACCTAACTAAGTTGGGAAGGACATCTTTTGGCATCTCAAAAACAATTTTTTGTAAATTATCATTTCCTTTTACAGCAACCCAAATTGATTTTTCTTCTGTAAAAGTTTCTCCTTTATTTTCAGTATAATAAATCTGAAAATCATCGTCTTTTTTTACTAATACGTTTAATGAAACTTTAAAAGTATCATCTACTTCTATTTTATTTTCTTCTTCTTTAATCTCTTTATTATTCTCTTCATTTTTACAAGAAAATAGGGTAATAACAAACACTAAAAAAAATAAGGTCTTTTTCATAATTTATTAAATAAAATTTAAGCAAATATATTACTATTTTTTTCTTTTAAAATCTCCTCTTGAAAAATATTTTTCGACAAAACAATACATCAAAATAAAGAAGTAACGACTACCCATTTCTTTAATTTTTAACTTAGAAACCCCATACTTTCTGTTGGTCCAAGAATTAGGAACTACTGTATAGGTATAACCTCGAATAATTGCTTTTAAAGGTAATTCTATGGTTAAATTAAAATGGGGAGACAAAATAGGCTTCACTCCATCTATAACTTCCTTCTTATATAATTTAAATGCATTGGTAGTATCATTATATTTAATCCCCATAACCATTCTAATAATGAAATTGGCAATGCGATTGATTATTTTTTTTACAAAAGGATAATCTATTACTTTTCCGCCTTTTACGAAACGACTTCCAAACACACAGTCATAATTCCCTTCTATCATAGTGGTATAATAGCGAATCAAATCATAAGGAGAATCTGATAAATCTGCCATCATAACCGCTACGCAATCACCTGTAAAACGTTCTAATCCATAGCGAACAGCAAAACCAAAACCATTGGGGCCTAAATTGGTTTCATATTTTAAAGCAGGATATTGCTGACTTAATGATTCTAAAACAGTTAAAGTATTATCTTTTGAATTGTCATTTACTACAAAAATTTCATGATCAATATTAACCTTTGCAAAAGCCTCTTCTATTTGCTGAATTGTTTCAGTAATAGATTCTTCTTCATTATAGGCAGGAATTACAATACTTAATTTCATTTATACTTTTTATTTTCAAATATTATTTCAGTAAAATCTCCAAAACCATGTTTAATTTCAGCAATCTTTTCAAAATTGTTTTTATATAGAATGTTTTCTATTTCTTGATGTTGATTATTATTTAAATACATATCATCATTATGACTTTCTAATTGAATGAAACGGATAGGTAAAACATCTTTGTCATTGATAAAAAGACCTTGTAAGCATTGCAATTCATGTCCTTCAACATCAATTTTTAAAACATCATAATTCTTATTTGAATTCTCATTTAGAAAATCTGCTAATCTTATAACATCAACTTTATAGTTATCTACAATAATATTTTCAACAGAAACGCCTAAAACTTTTGCTTTTTTTTCTAAATATTTAGAATCTAAATTTAATTCTTCAAAAGTAGATGTTTCATCTAAAATGTTTTCATGAAAAATTAACTCTCCTTTTAAATTACTGACACCTAAATTATGCAATTTGATATTTGCGCTTGTTTTGTATTTGCTTTGTAAGAAAGTATATAATTTTTTGTTAGGTTCAAAAGCATCAAAATTAATTTCTTTATTTATTTTTTTAAAAAAATCAATTGATTGTCCTCTGTTTGATCCAACATCTAGAATATTAATATTTCCTTTTTTTAAATTTTGTTTATAAAATCTTTTCAGTTTTGGGTAAAAGAAAACACTTTCATTAATATGAACAAGCTTTTGGA
Source organism: Flavobacterium sp. NRK F7 (assembly GCF_024054195.1). Taxonomy (GTDB): domain Bacteria; phylum Bacteroidota; class Bacteroidia; order Flavobacteriales; family Flavobacteriaceae; genus Flavobacterium. The sequence continues at coordinate 700,884 of NZ_JAMXLB010000001.1, read as the reverse complement.
TTATTTTGGTTCTTAATGACATTCCATTTATTTTTTTATTGTAGCTTCATATATTTGAGTTAAAATATCGTTTATATTGTATTTCCAATGCCATTCTGGATAGTGTTCTTTAAACTTTGAAACATCACTAACCCACCAAATGTGATCGCCTATTCTGTTAGTTTCTGAATATTCATAATTCATGGGTTTCCCAGTTATTTGTTCACACATTTCAATGGCTTCAGCCATTGAACAATTGGAATGTCTACCTCCACCAGCATTATAAACCTCACCTTGCTTTGGATTTTGATAAAAATGCCAAAACATATTGACTAAATCCCAACTATGGATATTATCTCTCACTTGCTTACCTTTATATCCAAATACGGTATATTTATCTCCTGTGATAGCACATTTCATTAGATACGATAAAAAGCCATGCAGTTGTGTTCCAGAATGATTAGGGCCTGTTAAACAACCACCTCTAAAAACACCTGTATTCATTCCAAAGTATTTTCCATATTCTTGAACTAGTACATCTGCAGCTACTTTTGAAGCTCCAAATAAAGAATGTTTGGTATGATCAATACTCATGTTTTCATCAATCCCTTCCTTAAAATAAGGATGAGTCGGATCGATTTCCCATCTTTTTTCTTGTTCAATTAATGGAAGGTAATTAGGAGTGTCTCCATACACTTTATTGGTAGATGTAAAAATAAAAACGGCTTTTTCACAATGTAAACGCGTCATTTCTAACAAATTTAAAGTTCCATTTGCGTTTACTGTAAAATCGGTGATAGGTTCTCTGGCTGCCCAATCATGACTAGGTTGTGCTGCGGTATGAACAATTAATTTTATATCTGATTTGTATTTTGAAAAGATAACTTCAAGTTCCTCAATGTTTCGAATATCAGCTGGATGATGTTCAAAATTAGAAATCGTATTTATCAACCGATTGGTATTCCATTCTGTGGAAGCTTCTTCACCAAAAAATCGAGCACGCATGTTATTATCTATACCTATAACTTTATCAAATTTTTGTGCAAAAAATGATACCGATTCACTTCCAATTAATCCTGAAGATCCAGTTACTATACAAATATTCATTATTTTATTAATTTATTTGGATTAATTATTCTTTTTATACTATTATTTTCGATTAGCAAATATAGCTTTTTATATGCATTTGGTAAATCTTCATCTTTTATTCTAAAAATAAATCCCGAGTATTCTAAATTATTTTTATTAAAATATGGATTTAAATCATATCGTTTCACTTTTTGAGCCTCAAAAAATATTTTCTTTTTTTGAATCGTATCTTCTACAGCTAGAAATACTTTTTGATCATTAGTTTCCAAACTATCAATGAAAGCCCATCCTTCAATATAAATAGAGTTTTTTAATTTTTCTATTTTATCAATATTACTCATTATTGATTTATTTTGATAACTATCTGGGTTAATTTCAACTCTTTTAGAAAATTTAAGTTCATTATTTACTTTATTTATAGTTGGTAAAAAATATGTTTGAGATTCTTTTGCTTTTACTAAAACTTTATCATAATATTCTTGTTCAAATCCATTTAGGTAGTTATAATTCCCATTTTGATAAAACATTACACCAAAATAATTTTGTTTTTTTCTAAACTCTAAGTATTCTCGTTGTGGCAAATTTATTCCAAAATAATACCCTACTGAACATAACAATAAAATTCCATTTAAATATTTTTTTTTTCTTGAGACGTTTTCATTGAAAAAGATTAAAACGCATATCAAAAAGATACTACTATTTATTCTATATCGTGAAGCAATAGACATATCTATTCCTAATTGTGATCTTGTTACTCCTGTTACAAATGAAATTAGAATAATTAAAGTCATTACTGAAAAAACAAATAGATTTTTCTTGTAATATTTTATTTTAATTGTATAGATATAAAAAATAAAAAATAAAAAACCTACTCCAGTTGAAAGCATTAAAGATTCATTAGTGTCGTTGGTAAAGATTAAATATTTAGATAAAATATTGCCTAAAAAGGAAAAGGAAAATAAAAAAGATCTAAACTTATAATTTCTAAGGGTTTCAAGTATTTCTGGGCTATTAAAAGGTTTATGATAATCAAAAAAATAAAGTAAAATTAAAGCAAATGAAATAATTAAAAGCTGATATAAGTATTTTTTTTCCTTCTTATAAATGAGAATCGAAATAGTTATTAAAATCAAAAAAATTCCTGCTCCTTGAGTAAATATAGCTAAAATCAAAAATAAAACTGATAATCCAAAATCTCTTTTGTTTAATTCAAATTTTGTAATAAAGTGAATAGAGAGTAAAGAGAATAAAACCACGGTAAAATTTGATAATGCAGCCATAGAAAACGTAATGTTTTCATAGAATGAAAAATTAAAAATTAGAACTGCTACAGGTAATAAAAAAAAGGAATTGGTAGTTTTGTTTTTAAATTTATAAAAGAAGAAAATAAAAATGCCGACTAAAGATAAATTACCAATAAAAGATAAATGATTAAAGTTTAACTGATTAAATAATTTATAATCGATAAAAAACCATAATTTATCATATAATATTCTATGTTCATTATGTTGCTTGAATATCAATTTAATTTTTTCAAATGAAGAATTAGAATTGATAATATCTGTAAAGTTTTCTAAAACCGCATAATCATCATTAATTGGAATATCTGAAGTAACTCTAAAAAATGAATAGAAAAAATAAACTATCAATAAAATCGCAAAAGAAAAATCAACAATAATAAATTTGTTCTTCATAATAATATTTAATTAATTTTTTAATTTATAAGAAACCAAATTATATGTTTCATTATAAGTAACTCCATTAATTGTAGCTACTTCATCTATTTTAATAAATAAAGCCACACTTCCATCCGTTAATGTTAATGACCCTGTATTGACACCACCAGCAACTCCATTCATGTTTCCTAAATAAATGTTTTTTGTTTCATCAAATTTTATTGATCCTTGATCAGACCTAATAAAAAATATCTCCCCAGCAGATATTGTGGATTTAAATTCTTTGACATCTTTAATAGTACCAGAAGTGTTTTTTATATATATAGCTTTAGCTCCTTCAATATCAATCACATCAGAAGATATATTCGTAAAATCAATATCTTTTTTGATTCCAATGGTAGCGCCTAAAGTTTTACTATCAAATCCTGTTCTTGTGTCTTCAAAATAATTTCCAGAAGTATTAATTCCAAAGTTATCCGAAGGATAAGGGTCTAAACTTATCAGCTTATGTGTTTCATTAGCTGGATCATTAAAATAATCATCATTTGGACCTCTACTATTTACAATATAATTATTGGTAAAACTAATCTTGGACTTATTAACAATTACTAAAGAACCCGAATTAGGAGGAAGTTCTCCATATCTACCTGAAGAATTTAAAAAAGAACTGTTAGTTATATTTATTGCTTTAGAAATTCTATAATCTCCTTTCACAACTATTGCTCTTTCAAAAAACTCAAACCAACAAGTATCTAAATTTATATTATTCGAGGATTGTATAAAAACCCCTTCTTGTCCGTTTTGGATAGTACATAAATTAAATTTTACTACAGCTGGATTATAAAGAGTTCCTTCAATCCCTCCTATGTAAACAGGAATTCCATTTACTCTATATAAAGGAGTTAATGATCCATTCCCAAATAAGTAAGAACCTCCATCAAACTTACAATTATTAAACAAAAATTGATTACACGAACCTCTTAATACTAATGCATGATATACATTATCAATTCCTGTATAGGTTTTCATTTGACCAACACTTTCTACACCAACATTTTCCATAGTGATAAATTGATTCACCGATTGAAAATTACCCGCTCCTCCTGCAGAAAAATATATTGATTGTCCATAAAAAAATTGAATTGTAAGGTTTTTAAAAGTGGAGTCCCATATACCTCCTAATTGTCCTTCTGAATCAAAATTAAAACATCCTTTAATATTTATATTTCCCCCTGTATAATTTAATGCTGTTCCATATAATGTTAAGTCAGAAATGTTAATATTTCTTACATAACCATTGTCTTTAATAAACATTGCTCCAGAATTATCATTTGTTGTTACTATTGTTGTTTCCAACATTGATGATCCTTTTAAATTAACATTAGATTTTAATACTACTTGACTAATTTGATATGATCCATTAGCAATATAAACGGTATTACTATTTCCATATCCATAAGGTCTAGTGGATATATCTTGTGTAGATTTATGCGCATAATCAATCGCTTTCTGTAGTTTTTCTGTTATATCTACACCTCCTGTAAAAGCGCCATAAAATCTCAGGTCAATATCTCCACTAAATTGTCTAATCCAAATACCTTTTGGACTAAAACTTCCATGATATGAATGGATGAAAATTCCATCATCATTTATTGGCTTTCTTGGATCATTAGTATATAATGGTGCATTCGATGGGTCTAGTCCCATTTCGGAATATCTTTTAAAAATAAACATTCCACCGCCACCATCACTTGGAGAGGAATAACCTTGAACATATACAACGGGGAAATCTTGTTCTGGATTAAAATCAATGAAGTTTTTTAATTCTTCAATAGTCTTAATTGTTGTAATACTTTTATTTGGATTAGTGTTTTCAGTTGTGCTAGAAAACAAAGCATAAGGAACACTCATTAATTGACTAGAACCTATAACACTATAATTTGTTCCATTTGTAGGGTCTATAGCAATTTCTAAAAATTTATTACCTATAGACCAATTAATATCGCTAAAATTATTTGATCCTTGAACTATTCCTTCTCCTATATTAAAATTATATTGACCATTATTATTTGTTGTTCTATTATGAGTCTCTTCATAAACAATAGTTCCCGAAGCACCATTATCTAAAATTCTTACTCGAACTCCTATATCTGTATTTGTCAAAACCACTCCAGAAGAATTATATGCAATGCCTCTATGACTCATTCCTTGTGGAACCTGAGCAAAAGTAAAACATGAACAAAGTATAAATAATAAAATATTTTTCATTTTTTTAAAATTTTAAAATAATATTTTTTATTCTTATTAAACATTAAATAATAAATTCCAGTAGGAAATTCTTCCAATGAAACCTGTTTAATATCCTCTTTTGTATTAAATATTAGTTTTTGAAATTGATCAAATATTTCTAAGGATTCAAAATTAATCTCTTTTGAAAGAGTGTAATAAAGAATTTTACTTGTTGGATTAGGATAAATTGTTATAGTTTTTTCAACTAGGGTTTCTGTTACTTCTTCATCGTTAAAAAAAACTTCTTTAGATGTTACTTCACTTGAAGCAAAGTTATAAACAACAAAGATTTCGCCAGTATTATATTCTAAATTATTTGTATAATTAGATGAGCTATTTACTATATTCTGTGAATACATTAAATTAATAACTAAACAGAAAACAAGTATGTAAAATATCTTAATTTTTATCATCTTTATTTCAAAATCAATTCCAATTGTTCTTCATTTTCTTTAATCCAATGGAAAATATCTCTAAAAATAGTTTCTACTGATTTTTTTGGTTTCCAACCAATTTCATTTTCAATTTTAGAATTATTCGTAATATATATTCTTAAATCTGCCGTTCTTGTCTCTACTATCTCATCAATTTGAATTTTATTTCCTGTAATTTTTTCACAAATTGCAGTCATTTCTTGTAAAGAGGCGCTGTTTTGTAAGCCTCCACCTGCATTATATACTTTGCCTGTGAATTTTTCAATATTATGAATCTGATAATCTATTAATTCTACTAAATCATCAACATGTAATAAATCTCTAACTTGCTTTCCTTTTCCCCCATAACCAATATATTTTAAAGATTGTTTCCAATAATGTTTTGCCATCCATAACGTAACAACTCCTTGGTCCGTTTTTCCCATTTGTCGTGGCCCAGCTATTACTCCAAATCTTGTAATAGCTGCTTGTAAACCATAAAAAGCAGCATACTCCTCAATAAACAATTCTGAACTTAATTTTGTAGTCCCATAAAAAGATCTTGCCCCATCTAAAGATAAGGCTTCTGAAATTCCATTGTGTGAAATTCCTTCTATGTTTTGGTTATCTGTAAATAAAAATTTGGTTTCCTCTTCTCTATAAAGTGCTTTTTCTATAGTATCTATAGGGTAAACTCTACTGGTTGATAAAAAAATTAATTTGGCCTTATTTTTAATACATGCGTTAAAGCAGTTTATAGAACCATATAAATTATTGTTGATTACATAGGTAGGGTCTGAGTCTAATCCAGCTGTTACAGAAGGCTCCGCTGAAGCTTCTATTAAAACATCAAACTTGCCTATTGATAAAATATCTTCATTATTACGAATGTCTCCATGAATAAATTCTATATTGTTTTTCTTGAAATCTATAAGATTCAATTCAGAACCTCTTCTTTTAAGATTGTCAAATGCTACAATTGTATAATTAGGATATTTATTTTTTAAAGCTAAACACAATGTTGACCCTACAAATCCAGCTCCTCCAGTAATTATTATTTTCATATTATCAATTATAAATTAAACGTCCTGTAAACAATTCTTGCACCTCAATTTCAGGTGGATTATTTCTCAAAAACACATCCCCAGTGGAAAGAATTTTTCCTTCTATTCTTTCTATTGGTTTAACTATCATATCATTTGATCCTCTGTGAAAAAGTTTTATTGTTTGAACTTGCAAATTGTCACCATAAAATTTTCCTTCACCAAAATAGAAATTCAACAACATTTCTGAACAACTGCCATTGATATAAAAATTTGAGACTGTATTGCATTCTACAACCAATTGACTGTTCGATTCACAATTAATATAAAAATCACTCGCCCCTGAGCCATCTCCATCATCGCCAATCGAATACAAACGAACAATTGGAGCATGTAAGGTGCTAAGTGTTTCTATTTTTTGTTCCGATTTTGAGTATAATTCCAACTCTTGAATTAAGGGTTTAATGGTACCATCAGGAATAGTTACATAAACTGTTGTTACTCCATAATCTCTAGTTATATTACAAGAAGAATTGTCTTTTACAACTAACAAATCTCCTTCTAAAGCTACTTCAATATGTTGTTTAATGTTTTTTGTCGTTTGTATTTTTACTTCATAATCAGGTCCTTCATTTAAAACCAATCCAACACCTGTATATACTTTTATTTTAGTAAAATTCTCATATGGAAAAGTCAGGGTTGTAGGATTGCTATTTCCTTTAAAACAATCTTCAGAAATACCACAACTAACTAACAATACTACTAGTACTATATATAAATTAATTTTTATCATAATCGTATTCCTAAAGTTGCTTCAACAGCTTCTGCTCTGCCTCTATGCGTTTTTAAACCAATTCCTGTAAAACAGTTTTTGTAAAGGTAATATTTTAGACCAACTCTTTGATAAATATTATCTTCATAATGAAACGGTTTATAAACATAATACCCTAATTGTGTTTCAATAGATAACTTATTAATAAATAGTTCATGTCCTACGAACAAACCTATTCTTTTATAATCGGTATTTGGGTCGGTATAGTTTTTATGGTCTTTTGGAAAAGCAACCGAAACAAACTGAATGTAGTCTTTTAAATATTGAGAAAAGAAAATATCTGTTCCAGCTTGTAAGGCACTTTTTCTACCCAATCTTTTATCAACATACAAGCCTAAATGAAAAAATTGACGCTGGCCTAAATCGGGAATAGGTCCTTCAGAAACCCCTGTTCTTAAGGCAATGTTATAACGAATAGGTTCAACAAAATTAGACTTAGAAGGTAATGAATCTCTCTTTATTTCTTGTTGTTCTGCAAAATTGTAGTTAATTCCAAAATTAAATGCTATCGTATTTAAACCAATATTCGGTGATTTTATTCTTCCATTAGAAAAATGATTTAGTAAAAATCCGGTTTGCAAACCCACCCCTTCTATTATGTTTTCTTTTTTGTATTGTAGTAAAAAATAGGTGTTGTCCATTAATTTAGTTCCAAAAGCAATGTTTTTGTTGTTGGTCTCTTTGTCGTAAGGGTGAGATGTCATACCAATTCCTTGCGACACTCGGAACATTAAATTTCGTTTCAAGAAATAAAAATTATAGTGGATTCCTAAAGCAAAATTGTGCCCTAAATAATTATTTTTAAAATCAATATAATGAAAAGAAATACCATAATCAGGATAGTTATAGGCTTGATGCCATTCCTTATTCCCATTTGTCTTCCAATTATAGCTTAACAAAAACCCATTAGGATGACCACTAATTAAATGACTTACTTCGTCTTTATGTTTATAGATGTTTCCGCGAAAAAAATGAACATCAAAATAGGTGTTCGCTTTTTCTTGATTTTGAGAAAAAGAACTAAAGCAAAAAAAGAAGAAAGAGATACATAAAATTGGTTTCATTCTCTTATACTTTTTGAAGACAATCTTGAAGACTTACTTTCCAGTTTTGAATATTTAAAGCAAAGACTTCTTTTATTTTAGTTTTATCCAAAACACTATACTGTGGCCTTTTTGCAGGTGTAGGATAAGAGGTGGTAGGTATGGGTTGCAAATTGATAGTTATACCTTTCTCTTTGAAAATTTCATGTGCAAAATCATACCAAGAACAATTTCCTTCATTACTAAAATGATACGTTCCAAATAGGTCATCCAAAATGTTCTTGGAAGTACAAGATAAAATCATCTGTAACAAAGCTTCGGCTAAGTCCATTGCATAGGTTGGGGTTCCAATTTGATCATCAACTACTGATAAAGTATCTCTTTCAGAAGCCAATCGTAACATCGTTTTCAAGAAATTGGTCCCAAATTCAGAATATACCCATGAGGTTCGTATGATAAAATGTTTCTCCCAAGTATGTTGAACTGCTTGTTCCCCTTGTAATTTGGTTAAACCATAAATTCCTGCCGGAAAAGGAACATCAGTTTCAGTAAGTCCTAAGTTGCTCTTAAGAGGCAACCTCAATTCTTTATCGTAATAGGCCGTGTTATTAGAATAATAGGCATCAAAAACAAAATCAGTTGAAATATGCAATAAAATGGTATTGTGTTTCTTACAACTTTCCGCAATATTTTCAGCACCATTCGCATTAATTTCAAAAGCTTTTTCTGGGTCCGATTCCGCTTTATCTACTGCAGTATAAGCTGCAGTATTAATACAAAAATCAGGAGTGTACTTTTCAAAAATAGCTTTACAATTTACTTTATTAGTAATGTCTAATTCTTTAGAATTACAAAAAACAAACTGGAAAAAGGGATAACGATCAGAAAGAGCTTGTAAAGCTTGTCCTAATTGACCATTGCTACCTGTAACTAAAACTACCATATTTTTTTAGCTTTCTCTAATGTGGGTAACGCTATATCCTTAGATGATATAATTAGTTCTTTTAAAGGAGTTTTCCAATCTATAGCCAAGTTAGCATCATTATAAAGAATTCCTCCTTCGCTTGCTGCATTATAAAAATTATCACATTTATAAAAGAAAGTAGCAGTTTCGCTTAAAACTAAAAAACCATGAGCAAAACCTCTTGGAACAAAAAATTGTTTTTGATTTTCTGCGGATAAAATTACGGCCTCATATTGACCATAAGTAGCTGAATCTGGTCTAATGTCTACCGCAACATCCAAGACTTCCCCTTGTAAAACACGAACTAACTTTGCTTGAGCGAATTCACCACATTGATAATGTAGCCCTCTAAGTACTCCTTTGGTAGAAAAAGATTGATTGTCTTGAACAAAATGAATCTGTTGACCTACTATTTGGGAAAATTTATTTTCATTGTAACTTTCCATAAAATAACCTCTTTCATCCTGAAAAATAGTTGGTTCAATAATGAAACACCCTTTTAATTTAGTTTCTAAAAATGTCATAATTATTCTTTAATCAAACTCATTAAGTGTTTTCCATAACCACTTTTTAATAAGGGTTCTGCTAAGTATTCTAAGGTTTCTTTGTTAATAAAACCCATTTTATAAGCTGCTTCTTCTATCGCGCCTATTTTTAAACCTTGGCGTTCTTCTATAACTTGTACAAATTGACTCGCTTGCATCAAAGATTGAAAGGTACCTGTATCAAGCCAGGCCGTTCCTCTATCTAAAATAGACACTTGTAACTTTCCTTTTTCTAAATAAACTTTATTTACATCGGTAATTTCTAATTCGCCACGTTGACTAGGTTTAATATTGGCTGCTATTTCTAAAACTTGATTGTCATAAAAATAAATTCCTGGAACTGCATAATTCGATTTCGGTTGAAGTGGTTTTTCTTCAATCGATAGTACTTTTCCGTTTTTATCAAAATCTACTACGCCATAACGTTCTGGATCATGAACATGATATGCGTAAACAATACCTCCATCTGGATTATTATTTGCTTGTAATAATTCTGCTAAACCGGTACCATAAAAAATATTATCTCCAAGAATAAGTGCTACTTTATCATTTCCTACAAAATCTTTTCCAATTATAAACGCTTCAGCTAACCCGTTTGGGTTTTCTTGTACTGCATATTCAAAGCGACACCCAAGTTGAGTTCCATCACCCAATAACTTTTCAAATAGTGGTAAATCTTGAGGAGTGGAAATTATTAATATTTCTCTAATTCCTGCCCACATTAAAGTTGAGAGGGGATAATAAATCATAGGCTTATCATAGATAGGCATTAATTGTTTACTAACCGCTAATGTTAATGGATGCAAACGAGTTCCTGATCCTCCTGCTAATATTATTCCTTTCATATTATTAATATGACAATCAGACTACATGTCAATATGCCAATACTTTTTAATTAATCAATAAGTAAATATTCAATCTCATCATATTTTTATTGATGATTTTTGAATTCTTAATAATTTTATGTTAACTGTTCAATTATCTAATTAGCATATTGATTGATATACCATTCGATAGTTTTTACAATTCCAGTATCAAAATTTTCATCTGCTTTCCAACCTAATTCATTTTCTATTTTTGATGCATCAATAGCGTATCGTAAATCATGACCTGGTCTATCTTTTACAAAAGTAATTTGTTCTTTATAACTCCCGTTTTTTTTGGGTTTAATTTGGTCTAAAATTGAGCAAATTTTATCTGCTATATACAAATTATTTTTTTCATTTCGCCCTCCAATATTATAAGTTTCACCAGATTTCCCTTTTTTAAATACCAATTCAATTCCTTTACAATGATCCAAAACATATAACCAATCACGAACGTTTTTTCCATCCCCATAAATAGGAATATTTTCACCCAATAGCGCTTTTCTTATAATTGTAGGGATAAGTTTCTCTTGATGCTGTTTAGGTCCATAATTGTTGGAACAATTGGTTGTAATAACATCCATTCCAAAAGTATGATAATAGCTTCTTACAATCATGTCTGATCCTGCTTTTGATGCTGAATAAGGGCTATTTGGAGCATATGGTGTTGTTTCTTTAAACAATCCTGTTTCACCTAAGGTACCATATACTTCATCTGTAGATATATGATGAAATCTAGCGTTTTTAAAAGTTTCATTGTATTCATTTGGACCTTTCATCCATAATTTACGAGCCGTATCTAAAAGATTAAATGTTCCTAATACATTGGTTTTAATAAAAGCTTCAGGGCCCGATATGGAATTGTCAACATGACTTTCTGCAGCAAAATGGATTACACCTTGAAATTGATAATGATTAAACAATTGTTCTACCCAATGTCTGTCACAAATATCTCCTTTTATAAAGGTATAAGAAGCGTTATCTTTAACTTCCGATAAGTTCTCTAAATTACCCGCATATGTTAATGCATCAATATTAACAACATGATATTCAGAGTTATTTTCTAAAAAATAAGGAATAAAATTTGAACCTATAAAACCCGCTCCACCAGTTACTAATATCGACTTCATAACTAACTTCTTTTGGCTATTTGTTCTTTATAAATTTTTCTAGTCTTAAATAGTAAGAAAAAAGAAAGTAACAAAATAAATGGAAGAATAAATTTCATTTTATTATTGGTTCCTTCAAAGTTTTTAATATTTAATACGGAACTAATTTCTTTAACTATTTTATCTGAATTAATTAGATTTATTCTGTTAATTCCTTGTTCAATTATAAGATTTTCTTTGGTTTTTATAATATCATTTAACTGGTTATTTTCATTATAATACACCAATTTATCACTTTTTTGATTATTTGATGAAGTGGATGAGAAAGCATCTAATAAAAAATTAATTTGCGAAATTAAACTATCGTTAGCAACCATTTTTTCATTAATATTCTCTAAACTTTGTTTTCTTACGGTCTCAAAATAGGGTGAATCATTAACAAATTGTAAAATGGGTAATACAGTAGATTTATAATTAACTGTATCTGAGGTTTTTAAATTTATAACATGAAAGGGGTAATTTTTACTTGTAACATCATCATGAATGATTTCTTCGATGTCTCCATCTTGAGCCATTAATTTTATTAATTCAAAATTTTCTTTTTTATAATCAATAAACTTATAAACATCTATGATTGGTTCAATATCAATTTTATTAAAATGTTTAATATCTTTTATACCAATTGAATTGAAAAAGACAGTATCGTCTTCTTTTTTCTTTGAATTTAAAAGATTAACTTTAGCATATAAATAATCTGCACTTCCAAAATTTGGTGCAACTATAATACTATGTTTGTAAGACTTGTTTTTAATATCTAATAAATAACCAAGTCCAAAACCTAAAACCAATAGAATAATAATAATTATACTATTTTTTTTTAGAAACAAAATAAATTCAAAAAGGCTATCTAAAATAGATTCAAAAAATGCCCTAATATTTTTTAAAATTTGTCCTAAATCAATTTCTTGATCTTGAGGGTTTGTACTCATAACTTATTTATTTTATGTTAAATATTTGTTCTAAAATCTTGATAGTAATTAAGTAGGTTGGTTTTACACCTGTAGTTCCAAGTCCACCAGAAGCTAATGTGCTTCCTGTTTCTAATGGGTTATCAGAAGCATAATATGCGTAACGCACTTTTACATTTGCATTAATACTTTTTCTAATTTTAGAAGCAGATTGAATGGCTTTTTGATAGTATGCCCCTTCCATTTCCAATCCAATCGCTTCCCAAGTAGATTCGTGGAAAAACTTCAATAAATCTCTATTTTGAAGCGAAGTTCCTAAAACCGTAATCATAGGTCCAGAAAAAACAGGAATATCATTACCTTCAAACATACTTGCTGTTAATTCGTTTTCAAAAGGGTAATTGTCTGCAGTTCCTTCATTTACATGAGCATTTGGAATCATGATATCACCTTTACCTCCTTGAAGAATACCTGCTTTACCCATTATAGAAACCGACTCTACGTTTAAAAACAATTTATTCTTTTTATCTGTTTTAAATGGTTTTAATAGCTCATCAATAGTTTCAAAAGCTTGTTCACCAAATGCATAATCCATTACAATTAAAACGGGTTTTTCTGCTTCTAATGTAGCATTTGAAAAAACAGTTTTTTTAAAATCTATTTTAGCTGTGTCAAAAATTTGTACATCAATATTTGTTCCTGATGTGTCAGGTAAGAAGAGCATTCCTTGTTTAAAAGCATATTCTTCTACCTTTTTACGTAGTTCTTTATTGTTAGAACTACTTAAATCTTCAAATATTTGAAAAGGAGATGCTTCTTTATATTTTTTTCCAATAACAGGTTCTGCAAAGATTGAATTCATCACACTATGCATATTAGCACTAATAATATGTAAGGGTCTATCAATTAAATTATTTGCTAATAATACTTCTTTAATATTGGTTGCCCAAATATCTCCATAAATATGATGTCCTAGACGCTCTCTTAAAATAGGGCTAAATGTTATGGTTCTTTTATTATTATCAACAATCTCTTCAATTGCTAATCTTCCTAACCAATACACTACATGTATAAATCGGTCTGGGGCATCTGCGATGGCAAAATCATCATAAATATCTTTTACTTCTGCAAAAGTTCTACCTAAGACGTTTGCAGCATGAGAAATGGCTTTCTCTCTTTCTATTAAAGTAAGTTTTTTGGTTTGATTAACCACTTGCTCTAATTTTTGCCAATCTCTTGTTACAGAACCATCATCAGCAATTAAAACTCTGTTTTTGATTTTATGCGACTCTATAAAAATAAAAGTAAGGTGTGTTAAAATATCATATATATCGGAACGACCCCTTGTTATTTCTACATTCATCTGCTCATCATCAATACGATAACAGTTTCTTCTTCTTTTTGGAGGAACAATCGCTTTAAAATGAGAATTAGAATATCCTTCGTCTGACGTTAAATTAATATACCTACATTCTTCAATTCCAATAGGTAACCTTTCAATCACATAAAGTAATCCATTTAGTTCAACTTTTTCTTCTGCAATACTACCATAGATTTCTGGTCGAAGTGATAATAAAGCTTCTCTTAAAGTTTCTCCTGAAACACCCATTGGTTTGTAAAAACCTCTGTTAAATAAATGTCTCATGGTAATGTACAGTCGTTCAATAGCTGCCGACGACTCTTGCGCTCTAGAACGCGAAATGTTTTTAATGTCCTTCATTAATATTTTATTTATCTAACCAGCAAAGGTAAGATTTTTATTTCTTAGTTGGTTAATATAAGATTAATCGCAGGTTCAAATATGGTTAATTTGTCTTTAGGGTTTTGTTCGTTTACTTTTTTATTCCATTTTCCTCCATAAAAACTGTATAAAACATCGCGCTCGACATAATTGTACAACACTAAGGGATAATATGTTTTTTGCGTTTTTTCTCTTTTCGTGTAAGGATCTATAATTTGCCTTTCCAGTTTGTTGTTTTCAATCATTAATTTTTCGTAAGCAACAAAAATTCCATTGCTTGGAATTACAAGGTTAAAATCTGAAACATCAAATTTATTTCGTAAAATTCCCTTTTTCACTTTAACCAAAAAGTCTTTGTTTAATAATTCTTCTCCAGGTGAACCATCTTCATTGACTGCATAAAAATGTATTTTTATTGTAGACTCATCAATTTTACAATCGGTTTGAATACTGACTTTTTTGATAAAAGGGGTTTTCTTATAAGCATCTTTATATGGAAAGAATTTTGCTTCTATTTTTGGTCCATTATCAAAGGTTTGCAAAATGGCATTAGGTGTTTTTCCAATTTCAATCTCTTTTGTGTCTTTTTTATTTAAAACGACTACCTCATCTAATTCAATTACAGCAGCTTTTAAAAAAACTTCTTTTGCTAGAGAAGCTTTAACCACTCTTTTGTAAAAACCTAAAGCAGAAAAAACGAGGTTTGGATTACGTTCTTTTACATTAATAGAAAAACTACCATCAAAATCTGATGTAGTACCTATTTCTTCATTTTCAATCCAAATATTAACAAAAGGAATAGGCTCTTTTGAAATACTATCTCTTACTACACCTCTAATTTGTGCTGAAATAGAAATACTACTCAACAGTAAGAATACAAAAAATCGGGTTTTTAATTTCATGCAATAGTTATTTTGTTTTTAGTTTATCTGCAATATTTCTGTTATCACTTAATCGAGGCAATTTGTTTTGACCTCCTAATTTACCTATAGATTTCATATATTCTTGAAAGCCGTTTTTTTCAATTCTTGTGATGACCAAAGTACGCAAAACTTTACCTGCAATTAAATCATCATAATACACGTTTTGCTTGCGCATGGCAGCATCAATTTTTAAAGCAAAAGCATCCAAGTCATCTGGTTCTTGTTCAAACTCAATCAACCATTCATGATAAGGTAATCCATCTAAAGGAGTAATTTGTGGGGCAACTGTAAATTCATTTATACGTATTGAAGTACCCGTAATTGCTTCTTCTAAAGCACTTTCAACTTCTTTAGCAATTACATGTTCTCCAAAAGCAGATATAAAATGCTTTATTCTACCAGAAACAATAATTTTATACGGTTTTAAGCTAGTAAATTGAATCGTATCTCCTATGTTATACGACCAAAGTCCTGCATTGGTAGAAATAAGTAAAGCATAATTAATACCGATTTCAACTTCACCAATGGTATAGCGTTTTGCTGGAAGACCGTTAGGTGTAGTATAAAATTCATCTGCTTTAACAAATTCATAGAAAATACCAGAATTTAAAAGCAACAACATGCCTTTTTCTTTTTGTGAATTTTGGTAGGCGAAAAACCCTTCAGAAGCTGGAAAAAGTTCAATAGAATCGACTTTTCTTCCAATTAAATTCTCAAATTTTGCACGATATGGTTCATAATTTACACCTCCGTAAATAAACAGATTAAAATTTTTAAAAATTTCACCTACTGGTTTTTGAGCGCGCTCTTGCAATTTCTCAAAGTACATTTGTACCCAAGAAGGAATTCCCGAAATAACCGTCATGTTTTCATGAAGCGTTTCTTCCACTATTGCATTCACTTTGGTTTCCCAATCTTCAATACAATTGGTTTTCCAACTAGGCATTCGGTTCTTTTGTAAATATTTAGGAACAAAATGAGCCACAATTCCTGATAACCGACCTAGTTTGATACCATTTTTATCTTCTAAAATGGGGCTTCCTTGAAGAAAGATCATTTTGCCTTTTACAAAACTAGCATTTCCAGTTTCATGAATGTAATTCAGTATGGCATTTCTAGCCGCTTCAATATGAAAAGGCATGGATTCTTTCGTAAGTGGAATATATTTGGCTCCAGAAGTGGTTCCCGAAGTTTTAGCAAAATAGAGTGGCTTTCCTTTCCAAAGTATATTTTCTTCACCATTGATTACCTTTTCTATATACGGTTTTAAATCTTCGTAATCACGAATAGGTACTCTTTCTGTAAATTCTTGAAAAGTAGTAATGTTTTTAAAATCATGGTCACGACCAAATTGTGTTTGCTGCGCTTGAGCTATTAATTCTTGAAATACTTTTTTTTGAGTAGCAACTGGGTTATCAATCCAATGTTGGTTTTTGAAATGTATTTTTTTTGCAAAAATTTTTGCAGCAAAAGTCTTAATTGACATATTTATTGAAAGTTAATAAACTGAGTTGGATTTATTGGGAAACCATCTTTCCATAATTCGAAACGTAAAGTACTATTTTCATCTGTTGTAGCTGAGTTTCCTGCCAAAGCTATCACTTCTCCAGATTTAACTGTATCACCTTGTTTTTTAGTAGCAGAAGCAGCATTTTTATAAACGGATAAAATTCCCTCTTGATGCTCCACAATAACTACATAACCATAAGAAGGCGTCCATTCTGAAAAGATTACAGTTCCGGATGCTACTGTTTTAATAGGAGTGTTGTTTGCTAAAGCAATCTTGACTGCTAAAAAATTATTTTTGGCATTATAATTTTCTATAATTGTTCCTTCAGCTGGTGAAAATAATACAAAATTAACTTTGGGTTTTGCATTTTCAAAAACATTGTATTTATCTTCTTGAATAACTTTATTCCTTAGTTCCATTTCAACTTCTTGGGTGGCTAAGACGCTTTCATCTATAGTTTGTTTTTCTGAAGCAATTAAAGAATCTTTGTTCAATTTAGCGTATTCTAAATCTCCCGTTAATACCTTTTTTATAGAGGAAATATAGAGGTTATTTATTTCAACTGATTTTTGAAGAGAATCAGATTTAATGGCTAAATTCATCGCATCTTTTTTCAATTGAGTAGAAGCATAGCCAGGAATATATTCTCTTAAAGGTGTAAAAGCAATAATGTAAGTGGTAATTCCGATTAAAAAAATGGCTGAAAGTGTAACAACCACGAAAACGTTCATTAGATTTAGTTTTAATGAAAAGGTCTCTTCAAAAGTATCCTCATTAAGAATAACTAATCGTCTCTTGTTGAAAAGCTTCTTTAAAAGTATCTGCCTTTTTTTTCTTTTTTTAGTCATTTCACTTTCAATTATAGACTCACAAATATACTAATTACAACGGTTTTTTAGGAAAAACAGTATATTTATTAGTTAAAAAATATAGGTTTATCTTTTTCTTGTTATCTTTGTACCATTAATTTTTTGAAATCATGAATGCATTAACAATTTTTTTAGGTGTTGTAGGAACCCCACAAATAATACTAGTAGTCGTTATTGTACTTTTGTTATTTGGTGGTAAAAAAATTCCGGAATTGATGAAAGGTCTTGGTGGTGGTGTGAAAGAATTTAAAAACGCTATGAAAGAAGAAGACCAAAAATTGACTAAAAAAGAAGACGAGACAAAAGAATAAGTCTACTAAATTTCTAATAGTAAAATTCCAAATTCCAAGTTAAACTAAGTTTATCATCGGAATTTGGAATTTTTTTGTTTTATAGTATCATTGTTAACTGAATTCTTTTACGAGCTTCATCCACCTCAACAACTTTTACTTGTACATGCTGATGTAATTTCACAACTTCATTTACATCGGAAACATAGCCCTCTTTGAGTTGTGAAATATGAACCAAACCACTCTCTTTGATACCAACATCAACAAAACATCCAAAAGCCGTAATATTATTCACAATGCCAGGTAAAATCATACCCGCTCTTAAATCTTGAATCGATTTTACATTGGGATCAAATTCGAATACTTTCGCTGCTTTTCGAGGATCTAAACCTGGTTTTTCTAGTTCTTTAACAATGTCTTTTAAACCTAAAATTCCTATTTCTTCCGAAATATAATTTTCCAATTTAATTTGACTAATTTTTTCTTTATTGGCAATTAATTCGTTCACTGATATTTTTAAATCTTTTGCCATTTTCTCCACTATTTTATAGGCTTCAGGATGCACCGCAGAATTATCTAATGGATTTTTACCCTCTTTAATACGAATAAAAGCCGCTGCTTGTTGGTACGCTTTATCACCTAATCTTGGCACTTTTTTAAGCTGCTTTCTATCTTCAAAAGGACCGTTTTCAGTTCTGAACGCTACAATATTTTCTGCCATTTTTTCTCCAATTCCAGAAACATAACTTAATAGCGACTTGCTGGCAGTATTTATATTTATTCCAACAGAGTTTACACATCTTACCACAACGGTATCTAGTTCCTCTTTCAGCTTGGTTTGATCCACATCATGCTGATATTGACCCACCCCAATTGATTTGGCATCGATTTTTACTAATTCTGCTAAAGGATCGCTTAATCTTCTTCCAATAGACACCGAACCACGAACCGTAACGTCATATGTTGGAAACTCATCACGAGCAATTTTAGAAGCAGAATAGACAGAGGCACCGGCTTCCGAAACTACAAATACTTGAACCGGTTTATCAAAAGCTATTTTTTTTATAAAAAACTCCGTTTCTCTGCTTGCTGTACCATTTCCAATAGAAATGGCTTCTATATTATAGGCATTTACCATAGAACGCACCTTTTTCATCGCCATAGCGCTTTCATTTTGAGGTGCGTGAGGATAGATGGTTTCATTGTATAACAAATCTCCCTTTTCATCCAAACACACTACCTTACAACCACTTTTATAACCTGGATCAATTGCCATAATACGTTTTTCTCCAAGCGGAGGAGCCAATAATAACTGACTTAAATTTCCTGCAAAAACTTCAATCGCTTTCTCGTCTGCTTTGGCTTTAGCTTCTTGCAATGTTTCATTTGAAATAGCAGGTTCTAATAAACGTTTATAACTATCTTTTATAGCTGTTTTAACTTGTGTTGTACTTTCGTTTTTACCTTTTAAAATATTTTCTTCAATAAAATCGATGGCTTCATCATTTTCTAATTCTACTTTTAATTTGATAAAGCCTTCTTTTTCTGCACGAAGCATGGCTAATAATCGATGTGAAGGTGCTTTAGAAATAGCTTCCGACCAATCAAAATATTGCTTAAATTTTTGAGCTTCTTCTTCTTCGGCCTTCTTTTTAACTACTTTTGTGGTAATGAGTGCTTTTCTTTGGAACAAGCGACGTAAGTTTTTACGGATGTACATGTTTTCATTGATCCATTCAGCAATAATATCTCTAGCGCCTTGTAAAGCTTCGTCTTCATTAGGCACATTTTTAGAAATATATTTGGAGGCTTCAAATTCAATTTCGTCATTGTTTTGTGCCATAATTATCTTAGCCAATGGCTCTAAACCATTTTCTCTTGCTACATCCGCCTTGGTTTTCTTTTTCTTTTTATAAGGTAAATACAGATCTTCAATTTCTTGTAAATCAAAGCTATTCTGGATTTTAGATTTTAATTCTGAAGTAAGTTGGCCTTGCTCTTCAATAGTTTTTAAAATAGCTTCTTTTCGTTTTACTATTTCGTCAAACTGTTTGGCTAATTTCGCAATTGACTCTATTTCTACTTCATCTAAATTTCCTGTTTGATCCTTTCGGTAACGAGAAATGAAAGGAATCGTACAGTCTTCGGACAGTAATTTTAAGGTAGCTTCAATATTCTTATCAGCGGTTGCAACAACCGCTTTTATAAATTGGATTTGGTTCATTTTAATCTAAAATTTCTGGGTGCAATTTATACAAATAACTTTATTCGTATTAAATAAACTAACGAAAATAAAGTACATTTATGCTGTTATTTTTTTAAATGCCATACCTAAATTCTCAATAACATCTGTAATTAGCATGCTTTCTTCACTTTGTTCAGATAAAGTGATATCTGCGGCTAAACCATGAAGATAAACACTTAAAACAGCGGCTTGAATAGGAGGGTAGTGTTGTGCTAAAAAAGCGGTAATTATTCCTGTTAAAGCATCACCCGAACCTCCTTTTGCTAAACCTGAATTTCCAGTGCTATTTTCGTAGGAATCAATTCCATTAGTAATAAAAGTTTGATGGCCTTTTAAAACAATAATGCAATTCCATTCTGTCGCTTTTTTAAGAGCCGTCGCTCTTCTTACATCTTCAGAATTATGAGTACCAAATAATCGATCAAACTCTTTCGGATGGGGTGTTAAAATGGTTTGTTTAGGTAATTGGCTAAACCAATCTGGATTTTGGGCTAAAATATTTAAAGCATCTGCATCTAAAACTAGGTTTTCTTTTACTTTTAGAAGGGAAGTGTACACTATTTTTTGTGAAGCTTCGTTTTGTTCCAATCCAGGTCCGATTGCCACTGCATTGAAAGGAGTAAAATCGATACTATTTTCTCTAAAATAAAGCATTGCTTCAGGAATGAAATTCGTAACACTTGTTTTTTCTTCTTTTGGAACATTTGTCGTTAATAGTCCAACACCCGATCGTAAACAAGCTTTAGAAGCAATTAATGCTGCTCCCATTTTATTCGGACTTCCTACGATTAAAAAAGCGTGACCAAAATCTCCTTTATGGGTGTTTGGCTTTCTTTTTTTGTAAAAAGTTTGTACTAGTTTGTTATCAATAATCGTCATTTTACTTTACTATTAATCATCTCCTTCAAACCTAAAATTACGCTTCATGAAATTTAGAGCTGCTTCCACAATTTCGCCCATAGAGGTTGCCTTTTTAAAATTAAGATCTAAAGTAAAATCATAAATTTCTTTACCTAGTTGTTCAATATGTTCTTTAGGTGCTAATGGGGTAGACTTCATGGCAACCAATAAATCATGAATACGTACTTTCGAATCTCTCAAGCGTTTTACAAGAACCGATCGTTCTTCATTTTGATACTGTTCAATTGAACTTTGACTCAATTTATTTTGAACCAATTGATTGTATTGAAAATTCTCTTTAAAAAGATGTGGTTTATACAATTTAAAGCTCCCTTCATAACTTTGTTGATCAAAATCGATAGCTCTAATTTTAAATACCAATTGATCAAAATCATAAATAGGTATAATAACAAAATTGTACGAACGCATATCGCCTAATAAACCAATCATACATCTTTCATTAAACTTTACAAATTGTTTGGCTATTTGCGCTTTTTCGTGTTCGGTACACTCTTTTAAGTTTTTTTCTATAAAAACATCACCTGGAATACCTACAATGTGTTCTTCTATTAAAGTATCTTTAAATACCAAATAGTTGATTCGATTCGGCGATAAAATATGTTCTAATTCTAATCCGTAAATACGAGATGCATCTGCTTTTTTTATATAAAAATGCGTGTAATTATCATTTAAGATGTTTCTGACTTTAATTCGAAAGGGCTTGGAATTTCCAAACGTACAAAAATCAATTTGGTCCACATTTAAAAAAGCAAAGCTACTTTCATTTCCATCAGAATGTAGTAAGGTATAAATCTTTTTTAGGTTTTTATCAATTTCTGCTCGTTCATATTCATTATAGTAAACACGAACCCACAAAGTATCTTTTCCCTCTTTATCAAATACAGAAATAGCGCCTTGAAAACGCAATAAATCTTCATAAAAAACATTGGTTTTAGTTAGTCTTTTATAGGTGTCTAAATAATCCCGAAGGGGCTTATTTATAGGAAAAGACTCTTTTTTTAACTGTTGTTTTTCGTTACTCATTTTCAAGTAATTTTTTTAATCTTGTACAATGTAATCTTTAGGATCTTCTTTCTTAAATTCAGGTTGAATATTAATGTGATTGATTTCAAATTTTTCTAAAAGTACTTTTTCAATTTGATGTAACAATTCATTAAAATCACTCATTTTTATGTCTTCTGTACAATCTAAATGCGCTTCTAAATGCAATTCTTCTTCATTCAAATGCCAAACATGAATATGATGTAATTTATGTACTCCTTTAATCTTATGAACTTCTCTAACGATTTCTTTGATATGAATATGGTCTGGAGTAAAAAGCATTAAAATTTTAGTTGCTTTTTTTAATAAATCAAATCCAACAACAATTAGATAGATAGCAATTCCTAAAGTCATGATACTATCAATCCAATATATTTTGTAAAACAACATTAATAAACCGCCTATTAGAACCGCAACAGAAGCCAACATATCAGTTAACAAATGCAAATAGGCCGATTTCATATTCATATTATGATTTGCATCTTTTTTTAATAATAAAACGGAAAAACCATTTACAATAATACCTAGTAAAGCTAACCAAATCACTAAGTTGGATTCTATTTCAATAGGAGTTATTAAACGTTGAATAGCCCCATAAATAAGTATAAAAGCTACAATGATTAAAGTAGCAGCATTTACAAAAGCAGCTAATATTTCAGCCCTTTTAAATCCAAATGTTTGATTAAAAGAGGCTTTTCTTTTTGATAATTTATGAGCCACTAAACTAAAAATTAAGGATAAAACATCCGAAAAATTATGCAAAGCATCGGAAATTAAAGCTAAGCTTCCAGATAGAATTCCACCAATAATTTGTGCTAGTGTAATAATCACATTCAATACAATGGAAAACAATAAGTTTTTGCCTTCTACTTGATGTTTATGACTGTGGCTATGAGACATATTTTAAAAAAATGGTTTAATTATGTATTTAACAATAACTAGAAAAATAATAATATGAATAAATAAACCCAAGTTAAAATATTTCCAATATTGCTTATAGGTTTTTTTATTTCCCTTAATAATCAATTCGGAAGTTTTTTTTAAATGATACTTATAAAGAAAAGAACAAGTTAAAATAATTTTTACCTTTTCAGATACGCTTATTTCTTTTTCAATAGGTATAATTATTTCTAAACCTCTTCTATTTATTTCATTACTAATTTTAGATTTCAGTTCTTTATCTAATTTACAATTTTTAACTAATGCTACTAATTGTTTATCCGATAAATCTACTAAACTCATTATTGACAAGCAATCTTGTTCACTCTAGTCGCGTGTCTTCCACCTTCAAAAGTTGTATTTAAAAAGGTTTCTACCATTTGTACCGCTTGTTCAATAGCTGTAAATCGGGCAGGAATACTTATTATATTAGCATCATTGTGCAAACGGGCTAATTCTGCAATTTCTTTTGTCCAACATAGTGCAGCGCGTATATCTTGATGTTTGTTTACCGTCATCGCAATTCCGTTTCCAGAACCACAAATCACAATTCCAAAATCAGCCTTTTTATTCGCTACATCCTCAGCAACAGGATGACCAAAGTCAGGATAGTCTACACTTTCAAAAGTATCTGTCCCATGGTTAATTATTTGGTGTCCTTGTTTTTCTAAAAACTGAACAATGGCTTTTTTGTAATTTGGACCTGCATGGTCATTACCGATTGAAATTATCATAATACGTTGTGTTGTTTATTAGTTACAAAAATAAGTAATAAACTATGGAGTAAAAAAAGAGAAACCAATTATTATTACTTTTAAATGATTCCTTTTTTAATTATTTAGGAATCAGTTATTTAAAAATTAATTTAAAGTTAATTCACAACGCTGTTAATAGTATTTTACAATGCATTGATAATCAGGTAACTTTAAATTAACATTAATTGTTAATAAGTAAAAACAAAAAAAGAGAAGTTTTTTAAAAAGGAAAGGAGTTTTTTTATAATCAAAAAGAGGAATGAAAAAACGATAAATAGTTTTTATTTTTTATTCTAAAGTTATGAGTTTATAAACTGTAGTTATTAACATTTTTTAAAACTAAAGTTATTTACAAAAGAAGGTGAAAAATATAAATTAACAATTGTTAATAACCAAAAAATAAAATTGTTTTTAAAATTAAAAATCAAGACTTTAACTAAAAAAAGTAATGTTAATAGAATTGTATAAGTAAGGAAAACTTATAAAATCATCAGATTTTAAAAAACTTATACTACATATTAACACGCTATCATAACCATCATAAATTTTAAAATTTTAAAAAAGTTTTTTTGTTGTTTTTAATTACTGTTGAAAACTCTCATTTTAGTAACTAAACAATTTTTAAATGATTGTCATTATTAAACCTATCTAAAATTTCTTTAGCTCTTTCAATATTTTTAGGATGTACTTTTAATTTGATGCCTCCGTAGGCAATTGAAGCAAAAGGATCTATAGCCACCAAAGTTTCATTTTCAAAAAAATGAGCTATATTTTCTTGATCTAAAAGATTTCTTAGAATATACGTTTCATGAGGAAAATTAAAAATAGCAATTGTTACAAAATCTTTCATGTGCTTAATCTTTCTATAAAGATAAATAATGTTAGATTTATATTAAAACTTAAATCATATAACTTGCAACTAGTAACTATTTCGTAACTTTCACCATTAATTAAAAATAGAGCCTATTTACATTTTATAAGAATTCGGAAAGTGTAAAAGTTAGATGCATGTGTTTCCGTAAAAAATAGTAGGCTCATATAAAAAATAAAATGAGTAAGAAACCAAAAAAATTAGGTAAAAAGCAAAAGGATTTTACCGCATCAATATTTAAAATATTATCCAAAGAACCTTCAAAATCATTTAATTATAAACAAATTGCTGCTGCTTTAGAATTAAATGATACGAAAAGCAGAAATGAAATTATACGTGATTTAAAAATTCTAAAGTCACAGGACAAGATTCATGAAACTGATAGAGGTAAGTATCAAATTATTTCTAAATCGGAATATTATGAAGGTAGTATAGACATGACCTCTAGAAAAACAGGTTATTTTATCTGTGATGAATTAGAAGATGATGTTTTTATTCCTTTCATCAATTTGAATCATGCTTTAGATGGAGATAAAGTACGTGCTTATATTTATAATCGTAGAAGTTCAAGAAGACCTGAAGCAGAAGTTTTAGAAATATTAGAAAGAGCAAAAACAGAATTCGTTGGTGTAATTGATATCCAAAAAAACTTTGCTTTTGTTACTACGACTAATGCAAAAATGTATACCGATATTTTTATACCAAAAAATAAAATTAATGGAGCACAACATGGAGATGTGGTGTTAGTTTCTATGGAAGATTGGCCTAAAAAAGCAGATTCTCCATTTGGTTCTGTTATCAATGTTTTAGGAAAACCAGGTGAACACAATACTGAAATTCATGCTATACTTGCAGAATATGGATTACCTTATGATTTTCCAATAGAAGTAGAAACCTATGCTAACAAAATTGATACTTCTATTACAGAGGAAGAAATAGCGAAAAGAAGAGATATGAGAAATGTACTCACTTTTACTATTGATCCAAAAGATGCTAAAGATTTTGATGATGCTTTATCTTTTGAAATTTTAGAAAATGGTAATTATGAAATTGGTGTACATATTGCCGATGTTTCTCATTACCTTAAGGAAGATACTATTTTAGACAAAGAAGCCTATCAAAGAGCTACGTCAGTTTATTTAGTGGATAGAGTAGTGCCAATGCTTCCTGAAGTATTGTCTAATTTTGCTTGTTCGCTTCGACCACATGAAGAAAAATATACCTTTTCAGCTGTATTCCAATTGAATCCAAAAGCAGAAGTTGTAGATTCTTGGTTTGGACGAACTGTAATTTATAGTGACCAACGTTTTGCTTATGAAGAAGCGCAAACTATTATAGAGACTCAATCAGACATTATTCCTGCAGCAATATCCTTAACAGGAACTGAATATAAAGTACCGCAACCTATAGTTGAAGCTACTTTAAAATTAGATGAGTTAGCTAAAATTTTAAGAAGAAAAAGAATGGCTCATGGGGCTATTTCATTTGATAAAGTAGAAGTTAAATTTCATTTGAATCAAGAAGCTGAACCAACAGGAGTCTATTTCAAAGTTTCCAAAGATGCTAATCATTTGATTGAAGAATTTATGTTACTAGCCAACCGAAAAGTAGCAGAATTCATTGGAAAACAGAAAAAAACATTTGTATATCGAATTCATGACGAACCAAATGAAGATAAATTAATGAATTTACAAACTGTAATTAAAAAGTTTGGATATTCCATTAATTTCAAATCCAAAGAATCTATTTCTAATTCTTTGAATACTTTATTAGAAGAGGTACAAGGAAAAAAAGAGCAAAATTTAGTAGATACTTTAGCGATTCGTACCATGAGTAAAGCCGTTTATTCTACTGAAAATATTGGCCATTATGGTTTAGCATTTGATTATTACAGTCATTTTACATCGCCAATTCGTCGTTATCCAGATGTTATGGCACATCGTTTGTTACAACATTATTTAGACGGAGGTAAAAGTGTAAATGAGGAAGAATACGAAGAGAAATGTCGACATTCTTCAGACATGGAAAATTTGGCAGCTCAAGCGGAAAGAGATTCTATCAAATACATGCAAGTAAAATACATGCAAGATCATAAAGATGAGGAGTTTTTAGGGGTTATTTCTGGAGTTACTGAATGGGGAATTTATGTTGAAATTATAGAAAATAAATGTGAAGGAATGTGTCGCATTCGTGAACTAAAAGACGATTATTATACCTTTGATGAAAAGCAATATGCTTTAGTGGGAGAAGTTTCAAAAAATATTTTACAATTGGGTGATGAAGTATTTGTAAAAGTAAAGAATGCAGATTTAGTTAAAAAGCAATTGGATTTCTGGTATTTAAGAAAAAACGAATAGCAAAGAATTAAAATTTAAAATAAAAAATCATGAAAAAATTAATCTATAGTTTATTATTTATAACTGCTTTAGGCTTTTCTCAAACTGAAAAACAAGTAGGTGCTTTTTCAAAAGTAACGGCTTTTGATAAAATTGATGTGTATTTAATTAAAAGTACCGAAAATAAGGTAGTTTTAAAAGGTGATAAGAAGGAAGATGTAGAAATAGTAAATAAAAATGGTGAATTAAAAATTAGAATGAGCTTTGGTAAATTATTACAAGGAGACAATATTTCTGCTACAGTTTATTATACTTCAATTGATGCTATAGAAGCGAATGAAGGCTCTAGAGTTTCTTCAAATGATACGTTTGATGGTGTACTTTTTGAGTTAATTGCTAAAGAAGGTTCAGAAATTAAAGTACATTTTGAAATAGAAAAATTAAAAGCAAGAGCTTCACAAGGAAGTATTTTAAAATTATCAGGTAATGCTGATTATGCTGATATTTTAGTTAATTCTGGAGCTCAGTATGAAGCTAAAGAATTAATTACAAAACAAACCACTATAACTGGTAATGCCGGTGGACAAGCAGATGTATATGCAACTGATTTAGTAGATGCTAAAATTAGAGCAGGAGGCACAATTTTAATTCATGGAAAACCAAAGCAAATCAATCAAAAAACCATAGCTGGTGGAACCATAGAACAAGCGAAATAGTTTTTTTTATGTAACTTCGTGTTTTTAACACGTTTTTTACACTATGTGGCAAGATATTTTAGCAGCAATTCCTTGGGGATTGCTTTTGGCTTTTTCAATAGGACCTGGTTTTTTTGTTTTATTAGAAACAAGTATAACTAAAGGTTTTAGAGCTGCTTTAACGTTAGATTTAGGCATCGTTTTTGGAGATATTTTATTTATTTTAATTGCCTATTTAAGTACGAACCAATTACTAGAACAATTAAAAGATAATCCCACATTGTTTATTGTTGGAGGTTTAATTATGTTAGGTTATGGTTTAATTTCTTTTATTCAATTAAAGAAAACATACAAGAAAAAACAAGATATTCCTGAAGATGAAGATAATATTCAAAAGAACAATTATTTTGGTTTATTCTTTAAAGGTTTTTTAGTTAACTTTATAAACATAGGGGTTTTAGGCTTTTGGTTGATGATTATCATTACACACGGACCAAAAATGCATATGGAAACCCAACGTATCACCATTTTCTTTGGAGCTATTTTATTCTTTTATTTATTGTTTGATATTGCTAAAATCCTATTAGCAAAGCAATTAAAAAATAAATTAACGCCCTTAAATATTTATAAGATTAAACGCGTTATTAGTATAGTAATTCTCATTTTCGGATTGTTTTTTGTTTTACAAGGTTTATTTCCAAACGAAAAGCAGAAATTCCAACAACATTTTGATATGTTTAAATAATATAAAAATCTTTAAGATCATCTTAAAGATTTTTTTCTATAGTAGTAACTATTCTGAAATTTAATCCTAATAATTTTTTTATTTATTGTAACAACTTTTAAAATAGTGGCATCGCCCGATGTCTTTACTCAATTTTTTCTAAAAATTGCACATAAAAAAAAGCTACTATTTCTAGTAACTCTATTTAAAATAAAGGCATCGCCCGATGACTTTACTTAATTTTTTCTAAAAATTATACATAAAAAAAGAGCTACTATTTCTAGTAACTCTTTCAGAGGCATCGCCCGGATTCGAACCGGGGTAGACGGTTTTGCAGACCGGTGCCTAGCCGCTCGGCCACGACGCCTTTTGTTAGGAGTGCAAATATAATAAAAAGTTTAAAAGTTTAAAGTTTAAACACTAAAAAGTTTTAATTTTCCATTGTTTTTATGGCACTATCTTTTTTGTTGTAACACTATTGTTACCGCTTCCACGTCGCCACCAATAGGTGGATTTAACTTTGAAACAGCAACTTTAACTTGTGAAACAGTTGGTAATTCTTGTAAGATTTTATCTATAATGCGTTGTGCTACATGTTCTAAGAGTTTTGCTCGAATGGCCATTTCTTCGATTACTATTCGATTTAAATCTACATAATCAACAGTATCATGAAGTTCATCAGTTTGTGCTGATTTCTTTAAATTGGTCTTAATTTTCAAATCTACTTTATAATCACTACCAATTTTTCCTTCTTCTAATAAACAGCCATGATATGAATAGGTGCGTATATTTTGTAAAATAATAATTCCCATTGCAAATTTTATTTATAATTACTGTCAAAGTTACTATGTTTTTTCAACTTTTAAACAACTTTAAACTTTAAACAATTAAACATTTTCTATCTTTGTCAAAACATTGAAAATTATTATGTCAACGGAAGAAAAATCATTAAATTTTATTGAACAAATTATTGAAGAGGATTTAAAAAAAGGATTACCTCAAGATAAATTACGTTTTCGTTTTCCACCAGAACCAAATGGCTATTTACATGTGGGTCATGCTAGTGCTATTTGTTTGAATTTTGGTTTAGGAATTGATTACAATGCACCTGTTAACCTTCGTTTTGACGATACCAATCCATCAAAAGAGGAGCAGGAATTTGTAGATGCAATTAAAAGAGATGTTGAATGGCTTGGTTTTCAATGGGATAAAGAATGTTATGCATCGGATTATTTCCAGCAATTATATGATTGGGCAGTAGAGTTAATTAAAAAAGATAAAGCGTATGTTGATAGTCAAACTTCTGAAGAAATGGCTATTCAAAAAGGAACTCCTACCACTCCTGGTACTGATTCGCCTTATAGAAATCGTTCGATAGCAGAAAATTTAGATTTATTTGAACGCATGAAGCAAGGCGAGTTTGAAAAAGGAACGCACGTTTTACGAGCTAAAATTTCGATGAATGCGAATAATATGTTGATGCGAGATCCTATTATTTATCGCATCATGCATGCACATCATCATAGAACGGGTAATG
This sequence comes from Flavobacterium sp. NRK F7, assembly GCF_024054195.1. Classification (GTDB taxonomy): domain Bacteria; phylum Bacteroidota; class Bacteroidia; order Flavobacteriales; family Flavobacteriaceae; genus Flavobacterium. The sequence continues at coordinate 670,671 of NZ_JAMXLB010000001.1, read as the reverse complement.
ATTGGTGTATTTATCCAATGTATGATTGGGCACATGGAGAAAGCGATTATTTAGAACAAGTATCACATTCTTTCTGTACTTTAGAGTTTTTACCTCACAGAGAGTTGTACGATTGGTTTTTAAACCAAATTTATGAGGATTCTAAGGTAAGACCTAAACAAAGAGAATTTGCGCGTAGAAATCTATCTCATACGGTAGTTTCTAAGCGAAAATTATTGCAATTAGTTACAGAAGGTCATGTTACAGGTTGGGACGATCCTCGTATGAGTACTATTTCTGGCATGAGAAGAAGAGGAATTACCGCGACTGCTATTCGTAATTTTGCAAAGACGATTGGCATTGCCAAAAGAGAAAATTTAATAGATGTTTCTTTGTTAGATTTTTGTGTGAGAGAAGATTTAAACAAAGTGGCACCACGTGTTATGGCAGTTTTAGATCCTGTTAAATTGGTAATTACCAATTATCCAGAAGGTCAAGAAGAATGGTTAGAAGCTGAAAATAATCCTGAAGAAGAAGTTATGACCTATAGAAAAGTACCTTTTTCGAAAGAATTATATATTGAAAGAGAAGATTTTCAAGAAGAAGCTCATAAAAAATTCTTTAGATTATCTTTGGGTACTGAAGTGCGTTTAAAAAATGCGTATATCATTAAAGGAGAATCAGTTATAAAGGATGCTGACGGAAATATTATTGAAATTCATTGTACTTATGATGTAGATTCAAAGTCAGGAAGTGGTACAGAAGCTAGTAAAAGAAAGGTAAAAGGTACGATTCATTGGGTATCTATTCCACATGCTATCGAAGCGGAAATTAGAGTATATGATCGTTTATTTACGCATGAAAATCCAGATGGAAATAAAGAAGTTGATTTTAAAGAGTACATCAATCCAAATTCTTTAGAAGTAATTACAGGTTACTTAGAGCCAAGTTTGCAATCAGCTAAAGAATTAGATCATTTTCAATTCCAACGTTTGGGCTATTTTTGTGTAGATAAAGATTCAACACCAGAAAAATTAGTTTTTAACAAAACTGTTGGTTTAAGAGATACTTGGGCAAAAGTAAGTGTACAATAATTTTGACTCAAAATAAATAAAAAAGGCTAGTTGATAACTAGCCTTTTTTATTTATAAATATTATCAATTTTATATTAGTAATAGTTTTTAATTATTATAAATTTTAATTATTATATATTTAATTATAATAGATTTTATATTAAAAATTTAGCTTTTATATTTTAAATGTAAGACATTTTAAAAATTAGCCTTTATGATTTTATATTTATTATAAAGAAAGTCTTTAAAATCGCTTTATTTTAATTTTAGATATCAAAATTGCATCTACAAACAAAAAAACCATCAACTTTTAAAATTGATGGTTTCATTTTTAATTTTTGATTCAAATTTTATTCTTCGGAATCTTTTTCTTCTTCTGTTCCTCCAAAAATATCTTTTTTACCTTTATTTTTTGCTTTAGAAGTATTTGCTTTTTTCATCGCTTCCCCTACTTGATTACTTGCTGTAAAACTAGCAACCATATTATTTAACATTTCACTACCTGCTTGTGGCGAATTAGGTAACAAAATCAAATTACTATTGGTATCTGCACCAATTGCTTGTAAAGTATCATAATGTTGGGTAACCACAATTAAAGCGGATGCTTCTTGTGAATTGATACCTACTCTATTCAATACATCTACAGATTCCACTAATCCACGAGCAATTTCTCTTCTTTGATCTGCAATACCTTGTCCTTGTAATCTTTTACTTTCAGCTTCAGCTTTTGCTTTCGCTACAATTCTAATTCTTCCTGCTTCTGCTTCATATTCTGCAGCCGTTTTTTCACGATCTGCAGCATTAATTCTATTCATCGCATTTTTTACTTGAATATCTGGATCAATATCGGTAATTAAGGTATTGATAATATCATAACCATAAGTAGACATCGCTTCATTCAATTCTCTTTTTACAGCAATAGCAATATCATCTTTTCTTTCAAATACATCATCCAATTTTAATTTTGGTACTTCAGCACGCACTACGTCAAATACATAAGAAGTAATTTGATCGTGTGGGTATTCTAATTTATAAAAAGCTTCATATACTTTTTCTTGTAATACTTTAAATTGGACAGAAACTTTTAGTTTTACGAATACGTTGTCTTTCGTTTTAGTTTCAATGATGACATCCAATTGTTGAATACGAAGATTTACTCTTCCAGCAATGCGATCAAAAACTGGAATTTTTAGTTGTAATCCTGAATTTCGAATACTATTAAATCGTCCAAAGCGTTCTACAATAACAGCAGTTTGTTGTTTAACTGTAAAAAATGAACTTAGTAGAACAAATAATCCTAGTACGATTACAACGATTAAAAAAATTGGCATAATGGTTTATTTAATTGGTTTATAGTTATTATACGCTTTTTATCGAAAAAAGTTACACGTTTTATTTAATAACCTTATTTTTATAGAAAATTTTGAATATGAAAAAAATTATCTGTTTATTAACCTTTCTCATTACCTTTTCTTTGAACGCACAATATGGTCGACGCGATAGTAATCGTATTGGTCTTTCAGGAGGTATTACTCAAATGAGCTTGTTTTCTGATCAATTTAACGCAAAACCTGAATTAGGTTGGACTGCAGGTTTTTCGCTTAGAGGAAATTATTACAACGATTGGCAAATGGCTTTTGGTATGCATTTTACACAAAGTAAATTCTCTTTAGAAGCTTTAACTACTGCCGAAGATATTACCTATACAATGTCTGGTGTACAAGTTTTCTTAACGGGAAGTTACATGGTTATTGAACATCATTTAAGTTTAGAAATTGGGCCGGTTTTACAAGTAAATGGGAAATTAGCAATCGAAGATAACAACAAATTAAAACTATTAAAAGATAGTCCTTTATTAACAGCAAACGATATTGTAGATGTTACTAAAATTAGTGGTAATATTTATGCTGGTATTACAGCTGGTATTGAAAATGTACGTTTGCATGTAGCCTATCAATATGGTATCAATAATTTTATGAATAATTTAAATAAGAAAGACGATTTAAAAGCGCTTAATGGGAATCAAAAGTTTAAAGCCAATTATGGGATTTTGAGCGGTATGATTACAATTTATTTGTAGTTTTAAAATATTTTTAATAAACAATTTAAAGCCAAATGTTTTACATTTGGCTTTATTAATTTTTAACCTATTTTTTATTATGAAAAAAGTCTTTTCAATTATTTTGTTTTTTGTTCTAACTTTTTCCTTTTCTCAATTTAAGTTGCCTCAAAAGAAAGATTGGGAAATTGCCCTTAACAAACCTATTGTAATATTACAATTAGATGAAAGTAATGAATATGCATCTGTTTATAACACTAATATTAAAAAATATGCAGAAGAGTATTTTGGTGCAAATAGAATTGAGAAATATTTACCATATAAAGAATTCAAAAAGTTTATAAAAGGAAATAAAGAAGAATATAATTTTATTGGTTTTCAATATGATATAGTTAATCACCATGGTTTTTTTCAAATTTATTTTGGAATTACAGGGAAAGCCTTTATGATTAACGGTGGTTATTTATCTACAGTTATTTATGAGGATAAATCTACATTATTTAAAAAAGTAACTTTAAAGCTTACAGAAGCAGATATTAAATTTGCTGTTGGTACTTTTAAAAATGAAATTGTAAATGGTTTTCAAACCGGTGATAAGTCATTACGCGATTTAATGAAAGAATCAAAAAAATCATTAAAAGAAATTAACCCTACTGCTAATGCGTTAAAAGGTATGACTTTATTATTAGATAAAGATTTATTAGGTGAAAATTTTATAAATGAATTTTCTAAAAATTATAAATATAAATTTGAAGCAGTTGATAAATCACGAATAGATTCTGCTATTCTTAATAATGAGAAAGATGTTGCCTTTTTGTTTGAATATTGTAGACCAAGTTCAGATTCTAAATTTTATACTATGTTATATATTTACAAAGCAGAAGATAATTCACTTTTATTTTCGTATGTTCCAGATAGGTCGAGCGGTATTGGATTTGTTGATTTAATAAAAGGTTTAACAACAAATTACTCTAAAGAATATGTTCAAATGTTAAATAGTGTTATAGATTAAATTCTTTTTTTATAAAAAACCCAGCAAATCGCTGGGTTTTTACTTTTATAAAGTTTCAATTGCTTTTTTTATTCTCTGAATTGTTTCTTCCTTTCCAATCATTTCAATAATATCAAATAAATGAGGTCCTTTTAAAGCGCCTACTACACTTAAACGTAACGGTTGCATTACTTTTCCCATTCCTATCTCATTTGTTGTCATCCAGTCCTTTAAAATGGTTTCAATAGTTACTGAAGTAAAATCTGTAATTTTTTCCAATTCATTAGCTACTTTTTGCATTAAAACTGGTGTTTCCTCTTTCCAATTCTTAGCTGCTTTTTCATCATACGCTTTTGGAGCTTTAAAGAAATAATCCGATAAATCATACAATTCCGTTACAAAATTGGCTCTGTCTTTTACTAAGGAAACAATTTTTACTAAGTCAAGAGAAGTTTTTATATTTTTTTTGTCCAACTCTTTTTGGAACATTGCTGCTAATTCAACATCACTTTTCTTTTGTAAATATTGGTGATTGAACCATTTATTTTTATCAGGATCAAACTTCGCTCCTGCTTTATGAATTCTGTTCAAATCAAATTTTTCAACCAATTCTTCTAAAGAAAAGATTTCTTGTTCTGTGCCATCATTCCAACCTAATAACGCTAAAAAGTTAACCACCGCTTCTGGGAAAAAGCCATTTTCTCTGTAACCCATAGAGGTTCCTTCAGATGTTTTCCATTCTAGAGGAAAAACAGGAAAACCCATTTTGTCACCATCTCTTTTAGATAATTTTCCGTTACCAACAGGTTTTAAAATTAATGGTAAATGAGCAAATTCAGGTGCATCCCAACCAAAAGCTTTGTATAACAAATAATGTAATGGGACACTAGGTAACCATTCCTCTCCTCTAATCACATGAGAAGTTTCCATTAAATGATCGTCAACAATATTCGCCAAGTGGTACGTTGGCATACCATCACTTTTGAATAATACTTTATCATCTAATAAATTAGTATCAAATTTTACGTTTCCACGAATAATATCGTGAATTTCTAAGATTTGATTTACGGGTGTTTTAAATCGGATGACATAATGTTCACCAGCTTGAATTCTTTTTTCAGTTTCCTCTTTGGATAGATGTAATGAAGTATCTAATGTATCTCTTACCGTATGGTTGTAAATAAAAGTATTTTTATTGGCTTCAGCTTCTTTCCTTAATTCGTCTAATTTTTCAGGAGTATCAAAAGCATAGTACGCCCATCCATTTGAAATTAATTGATCTGCATATTGTTTGTAAATTGCTTTTCGTTCGCTTTGTCTGTAGGGTCCAAATTTTTCATTTTTACCAATGGTTTCATCAGGTGCAATTCCTAACCATTCTAATGCTTCAAAAATATAGGATTCAGCTTCAGCCACAAATCTTGTTTGATCAGTATCTTCAATACGAATGTAAAAAGTGCCACCATTTTTTTTGGCAAATAAATAATTGAATAATGCAGTTCTTACACCTCCAATGTGTAAAGGACCTGTAGGACTTGGAGCAAAACGTACTCTTACTGGTTTAGACATTTCTTGATAATTTTTGGCAAAGATACAACTATAAAAATTTCAATGAAAAAATTCCAAATTCCTTTATCACATAAATTTTAATTTTATTTCATGGTTTCAGGTACTCTTTTATTCATAATTCTAAACCATAAAGGAGGCAATAATGCGATAACCATGCTGGTTGGGTATCCAAATGGCATTTGCGGACTCTCATGATGATACTCTAATATTTGGTATTTTTTAGATGCTTTATAATGATGATCACTATGTCTTGTTAATTCATATAATAGAATTCTTCCCATAATATGATTGGAGTTCCAGGAATGCTTTTCCGATACTCTTTCATATCTTCCAGAAGGCAATTGTTCTCTTTTTAATCCATAATGTTCGATATAATTTATAGTTTCAAGTAGTAAAAAACCTACAATTCCTGATGTTATTGCTAGTAATAATCCATTGGTATGAAATATAAAATATATTAGCATCAAATAACTGATTTCAATTAATGTAAACCAAAACATATCATTCTGTATAAAGAAAAAGGAATTGTTATTTACTTTATTTAATTTAAACTGAATTTGCCAAGCTTTTTTATAAGTACCTAATATAGTTTGGTACCAAAAAGCATATAAATTTTGATTGTATTTTGCGGTTGAAGGATCTTCAGGAGTTGCTACATGAACGTGATGACCTAAATTATGCTCTACATAAAAGTGCATATAAAAAGAAGGAATTAATAAAATTTTGCCAAACATTCTTTCCCATTTCTTTTTTCTGTGTCCTAATTCATGAGCTACATTAATTCCATTTGCACCAAGAATAATTCCTAAACTTAAAATAATGCCTAACCATTCATAGATTTCTTTATACGAATGGGCTACAAGTTGTAATGTATACCAAAGTGAACCAAATACTATTGGAATATTTAAATATAATAAGAAATCAAAAAACCATTTATTATTTTTATTTGTTATCTCTTCTTTATTTAAATTACGAGAGTCTTTTGGTAATGTAATTTCTAATATAGGAATCAAAATAAAAGCATAAACGACACCTAGGTAACTCCATGATTTACCAAAATAAATTCCTAGTAAAGACGCTATCGGTAAGGTATATGCTAATAGATATTTCATAACTATTTTTATTTATTAAAGGTACAAATTTTTTTATTCCGTTCATATTCAATAAAATCGTAAATTTATCGGTTAAAACGATTGCATTAGAAATGGAAATTAAAACAATTATTTATCAAAAATTAGAAGCTTTCATAAAAAAGTATTATATAAACGAATTACTTAAAGGAAGTATTTTGTTTATTGGATTGGGTATTTTGTATTTTATAATTACTCTTCTTATAGAGTATTTCCTTTGGCTATCTATTCCTGGCAGAACTATTCTTTTTTGGGTATTTGTTTTGGTTGAAGTATTTTTATTTTTGCGTTTTATTTGTTTTCCTATCTTTAAATTATTTCATTTATCCAAAGGAATTAATTACGAGCAAGCGTCTAAAATTATTGGAAATCATTTCAAAGAAGTTAAAGATTCTCTTTTAAATTTCTTGCAATTATCAAACTCAAGTTCGTCGTCTGAATTAGTTTTAGCTTCTATTGAACAAAAAGCAAATCAGCTTTCTCCTATACCATTTTCCAATGCTATTTCTTTTTCAAAAAACAAAAAATATTTACCCTATGCAATAGTACCAATTTTACTTTTGCTTTTGTTTTTCATTTCTGGTAATGCAAACATAATTACAACTAGTTTGGACCGCGTGGTTCATTTTCAAACCCATTATAATGCTCCTGCTCCATTTCAATTTGTAATTACAGACCGAAATTTGTTGGTACAACAAGGACAAGATTTTACTGTAGATGTTACTACTATTGGTAAAATTATTCCAGAAAATGCTTCTATAATTATTAATGATGAAACTTATTTCTTAGAAAAAAAAGCGAAAGGTTCCTACTATTTTACTTTTAAAAATATCCATTCAGACACTCCTTTCTATTTTGAATCTAATGGTATTCAAAGTCAAAATTATCTCTTAAAAGTAATTTCTGTTCCTTCCATTTCTAATTTTCAAATGCGCCTTCATTATCCGCCTTATCTTAAAAAAGCAGATGAAGTACTACTTGGTTCTGGAAACGCTATGGTTCCAGAAGGCACTCAAGTTTTTTGGCAAATAGATGCACTTGCTACAACAGCTATTTCCTTTAAAACAAAGAATTCGATCGTTCCTTTTAAAAAATCAAATAATAGTTTTCAATATAGTTCTCGAATTGTAAATCCAATAACTTATGAAATTTTAACTTCCAATCAGAACATACAGAATTTTGAAAAATTAGGTTATCAAATTGCTATTATAAAAGATCAATATCCAACTATTAGTGCTCAATTTGTTCCAGATAGTTTAAAAATGAAAAATAATGTTATCCTAGGTGAAGTTAGTGACGATTACGGCTTGTCTAAATTGCAAGTAGTTTATTATGATAAATTGCATCCTACGATATTAAAAACGAACTCAATTCAATTAAAAAGCAATCTTGTAGATCGTTTTATTTACCATTTTCCAGACGGTATTGACTTATCTCCAGGTATAGATTATGAATATTACTTTGAAATATTTGATAATGATCAAGTTAATCATTTTAAAAGTTCAAAATCTTCTGTTTTTTCACATTATGAAAGATCAAAGACTGAAGTTGAAGATGCTTTATTAAAAGAGCAAAACGAGAATATAAATAGTTTAGAAAAATCTTTACAAAATCAAGATAAGCAACTTACAGAATTAGATAAACTGCAAAAACTAAACAAACAGAAAGAAAATTTATCTTTTCAAGATCAAAAGAAAGTTAATGATTTCATCAATCGTCAAAAGCAACAAGATGAAATGATGAAAGAATTCACTAAAAAGTTGTCTGAAAATTTAGAGGAGTTTAATCCTGAGAAGATGGATAAAGATAAAGAAGAATTAATTCGACGCTTGGAAGAAGCTGAAAAGCAATCTAAAGAAAATGAAGCTTTATTAAAAGAATTAGAAGAATTGTCAAAAAAATTAGAGAAAGATAAATTATTTGAAAAAGCAGATAAATTAAAACAAAATAGTAAAAACCAGTCTAAGAATCTTGAGCAATTAGTTGAACTTACTAAACGTTTTTACGTAGAAAAAAAGGCAGAACAATTAGCTGATAAATTAAACATCCTTGGTGAAAAAGAAGAAAAATTAGCAGATGACAAAGATAATTCTTTAGAAAAGCAAAAAAGACTTTCTAATGAATTTGATGCTTTGCAAAAAGAATTAAAAGATTTAGATAAAGATAATAAAGAATTAAAAGCCCCTTTAGAAATTCCTTTGGATCAAAATGAAAGTAATGATATTGAAAATGATTTAAATAAAGCTGAAGATGATCTACAAAATAACAATAAGCAAAATGCTGGTAAGAACCAAAAAGCTGCGGGTTCTAAAATGAAGCAAATGGGTCAAAAAATGGCTATGTCTATGCAAGCAGGTGAAAGCGAACAGATGGAAGAAGATGCTAAAATGATGCGTCAGATTCTTGATAATCTATTATCATTTTCGTTTAACGAAGAAGCATTAATGAATCAGACTAAAAAAGTTGAAACTAAATCCTTACAGTTTAATAAAATCTTAAAAGAGCAACAAGATTTAAAAAATCAATTCAAGCATATAGATGATAGTTTGTTTGCCATGTCTCTACGTAATCCAAAAATCACTGAAATTATCTTAAACGAAATAGGTGACATTCATTACAATTTAGATAAATCTTTGGAAGTTTTAGCAGATAATAATATTTATAAAGGAGCTTCCCATCAACAATATGTTTTAACTAGTGCTAATAAATTAGCAGACTTTTTAAGTAATGTTCGCGACCAAATGATGATGCAAAGCAGTGGTGCAGGTAAACCAAAAAAGGGTCAAGGTCAAGGAATGCAATTACCAGATATTATCAAAAAGCAAGACGCCCTTGGTGAGGAAATGAAAGAAGGCATGAAAGAAGGACAAAAAGCAGGCCCAAAAGAAGGACAAAAACCAGGAGAACAAAATGGTTCTAAAGATGGTAAGAATGGTGAAAAAGGAAATAAATCTAGTCAACAAGGAACCTCGGGAGAAGGTGAAGGCCAAAGTGGTGTGGAAGGTGACGCGGGTAAAGTCTTAGAAATTATTAAAGAACAACAAAAACTACGTGATGCTTTACAAAAAGCTTTAGAGAAAGAAGGGATGACTGGTATGGGTCAAAATGCACTTCAACAAATGAAAGATATCGAGAAACAATTAATTAATAAAGGTTTTAAAAATGAAACTTTAAATAAGATGCTTAATTTAAAACATGAATTATTAAAATTAGAAAATGCAATTCAACAACAAGGTGAAGACAATAAACGAAAATCAAACACTAATAACAAAGAATACAAAGGTATAAACAATGATATTTCGAAAGAATTGAAAGATTATTTAAATAGTATAGAAATATTAAACAGACAAAGTTTACCTTTGCAGCCAAATTACAATCAAAAAGTTCAAGAATATTTTAAATCTAATGATTAATTTTAATTACGAAACAGATTTTATTTTAGAAGATGAAGCTGTTTATGCAGATTGGTTAGAGAAAATAATAACTTCAGAAAACAAGATTTTAGGAGAAATAGCTTATATATTTTGCGACGACGATTATCTTCACAAGATAAATATGGAATACTTACAACACGACACACTTACAGATATTATTAGCTTTGATTATACTGAAGGCAGTGTTATTAGTGGCGATATTTTTATTTCTATAGAAAGAGTAAAAGAAAACGCAATTGATTTTAATACAACTTTTCCTGCTGAACTTAAAAGAGTTATGGCACATGGGCTTTTACATTATTGTGGATACAAAGACAAAACACAATCACAAAGCAACAAAATGCGTTCTAAAGAAGAAGAAAAAATAAAAATGTTCCACGTGGAACTGTAGTTTTAAATCCTGTTATTTTGTTCCACGTGAAACATTTTCATGTAACTGATTTAGTTGTTCCACGTGAAACATTTTAACTAATTATTAAATAGCAATATTTTAAATATTTTAAATGAGTTTGTTTCAAGAAAAATATGATGTTATAGTTGTTGGCGGAGGTCATGCTGGTTGTGAAGCTGCTGCTGCTGCTGCAAATATGGGTTGTTCTACCCTACTTATTACAATGAGTTTACAAAACATTGCGCAAATGTCTTGTAATCCTGCTATGGGTGGAATTGCTAAAGGACAAATTGTAAGGGAGATTGACGCTTTGGGTGGTTATTCAGGAATAGTGTCTGATAAAACAGCAATTCAATTTAAGATGCTTAATAAATCTAAAGGTCCTGCGATGTGGTCCCCTAGGGTTCAAAGTGATCGAATGCGTTTTGCCGAAGAATGGCGTTTGCTTTTAGAGCAAACTCCTAATTTAGATTTTTATCAAGAAATGGTTTCTGGTATCATTTCAGAGAACGGAAAATTAATAGGAGTAAAAACAGCATTAGGTATAGAGATTAAATCTAAAACGGTTATCTTAACTAATGGTACATTTTTAAATGGTCTTATTCATATCGGTGACAAGCAATTTGGGGGCGGTCGTGCAGGAGAGAGTGCTTCATTTGGAATCACTGAAGATTTAATTCAATTAGGTTTTGAATCTGGTCGAATGAAAACGGGAACTCCTCCACGTGTTGATGGTCGTTCGTTGGATTATTCAAAAATGATTGAACAACCTGGAGATGCTTTTCCAGATAAATTCTCTTATTCTAATTTAACGAAACCTCTTGCTGTTCAAAAATCTTGTTGGATGACCTACACTTCAAATGAAGTTCATGACTTACTTCGTGAAGGTTTTGATCGCAGTCCTATGTTTAATGGACGTATTAAAAGTATAGGACCTCGCTATTGTCCTTCTATTGAAGATAAAATTAATCGCTTTGCTGATAAGGAACGTCATCAATTATTTGTTGAACCAGAAGGATGGAATACAGTTGAAGTTTATGTCAATGGTTTTTCAACCTCTTTACCAGAAGATGTTCAATTTAAAGCGATGCGATCTGTAGCAGGTTTTGAAAATGTAAAGTTTTTTAGAGCAGGTTATGCAATTGAATATGATTACTTCCCTCCTACGCAATTGCAACATACTTTAGAAACGAAGTTAGTAAGTGGATTGTATTTCGCAGGGCAAATTAATGGAACAACAGGATATGAAGAAGCTGCTTCACAAGGTTTAATGGCTGGAATTAATGCCGCTTTAAAAGTACAAGCACGTGACCCTTTTATTTTGAAGAGAAACGAAGCTTATATTGGTGTTCTTATAGATGATTTGATTACTAAAGGCACTGAAGAACCATATCGTATGTTTACTTCAAGAGCCGAATATCGTACCTTATTGCGTCAAGATAATGCAGACATTCGATTAACTCCAAAAGGCTATGCTATTGGTTTGGCTAAAGAAGAACGTTTAATTCGTATGGAAGAGAAATTATCCAAATCAGAAGCCATGGTTCATTTTTTTAAAGAAACCAGTTTGAAACCTGAAGAGGCAAATCCTATTTTAGAAGAAAAAGGTTCTAGTCTAATGATACAGCCTGATAAAATGTTTAAGGTATTTTCAAGACCTCAAATAGATTTAGAAGATATCGTTAAGTTTGAAAAAGTAAAATCTTACATTCAAGAAAACAATTTAGATAATGAAATTATAGAACAGGCAGAAATTCAAGTTAAGTATTCAGGATACATTGAAAAAGAAAAAAATCATGCTGATAAATTGAATCGTTTGGAAGATGCCATCATTCCGGAAAATTTTGATTTTAATAAAATTAAATCTATTTCTATTGAGGCCAAACAAAAATTAAATAAAATTAGACCAAAAACTATCGCACAAGCTTCACGTATTAGCGGTGTTTCCCCTAGTGATATTTCTGTTTTATTAATACATATGGGAAGATAAAATTGTATTTAGATGAAAATGTTTCACGTGAAACATTTTCATCTAAATACAATTACACTATTTACTTATAGAATTTTTTAAAAAATGAATTTTAACGAAAATCAGCCTTATATTCATGTTAAAGATTTTTCTGTTTCTGGAGAATCTTTTTCTTTAGTATTAGATTCGGAATTACAATTATTAAAAACTACTCCACAACCTTCAATTGATAATCTGGGTTCTTATTATGAAAGCGAAGATTATATTTCGCACACAGACAATTCTCGTTCCCTATTTGAAAAAATCTATCAGCTTGTTAAAAAAAATGCAATTCGAAATAAAGTTAAATTAATTTCAAAATATGCAAATAAAGGAGTTGTTTTAGATATAGGATCTGGTACAGGAGATTTTTTAGTTGAAGCAAAATTACAAGGTTGGAATATAATGGGTTTTGAACCTAATGATAAAGCAAGACAAATTGCATTGAATAAAAATGTAGCTTTATCTGAAAGTTTAGAAGTTTTACCTAATGCTTCTTTTGATGTGATAACCATGTGGCATGTATTGGAACATGTTCCCAATTTAGAAAAACAAATTTTAGAATTAAAGCGTCTTTTAAAACCAAATGGAACCATTATAATTGCTGTTCCCAATTTTAAATCGTATGATGCAAAACATTATAAGCAATTTTGGGCAGCTTATGACGCACCTCGTCATCTTTGGCATTTTTCTAAAACTGCAATCAAAAAAATATTTTCTAAAGAAAATATCAAATTGTTTCACGTGAAACCGATGTGGTTTGATAGTTTTTATGTTTCCCTTTTATCTGAAAAATATAAAACTGGAAAAATGAATTATTTTAAAGGTTTTTGTATTGGATTATTCTCAAATATGCTTGGTGTTTTTAAAAATGAATATTCTTCTCATATTTATATCTTAAAAACCCAGGAAAACGATTTTAAAAAGGATTAATCTACGAATAATACATATGATGTAAAAACTATTCAAACAAAAGAAAAAACACCTTAAAACGCCTTTAAATAGGTTAAATTTTATAATTTTTACCTATAATTTAATTTAAACACTATAAATTTTACTTATGATTAAAAAAACCATAGAATTTGGTACTTCATAAGGAATTACTATTTTTACCAAAAATTTCAAAATATAATTTAAAAGCAAATACAAATTAAAAAATGAAAAAAGCCTTATTGATTTTAGGAGTTGCAATTGCACTTATTTCTTGCGATAAAAAAGAGGATAAAAATGAAAGTTTTAAAACAGCATATATAGACACTGCAAAATTAATTCAGGATTATGCTAAATTTAAAGATGAAGATGAAAAATTCAAAGTGAAGTCTCAAGAAATGGGTAGACCTTTAGAAGCTAAATTAAAAGCTTTTCAAACTGAGGCTTCTGGTTTTCAAAGAAATGCTCAAATTAAAGGTATGGCTTGGGCACAACAAAAAGGTGCTGAATTGCAACAAAGAGAACAAGAACTTTCAATGGAACAAGATGCTTTATTGAGACAAATTCAAATGGAAAGTGATAGCATCAGAACTTCTATCGTTAAAGAATTAAAAGATTATATTAAAGGATACGGAAAAAAAGAAGGTTACGATTACATTTATGGTACAGGTGATGCAGCAACGATCCTATTTGCAAAAGAACCTTATGACATCACAGATAAAGTGTTAAAACAATTAAACGATGAATTTAATGCTAAAAACGGTGGAGCTGATAAGAAAGAAGAAGAAGCCGTTAAGTCTGATAAAAAAGAAGAAGAAAAATAATAGTTCCCATTTATTTTTAAAAAAGCCCCTTTTTGAGGGGCTTTTTTATTGATAGCCATTTCTATATATTTGTTTTTTAATATCTGCCAAAATGAAATTATCGTTACAAGCTCAATACACCATTCAATATATTAATAATACGAATAAATCTATCTTTCTAACAGGTAAAGCGGGTACTGGTAAAACCACATTGTTGAAAGAGATTTTAAAGGTTACACACAAAAACACTATTGTTGTAGCTCCAACAGGCATAGCGGCATTAAATGCTAATGGCGTTACCATACATTCGATGTTTCAACTTCCTTTTGCTACTTTTATTCCTGATTCTAAAGAAATTAGTCCTTCTCATTCCATTTTAAAAATTGAAAATAGAATTTCACTAGCAAGGCATTTTAAAATGAACGCTATGAAAAAAGCAATCATAAAAAACTTAGAATTATTAGTGATTGATGAAGTATCTATGTTACGAGCTGATGTTCTTGATGCTGTGGATTTTATGATGAGAAAAACAAGAAGAAACGAGGAAGCTTTTGGTGGTGTACAGGTTCTTTTTATTGGTGACTTATTACAATTACCTCCAGTAGTAAAATCAGAAGAATGGCAAGTTTTAAAAAATTATTATAAGGGAATATTTTTTTTTAATGCACATGTTATGCAACAATTTCCCCCACTATATATTGAGCTCGAGACTATTTTTAGACAATCTGATCCGGTTTTTATTGAATTGTTAAATAACTTACGAAATAATTCAATTACAGCAGAACATCAAAACCTTCTAAACCAATATATACAACCCTCTTTTAATCCTAAAAAACATAAAGGATATATCTCTTTAACAACTCATAGTAGTAAAGCCAATGCTATTAATCAAGAAGCATTAAAAGATTTATCTGAACAACGATTTAGTTATTTTGCAGAAATTATTGGCGAATTTCCAGACAAAATATACCCCATTGAAGCGCATTTGGAACTTAAAATAGGCGCTCAAATAATGTTTATTAAAAACGACTTAAATGCTGATAAACAATATTATAATGGTAAAATGGGAATTATTGAATCGCTTTCAAATAAAGAAATTTTAGTTCATTTTCCTGATGAAAATAAAACTATAGAAGTTGAAAAATATGAATGGCAAAATATTCGTTTTCACATTAATCCTACAACAAAAGAAATTGAGGAAGAAATACTTGGAACATTTGTTCATTATCCTATTAAATTGGCTTGGGCCATTACGATACATAAAAGTCAAGGACTGACTTTTGATAAAGCTGTGCTAGATGTTTCTCAAGTTTTTGCTCCAGGACAAGCCTATGTAGCACTTTCAAGAATACGAACTCTTCAAGGATTAGTCTTACTCAATCCTTTACTAATGAATGGGGTAGCAAATGATCAAACGGTCACTAATTATGCTACTAATAAAACAAGTGAACAGGATCTAAGAAATAGTTACTTAATTGAAAAGCAGCAATTTACAAGAAAATTATTATGCAATGCTTTTAACTTAAAAGAGCTAATTCAAGAATGGAGAAATCACTATTACAGTTATTCGTCGTCAGAATCAAAAGCTGTAAAAAGCAATCATTTAACATGGATTACTTCTCAATGGGAAGCTATTGCCGTTTTGGAAAGTCCATCAGAAAAATTTATAAAACAATTAGAATCTTTATTTAAAAAGGAAAAAATTGACAATCAGTTTATTAATGAAAGATGTGAAGCAGCATATCATTATTTTTTTAAGACTTTAGATAGCATCTATGGAGAACTTCTTTTACAGATTGAAACAATCAAACGTACAAAAAATGCAAAAGCGTACTTTAAAGAACTGTATCAATTAGAAGATTATACTTTTAGTACACTTAAAGTTCTTCTAAAAGCAAAACAAGTGGCAAGTTTACTTTCTGAAAATTATGATTTAACGAAAAACAGTTTAGATTTCAAGCAGATTCAAAAATATCGGGTTTCCAAATTAGATCAAGCAAAAGCTCGTTATCTTATTGAAAATCAAAACATAATAAATGATTTTGACGGTTATTATGATACATCTGAAAAAAAGAAAGGAAAGAAACAAAAGCAATCGACTGTAGAAGTTACCCTTGAAATGTGGAAAGAACAACTATCAATTACAGCCATAGCCAAAAAAAGAAAGCTTACGGAAGCTACTATTTTCAATCATTTTGAAAAGTTAATTCGTATGGAAATTATTCAAATTAATGAAATTATGGCTGAAGAACGTGTTGAAGCACTAGCTTTTGCTTTTAAGGATTATAATGGAGAAAGTTTATCCCAAGTAAAAGAAAAACTAGGTGATACTTTTTCTTGGGAAGAATTAAAGTTATATCGGGCTACTTTAAAATAGATTACCCTAGTAGATAAACAGCTATTATTGCAGGTATGAAATAAATAACTATAGTTCTTGCTCCATCGTAATCTTTAGCAATGCGTTGTCCAAAAAGTAAGAACAACAAAGTGATGCAAGATAAAATAGCACCATAATACCCTACTTCTGTAGTTTGATTTGAAAACAATTCAATTATTCCAGAAACACACAATACACCAGAGAAAATCTCTAAAATTAAAATAATAAATAAGGCTAAAGGAACTGTATTTCCAAAAATTGTTCCTGAAAAATGACCTTTTAACCAAGAAATATTTCCTTTCCAATCTTTAATTTTATCATAACCAGATTGTAAAAAAGTAATACTTAATAAGGAAAGTAATAAAATTGGGGCAACTTGAATCATAATCTTATTTTTTATGTAATAAACGGGTTAATTTAATAGACAAATCGGTTAATATAATTTTACTATTACCATTTCTTTCAATATGATAAATAGCTTGTTCTAATTCCTTAAATATAAGAGTAATATTGTTTCCATCTATAAATGGAGCAAATTTTTTCAAATCAAAATTATTTTCTTTAGGTTCAAAAAACACCAAACTTGTAGCTTGATAATTACTTAATAAGGCTTGCCTAAAAAAATGGATGCAATAATGTAAAAATTGCTTTTGTACCTCTCTTCCCAAAGACGCTATATTTTCACTCCAAGCAATTAAATCTTGGATAGCAGCAGCATTTCCTTTCGCCTTAAAAGCACTTCTTACCCACTCGATAAACCAAGTTTCAAAAGGAAAATCATCTGTATCTTTTTTTAGTAGATGTAAAGCTTTATTATAATTTCCTTCACTTTGATGAGCGATTTTTTGAGCTAGTTTTTCTTCGCAATTTTCTTTTTCAATTAAAGCATTAGCAATCACTGCTTCACTTAAACCAATAAAGTCCAAAACTTGACATCTAGATAAAATAGTTTGAAGAATATCATCGAGTGATTCCGTTATTAAAATAAATAAGGTCTTATTTGGTGGCTCTTCTAACAATTTTAATAATTTATTGGATGCAGCTGTGTTCATTTTATCAGCCATCCAAATAATCATTATTTTATAACCTCCTTCATAGGCTTTTAGTGAAAGTGCTTTGTTTATTTCTGAAGCTTCATCCACTCCTATTTGGCCCTGTTTGTTTTGTATTCCAATATAATTGTACCAATCAAACAAACCCCCATAGCTATTTTCTTTTAAAAAAGTGCGCCATTCTTGTAAAAAATGACTACTTACAGGATGTGATTTTATAGTATCGTTTGTAGCCACAGGAAAAACAAAATGTAAATCAGGATGGGAATAATTTTCAAATTTTAAATTACAATTAGCATTTCCAGTATCATTCTCATCACCTACATTTGAGCATAAAATATATTGAGCATAAGCAATTGCCATCGCTAAAGTTCCTGAACCTTCGGGTCCTACAAATAATTGAGCATGAGGAATTCTTCCTTGTGAAACACTTTTGGTTAAGTGGTTTTTTATATGATCCTGTCCTAAAACGTCTTTAAAAAGCATGAAACAAATATACTAATTGTATAAATATATCACTCAAATAATCTATTTTTCAATCTCTTTCAAAAGTTATTTCGTAAATAAGTTATTAACAATCTGAAATTTAATCTAATAGAAATAAAATTATTTTTTCAATTAGAAAAAGTAACATTAACCCTCCTTTTTTTAACAGTTAAAAATCTCAATTGTACAAATTAATTCGTAATTTTATAAAAAAGGCTATTGATGATTATCTAAGAATTTTGCACTTAATCTAAGATTAATCAAACAAAATAAGGGATAAATGTTAAGGTTTATAGTTTTATATAACACTTTTTTATAAATTTTATAGTTGACAATTAGTGTTTTAAAATTTTTGGCACGCATTTTGAATATCCATATATATAATTGATATATTGATTAAAAATCGAATTAACGGCAAACCTAATTATGAATAAAAAATGATTATAATAAATTTTTTTTTAAAAATTTTATCAACATTTTTATCAAAATATTTTGTTAAAACATTTAAATACATATATTTGTAGTTGTTTTGCCTATTTACTGAAAAATTAACAAAATTTATTATGAGAAAATTTTACGTATGCATAGTTGCATTATTTTTACTTGCATCAGTTGATGTGGTAGCTCAAAACGGCCAAAAAGTAATTATTGATATTAGAGGTATCGGTACTTATCATGATCGTAAAGACCTAGAGGCAATGACAAAAGGACAATTGATGCCATTGTATTTAGAAAGGGTAAAAATTTTATTTAGTGTTATCCAATATTTTGGAGTAACCAGTAAATCAGGAGTGACATTTACCGATTTAGGTATCCCTACAACAAAAGAAAATATCAAGTTGTTAGATACTGAACAATCGAATAGAGAAGAATTTTTAACAAACAATGCTGAATTTTTAAAAGGTATTTTGCCTTATTCAGACACTAAAAACATAATTAACGCCATTTTATTCTATGAAGAAGTATTAAAACTTGTTCATCAAGTTCAAGTTGAGTAATAATCTTGGCAACAAAAATCTAAAAATCAAAAGTTATGAAAAAAACTATCTTATTAATTGCTTTAGTCCTATCAGGACTTTCAATACAAGCTCAAGACAATTGGGGGATTGTTGGTGGTAATAATTGGTTAAATGGTTGGTCTTCTTTCAACCCAGTTGGAAAAGATTACCCACAAACAACAAAAATTTTAACTGGAAACATATCTTCAGATTTAACCTTAACTAATTTAGAAACCTATAGTCTTGTAGGAGAAGTATATGTTACCAATAATGCCACTCTTAAAATTGAGCCAGGTACTGTAATCAGAGCAAATTCAGATCAGTTCAGTGCATTAATCATAACTAAAGGTTCTAAGATTGTTGCTGAAGGTCAAGTTATTAATCCAGTTGTATTTACCTCTGACAAACCAGTAAACGCTCGTAAAGCTGGAGACTGGGGTGGGATTTTCATCTTAGGTAATGCTCCTATTAATACTTTTGGAAGCATGTCAAGAATTGAAAGTAGCATTCCTAGTAATTTTGTAGTAGGTGGTGGTGATAACACTGCTGATAACTCTGGAGTTATGAAAAACGTAAGAATTGAGTTTGCTGGAAAAGGAAAAGATAGATATGCGGTATATGATGCCTTAACATTAGTTGGTGTAGGTTCAGGAACTGTTTTTGAATCTATTCAAGTAAGTATGTCAAATGGAAACGCTTTTAAATTTATAGGAGGTAACCCTAAAGCTTCTAAATTAGTAGCTTACAGATGTAAAAGCAGCGATTTTGATTTTACACAAGGTGTTATTGCAAACATTAATAATGGATTAGCAATTAGAAATCCTTATTTTTCTGCTAGCTCAAATTATAGAGCGGTAACAATCAACGCTTACATCAATAAAGATTTGACTGATTTTTCTAAACCAAGTACTAATGTTACTTTAGATAATTTTACAATTGTAAATGAAACTGATGGTAAAGTAGCAGATGGATTAGTTAAAGAAGCTATTTATATCAACAAAGATTGTTACTTTGATTTTAAAAATAGTGTAGTAACTGGTTTTGCTTCTTCTTTATATTTAGATGGTAAAATTCCTGTTGAAGAGGAAGGCTTATCTAAAATAAAATTAAAAAGAATTTTCATTAACAATTGCAAGAAAAACATTGTTTCTGAAAATGGTGGAGTAACAAATGATGACTTAGAAAGTTATTATGGAAACCCATCTTATGGTAATAGATACTCTGGTATTAAATCGGAAGATTTATTTGTTGATGCTAACAATCCAAAAACGCCAGATTTTAGAATAAAAATAGGTAGTATCAACTAATAATAAGTTTATATACTAATTAAAATAGCGAATAATCTAAAAACTGTTAAAATTGAAGTGCTAAGCTTCAATTTTAACAGTTTGGTTATTATAAACGAATTTAATATTTGATAAAAGATGGGATCAAAAAGCTTTAAATTAATATTGTTTTTTACAGCTTTATTTGCATTTAAAACGAATGCAAATAACACGGCAATGGATGTAAAAGAACTTTTGTTTCAAACTCCTATCCTTCAGAATGTAAGAGTACCTAATTATAGCTTTACTGATCCAGTTAATTATTGTCAAAGTGCTTCAAATCCTACTTTTACTGTCACATTTCAAGTTAGTAATTATGCTAACCTAAGTCCAACTAATCAATTTCAGTTGTTTATTTCTAATGACGGATTTGTGAATCCACCTGAAGGAATTCAAATTTCTAATCCTACCATTACATTTGTTACGAATAACGGAAGTACGACTGGTACCTATTCAGCAACTTTTAGCTTTCCTGCACAGTCCTATGGGAATTATAGAGTCCGTGTTAAAAGTACTACTTTATCTAGTTTTGCTACCTCACAAGTAATATCGGTATACGATATCATTTTTAACAGTCAGATTCCATTAAACGTGACTAATGGAAATGTAGTCATTTGTTCGGGATCTAATTTTACCATTTCCATTTTAGAAAACAATAATCCAGATCCTTCACCATTAGCGTATCC
The DNA here is from genome assembly GCF_024054195.1 of Flavobacterium sp. NRK F7. Classification (GTDB taxonomy): domain Bacteria; phylum Bacteroidota; class Bacteroidia; order Flavobacteriales; family Flavobacteriaceae; genus Flavobacterium. The sequence continues at coordinate 649,380 of NZ_JAMXLB010000001.1, read as the reverse complement.
CTATTTAACATACGTATGGAGAAAGAAAAATGGAACTAACTTTGATATTATTCCTAACGAAACTGGACCCAATCTAACGGTTAGTACGGCTGGAGTATATTATGTTGAGGTAAATTATGGTCCAGCTTGTTCAAGTTCTGCTTCACCAAATACTTTAGCAAAATCTGTGCAAGTTACAGTAACGGTTGCTACTGCAAGTGATTCATTACAAATTAATTCTCAAAATGGAGAAACTGAAGTATGTGAAACTATAGGGGTAGAATTATATTTACAAGACAGTTCAGGTAATTTAGTTGCTAATGGCTCGAATATAATTTGGTATTTAAACGGAACTGTTATTCCTAATGCCACTAATAATACATATACCGCTACTCAAGGGGGTGCTTACACGGCTTCTTTAAATAATGGCTCTTGTACTATAAATGTACCCAATAGTGAAGCTTATGTTTTGGAAGACATCACTTTTAATGCAACCTTAAATGTAAGTACACCTTATGAATTAGAATTAGGTGGAAATTTTGATGCGATAGTTACTACTGATGCTATATCTCCTTCTTTTGAATGGTTTTTAAATGGTAATGTACTCTCAGAAACATCGAATACATTAAATATTAGCGCGGCTGGTTTATATACGGTAATTGTAACCGAAAACTCTGGTTGTGTCTCAACTATAGAACTAAATTTAGATGTAATTGATCCTAGTGTGGATGAAATTCCTAATCTAATAAGCCCGAATGGCGATGGAATAAATGAAAAATTTAAAGTTCCATACAGTTTAACAAGTTCCAACAATCTTAATCTTGAAATATACAACGCATCTGGTCAGCAAGTTTTTGCTACTGAAAATTATCAAAACACTTGGCCTGAAAATATAGATGAAGCCTTTCAAGCGAAAGCATTTTTTTATTATAAAATGACAAAAGATAGTCAAGTAATAAAAGAAGGCATTTTAACCGTAATTAAATAACCCCTACAAATCTATCAATTGAAAAATAAGTACTTAAGTATAATTTTGTGTGTCTTTTTTACAGCAGCTTTTTCACAAGAAAATGCCTACTCTTCTTTTGATGTATCGTTAAATAATTCTATACGATTAAATCGTTTTTTGATAAACCCTTCTTTTAGTTACGCAAGAGAAATAGCGCCTACTATAAATTTAGTAAACAAAAGACAATGGGTCAAGTTTGAAGACGCACCTGTTTTATATCTTATCAATTACCAAGGTAGGTTGAGTAATGAATCTCGATTTGCTATTGGCGGGTATTCACAATCTATTGGAATTTCAAAAAACACAGGTGGATTTTTAAATTATGCACTAAATGTTCCCTTACAGAAAGACGCCAATTTTACTTTTGGATTAAATGCTTATTTTTCAAGTAGTAATATCGATATTAATAGAGCAATTACGGAATCTCCAGAACCTCTTTTTGAAAATTTGAGTGCTACAAACATTATCTCTATAAAGCCGGGTATCAATCTTAATTTTAACAGTTTTGATATTGGTATTGCCGCAGACAATATTATATCCTATAATTTATCTACTAGTGAAAGTGTTCAGGAGAATAAATCTTCTTCTTTTTCTGGTCATGTTATGTATACTAAAGAGTTAGATAGTTATTATAACCTTTTAGATGGTGCTAATTTATCTACGATGGTACGCGTTAAAAGTAGTAATGGAGCTACGGGCATTGGAGGAAACTTTTTGTTAGACCAAAAAGAAATGGGTTGGGTTGAAGCAGGTTACAACACACTTTATGGTGCTAATGCAGGTATTGGAGTTGCCATTTCTAACAAGTTTTTAATTGGTTACGCCTATAATTTATCGATAAATAATTCTTTATTTTTTGGCTCTAGCCATGAATTTTCTCTTTCGTACCGATTTGATGAATACGATAATGCTTTTGATTACAGAAAAAGAGCTCAGAAGATTAGAGAGCGTAATGCAAAGAAAAAAGGTGCCGTTAATACCACTTTTGCAAAACTGGAGCAAGAGCGTATCGATAAAGCAAAAGCGGAACGAGAAAGGATAGCGAAAGAAAAAGCTGAAAATGATCGATTAGCACAACTTGAAAGAGAAAGATTAGCGGCTTTAGCAGAAGCCGAAAAAGAAAGGTTAGCTAGAGAACAAGCCGAAAAAGATAGATTGGCAGCTTTATCACAAGCAGATCAAGCAGAGAAAGATAGATTAGCAGCTTTAGCACAAGCTGAAAAAGATCGATTAGCGAAAGAACAAGCGGAAAGAGATCGATTAGCAGCTTTAGCACAAGCTGAAAAAGATCGATTGGCTAAAGAAAAAGCGGAAAAAGATAGATTAGAAAGATTAGCTAGACAAAAAGCTGAAAATGATAAAATAGCGAAAGAAAATGCAGAAATAGATCGCTTAAATAAAGAAAAAGCGGAAAGAGAACGTTTGGCAAGAGAGAAAGCTGAAAAAGATAGACTAGCTAGAGAACAAGCGGAAAGAGATCGAATAGCTAAAGAAGAGGCAGAGAAATTGAGATTAGCTAAAGATCAAGCTGAAAGAGATAGGTTAGCCAAAGAAGCAGCAGAGCGAGATCGTTTAGCAAGAGAGAAAGCAGAACAAGATCGTTTAGCAAGAGAGAAAGCGGAACAAGATCGTTTGGCTAGAGAGAAAGCGGAACAAGATCGTTTAGCAAGAGAGAAAGCAGAACAAGATCGTTTAGCAAGAGAGAAAGCAGAACAAGATCGTTTAGCAAGAGAGAAAGCAGAACAAGATAGATTAGCTAGAGAAAAAGCAGAACAAGATCGTTTGGCTAGAGAGAAAGCGGAACAAGATCGTTTGGCTAGAGAGAAAGCAGAACAAGATCGTTTAGCAAGAGAGAAAGCAGAACAAGATCGTTTAGCAAGAGAGAAAGCAGAACAAGATC
>NZ_JAMXLB010000001.1:445078-646482 GCF_024054195.1 Flavobacterium sp. NRK F7 | reverse complement strand
GGAGCAAGATCGTTTGGCTAGAGAGAAAGCAGAGCAAGATCGTTTGGCTAGAGAAAAAGCTGAAAAAGATAGATTAGCTAAAGAACAAGCGGCAAATGCAAAACTTTCAGTAGGTGAAAAAATCTCTAGTATCGAAAGCAAACTGAATATTTCTAATAAATTACTTGACGATTATAGAAGCGATATTGATGAAAGAACTAAAAAATCAGATCAGTTAATTAAGAGTTTAGATTCGATTGTAAAAGAAAGAGATTTAGACTTAAAAGCTTACATCGGAGAAAGTGATCCAAATTATAAAGGACCTGCTAGAAAATTCGTAAGTACAACGCAACAAAATGCACAATTAAATGCACTGAAGAGTCAAATTGCTGCCAATAAACGAGTTTTTGATGACTTAATTTTTGATTTCGAAAACGCAAATAGAGCGAGGTTAAATGAAATGAAAGAAAAAGGCCTTAATAATGAAGAAACCAAACAACTGAATGATTATTATCAAAATGTCTTAGACGATTTGAAAAATAAGAAGCAAAAATATATTGATCTTGAAAAAATGGCAGACTTAAAAATTCAACAAATTAATGATGCTAAAGAAGAAGAAAAGCAACGAAGAATTAAGAAGGCTCAATTCGATAGTGAACAACAAAGAATTGAAAAAGATCAAAGTAATCTAGAAAACATTAAGAATTCTACTTCTAATGGTCAAACACAAGGTCAAGAAGTAAGTGGAAACTTATTAGATGATGAACCTATTACAAATGATATTCCAATTGTTCAAAAAATGAATAATGTGGCAAGTGGATATTATATGGTACTTGGTAAATTTAAAGATACGAAACAGAGAGATGCTTTCATTAAAAAAGTAGTCTCTGAAGGTGGAACGAGCGTAAATCAATTCTATAATATTTATGATGCAACCTATTATGTGTTCTTAGGTAAATATGATGAATTGGGAACTGCAACGAAAGAATTGAGTAAAAGAGGAACTAAGTCATACAATAAAAAAATGAAAATCGTTCAGGTACAATAAGTTAATTGTTAATTTTATATTAAAATTTTTATTACTTTTAACGGTCTTAAAATCTAAATACTATGAAAATTAAAACTACCCTACTAAAACAGATAGTTTTTCTCATCGCCATTTTGATGAGTTCGACTATTTATGCACAGAATTTTGTGCCGTTTGCCCTTCCCCCTGCTGGGCCAACTGGGCAACAGCCTTCGTTTCAAGGATTAAAAGGGAACATGTTACAAATAGGAAATAACATCCTAAACAGACAAACCAATTCCCAAAGTCCAAACAATGCCTATAATGGTACTGGAAACAACAATGGAACAAATATGCAGTACATTGATATTGATGGTGATGCCTCCACCTTCAATTCTACAACTGCTGATTTAACAATTCCTGTTGCAAATGCTGGGTGTTATCAAATTCGTTATGCAGGACTTTTCTGGGCAGGGGTATATAACCCGAATAATATTGGTAATCAAGTAGACCGCTCTCAATTAGGTAATGTAAAATTTAAATTACCTGGAGGAAATTATATTGATATTACGGGTGGTGTTAATAATGTGATTTTTGATTCCTATACAGTAAACCAAGCGGTTTCAAGTAACAATTATGGTTATGCAGCCTATTATGATGTAACCAGTTTAGTACAGGCTTTGCCAAGTGCAAATGGAACTTATGGAGTTGCCAATATTCAATCAGGTTTAGGAGACAATACTTCGGGTGGTTGGAATTTAATTATTGTATACGAAGATCCGTTAACAACGGCAAAAAATATTGATGTTTTTAGAGGATTTAGTAATATTCGTAGTGGTGATCCAGCCTTAGATATTCCAATTTCTGGGTTCAATTCTATTCCAATTGGTCCCGTAAGAGCGCAATTGGCTTTTGCTGCTTTAGAAGGAGATAGAGCTTTTACAGATGATAGACTGAGAGTAAATGGTGTAAGTATGACAATACCTACTCGACCAGCAAATAACTTTTTCAACTCTACTATTAATGATATTAATGGAGCATATAATACTAGAAATATTGCTAGTTCCAACTTACTTGGTTTTGATGCAGGTATTATCAACGTTCCTAACCCAGGTAACTCTGTAATTGCAAATAGTGCTACTAATGCCACTATCCGTTTGCAAACAAATAACGATTCCTATGTTTATTATATGAATGCCTTCGCTATCGAAGTAATTCAACCACAAATCAACTTAGTAAAAAGAGTATTAGATTTGAATGGTAATGATATTGGTAACACTACTGTTGCTCTTGGACAAGAAATTATTTATGAATTAACATTTCAAAATATTGGAAATGACGACGCTATAAACTTTACATTAACGGATGTTTTTCCTGTCAACGTTACCCCTTTAAGTGTTGATGTAACGGGTGCTCCTGGAGTTATTGCTCCAGCTGACCCAACAATAAGCCCAATGGTGTTCAATATTCCAAATAGTTTAGTAACGGAATTTGGAGCCGAATATACCATTAGAATTCGAGTACGCGTAGCGGAAAATTGTTACGATTTAAGAGATGCGTGTTCTAATGAAATTACAAACACAGCTTATAAAACATATTATAGTTCAACTTCAGGAAATCTTGTTGAAGATCAACAACCGAGTGCTTCGGGTATAGATGCATGTTTGTTCCCAACACCAGGAGCAACAAACTTTATTGCTGATATTGATGATTGTACCTTTGAATCGGAAGAAATTTTATGTGGCTCTTCTGTAACACTTACAGCAGGATCTGGTTATAGTTCTTATCAATGGTACAGTGGTTCACCACCAAATGGTAGTAATATTATTAATGGTGCAACCAACCAATCATATACAGCTACTGCAACAGGTACGTATAGTGTTGTAAATACAGCACCAGCTCCTTGTTTGTCTATAGTAGAAACTTTTAATGTAGTTGACTTTAGCGGGGTAGCTCCTAACCCTGTTATACCATATGCAGACCAAGTTGACATTTGTCCTATCGATGGATCTGAACTACCTAAAATTTTCTTGTGTGGTGCTTCAGATAGTCAATTAATCGAATCTGGAATTGTAAATGCACAAAGTATTGTTTGGGAAGTTTTAAGTACAACGGCAAACTGTACAACAACTCCTCCTTCTACATGTCCAAATACAAACTGTCCTAACGCAGATTGGACGCAAGTGTCGACTGATGCCTACTTCAATGCAGTAAATGCTGGTGAGTATCGTGTAACCATTACTTTCCAAAATGGATGTTTTAGAACGTACTACTTTAATGTATATAAAAATTTATTTACCCCAACAGCAGTTGCTACGGATCAAATTTGTACCACTCCAGGAACCATTACTGTAAATGGTGTTCCTGCTACAGGTTATGAGTTTAGTATTGATAATATAAACTGGCAAACGAATAATGTATTTACAAATGTACCTCCAGGTACCTATACCGTTTACACCCAACAAATTGGTGGTGGTGTAGGAAATTGTTTGTTTACAATTCCTAATGTAGTTGTAAATCTTAGAGATTTTACAGTGGATGTGATTGTTCAAGATGCATTATGTAGTGGTGATAAAGGTGAAATCCGTGTTCAAGTAAACAATGTAGACCCGCAATACACCTATCAATTATTACTTAACGGAAATCCATTTGCAAATGCAGGTCCAATAGATGTTAACGATTATACATTCTCTAATTTAAATGCAGGGAATTATACCTTAAACGTTTCAACAACTGACGGGTGTACCTATACACAAGATATTACTATTTCTGATCCTCCTTTATTAACAGTAACTGGTGCCGTAACTATACCACTTACTTGTACTGATGGAGAAATTACTTTATATCCTGTAGGAGGAACTCCTCCGTATATTTACCAAATTAGTGGAGATTCAGATTTATATACGGTACCTAATTTTGTAATTACTACTGCAGGAACTTATACTTTTACAGTTACAGATAACAATAACTGTACGGCACAAACTACAGTAACGATTGATGCAATCCCAGCTCCAGTATTTACAATTACTGCTACAGATGTTTTATGTAATGGTGGTGCAACAGGTGAAATTGCTTTCAATGTAACCAATACAAATGGATATACTTTATTATATAGTGTAACCACTCCTCCAAATGCGGCTTCATTTGGAAGCAACCCTATTTTCTCAAATTTAGTAGCGGGTACTTATGAAGCGCAAATACAATATTCACTAAACGGAACAACTTGTTTAACAGCTGTTCAAACAATTGTTATTGACGAACCCGCTAATGCGGTTGAAGCTTCTGCTGGTGTTTCAGAATTGGCTGGTTGTGGACCAAATGGTGAAGGAAGAGTTAGAATTACAAACCCTCAAGGTGGTAGTGGTGTTTATGAATATAGTTTTGATGGAGGTATTACTTGGGGTAGTGCAAATGAAGCTTATGTAGCTCCAGGTACACATACCGTATGTATTAGAGATGCTAATTCAACTACTTGTACCGCTTGTTACCAAGTAACCATTGATCCAGCACCTCAAGACCCTACAATTACTGTAGATGATCCTGATTATAATTGTGATGGTACGGCTACAACAACAATTACTGTAAATAATAATGGAGGAAATTTTGCGTACACCTATTTACTAGATGGTAACCCAAATACAAACACTCCTGCTAATGTTTTTGTAAATGTTCCTTGTGGTCCTCATACAGTTACGGTTCAATATCAAAATTTAAATATCCCTACTTATAGTGATTTATTAAGAGAGGATTTTGGTTCGGGAGCAAATACTACTACTCCTGGTATTGCTGCTGCATATTGTTGGAATAGCCAACCTTATCCAGCTTCTACACCATGTGGTAATAATGCTATTCCTGGATATACCGCAAGTATTTGTGGCTCGTATACAATTGAAGACAATCAATACAGCGTAACGAGTAAAATTATACCTAATAACTGTAACTGGTTTGCGTATAGAGATCACACACAAGTATTAACAGGTGTGCCTGATCCAAATGGAAGATTTTTAGCAGTAAACATTGGTTCTGCTGCAGGAAATTACGGAATTTTATATAGTAAGCAAATTAACAGTGTATTACCAAACCAACCTGTTTTAGTTGATTTATATGTTGCTAATTTATTAAGAGCTGGTGTAGCAGGTGCTGATCCTGATTTTATATTGGAATTAGTTGACCCTTCTGGAAATGTTGTGGCTTCACAAGCAACAGGTATCATTGATAATGTAACAGATGGATGGCAATTTCAAACATTATCATTAAATCCAGGTAATAATACTACTTTAACTTTCAATATTCGTTCAGGAAGTATACTGTATGCAGGTAATGATGCAGCTATAGATGATATTTATGTTCGTCAAGAGCCAATCGCTTGTATTACTGAAGTAGAATTCCCAGTTTTAGTAGATTGTAACCAAGCATTCTCTGCTCAAATCACAAATGCTAGTGATGTAAGTTGTAATGGAGCTAGTGATGGTGAAATTACAATTGCGGCTCAAAATTTTGACGCTACTCTTGGCTATTATTATACAATCACAACTTCAGGTGGTGTAGTAACAGGACCTGTAAATGTATTTACTTCTCCTTTTACTATTTCAAACTTACCTGGAGATACCTATACAATAGATATTCAATACGATTTATCTTCTACACCTTGTACGTTCCCATTTACACAAACTATTGGAGAACCAACGGCTTTAGTTGCTGGTGCTGTTTTATCTAGTCCTGCAACTTGTTTAAATGGAGGTACTATTACAGCTTCTGCTTCAGGGGGTACTCCTAATTATCAATATCAATTACAAGATGGATTAGGAAATATCTTAATTAATTTTACAGCAAATAACGTATTCTCTAACCTTACACCTGGTGACTATATAGTTGTGGTTCAAGATGCTTTATTATGTACTGATCCAATTGATGTAGCAATTACGATTCCTACACCAACAGCTCCAACAGCGGTAATCGATGCTTCATCTGATTTATGTTATGATGGTACAAACGGTGCTACTTTGGTAGTAACAGCTTCAGGAGGTGTTGCTCCATATACTTATAGTTTAAATGGAGGTACTTTTGGTACAAGTAATACATTTACAGTTACACCAGGAACTTATACGATTACTGTAAGAGACGATTATGGTTGTGAAGTTACTTTAGCAGCTGTAACGATTGCTCCTCAATTAATTGCTGATGCCGTATTAACGAATGGATTAGACTGTACAACTTCACCAGACGCTGATATTGATGTAACAATTAATGGTGGTAATGCACCATACACCTATCAAGTTTCTTATAATGCAGGACCTTTAAGTGCAGCTATTGCAACAGGAGGTACTTTTACATATACAACTTCTAATCCTGGTGATTATCAGTTTGTTATTACGGATGCTATTGGTTGTACCGTTACAACCAGTACCGTTACAGTTATTCCGTTACCAATTTTAAATGCTCCTGTAGCAACACAAACTGCATTTAATTTATGTAATGGTGATTCAAACGGAGCGTTCACTGTAACAGCTTCAGGAGGTTTACCTCCTTATACCTATGATATTGGAAGTGGGCCAACTACAAATAATAATTTTACAGGATTAACTGCGGGTACTTATACCGTAACTGTTACTGATGCAAATTCTTGTACTGAAACTACAACAATTACGCTAACAGAACCAGATCCTATTAATTTTACCATTGTTAAAACAGATATTCAATGTGGTGCTTCTGGTACTGAACCGGGTTCAATCGATGTAACGAATGTTACAGGTGGAACAGCTCCATATACATATACTATAACTGATAACCCTGCTAGTGCTGGTTTCCCAACTAGTTACACTACAGTTGGTTCAGAAGATCATTCTTTTACCATTTTAAATTTTGGTATCTATACAGTTACCGTAGTTGACTCAAATGGATGTGTGCTAGTACAAGATAATATTAGTATTGCATCACCTCCAAATAGTTTATTAATTGATATTTCTACACCAACTGCAGATTGTACAACTGGTGGAACAATTTCAGTTACTGCGAATCCAGCTGTAGTTGGTGGACCTTATTATTTTGCAATTTATAATGGGGCACCATATCCAATTATTTCCTTTAGTTCTCCAGGGGTACCAAACCCACCGTATCAAGTTTCTGATACACCTGGAGGTTTAACGGCTACATTTACTGGTTTAACCCCTGGTGTAACGTATAGCTTCATAGTATATGACGAAGCTACAAATTGTTATTATTTTGAAAGTGCTCCTGGTCCAGTGCCAACCAATTCTAATATAACATCAACAGTTACACCTCATAATGTTACTTGTACAGGTGCAGCTGATGGAAGTGTTACTTTTACAGTTGATAATTTTGCAGGTACTAGTGTAACTTACCAAATTTATAATGTTTCAGGTAATACTCCGGTCGGAGCTTCAGGAAGCTCTCCAGCTCCTGGTCCAGTTACAGTAAATAATTTTGGAACCTTAGTTCCAGGACAATATTATATTTTATTTACTGAAATTGGAGGTCCAAATAATGGTTGTTCTCAAGTTTCAGCTAACTTTACCATTTCGGAATCTCCAGTATTATTGTCAGTAACAGCTGCAGTAACACATAATGATAATTTATGTGCGGAAGCAGGTCAAATAACGGTAACAGGTTCGAATGGTACACCACCATATACGTATCAAATAGTAACTGGTGGAAGTCCAGCACCAACAACTTGGCCAGGACAAACGTCTAACGTGTTCAATAATTTAGCTGGTGGTACTTATGATATCTATATTCAAGATGCAAATGGATGTACGCAACCATTTACAAGTTTATTTGTACCAACAGATTCTAGTCCAGATATAACAGTTACTTTAAACCCTGCTACTTTATGTAATACCAATAATGGAAGTTATAGCATACAAGTAAGTACGAATGTAGCTGTAGGAGTTGCTCCTTTTACATATAGTGTTGATGGTGGTGGTTTCACTTCTCAAGCAAGTAATCCTTTCACAGTTTCTGGATTAAATGCAGGAACACATACCGTAACTATTAGAGATGCTAACGGTTGTACAGAAACAGAAAGTATTACCATTTATCCACCATTGAATGCAACTATTATTCCTTCAATTGCTGCTACAGGAAACTGTGGTGTAAGTGATGGTATTATTACGGTAAATGCAGCGGGTGGATCAGGAAATTATACCTATGCTATTGCTCCAAATGGAGCTCCTATAACTCCATCAGGCAATGTGTTTTCTAATGTGCCAGCTGGAACTTATACGGTAACTATTACTGATAATACAACCGGTTGTTTTATTACTTCAAGTATTACGTTAACGCAACCTACTAATCCATCTGTAACGAGTTCAGTGGTAGATGTAACCTGTAATGGTGCTTCAAATGGTGTAATAACGATTAATTTAACAGGTAGTAACCCAGATCCTGTGTACACTTATGAAATTACAGCTGGACCAGTAACATTCCCAGCTCAAACTACAAATGTGTTTAATAATTTACCTGCGGGTGCTTATACAATTGTGGTTACTTCGGGTAGAGGTTGTACAACTACTTTAAACATTAATGTTAATGAGCCAGCTCCAATTGTGGTACCTACTCCAACCGTTACAGAATTTGCTTGTAATGCAGGAACAAACACAGTAAACAATGCTTCAATTGTGGTAACGGGTGTAACTGGTGGTTCAGGTACTTATATTAATTATGTATTTATCAATAGTGCAAACAATAGTGTGCTTCAATCGGGAACTAGTAATACTTTTATCACTGCTAATGAGGCAGGTGGTTCTTACATTATTAATGTGTATGACAATAATGGCTGTTTAGGTTCTACAACAGCAACGATTGCTCCATTTGTAGAAATTTCTAACCCAACTATTACGGTTACTAGTCCTATTACTTGTACGAGTTTAGAAGCTATTACAATTAATGTGAATGCTTCTATTAATGGTGTCGCTACAACTTTACCAAGTCCATTATCGTATACAGTAACTGGAATAAACAATCCATATAATGTTACACAAATTGACAATCCTAATTTTACTGGATTAGACATTGGCAACTATAACATAACAATTTTAAATCAAACAACAGGATGTAGTGTTCAAACAATTCATTATGTGTTTAACCCTAATACATTTGTTGTAAACGCTACAGTTACTAATAATGTTACTTGTTTTGGAGGTAATGATGGTAGCGTAAGCTTTACTTTCGTAGATCAAAACTTGACACCAACTAATGATGCTGGACCTTTTGCATATGAAATATATGACGCCAGCAATACTCTAGTTACTTCTGGAAATAGTCCTAACGCAGGACCATTTACTGTAACAGGTTTAGCCGCAGGAATATATCAATTAGTAACTACCTTAACGAATAGTCCTAACTGTCCTGCAACAACTAGTTTTACGATTACACAACCTACTACTGCTCTAAGTTTAGTATTGAACAGCACGCCTATTACATGTAACCCTGGAAATGATGGTACTATTTCGGCTGTTGGTTCTAACGGATGGGGTGGTCCTTACGAATATCAAATTCAAGGACCAGGTGTTACACCTACATGGTCAACCAATTCGTATTTTACAGGTTTAGGCGCAGGAACTTTTACAGTTAGTGTGAGAGATAATTTAGGATGTGTGGTTTCTGGTAATGTTACTTTAGTAATACCAACTCCTATTTCTGCTACAATCAGCGCAGCACCAACGGCTCTTTTATGTGTGGGTGATACGAATGCAACAATTACTATTTCAGGTACTACTGGTGGTTATGGTAGTGGATATTTATATGTTTTAAATAATGTTACTACAGGAACCTCTTCTGCTCCTCAAACCAGCAACATATTCACCAATATTGGTGCAGGAACATATAATGTAACAATTACAGATTCATTCAATTGTACGTTTACAACGGCTAATGTTACAATTACAGAACCAGCAGACCAAGTAGCAGCTACTTTAGCTCAAATTTATGATCCAACTTGTCAAACAGATGCTATTTTAGAATTGACAGCAACAGGAGGAACGGCACCTTACAATTGGAGTACTTCTCCTAATGGACCATTTACACCTTTTGGAGGTGCAAGTGTAACATTTACTGTACCTTCAGGTAGCTATCAGTATTATGTGGTGGATGCTAATAATTGTATTGTAGTTGTTTCTAACTCAATCACCGTTGAACCTGTTTTACCAATTACTATCGATGTAGATACTAGCGAAGATATTTCATGTGCTGGTTATACCACAACAGTTATTGCAACAGCTACAAATGGTTTAGGCAATTATGTGTATACATTTAATCCACCTACTCCAGGTGTTGTTCAAACTTCACCAGGTGTATTTGAAGATGTACCAGCAGGTACCTATACGATAACAGTAACTGGTGGGGATTGTTCTACTACTTCAGCTCCATTTACGTTAACGGAACCGACACCAATTAATATAGATGTAAATGAATTTACAAATATTTCTTGTTATGATGATCCAAACGATGGAACAATTACAGTTGTTGCTTCTGGTGGAACAGGAACAATTCAATATTCAATTTCCGATGCGAATCCACCAACAGGTCCTTTAGAAAGTGTTAATTCTGGTTATTTCACAGATTTATCTCCAGGAGATTATTGGGTATTTGTACAAGATGAAAACGGTTGTTCGGTTGGGCCGTTACCATTTACCATTACAAATGCACCTGAATTTGTAACTACTAATTTTAATGTAGTAGATGAAATATGTGCAGGTGATGGAGGTTCAATAGCATTTAGTGTGTCAGGTGGAACACCTGGAGCAACAGGTTATACGGCAACAGAAGTTACAGATCCAACGTTAACTCAAAGCTCTTTAACAGGTGATTTTAGTTTCACGAATCTTGTACCTAGATTCTATGAATTCTACGTTACAGATGAAAATGGTTGTGTGTATCCTGTTCAATTTACAATTAATCCAGGTGTTGATATTCAGGCAAGTGTAAGATATGATATAGAATGTGACAATAATGTACCTATAGCTACTGTAACGGTACTATACAATACAGATTTAGATATTAATGATCTTACTTTTGTATTGGATAATGGAGCTGTTTTTGCACCTCAACAAGGAGATAATGTTTTTGTAGGTGTAGCCGCTGGAAACCATACAGCTACTGTTACTCATGCTAATGGTTGTCAAACACCAGCAATTAGTTTCAATATAGTTCTACCAACTACACCAACGATTACGTCATTTGTTCAAAGTGGATTGAATCAGTTTACTGTGACAGCAACAGGTGGAACACCACCATACACTTATACGGTAATCAATAGTAATGGAGTGGTATATGAAGGACCTAATAATGTGTATTTCTATAATCAAACAGATAATTATACGGTTATCGTTACAGATATTTATGGTTGTAATGATTCAGATACGCAATTCTTTGAATTCTTTGATGTAGAAATTCCAGATTACTTTACTCCAAACGGTGATGGAAATAATGATGGATGGAGTCCAAATTATCTAGATAACTATCCAAAAGCGGTTACTTATGTTTTTGATAGATATAGTAGAAAAATTATTACATTACATCCTGGAGAATCTTGGGACGGTACTTACATGGGTAATGAATTGCCATCAGGTGACTACTGGTATGTGTTAAAATTAAATGGTGAAACAGACGCAAGAGAATTTGTTGGTAATTTCACACTGTATAGATAATAAAAAAAGCTAAGCCTATTGTACAATAGGCTTAGTATTAAAAAAATATGAAAATGAAAAAAGTAGCCCTATTTTTATTACTACTTGGTTTGAGCCAATTGCAAGCACAAGAGCTTACAATTCCGCAACAAACGCAGTACTTAGCCGACAACCCTTTTTCTTTGTCTCCAACTTTTGCTGGTATTGGCGATAATGCTAGAATTAGGTTAAATGGTTTAACGCAGTGGGTTGGAATAAAAGATTCACCTATAAACCAATCATTAGCAGCTGATTTTCGTATCGCAGATCGTTCTGGTGTGGGTCTTTTTGCTTATAATGATAAAAATGGAAATACCAGACAATATGGTGCTAAGTTCTCTTTTGCACAACATTTAATTTTAGATTATGATTCTGAACAATATTTATCTTTAGGGGTTTCGTTTAATTTAAATCACTTTAGAATAGATATTGAAAACTTTAGTAATCAATTAGACCCTTCTATTAATGGGGACAGAGCTACTCAGAATTATAACTTTGATATTGGTTTCTTATACCGTTATAAAGATTTCTTTTTTAGTTATAATGCTTCTAATATTTTGGACAAAAATATCCGAGATATTAATTTCTTAGAACCCGATTTATTATTAAACCATCAAGCTTATTTCGGTGGTAAATTAAGAAGAACGGGATCTAGTTTTGAAATTGAACCTTCTGCTTTAGTTCAATACTATCAAAGTGACGGTCGTTCTACTACTGACCTAAACATTAAATTCAAAAAACATTTTTATGAAGATTATTTTTGGATTGGAGCTACCGCAAGATTCTTAAATGAGCAATCCTTAACACCTGTAACTGTTGGACCAGTGGTTGGTGGAAGAAAGAGCAACTTTTATTTTGGCTATTCGTACCAAATTAATACAAATGAACTCTTAACGTATAATTCAGGAACACACATGATCACAATTGGTTTTGACTTCTTACAAAGTCTAAGTAATTGTCCTTGTACGCAAAATAGAATTGTATATTAAAAATAAACTCTTACTTTTGAAGTTTACTATAGTCTTTTCAGATTATAGTAAACTTTAATTATTTAAATAAAACATCAATTTACTTCATGAAAACACTGCACGACTTTAACTTTACTAACCAAAAAGCAATCATAAGAGTTGATTTTAATGTTCCTTTAGACGAATATTTTAAAGTAACGGATACCACTCGTATTGAAGCGGCAAAACCAACAATTGATAAAATTATAGCAGATGGTGGAAGTGTTATTTTAATGAGTCACCTTGGAAGACCAAAAGGTTTTGAAGAACAATACTCTTTAAAACATATTGTTGAAGCTGTGGAAAATGTACTTCAAAGGAAAGTAAAATTTGTATCCGATTGTATCGGTTCAGCTGTTGAACAAGAAGTAGCAAATTTGGCTTCAGGCGAAATTTTATTGTTAGAAAATTTACGTTTTTACGGTGAAGAAGAAAAAGGAGATGTTGTATTTGCTGAAAAATTAGCTAACTTTGGAGATATTTATGTTAATGATGCTTTTGGAACGGCTCACAGAGCTCATGCATCAACCACTATTATTGCTCAATTTTTCCCTAATAAAAAATGTTTTGGTTTATTATTAGCAAAAGAAATTGAAAGTATCAATAAGGTGCTTACCGATTCTGAGAAGCCTGTTACTGCAATTCTTGGTGGAAGTAAAGTTTCTTCAAAAATTACAGTTATAGAGAATATTTTGGATAAAGTAAATCATATGATAATTGGTGGTGGAATGACATTTACTTTTGTTAAGGCTTTAGGAGGTCATATAGGTAATTCTATTTGTGAAGAGGATAAATTAGATTTAGCAATCGAAATAGTAAAACAAGCTAAAGAAAAAGGTGTTCAAATACATTTGCCTGTAGATGTTGTCGCTGCTGATGCTTTTTCTAATGAAGCCAACACACAAATTGTTGATGTAAAGCAAATACCTGATGGATGGCAAGGTTTAGATGCTGGACCAAAATCACTTGCTATATTTGATAGAATTTTAAACGATTCAAAAACGATTTTATGGAATGGTCCCTTAGGTGTTTTTGAAATGGATACTTTTTCTAAAGGTACCATTGCTTTAGGAGAATCAATAGCTAAAGCTACTCAAAATGGTGCTTTTTCATTAGTTGGTGGTGGAGATAGTGTAGCTGCAGTTAAACAATTTGGTTTAGAGCCCAAAATGAGTTATGTATCCACTGGTGGTGGAGCTATGTTAGAAATGTTAGAAGGAAGAGTGTTGCCAGGTATTGCGGCAATTTTAGAAGATTAAAAAATAAAAATAATAAGTAATTATTAGTTATAGTAAATAAGCCCCTAATTCAACTAAAACTAAAATGATGAATAAAAAATTATATACAAGTGTTTTATCTTTATTAGCAAGTGTATTATTTGCTCAAGATTTAAAAAAAGAGAATGTAGATGTTGCTGTCTTAAAAATGGCCTATTTAGATTCAATTAAAACCACTTTTACGAATCATAATACAAGCAATTGTATTGATGAAAGATGGTTAGCTGAATTGTCTAATGAAGAAATTTTTGAAGACATGTATGCCGATGTCACTGAAATTGATATTGATTCAACAGTAACCTTTGATTTATCTACTGATGTTTTAAAAAAACGTTTAAAAAAACTAGATGATAAATCACCTTTTAACATTGAATACAATCCTGCATTAGAAAATGTAATTAAAACATTTTTGAAAAAGAGACAAGGTGCCTATGAGCGTTTAATGGCTATTTCTGAATATTATTTTCCTATGTTTGAAGAACATTTAGCGAAATATGATGTTCCTTTAGAAATTAAATATCTTGCAATTGTAGAATCTGCCTTAAACCCTAAAGCGAAATCACGTGTAGGTGCAACTGGTTTATGGCAATTTATGTATCCTACTGGTAAACAATTTGATTTAGAAGTTAATTCATTTGTAGATGAACGCTATGATCCTCTTAAAGCAACTGAAGCAGCATGTCAATATTTATCTAGTTTATATCGCATTTTTGGTGATTGGAGTATGGTTTTAGCTTCCTATAACGCAGGTCCTGGCAACGTTTCTAAAGCGATACGTCGTTCAGGTGGTAGTCAAAACTATTGGAACATACGAAAGAATTTGCCAAGAGAAACCGCTAATTACGTTCCTGCTTTTTTAGCTACAATGTATATTTATGAATATCATAAAGAACATAAATTCAAACCTCAAAAAGCACCCTTAACGTATTTTGAAACAGACACCATCATGGTGAAGCGTAGAATTTCATTTGAACAAATTTCCGAAATTTTAGATGTCCCAATTGAACAAATTGCTTTTTTAAATCCAATTTATAAATTGGATATTATTCCTTATCAAGAAGATAAAGCCCATTATCTTCGTTTACCAAAAAACAAATTAGGTCTTTTTGTTTCAAATGAAGAGAAAGTATATGCTTATGTGGACTATTTAGATTCTTTTAAAGAGAAAACGATTTTACCGAATACATCCGAAGAAGCTTTAGTAAGTACGACTAAATACCATAAAATTAGAAGTGGAGAAAGCTTAGGTTCAATTGCCAATAAATACAATGTAACCATTACACAATTAAAAAATTGGAATAATTTAAGAGGAAATTCGATACAAGCTGGAAAAAATTTAAAAATATTTTCAACCGAAAGAGTTTCTACAAATAGTTATTCAAATAGTAGTAATGCTTCTAGTAATCAAGTATATAGGGTTAAAAAAGGAGACTCATTATACTCTATTGCAAAAAAATTTCCGGGAATTTCTGCTGAAGATATAAAAAAATGGAACGGTATTAGTGGTAATAATATTAGACCAGGTATGAAACTCAATATTAACGGATAAATAACCGCTTGTATGAAAAAATTAGGGATTGTTTTTTTAAGTTTAATTTTATTATCGTCTTGTAAAGAAAACGAGGCAGACAAAAAGGCTGTTTTAACAGAATCAAATGGCAAAATAAATAATGTTTCAATTATCATTGATGAAAATCTTTGGAATGGAGAAATTGGAGATAGTATTCGAAAGAAATTTGCCGCTCCTGTTGATGGTTTGCAAAATGAAGAACCATTATTTACTTTAAACCAATATCCTACTAAAATTTTTGAAGGTTTTGTAAGAAACTCTAGAAATATTATCGTTGTCGAAAAAAGCAATCAAAGTGGTTTTAGTGCTAAGAAAGATGAATTTGCTAAACCGCAGCAAGTTTTTTATATTGTCGGTAAGAATAAGGATGAAATATTAGCTACTCTCGAAAAGAAAGCGAATGAAATAATCCAAAAAATAAAAGAAGGTGAAATTGTTGAAAATCAAATTCGTTTAAATAAGGCAGCCATTACAGATCAAAAAGTTAGAGATCGTTTTGGGGTGGCTTTAACTATTGGACATGGTTATAAATATGACATGGTTAAAGATAATTTTTTATGGATTAGAAAAGAATTTAGTACGGGTTATAATAGTATTTTAGTTTATGAAATGCCAATAAATATTATAGAAAACGACTCTAATGTGGTTAATAATATTGTAAAAATGCGTGACTCCATTGGAAAGCAATTTATTCATGGAACTTTAGAGAATACTTGGATGGTAACAGAAGAAGCGTATGCACCTAATTTTTTTAATATTACACTAGCTGGAAGAGATACTTATGAAACCAAAGGGAATTGGTATCTTAAAAATGATTTTATGGGCGGACCATTTATTAATTACGCTATCAAAGATTCAAAAAACAACCGTTTTTTAGTTTTAGAGGGCTTTACTTACAACCCATCAAAATCCAAGCGTGATTTGGTTTTCGAATTAGAAGCCATTATTAAATCGGTTAAATTTTTAAAATAAATAACTATTTTTGTTCTAATAATATAAATCTCATTAAATAAGTTTAATGAGATTTTTCTTTTAATAACTATGAGCTCAACTATTCAATTTAAAATTAAGCGTTTTAACGAACTTTCTCTACAGGAGCTATATAATTTACTACAACTGCGCTCAGAAGTCTTTGTGGTGGAACAAAATTGCGTTTATCAAGACATAGATGGTAAAGATTCTAAAGCAATTCACGTACTTGGATTTTATAATGATGAAATTGTGGCTTACACACGTATTTTTGACAAAGGGTATTATTTTGATGAGGCCTCTATTGGTAGAGTCGTAGTCAGCCCAAAGTTCAGAGATAAAAAATGGGGTTTTCAAGTAATGGAAGTTTCTATTTCCGCAGTAAAAGAGTATTTTGAGGAAACAAAAATTACAATTTCTGCGCAGCAATACCTGACTAAATTTTACCAATCATTAGGATTTGTTCAAACCAGCGAAATGTATTTAGAAGACGATATACCTCACATTCAAATGAAACGAGGTTAATTGACTTTAGTAATCACAATTTCTACTCTTCTGTCAAATTGCGGCCCTTTTTTTAAAGGCTGACTATTGCCATAGCCTTTATGAGTCATACGCTCTTTTTTAATTTTTTTCTTAAACAGATATTCATAGACAACTATCGCTCTATTAATAGAAAGTTCTCTTTTTTTGGAATCTCGGTCAATAGCTTCTTTTTGATAATAAGGAATGCAACAGACATGACCTTGAATTTCAAATTCAATATTTTTAAATTTATGTAATTGTTTCGCCAATCGATCTAATTCTTTTTTGGCAGCTGTGGATAATTTACTGCTCCCTCTGTCAAAAAGCAATTTTTCTAAGTAAATACGATCTCCTGCAACAGGTTGTTCAGGAATGGCACTGTAGACACCTGGTATTTTTAAATTTTCTACGGTTACTGGTTTATAATTAATTACCACATCCACTCTTCTGTTTTTGGATCGAACTTCCGGAATGTTATCTAAAACATCATCATCAATTAAAATGCGACCTTTGCCTTCAATAGTAATGATTATTTTATTTTTAATGCCATTCTCTAACAATTTAGTCTTAACAGTTTGCGCTCTATTAGTAGAGAGTTTAAAATTATATGCATCTTTACCTCTGTCATCGCAGTAACCAAAGATTTCAATGGTTTGAATGGTCGTTGTGTCTAGTTTTTGAATAAAATCGAGTAGGGATTCGGTTTGAATTTCCTTTAAGTCAAACCGATCAAATTCAAAGAACAGAGAATGTACTTCCTCTTCTTGCGCGCTTAAATTGGATAGGGTTAGCAGCAAAAGAAGAAGTACCTTTTTTTTCATAGTTACTGTTTTAGAATGCCATGGTATTGATTGAGATCATTAAGGACAGCTTTCGCTTTAGCAATTTCAATATCTTTTTGAGTGTAATACTCATACAAACCCTGTTTGTATTGATAGCGTGTGATCAATTCTTCTTGTAAGAGTTTTTTAAAGTCTTCTTTATTTTTGGTTACTTCCACATCTTGACTTTTTTCTAAAGCTAATTGCATCGCTTTATATTCTGCAGTAATAGCTCCATCTATGCTTTCTTTTTTGGCCTTTTCCAACAATTCTTTTAAAGCTTTCCCAGTTTCACTATCTAAACTGTATTTATCTTGTTTAATAAACGTTTTAAAGGCAGTAAAATCAGTTTCTGATATAGTAGGTATACCTGTAAGGTTGGGATTTTTATAATACAAAGTAGTTGCATAGTCAAAAACAGCATCATTTTTCACTAATGCATCAGTAACAGCGCTTTTTTTCGTTTCTTCCACGATGACATCAGGTAATACGCCGCCACCGTCATAAACGGTTCTTCCTCCTTTGGTTGTAAACGCATTAAAGTTGCTTTTATCAATTTTTAGGGCTTTACCATTCGCATCTTTATGGGCATAATCTAAGGCTTGAATGCATCTTCCAGAAGGGGTGTAGTATCTTGAAATGGTTACTTTTACTTGTGTTCCATATGATAAATTTAAAGGACGTTGCACCAAACCTTTTCCAAAACTTCTATTACCAACCACTACAGCACGGTCTAAATCTTGTAAAGCTCCCGAAACAATTTCAGAAGCAGAAGCGCTACTTCCATCAATTAAAACAGCTAATGGTATTTCAAGATCTACAGGAGCATTATTGGTTTTATAGGTATTGTTATGCTTTTCATTTTTAGACTTTGTAGTAACTATTGTTTCTCCTTTTGGTACAAATAAATTACAAATATTTACAGCCTCATGTAGTAAACCGCCTGGATTTCCTCTTAAGTCTAAGATGATTTTAGTAGCTCCTTTTGCCTTTAGATCAAGCAGTGCAGCTTTCGTTTCACTACTGGCTTTTTCAGTAAATTTGGAAAGTACAATATAACCTGTTTTATCGTCTAATAAAGAATAAAAAGGAACTGCTTTTACCTCAACTTCATCCAAAACAATTACTGTATTTTGTTTTTTTCCTTGTCTTTCAAAAGTAATGGCTACTTTGGTGTTTTTGGTACCTCTTAATAATTGAGAAGCGTCTTCTTTGTATTCTTTTAAATTGATATCGCCTATTTGCGTAATTTCATCACCTGGTTTTAAACCTGCTTTATCAGCTGGAAAGCCTTTATAGATTTCTTTCAAAAAAACACGACCGTCTTTTCGTTGCACCATGGCACCAATACCAGTATATTCACCCGTATTGTTGATTTTGAATTTCAAAACATCTTGCTCGTTAAAAAAAACCGTATAAGGATCTAAATCAGCCAACATGTTTTTTATAGCAATATCCATCAATTCGCCAGGATTGGTCTCATCTACATAATTTTGATTTACCGTTTTGAATGCTTCTGTAAATATCTCGATTTGTTTGGCAATTTCAAAAAAGTCATTTTTAAAACTTGCGGCAGTTACTAATAAACCAATGCTTAAAACAGTAAGAATATATTTTTTTGATAAAAATCCTTTCATTATAATTTCTTTTTATTTCTAATTATTCTTCGTACGAAAATGAAAACTACTACGAAAATAAGGATAAATGGCCAAATTTGTAGCAATCCAAGAAAGAAACTTGACAAACCATTAAAACCAGATGTAATAGCATTCCACATTTTACTTCCATAGGAAACTCTAGTTCCTGTTCCTTCTGCTTTTTCAGTATACATTTCAATTGAAATAGTACTCATAGCAACACGATTTTCTAAATAGTGCAGCCTTCCTTCTGCAACTTCTATTTCTTCTCTTATTTTGGATAATTCTTTTTCAATTTCTAAAATTTCACTCACTTTTGTCGCTTTTTTCAGAATCTCTAAATAGCGACTTTCTAAGGTGCGTTTCGCTTTCAAACGAGCGGTAACATCTACAAATTCTTCAGTAACATCTTGTGCTGCAATTTCCTTAACATCGAAATGCGTTACTCCTTTACTGATTTCTGCAATAAAAGCATCAAAATGCGTATTTGGAATGCGAATTGTTACATTGCGATAGTAAGAACCATAATCTGTTCCAGAATTATCGTTTTGTATATAGGCTTTGTAAATTTTTGCTGCTTTTGAAAGAGTTTCAAAGCTTGTTTTTAAATCTTGAGTTGGATAGCGTAAACGAGCCGTTTTAATGATTTTTAAATCATGTGTCATTAACTTGTTAGTACTTTCTTCTCTTACTGGTTCAGATAAATTGGAAATGTTAGAAAAGGATGAGGTGTTTTCAGCTACATCCACTTCTGTAAAATTTTCTTTACAAGAAATAAAAAGCAAACACATAAAAAAGCGCAAACAAAAAGTTTTCATAAGCAAAAGAATTAGTTTGAATAACAATTAAAGATAGGATTAAATATGCTACAAAAACTTAGCCAAAAGACTTATTTTTTTATCTCAGCAATAAACTTTTCAAACAATAGCATCGTTTTTTGATGAATTTCTGAATAGGGTAGGCGATCTTTGGTTTGATAAAAAAACATAAGGGCGTAGTTTTTTTCTATGTTATCCAATAAAAGTGATTTATTCAATCGATAACATTCTCTTAAAACTCTTTTGTAATAGTTGCGATCAACAGCTTTTTTAAAATATTTTTTTGATACTGAAACCCCGAATTTTAAAATTTCAGTATCGGATGGATTTTCTACATAAACCAAACGCAAGGGATATTTTGACACCGATTTGCCTTCTGAAAAGAGTAAATCGATGGTGGTTTTGCTTTTGAGCTTTTCGTTTTTTGGGTAACTGAAATCCATATTTTTTAAATGGCTGTAAAGATAAGTAAGAAAAACAAAAACGCATACATTATGCGCTTTTGTTTTAGTATTGAAATTAAATTGAGTTTTCTCTTTTATGGATTACATTCAAAAATTACTTATTTGTATTTTACTAATTTTTTTGCAATCTCGTTTAGTGTTTTCCGATTTTGATCTATAAAATACAAACCCGCTTGAATGAGTTCGTAAATGTTCTTTTTAGAGGTGTCATCCATTTCTGGAGAGGCATTTCGTAATTGTGGCATTAATCGATAATAATTCCTTTTGTTTCTTGGACCAAGCGATTCATACATTTTAGATAAATGATAATTTACAGTTTCCGCATTGGCAGATAATAAAATATCAATTAAAGGCGATACCCATTTAATTTTACCTGCATTTTCAAATTTTTCGAAGGTATAAGGTTTTAAAACTTCACCTGTTCCAATAGATACAATAATCATGTCGTTAATATCTGGATAATCAATTTTTTGTGAATCATGCAATACTTTTGAAAAAGGTATTTTTCTGGCTTCCGCATAAGCACACATCGCTGGATTATTCGCATAAACCCCACCGTCAATTAAGGTAAATTCTTGATCGTAAAGCGATTTAATTTTGGCAGGCTCAAAATAAGTTGGTGCTGCGCTCGTTGCTCTACAAACATCTCTTACATAAAAATTTTCTAAAGGCGTATAGGCTTCATGACTACAAAAAAACTTGGATTTCCTTTGATTGATATCATACGTTGTAATCAAGCAAGGTTTTATCAATTCGTTTAATTTTAAATCTCCAAATACTTCCTTTAATTGACGTTCTAAATTGCGTTGTGAAATCTTTTCATTAAATAAACCAAACGGATTAATAATTTCTTCCCAAAACGAAACATTAAAAATAGAATCTCCCTTTTTTGCATATAAATCTAAAGCTGCTTCTACTGAAAATTTCGCGCTTTTGGTGTTGTCTGGAAACAACAAGATTGCCGTTAATAATCCTCCTGTGCTGCTTCCGGCAACTAAATCAAAATAATCGCCAATTTTTGCATTTGGGTTATCAATTCTTTGTAATTGTTCTTGTATGTATTTTAAAACCACAGCTGTAATAATCCCTCTAATTCCTCCTCCATCTAAACTTAATACTCTGATTTTTTTTGCCATTCTTTTTATTTTATAACTGCTGCTAATACAATATCAAATATTGTTTTTAGAATGCTATTTTTTATATTATTTAATCTAATTTTTGATATACCTACTGTTTGTAGTGCTTTTAAAGTAAGTAAGTCTTTCTGACTTTTTAACAGCCATTCAAATTCTTCTTTTGTGATGGAATCCTCTGCTAAAAGTTGAATCCAACGTTTTAATTTTTCTTCTGAATCTTTAAGAAATACGGTAATATCTTTTTGTATTTCAGGTTTAAATTCTTTGTATTTGTTTCCTAATAAGGTTAAAAGTGCTTCTTTTAATTCCTTAATTAATTTTTCGATGTCCATGATTGTTTGTTTTTTAGTTATTCTGAAATAAGGGCTAATAAGTTGTCTTTAGATGTTTTGTCTTTTTTAACTTCATATTCAATTAACAAGTCATAAGCTTCTTCAATCTGCTTTTTAGCTTCTGTAACAAATGCAGGAGACAGCGTTTGTTTTTCCTTCCATCGTTTGAAAAAACCAGCCGCTAAATTTTTCTCTGAATCCGTCATGATTGACCACATTGAAAATGTGATTTCATTATTGGGCTTGTTCTTTTCATATTCTTTTAGTTTTTCCATATCTAAAAGAACTTTCTCGACCATTTGTTGATGCTCTTCAAATGAAGTAGTTGCATTTTCAATTGCCAACAGGGTTTCCACTTTTAACTCGGTTGTTTTTTGATAGGAATACTGATCATAAACAGCCGTTTTAATAGCTTGACACCCTTGTAAAATTAAAAACGTGAATAGCGCAATTTTAAATTGAAATGTTTTCATGTTTGTTTTTTTTGTTTGTGATTTATAGTAAGAAATATTTCTTGTATTTGTTTGCTTATAAAATTACATAATCCTTTTTATTTTTTTTTAAAAAATGTTAAATGTTTGCAACGTTCGATTAAGTAACTATACGGATGCTTTTGTTAAGCAGAAATTAATTGTATTCATTATTGAAACACTTAATTTAACATTACAAATATAAAAGAAAATAATCTAATAAACAAATAAAAACAAAGAAAAATTTCTTATTTATTGTTGTTTTTTAAGATTGTAACACATATTTTTAATTGAAAAATTTCTTACACAGCTTGTTCTTCTAACAAAATAAAAATTTTAAATAAAAGGAATTCTGAATATAAAAAGCACTGAATTTTTAAATTAAAAGACATTTCTTTTAATAATTTGATTCTTCTTTCTTTAACATAAAGAAAGAACTACATATAAAGATTATTGCTCAAAAAAGTTTGGAAGTTTTAGCATTCAACACACAATGTAAAGCATTCAATAAGAGATGGGTTGTTATAATTCAACGTAAAATATAGGAGCACCAATAATGTAGTCGATTCAAAAAAAGTTTGATAATTATGTGGTTTTGAATATGAATCTGGATAAAATTGGTTTTAGCACATTTTTATCAATTGGTTTTGAAATAAAATCGTCGCATCCCGCTTCAATTGCTTTTTTAATATCTTCTTCAGTTGAGTATGCCGTTTGTGCTATAACAGGTAATTTTGGACGAATTTTTTTAATTTTTTGAGTAGCTTCATAACCGTCCATAATAGGCATTTTAATGTCCATCAGCACGAGTTCAATTTGTGTGTTTTCTTCACAAATATCAACTGCTTTTCTTCCGTTTTCAGCTCGATGTATCACAAAATTAAACTCAGGCATTTTGGTTAAAACCGTTTTTAAGAATAAAAAATTTACATCTCCATCTTCAGCAATTAAAATGATATGTTTTTCTGGTTTTTCTTTAAGAGGAATTTGTTTTTCTGCAGTTTTTAAATGGGTTTTACTTATTGGAATGAATGGGAGTATTACGGTAAAAGTTGTTCCTTGGCCTTCAAGTGTTTCAAAACTAATTTTCCCTCCTATTAAGTCTGCATTCTTTTTAGCAATGGAAAGTCCGAGTCCCAGTCCTCCATAATTCTTAGATATTTCTTTTTCAGATTGAGTAAAAATATTGAAGATGGTTTCTTGATCTTTCTTTTTAATACCAATACCACTGTCTTTAATCTTAATAATAATAGAATCACTTTCAATAGTATATTCAATTATAATGGAGCCTGCTTTAGTAAACTTTATAGCATTATCAATTAAATTTAATAGAATTTTAAATAGTTTGGGTTTATCAATTAATACGTGTTCGGCTTCTTTATCCAATTGGCTTTCCACAACGAAATGAATATTTTTTTCTTTTGCTTTATGTTGGTATTTTTTATAAATCGTTTCAAATAAAGCATCTAAATCTATTTCTTCTGGTTTGATTGTGATTTTTTCAGTTTGAAGTTTAGCAATTTCTAAGATATTATCAATGCTTACAATAAGTTCTTTACTATTCTTAGCTATAATTTTGGCAAATTCTCTTTGCTCTTCTAGGGTTAAATTTTCTTTTTGTAGCAACTCAGAAAAACCGATAATTCCATTCATAGGAGTCCGAATTTCATGAGAGATATTTTGAATAAAATTGGTTTTTAAGCGATCACTTTCTTCTGCTTTTTCTTTTGCAATTCGCAATTGTCTAGTACGCTGTTTGATTTTAAATTTTAAGTAACGATTGATTAAAATGATAACGATTAGTAAAAAAACGATTGAAATGGTTACCCATATCCAGAAATTAGGTTTTTCATAAAAAGGAGTTACGACATTGAAAAGCCAATTATCTATAATTAATTTTTTTTCTGAATTCGAAATACTATTTAAACTTTTTTTGATAATGCTTTGTAAATCGGTATCATTTTTAGCTACAGCAAAACCAGGGCTATAAGAAAAGGGGAGTTCAGTTGAAATTCGTACTTGTTTCAGATTGTTTTTGGTAATCAAATATTTTATGACAGCTTTAGGTCCTATATAGGCATCATATTCCCCTGAGTTTACTTTTTGTAAGCACTCTAATTCATCTTTACCAAAACCGATTGTAATATTGGGATATTTTTTTTGAATAATTTCAACTATTGAATATTGATAAGGTAAAATGAGCTTTTGATCTTTGCCAAATTGTTTTAAATTAGTAATAAGTGGAGCATCTTTTCGCTGAACAATAGCATGCTTGGATTCAAACAAAGGAGGATAAAAAACCAAAAAACTTTCTTTCTCTTTAGTTTGTTGAATTTCAAGAATCATATCCACTTTATTGGTTTTAGCATCATTCAATACTTTTTCCCAATCGGTATAATACACCCTTTGAAATTTATAGTCTATTTTTTGTTCAATTAATTCTAAAAAGTCCACAAAAATACCATCCATTTCTCCTTGATCATTTGTAAATTGGTACGGTGGATAATAAGGAAAAACAGCTACTTTAATACTGTCGTGTTTTGCTAAATATTTTTTTTCTTTTGAAGACAGAAAAGAAGTGTCTGAACAAGAAGTTGCCCATAATAGTAACAATATTGTTATGAATAAAGAAATGATTTTGAGTAACTTCATATGGGCTTAATTCATTACTATAAATATAGGAAGAATTTTAATACAATTTCAATCTTTCTTTGCTTGTTCCTTTAATAAATAGTTATAAATTGAATTTTGTTAAAAATAACAAAGTAAATTAACACTAACTACAGAAATAATATAATTGGATTAGGTGTTCCTGCAGGTAATTTAGTCATAGAAAAAGTATAATAGGTTAAGATTAAAAACAGTAAAAATATTTTGTACCTTTAGTAGAATTATTTAATAATGATGTAATGCAAAAAATTAAAAAAGAAGATTTAAATCAAGCGATTTTCGATTTATATGATGATTATGCACATAATAAATTGGAACGAAGACAGTTTATTGAAAAGCTATCTGTTTTTGCGGTTGGAGGCTTAACCTTGCCTACACTTTTAAGTTTTATGCTTCCTAATTATAAAGATAATTTAGTAGTAAACCCCAATGATCCAAACTTAGATTCGGAGTATATTACTTATCCTTCACCTAAAGGCGGTGGAAAGATAAAAGGATTGCTTTCGAAACCATCAAAAGGCAATGTAAAGTTACCCGGAATAATAGTAGTTCATGAAAATAGAGGTTTAAATCCTTACATTGAGGATGTGGGAAGAAGAACCGCTTTAGAAGGATTTATTTCATTGGCTCCCGATGCCTTATCTCCTTTAGGTGGTTATCCTGGAAACGATGACGAAGGAAGAGAAATGCAAAAAAAGAGAACTAGAGAAGAGATGCTAGAAGATTTTATAGCGGCATACAATTATTTAAAAAAGCATGAAAATTGTACGGGCAAAATAGGTGTTGTAGGATTTTGTTTTGGAGGATGGATATCCAATGCGATGGCAGTACGGGTTCCAGAGTTATTGGCGGCAGTTCCTTTTTATGGAGGACAACCTCATGAAAGTGAAGTCTCAAAAATTAATGCTAGCTTACTACTCCATTATGCGGGTTTAGATCAAAGAGTGAATGCAGGTTGGCCTGCTTATGAAAAAGCCTTACTTGAAAATAAAAAAACATTTGAAGCTCATTTTTATTTCGATGTAAACCATGGTTTTCATAACAATACAACACCACGATATGATGAAAAAGCGGCTACATTAGCATGGGAACGAACACTGACTTTTTTTAAAGAAAAATTAAGCTAATTTACCTGTTTTCTTGCTTTAAAAGATCTGTCTTCTTCTTAATTATTTTAATTATCAGAATAGCAACAGTTAATACAATTAGACTATAAAACAAAAAGAAATTGGGTTGAGCGGCATTTTTAGTTACCACTCCTAAATAATCAAAAACAAAAAAGATAAGAAATAATAAAAAAAGACCTGTAATTTCTTTTCTCACTACTTTTTTCCAGCTAAATGACAAGTGTGGTTTTTGATAATTTTTAAAATCAGGAACAAATGCTGGGACTTTATCCGACCAAGTTAAATATGCTTCTCCAAACTTACTTCGCAAGAATTTTTCTTCAGAAAACATAATTCTTTCGTAGTAAACCCAATACATGAAAGTGAATGCTACTATAAACCAAAAATTAGCTGGAAGCATGGCAAGACCTAACCACATAAAATAATTCCCTAAATATAATGGGTGTCGCACCAAAGAATACATTCCTGTCGTATTCAAGCTATCGGCTACTTGTTTTTCAACCGTTCTTCCTGAAGTATTTTTAGGTACAAAACCAATTACACAAATTCGAATGAATAACCCTAACAAACTTACAACTAAGCAGCACATCTCATAATACATTTCATAAGGCGAATTTTTTAACGGAAAAATCTCTGGATGCAATTCTGTTTGTAGAAAGAGCAAGGCTCCTATTACCAAAATTATAACCGGTAACACACCTCTATATCTAAATAACCAGATGCCTTGTTTTGCAAATTCTTCTTGTAATGCCATGATGTTTTTTATAGGAGTCCAAAGATAAAAATATATTTGATATTAATAATAATAGAAAAAAGCAGTATTTTTCCTAAAAATAAACAACATGTCACAACAAATACCACAAGCGAAAACAATTGATGAGGTTATTCTGCATTTGAATATAATTATAGATGCCGCTTTGACCGAGAAAAGTACGATGGGCTACTTTGCTGTTTTGTATTGTAAAGTTACGGAAAAAGTAAAAGAAGGGATTGCCAATGGGATGTTTCAAAACGGACCTAGGATGGAGCAACTCGATGTTATCTTTGCGAATCGCTACATTGCTGCATATTATGAATACAAATGGGGATTGAAACCTTCTACTTCCTGGCAAGTAGCATTTGAATATGCCACTGATTTTTGGATTGTCTTGTTACAACATTTATTATTAGGTATGAATGCGCACATTAATTTAGATTTAAGTATTGCAGCAGCACAAGTAGCACCAGGTGACAAAATACAAGATTTAGAAGCCGATTTTAACATGATAAATCATATTTTATCATCCTTGGTAGGGAATGTAGAAACCGCACTTTCTGATGTTTGGCCTTTTCTAAAATGGATTTTAAAAAAGACACGACATGTAGACACATTTTTAATTGATTTCAGTATGCAGGAAGCTAGAAATGGAGCTTGGAAATTTGCAGTTCAACTAGCACCATTAGATACCTCTCAATTACAAGAGCAAATTGTAATTAGGGATCAAAAAATCACTAAAATAGCAGATTTAATTACCAATGCTAGTTTTATTCCTTCCTTAATTTTTAAAGTGTTGCGATTGTTTGAAATAGGTTCCATCAAAAGTAAAATTGACAAATTAAGAAGTGTGATATAAAATTAAAAACCCCAATAACTAATTACTGGGGTTTTTAATTTTTATTCAAAATAAATTACTTTATAATAGGATTTATTGTCAGATTCTATTAACCAAGTGCCTTCTTTATTAATAAGTGTATTAAAATAAATTTTGCTTTTATGTACAGTAGAATCTATGTAATCCTTAAACTTTTTGTTTTTATAATATAACATTAATCCTTCATAGTCTATAATTTTGTTTTTCAAATCATCTTTATCGGTAATAGATGCAAAAATAAAATCTGTAAAATCGTTTGAATTGTTTGTTTTAAAAGAATAAAAATCAGAATTAATAAAATCTCCAGTTTCTTTATTTATATCACACAGCATCAATACTTCATCTGGCTGTGTTGAAGCAAATAAAAATTGTAACTTACCTTCATTGTTGAATAATCTTACATAAGTATTGTTTAAATAAGCAACACCTATTTTTTCTAATTTATCTCCTGTTTCAAATTTTTTTTCCCAAATCAAACTTCCTTCTTTATTATATTTATAAATATAATATCCCACGATTCTATTATATAATAAATTTTTCTTTTCTTTTTTCCCTAGCATACCATAAACATATACATTGCCAGAATTATCAAAAAATAAATTATTAATTGATCCATCATCTCCAAAATCTGAATAGGTATTAGAACCTAAACTAACTGTAGTGGTAAAACCAGCATTGTTTGTAAACCTATTGGTAAAACCACCCACTGATTTTGTAACCATGTAACCACCACCAGTAACAGATAATATAAAACTGTAATCTTTTAAGGTTAAATTATATTGAATATCAGCTATTCTATCACCTAAAGGAGTATATTCTGTTCTATAAATTATAGATTCTTTACAATCTTTTGTCAAAGACTTATAAATTGCTTCTAAATTGCCTTTTTCATTTATAAAAACTTTACTTCCAGGAACCCTTTGGGATTCATAAAAATTTTCCCCCACAATTCTTTCAGTTCCTTCAAATTTTAAATTAGCTTTAGAAGATGTATTACCTTTATAAGGTATAACAACATTATATTTGTCTTTTTCTTTTCTTCTCATTATTGCTTGGTCATCAAATATATAAAATGGTTGGTATTTTTTTGGGTCTAATATTTTATCACCAAATTTACCTAAAATATGTATGTTGTCTCCTGAGACTTTCATTTTAGAAAAGTCTTCTGCAATTATCACATTCCCACTATAATTAAAATAAACATCCATAAGAGATTTATTGTCAAAACAAATGCTGTCCTTACCTTCAGAATTATAGGTGGTTACTTTATTGACTTCTCTATTGGTTGAAAAACCAAATACTTTCCCTTTTTTAATAGCTAACTTATTTTGTAAAGGAAGAAGCTCATAATTTAACGGTACATTATCTTTTTCAAATTTTTCTTCAACAATGACATTCTGAGATCTTGCAAAAATGGAAAGGCCTAAAAATAAGATGGTTAAAACTCGCATGGTTTTTTATTATTAATTATAAATATTTAAAACCATAAATAGCAAATATTTTTGATTTATGGTTTTCTTTCTTGAAACAAAGATAAACTTAAAATTAAAACCCCAGTAACTAATTACTGGGGTTTTGTCATTGTAATTTATTTGTTGAATTATAAATCGAATTTAATTCCTTGAGCTAATGGTAATTGATCGGAATAATTTACAGTGTTCGTTTGTCTTCTCATGTATACTTTCCATGCATCTGAACCTGACTCTCTTCCGCCACCAGTTTCTTTTTCTCCTCCAAAAGCACCACCAATCTCAGCTCCTGAAGTACCTATGTTCACATTTGCAATTCCACAATCTGAACCTGCAAATGACAAGAATTTTTCTGCTTCTTTCATACTATTCGTCATGATGGAAGAAGACAATCCTTGTGCCACACCATTTTGTAAATCGATGGCATTTTCTACGTCGCCACTGTATTTCATTAAGTATAAAACCGGTGCAAAGGTTTCGTGTTGAACAATTTCAAAATGATTTTCTGCTTCAATGATAGCCGGTTTTACATAACAACCACTTTCATAACCCTCACCAGAAAGCACACCGCCTTCAACTAAAACTTTACCACCTTCTGATTTTGCTTTTTCAATCGCAGCTAAATATGTGTTTACCGCATCTTTATCAATTAATGGACCCACATGATTTTTTTCATCTAATGGGTTACCAATTTTAATTTGTTTGTAAGCTCCTACAATGGCATCGCGAACCGTATCGTAAACCGATTCATGAATAATTAAACGTCTGGTTGAGGTACAACGTTGTCCACAAGTACCAACAGCTCCAAAAACAGCTCCAGGCACCACTACTTTTAAATCGGCAGTTGGAGTAATAATAATAGCATTGTTTCCGCCTAATTCTAATAAGGATTTACCAAAACGTTCCGCTACTTTTGCTCCTACAATTCTTCCCATTCTAGTAGAACCCGTTGCAGAAACTAAAGGAATACGAGTATCGGCAGTCATCATTTCACCCACTGTATAATCTCCGTTGATAATACATGAAATACCTTCCGGTAAATTATTTTCTTTTAAGATTCCTGCAATAATATTTTGACAAGCGATAGAACATAAAGGTGCCTTTTCAGAAGCTTTCCAAACACATACATCTCCACAAATCCAAGCTAAGGCCGTGTTCCAAGACCAAACGGCTACTGGAAAATTGAAAGCTGAAATAATACCCACAATTCCAATGGGATGCCATTGTTCACGCATCACGTGACCTGGTCTTTCCGATGGAATTACTTGTCCGTTTAACTGACGTGATAAACCTACTGCAAAGTCACAAATATCAATCATTTCTTGAACTTCTCCATAACCTTCTTGTAACGATTTACCCATTTCATAAGAAACCAATTTTCCAAGAGGTTCTTTTAATTCTCTTAATTTATTTCCAAATTGACGAACAATTTCCCCTCGTTGTGGAGCTGGCATGGCTCTGAAAGTTTTGAATGCTTCAGATGCTTTTTGCATGACACGTTCGTAATCTTCTTTTGTAGTAGTTTGTACTTTTCCAATTAATTGTCCGTCTACAGGTGAGTAACTTTCAATGATAGTTCCATTCGAAAACCATTCACTTCCTGTAGAAGTTCCTAAATTAGTCGCTTTAACGCCTAATATTTCCAATGCTTCTTGCATTCCAAACTGTTGTGCTATTGTTGACATTGTAACTTTTTTACGTGTTTTTGTTAAATTTTTACAAATGTATGAAATTGATTTGAATTTTTAGCCCTGATAGGAAGGATAGCTTTTTGAAGGCTATCTTTTCGGTTTTTTTACCATAAAAAAGCGACCATAGAAGCTCTTTTTAAGGTTTTAAAAACCAAAGCTAGCGAAGAAAGCTATACTGGATAGCAGGAATTAGCTTTTACTCTTCAGTAACAAATCGAGAATCGGTTTCCATAATGGTACCGCATTTAGAACAGGTGCGTAATGCTTCAGAATTGTAAAAATGATTGAAATGTTTTAAAAAATCAACTTCAATATTATTTAATTCAAAATAGACTTCATATAGTTTGTGGTTGCAAGTATCACAAAACCAAAGTAATCCATCTTTTACAGGTAAATGGTTGCGTTTTCTTTCGATAACTAAGCCAATAGATTCAGCTGATCGATTTGGAGAATGTGGCACTTTTGCAGGATGCAAATACATATCACCTGCTTTTAAGGTCATTGCTTTTTTTTGACCTTCGTCTTGTACATAGACCGTTATTTCTCCTTCTAATTGATAAAATAACTCTTCGGTTTCATTATAATGATAGTCTTTTCTTGCATTAGGCCCTGCTACAATCATTACAATATAATCTCCCGAATCCACATATAAATTTTTGTTCCCTACAGGAGGTTTTAGTAACGCTCTATTTTCTTTAATCCACTGATTTAAATTGAATGGTTTTTGTATGCTCATTTGGAATGTTTTATTAACGTAAAGTTACAAAAAAAGAAAAAGGTTAGTCTTTTTTGGACTAACCTTTTCTCAAATATTATAAGTTTTTTAATTCACTTGTTTAATTAAATATACATAAACAGGTAAGTGATCACTAAATCCAGGAACACCATTCGAGTTTCGTTTAGGATAGCCTTTCCATCTTCCTTCATTTTGAATAAGGTACGGTTTTTTAAACACATTGGCTTTCCAATAGGTCCATGTAGAATAATCTCCTTTTACTAAAGGTTCAGAAAGCATAATTTGATCAAAAATATTCCAAGAATCACGATACCCTAAAGTTCCTATACCTTGTTTGTGCATTTTTTCCATGGGGTTATAGATTCCAAAAGGTTTTAATTCTTCTTTAGTTCCTACTGCACCTACTCCTTTTTTAACACTTTTATTGGTTGGGTCATCATTCAAATCACCCATAGTAATTACCTTTGCTTTTGGATTAATTTTATAAAGAGAATCAATGATTTTTCTGTTTAATGCACCTGCGGCTTCTCTATTTGGACTACTTTTTTTCTCTCCCCCAGAACGAGATGGCCAGTGATTCACAATAAAACTAATTTCTTCACCTTCTAAATAGCCCGTAACTAATAATTGGTCACGCGTGTAAATTCGTTGGGTTGACTCATCTATTTGAACCGCATCATCCGTTTCCTCTTCTTTTTCTTTTTCTTCTTTTTTACCGTTACTTTTACCATCTTTATAGATGTATAATGGAATATTGGTATAACTTACAGGTGTAAAATATTTATCTTGATATAAAAGTGCTACATCAATACCTCTTCTATCAGGAGAGTCAAAGTGAATAATTTTATATCCTTTGTTAACCAATGTTGGATGCTTCACTAAATCTTCTAAAACACGTCGGTTTTCAATTTCACACGCACCAATTACTACTGGAGAGTTAGAAGGATTTTCATCTGTACCAAGTTCTATGATTACACGACTTAAATTATCTAACTTTTTTCTATAGTTTTTGTATGTCCAACCTTTGTTCGGCAAATATTCTTCATCTATAGTATTTGGGTCATTAATAGTATCGAAAAGATTTTCAAAATTATAGAATGCTACGGTATGAATTTTAAATTTCTTATCTTGTGAAAAAGCCTTGCTTATTGTGAATAACACAAAAAAAGCGATTAAAAATTGTTTAATTTTCATGAAATGTATGTTATATAATTATCAATTTTATTACAAAATCGGTGCCAAAGGTAAATAATATTATTAAAAGTTATACATTTGCAGGCTGTTAAGTTTAAACCGCTTAAAGTTTAAATTATTATTAATTTTTATTCTTTCTATGAAAAAACTTGTATTAAGCACATTATTAGTGCTACAAGCCGTTTTTGTTTTTGCACAACAAACGAGTACCTTAAAGGGTAAAGTTGTTGATTCAAAATCACAAAAGCCATTACAAAATGTAGTTGCAACAATTCAAAGTACAAATCAATCTGTTGTAACTGATGCTGAAGGTATTTTCACTTTTAAATCTATTCCAGATGGAGAACCTGTTCTTGTGGTTAGTTCAACTGGATATAGAACACAAACGTTTGTTTTAGAAGTTGCTCCTGGGCAAACAGTAGATTTAGGAACTATTGTTTTAGAAGAAGATATTACGACTGAATTACAATTAAGTTTGGTAACCATTACAGAAAATGATTTAGGAGATGACAATACAGGTTCTGAAAGCACCTCAGGATTGTTACAAGCTTCTAGAGATACGTATCAACAAGCAGCTGCTTTTAATTGGGGTCAAGCTCGTTTTAGAATTCGAGGTTTGGATAACCAATATGGAACGACAATGATTAATGGAATTACAATGAATAAGATTTATGATGGAAGACCACAATGGAGCAATTGGGGAGGTTTGAATGATGCTACTCGTAATCAAGAATTTACTATGGGATCATCGCCTTCTGAATATACTTTTGGAGGTATTCTTGGGACGCAAGAAATAGATACTAGAGCTTCTCATTATAGACCAGGAAGTAGAATTACAATGTCTGGAACAAATACCAATTACAGTTGGAGAGCAATGGGAACACATGCTTCAGGTTTAAATGATAAAGGATGGGCATTTGTAGTTTCTGGTTCAAGAAGATGGGCGGAAGAAGGTTACTTCGAAGGAACAGATTACAGTGCAAATTCATTATTTGCAAGTGTTGAGAAAAAATTTAATGACAATCACAGTATCAATTTTACTTCAATTTATGCTGAAAATAGCAGAGGTAAATCGTCTCCAAACACTCAAGAAGTTACCGATTTAATGGGCGTGAAATACAATTCGTATTGGGGATGGCAAGGTGACCAAAAAAGAAACTCAAGAGATAAAGATATTGCAGAGCCAATTAATATGTTATCTCATTATTGGAAAATAAACGAAAATACCACATTGAATACGAATGTGGCTTATCAAACAGGTTCAATAGGAAATACAAGATTAGACTATCAAAATGGAAATAATCCTGATCCTACTTACTATAAAAAATTACCTAGTTATTTCAATAACTTAGGAACGTATTCACAGGCTGAGATTGATGGAATAAGAAATGATTTTGTAAATAATTCGCAAATCAATTGGAATGCAATGTATTTAGCAAACCAAAACTCTGGTTTCCCTGGAAGAAGTATTTATGTGTTGTATGAAGATAGAACAGATGATACTCAATGGAGTGCCAACTCTATTTTAAATGCGAGTTTATCAGATCATATTTCATTGAATGCAGGCGTTAATTTTAAAAGATTAAAATCACATAATTTCCAAAATTTATTAGATTTAATGGGCGGAACGTATTTTGCTGATATTGATCCTTTCTATTCGGGAGATAGAAGTCAGTCAGACTTAAATAATCCAAATAGATACGTTGGCGAAAACGAAACCTATGGGTATAATTACAATCTTTTTGCTACTGTTTTTGACGGGTTTACCCAATTTAAATTCAATTATAATAAATTTGATTTTTATTTAGCGCAATCTTTTTCAAGAACAGAATACCAAAGAGAAGGATTGTACAGAAACGGAATCTATGCTAACAATTCTTATGGAAAGAGCCAAAAGACTACTTATGAAAACTTTGGTTTCAAAGGAGGTTTAACGTATAAAATCAATGGTCGTCATTTATTAGATTTCAATGGAGTATATATGACTAAAGCGCCAATTATGAGAAATGTGTTTTCAAATGCACGTTTAAATAATAACATTACGCCAAACTTAACAGATGAAAATATTGTTGCAGCTGATGCAAGTTATATTATTCGTTCTCCTAAATTAAAAGCTCGTTTAACAGGTTTCTATAATAAAATTTCTAACAGTTCTGAGATTTCTTTTTATTATGCAGAAAGTATCGGAGATGCTGATGGAGATGCAGATTCATTTGTAAGCGAAATCGTTACAGGTCTTGATAAACAAGCTATGGGTGCTGAATTAGGATTGGAATATAAAATTACTTCCACTATAACAGCTAATGCATCTGCTTCATTTGGTCAATATATCTATTCTGATAATGCTAAATTGATTACCAATGATGATGGTAGAGCTGCAGAAGGATTAAACCCAATTCGTAACTTTGGAACGGTATATTTAAAAGATTATCGCCAACCAGGTTTACCAGAACAAGCGTATTCTTTTGGATTAGAATATAGAGATCCCCATTATTGGTGGATTGGAGCAAATATTAACTACTTAACAGGTAGTTATGTTGATGTGTCTAGTATTTTGAGAACAGATAACTTTACAGTTGATCCTAGCACAGGAGATAACTATGATGGTGTTACTGAAACTTCAGTTAGAAATATCTTACAACAAGAAAAATTTGATAATTTCATGTTGTTGAATGTAATTGGTGGTAAATCTTGGAGAATCAGTTCTAAAAACAGAAATACATTTGGATTCTTTGCTTCCATCAATAACGTATTAGATGAGGTTTATAAAACAGGAGGATTTGAACAATCTAGAAAAGCAACATACCCAGATTTAGCTGCAGATAGAGCAAATGGAACTCCTTCTTTTGGTTCAAAATATTTCTACGGTTATGGAAGAACATATTTTGTTAACTTCTACATTAACTTCTAAAAAATTGTATGATGAAAAAAAATATTAAATCTTTGTTATTATGCACAGTTGCCTGTATATCTCTTGTAAGTTGTGTAAAAGATGACGATTATGCTATCCCAACGATATATGAATATTTATATAAAGATGGTTTTGAAACAAGTTGGACAGATTGGACCAAGGTAAGCCTAACAGGAGCTCAAGAATGGCAATTAGATACCCAATATGGAAATCCAGGAAATTGTGCAAAAATGTCTGGTTTTGCTTCTGGAAACAATGTGAATGAAGATTGGTTAATTTCTCCAGTTATTGATTTAAGTTCAGTGAATGCTGCAGTATTAACTTTTCAAACGGCTTCTAAATTTTCAGGAAACCCTTTGGAAGTTAAAATCTCAACTGATTATACTTCTGGAGATCCAACTAGTGCAACTTGGACAGATTTATCAGGTAATTTAGATTTAGATACTTCTAATTATGTTTGGACTAATTCTGGAAATATCGATATTTCTTCATTTACCGGAACAAATGTTCGTTTAGCTTTTAAATATACTTCAACAAGTTCAGCTTCTACAACTTGGGAAATTGACAATATTAAAATTCTTAAAAATTAATGGCTATGAAAAAGACAATATTAATTTTAACAACTGCTCTTTTCGCAACATTAACAAGTTGTGTTACAGGTGACGACTATAATGCACCTGATTTGTCGGGAGAATGCGTTACAAAAACAGCCGATATAGATATAGTACCAGTAGTAAACAATGCTACCACAACACCAACATTATGGGATTTAGCAAACGGAACAATTTTAGAAGCCTATGTTACTTCATCCGATGAAGGAGGAAACTTCTATAAAACAATTTCCATGGTTGCTTATGATGACAATGATAATGAATATGGTTTTACTGTACCTGTAGATGAGTATAATTTATTTAATGTTTATGAACCAGGACGTAAAGTTTATATCGATTTAACTGGTTTATATGTAATGGAAGATGATTACACGGATGATTTACAAATAGGGCAGTTATTCGGAAATGATATAGGCCGTATTGCTTTAGATAAATACAAAACAAAAATTTTTCGCTCTTGTGACAAAATGGACGAGGAGGATTTAGTTAATCATATAGAATTAAGCGAAGCTCGTAATTTAGAAAACCTTCATACTTTAGTTGAATTTGATAATGTTCAATTTGATGATGCCTCGTTAGGAACTACTTTCTTTAATCCTAATAATACTGCTGGATCAGGAACCAATCATACGATTAAAGATAAATTTGGCAACAACATTCTTTTGAGAGTAAGTGAGTTTGCTACTTTCGCAGGCGAAGCAATTCCTAGCGGAAATGGAAAAATTAGAGGTGTTTTGACTAAATTTGGTAGTGATTATCAAT
Organism: Flavobacterium sp. NRK F7; assembly: GCF_024054195.1. Classification (GTDB taxonomy): domain Bacteria; phylum Bacteroidota; class Bacteroidia; order Flavobacteriales; family Flavobacteriaceae; genus Flavobacterium. The sequence goes on along the minus strand of NZ_JAMXLB010000001.1, from coordinate 608,984 downwards.
TAATGATTAGAACAATTAATGATGTAAAACTTACAAATGAAAGATATGTACCAAATCTATTATTTGAAGAGACATTTGTAAATAATTTCCCAACTTGGACCGCTTACAGCGTAGTAGGTGCTCAAGTTTGGACCAGTACTAACTTTGGAAATCCTACGCCTTCTGCTTATATGAATGGTTTTAGTAGTGGAAGTCAAGCAAATGAAGATTGGTTAATTTCTCCTGCTATTGATTTAACAAGTAATGTTTTTGCTGCGTTAACATTTGAAACCAGTACAAGATTTGCAGGACCAGCTTTACAAGTTTATATTTCAACGAACTATAGTGGTTCTGGTGCTCCTAGTGCTGCCACTTGGACGGAATTAACAGGCTTTAATTTACCGGTATGGACCTCTGGTTCCTACACTTCTTGGAGTGCTGGTGCTTCTGGTGGAATTGACATTTCTAATTATGTTGGAAATTCAAATGTTAGAGTTGCTTTTAAATATACTTCTACCACTGCAGCTGCAGCTGGTTGGGAAGTAGATAATGTTAGAGTAATCGGACAATAAATACAAATAGAATCACAAAAAACGCTCAGAAATTCTGAGCGTTTTTTGTTTTATTCTGAAGTTGGAGTAATCAAGAAGTTTTATATTTAATCCATGTTTCGGTTAATAATCGATTTAAGATAGATGGGTATAGATGAGATACCTATAAAAAAAAGCAAGACATTTATTATTAGGATACATTATACTAAATTATCTTTACCTTTGTTACGTTAATGAAAGACTATGTTAGAAAAAGAAAATCACGTTTTTGAAAAAACAATTGTTGTAGGTATTGTTACCCAAAATCAAGATGAAGAAAAGTTAAGAGAATACCTAGATGAATTAGAGTTTTTAACTTTTACAGCAGGTGGAGAAGTAGTCAAGCGTTTTTGGCAAAAAATGGACAAACCCAATCCTAAAACATTCGTCGGAACAGGTAAATTAGAGGAAATCAAATATTACGTAAAAGATAATGCAATTAGCACAGTCATTTTTGATGATGAATTAACTCCTTCACAGCAAAAGAATATCAATAGAGAGTTAGGTGATGAATGTAAAGTTTTGGATAGGACCAATCTAATCTTAGATATTTTTGCTCAACGTGCACAAACATCCTATGCGAGAACACAAGTGGAATTAGCGCAATATCAATATTTATTACCTAGATTAACAGGAATGTGGACGCACTTAGAACGACAACGAGGCGGTATTGGTATGCGTGGACCTGGTGAAACCGAAATCGAAACGGATAGACGTATTGTTCGCGATAGAATTTCGTTGCTGAAAGAAAAAATAAAAACCATTGATAAACAAATGGCTGTTCAAAGAAGTAATAGGGGAGCAATGGTAAGAGTAGCACTTGTGGGTTATACCAATGTTGGTAAATCCACTTTAATGAATGCTATTGGAAAAAGTGATGTGTTTGTAGAAAACAAACTTTTCGCTACTTTAGACACCACCGTTCGAAAAACAGTGATACGTAATTTGCCTTTTCTTTTAAGCGATACAGTTGGTTTTATTAGAAAATTGCCAACACAACTAGTAGAGTCTTTTAAAAGCACCTTAGATGAGGTGAGAGAGGCCGATTTATTGTTGCATGTGGTAGATATTTCACATCCTGATTTTGAAGATCATATTGCTTCTGTAAATGAAATCTTAAAAGATATTAAAAGCAATGATAAGCCCACCATTATGGTTTTTAATAAAATTGATGCTTTTCAACCGGTTTATTTTGACGAAAATGATTTAAGTGTTGAAAAAACTACAAAACATTTTACACTTGAGGATTGGAAACAAACCTGGATGAACAAAATGGGAGAGAGCAATACGTTATTCATTTCTGCTACCGACAAACTCAATTTTGAAGAATTCAGAGAAAAAGTGTATGAAGCGGTTCGTGAAATACATGTCACTCGCTTCCCTTACAATAAATTCCTTTATCCTGAGTATAAAGAAGCTATTGATAACGAATCGGATTCTTAAACGAAAAACAAAAAACTGGATTTTCCAGTTTTTTGTTTTTATAAACAGTATTAATTTAACTCAAAACTTCTCGAGCATAATAGTTTACCTTTTGCACTAAAAATATTTAAGAAATAAACTCCTTTATCTAAGTTTAAGCCTTCTGTAGAAAACTCTTGTGCTACTTGATTGACTTGTTCGGTATATTCCACTGAAGATTCAAAACTATAAATAAGCTCTTTATCATCGATAAGCAGTTTTTTTGTTTTTCCAACATTTTTATTATTGGTGTCAAAAAGCTGAATGTAAAAATTAGCTGTCTTTTTTTTGTTGCTTTTATCTACATACAAAGTAAAATGGAGTACTAAATGATTTACTTTAGAAGCTGTTGAGGTTTCCTTTTTAGTACCAGAATCTCTTTTGTGATAGGTTTGTATGCTAGAATTTAATAAACGTATATTTTCTTCATTATTTCGAATAATGTCTTTAACTGGTGAATCAGAATTTACAACTGTTGTTAATTTGGAGGGAGTTGAGGAAGTTACTTGTGGATTTTCATCATTTACAACAGTAGCTTTTTCTGAAACAGTTTCTTTAGTTTCACTTGATAGGGTTGTAGCCATTTGATACTGTTTTTTAGCATAGGCCAATTCACTTCTTAATGTCATTAATTTGGAAACATCTTCTTCTAGCGAATCGATTTTTTGAATCAAGGCTTCTATTTGTTGGTATTTCACATCCAATTCAAGCTGAAGGGAATCATTTTCAGCTTTTAGCAATTGTACTTTTTCTAATTGTAGTTTTAGTTCGTGCATTAAAAACTCCTTTTCATTAATCAGTTTATCAATTTCTAAATAGGATTTTTCTAAATCAGATTGTAATTCGGAAGCTTTAGGGAAAAATAATTTTTTACCAAAATCAGTATTAGGGATTAAAAAACTTACTGCAAGAACAATCAGGGTTAGAGACGACAATACTAATGACGACAAAGCCATTTTATATTTTTTTCGAATCATAATGGTTAATAGTTTTGGGTTAGCGGTAATTTAAATTTTAATCAAATACATTTCAGGTTACGATTATTAGCGATTGAATTTCATAGAAAGGTATTTGAGAATGGTCATCATATAAACAAAGGACGATTATTTTTGTAAGCCAATTGTTTACAGTAGTTGTTCAATTCTTACTCATAGTAAATCCATGATTATTAAACGGAGTACTTCATACTTTAAATTAGAAAAGAAGATGAAGTATCTAAATTTCAAATTCAAAGTGAAACCGAAAGAATGGTTGCTAAGGCAAATTAAAATTTTGAGAGCTGGAACAAATTCATTTTAAATTAGTACTTTTTTCTATATCAACCTAAACCAGCAGTATAATGGATGATAATGAAAAACATTAATCTTCGTTTAGATAGTTTTGAAGTTGTCCTGTTTTGAAATTTACTTTCTAATAAGAAAGATAAATACAAAGTTAGTTTTAGTTGTAAAGAGATTTTTTAAAGTATTAAATGATTTAGAAAACAGTTAACTTTTGCTTATTGAAGCATTTAATACACGAACTAAAGTACATAAAATTTTTAAATAACAATAAAAAAAACACAAAAAATTACAGTTTTTTGTGTTTTTTTGTCAAAAACAATGCTTTTGTTTAATTAAAAAAGTACTTTTTTAAACAAAAAACCGAATAATATTTATTTTTTTAACTAAACAAAATATAATTTTGTATTAATCCAATTTAAAGCTTCTAGAAGAAAGTAACTTTCCTGCTTCGCTAAAAATATTAAGAAAATAGACTCCTTTATCTAATTCTAGTCCTTCTGTAGAAAATTCTTCGTGAATTCGATTAACTTCCTCTTCATAGGTTACTGTTGAAATAAAACTATAAACCAATTCATTAGAGCCAACAAAAACACTTTTAGTCTTTCCCACATTTTTATTATTGGTGTCAAATATTTGAATATAGAAAGTATTGGATCTGCTAAGCTTATTTTTGTCTAAATAAATCGTATATTCTAAGACTAAACGATTTACTTTATCAACTTGAGTGGCTAATTTTTTTTCTCCAGAATTCTTTATATGATACGTTTGAACGGAAGAATTTAATAAACGCAATTCATCATAATCGTCTCTAATGATAGTACTAACAGGAGAGTTGTTTTTTTGATTTTCAGAAGGTAAAAAGCTAGCTTCTGCTACACTTGTTTTAGTTTCGTTATTTGAAACATTATCCAATGAGATTTTGTTGGGAGCTTTTTCATTTTTGACCCTTGTTACTTGGGTTTCATATTGGGTTTTCGCTTTAGCTAATTCGTCTTTTAAAGACATTAATTTTGAAACATCTTTTTCTAAGGAATCTATTTTCTGAATTAAGTCATTCATTTGTTGGTCTCTCAATTCCAATTCCGATTGAAGGTTTTCATTTTCTATTTCTAATGCTTTGTATTTTTCCAATTGGTCTTCCAATTGTAACATTAAAAGTTTTTTTTCACCTATTAATTTTTCTATTTCAAGATACGATTTTTCTAAATCGGATTGAAGCGTTTTATTAGTGAAAAAATTTACGTTTTTGCCTAAACTTGTATTGGCCAATAAAACGGTAGATGCCAAAATTAAAAGTGTTAGTATAGATAAGGCAAATGACCAAGAGGCCATTTTAAAGTTTTTCTTTACCATTTGATTGCTCTTTTAGCGCTTAAAAGCCATAATTAAAACCTAAACCAAACACTTCTCTAATTTGAAATGCACCAATAGCATTGTCATCATAAATGGCTTGAAAAGCGACATTAGTAGAAATGTATTTATTAATCTTCATAACCAAATTCATTTGGTAATCCATGTCTACGTTTTGAGGTTTTTCCAAATAGTTAGAGTATAAATTCAAAATATTTTCCATGGAAACATTTTCCATTATGTTGAATTTATAATACCCGTTTAAAGCTGCTCCAAATTCGAATCGAGAAGATTTTCCTTGTTCTACACCAAATGCAGAACCAAATTCTGTAAAATGCTTGTGTACAAAAATAACACGAGAAGTAGCTGGTGCAATATTCACTTTAAGATTATCACTTTTTTTCCACAACATACCAGGTCCAGCTTGTAAATAAGCAGGAGAGAAGAAATGCGAATTTTTAACTAATATTTCATCACTAGTAACAGGGTCTGTAACTTTAACGAAACCAGCATCCATTTGGGTTTTAAAATTTAAAAATCCAGAATAAAACCAATACCCCTTTGCCTTTTTTCCTAACAACGAAGTAAATTCTAAACGATCATCTGATTTTGTCATTTCTTGCCCTTTCTGTTTGGTAAGACCATAAGCAGCAATAAACTTATTGTCCCAAATCATATCTGGAGTTTTGTAATTAAAATCATAGTTCAATCCTGCATTTCCAGCAATATTAGAAGTTCCTCCACCTAACCATTCATTGTTAAAGGCAGATTGATTTAAAAGCAGCACGAAGTTTCCAGCTCTTTTCCATCCCATATTGGTCGTGTCTTTAGCTTTGGTCTCAGCCGCTGAAGTGGTGTTGATTAATTCTCCCTCTGTTTTTTGGGAAAAAACACTCAACGTAGTTAATGTTAGTACTAAAAAAAATTTTCTCATTTTGATGTTTGTTTGTTTTGATTTGTATGGCAAATTTAACCCAATTAAGCAAGTAAGGTATAAAAACTTACAAATAATAGCTGAAAATTTCGTTTAAGTGAAAATTTTTTAGACGTATTACTTTATTTTGACTTGTACAAAGGCACAGCGGAACAGGCTTCACCAAATAGGACACTTTTAGCTACGGGCATTAGTTTTTGTATGGCTAACGTATAAACAGATTGAGGAACCGCTTTTTTAGAACACCCTTTTAAAATAACAGGCTTATCTTTATAAATAGAATAATCTACTGTTTCTAAAACGCGTTGATAGTGAAGTAAAATATATTCCTGACTGTTTCCATGTACCACTTGTTTCGCAAAAGGCTGTAAATAGGTTGTAATTAAAATATAGGCCCAAGCCGGTAAAATAGCATCTGTGCTACAAAATAAAATAACTCCTTTATCTTTGTAGGTGGACCAATCTTCTTTATTCAAGTTATCACGGAATTCTTTTTCTTTTAAAATAAACCCTTCAAATAACCATTTGGAAATATCAAGGATTACGATTTCTTCTTTTGGAAAATAATCCTCAAGATCAAACACTTCCAATTTACTGTTGGCAACTTTATTTACGATTTCTTTTTCCATAATTTCTTTTTATTGATATCCTTCTGCCTGTAATAAGAACAATTCAGCGTATAATTGTTGGTTTTGCATTAATTCTTCATGTGTTCCCGCTTCTAAAATACTTCCTTCGTCTAGCACAATAATTCGATCGGCTTGTCTTACGGTGCTAAATCGATGCGAGATAATAATACTCGTTTTATTTTTAATCAGATGAATCAAACGTTCAAATACTTCGCTTTCTGCTTTAGCATCTAAAGCCGAAGTAGGTTCGTCTAAAATGATAACTTCTGCATTTTTCATATAGGCTCTTGCTAAGGCAATTTTCTGCCATTGACCACCCGATAATTCCTGACCTTTCACAAAACGTTTCCCCAATTGTTGTTCGTAACCATTTTCTAATTCCGAAACAACCTCTTCTGCTAAACTTAGTTTAGCTGCTTTTTCAATTTGAGTAAAGTTTTCAATTTCATCGATTTTACCAATGGCTATATTTTCTTTAACAGTAAATTCATATCGGAAAAAATCTTGAAAAAGTACCCCAAAAAAAGCTTGATATTCTTTTTTATTGTAACGATTAATGTTTACTCCATCTAGCAGTATTTCTCCTTGCGTAGGTTCGTAAAAACGTAAAATTAATTTAGTCAAGGTCGTTTTCCCAGCACCATTCTGACCTACAAAAGCTACTTTTTCACCCGCTTTAATAGTAAAATTTACATTTTTTAAAATCTGATGTTCCGATTCGGGATAGGCAAAATAAACGTTTTTAAATTCAAAACCTTGCTTTATTTCTTTTGGCAAAGGAATGTCTTCTTTGGTTTTAGGCTCCGAAGAAATATCGATAAAATCAAAGTAATCTTTTAGATATAAAGCGCTTTCAGAAATTCTTGTAAAACGAGAAAAGAAATCTTGTAAACTTTTCATCAACCGATTAAAACTTCCCGATAAAAAGGTAAGTTCTCCTAAAGTAATTACACCCGATAAAACTCTGTAAATGATAAATACATATGCTGCATAATAACTAATAGAACCTAATACATTGAACAAAAACCCATAACTCGAGCGTTTAATGACTAATTTTTTATTGAGGTGAAAATATTTTACCGCTAAGTTCTTAAATCGGTTTACCACAAATTGGGTTAACCCAAAAAGTTTAATTTCTTTGGCTGTCTTATCATTGGCTCCAATATATCTTAAATAATCCAATTCTCTTCGTTCTGAAGTCCAACTTCTAGCCAACGAATATTGTTGTTGACTAAAGCGTATTTCGTTTAAAAACGAAGGAATAATGCTTAAAACTAATAAGATAATCAGATAGGGTTCAAAATAGATTAAACCGGCGATTAAAGTAGCAATAGAAATGGTGGTTTGTGCCTGTCCTAAAACATTCGACATTAAATCAACGCGACCCATGGTTTGGGTTCGGGCCCTTTCTAATTTGTCATAAAACTCCGAATCTTCAAGTAAACTAATGTCTATTTCATTAGTCTTCTGGATAATTTGTACTGAGGTTTGAATATTATATTGGTCACCCAAAATACCATCGGTTAAGGCAATGGCTCTACTTACCAAGTCGGATAGTATCACGAGTGCAAACTCAATAACCACATATTTCCAAAGGGTAGTATAATCGGTTATTTTATGGGAAGTGATGTTGATAATTTCGTCAATGATAATTTTACCAATCCACAAAATAATTACGGGAAGTAAAGCAGCTACGATGCGGCAAAATGCAGATACTAGAAAGAGTTTTTTATTGGTTTTCCAAATTTCCTTGAAAAAACGCGGTATATAAGAAAGGGAATGAAAAGAAGCTTTCAAACCCATCTTTTTCTTGTCATTTAAGGATTTTGGTTGGAAACGTGCCATTTTTTTCTAGTTCACAAGTTCATGTTGCGTTATTTTTTGTAAGCGAATAACGGAACACTATGTGTTGAATTAAAGCATTCCTAATTCTAGTTTTGCTTCTTCACTCATTAGATCTTTACTCCATGGTGGGTCAAACGTAATTTCAACCTCAGCAGATTGAACTGCATCAATTGATTTTATTTTTTCTTCCACTTCCATGGGCAATGTTTCCGCTACAGGACAGTTGGGTGAGGTTAATGTCATTAAGATTTTTACATCATTCGCTTCATTAATCATCACATCATAAATTAATCCTAACTCGTAAATATCAACTGGAATTTCTGGGTCATAAATGGTTTTTAAAACCTTTACCACACTTTCACCTAAGTTGATTTCATCTTTATATTCTTCCATTTTTAATAATAGTTTTATTCGTTTACCAATTAACTTTTTGCATTAAAAGCCAAGGCATACATTTTTATTTGTTTTATCATCGAAACCAATCCATTGGCTCTAGTAGGAGACAAGTGCTCTTTTAAACCAATTTCATCAATAAAATTGGTATTAGCATCCAGAATAGCTTCTGGTGTTTGATTCGAAAAAGCACGGATTAAAATAGCGATGATTCCTTTTGTTAAAATAGCATCACTATCGGCAGTAAATACAATGGTTCCATTTTGTTCTTCTGCATGAACCCAAACTTTAGATTGGCAGCCTTTAATAATATTATCTTCCGTTTTGTATTTTTCATCAATTAATGGTAAGGTCTTTCCTAGTTCAATGATATATTCATATCGCTGCATCCAATCATCAAACATTGAAAATTCGTCTACAATTTCTTCCTGTATGGCTTGTATGGTCATTTTTTAATTTGTTTTATCCGCTATTTCTAAAATAGTGTTTATTAAATCTTCGATTTCTTTTGGAGGTGTACCACCATCAAAATCTGTAGAACGGTAAATATGGTCATCCATTCTAACTTCTAAATTGGTTATTGGAGCACCGTCATAAAAACGTTTTTCAGTAGGCGCTTTAATATTTGGTAACTCTTTTACATCGATACCTTTATACGCTTTTTCAATAGTAGCTAGTTCCTCTTCCGTTAATACCTTTGTTTTAGCCAGTTCCTCTCTTGCGTTTTGAACTATAACATTGTTATTTTCAATAGTTATTTTTTTATAATAACCCCTTGAAGTCGATTCATAAACCAAAACAGGGAAGTTCTGTGCTGTTTTACCTTCTTTAGTTTCTGAAATCATAGTTTCTGTTTTTTCAGTAGAAGTGGCCATTGCCGTTTCCGTTGCTTTTTTTTGACAATTACAACTACTCATAGTTATAATTAGGGTAGATAAAATAGTAAGTGCTTTCATAAATGTAATTTTTCGTTTGTTTTAGGATAACATTGTTTTAGCTTTTTTAACGGCTTCCACAAAGATATCAATTTCTTCTTTGGTATTGTAAAATGCAAAACTTGCTCTTATAGTACCTGGAATTTTAAAGAAATCCATGATGGGTTGTGCGCAGTGGTGTCCTGTACGCACCGCTATACCTAATTTATCTATAATCGTGCCAATATCATAAGGATGAATGTCTTCAATATTAAATGAAATAACTGATGCTTTTTTGGTTAAATCAGAAGGGCCATAAATGGTAACACCTTCAATCTCTTGTAGCTTTTGTGTTCCATACTCTAATAATTCTTGTTCTTGTTTTGCTATGGCATCAAACCCAATATGATTCATATAATCTACTGCCGCTCCAAAAGCAATGCCACCACAAATATTAGGCGTTCCTGCTTCAAATTTATGCGGTAAATCTGCATAGGTTGTTTTTTCAAAACTAACGGTTGCAATCATTTCTCCTCCACCTTTATACGGAGGTAATTTACGCAACCATTCTTCTTTACCATACAGCATACCTACTCCAGTTGGTCCGCACATCTTATGCGCAGATGCAACATAAAAATCAACATCCAAAGCTTGAACATCAGGCTTCAAATGTGGGCAAGCTTGTGCACCGTCAATTAAAACCGCAGCACCTACTTCGTGGGCTTTTTTTATTATAGATTCAATTGGATTAATAGTTCCTAAAGCATTCGAAATATGGTTACAGAAAACCAACTTTGTTTTATTGGAAAGTAAAGCATCGTAAGCTTCCATAAGTAACTCGCCTTCCATACTCATGGGAATAACTTTTAAGACAGCACCTGTGTGTTCGCAAAGCATCTGCCAAGGCACAATATTACTGTGGTGTTCTAAAGCAGAAACAATGATTTCATCACCTTTTTGTAAAATTGACGCAAAACCATTGGCCACTAAATTGATACTTTCCGTGGTTCCTGAAGTAAGGATAATTTCATAGCTGTGTTTGGCATTAAAATGATATTGAATTTTTGTTCTTGCTATTTCATAAGCATCTGTAGCCAACTGACTCAAAGTATGTACCCCACGATGAATGTTAGCATTATATCTAGAATAATAATCTACAATCGTATCAATTACTTGTTGAGGCGTTTGTGAGGTTGCTCCATTATCGAAATATACTAAAGGTTTTCCGTTTACTTCTTGTTTTAGAATGGGAAAATCGGCTCTTACTTTTTGAACATCAAACATCTTATATCTATTTGGTTACAAATTTACAACTTGATTATTTAAAATCGGAATAAATAAAGGTTAAAAATTTGCAATTGGTCATAATGAAATAAAAAAAGTGCTTCTAAAATTAGAAACACTTTATATGCATTTAAAAAATGAATTCTACAAATCAAATCCCATTTTTACGCCTAATTTGGTGGCTATAATTTTTGTAATACGCTGCTTTAATTCAGGTATTTTAATACTTTCAATTACTTCATTTGAGAAAGCATACATTAATAATGCACGTGCTTCTTTTTTCGGAATACCACGTTGTTGCATGTAAAACATGGCACTTTCATCTAACTGACCAATCGTACATCCGTGAGAACATTTTACATCATCAGCAAAAATTTCTAATTGCGGTTTCGCATTGATGGTTGCTTTTTCACTAATTAGGATGTTATTGTTTTGCTGAAAAGCATCGGTTTTTTGAGCTTCTTTTTCTACATATATTTTTCCATTGAAAACACCAGTTGCACTGTCTCCAAAGATACCTTTGTAATTTTGATGACTTTCACAATTGGGTTGGGCGTGGTGAACCAAAGTAAAATGATCCACATGTTGTTTGTCGCCAATAATCGTAATTCCTTTTAAAGTAGAATCAATACGTTCACCTTGATGATAGAAATTCAAGTTATTACGTGTCATATTACCTCCAAAAGAGAACGTATGAACTGCCACTCTGCTTTCTTGTTTTTGAGCAATATACGTGTTATCTATTAAATTCGCCGTTTGTACATCATTTTGAATTTTGTAATAATCTACATTGGCTCTTTTTTGTGCAAAAATTTCGGTTACACTATTGGTTAGTACTGGATTGCTATTCAAACTTTGATGACGCTCAATAATTTGTACGTGTGCATTTTCACCTACAATTATTAAGTTTCTTGGTTGTACCATTAAAGCAGCCTCAGTTCCTGTAGAAAAGTTAATAATTTCAATTGGTTTATCAGCTACTTTACTTTTGGGAATATTGATAAAAGCACCTTCTTGAGCAAAAGCAGTATTTAGTGAAGTTAAACTTTCGTCTTTTTGAGCCACTTGATTGAAATAGGTTTCTAAAACAGGCTTGTATTTTGGCTTTGTTAATACCGATGACAACAAACATACATCAATTCCTTCATGTGTAGTTGACGATAAAAAAGAACTGAATTTCCCGTCGATAAAAACTAATTTATAAGTATCTACTTCATGCAGGAAATATTTTTTAACTGCAGGAAATTCAATTGCATTATCATGTTTTGGGAAAACCGAAAAATCATGTTTTAATAGTGCATTCAATGAGGTATATTTCCAAGCTTCTTCTTTTTTAGTTGGAAAACCTTTGGTTTCAAAATTTTTTATAGCTTGATTTCGTACATCATGCAAATGAGAGTCCATATCAAACTTTTCTTCAAAAGCGATGTATGACGAAAGTAATTTATCTTTTAAATCCATTTTTGTTAGTCTTAAAGTCGAAAGTCTTAAAGTTGAAAGTGATTTTTACTTTAAGGCTTAGGACTTAAATATTTTATAAATCCACTTAATAATTTCGAAATTTCAGTAACTAATTCTATTAATTCTTGAAATTCACTTATTGTAATATATTCTAAATCTAAAGCTAAGTATAATTGAGATCTTACTTCTGCTGCCGATGCTTTGGCAACATACAAGAAATATATAAATTCTTTATCTGTATTTCTTTCAAAACCTTCAGCAATATTTGATGAAATTGAAATAGATGCTCTTTTAATTTGTCTATTTAGTTCAACGTCTTTGTTGAATTTTGGGCTTTCTGTAATTTCATAAATTCTTTTGTTAAATATTCTTGCTTTTTGCCAAGAATTGATTTCTTCAAAGGACTTGAATCTTCCCATCTTTTAACTTTAAGACATTAAGACTTTCGACTATACTAACTCTGCTTTAATCCAATCGTATCCTTTTTCTTCTAATTCTAGAGCCAAGGATGCATCTCCAGACTTTACAATTTTGCCGTCCATTAGTACGTGGACAAAATCGGGAACGATATAATCTAATAAACGTTGGTAATGTGTAATCACAACAACGGCATTGTCTTGACTTTTTAATTTATTGACACCATTCGCTACAATTCGTAAGGCATCAATATCCAAGCCTGAATCAGTTTCATCTAGAATGGCTAATTTTGGCTCTAACATTGCCATTTGAAAAATTTCATTACGTTTTTTTTCACCTCCTGAGAAACCTTCGTTAAGCGAGCGAGAAAGGAATTTTTTATCCATTTCTAATAATTCCGATTTTTCACGAATTTTTTTCAGCATTTCATTCGCTGGCATGTCTTCTAATCCTTTTGCTTTACGGCTTTCGTTGATGGCAGTTTTAATGAAATTGGTTACTGAAACACCAGGAATTTCTACAGGATATTGAAAAGAAAGAAAAACTCCTTTGTGCGCTCTTTCTTCTGGAGCTAATTCAGAAATTTCTTCTCCATCTAAAAAGATTTCTCCTTCATTCACTTCATAATTTTCGTTTCCTGCGATTATAGAAGATAGTGTCGATTTTCCGGCACCATTTGGTCCCATAATGGCATGAACTTCTCCTGCTTTAACCTCTAAGTTAATTCCTTTTAGTATTTCTTTGTCTTCAACGGAAGCGTGTAAATTTTTAATACTTAACATGGTCTCTATTTTATATAAATGCTAATTCTAAATTTTGTCTTTCTTCAGGCTTATCAGCATTAAAATGCTTGTGTCCTAAATAATTCATTCCTAAATAAGCGGCCGATTTTTGAAAGGGAAGGTAAAAATCATCTTCAATACTACTGTCGTGCGAATTGGAGATTACAGCCATGTTTTTACCTCTTAATTTTCTTCCTGTTTCTTTTTCTATACGAATCAAATCAGAAAAACGATCGAAAAACACTTTCATAATGCCACTCATGGTATACCAATATACAGGTGTAGCAAAAATTAAAGTATCGTATTTTTCGATAATTCCTTTTATCAATTCAAAAAAATCATCTGTTCTATTTTTACTCTCATAATCATAGTATGAGAAATCATAGTCACTTAAGTTGATTACATCTATCAAAAGTTGATTGTGTATTTCAGACACAATATTGGTTGTGTTTCCGTTTTTTCTAGATGAACCTACTATAATTACTGCTTTGCTCATAAAGTTGCATTCGTTTTGTGCTCCTCCAACTCTTCTTTTTTATTGGGTAAAATTTCTAGAAAATAATAAATGATTTCAGAAATAATTCCTGTAAAAACAAAAAGTAAAATCCAAATTAAAACTTTATTATTGGTGTCATTTCTATTGCTTTTTGTTAAGTGAAGGATATCAAAAATTTTAATTCCAATAGCTATTAGAGCTGTGAAAATGAGAACAATAAATAGCCCAATAAAACCTTTAAAAAACGCAATTGGTGGATGACTCTCTAAACTTTCAGGTTCTAATTCTGCTACATTTAAGAATAAAGAAAAAAATAAGATAAAATAGGTAACCATTCCAATAATGGGTAGGAAATGGAGAATGCCAACGAGTATTTTTTGATTTTTTGTTAAATGCATTGCTTGTGATTTATCCGACAGAACCTTCTAAAGAAATTTCTAATAATTTTTGAGCTTCAACAGCAAATTCCATGGGTAATTTATTTAAAACTTCTTTACTAAAACCGTTAACAATAAGTGCAATTGCTTTTTCGGTTGGAATCCCTCTTTGATTACAATAAAACACTTGATCTTCCCCAATTTTTGAGGTTGTTGCTTCGTGTTCAATTTTAGCGGTAGTATTTTTACTTTCAATGTATGGGAAGGTATGTGCGCCACATTCATTGCCCATTAATAAACTATCACATTGTGAAAAATTTCTAGCATTTGCCGCTCTTGAACTAATTTGAACCAAACCTCGGTAACTGTTTTGTGATTTTCCAGCAGAAATACCTTTTGAAATAATAGTTGATTTAGTATTTTTTCCTAGATGTATCATTTTAGTACCTGTATCTGCTTGTTGGAAATTATTGGTAACGGCTATGGAATAAAACTCACCAATTGAATTGTCTCCTTTTAAAATACAAGAAGGATATTTCCATGTAACTGCAGAGCCTGTTTCTACTTGAGTCCAAGATATTTTTGCTTTTTTCTCACACAAACCTCTCTTAGTAACAAAATTATAAACACCACCTTTACCTTCTTTGTTTCCAGGAAACCAGTTTTGAACGGTTGAATACTTAATTTCAGCATCATCTAAAGCAATTAATTCTACCACAGCAGCATGCAATTGATTTTCATCACGACTAGGTGCAGTACAGCCTTCTAAGTAAGATACATAACTACCTTCATCTGCTATAACTAAAGTTCTTTCAAATTGTCCCGTTCCTCCTTGATTAATTCTAAAATAGGTAGAAAGTTCCATCGGACAGCGTACCCCTTTTGGGATATAACAAAAACTTCCATCCGAAAAAACGGCAGAGTTTAAAGCTGCGTAAAAGTTGTCTTTTTGAGGAACAACTGTTCCTATATGTTTTTTTACTAATTCAGGATGTTCTTGAATCGCTTCGGAAATAGAACAAAAAATAATTCCTTTTTCAGCTAGTGTTTTCTTAAATGTAGTTGCTACAGAAACAGAATCCATAACGATATCCACAGCCACACCTGCTAATTTTTTTTGTTCATCTATAGAGATACCTAGCTTTTTAAATGTCTCTAGTAATTCAGGATCAACCTCATCTAAGCTTTCGTATTTATCTTTCTTTTTTGGTGCGGAATAATAAGAAATCGCTTGAAAATCGGGTTTTGCGTAATGCACATTTGCCCATTCAGGCTCTATCATTTCTTCCCAAGCTCGAAAAGCATCTAATCTCCAATTGGTCATCCATTCTGGTTCGTTTTTCTTCTTAGAAATGGCACGAACAATTTCTTCATTTAATCCAATAGGGAAAGTTTCAGATTCTATATCTGTATAAAATCCGTATTCGTATTCTTTGTTTTGTAATTCGACTTTTAAGTCGTCTTCAGTGTATTTACTCATATTTTTAACTATAAAGAAAAAGATTCTCCACATCCGCAAGTTCTTTGCGCATTTGGATTATTGAACACAAATCCTTTTCCATTTAATCCTCCTGAAAATTCTAAAGTGGTTCCAATCAAATAAAGAAAGCTTTTTTTCTCTACAGCAACTTTTACATTATTGTCTTCAAAAACCTTATCGTTTTCACTAATTTCATTATCAAACTTTAATTCGTAAGACAATCCTGAACAACCACCGCTTTTAACACCTACTCTTACATAGTCCTTTGTAGCATCAAAACCATCGTCTTTCATCATTTCGATGATTTTTTTACTAGCAGTATCAGATACTTTAATCATAGCCTATACTTATTTTGATTTTGTCTAAATTAACTGCAAATATAGTTCATATAATGCTTATAACAAGAATTCGTAACATTTTTATAACTTATAAACGTATAACTTTTTTTTATATACGGCTTTACCTTAGCATTTATAGGTAATTTTTGTAAATTGCAAGAAAAAATTAAAGATGAATTTATACCCTATAGAAGCTGGGAATTTTAAATTAGATGGAGGAGCCATGTTTGGTGTTGTACCCAAAACAATTTGGAATAAAACCAACCCTGCAGATAGTAATAATTTAATTGATATTGCGGCTCGTTGTTTATTAATTGAAGAAGGAAATCGTTTGATTTTGATTGATACAGGAATGGGTGACAAACAATCGGATAAATTTTTTGGGTACTATAATCTGTGGGGAAATCATTCCTTAGATAAATCCCTTAAAGAAAAAGGCTTTCATAGAGATGATATTACAGATGTTTTTATGACGCATCTTCACTTTGATCATTGTGGTGGAAGTGTAATTTGGAACAAAGATAGAACTGGTTATGAAGTTGCTTTTAAAAATGCTAAATTTTGGACCAATGAAAATCATTGGGAATGGGCGACACAACCAAATCCGCGAGAAAAAGCTTCTTTTTTAAAAGAAAATATCATTCCAATGGAAGAAAGTGGTCAGTTGCATTTTATTACAAGACCTGAAAATGGGTTTGTTGAAAAAAGCGAATTAAATTTTGGTATCTTTTTTGCAGATGGTCATACAGAAAAGCAAATGATTCCTATGATTACCTATAAAGACAAGACCATTTGTTTTATGGCAGATTTATTACCCACTGCTGGACATATTCCTTTGCCTTATGTAACGGGATATGATACAAGGCCTTTACTATCAATGGATGAAAAAGATGTTTTTTTAAAAAGAGCTGTGGCAGAAAATTTTTATTTATTTCTAGAGCATGATGCCCACAATCCAATAATAACATTGCAAAACACAGAGAAAGGAATTCGGTTAAATGAGGTGTTTTCTTGTGAAGAAATCTTAAAATAGTGTTAATACATTAGTAAAATGTAACTTTTAAAGCAGATTTTTGTCAAATACTAAATAAAATAAATATATAATTTAAAATAAATGAGAAATTTAAGACCAATTTATTTTTCTACTGCATTAGCTTTAGTTTTAGCTAGTTGTGGTGGTACCAAAGCAATAATTTCAACACCACCTGTTAATATTGATAACTTACCGCTAAAAGTAACTCCTTTAGCTGAAAATGATTTAAAAAGATGGAGTCACTTGGATTTAGTTAAAGATACGGTACCAGGAATGAGTGTGGATAAAGCGTATGCAGAATTATTAAAAGGTAAAAAAAGCACTACTGTTGTAGTAGGAATTGTTGATTCGGGAGTTGATATTCGTCACGAAGATTTAAAAGGTGTAATTTGGGTTAACCCTAAAGAAATTGCAAATAATGGTAAGGATGATGATAACAATGGTTATGTGGATGATATTAATGGATGGAACTTTTTAGGAGATAGTAATAACGAGCAATTAGAAATGACTCGTATTGTGAAGCAAGGACCTGGAACGCCAGATTATGATAAAGCAAAAGCAGAATTAGACGCAGAGGTTCAAACGGCTATGCAAAGAAAGCAGTTTTATGAAGGGCTTTTAAACGCTGCCAAAGAATTACAAGAGTATCTAAAAAAAGAAGATTTTACAGAAGCTGATTTAAAAGCCATGCAAACAGATAATGAGGCTTTAAATAATTACAAAGAGTTTTTCTTACAAAGAGTTTTTCCTGATGGAACTGTTGCTGAATTTAAAGAGCAAGTAAAAGGGGGAATTGATCATTTTGCGGACCAATTGAACTATAATTTTAACGTAGATTTTGATGGGCGTTCTATTGTGGGTGATAATCCTAATGACATTAATGATACTAAGTATGGAAACAACAATGTTATTGGTCCAGATCCAGAAGATGCCAAACACGGAACTCACGTATCGGGAATTGTAGCTCAAGTTCGTGGAAATAATAAAGGAGGTGACGGTGTTGCAAATAATGTAAAAATTATGGCAGTAAGAGCAGTTCCAAATGGAGACGAGTATGATAAAGATATTGCTTTAGGTATTCGTTATGCTGTAGATAATGGAGCAAAAGTAATTAATGGTTCTTTTGGTAAATACTATTCTCCTCATAAAGAATGGGTGCAAGATGCTTTAAAATATGCAGCATCAAAAGATGTTTTAGTAATTTTTGCTGCTGGAAACGATTCTAAAGACTTAGATGTGGAAAACAAGTATCCAAGTGACTCTTATGATGGTGCTCCAGAAATTTCAAATAATGTTTTAATTATTGGTGCATTAGCTCCAAGTTATAGTTCAAAAATGGTTGCTAGTTTCTCAAACTACGGTACAAAAAATGTTGATATTTTTGCACCTGGAGTTAAAATTTATGCAACTACACCAAATCAAACTTATGAATATTTACAAGGAACCTCAATGGCTTCTCCAAATGTTGCAGGTGTTGCTGCTTTAATACGTTCTTATTATCCAAAATTATCTGCAGCACAAGTAAAACAGATTATTATGGAAAGTGGTACACCTTTGAAAAATGAGGTTGCTGTAGGAGAAGATCAGCATAAAGCGAATTTTTCTACCATCTCAAAAACAGGTAAAATTGTAAATGCATATAATGCTTTATTAATGGCAGAACAAATGTCAAAATAATGCTCTAACTCTTATAATATCAATAAACCACAAAGAAAAACTCGCGTTTCCCTTTGTGGTTTTTAATTTTAAAAAATATGAAAAAACTAATTGCATTATGTTTATTCTCTTTTGTTGGATTTAGTCAAAATAACCCTAATCCAGGTTATTGGCAACAACATGTTGATTATAAAATGGAACTGGAAATGAATGTGAAAGATTTTAAGTATAAAGGCGTTCAAGAGTTGGTTTATAGTAATAATTCAAACGATACCCTTCAAAAAGTTTTTTATCATTTGTATCCTAATGCTTTTCAACCAGGAAGCGCTATGGATTCGAGACTGCAAACTATTTCTGATCCAGACGGTAGAATGGTGAGAACGTTCAAGCAAGCAGATAAAGAAGTTAAAGAAAGTAGAATTAGTACTTTAAAACCAAATGAAATTGGGTATTTAAATGTAGCTAATTTTATGCAAAATGGTGTCGTAGCGAAAACAAAAGTTGTGGGTACGGTATTAGAAGTCACTTTAAATCAACCCATTTTACCGAAACAAAAAAGTACTTTTACTTTAGACTTTGAGGGACAGGTTCCTTTACAAATTAGAAGGTCGGGAAGAAATTCTGAAGAAGGTGTAGCTTTATCCATGACACAATGGTATCCTAAAATGGCTGAATACGATTATGAAGGTTGGCATGCTGACCCCTATATCGGAAGAGAATTTCACGGAGTTTGGGGTAATTTTGATGTTAAAATTACCATTGATAAAGAATATATCATAGGTGGTTCTGGCTATTTACAGAATAAAAACGAAATTGGACATGGTTACCAAGATAAAGGAGTTGAGGTGAAATATCCAAAGAAAGCAAAAACACTAACATGGCATTTTATAGCGCCTAATGTACATGACTTTGCTTGGGGAGCTGATAAAGAGTATGTTCATGATATGATTTTAGGTCCAAACAATGTAGAATTGCATTTTTTCTACAAGAACAAACCCGAAAACTTAGAAAACTGGAAGAAACTACAGCCTAAAACAGCCGAGTTATTAGATTTTTACAATAAAAATGTGGGTCAATATCCTTACAAACAGTACTCGGTTGTACAAGGTGGTGATGGTGGAATGGAATATGCAATGTGTACGCTTATTACTGGTAATAGGAGCTATGGTAGTTTAGTAGGAGTTACAGCCCATGAGTTTGCACATTCTTGGTTCCAACATATTTTAGCCTCAAACGAATCGAAACATGAGTGGATGGATGAAGGATTTACTTCATTTATTTCAGATTTGGCTATGGAAAGTGTATTGCCTCCTGCAGAAGGAAAAGAAGAAAATCCATTTGAAGGGGCTTATAATAACTATCGTTTTTTAGTAAAAACAGGAACGGAACAACCTTTATCTACTCACGCAGATCGTTATGATTTTAATAGGAGTTATGGTATTGCAGCTTATAGTAAAGGAGAAATTTTCTTGTCTCAATTAGGGTATGTGATAGGTGTTGAAAATCTGATGAAAACTTTAAAAAGATATTACAGTGATTATAAATTAACGCATCCAACTCCTAATGATATTAAAAGAAGTGCCGAAAAAGTTTCAGGTGCTAATTTAGATTGGTACTTGTTAGATTGGACTCAAACAACAAACACTATTGATTACAGTATTAAAGAAGTTACAGATGAAAATGCTAAAACTAAAATTACATTGGAAAGAATTGGTAGAATGCCAATGCCCATTGACTTATTAGTAGTGTATGAAGATGGATCACAAGAAACATTTTACATTCCAAATACGTTAATGCGTTGGGAAAAACCAAATCCGTATTCTATAAACAGAACAGTTTTGAAAGGTTGGGATTGGGCGGCACCTACTTTTTCATTTACAATTGATAAAGTGAGTACTACCATTCAAGCAGTAGTGATAGATCCAAGCGGATTAATGGCTGATGTAGATTTGTCAAACAACGTTTATGAAAAAAAATAATGAAATTTAAACGTATTAAAAAGGGAATCACTTCCAAGTGATTCCCTTTTTAATTTTAATTCATAGAATTAATTCGAATACTGGCTTTAACTAATGCTAACGCCTTAATCTTTGTAAGTTCTACATCTTTATCTTGGTGGTGTTTGTTCTGACTAACTAAACGAACATGTCCTTGATGTTCAGATTTTTGAATATATTTTACGGTAATGTATTCTTCTCCACTCATGTCCATACTTAATAAATACATTTCACCCCAAAAAATTTCATTTTTGATATCATTAACTTCTTTGTATAAAACAATATCTCCACTTTTTAATAAAGGATACATACTGTCGCCCGTTACATAAACTGCACCATCACATTTAGGCAATCTTGGGATTGAAATATAATCTAAAGGTGTTTGTGTGGTTCGGTCTTGAAATAAAGGAACCAAACCAGCAACTGCTTCAATATCGTATAAGGGAATTTGTTGCGACTCTAAATTTTTGTCCGTTCGTAGTGGAAAAGTATCAATGCTCTTGTTAAGCAAAAAATCTTCGCCCTGTTTAAACATAGATCCTTGTCCAGTAACTAACCAAGTTGGGTTTAAATCTGAATATTGTGACAAAATATTTTCTATCACGTTGGAACCTATGCTTTTACCTTCTTTTACTGCTTTAGAAATGCTGCCTCTTCCAGCGCCCAAGCTGTTTTCAAAGGCATAATAACTTAATCCTTTTTGGTCAATATATTGACCTAATCTTTCTGAAACCATGGTAATAGCGTTTAAAGTTTATACAAACTTACGAAAATTTTCATTTTAAAATTGAATATAATAGATTTTTTTCATTTATAATTAGATAACAGTCAGATAAATATCAATTATTTTGAAAATTTTCTTACTTTTGTTTGTATATTAGATTATTTTCTTCTATATTTGCATTGTAATTGATTTTAAGCATCATTTACTTAGAATATATTCTTCATTTAAAAGGTTGCGCAGCCTTTTAAACCAAACTTTACCTTAATTATTTTATAAAAATGAGTACACAAATTAAAAACACGCTCTTCCGTTTTGTAACAATGAGAGCTCCACAATTAACAAAAGATGTCGAAAAAAATGAACGTTTTATTTTTAGAAATGAAGATGGAACACTTGGTTTTTTTGATGAAATTGTGCAAAATAAGCCAATCAGCCAAACGAAATGGCAAGCAATGAAAGAAGCTGCTACTAATTTTACTTTCTTGAAATTGGATGAAATTAAAGCAATTGATAGAAAATTATTTGATTTTAGTGACTGGCTAATTGCGAATAGAGATAAAGTAACCCAGCAGGAATTAGATACTCAAATTGTTGGTCTTACAGCTATAACAGACAAAGCTGCTTTAACGCAATTATGGGATAATTTATTTTATCAAACAGTAACACAGAATGATTTCTATTGTAAAGAAGCAAGTATGCAATTGCTTATTTCTAATCACTTGATTTCTAAATATGATAGAATTAATTTTGATCAAGCAAAAAGATTGATTAATGCTAAGATAGTTTTCCCTAAAAAATTATTTATTGAAGAAAAAGAAGTTGCTGAAAATTCTCCATCTAAATCTCTTAGTAAATTAACAGGTGACGAAGTGTTTGAAACGGTTGCTTCTGATGAAATGGTTAATCAACAAAGAAGAGCTGAAGCTATTTTAAAAAAAGAGCAACTAAAAAAATTAGAATTTGAACTTAAAGCTGTTCATAGAAAATATAAAAAAGAATATGAAGCAGCCTATGAAGTTGCAAAAGAAGAACATTTACTAATAATAAAGCCATTAAGAGAAGAATATGAAGCAAAATTAGAAGAGGCCAAAAGGGCATGGTGTGCAATTAAAGACCCTCAAGTTTCTTATGATCCTTTAGACCCTTGTCAACAACCAGAATATGTTAAACAACCAGAATATCCAAAATTCATTTTCAATTACAATGAGATTTTAGATACCAATTATTTATCTCAAAATTTATCTGAAGAAAGTTTTGAAGCCTTATTAGAACTTACAGGTAAAGACTTTAGTCCTGAAAAAAATTTGAGTAGAATGGATGCTTCAGCTTTTGAATTAACAGATGTTTTTGAAAACTTTGAAGATTTACAACAATACATTTCAATTGAAACAGGAAATAATCAGGAAATAATTAATCAAAATACTTTTATTAATGAAAATACGAGTGTATCCATTGGAGGTGTATTAATTCCAGCGATAACAGCTCCTGCAAACACTTTTGGTTTTGTAATTTGTCCAAAAACATTTTCTATAAGAAAGTATTTTAATTGTGATTTATCTATTCAAGTACCTGACCACTCTTGGAATTTATCTAAGTTTGAATATACTTTAGAGAAAACTACTGGTAATTATAATAATAACGGTTTAGTTTCTTATAGTATTTCAAGAGTTGGTAATACAATTTATATAAATAATATTCAAATTGGTAATCCAACAATAATCAATGAACCTGAGATTACCAGTTTTAGAGGAACTATCACATTTACTAATGGAAGAAAAGCTTTTGTAGAAGTTCCATCTTTTCATTTGCAAACCTGTTTTAAAGGTAAAATTATTCTTGAAAGTATCGAAGATGAAATTGGAAACTTAACCGATGAATATGAGGTATTTGTTCCAAGTGGTTTTGGAGTAAAACAATTGGGTATAACGGATTATAAAAAAGTAGAGCAAACCACACACAGTTATATTGAAGGAGAAGTTGCACATATTGAAAATATAATGGCTCGCGAGTACAAAGACAAAACTACTCGTAAACTTCGTAGAAATGAGTTAACAAGTTCAACTTCAAATGAGAATGAGCATGAAAAATTATCTGACACAAGTACAACTTCACGCTTTGAAATGCAAAATGAAGTAGCTACAGTTATTCAAAATAATAAAGACTTTTATGCTAATGCTAATGTGAGTTACCGACCTATCCAAGAATTAACATTAGGGGCCTCAGCAGGTTTTGCAACGAATAGTTCAAAAGAAAACAGTACCCGTCAAGCTATTACACAAGCAAAAGAAATTACTGATAAAGCTTTAGACAGAATTGTAACCAAGGTAAAACAAGAGCGTATTGAAAAAATAATGGAAGAGTTTGAAGAAACAAACTCTCATGGTTTTGATAATCGAAATGGTGATAAACATGTAGTAGGAGTTTACAGATGGGTAGATAAAATTTATAAAAATCAAATTGTGAACTATGGTAAGCGTTTGATGTTTGAATTTATGATTCCACAACCTGCTAAATTGCACACTTTAGGTTTAAAATCGGGTTTAGGTGGTAGTAAGTTAATTGAGCCAGTTGATCCTAGAGTTTATGATAAAGAAAATAAAGGTTCTAATTCGTTAAACCTTTCTGATTATTCAAAAATCAACGAAAGTACTATAAAATTTTGGGCAAGTAAATACAATGTGGAAATTCAATCAAATCCAGCCGAAACCATTCACATTGGAAAGTCGTTCTCAAATAATACAGTCTCTTCTGGTGGATATCAAGACGGACATGAAACTTTTCATGCCAAGGAAAATTTAAAAATTCCTGAAGGATATTATACTAAAAACGCTCAGGTTTCATGGGCGAGTATTGAAGATGGCGATTGGAGACAAGCACATGGAATGCATTTTGGAATTGGAAATTTACGATTTACAGATAAAGCACAAGCTTATCCATCACCAACATTTAGTCAACAACTAAAAAGGTTTGAAGGAGAAATTCCTTTATCAGTATATTATTTGAACAGTTTCGTTTTTAATGCTACTGCAACAATTGAATGTGGAGTAACTCCAGAGTTTAAACAAAAATGGCAACAAGAAACCTTCAAGGCAATTATCGATGGTTATGAAGAAGCTTTGGCTGTGTATAATGAAAAATTAGCTCAAGAAAAAGCGCTAGGCGTTCAAATAAAAGGAACAAACCCAGGCTTCTATCGTGAGTTTGAAAATAAAATTTTACGCAAAAACTGTATCTCTTATATTATTTCTCAAAATCCAAATTCCAAATTTACTTATGGAAGAAATGATTTAAGCAATAATGAAGATACTTTTGAAAAGTATGAAGTGAATGTTAATGAATCATTAGATAAATATACCTCTTTTGTAAAATTTATTGAGCAAGCTTTTGAATGGGACATTTTATCGTATCATTTATACCCTTATTATTGGGGTAATCGTTCCGATTGGTCAAGTTTATATCAATATGACGATACTAACGATCCTTTGTTTAGGAATTTTATGCAAGCGGGCATGGCAAGAGTAGTGATAACTGTTCGTCCAGGTTTTGAAGAAGCGGTTCGTTATTATATGCAAACAGGCCAAATTTGGAATGGAGGAGAAGTTCCAGTAATCGAAGATCCTATGTACTTATCCATTGTCGATGAATTAACTGAAATTAAATCAGAAAAAGAAGGAAAAGCTTGGTGGTCTCGTGTACCTACAGCTATGACGATTTTGCAAGCAGAAAGTATCGGTCTAAATGTAGAAAAAGCGTTACCTGAGAATGAAGATTTTGAGGATTTTGAAGACCCAACTAGTGTACCAAGATCACAAGGTATTTCGATTTCTCAAGCACAAATAGGAGGCGAAAACAGTAGTAAAACCGCAAGTTTAGCCGGAAAAATCATAGGAAATCAAGGTGTTGTATCTAAAATTCTTTTAAAGAAAATAGATGGTACAACACAAGATCTTACCTATTGTGATAGCAACGGAATTTGGAAGTTGAATCATTTACCAGCAGGAAGATATGAATTGTTACTTGATGCTGAAAACGACTTTCCAACAGATTCTTTCATTGTCACAGAAGGAACCAAAGAACTAGTTGTTGAACTTGTTAACGAGACAACCGTTGAAGTAAATCTAGTGGTTAAAAAGCTATAATTCCTTTATTGTTTAACTCAAAACACCCTGCAAATTCTATAGCAGGGTGTTTTTTTAATCAAATTACACTTATGTATGCATATGAATATGGATTAAAAAATTTCCATTTTGAATATAGAACAGGCTCTAGTATCGCTGTTTTTAATGACGATATTGAAATTCTAAAAGACCAAAATGAAGTTGAAAATGAAAATCAAATTGTAGAAGTATTGAAAGAAGTAGTATATGATGTTGAAAAGCAAAGAATCTACTTAAAAGATAACCCAGCTACGATTAATAGAATAGCAGTTGAATTTTATTTAGAGTATTTGGGAAATATCGATTTGTATTTCAATGAAAATTTTATTGTTAAAAAAGAAGTATTTAAATTTAATAACAAATATTACTACAGCGAGGCCATTGTATTAGACGAAATTGTTGTATCAGCACAAGCAAAACCAACTATAAAACCAGCCATAAAGAAAATAGATTTGTTTGAAAATTTCAATTCTTATCTTGAAAAAATCGAAACGAGAATGACTTTTTTTATTGCTAATGATGGTGCTAAACTAGAACTAGCGTACTTGAATATTGATGCAGTTTTAGAGAATGAAATTGTATTTTTTATCGAGCGAAATGATTTGTTTAATATCATTGGATCGACCATTAGAGTAAAAGTTGGTAGTAATATAACAAGCGCTACTAAAATAGATAAAAGAGAATTAAAACTATTTCTTCAAATGTTTCTTTTGCATTTTAATGAAGAAAAAATAATTACCGTTCTGAATGAACAATTCAAAGAAAAGGAAAAAGATATTTCTTATTATATAAAAAAAGGCCTGTTAAACACCTATAATCAGGTTGTTAAAATTGAGACCGAGTTTTTAAACCTAACTAGTGAAGCTTTAGAAAATGTAATTGAAGGTTGTGAAAAAGACTTAAAATTAAGTGATGACAGATATCTGTATTATAAAACATCTAAAGATCAAGAGGGAAATGAGAAAACAGTTAAAAATGAAAATTTTAAACCGCTTATTCCTATTGATTTTTTTGAAAAACTGGAAAAGAACAATGAAAAATTCGATTATGCCAAAGCCATTGCTCCTGCCATTCATTATCTAGAAGAAATTATTCAAGCAATACAAAATAAAGTTGCTCAAGTAAACATAAAGTCTATTAGAGACTACATCAATAAGAAAATGAACGGTTTTTTAGAGTTAATCCATAAAATTCCTAAATTTTTAAAAACGTTTATCGACAAAACTATCGCGCTATCCAAAGACTATTTGTTATTTGTTAATGGTTTAATTGTTGGGACCATTAATAGTTTAGTAGATACATTATCAGGTATTTTTTTTATTATAAAAATAGTAGTCGATTATAAACAATTTAAAAACACTCAGACAGATAGATTGGTTGCAACTCCTTCGTCTTTTTTTGGATTGTTAATAGAAATGGTGGAAAATTTATTTGAGTTTTATTTCAAATTATTCTCTTTTAAAAATTTAGAAGCATTTGTGAAATTTTCAAAAGATGTGATTGTTCTATTAGTTACAGCACCTTCTAGAATAAGTATAACGGCAGACAAAGTAGGCTATTTCTTAGGCTTTATTGTAGGATTTATTATTGAAGAAGTCATTTTAGCTTTTGCTACAGGTGGTGTAGGAGCGGTTGCTAATTTGTTTACCAAAATAGCAGCCACCACGAAGACTGTGATAAAAACAGGTTTAAAAGCGTCCAAACGATTTGTTGACGAACTAGGAAAAATTTCCAAAGGCATGTTGCACACCGTACTCGAAATTATTCATCATGTTAATGCAAAAGCAGCCAATTTTTCCAAACTTTTAGACGAACTCTATGCGATTTTAGAAGAAGTTGTTTTAGGCGCTATAGCCTTGCTAAAAGCTAAGTTTGATGCGCTTTTTTCGCCCAAAACCCAAAAAGCCTTACGAGAAGCGGGTTTTGGACCTACAAAATTTGCAGACAATTCGTTAACCATTTGTAAAATATAAATAAGATGCTCACAAGTATAAAAAAATATTTTTTTTCGTTATTTTTAGCGAAGAAAAACAACATACGTTCTTATCCTGGTATAAAAATTGTGGTACTCAAAGACCGAGGAATTATTTTAGGATGTTTTGTAACAAAACAAGTAGGAAATGAGTATCAAATTGTACATCAAAAAACAGGAGTTGCACTTTTTAAAGGTAAATCTGAAAAGGAACTCAATAAAATAGTTAACAAATGGACAGAGGAAGCTAAAAGAGCAGGAAAATCTCTTGATACTTATATTGATGAATTGGTTGATATTGAAAATGATATTATTAATAGAATTATTAAAGGAAGATTCACAAAAAAAACTTTAAAATCAAATATAGATTTATTAGATGAAGCTGGAAATACTCTTTTCAGATTAGCAAAGGAAGATTATGAAAGTTTTATAAATTTTGCAAAGAAAACTTCAAAAGAGAGAAAAAAGATTATTGATGAAGTAAATTTAAATCTTAAAAGTAGTGGAAAAAAATACAATCCTGAAAATGCTAAATTAAAAGGGTATGAAATTCCTAAAAGTAAAGTAGGTACTTCACCAGATTTTTCTACAACGCCACAGCATCTTTATAATAATAAAAGTATAGTAAAGATTAAGATAAAAGGCGAAAGAAATCTTGATTTTATTGAGTCTTTTAAAGTAATGGGCGTAACCGATAAAAAAATGATGAAAACAATTCTAAAAGATTATACTTGGCATCATTTAGATGATTTAACAGCTGAATTGGAATGTACAATGCAATTGGTTTTACGTGAAGCACATGAAGCCACTTATGGACATTTTGGTTCAGCTGGACAAGCAAAAAAAGTAATACCTTTAAAAAAATATTTATAATTATGAACAATTTTATACTGACAGAAATTTCAGTAACAACTTTAGATATTTCAAATTTGGAATTTGAGATAGGAATGATTTTACCTGAAAAATATAAAGAACATATTCTAAAATTTAATGGAGGATGCCCTGATGAGAAAGACTGTTATAAAGGAAAAGTAATTGCGCACTTTTACCCTATTAAATATGGAAAATCTCCTTTGGAAAAATCATACGATAGGATAAAAGATTTGTTACCAAACAAATTTTTAAATTTTGCATATGATGGAGGAGGAAACCCTTTTTGTTTCGATCTTAAGAATGGTAATAATTATGGTAAAGTATATTATTGTCCAATGGATATGGGAGAAGTAGAACCTGAGTTTTTAGCAAATTCATTTGAAGAATTTATGAATGGGTTAACTGAGGATTGTGATTATTAAAATGGATAATTTTAAAATCTAGTTTTTAAAAGTACAGTAAATTTACTGTACTTTTTTGTATAATTATTTTTTAAAATAGCACTTTTTAAAGGTAAATCTGAAAAGGAACTCAATAAAATAGTTAACAAATGGACAGAGGAAGCTAAAAAAGCAGGAAAATCTCTTGATAATTATATTGATGAGATAGCTGAATTAATACCAAGAATTGATGAAGGTTTTTGGAAAGTAAAAAATAAATACGGAACAGAATTAGTGTGGATGTATGAAACGAAAGAACAAATTATAAAAAAAGCTGATAATTTTATTGAAAAAGCAAAAAATGCTCATAAATTAATGCTTGAAAGAGGTTTGAATTTTACCCAAATGGGTACGAAACAACAAAATTTACTTTCATCAGGTTTAGAAGCTGAAGTTATTAAAGAGTTTGCTAAATATGATGAAATTTTAGAATTTTCTAATCCAGTATTGAAAGCTGGTGGTAAAGCTGGAGAGTTTGATGGTTTAGTTTCAGAATATTTAATAGAAGTAAAATATAATGTTTCTGGAGAAACAAAATCAGGTAAATTTTTAGAGCAATTTGAAAAATATATAAATCGTAATCATAAAGATTATATAAATGTAGAAAATAAGAAAGTTGTTTTATTCATTAAAGAATTTTCAAAGGGTGGAAATGTTAATCAATCAGTATTGAAACAATTACAAAAAAAAGGAGTAATTATTATAACAGAATTATCACAAATTAAAAAATTATACTAAGTATGTCACAAGAAATAAGATTAATAAATAAAAACTTTATTGAACCTAATGTTTTTTCTGAAAAAATATTAGGAATTATAAAAATGAGAGGATACGATATTGAAACAAGTAATGATGAGTTTGGAATTATTTATAAAGTTTATAATTCAAATAAGAGTGATTTTTTTAGTATTGATCTTCCTAATGTAAAGGATTTTAATAAATACTTGAACTATTCCGACAATAAATATGGTGTTTTGGTTCAGATTAGTTTTTCTAATCATGTTGAAGAAGAGGATTTAGACAATTTTATTTTTCCATTTATAAAAGACATAATTGATTTTTTTCCTACTATTTTAATTGAAACAGGTTCAGATGATTATTATACTTATGAAGAATTTATAAAGTTAAATGAAGAGTAATTTTAGGAAATAATTAATACAATGATTAATTAAAAGCTGTTTTATAATAAACAGCTTTTTTTGTAAATTACTTTTAAAATAGCACTTTTTAAAGGTATGTCTCAAAAGAAAATAGATAAAATAATCTACAAATGTACAAAGGAAGCTAAAAAAGCAGGAAAATCTCTTGATACTTATATTGATGAGATAGTAAGTCAATTTGAAAAATTTAATTTTGATAAAGTAAAAATTATACTTGGCAAAAACACTATTTCAAAAGCGTTAGATATAAATAAAGATTTAAATAGACATAAAGAATTTAAGAAAGCTTGTGATAGTTGTAATCCAATGTTGGAACACTTTAATATAATTGAAGATGTAACAGAACTAAAAATATAAAAAATGAGTTTTACAAAAGAAATGGAAAATCACCTAAAAACTATGGGATGGGATCCAAACAGAAAGATAACGACCTATGATGAATTTATGGAGAGATATAATTATCCAGAATTTATTAGAGAATTTATTAGAACGTATGGTGGTTTAAAAATTTTAGAATTGCTCGAAAAGGAAGATTCAAACGTTGTAAATAGAACGTCATTAAATCCATTAGATTCGGATGGAATGGGAGCAAATTCAGTTGCAGAAGACTGGGCAACAGATTTAGGAAGAAAACTTTATGTAATAGGTCTATATTCTCCTGAAAATTTTGATATTGCAGTTGATGCTAATGGTGCTGTGTATTTTTTAGGTCAAGATTGTTATTGTTTAGGAAAGAATATTTTTAAAGGATTGGAGAGTATTATTCGTATTGATCAATGGTCTTCAATACAGTTAGATGCTAAAGATCCAACTTCGGGTTTATGGTATATCTCCAAAGATAAAGCAGTAGACTTTGATACTTACGAATTTAAGTATAGAACTTTTTAAAATTTAAAGCTGTCTTCGGGCAGCTTTTTTTATGCCCAATAAAATAGCACTTACAATTATTATCTTTGAAAGCTGAGTTAACGGCAACCATCAAAGGAGGTTTACGCAAAAGTGCCAAAGAAGTTCTAGAACATACTGATGAGTTAAAGAAAAAGTTAGACAATCTCGTTATAGAAGAAAATAACTTAAAAAGAAAACTAACCAATGATGAGATTGATGATTTTTTTAAGCATTTGGATGAGGTTGCTGGTTTTAAAAAAGCAATAAATCAATACAGAAAAATAGTTTATTCTAAAGGACTTAGGGGTGAAGCAAATTTAACTCTAAAACAAAAAGATGAAATTTTAGAATATGCAAAAAAATATAATATTGATGAAAAAAATATTGATTTTAAGGATGGAATTTCTGATCATGAAACAGGTTATTCTTTAATGTTTGGGTTAGATAGATTAGTTATAAATACAGATGTTATGCCAGGTAAGTTTAATACAGCTAATTCAAGGTTAAGTTGGAGGGCAGCAATTGCTCATGAATTGGAAGGACACCGTTTAGCTGCCTTAAATAACAAAACTTTTTTTGATTCAAATTTATCAGGAAGTCAAAATAATTTATTAGAAGAAATGCAAGCAAGTATTAGAGCAAGTAAACATGGAAAAGATTTAAATAAGGTTGACCGTTTAGATTTATTAGATGACGCTTTAGAAAGATTTAAAAGTCATAAAGATATATTAAAAGGAAGTAAATATGAAAACTATAATTTCGAACAAATAACACAATTATTATGGATTACAAAAAATTAAAAATAATACAATTAGACAAATTAAATGATAATGTAATAGTAGGAGTAAATTTTAGAGATGAAAACACTAAACTAAAAGCTATTGATAAAGATAAATCATTTTTTTTAGACGAATTTAAAAATAAGAAAATTAGAATTGAAGGAAGTAATTATTCAAAAGAAGCTAATATTATTGATATAGAAGTGTCATCAAATATTGCTGAGATGAAAATGATACATTTTTTAACAGATTTAAAATCAATAGATGAGATAAAAGAAAACGATAATGTAGAAGTTTTATAAGCTTACAAAACCACCCGAAGGTGGTTTTTTTATGCCTAATAAAATAGCACTTACAATTATTATCTTTGAAAGCTGAGTTAACGGCAACCATCAAAGGAGGTTTACGCAAAAGTGCCAAAGAAGTTCTAGAACATGCTGATGATGTAAAGAAAACCGCAAAAAATGCAGATGAAGCTAAACAAATTGATGAGGTAATTGAACATCTATATCAATATTTTGATGTAATTAGTTCTTCAAAAATTATTTATAAAGAAACTAGAGGATTAGAAAAAATTTATCTTGAAGGTGGAAGATTATTTGAATTTGAGAAAAAAGTAAAATATCTTGATGAATTTGAAAGAAAAAAGTTTGAAATTTTTGTTCAACATGATAGAATCATAGATAAAAACGGTAAACTATTTGACACTAATGGGAGTATTGAAATTGGACTTGAAGGCGAAAATATTGTTTCAAACAAATCAATATATGTAATGTCGGAAACTGGGGAAATATATATTTCTAAGAGTAATGAAATTGGTAAATTTCACCATTCTAGTTTCTTATCTGGGAGTAAGATAGCAGCTGCAGGAGATATTATAATTGAAAATGGAATTATTAAACAAATCACTAATCATAGTGGTCATTACAGGCCTATTTTTGAAAATGTTAAAAAAAATATGTTAAAAGAACTATCGGAAAGAGGTTATTTTTCAACAGGAAATAATATAGTAGAAAATTTAATTTTTAAACAAGCATTTTAATTATGGAAGAAAAAAAGTTAGAGACAGCAATTCATAATGCAATATTTAATAAAGATGTTAAAGGTATTAAAAAAATAAAAGATTTTTATAAAGATGCCCTAGAAGATATCGATTTATCTAATTTAAAAATTGATTATATTGAAGATCAAAAAGTGGTTTTTGAATGGATATTGGAAAATCCTGATTATAATTTTAATGCTTTATTTGATGGATATTTTTCTCAATTTTATACCAATCAAGAATTATATGACTATTTTAAAGTTTATACCAAAAAACTAATTTTTATGTTAGAAAAATATAATAAAAAAGACTACTTAATTAAAGTATCAGAATTATAAAGTAGAAATCCGCCTTAGGGCGGATTTTTTTTATTCAAAAAAACGAACATTGACAATTATCTTTGACTGGAGAATTATCCGTTGCCATCAAAGGAGGTTTACGTAAAAGTGCCAAAGAAGTTCTAGAACATACTGATGTTGTAAATCCGTGTTATCGGGATTATGGTATGTTTCGAAAGATAAAACAATCCACTTTGATACTTATGAGTTTCAATATAAAAAGTTTTAAAGTTTTCTATTTGTAAGACAAAAGCTAAAATCTAAACCCGTTATGAGGCGATCGCTTTAAATTTTATATTATCAGTAAATCGTACAATTATCACAATGCGTATTATAAACAGAAAAGAAATTCTTATTGAAGAATTCCTTTTTTGTTGTGTATTGAAGTCAACATTATTTCGTTTTCTTCACATATTGTGTCAATATCACTATGTGTTGGTTTTCAACACGGCCTTCAATTTGCTCCGCATTATCCCAAACTAATTTAATATTGTGCACCGCAGCACCTCTTTTTGCTGTGAAATTCGCTCCTTTTACATCCAAATCTTTAATAAGTACTACCGAATCTCCATCTTCAAGGATATTCCCATTCGAATCTTTATGAATAATTTTACCTTCATCATCGTCACCTTCTCCTGTTGCTTTTGCCCATTCTAAAGCTTCTTCATCTAAATACATCATTTCAAGCATGTCAATATTTTTTAATCGAGCATGCATTCTCCAGGAAACAATTTGAACGGGTAGGTTTTCATTCCACATCGATTCATTCAAGCATCTCCAATGATTTAAATCGATTTCTTCTAGATTTTCTATTTGAGCAATACAGGTTTTGCAAGCTAAAATAGAATGTTCTAAACTTTCATCCGTATACGGTGCTACATTGAAAACGTGTAAATCATGTTCGTTACCACATAATTCACATTGTACGTTACTTCTGTCTTTTAGTTTCTTTTCAATTACACTCATTCTTATAAATTAAAGCTGGCTCCTATAGAAAAGTTGAATTGGTTGTTGTATTTCTCAAACCCTACAGGGTCATTATCATACATAGCAATTGGGAATTGCACTTCAGAGTAAATACCAAATCCTTCTGAAAAGAAATAACGAGCCCCTAAATGAGCTCCAAAGTTTTTTACCCCTATATTCAAACCAGGATAAATGTCAATTTTTTCTTCGATATTTAAGATGTCTGCAATATTAGCACTAAACCTTGCGCGAATATCAAAACGATCATCAAAGTTCGGTTTCTCTCCTAGAACCTCTTCGATACCTAATAAATAAGCAGCTGTAAAACCGAAAGACATATTTTTGCCTAATCCATTATCATAGGTAGCAATTATTCCAGTTCCTTTTTCTTGGAAATTGGCACCCACTTGAAATTTTTTGTCTCCTTTACCTGAGAAAACCTGCGCATTAGATAAAGCAAATGTACCTAAAGCCAATATAAGTAATACTTTTTTCATTGTGTTTTATTTTGGTACAAAGATAAAAATATTAGTTAATTTCTCCCTCTTTCATTTGGATAAAGCATATGTAGTGGGTCGCTTTGCCAATATTCTTTACTATCAATATCTAAAACAGTTAAAGGACCTTTAAAGGCAGCGCCAGTATCTAAGTTCCAAATGTTGGCAACATTATAAGGAACTGTTTTGCCTATTCTAGTAACTGGGGTATGCCCAATATAAATTTCATGATATAATTTTAAACGATTGGGATAATACACACTATCTCTATTTAAGTTTGGGTTTAATGCCAAAGCACATTCCCATAGTGTTCTGTCCCAATAAAACAAAGGTTTAAAATACTCAAATTCAACCCCTTTTAAATTGGTGAAACCAGCATGTATAAACAATCTGTCATCTTCATCTATATAGTAGTCTTGGAGAGTTTCTAAAAATAGGATATGTTTTTGTATGGTTTCAGGATTAATTTTATGATACGCTTCAATGGTCGATTCACCTCCATGATGAAACCATTCATTATTAAATTGTTTGGTTTTCAAGTAGTTTAACAACAAATCATCATGATTTCCCTTTAAAAAAACACAATTTTGATTGTTATTTAACGTTATAAGATAATCTATAACTTTATCAGATTCACTCCAGCCATCAACATAATCTCCTAAAAAAATTATTTTATCTTCTTTTTGAAGATGACAACGATTTAAAACTTGTTGTAACCCTTTTAAGCCTCCATGGATATCTCCAATAACAAATCTTTTCATTTTTAACTAAACAATTAATAAACAGAATACTACACACTAAAACTTTAACAAAATCGGCAGAAAACTTGTAAAATTAAAATTTTGTAACACCTTATTTTTGAATCAACAAAAATAAGGTGTTACAAAAATGTATTGATAATACTATAGTTTGTTAAAATAATTAAAAATAACTATATAATCAAATTTAAATTTTAGAAGTATGAAAAAATCAATCTTTACTCTAGTGCTTATTTTAATTGCATCTCTATTCGTTGTTTCTTGTACAACAGATTCTTACGATGCAGATATGGAAAACAATGCTGCAAATATTCATGCGGATGATACAGGAGAAACAACACAAACAGATCCTATCATTATCCCTAAAAAAGACTAATCACACCAAAATTTATTTTAAACTAAATTCTTATGAAAAAAATTATCCTTATGCTAGCTGTGGTTTTAATTGCTTCTTTATCAAGTGTTTCTTGTACAACAGATTCTTATGACGCAGATATGGAAAATAACACGACTAATATTCATGCGGACGACACAAATGAAACAGCTCAAACCGATCCAATTATCATTCCTAAAAAAGATTAATCCCCAAACCCCATTTTAATTTTTAAAGTTTAATACTTATGAAAAAAACAATCCTTACCCTAGTAGTTATTTTAACAATGTCTTTATCCATTGTTTCTTGTACAACAGATTCTTACGATGCAGATATGGAAAATAATGCGACTGATGTTCATGTAGGTGATACAAATGAAACTGTTCAAACCGATCCAATCATCATTCCTAAAAAAGATTAATCCCCAAACCCCATTTTAATTTTTAAAACTTAATACTTATGAAAAAAATAATCCTTACCCTAGTAGTTATTTTAACAATGTCTTTATCCATTGTTTCTTGTACAACAGATTCTTACGACGCAGATATGGAAAATAATGCTTCTAATGTTCATGCAGATGATACAGTAACAACTGTTGAAACCGATCCTATTATCATTCCTAAAAAAGACTAAGCTTGAATTTTTAATTTTTAAAACTTATTTTTATGAAAAAATCACTACTTGCTCTAGTACTTATTTTTATAGTTTGTTTATTAAGTGTTTCTTGTACAACGGATTCATATGATTCAGATTTAGAAAATAATGCAACAAATGTTCATGCTGACGATGCAACGGTAACTGTTGAAACTGATCCAATCATCATTCCAAAAAAAGATTAACCCCAAAACAAATTCTAATTATTTTAAAACTTAATACTTATGAAAAAAATATTTCTCCTTTTAGTAGTTGTTTTAGTAGTGTCTTTGTCTGCTATTTCTTGTACGACAGATTCTTATGATGCTGATATGGAAGAAAACACTACAAATATTCATGCTGATGATACCAATGAAACGACTCAGACGGATCCAATCATCATCCCTAAAAAAGACTAAAAAAGCTATCTATATATAATAATTTAAAAAGTATCTCATGAAAAAAGTAATCTATTCTTTAAGTATCCTTTTAGTAATATCTTCTTCAATAATATCTTATTTAACTGTAACTATTAATTCAAATAGTAATGAAGTTGCTCAGGAAAACAGAACCAATCAAATTGTACTTCTAGGAGAAGGAAATTCTTATAATCCAATACTAATTATTAAAAACGATTAATGCGTGTAAGAAAATCATTAAATTTGTGTGTGTACATAAATTAATATTCTAGTGCTTGAAAAAAATTATTTCAATACTTCTTTTTTTACAGTTTATATGTTGCTCTGATGGTAAAAATCAAGAGTTGATACTTGATGCTCAAAATCAAAAAATTAACAATTATCTTTCTTTGGCTCAAAAAGAGACTATATCAAAAGAAATGCGAATTCGATTTGGAGACCTAGCCTATCAAGCTATTAAAGGGCAAAAAAATGATTCTATTACGAGAAGGAATTACTTTAAAGTAGCCAATCGTTATTTTCCTCTTTATGAGCTTGAAAAATATAAAATGGTTACCAATGAAGTTTTAGCTTTAGGTAAAGCGAGTAACGATTCTGCAACTGTAGCAAAAGCGCTATACTATTTAGGGGACTATTTCTTCGAAAATGCAAAAAATGATAGTGCCTACTGGTATTATAACAACGCTGAAAAAATTTATAACAAAATTGATGATAAAGAGAATTTAGCCAATACAATTTTACACAAAGCCTATGTTTTACTTTATGAAAAAGATTTTTTAGGAAGCGAAACAGCGACGATTAAAGCGTTGGATATTTCGTTGAGTATTTCAGATAAATTACTTGTATATCAATGTTATGGAAATTTAGGTAGTGCTTTATCTGGATTAGGTAATTATGAAAAAGCCCTTTATTATCACGAAAAGGCCTTGTCACAAATTGAAAAATTAAAAGACAACTATTTGTACGAAGACTTTAAAGCGCAAACTTTTCACAACATTGGTTTAGTGTATCAGAATAACAATCAATATAAAAAAGCATTAGAAAATTTTTCTGAAGGGTTAAAAATTGAAAATTTACTTAAAAAACAACCTGTATTATATTCCGCATTACTTGATAATTATGCCTATTGTAAGTTTAAATTAAATAACAACGAGGGTTATGATGAGTTAAATCGCGCTTTATTTTTAAGAGATAGTATTAA
This sequence comes from Flavobacterium sp. NRK F7, assembly GCF_024054195.1. Taxonomy (GTDB): domain Bacteria; phylum Bacteroidota; class Bacteroidia; order Flavobacteriales; family Flavobacteriaceae; genus Flavobacterium. The sequence continues at coordinate 571,065 of NZ_JAMXLB010000001.1, read as the reverse complement.
TAATATTGCTGGAATTATAAAAAGTAAAATTCATTTAACCGAATATTATCTGTTAAAAGCTAATAAAACGAAAGCATTACAGCTTAATAATGAAGCATACACCCTTGCCGATAAATCTAATTATAACAAAGAAATACTTAAAACCTTAGATTTATATACTAAAATAGATCCTTCTAATGGCCTAAAGTATGCCCAAAAATACATAAAACTCAGTGATAGTCTCTATGATTTAGAAAGAGCAACAAGAAATAAATTAGCCCGTATAGAATATGAAACGGACGAAATTATTCATGAAAACTTAGAAATTTCTAGTGAAAAGAAAACCATACTAACGGTATCCATCTTAGTCGCTTTCATTGGTGCTTTATTGTTTGTAATTCTCTTTCAAAGAGCCAAACAAAAAGAATTATTGTTTACACAAGAACAACAAAAAGCCAATGAAGAAATATACCAACTAATGCTCGATCAACAAACGAAGATTGATGAGGTAAAAAACATTGAGAAGAATAGAATTGCTAGAGAACTACATGATGGAATTATGAATAAACTAGCCAGTACGAGGTTAAATTTATTTGTTCTTACTAAAAGAAATGATGAAGAAACCATAAAAAAATGTATTGGCCATATTAATGAAATTCAAAATATTGAAAAAGAAGTTAGGGTAATTGCTCATGAATTAAGCAATGATACTTTTTCTGAAAAAGGAAATTTCAAAACCATTCTTACAGAATTATTAACGGAACAAAACGAACTTTATCCAGCAAATTGTATTTATGAAATTGACAAAGAGATTGTTTGGGAAAATATTGATATTGAAATTAAAATGAATCTATATCGAATATTACAAGAAGCATTAAATAATTGTAATAAATATGCCAATGCAGAAAATATTTACATAAACATAGATAAACAAGAAAAAATTGTAACTTTACAAATAATAGACGATGGAGAAGGTTTCAATACCAATAAAGCAAAGAAAGGAATAGGAATGAAAAACATGTTCCAAAGAACAGAATCTGTGAAAGGAGATTTTAATATTACTTCTGAAATCGGCAAAGGCACTAAAATAATAATCAAATTACCAATCAATTAAAATTATAAAATAATGAGTTCTAAGAAAGTAAACATTTTTATGATTGACGATCATCCATCCATGATTGAGGGTTATAAGAGCATTTTATCTTATAACGATTTAGGATATGAAATTAATGTTACTTCAGCATTTGACTGTGAATCCGCATACAAAAGAATGATGAAATCGGAGGATTTGTATGAATTTGACATGGTTTTCCTAGATTTAAGTCTTCCTCCTTATGAAGAAAAAAACATCAATTCTGGACAAGATTTAGCCATTCTTGCTAAGAAAAAATACCCTTTTGCAAAAATTGTAATTCTAACTTCTCATGCGGAAGCTTTTATTTTATATGATATACAAACAAACATTGAACCCGACGGGTTACTTGTAAAAAGTGATTTTACAGCTGAAGAATTTTTGAGAGCTTTTGAAGTAATCATCAATAAAGAAAAATACGTTAGTAAAACGGTAAAAGAGAGTATACAAGAAATGCTGGAAGTAAAAAACAATGTTTTTCTAGATGAAAACAATCGCACCATTATATCTTTACTTGCACAAGGTGTCTTATCGAAAAATCTCCCCAATTATATCAATTTAGCACAAAGTTCTATTGATAAAAGAAAGGCTCAAATTAAAGATTATTTTTGTGTTAAAGGAGGTACAGATGAAGACATTGTTAGAGAAGCAAAAAAACAAGGCTTCGTTTAAAAGTTAATTGTATTTCATTTTTCTAAGAACACGCATCACTTCTTTAAATTCATTGTAAACCTTTATGTTTTCAAATAGTTTAAAATAGATTTTGCTATCAATTATTTTTTGTTTGGCATCCTCAAAACCATTGAGATAGCAAATCATTAGCGTTGACGGAATGGATAAAACTTCTTTGTTTTCTCGTTCGGTTAAAGGAATTCCTTTTTCTAACTTTTTTAACAAGCTAATATTAGAATTATAAATATGATGTAGCATTTTTCTATTGTATTGAGGAGGTACAAATAACATCTCTGAATCCATCTTATAATAACCATTATCAAAAAAAGTAAGCGTCAACCTTTCCAAAGGATAGTAACTGGTTTTATCATTGATTCCTAAAGCAATGTGTTCGGTAATGATGAATGAAGAGGCATCATAGGTAATGGTCACATCATCTTGAGCAGAATAAAATAATTTGACTTGTTCGTTAATTAATTCAATATCTACTCTAGAATAAAAAGTAGTATTACGCACATTTTTTTTAACTCCGGCCCAGCAAACAACGAATAATTCTTTAAACACCTTATACTTACAATATAAATCTTTATGTCTTACATTTATAAAATCTTGAACACCATCTAAGGTATGTTCTATGCTGTTTCTAGAATTATTTTCAATACTAATTACAGTTTCAGTATTTGTTTTTGAAAAAGGTATTTTTTCATCAGTAGGAATAGAATTACTTCCTCTTCTTACAAAAACGGTATTCGCAAGTATAGTATGGATGCCTTTCTTAAAAGAAGAAATTTTACTTTTGGGTTTTATAGTAACTAAACCAACGACTTTGTCTTTGGCTAAATTTGGAAAAGGAACATTCTCATATTGAATTTTAGGAGGGTTGTCTATGTAAGCATTTACTAAATTTTGTATCTTACTATCATCAAAAAAATCATCTCCCACAATCTCATTGTTTTCGTCTTCTACACCTACAATGATATAAGAATTATTGGCTGGATTAGAGTTTGATAGCGCACAGATATGTTTTAAAAATTTAGCCTTACCCTCTTTTGTGTGTAAATTTAATTGTCTTTTCTTATCGTAAAAACTACTTTCATCATTATGAGCCAATAAATTTTTTATAAGCAATCTTTTATTTAGCATCTTCTGAAATAATTTGCCACTAATTTACTGTTTTATTTGAGTGGATTCAAAATGTTTTGCAATTAAATTAGTTTGTTGATAATCTGTTAAATATAAAGAAATATTTCAAGAAGAAACAGGACTAAATTTTAACATTAAAGGTAAAAAAGATGTAAGTATAAGCGATACATCTGTTGTAGTTTTACTTCGATAAAAAATCAAACAAACAGTACTATTTATTTAAAACATGAAAATTATGAAAACTAATTTCAGAAGAATCACTTCACTTTTTATTCTCTCTAGCTTGTTTTTTTCTTGTAGCTCCGACACTTCTCTTGAAGTCGAAAATCAAACGCTTACTTATGTTACTACTGACAAAATTGAATTAGCAAAACAAGTTGCTAATGCATTAAAAACAAACAATGGAGCAGAATTATTAAGCAGTAGTAAATTTAAAAGCCTTAATGAAATCCTTCTTTCTGAAGTTTTTAACGACTTAAAAATAACAAAAAGTAAAGAATTTATTACTCCAGAAATTGAAAAAGAAGGTGTTTTAGAATGTTTTATGTATAATCAAGAAGTCGTAAATGCTAAAACATTGAGTGATTTACAAATCCTTTTTGCTCCTATAGATGATAACACCAAAACACTAGAAGGAGTTGATATAAATGGAGAAGTAGTTTTTGTTGATGCCTCTCAACCCAGTAATAAACCGATTCTTTTTATCGATCAACATGGAAAATATGAATTTCAAAAAAGCATGAAATCGTTAAATGAAGAATTAATCAAAAGAGGTTTTGATGCTCAAATGACCACATCAGTTGTTTCAGGAAAAGCTACAGCGGTTGATTTTAATAAAATAGACGCTATAAAATTAGCAGATGTACAAGAACCTTGGTTTAAAGGGAATCCTGAAATTTATGCTATTGTATTCAATTTTGATCAAAACTTTAATGAGCCAAACGTACCGCCTTTAAGGGTCTTACAAATGCCTTACATTAAAAAGAAAAATGTTTTATATACACCAGAGCAACCTTTTGTTTTTTGGAATGAACATACTCGAAATGCGGCTACCATGATTATCATGGAAGAGGACTCAGGCTTTGATTATGCGGGTGTTATTAACATTGTTGTTCAAGCAATAGGAACGGGTGTAACTTTAGGAACTGGAGACGCAGTTTGGACACCTTTCGTAGTTAATACAATTACGGCTGTTCTAGATGAAATTAAAGGAAGTTGGTCTACCGATTCTGACGATGAAATTGATCAGTATTATATCATCAGAAAACAAAATGTAACACAATTGAGAAGTGGCGCTAGTAATAATGCTGCCATAACCTATTCTTTTGAAACATTATAAAAAGTAACTATAAATTTTTAAAAAAAGCACATTGTCAAATGTGCTTTTTTATTTCGTATTTATTTTGAAAAGACAGAAATTATTGATTTGGAACCTGTTATCGTATAAAAACACTTTTTTGATATAAATTCTTAAAACAATAAAAACAAAATCATAAATTAGGCTTAAATAATGCTTAAGCTTAATTTTTTTAACGGTATATTAACATCGTAGTCCTAAATAAATTTTCAATTTTGAATTGTTAAAATTTTTTTGAAAATTTGAACCAAAATAAATTGAAAATGGAAGAAAATACTGCGACACTAGATATTAGAGCAATTAATGAAAAAATAGAAAGAGAAAGTGCTTTTGTCGATTTGTTGACAATGGAAATGAACAAAGTCATTGTTGGACAAAAACACATGATTGAAAGACTTTTAATTGGACTTTTAGGACAAGGTCACATTTTATTAGAAGGTGTTCCTGGATTAGCAAAAACATTAGCAATTAATACGCTTTCTCAAGCGGTGCATGGTAGTTTTAGTAGAATTCAGTTTACACCCGATTTACTACCTGCGGATGTTGTTGGAACGATGATTTATAACATCAAAGAAAACGACTTTACGATTAAAAAAGGTCCTATTTTCGCCAATTTTGTGCTTGCTGATGAGATTAACCGTGCTCCAGCTAAAGTACAATCAGCGCTTTTAGAAGCGATGCAAGAGAAACAAGTTACAATTGGCGATACTACATTTAAATTAGATAAGCCTTTTTTAGTAATGGCAACTCAAAATCCGGTTGAGCAAGAAGGAACGTATCCTTTACCAGAAGCTCAAGTTGACCGTTTTATGCTAAAAACAGTTATCGATTATCCTAAAATGGAAGATGAAAGAATGGTCATTCGTCAAAATTTATCTGGGTCTTTTGAAAAAGTAAACCAAGTCGTTTCTTTGGAACAAATTTTGAGAGCACAGCAAGCGGTTCGAGAAGTATACATGGATGAAAAAATAGAAAAATATATACTAGATATTATTTTTGCTACTCGTTTTCCAGAAAAATACAAATTAGAAAGCTTAAAACCATTAATTAGTTTTGGTTCTTCGCCTCGTGGAAGTATTAATTTAGCTACTGCTGCAAAATGTTATGCTTTCATTAAAAGAAGAGGTTATGTAATTCCTGAAGACGTTAGAGCTGTGGTTCACGATGTATTACGTCATAGAATTGGAATCACGTACGAAGCTGAAGCTGAAAACATTACTTCAGTAGATATCATTAATAAAATTGTTAACGAAGTAGAAGTGCCTTAAAATTAGTAGGCAGTAAACAGTAACAGTAAGTCGTTTTAGAACGTTACTGAAAACTTTTAACTGATCACTGAATACTAAAAAAATGGAAACGAAAGAAATACTTAAAAAAGTAAGAAAAATTGAAATTAAAACCAGAAGATTGAGCGATCATATCTTTTCTGGTGAATATCATACATCTTTTAAAGGAAGAGGGATGACTTTTTCGGAAGTACGTCAATATCAATATGGAGATGATGTACGTGCGATAGATTGGAATGTTACGGCAAGATACAATGAACCTTTCGTTAAAGTTTTTGAAGAAGAAAGAGAATTAACCATGATGCTCATGGTGGATTGTAGTGGTTCTGAATCCTTTGGTTCTAAAAATCAATTTAAAAACGAAATTGTCACAGAGATTGCTGCTACATTAGCTTTTTCTTCAACTCAAAACAATGATAAAGTTGGCCTAATTCTTTTTTCAGACGAAATTGAATTGTTTATTCCTCCTAAAAAAGGGAAATCTCATGTTTTAAGAATCATCAGAGAATTAATTGAGTTCAAACCTAAAAGTAAAAAAACCGATTTGGCTCAAGCCTTAAAATTTTTATCGGGTGTAATGAACAAAAAAGCAATTGTGTTTCTAATTTCCGATTTTATGACAAAGGAATACGAACACACCTTAAAAATTGCTTCCAAAAAACATGATCTTACAGGAATACGAGTGTATGATAAAAGAGAAGAAACGATACCAAATTTGGGTATGGTGAATATGTTAGATGCAGAAACAGGTGAATCATTTTTGGTGGATACTAACTCAAAAAGTGTGCGAATGAACTATGAAAAGCATTATAAAGACAATGTAAAATATTTTACAGATACTTTTTCAAAATGTGGAGCGGGAACTGTTAGTGCTAGAGTTGATGAAAGTTATGTAACCAAATTACTGGGTTATTTTAAAGCAAGAAATTAAAATGATAAAGAATTTAAAAATAGTCCTTTGTTTTTTATTTACTTCAATCGTTTTTTCTCAAACGATTCAATCTACTATAGATTCTACACAGATTAAAATTGGTTCTCAATTTAATTTGACGATTAAAGCGAATGTTACTACAAAAGATAAAGTCGTTTTTCCAGAAGGACAGTTTTTCGGACCAGTAGAAGTTTTAGAATCCTATGCCGTAGATTCTATAAAAAACAACGACAAACTGGAATTAATTAAAAAATATGGGTTAACCCAATTTGATTCAGGACGATATGTAATTCCTCCTTTACAAGTTATTATCAACAATAAAACTGTCAAAACAGATTCTTTTGCAATAACGGTAAACCCAGTAATTGTAGACACGTTAAAACAACAAATGTATGATATTAAGTCAATCATTACCGTAGAACAACCCACCAATTATTTTTGGCTATATGTTCTATTAGGAATTGTTGGTATTCTTATTATAGGTTTTGTAGTGTATTATTTGATCAAAAAGAAACAAATTAAAAAGAATGAAGCGGACGAAATTCTTTTTGCATCACCAATTGAAAAAGCATTATCTCAATTACAAAATTTAGAAGGAAAAGAACTTTGGCAAAAAGGGGAAACCAAAGCCTATTATTCCGAATTAACAGATATTACGAGATATTATTTGGAAGAAGCAGTTGAAATTCCTGCTATGGAAAGTACATCAAATGAATTGTTTGAAACTTTAAAATCAACTATTAAAAAGAAAAAAATTAAACTAAGCCAAGATATTTTAGATAAATTCAAAAAAGTAATGGCGAATGCTGATTTAGTAAAATTTGCGAAATCAAAACCCTTGGATTTTGAAATTGAAAATGATAAAAAAATCATAGATTCGTTTTTAATTTCAATAGATAAAGCCATTCCTAGAACAGATGAAGAAAAGGAGAATTTGTTTACAGAAGAATTAAAACGCAAAAGAAATCGTTCTCAAAAGTTAAAACGAATTGGCATTCCAATAACATTGGTTCTTTTTTTATTATTAATTGGAGGTGTCTTCATTGGTGTTTCCAAAGGTACCGACTATATTAGAAATAATTGGATAGGACATAGTGCGAAATCTTTATTAAATGAAGAATGGATTACCTCTGAATATGGTGATCCCGCCATCATTATAGCAACTCCAAAAGTCTTAAAACGAGTTTCTGATGAGCGTATACAAAATAACTTACCAGCACACGTAAAAGCCAATGCAAAATTCATGTATGGAAGTTTATTGGATAATTTCTCAATTATCCTAAATACAACGGCCTTCAAAGATACCACAAATGTAGATTTGAATCAGGTAGTAGAATATGATTTGAAAAACATGGAATTATTGGGAGCCAAAAATATTACCGTTAAAGAAGAAGATTATGAAGATCCTAAAGGTTTAACAGGAAAAAAAGCATATGGTAGTTTTTCTGTTCAAAACCCACTGGAAAAAGAAAACCAACTCATGAATTACGAATTGTATGTGTTTTCTCAACCAGGAGGAGCACAAGAATTGTTCTTAATTTATAGAAATGAAGATGAATATGCGAAACAAATCATGGAACGCATAATTGCATCTGTCCAACTTAGAAAAACGGCTGAAAAATGAAAAACGTAACTTTTTTACATCCTGAGTTTTTCTGGTTATTTTTAACGTTGCCAATTGCAATTGCTTGGTATCTTTATTCTAGAAAAAAGCAATCGGCAAGCATCAAAATGAGTTCTTTAGCTCCATTTGCCAATAGTAGAACGTTGTTGTCTAGATTAAAACCACTACTTTTTGGATTACGGATTCTAGCTTTAGCTTCCATTATTGTAGCTTTAGCACGACCAAGAAGTGTAGATGTAACCCAAAAATCAAGAACTACTCGAGGTATTGATATTGTAATGGCAATAGATGTTTCAGGAAGTATGTTGGCTAAAGATTTAAAACCGAATCGTTTAGATGCACTGAAGCGAGTAGCTGCAAAATTTATCGAAGACAGAATAAATGATAGAATAGGTTTAGTAGTTTATGCGGGAGAAAGCTATACACGTACTCCTGTTACGTCTGATAAAACAGTCGTTTTACAATCTCTTAAAACGGTAAATTATGACGATTCCATAATTGCAGATGGAACAGGAATAGGAGTAGGATTGGCCACAGCAATTAATCGCTTAAAAGATAGTAAAGCAAAAAGTAGAATTATTATTCTTTTAACGGATGGTGTAAATAATGCTGGTACTATCGACCCAAGAATGGCAGCAGACATTGCAAAACAATATGGTATAAAAGTATATACTATTGGTATTGGCACCAATGGAATGGCTCCTTTTCCTTATGCAAAAACAGCCAACGGGCAATTTTTATTTCGTAACATGAAAGTAGAAATAGATGAGGATTTAATGAAAGAAATTGCCAAAACGACAGATGGAAAATATTTTAGAGCCACTAATAATAAAAAATTAGAAGAAATCTATGCTGAAATCAATAAGCTAGAAACCACTGAAATTGAAGAAAAAAAATATTTCAATTATGATGAAAAATTTAAACCTTTAGTTTGGTTGGCTTTTGCACTTGTTTTACTAGAAATCGGTTTGAGAAATACTGTTTTTAAAGGTTTTGTTTAAAAAAATAAATAATGTATCATAAATTAGAAGAACCAATATTGTTATATTTATTACTAATACTTCCGCTATTAGTAGTGTTATTCTTATTTCAGATATATTGGAAAAAGAGAAAGCAAAGAGAATTTGGTGATTTGGAATTGGTAAAAAAACTAAGTCCTGAAAAATCTACTTTTAAACCCATTTTAAAATTCACCACTGTTTTAGTCGCTTTAACAGGTTTGATTTTGGCTTTGGTAAACCCCAAAATTGGCACCAAAATGGAAACAGTTAAAAGACAAGGTATTGATATTGTTTTTGCTTTAGATATTTCAAAAAGTATGTTGGCTGAAGATATTGCTCCCAGTCGTCTCGAAAAATCAAAACAATTGATTAATCAGATAATCAATAGCTTAGGAAATGATCGAATTGGTATAGTAGGTTATGCGGGAAGTGCTTATCCTGTTTTGCCTATGACCACCGATTACAGTATTGCTAAAATGTACTTGCAAAATATGAATACAAACATGGTTTCTTCTCAAGGTACAGCTCTTAATGACGCCATTAATTTAGCAACTACCTATTTTGATGCTGTGGATACTAGTAAATTAATAATTTTAGTTTCAGATGGAGAAGATCATGGTGATGGAGCAGTAGAAGCAAGCGAAATAGCTAAAGAAAAAGGCATTAAAATTGCTACAATAGGTGTAGGTACATTAGATGGCGGACCTATTCCAATCAAGGGTGATAATGGTGTAATTGCAGAATATAAAAAAGATAATGAAGGTCAGGTTGTGATTACAAAACTTAATACAGAGACGCTTCAAAGCATTGCTCAAAACACCAAATCTACTTACATTGAAGGTAAGAATACAAAACAAGTATTAGAAGAGATAAAACAAGTATTGGACACCATCGAGAAAACAGAATTTGAATCACAAGAAATAGCTGAATATCAAACACAATACCAATGGTTTTTAGGAGTTGCCTTTTTTCTATTGTTAGTTGATGTTTTCTTTTTAGAGCGAAAAACAGCTTGGTTACAAAAGTTGAACTTATTTAATGAAAGATAGTATGCAAAGGATAATTATAGGAATCGCATTATGTATTACGTCGCTACTTTTTAGTCAAAACAAAGACAGAAATTTATACGAAGGAACTGAACTTTTTAGTAATAAGAATTTTATTGCCGCAGAAAGTGATTTTAGAGTTTCGCAAGCGACAAATGAAGAAAAAAAAGCAGTAGCAAATTATAATCTTGGAAATAGTATTTATAGACAAAATCAGCCAAGTGAAGCAAAATATAAGTTTTTAAATGCCATTGAAAGTGCGAAAACTAAAGAAGAAAAACACAAGGCTTTCCATAATTTAGGAAATGCATTCATGTTAGAGGAAAACTATTCTGCTGCTGCGGAAGCCTATAAAAATGCTTTAAGAAACAATCCTTATGATGAAGAGACACGATATAATTATGCTTTAGCAAAGAAAAAACAAAAAGAAAACCCGCCTAAAAAAGATAAAGACAAAGATAAGGACAAGGATAAAAAGCAAGATCAAAAAGACAATAAGGGAGATAATCAGGATAAAAAAGACAAACAAGATAACGGTCAAGACAAAGACAAAAAAGACTCTGATAAAGGCGATCCAGAAGATAAGAAGAAAGACGGTGATGATAAAAAGGACAATCAAAATGGAGACAAAAAAGAAGATGAGAAAGGAAATCCAAAACCTTCTGGTGTAAACAAACAACAAATCGAAAATTTATTGGACGCAGTTAACAATGCAGAAAAGAAAATTCAAGATAAATTAAATGCAAAAAAAGTAAAAGCCGTTCCAGCAACAAATGAAAAAGATTGGTAAAATGAAAAGAGTTTTTATTATACTATTACTTTTTATACAAACTGCTCTTTTAGCTCAAGAAATTAAATTTGAAGCTAAAGTGAGCAAATCTACCATTGGTTTGAATGAAAGACTGCAAGTAACTTTTGCAATAAATGAAGATGGGGATAATTTTCAAGCTCCTAATTTTGAAGGATTTAGAGTAGTAGGCGGCCCTTTTCAGTCTACCAATTTTTCTTGGGTAAATGGCGTGAAATCATTTAGTAGAAGTTATGCTTATGTCTTACAGCCTACTCAAAAAGGGACCTTAACCATTAAACAAGGTATTATTGAGTTTGAAGGTCAAACCTACAAAACGTTACCTGTAAAAGTTACAGTAACAGATGCGGTGGAATTACCTAAAGATCCAAACGACCCCGATTATAAAGTTGGCGAAGGCGTTCATTTAGTAGCTGAGGTTTCAAATGGAAATCCGTATTTAAACGAACCTGTTACTGTTATCTATAAACTGTACTTTAATCCTCGATTCCAAGTTCGAAATGTGCAAGAAGTAGATAACCCTAAATACAATGGGTTTTGGAGTCAACAAATTAATATTGATAAATTAGAAGCCGTTCAAGGAAAATATGACGGTCAAGATTATGCTTTGGTAGTCTGGAGAAAAGTAATTCTTTATCCTCAAGAATCGGGAGCGAAACCACTTGAACCCTTGACCATTAATTTAGATATTGATGTGCCGACTGGTAGAAGAAATTTCTTTATGGAACCCGAATACCAATCCGTAACCAAAACGATTTCTGCAGGAGCCAAAACCATAAATGTGAAACCGCTACCGGAAGCTGGAAAACCACTTAGTTTTAGTGGAGCAGTTGGGAAATTCAGTTTTGAAGTGCAACCTTCTAAAACAGAACTTAGAGCAGGTGAATCTTTAGATTTAGAAATTAAGGTATCGGGTACGGGTAATTTAAAATTATTTACCTTGCCTAAAACAGAGTTTCCAAGTGCTTTTGAAGTTTTCGACCCAGAACATAAAGAAGAAGTAAACACGCCTTTATCTGGAATGAATGGTACTATTTCCGATACGTATACTATTATTCCACAATTTAAAGGGAAATACACCTTAAAACCGATCGAATTTTCGTATTTTGATTTGGGTTCGAAATCCTACAAAACCATTTCTTCTGAAGCAATTACTATTAATGTTTTAGATAACCCAAACTTTACCTCTTCGAAACAAGATGTAACATCGAATGATGCAAATAAGCAAAAAGTAGTTAAAAATAATACCTTTCAGTTTATTAAATTGAAATCTGACTTTGTAGTGAGAAATCAAAACACCTTTTTTGGAACACAGTTATTCTATGGTTTAGTCGTAGCACCTTTTTTATTCATTCCTTTAATTGTCTTGGGAAGAAAGAAAAAAGAAGCGATAGATGCGGATGAATTTGGGAATAAAATTAGAAGAAATAATAAACTAGCTAAAAAATACCTTTCAGAAGCTAAAAAACAATTGGGGAATAAAATTCCATTCTATATGGCAATGGAGAAAGCACTGCATAATTTCTTGAAAGCGAAATTGCATATTGAAACTTCTGAAATGAGTAAAGAAAACATTCAAGAGATATTAGAAAATAAACAAGCACAAAATGAAACGATTACGCAATTTATTCAATTAATGAATGATTGTGAATTCGCTCGCTATGCACCTTCTACCAATGTAGCAATGCAACAAGACTTTGAAAAAGCGGTAACTTTAATTTCTGAACTTGAAAAACAATTGTAATGAAAATGAAGAAAATAGTGTATTTGTTTTTATTTATAAGCCCATTCTTTTTTGGACAGAACAATGCAACGGCTCTTTTTGATGCAGCAAATGATTTATACCGAAAAGAAAAATATACAGAAGCGATTGAAAAATATGAAACCATTCTCAATCAAAATCAATTGGAATCTTCTGAATTGTATTTTAATTTAGGGAATTGTTATTATAAACTAGGTAAAGTAGCCCCTTCGATTTATAATTTTGAAAAAGCATTGCTTTTAAATCCTTCAGACGAAGCGATAAAAACGAATCTTTCCTTTGCACAAAATAGAGCCATAGATGATATTAAGGTATCGCCTAAAGTGGGTTTTTCTAACTTTTTCCTAAAAACAATAAGTGTTTTTAATGTAACCGTTTGGGCTTGGTTAGCGGTTGGTTTTTCCGTCTTTTTTTTATTGTTTTTTATTGGTTACTATTTTTCTACAAGTGCTTTAAGCAAAAGAATATTTTTTGTAGGTATGTTTTTCATTTTAGCATTTCTATTTTGCAGTGTGTTGTTTGCCTATGTATTGCAAAGGCAAGATAAAGTTATTCGACCCGCTATTGTTTTTGAGGAATTAGTTAATGTAAAAACAGAACCCAAAACCAGTTCGGAAAATGCTTTTATGTTGCATGAAGGTACCAAAGTTTTTGTTAAAGAAACTTTAGAAAACTGGAAACGTATTGAGCTTACTGACAAATCGGAAGGTTGGATTAAAAAAGAGGCCATTAGAGAATTGAAAGATTAGTTTTTTTTCTATTTTTGAGTAAATAGAAATTTATTTTTCATGAATAAAGAACTTTGGGAAACCATCGAAAAATTTGATTTTGATTTTCCTGTTTCCGAATATGGGTTTTCTACTCGTTTGGCTTATGAAAACGAATGGACCGAATATTTTACTAAAAAAGCCATTGAAGAATACAAGAAGTTTATGTATTTAGCGGCAACTTCTAATCAAATGGTTTCCCCTTCTGAAATTGTAGACATAGTTTGGCACCAACACTTAATTTTTACACAATCGTATACTGATTTTTGTGCACTTTTAGGAAAGAAAATTCAGCATATTCCTTCCACACATAACAAAGAAGAACAAGATAAATTTCTAACCGCAAAAAAACACACGACTGCGATTTATGAAAGTAATTTTGGTAAACAGCCTAAATTATTTTGGGAATACAATTCCTTTGCAGCAGCATTAGAAATTGAAAAATCAAAAATACATTTTAGATCTATTATAGCTATTGGTTTGCTAACATTGCTCATTTTAGTTGTATTGTTTCGAGTTGTTCTTTACGATGTATTTGTAACTATTGACAATCCCATATTTTTAATAATGTATGTTTCTTTAGGAATAATATTTTATCTCTTTTTGAACATTTATAATGAAATTACAATTAGAAAAAATCGAAAGCAAATTGTAAGTAATGAAATTATTAAAAACCTAACGGCAAGTGAATTAATTTATTTGAAAACGAATCAATTGAAAGTTGTTATTCACGGTTATGTGAATTACCTTTTAGTAGAAAAAAAATTAAAAATTACAGATTCTAAAGAAATAATAAAGTCAAATAGAGGTAAAAAATTAGATGGTATTTTAGAAAACTGTATTTTAGATTCTTTTGATTCAAAAAGTAGTGTAAAATATAGTCACTTATTGATGGTATTATTGAGTAAACCTATTTTTTCAAAAATTCCCAAAGCAGCAAATACAATTAAAGAAGCTGTTAATTTCTCAAAAGAAAATATAAAGTTATTCCTTTTTAACTACATGTTTATAGTGTTGTTTCTAGCAATTGGATTGACAAGATTGATAATTGGATTGGGTAGAAATAAACCCGTGATGTATTTAGTGCTCCTATTAGTGTTGGCTTTATATTTGTCCTTTCTTTTCTTAAAAAAAACATGGAATATAATGATATACAAAGGAATTCCAGATTATTTTAAAAATGAAATTATTCCAAAATCAAAGGCTGAATTTTCCGATTGGGAATGGAATTATTTTTTAAATGGAATAGCCTTACTTTCAGCCGCATTCATTCCAATAGCAAATACATATACGAGTTCCAATTATTTTTCAGGATGTGGTACAAGTTGTGGTTCAAGTTGTGGAAGTTCTTGTGGCTCTAGTTGTGGAAGTTCTTGTGGAGGCGGTTGTGGTGGATGTGGAAGTTAAAAATTATAATTATTCCTGCACTGTATCAGTTGGTTGATTATTGGCTTCTTTTTCTTCATTTTCAGTCTTTTCACTTTTCACTTTTTCCTTTTCCCTAAAATCAGTGTACCACTCTTCAATTTTAGGATATATAAAAGCAGCAATCTCTTTGGTAGGAGAATAAAATATAGATTCATCTAAAGTTTCTTGTTTAACCAATATATTGTTGCTGTTTACTTTTTCAAATAATAAAATCACAATACTTAACAATAAAATGGTTTTTAACGTACTAAAAACGGCTCCAGCTAACTTATTCATCCAGCCTAAATAAGCAAAATCAGCAATTTTAGTCAATAATTTAGCGGAAAGATGAATAACTATCACAACAAGTAAAAAAGTTAAAGCAAAAGCCGTTATTTCGATATATTTGGGTTCCCAACTCACCTTGGTTTCTAAAATGTTTTTTAAAACATAGGAAAATTTGATAGCGATAAAAATTCCAGCTACTAAAGCAATCAAGGAGGCCAATTCCACAAAAAGTCCGTTCTTAATTCCTTTATACAAAGCATAACACAACAAAACAGCAAATACAATATCGATAAAATTCATGTTAGAATAAAATAGTTCAAAGAATAAAGATACTAGAAATTATTTAAAACCAAATTTCAGCTATATCTTTGTAAAAAATTATATTAGCAGTACAGATTACTTACAATTTATAACTTGGAATCATGTCAAGAGACGAACAATTAAAAGCACGTTGGGAAAACGTGGTTAAAATAATATCAGATAAATTTGCCGATGGAGATGAACTCGATTTAGAATCTATCATCTATTTAATTGGAATTCAAGAATTAGGAAAATTCAAACAAGAATTTAAAAAAGACGAGAAGGTTAATTTGATGCATATAGCCATTTGTCGTCTCTTAGAACCTTATGGATATTACGAATTTGAATATTTTGATAATGAAGGTTGGCCACATTACAAAGTAAAAGAAGAGTTACCTTCTTTAAAAGCTGGAGAACAAACGGTGTTAATGAAAGATGCGATTGTCAATTACTTTTTAGAAAAAGAACTTATCGATTAGTCGGTTAGATTATGAAAGTAGATAAGTTTCTTTTGGCTATTTTAGGAACGGTCCTATTGGCTTATTTTTTTCCACAATTTGGATCCAAAAATAGTCCGATTCCTTTATCTTTAATAGGAAGTATTGGAGTAGCCTTGATATTCTTTTTTTACGGATTAAAATTACATCCCGATAAAATTAAAAGGGGACTTAAAAATTGGAAATTGCATCTTTTAGTGCAACTATCCACTTTTTTACTTTTCCCAATAATAGTCTTGGTCGTCAAACCTTTTTTAGTTACTGAAGAACAAGAAACACTATGGCTTGCTTTTCTTTTTTTAGCGGCCTTACCTTCAACTGTTTCTTCTTCTGTCGTAATGGTTTCTATTGCTAATGGAAATATTCCAGCAGCCATTTTTAATGCCAGTATTTCAGGTTTAATTGGTATTTTGATTACACCGCTTTGGATGGGTCTTTTTTTACAACATAATGAGGTTGCTTTCGATTTGGGAAGTATTTATATAAAATTAGGCACTGAAATCTTATTACCTGTATTCCTTGGAATCTTATTGCAACGTTTTTTAGGAAAATATGCAGCACAATACAACAAGCAATTGACCTTGTTTGATAAATCGATTATTTTACTCATCATTTATAAAAGTTTTTCAGAATCTTTTGAAGAAAAAGTTTTTACTACAGTAAGCATAATCGATTTACTATACCTCTTTATTTTAGACTTGTTGTTTTTTATTCTTATTTTTGGATGCATAGGTTTTGTTTCTAAAAAACTCCAATTTAGCAAAGAAGATCAAATTACCGCACAATTTTGTGGTACCAAAAAATCATTGGTACACGGAACTGTCTTTTCTAAAATTCTTTTTCCTTCTAATGTAGCAACGGGTATTATTTTATTACCACTCATGGTATTCCATGCGATGCAAATTTTTATAATTAGCTTTATCGCTTCTACATTAGGTAACCAAAAAGAGTCTCGTTAAAAGAGATTTTTTCCTTTCACCGATAAACTTTGGAATTACACTCGAACAAAAAAATATAATTTGTAAATTTGCGAACCATTTTAAGTTTGCAATGATAGACAAGATTAAAGGTCATATTGAAGAAGCAAAAGCTTTTCATGCTGACAACAAAGAGAAATTAGAAGAATTCCGTATTAAATACTTAGGAAATAAAGGTATATTAAAAGATTTATTTGCTGATTTTAAGAACGTTCCGAATGAAATGAAAAAAGAATTTGGACAGGTAATTAATCAGTTGAAAACTACTGCCGAAGAAAAAGTAGCGAGTATTCAAGACCTTTTAGAAAGCAAAGAAGAGATAAAAGGGATTTATGGAGATGTTACGCGTCCTGGTGAAGCAATTAACATTGGTTCTCGTCATCCCATTTCAATTGTAAAAAATCAAATTATTGATATCTTTTCTAATGTGGGTTTTAATGTTTCTGAGGGTCCAGAAATAGAAGACGATTGGCACAACTTTACCGCTTTAAACTTGCCAGAATATCATCCAGCAAGAGACATGCAGGATACCTTTTTCATTCAAACGAATCCTGATATTTTATTGCGTACACACACGTCTTCTGTGCAAGTACGTTATATGGAAAACAATCAACCGCCTATCAGAACGATTTCTCCTGGTCGCGTTTTCCGTAACGAAGATATTTCTTCTCGTTCGCACTGTATTTTCCATCAAGTAGAAGGTTTATATATCGACAAGGATGTTTCTTTTGCCGATTTAAAACAAACGTTGTTGTATTTCACTAAAGAAATGTTTGGGAAATCTAAAATTCGTTTACGTCCTTCTTATTTTCCATTTACCGAGCCAAGTGCTGAGGTAGATATTTATTGGGGATTGAATAATGAAATTGACTACCGCATCACAAAAGGTACTGGATGGTTAGAAATTATGGGTTGTGGAATGGTAGACCCAAATGTGTTGAAAAACTGTAATATCAATCCAGATGAATATACCGGTTTCGCATTCGGTATGGGAATCGAACGTATTGCCATGTTGTTGTATCAAATTGGCGATATTCGTATGTTTTATGAAAATGACGTACGTTTCTTAGAGCAATTTAAATCATCAATTTAAAATAAATAAAAAAATCGGAAAGTCTTAAAGTTGAGAGGTTTAAAACCTTTTTCTTTAAGACTTTTGACTTTCAAACTTTAAGACTTAGTAATGAAAAAAGATATAGTAATTCCAAAAGTAGAAAATGTACACATTGTTGCTATTCAAGAATGGAGCGATGATTTTCAAGAAAATTGTTGGTATGCCTATTTATTAAATGCTACTAATGAAACACTAGAAATGGCCATGATTGTTTCTCGTGCTTACGGACTTATTAATGGAGAAAACAGAAACACCATGCAATTGCGTCATGCATTTGCTAAAGTAGAGCCAAAATCGGCTGTAAAAATCGAATTTTTAGAAAACAATGTGTTGCAATTGAACAACGAATTCATGTTGTCGTATTTTATTGGCAACCAAATGTTTGATAAAAAATTCATGTTTAAAGTAAACAGTATTAATGAAAGAGCTCAAACCGATTTACCAGTAATAGGGAAACGCGGTGTAATGGGTGTTTAGATTTTATATCGGTTCCAGCGAAGTCGTGAACATAAAAAAAAGCTATTTGTATTAAGTTGTTACTAGGTTTCCTTACTTCTCAAAAAGATGAAGATTTTGAGGTTAAAGAATCCAGTTGCTTTTAAATGATTACTGTCAGTTCGAGCGGAGTTGAGAACCATTATTTAATATTCTCTTTTTATTATATTTTGCTTTGAACAGAAAGTAGATGGTGATTTCAAAATTAATCGACTTTGTCAGTTCGAGCGGAGTCGAGAACCTTATGAAAAGGAATTTGTTTATTTATAATTGACCTTAAAAATAGAGCCTAAAAACATGAAATTTTATTATGTTTATATTCTAAAATGTTCAGATGACTCTTACTATGTAGGTTTTACATCAGATCTGAATAAAAGACTTTTGGAACATAATGGAGGCTTTCATAGAGATTCATATACATTTAAGAGAAAGCCAGTTGTATTAACTTGGTATCAAGAATTTTCAGAACCTAATCAGGCAATATATTTTGAAAAGAAAATCAAAAAATGGAGTAGAGCTAAGAAAGAAGCTTTAATTAATGATAATTTTGATTTATTACCTTTATTAGCAACATGTAAAAACGAAACTCATTTCAGAAATAAGGGTCTCGACTCCGCTCGACCTGACAAAGATGTTGAGTAATTATACGTATAGAATAGAAGTTATTTTTACAAAAGACTAAATTATAAATTTAGAATTTACATATAATTATCTATTCTATAGCTTAATAGATTATCGGTTCCAGCGAAGTTGAGAACCTAAAACAAATGAATTACTCTTTTTAAAGTATTGCAATCCTCATAAAAATTCCTCAATTTTATAGTCTAATTTTAGCTTTAAAATGAGGAATTTTCTTTTATCAGTGTTTTTCTTTGTCAATCTTGTATGGTCACAAGATTATGCCAAACATGTCAATCCATTTATTGGAACGGGAGGTCACGGACATACTTTTCCCGGAGCCACAACACCTTATGGAATGGTGCAATTGTCTCCAGATACTCGAATTGATGGTAGTTGGGATGGTTGTTCAGGATATCATTATTCGGATAGTATCATTTACGGATTTTCACACACGCATTTGAACGGAACGGGTGTTTCCGATTATGGAGATATCATGCTAATGCCAACCATGGGCGAACCTTCTTTTGATAATAAGATTTATTCTTCAACTTTTTCGCATGCCAATGAAAAAGCTTCCGCAGGTTTTTACAGCGTAACATTGGACAAACACAACATTGATGTTCGATTAACCGCTTCAACACGCGTAGGTTTTCATGAATATACCTTTAATCAAGACGGTCAAGCCAATATTATTCTGGATTTGAATCATAGGGATAAGTTAATTAATGGGATAGTTAAAGTAATTGATGACAAAACCATTGAAGTTTTAAGAAGAAGTGAAGCTTGGGCAACCAATCAATATGTATATGCACGTATAGAATTTAATACACCTTTGAAAATTAATTTGCAAAAATTTAAATTCAAAGGGGTAGACGATATTACTTATAGTGGTGACGAACTCGCGTTAAGTTTCTCAAAAACAGTAAAGAAAGGAGAAAAAATATTGGTAAAAGTAGCCCTTTCAACCACGAGTTTTGATGGAGCGAAATTAAACAGTACGGAAATCAAACATTGGGATTTCGAAAAAGTGCATCAAGACGCTGTACAACTTTGGAACAAAGAATTGTCTAAAATTGAAGTCACTTCTGACGATAAAGACAAACTAGCTATTTTCTACACAGCTTTGTACCACACCATGATGCAACCGAATATTGCTCAAGATATGGATGGGAAATATCACGGGCGTGATAACCAAATCCATCAAGCGGAAGGATTTGATTATTACACGGTTTTCTCTCTTTGGGATACCTTTAGAGGCGCACATCCATTGTACACCTTAATTGATAAAAAACGTACTGCGGATTACATTAATACGTTCATCAAGCAGTATGAACAAGGTGGTAGATTACCGGTTTGGGAATTGGCGTCAAATGAAACCGATTGTATGATTGGTTATCATTCGGTTTCGGTGATTGCGGATGCTATGGTAAAAGGCATCGAAGGTTTTGATTACCAAAAAGCTTTTGAAGCAAGTAAAGCTTCTGCGATGCGTGATGTGTTAGGTTTAGAAGCCTATAAGAAAAATGGATTTATTTCGATAGATGATGATCATGAAAGTGTTTCTAAAACCGTAGAATATGCCTATGACGATTGGTGTATTGCACAAATGGCTATGCTTTTAGATAAAAAAGAAGAGTATCAGTATTTCATGAAACGCTCACAAAATTGGAAAAACTTGTTCGATTGGGAAACGGGCTTTATTAGACCGAAGAAAAATGGCGGTTGGGACAAACCTTTCGATCCGCGTGAAGTAAACAATAATTTTACCGAAGGCAATGCATGGCAATATACTTTTTTTGTGCCACAAGACATCGAAGGAATGATTCATGCCTATGGCGGACCTGAAAAATTTGAAGCCAAATTAGACAAAATGTTCAACAGCGAAAGCAAAACCACGGGTCGTGAACAAGTGGATGTTACGGGTTTAATAGGGCAATATGCGCATGGAAACGAGCCGAGTCATCATATGGCGTATTTATACAATTACATTGGAAAATCCGAAAAAACAAATGAAAAAGTAAAATACATTTTAGACAATTTTTACAAAAATGCTCCCGATGGTTTAATTGGAAATGAAGATTGTGGTCAAATGAGTGCTTGGTATGTGTTGAGTTCGATGGGTATTTATGCAGTTACTCCAGGAATTCCAAAATGGCAAACAGTAATGCCAAATTTTGATAAGATTAAAATTCATTTTGAAAACGATAAAACAATAGACATCATAAATAAGGATAATTCAAAACTAGGATTCTTTATTGAGAGACCAATTGATACATCGGATTATTATTATTCTAGAATACTATTACCAGTTCCAGTAATTCAAGCAGAAAGTAAATCTTTTAAAGACAAATTATTGATTTCAATGGATAGTAACAATTTGGATAATGGAAAATATAGAGAGTATATGATTTTCTATAAAATAGATGGGCAAAATGAGTTTTCTCTTTATAAAAAACCTTTTGAAATATCAAATTCTACTAAAATCTATGCTTTTACTAAGCAAGATTTAGAAGGAAGAAATGAAAGCGATACTATTTCAGCTCAATTTTTCAAAAAACCAAATAATTATACTATCAATATACAATCAAGATACAATCCGCAGTATCATGCAGGTGGACCAGAAGGGTTGTTAGATGGTATTTTCGGTTCCGAAAATTGGAGAAAAGGAGATTGGCAAGGGTATCAATCTCAGGATTTTGAAGCAGTTATTGATTTACAAAAGCAAACGAAAATCAAAAAAATAAGTGCCCATTTTCTACAAGACACTCGAGCATGGATTTTGATGCCAACCGAAGTGGAATTTTACACTTCAAATGATGGTAAAAATTTCACAAAAATGGCTACAATACAAAATAGTGTAGATCCAAAAGAATATGAAGTGGTTTTGAAAGAATTTACGGCTTCGGTCCAAACCAAAGCTAAGTATTTGAAAGTAGTTGCTAAAAACTTTGGAAAACTACCCGAATGGCATCAAGGACATCCTTATGATGGTGATGCTTTTATTTTTATTGATGAAATAACCGTCAATTAATTGCGTTTCAATAGTAGCAAGTAAATCCAACATTTTTTGGCACAAGAATCAAAATATACTTCTTTCAAGCTCTTGCTCAGCTATTTTTTATTGCTGGGCTTAATGGCTTTTGCCGTTTGGTATTTGTTGCATCAGCAATCACAATTAAATCAATTGTTTAAATCGGATACCAATGATGAAAGTCAATTGGTGTACACCGAATTAATTCGAGATTTATATGAAACCGACAATCGTTCCAGAATTGCGCTTCAAACCAAAAGCAAAAAGAATGTAAATGCCTTTTTAGTAAAGAACGATAAAATTATCTTGAAATTGGATAGTTTAAAAACTAAAGTCTTGACTTTGGATACCCAAACTATTGATAGTTTAAAACAGTTTTTGGTCTATAAAAGGGAAAATGTTTTAGGACTTTTAAAACTCCAAAACAAAACCAATACCGACTTACCCATTGAACAAATCGTTTCTAAAATTGAAAATATTGAAAAAATAAAAGGGAAATTAAAAATCGAACATTTATTTAAAAATGCTAAAGATTTAAGTCCGTATGAAAAAAGAGTGGCCCAAGATTACGTCGATTATTTGAATGAAAATGTTCCAAAAGACAGAAGCAATACGATTTCTATTCAAGAAGCCGATTCTATCCTTACCGCTTCCAAAATTATTTTAATTGAATCACAAAAGAAAAGCAACGCGCAAACCATGGCCATTAAGAATAAGGAGGTAGAGTTGCTTAAAAACGAATTGTTTATCGCTCAAAAATTATCGGATATTATTCTAAAATTAAGAGAAAAAATAACAGCCGAACAAGAAAAAATTAGAAAGACTAAGGTCGAAAACCAGCAAAAATCAGTACAATTATTAAGTATAGCAGCAATTGTTTGTTTGTTATTAGTAGTATTCTTTTTTGTTTTATTATCAACCGATTTTCTTAAAAATAAGAATTATAGAGAAGAATTAGAACTGCAAAAGCAAAAAACAGAAGTATTATTAGAATCGAGAGAGCAATTAATGGCTGCTGTAAGTCACGATATTAGAACGCCTTTGCAATCGGTTATTGGCTATAGTGCACAATTGTTAGAAAGAGAAAATACGATACAAAATAGAGAGAAGCTTATCAAAATTAAATCAGCCACCCATTACATCGAGCAGTTGGTTTTGGATTTATTAGATTATGTACGAATGGAAAAAGGAAAGATTAAAGTCTTTTCGCAAGAATTTGAATTGAATGAATTATTAGAAGAAACCGCTCAAAGCATTGCCGATTTACATCAAGATAAAAGAGTGGTATTGCATTATGATATTCAAGAAACCGAAGGTCTTTTGTATTATAGTGACTACAACAAAATTAGACAAATTCTATACAATTTAATTGGAAACGCTTTCAAATTTACTTCGGAAGGAAGCGTAACGATTCAAACCCAACTTCAAAATGAAATACTAACAATCGCTATAAAAGATACGGGAGCTGGCATTGCTTCGGATGCTTTTGAAAAAATATTTGAATCTTTTACCCAAGAAAATGATGCCATTGAACTCTTATATGGAGGAACGGGTTTAGGCTTGTCTATTTGCAAGCGTTTGGTACAATTATTAGACGGGAAAATCCATGTCGAAAGTCAGTTAGGTGAAGGTGCAATTTTTACAGTTACCTTACCATTTCAATCAGAGCCTCAAAAAGAACAACAAGATGGCATTGAATTAAAAAGCATTTTATTGCTAGATGATGATGCGTCTCAAATTGATTTAACTAAATCCTTATTAGAACCTTATTTTGAAGATATATATACTTTTTCTTCAGGGAAAAAAGCAATAGATTTTTGTAAAAAGCAATTACCTTCTATTGTTTTAACCGATATTCAAATGCCCGAAATGGATGGGTATACTTTTGTGTCCCAATTGAAAGAATTACCAAATACAGAAAAGCTTCCAGTCGTTTTTATTAGCGGACAAGTGCCAGATGAAAAGGAGTTTACTACAAAACTCTATCACGATTTTTTATTAAAACCCTATACTCCGAACCAACTTTTAGCCCTTCTATCTAAAATAAGTGGTAAGAAAATGAATCCAATCACCGAAGAAGAAGGATCCTATGTAAAAATTTTAGAGCGATACATTGGGAACAACCCAAAAGAAATTCAAAAATTTATAGATAAATATACAAAAGATCTCCATTTAGATATTGCTAGTTTAGAAGAGGCTTTTATCCACAAAAATTGGAATCAAGTAGCCGTTTTAAGCCATAAAATGCAAACCATGATTGGACAATTAGAAGAAAAAGAATTGTTTGCGAGCCTACAAACATTAGAAATGCAAGCGAAAGAGAATACCGTTACTCTTCCATTTGAAAAGCTACTCCAAAAACTAAATCAGTTTAAGGGGAAACTGGTTACAAGTCATATTGCGTAATCTTGTTATACATCGTTTTTCTAGAAATTCCTAAAATTTCTGCAGCCCTACTTTTATTACCATTGGTCATGGCTAACGCATCTAGAATGGCTTTTTTTTCCGCTTCATCTCGTAAGCCTAAATCAATGGAATGAGTTGTTGCACTAGTTATTTCTTCAGGTAAATCGACTATTGTTATAGTTTCGTCAATAGCTAATAAAGTAGCTCTTTTAATGTAATTTTGTAATTCTCTCAAATTACCTGGCCAACTATATTGTTGTAATGCTTGTAATGCCTCTTTTGAAATAGTAGTAACAGATTTATTCAATTGATTACTGGCTTTTTCTAAAAATAAAGTAGCAAAAGCTTCAATATCCTCTTTTCGATCCCGTAATGATGGAATCCCAATTGAAAATTCGTTGATTCTATGGTATAAATCTTCTCTAAAACTACCATTACTTACTGCTGTTTTTAAATCTTCATTAGTAGCGCATATCAATCGAATGTCTATTTCAATTTCTTTATTAGAGCCAATGGGTTTAATTTTGCGTTCTTGAATAGCGCGAAGTAATAATACCTGATTTTCATAAGTTAAATTTCCAATCTCATCCAAAAATAAGGTACCACCTGAAGCCGCTTCAAAACAGCCTATTTTATCATTTATCGCTCCAGTAAATGAACCTTTAAGGTGTCCGAAAAATTCACTACCTGCAATATCTTTAGGAATAGCACCGCAATCTACTGCTACAAATGGAGCTTTGCTTCGATTACTTCTTTCATGTATGGTTTTTGCAGCTACTTCTTTACCCGTTCCGTTTTCTCCTGTAATTAAAACAGATAGTGGAGTGGGTGCCACTAAATCAATATGTTTTTTCAATTTTATGGAAGCAATTCCTTTTCCCCAATAAAACTCGGATGGGATTGTAGTTTCCAATTCTTTTTTTTGAATTACTGGTTGCTTTTTATCAGTAGATATAATTTTCTGTAAGACCAATAATGCTTCTTCTGGAACAAAAGGTTTAGAAATATAATCTGCCGCACCTGTTTTCATTGCTTTAACTGCAGTTTTCACATCTGCATAAGCAGTCATTAATACAAAAGGAATATTTTTATTTTGTGTATTTAGAATAGAAAGCAATGCCAACCCATCTTGATCAGGTAAACGTAAATCGGAGAGGATAAGATCGAATGATTGATTTTCTAATTGTGTAAGTGCTTCTTTTACAGAAAAAGTAGGCGTTGCTTCATAATTATTTCGCTTTAAAAACTGTAAAAGCATTTGGTTAAATGTAGTGTCGTCTTCAACAATTAATATCTTTGGCATTCTTTTTTTAAATAAAAATAGCGTTTTCTAGGTACATTGTTCTTAAAAATAATATAAAAAATGCTACCTCAAAAAGAGATAGCATTTTTGTAAAAGGAAAGTGAAATTATATTACTCCTTTTTCAACCAATTTCCGTTAGCATCAGCATAAACAGTTTGTGTAGCTTGACCAACTAGTAACTCTAACTTAAATTCTTTGCTTTCATTTACAAATGCTTTTTGAATTTTAGCATCTTTAAAATCTCTTTTTACAGCTTCTTGTACTGCACTTGGTAATTCTTCAGCAGGTAATTCTTTATACTCTTCTTGAAGAATCACTTTTTGTACGGGAATAACATTTGTGTTAGTGGTTGCAAATGTTGTTAATGTTGCGAATGCGAATACGGCTGTTAAAACTACTTTTTTCATAACTTACTTTTTTAAAATTTAATTATTTATTAGTTGCTTAACTAATTGAAAAAAGTGTGCCAATGCAAAAAAGAGTTGCGATAAAAGCTTTAAGTTATTGTTTATTAGATATTTATGATTTTTACCTTTAAGGAAAAGTTGTGTAAAACCAATAAAATGTATCCGTTATCTGTGTAAAAAAGTGACGTTATCAACTAATCTTTACTAGGAAATAATAGGGACCAAAGCACTGAAATTAATAAAATACCACCTACTACACTTAAAGAAGCTAATGATGAGATGTGATAAAAGGGCGCAATAATCATTTTAACTCCAATAAAAGCTAGTATAATGGCTAATCCATAATGCAAACGACTAAACATATACATAAAATTAGCGAGTAGGAAGTACAAAGAACGCAATCCTAAAATGGCAAATATATTGGAAGTATATAATATAAAAGGATCATCTGGTGCAATGGCAAATATAGCAGGAATGCTATCTACAGCAAACAATAAATCGGTAAACTCTATGATAACAAGAACAACTAATAATGGTGTTGCCATTTTTACACCATTTTGAATCGTAAAAAATTTGTCACCATCAAAATTTGGGCTCACTTTAAAGAAACGATGTACTAATCTTGCTCCTGGGCTTTTTGAAAAATCTTGGTCACCATCATCAGAATTAGTACTAAACCAAGATTTTATTCCAGCAACTATAAGAATAATTCCAAAAAGAGTAAGTAAATAATTTATAGTAACGGTTTGACCAAATAATTCCATTTCTGGTAAATTGGTATAGTGTAAAAGCCAAACTCCTGTAAAAATAAAAATAGCTCTAAATACTAAAGCTCCAATTACACCCCAAAACAAAACCTTATGTTGTAGCTCTTTACCTACATTGAAATAGCCAAACACTAAAATGAAAACAAATAAATTATCAACTGATAAAGCCTTTTCAATCCAATAGGCTCCTTGAAACTGCGAAAATTTTTCAAAACCTAAATAATAATAAATGATTGCGCTGAAACCCATGGATAATGAAATCCATAAAATGGACCAATACGCAGCTTCTCTACTCGTTACAGCATGACTTTTTTTGTTCAACACACCTAAATCTAAAACTAACATAGCTAGAATGACTATGGTAAAAACAGCTATTATAACGGGATGTTGAATTAATGAGTCCATGTTTTTTATGTTTAGGTTTGCGAATGTAACTTCGATTTTTTACTCCAAGGCAAATTGGGGTAACTATTTGATAATCAAATTGTTGTTTGTTGAATTTTTTATAATAAAAAAACCTATATTACTGTAAATCAATTATATAGGCTTGTTTTTCTAATAATCTAATGAAAAGTTAAAATTTAATTTAATTTTTCAGTTAATTTTCTAAACTCAGATTTTGCTTCTTTTCCTTCATAAAGAACGCGATAAACAGCATCAATAATAGGAGTATCTGCTTTGTATTCTTTATTTAATAAATAGGCGCTTTTTGCTGCATAATATCCTTCTGCTACCATACTCATTTCCATTTGTGCCGATTTCACCGTGTATCCTTTGCCAATCATGTTTCCAAACATTCTATTTCTAGAGAAAACAGAATAACCAGTTACCAATAAATCTCCTAAATAAGCTGAATTATTAATGTTGCGTTTCATTCGATGTACTTTACGAATAAACTTTTTCATTTCACGAATGGCATTACTCATTAAAACGGCTTGAAAATTATCTCCATATCCTAATCCATGCGCAATTCCAGCGGCAATAGAATAAATATTTTTCAAAACAGCAGCATATTCAGTACCAATGATATCGTCTGTAGTTTTGGCTTTGATGTAATACGAACTTAAATTTTTAGCGACATATTTGGCTTTGGTACGATCATTACAAGCAATTGTTAAATAAGACAAACGCTCCATAGCAACCTCCTCCGCATGACAAGGACCTGTAATTACACCAATATTATCAAAAGGAATATCGTATTTGGTATTAAAATGTTCTCCAACAATTAAACTCGATTCAGGAACAATACCTTTAATAGCTGAAAAAATTATTTTGTCAGAAAGGGAAACGGTCAATTTTTCTAACTCAGCACTCAAAAATGCAGATGGGATGGCAAATATGATATAATCTGCAAATGCTACGGCTTCATTAATATCGTTTGTTAGAAATAATTTATTGTTGTCAAACTCTACCGAACTTAAATAGTTTGGATTGTGTTTTTGATGTTTAATACACTCTAATGCATAAGTACTTCTCATATACCATGCAATTTTTTCCTGATTTGCACATAACATCTTTGCAATAGCTGTTGCCCAACTTCCTCCTCCAATGACAGCAAATTTTGGTTTTTCCATTGATTTTTATTTTAGGAAACCCAAAGGTAAAGAATTCCTTTTAATATATAAAATCCTTACAAACTAAGAATACATAAGGGCTTTATAACTTTAACATTTTTTTAATTTTTTCCATGCAATTTAATCTCGAGTGACTACGTTTTATAGATATATTTTTAAATAATTTGGGTTAAATTATTTAGTTTTTGGTTGGTTAGTTAAAAGCGTTCAAAATACAATTTTGAACGCTTTTTTGTTTTATTTTTGTTTCATTACAAGTGTGTTATGAAAAAAAATTACATTTTATCCTTTATTTTTTTTAAAAGTGTACTTGCAATTGCTCAAGCACCCAATATTAGTTATCCTACACCCAATACTTTTTCTGTAAACGAAACAATCATACCAATTGTGCCTATTAACACGGGTGGGTCAATTCCTAATGGAAATGGAATTATAACCTACGCAGGAACTGGTTTTCAAGGAGACACTGTTGGAGATATAAGTACGGCTCAATTTAACTTTCCTACAACCGCAATTTTAGATCACAACAATGCTGTTTTAGTTGTAGATAGAGGCAATCATAAAATAAAAAAAATAGATTCCAATGGTTTGGTTTCTAATTTAGTTGGGAGTGGAGCAATAGGGGCTTTAGATGGCGCATCTGAAACAGCCACTTTTAATTTCCCCTCAAGTATAGTAGAAGATTCAAATGGGAATTTATTTATATGTGATCAAAGTAATCATAAAATTAGAAAGGTAGACACTAATGGTATAGTTTCTACCTTTGCAGGAAGTGGTGTAGGTGGTTTTCAAGATGGAGTAGGTATTGCGGCAAGATTTTATTATCCAGATGAAATTACTATTGATAATGACGATACTATTTATGTCGCAGACTATTATAATCACAAAATACGAAAAATTACTCCTACTGGAGTAGTTTCAACCTTAGCAGGAAGTGTAATTGGAGACGCAGATGGAATAGGTAACCTCGCTAAATTTAATAGTCCAACTGGAGTTTGTATAGATGCTTTGGGAAATATTATTGTAACTGATTATGGAAATCATAAGATTAAAAAAATCCTTCCTTCTGGTCAAGTCGTCACAATTGCGGGTAATGGTTCAGGTGATATAAATGGAGAGGTATCAATTGCTAAATTCAAAAACCCAACAATTTCTACGGTAGATCCATCAGGTGCCATTTTTGTTACAGATTATGGCAACAATAAAATCAAAATAATTGATACAACAGGAACTGTAAGTACTTTTTGCGGTTCGGGTGCATTAGGTGACCATGATGATGAGTTGCTTTTAGCCAAATTAAAAAACCCTTCTTGCATTTCAATTGATCAAAATGGAACGCTATATATTACTGACTATGGAAATCATAAAATAAAAAAAACCACATATTATGATTTTAATTATACCATTTCTCCCAGTTTGCCAACAGGTTTAATTTTTAATACCGAAACAGGAGCCATTTCAGGTACACCTACTACAATAAGTCCGCCCACTGATTATACTGTTACAATTTCGAATACAGAAGGCACCAATAGTTTTGTACTCAATATTGAAGTTGGAACTTTAAGTGTTGCTGAATTTCAAAAAGATGCTATTGAAGTTTATCCAAATCCAATACAAAATTTTGTGAATATTGAAGCAAAAAGTACCATAACAAAAGTTGAAATTTACACACTCTTGGGTCAACTAATCCAAAAAATGATTCCAAATCAAGAAGTATTTCAAATTAATTTCTCTGGAATAGAGAAAGGCATTTACGTTCTTAAATTGGAATCAAATTTTACAAATAGTACCTTTCGTGTAGTAAAACAAGAATGATATAATTGTTATCTTCTTAAATCTTTTTTAGCATAGGTAGACATTGGACAATTAAATTCATCTACTAAATAATCATCCATTTCATCTGCTTTTAAAGCTAATTCTTTAATCTTATCTTTTACATTATTTTGACTGGCTTCGTCTTTAAAAATATCAGAAATATGCACTCGATAAGAAATGAAAATGTTATTTTGATAAATTCCTAACTTAAAAGGACTATGATTACTTGAAATCAAATAGGTATATAAATCCAATAAGTTTTCTTTTGGTATACTATTAATAGGCGAAGTCACATACAGATAATCTCTTTTGTAAATAAAAATACGAATTTCTGAACTTCCTTGATGGTAATTCCAATATTCGTAACCGGCTCTTGTTAATATAGGATTGATACCTAATTCTGAAATAGCACGCTCAATAAAATTGCTTAATTCCCCTAATTCTTCTTCAATAAACTCGTCTTTTAGTAATTGCGAACCACAATTATTACAATAGTCTACTGGTTCATATGTTAAGGCATGACAAGAAGGACATTGCAACGAAAACTGATGGTTGGTATTCGAACTTACACTCTCAATTGCGGCAATAATTTCTTTTACCGGAATGGCAAAACCCATATTGTCTGCATTGTTGAACTTGGAAGAATTAATCCCAACTAAAAAGCCTTCTTCTGTAACCAATGGACCACCACTATTACCAGGATTAATAGCGGCATCCGTTTGTACAAAATGCTTCCCGTTCATATGCTGTTCCGGATTGGAAATAATTCCTTCAGTAATCGTAAATGGCATTCCAAATGGATATCCCAAAGCATATACTTTTTGACGTGTTGCTAAAGTTAAGGAACTGTTGATTGAAAACGAATCTTCAATAGTTAGAGGCGCTTCTGTTTTAAGAACGGCAATGTCAATGTCTGGATTTATAAGAATTACTTTTGCCAAAGTTCTATTTTGATTGGCATCTTCAATAGCTACTTTTTTATAGCCTTGTACCACATGATGATTGGTAATAATAATATCTTCGTTTTTAAAATAAAAACCACTCCCTGTTGAAGATGAAGTAAGGATTTTAAAAGTAGCGTTTTTAAGATTATCTAATGTTTGCATGATTTCTTAGTTAAATAAGTTGGAAAAAAAGCCTTTTTTCTTAGGTTGTTCCGCTTGAAAAGGCAACTCTTGTTCGTTCATAATGGCAGTCATCCCTTTAAATAAGAGGCTTGCTGCTTCTTTCCAAGGTTGATTCGCTGCTTGTTCCAAAGTAGTTTGTGTTTTTGCATATACTTCTTTAGGAACCATATTGTAATACAACATGTCGTAAAAACTTAGAAGTAAGGTAAAGGTCGCACCAATTTGATCTCCTTTATGAATTTCTTCGCTAGCTACTTTTAAAGTATGTTCTAAATTCTTCTTTAAATGCTCAATTTCACTTCTCGATTTGATAGGGATAAAAGTTTCTGCAATATAAAAATCTTCTAATAATGCTTCTTTTGAAAGGGCTTTTAAACTTTGTAAAAACTGCTTTCCTTTTTGAATTTTAATGGTAATACTGTCTTGCGAACTCAAATTAACAATTTCTCGCTCTACATCTGTTCGTAATTTGCCTTGAGGAGACATACAATAGTCTATTTTTTTTAGTGTAATATTAATTACATCCCAATTAAAATAACTCATTCGCTCTCTATCAAAATATTCAAAATACTGCTCCGCTTCTGCAATTAATCGGTTAAATGTACTCCAAATGGTTTCTAAAACTTCTGAGCTGTAAGGAGTTATTTTAGGTTCGTGTAATGAGTCTACATCAAAAGCAGCTTTAAATTCGTCATCATAATTATCTGCTTTATGACAAATCTCTTCTAAAACATAATAAATTTTGTACGGTTCACACAAATGCAAAGGCGCTTCGTAATAAAAGTCTAATTCGTCATTATGATAACGAATTTGAGCTAAATTTAAGGGGGAAAAATTGATCTCTGCAATTCTTCTAAAAACAGGTATTTTATGTGTATTCCCTACTTTTAAAAAAGGAGCTTTAATTTGTAATAGGGTGTCGGTTATTTCGATTTCAACGACAATCGATCCATGTGGAATTTTAAAAGAAGTTTCAGTGGCATTCCCATACTGCTTTCTTATATCGGTGTCGATATAATCTAAAAGTGTTAAAAATGACGCTTTGTACTGATCGGCTTTGTAAGCATCTAATGATTCTTTCCATTTTTCGACTTTTATCTTTGTCTCCAAGGAAGTCATCAAGGTTTTGTCAAAACTTAATGAATTTGTCATAATTATTTATTTGTTTGTTGTTTTTTTAAAATAACTCGCATTCAAGAGCTTAAAACAAATATAAAAAATGACAATCATTTAAAAATACTTAGAAATAAGTATTTTTATTTTTTCAGTTGATAAGATAAAAAAGCCAGATGAACGGTTTACATCTGGCTTTTTTTGTAAAGAAATGAAATTGTTTAGTAACTCATTTCTACTAT
Source organism: Flavobacterium sp. NRK F7 (assembly GCF_024054195.1). Taxonomy (GTDB): domain Bacteria; phylum Bacteroidota; class Bacteroidia; order Flavobacteriales; family Flavobacteriaceae; genus Flavobacterium. The sequence continues at coordinate 538,072 of NZ_JAMXLB010000001.1, read as the reverse complement.
TTCTCTTACTTTTTCTGGAGTAATATTCTGTTTTTCACCCATAGCTTTCCAACCTCTCTCTTCAAATCGATTCACGATAAAGTCGGCTGTGTTTTCATAATTATCGGTGTTTTCTGAAATCTTAGTTTTCATTCCCATAGTATGGAAAAAAGCTACCGTTTTTTCAATCGCTTCTTCTGCAATCGCTTCAGTAGAATCTCCTGTAAGATTCCATACACGTTTACCATATTGTGCTAATTTTTCTTTTTTGGTGTCAAACATCACACGGTATAAATTGGGACCAATAATCGCCAAAGTACGAGCATGATCAATTTCATATAACGCAGTCAATTCATGTCCAATCATGTGAGTTGCCCAGTCGGATGGCACTCCTTTTTGAATCAATCCATTCAATGCCATAGTGGCACTCCAAACAAAATTGGAGGCTAATTTATAATCGGATGGATTTTCTACTACATCTGGACCAATTTCTATTAAGGTTTGTAAAATACCTTCTGCAATTCGATCTTGAAGCATCGCATCATGAGGATAGGTTAAGTATTGTTCCATTACATGTGTAAAAGCATCAATGACTCCGTTTTGTAATTGTCTTTTTGGTAAAGAAGTAATAACGGTTGGGTCAACAATGGAAAAGATCGGGAATAAAGCACTTCCCCCCAATGTCAATTTCTCTTGTGTGGCTTCAATCGTAACCACGGCTCCTGAATTCATTTCGGAACCAGTAGCTGGTAATGTTAATACAGTTCCAAAAGGGATTACTTGTGAAACGTCTTTAAATAAAATGCGTTTTCTTAAGATATCTGCTGCATCACCTTCATAATGTACAGCTGCTGAAATAAACTTCACACCATCAATAACACTTCCACCTCCTACAGCAAGGATAAAACCAATTTCTTCTTTACGAATAAGAGCAACGGCTTTCATTAAGGTTTCGTATCTTGGATTGGGTTCAATACCTCCAAATTCTACTATATGGTTAGCTTCAAATGATTTGGATAAAGCGGCTTTTACCTGATCATAAACACCGTTTTTAAAAATACTTCCCCCTCCATAGGCGATTAATATTTTGGTGTTCTCTGGAACTAAATTTTTTAATTTTTCTATTTGGCCTTTACCAAATACATAATTTACAGGGTTATATAATTCAAAATTTTGCATTTGTAACTTAATTTAATTGATGTAATAATTTTTGAGCGACTAATTTTGATGAAGCCGGATTTTGTCCAGTAATCAATAAACCGTCTTCTACTGCATAAGGTGCCCAATTATCTCCTTTGCTATAAAGTGCGCCATCTTCTTGTAAAGCATCTTCTAAAAGGAAAGGAACTACATCGGTTAAGCCTACAGCTTCTTCTTCCGAATTGGTAAATCCAGTTACTTTTTTGCCTTTTACTAAATAATCACCATTTACTTTCACGTCTTTTAAAACGCCTGGTGCATGACAAACAAATGCAATAGGTTTGTTATTGGTATAAAATGAAGTAATCAGTTTTTGAGAAATTTCACTTGAAGCTAAGTCCCAAAGAGGACCATGTCCACCTGGATAAAAAACAGCATCATAATCAGCCTGGTTCACCTCTGTTAAGGGAAGTGTATGCGCTAATTTTTTTTGTAACGCTTCGTCTTTATCAAAACGTTTGGTGTCTTCGGTAGCATTTGAAGGATCTGAACTTCTTGGGTCAATTGGAGGTTGTCCTCCTTTTGGCGAAGCTAAAGTAATTTCCACTCCTTGATCGGCTAATTCATAATATGGTGCTACAAATTCTTCAATCCAAAATCCTGTTTTTTCTCCTGTATTACCCAAATCTTCATGACTGGTTAATACAAATAATACTTTTTTCATGGTTTCTTTTTTTGTTGTTTGTACTGTTGTTTCTTCTTGAGGTGTTGTTTCTTTTTCTTTACAACCCAAGCTTAAAATTACCAATATGGTAGCAAGTATATGTTTCATATTTTTTAAATTTTTTATCAAAATTACAACTAAAATGGTATTAGTAAAAATAATTTAAATTATTTTTGTGATAAATAATTTTATATCATGGTTAACTTAGAATGGTATCGGACTTTTAAATCGGTATATAAAAATGGTAATTTTTCGAACGCTGCCAAAGAATTGTTTATTAGTCAACCCGCAGTAAGTCAGCAAATCGCCATGTTAGAAGCACATGTTGGGTATAAACTATTCAACAGAAAATCGAAAGGAGTGGAGCCTACAGAGTATGCCAAACTACTCAATAATCTCATTATTGAAGCTTTGGATCGATTAGAAAATGTAGAAAACGGATTTCGAGAAAAAGCTTTCAACTCCAATCAATTGGTTTCTGTTGGCATCTCGAAGCATTTGTTTTTAAGCATTGGGAACCAATTATTGTCTCATTTTGAATTTATCGATTTCACATTTGCAGAAAATGACGAATTATTTCAATTAGTAGATGCAAAAAAGGTAGATTTTGCAATAGTAACCAAGAAATTTGACACCTTCGATACCATTCAAAAAGAATTGGGTACCATGAAACAAATTATTGTTGCAAGCCTTGATTTAGATATAACTCTTTGTAAAAAGGAAATAGAAGAGGAAAACTTTAGTACTGTAGAGCAATGGTTGAACCAACAAAAATGGTACAACTATGATGCACGTATTCCGCATGTGAAATTATTTTGGTTACATGTCTTTGATAAAAAACGACCCACATTAATTTCAAATTATATCATTCCTTCTGAAAATGAATTGCTTACAGCATTGTCTAGGAATACGGGTTTAGCAATCGTTTGGAATATCAATGCCAAAGCTTTTATAAACGAAGGTAATATTCAAATGCTTTGGGATAGTTCTAAAATGCCAAGTACTTCGGTATATATGCTCTCAAGAAAAAATGATGCGCTCAATTCGGTTTTGGATGAGGTCTTGAACAAGATGAAAGGATTTTTTTAGTTTTGGGATTAACCTACATTTAACAATCATAACCATTTTCTAATCTAAGTTTTATTATTAGATAACTTTTAGAAAACAAACAAAAAGAAGGATGGATTTAGTTTTGCTAGAGCTAAAAAAGCAAACTATTATGAAAAAAACTACTTTCTTATTTTTCTTCTTATTCACTTTTTCAGGATTCTCTCAAATAGTGTATCCGTATCTGCAAAATGTAACTCCAAATTCAATTTATGTGAGTTGGAAAACCAATGCCAATTCTGAAACTATTGTTGAATATGGTTTAGATACCACAAACTTAAATGTAACGTTAACGGGTAACACCAATATTTTTACCGATTCTGGTTATCCTGGAAATTACTACTATCATTCTGCTAAATTGACTAATTTAACACCTAATACAAAATATTACTATAAAATTAGAACGGGTTCTAGCGAATCGGCAGTGTATTCTTTTAAAACATTGCCAAATCCTGGTGAAGCTGCTACCGCTGATGGTCATATTCGTTTCTTAATTATGGGGGATAATCAATTAAAAAATGAACCACGTTATGATTCGTTAGTGTCAGCTGCAAAGCGAAAGATTAAAGAAAAATGGGGAGATGCACTATCTCCTGATGATAATATCGCCATGACTTTTATGGTGGGTGACCAAGTAGATGTTGGTACTTTGGATCACTACGAAAATGTACATTTTAAAAAGAATAGGGGTTTATCAGGTAATATTCCAATTCAAACTACAGTTGGTAATCACGAAACCTATGGTACTCTTGGAATGAATTCGTATTACAGTCATTTTTTTATGAGTGAACTGTCTTACCAAGGCATTTCTTCTAATACCGAAAATTATTATGCCCAACAAGCTGGGAATGTGTTGTTTATTAGTATGAGTTCAGAACATACAGGAGCCACTCAATATGCTTGGTTGCAACAAGTGCTTGCTGCAGCTGAAAATGACACAACTGTTGATTGGATTTTTTCTTTAAGCCATCGTCCCTATCAAGCAGAACAATATGTAGGAGATATATCTAATTGGGTAAGACAAACTGCTGTTCCTCTTTTAACTACTTCAGATAAATACATTATGCACATTGGAGCACACCATCATTTGTATCATAGAGGACAATTAAAAAATGCTCAAGCCTATCAAATTATCTCTGGTGGAACAGCTTGGGATCAATATTGGTCAATGTCTACGGAACAAGATTTTGAAGATGTACAAAAAACAATCAGTAATTGGATGTATCAAATTGTTGATATCGATGTAATCAATGGGAAAATGGATGTGGAAAGCTATTCCATTGGAAGTATCTTTAGATGGAAAAACAACCAGTTGATGGATACTTTTCATCGCTACAAAAATAAAAATGCTCCTGAAAAACCAAGTATAACCAATGTTTTTTCACAACCTATAGAATTGCCAATCGTACTAGACGGTAGCGACTTTGCAACTTCTGAAAACGAACTCTTAAATACATCTCAATTTCAAATTTCTAAGTTTAATGATTTCAATACGTTAGAGAAAGAATATTATCGCGATTATGAAAATCTATTCGGTAAATATGCTACACAAACCGATTCTACTGTAAATATTAATTTAGGAGTGGATATAACCAAAATTAATATTCTGTCTAATTCGTTAGATAATGGTACTCATTATGCCAGACTTCGTTATCGTGATCGAAATTTAGAATGGTCTGATTGGAGCGATGTTGTTACTTTTGAAATTATTAACAGTAATGTTGCTAACCCTGAAATTACAATCGACAGCCCAACATTCACCTATGCAAATAACCAAGCCATCGCAGTGAATTATGTAAATGTACCAGCAGCGAATGATACTTGGATTGGCATTTATAAAGACGGCCAAACACCTGGTGGACCAGCTTCTCAAATGTGGCAATATACAAATGGTACTTCAACAGGTACAGTCAACTTTACTTCTGGATTAACTCAAAGTGGTCGTTATTTTGCAGCAGTATTTGAAAATGATGGGTATACAGAAGTTGCTGATAGAGTCTATTTTTATGTCGGTGCTATTCCTGTTTTAACTTCTAATCTAGAAGAATATGCTGTAGGAGAAGAGGTTGTTATTTCGTTTATCAATGGGCCAAACCTTGCAAATGACTGGATGGGTATTTATAAAATGGGAATCGATGCAGGAGATGCACCTGCTGCTGCTTGGCAATATGTAACAACAACAAATGGTACTAAAACGTTTAGTAATTTGCCAAAGGGCTATTATTACGCCCAGTATTATATTCAAGATAGTTATAATGCTATTGGTGAAAAGGTCTTTTTTAAAGTTGGTGATTTGGTAACAGAACTATGGATTGATAGCCCTGTCTATGATTTAGGAGAACAAATAAACGCTTCTTGGACAGATGCACCAGGAATTGTAAAAGATTGGTTGGGTATTTATAACGAAGGAGATAATCCCAATAGTGATCCTTTAATAAGCTATCAGTATTTTAATGGTGTCGCTGAAGGTAGCGCAACCATAACTCCAGAAAATATGCCTTCTACAGCAGGTAATTATTATATAGTAATGTTTACTAATGATTCTTACAACGAAGTCTCTAATCGTGTTTCTTTTCAAATGATGGGGACTTTGGATAAAGAGGCCTTTGCTATCGATAAAGGTATTAGTATGTTTCCTAATCCAGCAAATAACCAAAAGAAAACTATCTTACAATGTGATTATCCAATAGATGCTATCGAATTATTTGATTTACAAGGTAAATTATTATACAAAACCCATAATATTAACAACAATAAATATTCTTTAATCACTCAAGATTTGGCTAAAGGGGTGTATATCATAAAAATCCATTCAAGAAAACTTTATACAGCTAAATTAGTTGTAGAATAATGGATTAGAATTAATTTTTAGTAAAAAAAAAGAGCCTATAATTAGGCTCTTTTTTTATGTAAAACATGTGTTTTTATAACATCATTCCACCAGAAATCTCAATGCGTTGCCCGTTAATCCAATTTGAGTCTTCCGTACACAAAAAAGCAACTACCCCTCCAATATCATCGGGTAAACCCACTCTTCCTAATGCAGTCATCGAAGATATAAACTGATTTAAATCTTTATTGTCTCTTACAACACCTCCACCAAAATCAGTCTCAATTGCCCCTGGTGCAACGGTGTTAACCCTTATTTTTCTAACTCCTAATTCTTTTGCTTGATAACGGGTTAAAACTTCAATACCGCCTTTCATTGTCGCATATGCTGCATATCCTGGTGTCGTAAATCGGGCCAATCCAGTTGATATATTTACAATACCACCACCATCTTGTAACATAGGTACTAATTTTTGGGATAGAAAATACACGCCTTTTAAATGAATATTGAAAAGTAAATCAAACTGTTCTTCTGTGGTTTCTTCAAATGACGCATGAATGCCAATTCCTGCATTATTGATTAAAAAATCAATTTTTTCAGCTTGAAAGTTTTCTTTTAAAAGTTTTTCTAAATTATCTTTAAAAGCATCTAAACTGTTTGTTTTGGAGGTGTCCAATGAAATACTGGCTGCTTTTTGACCCAATTGTTGCACTTCACTCACTACTTTTGCTGCTTCTACGGCATTGCTATGATAAGTAAATACAACATCAAATCCTTTTTTTGCTAAACTGACAACCATGTTTTTTCCTAAACCACGGCTACCACCTGTTACTAATGCAATTTTGTTTTTATTCATGATTATTTCGTATTATGATTATAAGAACAAAGGTAGGTGTTGCAAACTCCGAGAAGTTACAACGAACAAGCAATAAATTGTAAATTTCAATCAATTTGAAGCAGATCGATATTTTAAAGGGGTAAGAGCAGTTTGTTTCTTAAAAAAATTGGAAAAATGGGACAGTTCTTCAAAACCCAACCCAAAGGCTATATCTGAAATATTCCAATCTGTTTGGTGCAAAAGTATTTTAGCTTCTTTAAGAATGCGATTGTTAATAATACTAGTCGTAGTCTTACCAGTGCTTTCTTTTAATACTTTATTTAAATGATTCACATGAATAGACAATCGATCGGCATATTCTTTGGCAGTTTTTAATTCTAACCGTTGTTGTGGAGCTTCAATTGGAAATTGTCGTTCTAATAATTCAATAAATAAGGACGTAATTCTACTGGTAGCATTCACTTCGGAATACGTGGCATTCACGGGTTGTAATTTCTGACCTTGATGAATTAATTCTAACACATACATGCGCAACAAGTCGTATTTATAAGCATAATCAGAATTGATTTCCTTTTGCATTTTTTCAAAAATGTAGGAGAACTCTTTAACTTGTGCATCCGTAAGTTCAAAAATGGGATACCCATTGGGTTGAAAAATAGGTAAGGTGTTCAAAGCAAGCTGACTTTGGTTTTTCACCAAAAAATCTTCCGTAAAAACACAAAAATAGCCTTCTTGATTTTCATCTAATGGATAATAATGATACGGAATTTTAGGTGTTGCAAACAATAAAGCATTGTTTTCTATGTTAAAGGTTCTATCTGCATATTCGGCCTTGTTTTTGCCACAAATCAAACTTATCTTATAATATGACCTTCTATTGTATGGCATAACAGCCTGTTCTTTGTATTTGGTCATCACTTTGGGAATCTCAAAAACATTAAAATGACCAATGTCTTCCTTAACATCATGGGGTAAGGCAACATTAATGTCGTTATAAAATGTTTCTATCGATAGGGGTTGTTCCATGGTTTTTTTGCAAAAATCAAATATAGTGATTATATTAATTAAATTAGTTTTTTTAAGCAGTTGTAAAAAAAGGATTCCTGTTTTAAAACATAAATTCTTATATTTGATACTATAAGACCTATTGCTATGCACCAAAAAACAACTCTTTCCATAAAAACGCCTTGTAGTGAAAAGTTCGATAGCTTTTTACAAACAGAAAAAGGAGGCTTTTGTACTACTTGTCAGAAAGAAGTCATCGATTTTAGAGACTGGACTGACGAAGCCCTCGCAAACTATTTTAAAAATACGGCGCAAAAGACTTGCGGTTTGTTTGTGGAAGATCAGCTGAAAACCTATTCACACACTAATAGGCAAGAAATACAGCATAAAAAAAGTGCTTTCAAAGTGGGAATAGCTAGTTTTTCGTTATTGTCTTTATTAGCTGTAGGTACTGCAACTGCTCAAACCACAGAAAAACCAGAAATCGTACTAACACCTAACCAGCAAAAAGAAAACCCACAAACGGAAGGAATACTAGTTAAAGGAGTGGTGTCTGATGATGTTGCACCTTTGCCTGGAATAAATGTTGTTGTAAAAGGAACTAATATTGGTACAGAAACAAACTTTGATGGTGAATTTGCTTTTACAATGCCACTTAAAAAAGGAGATGTATTAATAGTTAGTTTTATTGGATATAAAACCAAAGAAGTAATAGTTTCGGGAGCTATTATTTCTGTGAAATTAAGTCCAGACGAAACGTTGTTATTGGGTGAAGTTGCTGTTGCCAAAGAATTCCATTCTAAACCATCTTTTTTTCAAAGAATGCGAAACTGGTTTAGAAATGAGTAAAAAAGGACTATTTTATATTCTTTTTTATTTACCCTGCATCTTGGTTGCGCAGTTGTCTGATTTTAAAACTATCGATTTTACAAAAGCAGATGAGATAGCAGCTCAGTATCAAGGGGCAAGTCTGGACAACTTACCGGTTTTATCTTATAATTTAACAAATAGTTTAACGACAGAAGTTGAAAAATTTAGAGCGCTGTATACTTGGGTGTGCAATAATATCGAAAACGACTATTATGCGTCAGAAAAAAATAGTAGTAAACGAAAGAAATGGTATAAAGACAGTCTACAATTAGCAAAATGGGATACATTCTTCACTATGGAAAGCTTTGAAAAATTAAAAAATGAAAAGAAAACCGTGTGTACTGGTTATGCCTATCTTATTCAAGAAATGTCCCAATTTGCAGGTTTAAAATGTGAAATTATAAACGGTTACGGAAGAACCACTACCAAAAATATTCAAAAGTTAAGTATTCCAAATCATTCTTGGAATGCAGTCTATTTAAATAATAAATGGTATTTGTGTGATGCTACATGGTCTTCAGGTTTTTTTGATTGGGAAGCCAGTCATTTTTTGGACAACTTTAATGGTACTTATTTTTTAGCAGATCCTATTCTATTTGCTAAAGATCATTACCCATTAGATACGAAATGGCTATTAACCCCTATTCCCATTACAATTGACGATTTTTTAAATGGACCAATCGTCTACAATAGTACGCATACTTATGGCGTAATTGCTATACAACCTAAAATCTTAGAAATTGAGTGTAAAAGAGGCGAAATGATGACTTTTTATTTGAAAGAGAGTAAACCCATAGAAATAAGTAATCTTTACGTTGAATTGGTCTCAGGTTCCTATAGAAAATCTAATGAAATTAAGGTAACTCGTTTAGAAAACCAACTCATAGAAATTAAAACTACATTTCAAATAAAAGGAACCTACGACCTACATTTTAAATTAAATGAAACCTATTTAATTACTTATAAGATTACCATTAAAAAAGAATAAGTGTTTTGAAATTCCCTTGATAGTAAAATGTATTAAAGTTTTATAAATACTATGAATTAAATTTTATCTATAGAAATTTAAGGCAAGGTTATAGTAACTTTATAGTAATCTTATAGCTATTTAAACTTATTCATAAATGCAATAATAGGCTTGGTAATTCAAATAGCATAGCGAAAGAGTACTATTACAATTAAAATAAGTTATATTTGCGTTGTATATACACACTTTTATGTCTGCACATCATCAAAATATTAGAATAGCGGTAGATGCTGTTGTTTTTGGTTATCAAAAATCCAAATTATATGTCTTGTTAATCCAACAAAAATTTGGTAGCCAAAATACCTATTGGGCTTTACCTGGCGGTTTGGTTCAGGAAGATGAAACGCTTATTGAAGCCGTTAAAAGAGAACTGAAGGAAGAAACAAATGTAGCGGTTAACTATTTGGAGCAATTGTACACCTTTGGAGACGATATCACTAGAGATCCAAGAAACAGGGTCGTTTCAGTAGCCTATTTTGCCTTAGTTGACTCTTCTAAACTTACCTTAATTGCAAATACAGATGCTGATCATGTGTCTTGGGTGGAAATTGATAAAATTCCCAATTTAGCATTTGATCACAATGAAATTGTTCAAATGGGACTGCAACGCTTGAAGAATAAGTTAACCTACCAACCTATAGGGTTTGACTTATTACCTCAAAAATTCCTTTTTTCACAACTGGAAAACCTTTACACTACCATCATTGGGAAACCAATAGACCGTCGCAATTTTAGAAAAAAAATGTTAAGCTTTGGTTTTATTATAGAAACCGAAGAATTTGCGAATAAAAAAACAGGACGTCCTGCTAAACTTTATACCTTCAATATAAGTGAATACAAACGTCTTGAAAAAGAAGGGATTCATTTTGAAATTAAATTAGCGTAAAAAAAACACAAAATAAAATTTTGTCAGAAAAAAATTAAACCATACATTTGTGTAAAATAAACACAAATATTATGATTCTTAATTTAGACCCTCATTTTGCACCACTTGGAATACAAAATACGATAGCTTTTCAAAGCTTTGTCTTTTCTGGGGGTGAACCACATATAAAAATTGTAGCAGATTTCGATACCACGCAGGCCGTTTTTGTGACACATAGATTGAATTCTTTTAATGACCTAGGCCTATTTTGCTTGGCAGTAGACGCTCTTCGAAGAATGGGTGTAAAAACTACGAAAGCAATAATTCCTTATTTTCCTGCGGCAAGACAAGATCGCGTCATGATACCTGGTGAACCTTTGTCTGTTAAAGTTTATGCAGATATTATCAATGCGTTACAGTTAGAGGGAATTCAAGTTTTCGATCCGCATTCAGAAGTTACTCCAGCACTTTTAAACAATTGTACAGTCATTCCAAATTATCAATTTGTTCAAGAAGTTATTCAGAAAATTGGAAACGAAGTCTTGTTGATTTCTCCTGATGGTGGCGCTTTAAAGAAAATCTATAAGGTGTCAGAATATTTAGGAGGTGTTGAGGTCGTAGAATGTAGTAAAAGCAGAGATGTAAAAACGGGGAAACTATCTGGTTTTAAAGTATATTCAGAAGACTTAGAAGGTAAAGATTGTTTAATTGTAGACGACATCTGCGATGGAGGAGGCACGTTTATTGGCCTAGCCGAAGAATTGAAAAGCAAAAATGCGGGTAACTTATACTTAGCAGTAAGTCACGGAATATTTAATAAAGGATTTGATAGTCTTCATGTTTTTGAGAAAATCTTTACAACTAATTCTTTCAAAGATATTGTAAACGATAAAGTAGAAGTGTTACCATTAGTTATAAAATGAAAACAACAAAAATACATAGTGCTTTATTTGGAGTTGCGGTAGGTGATGCTTTAGGTGTTCCAGTAGAGTTTATGTCTAGGGATTATCTCAAAAACAACCCTGTTGTTAACATGCAAGAATTTGGTACACATCATCAACTTAAAGGAACTTGGAGTGATGATAGTTCCTTAACGTTTTGTTTGGCTGAAAGTTTAAGTAATACTTATGATTTGGAAGATATAGCTTCAAAATTTGTACATTGGTATAATGCTGAAATATGGACGCCTCATGGACGTGTTTTCGATATTGGAATAGCGACTAGAGAGTCAATTTACAGAATTGCTAAAGGTCACAAACCTGAATTATGTGGAGGTTTTGATGAAGAAGACAATGGAAATGGTTCTTTAATGCGTATTTTACCTTTAGCCTTTTATCTTCAAGAGGGAAAGGATATTACGGTGATTTATCAAAAAGTAAAAGAGGTTTCTTCTATCACACATGCTCATTTTCGTTCGGTTTTTGCTTGTTTTATTTATATTGTTTACGCATTAGAAATAATAAAAGGACAGCAAAAATTTGAAGCCTACATACAAACTAAAGCAATTGTTAATGATTTTATTTCAAATAAAGATTTTAATGAAAAAGAGATTCAATTATTTGATAGGGTTTTAAAAGGGAGTATTAATGAGGTAGAAGAAAATAAAATTCATTCAAGCGGTTATGTTCTACACAGCCTCGAAGCCAGTTTATGGTGTTTGTTAAATTCCAACACCTATGAAGAAACGGTTTTAAAAGCCGTTAATCTGGGAGGTGATACCGATACTACAGCTGCTATTGTAGGTGGTTTAGCTGGACTGTTATATGGTTACGAAAGTATTCCACAAGAATGGATTAATGTATTAGCTAGAAAAGACAACATCACATCATTATGTGATAAATTAAGTAAGAAATATGAAATACACAATTGAAAATATAAATATTGAAAATAAGTTTTTATTCTTTTGGGGACATCAACCTTCAAAAGATGGAACAATTACAAAAACATGTTTCAGTCAATGGTGGAAAAGTAGTTTCATCGTGAACGAAATAGAATACAAAACTGCCGAACATTGGATGATGGTAAAGAAAGCAGAACTGTTTGGAGACAAAGAAATGGCTCAAAAGATTTTAGATAGTAAATCACCAGCAGAAGCTAAAAAGTGGGGAAGAGAAGTTCGTAACTATGATGATGTTCTTTGGTTGGCAAATAGATATCAAATTGTAAAAGAAGGAAATTTACACAAGTTCAATCAAAATAAGGAGCTAAAAGAGTTTCTATTACTAACGAAAAATAGAATATTAGTAGAAGCCAGTCCTGTCGATGCTGTTTGGGGAATTGGCTTAGCTTCAGATCATGAAAAAGCAAATCAACCTAAACTATGGAAAGGATTAAACTTATTAGGGTTTGCTTTAATGGAAGTAAGAGATGAATTAAGAATGATGCAAAATACTAATGAAAACAATCTATAAATCTCCAGAAAATATTGACAATAGAGATATGACTAAAAAATCCATTTTTCTAGCAGGTTCTATTGAAATGGATAAAGCGATACATTGGCAACATAAATGTGAACAAGTTTTGTCAGAGAAATATATTATTTTCAACCCGAGAAGAGACTCTTGGAATAGTAGTTGGGAACAATCGATAGACAATCCTCAATTTAAAGAACAAGTTGTTTGGGAATTAAATGCACTTGAGCAAGCCGATAGTATCATTATGTTTTTTGCAAAGAATACCCAATCACCCATTTCATTATTAGAATTAGGATTGTTTGCACATTCTAATAAAATGAAAGTTGTAGTAGAAGATGGTTTTTGGAGAAAAGGAAATATAGATATTGTCTGTGAAAGATATCATATGCAACAATATGATTCCCTAGACATTTTGTTAGATGAATTAATTAAAGCGTAAAATGAAAAAAATAGCCATTTTAACAGGAGCAGGAATTAGTGCGGAAAGCGGAATTCAAACCTTTAGAGATGCTAACGGGTTATGGCACAACCATAAAGTCGAAGATGTAGCTTCACCAGAAGGTTGGAGAAAAAATCGCGAATTAGTATTGGATTTTTACAATCAAAGAAGACAACAATTAAAGCAAGTAGTACCCAATCAAGCACACCATTTAGTAAAACAATTAGAAGACCACTTCGATGTGCAAATCATCACACAAAACATAGACGATTTACACGAAAGAGCAGGTTCAACCCATATTTTACATCTTCATGGAGAATTAAATAAAATGTGTTCTTCTCTCAATAGAAAAATAACCTATGATTGCTTTGAGGATATCAAAATAGGAGACAAAGCAGAAGATGGTTCCCAATTACGACCTGATATTATTTGGTTTGGTGAAGAAGTGCCTTTGTATCCTGTTGCTGTCGAATTAGTAGCACAAGCGGATATTTTTATGGTCATAGGTACCTCTTTACAAGTCTACCCTGCAGCTAATCTTTTAAACTTTATAAAAGACGATGCGCAACTAATCATTATCAACCCAGACCATGATGGAGGCAATTATGGAGGAAGAGCCATTTATATTAAAGAAAAAGCAACCACTGGAATGCAAAAAGTATTTGATGTATTAATAAAGGGAGGCGATTAAAAAAATAAACATATGAAATTTCTTGTAAGCAAAGCAGATATCACAAAAATGGAAGTTGACGTTATCGTCAATGCCGCTAATACTTCTTTATTAGGTGGTGGTGGCGTAGATGGCGCCATTCATAAAGCAGGAGGAAAAGCTATTTTAGAGGCATGTGTAGCTATAAGAAATAAACAAGGCGGTTGTAAAGTAGGAGAAGCGGTTATTACTACTGCTGGAAATTTGCCTTCAAAATATGTCATCCATACGGTTGGACCAGTTTGGAATGGCGATAAAGAGGAGAAAAGAAAACTGTTAGCCAATTGTTATGTAAACGCATTGCAGATAGCAGAAAAAAAAGGATTAAAAACAATTGCTTTTCCTAATATAAGTACGGGAATTTACCGTTTTCCAAAAGCAGAAGCGGCACAAATAGCCATAAATGCTGTTCAAAAATTTTCTGCAAATAACTTAGAAGAAATAACCTTTGTCTGTTTTGATGAAGAAAATTACCAGTGGTACAAAAAACTTTTAAAATGAAAATAAAATTAAAAAAATATACAGAACAAATTTTAAAATGGCCCAAAGACGGCCATCATATCATGGCGCAATATGACCATGAAAAAATAATCGTTTACCAATCCTATCGAAATGAAATAGGACATTTTGCAGCTGAAAATCAATTTTTTGGAGGTGCTTTTAGTTTGGATCGAATGACTTGGATTAAACCTAATTTCCTTTGGATGATGTATCGCAATGGTTGGGGAACCAAAGAAGGACAAGAAGTCGTTTTGGCTATACATTTAAAACTGGAAGCGTTTGAAAGGTATTTGAAAAACGCCGTTTATTCTTCTTTTAATCAAGTGGAAGGAATAACACAGGAAGCATGGAAAGATGCGGTTAAAAGTTCAAATGTACGCTTACAATGGGATCCCGATCATGATCCTTATGGGGATAAATTAGACAGAAGAGCCATTCAAATTGGATTGCGAAACGAATACATTCGTACTTTTTCAAAAGAAGATGTGCTTTTAATAGAAGATATATCTCAATTTGTTGCAGAACAATATGAGTTCGTAAAAAGTAAAGATTTAGATAAATTGTTAATTCCTGAAGAAAAACCATTTTATTTCTCAGATGAAGAATTGAATAGAAAATTAAAGATTTCTAAATGAAATGACTAAACATGAAGTAAAAATGAATGAAAAAGAAACTAAAAATATAAGTAAATTTCTTAGTTTAATATTAAGACATGCTCCTGAAACCATCAACTTAAAATTAGATGAGAACGGCTGGGCTTCAGTTAATGAATTGATTGAAAAATGCAACCAACATCATAAAAAATTAAACACTGAATTACTAGAATATGTAGTAATCAATAATGATAAAAAACGATTCGCTTTTAATAAAGACAAAACTAAAATAAGAGCGAGTCAAGGACATTCCATTTCAGTCGAATTAGAATTGAAAGAAATCGAACCTATTCATTTTTTATACCACGGAACAGTAGATAAATTCATGCAAGCCATTCGAAAAGAAGGCTTGCAAAAAATGAGTCGACAACATGTGCATTTGAGTCAAGATAAGGAAACAGCTATCAAAGTAGGAAGTAGAAGAGGAAAACCTGTTATTTTAAGTATCAATGCACCTAAAATGCATGCAGATGGCTATTCTTTTTATGTGTCAGAAAACGGAGTTTGGTTAACAGACCAAGTACCTGTAGAATATATAGAATTTTAGATATGGTGCAAGTTAAGTTAGTTTACAGAGAAGAAGCATTAGGCAACGCTTGGAAAGAAGATTTTAAAGATTGTCCAAATGTAGAAATCATAGGACAAGATATTTTAGAAGTTCCTTGCGATGCTATTGTTAGTCCGGCCAATTCTTTTGGTTTTATGGATGGAGGATTGGATTTACATATTTCTGAGAAATTAGGTTGGCATTTACAAGAAAATTTACAAGCTCAAATTGCCCAATTAGATGAAAAAGAATTACTAATTGGAAAATCCATTACACTTGCTACAGGAAATGATACCATTCCATATTTAATTTCTGCACCTACAATGAGAGTACCTATGAGTTTTAATATTGCAACTTCTGTAAATGCTTATTTAGCCATGAAAGCGATTCTAATAGCGTGTAAAAACAATGAAGCTATTAAGACGGTAGCTATTCCTGGTTTGTGTACAGGATGCGGAAGAATGCCATTTCACATAGCATCCAACCAAATGTTTTTAGCTTATGACGAAATCATGAATAAAAATTACAAAGACTATCAAACATTCGGAGACACGCAAAAGTTTCAATATAGATTAAATGAAAAGGGATTAATTTGGGACTATTAAAATGCAAAAAAGAACTTTAGTTTTTGGAGACATTCATGGTGGTTTAAGAGCTTTGCAACAACTATTTGAAAGAGCAGAAATTACTACATCGGATACTTTAATTTTCTTAGGAGATTATGTAGATGGTTGGAGTGAATCTGCTGCGGTAATTCAATTTTTAATTGAAACGGCTGAAAAACAAGATTGTATTTTTATCAGAGGCAATCACGACACTTGGTGTATGGATTATTTAGCAACTGATATTGCCGAAAGAAAATGGCTGTTTCATGGTGGGATTTTAACATTTGAAGCTTATCATGCTTTGGAAAAAAACAAAAAAAGCGAGCATTTGATTTTTTTTAAAAAAATGAAAGATTATCATGTTGATGCGCAAAATAGATTGTTTATTCATGCTGGTTTTTCTTCCATGCATGGACCAAGTCATGAAACCTATTCCTCTAATTATTCTTGGGATAGAACTTTGTGGGAAACAGCTGTATCAATGGATAAAAACCTTAAAAAAAATAGTGAATTATTTCCTAAAAGATTACTATTGTTTGATGAGATTTACATTGGTCATACACCTACCATAAATTACGGAATTACAATACCTATGCAAAAAGCAAATGTTTGGAACATAGATACAGGAGCAGCATTTACAGGTAAAATTTCATGCCTCGACATAGACACGAAAAGGTTTTGGCAAAGTGATGCTGTACAAACCTTATATCCCAATGAAAAAGGGAGAAATTAAAAAGGAAAATCATTATTTATAATGAAATAGTAAGACCATTATAGTTTTACTTTTGAAGTCCGAATAAGAATGAATTACAAATAAAAAAATAATAGATATGAACCCATTACTGTTAACCGACGGTTATAAAGTAGATCACCGAAGACAATATCCAAACGGAACAAGTTTAGTGTATTCTAATTGGACTCCTAGAAAATCAAGAATTGAAGGCGTAAATGAAGTCGTATTCTTTGGCTTACAATATTTTATCAAAAAATACATTTTAGAAGATTTTCAAAATCATTTTTTTGCAAAACCTAAAGAAGAAGTCGTTCAAAAATATGCACGTCGTATCAATAACTATTTGGGCGAAAATCAAGTAGGTACACAACATATCGCTGCTTTACATGATTTAGGATACATTCCAATGGTATTCAAAGCCTTACCCGAAGGTGTTAGTGTACCCATTCGTACACCCATGTTTACCATGTATAATACCCAATCGGAATTCTTTTGGTTGACCAATTATTTCGAGACCTTACTTTCAGCCGTGGTGTGGTTACCCTGTAATTCGGCTACTATTGCAAAACAATATCGTAAAATTTTAGACAAATATGCACAAGATACAGCTTCCATTGCAGAGTTTGTAGATTGGCAAGCACACGATTTCTCTATGCGTGGTATGGCTGGTATTGAAGCAGCGGTTCTTTCTGCAGCCGGACATTTATTGAGTTTTACAGGAACCGATACCATTCCAGCCATTGATTTTCTGGAAACCTATTACAATGCCAATTCCGACGCCATGTTAATTGGTGGTTCGGTTGCAGCTACAGAGCATTCAGTCATGTGTATGGGAACAACTGAAGGAGAATATGATACCTTCAAACGATTAATTTGTGAGGTGTATCCAAAAGGTATTGTGTCTATTGTTTCTGATACTTGGGATTTATGGAAAGTACTAACCGATTATTTACCACGATTGAAAGAAGAAATTATAGCGAGAGAAGGTAAAGTGGTAATTCGACCAGATAGTGGTGATCCCATTCATATTTTATGCGGAAATCCGAATGGAAAAACTGAACAAGAGAGAAAAGGGGTTGTAGAGCTACTTTGGGATACTTTTGGAGGAACCATTAATGCGAAAGGATATAAAGAATTGGTTCCTCAAATTGGAGCGATTTATGGCGATAGCATTACGATGGAAAGAGCTACAAAAATTTGTGAAGAGCTAAAGAAAAAAGGATTTGCATCTACCAATGTGGTCTTGGGAATTGGTTCGTTTACTTATCAATACAATACTAGAGATACATTTGGTTTTGCGATGAAAGCTACTTATGGTGAAGTAAACGGAGAAGGAAGAGCCATTTTTAAAGATCCTATTACAGATGATGGTACCAAAAAATCGGCTAAAGGATTAATGAAAATTGAACTTTTAAATGGAAAATATAACTTAAAAGATGAAGTTTCTTGGGAAGAAGAACAACAAGGAGAAATGCAAGAGGTATTCCGAGATGGAAAATTATTGGTGGATCATGCTTTGGAAGACATTCGTAAGCGAGTGAAAGTATAAACTATTAAACTATAAAAAAGCCTTGATTCATTAAAAACAAGGCTTTTTTATTACTTCTTATAAAACAAATTATGCTCCACATATTCCCAAACTTTACTAGGTAACATCGGGACTACATTCTTGTTGTTTTTAATGCTATTTCGAATAAAAGTCGAAGACAATTCAATAACGGGTGCACCAATTCTATGAATCTTAGAATGATTGGCAAACTGTTCGTCCATTTCACCCGCGTTTAATCTAGGATACACATAAATGTCGTGATTTTGTAGAATTACCTCATAGTTTTTCCACTTGTGTAACGAGTTTAAGTTGTCTTCACCCATGATTAAAGAAAATTCATATTTTGGATATTTTTCTAGTAAATGTGCCAAAGTATGAACTGTATAGTTAGGTTGAGGTAGTTTAAACTCAATATCGGAAGGTTGAATATTGGCATAGTCTTCTGTAGCTAAATGTACCATGTGCAAACGATGATAATCATCTAACAATGTACTTTTCTTTTTAAGAGGATTATGAGGGGTAACCACCATCCAAACTTGATCCAAATCAGAATGTTCCGCCATATGATTGGCAATGATTAAATGACCAATATGAATAGGATTAAATGTTCCAAAATACAAACCGATTTTCATGATTTTAGTGCTCAGTGGTTAGTTGTTAGTCCTTAGTTTTTAATGTTTTGTGCTAAATTACTTTTTTTAATTTTTTAGCTTTTTTGAAAAAGAATGTATCATTTTACTTTCTTCTTCAATCAAAAGCATAATTTCATTAAAAATTTTTTCATCTAAATTGAATTCTAATTCTTTTGCAAGAATAAGTTGTGTTTCTAATTCGTTTAAGGAACCTCTAGAAATATTCAAAAAATGATGGAATGATTTGTCTGTTTGACGTCCAAAACCTTCAGCAATATTAGAAGGAATAGATACACTAGCCTTTTTAATCTGACTGGTCAGAGCATAAATCTCTTCTTTAGGGAAATTCTGAGTTAGTTTATATACTAGAACAACAATTCTAATACCTTTTTGCCAAATAAGTAATTCTCTATAAGACTTAATCCCACTCATAAAATAGTTTATCTAAATACTAACTACTAGAAATTCACTTTTTACTAAGTACTGAGGACTAATCACTAAGTACTATTTTCCAATAAATTCCTTCACCAACTGATACGCCTCTTCTTTTGCAGTATCTAAATCGTAATTTTTAATAATTTTATCAAATTGTGGAGCCGTAGCTAATTCGACAGAAGCTTTGGCAACTCGCATATTAATCTTATCTTCACTTTCAGTAGAACGTAATTTTAATCTGCGTTTCAGTTCGTCTACACTTGGAGGTTTTACAAAAACGGCTAAGGTTTCTTCTGGGAATTTGTGTTTAATACGCAAACCGCCCACCACATCAATATCAAAAATAACATGTTTCCCTAAAGCCCAAATGCGTTCCACTTCTTTTTTTAATGTACCGTAAAAATTATTGGTATAGACTTCTTCCCATTCAATAAAATCTTCGTTTTTAATGTGTTGTTTGAATTCTTCCCATGAGATAAAGTAGTAATCTTTTCCATTTACTTCTTCTCCTCTAGGATCTCTCGTAGCACAAGAGATAGAAAATTCTAAATTCAAATCGGGTTGTTCTAATAAGTGTCTTACAATGGTCGTTTTTCCTGATCCAGATGGTGCTGAAAACACAAATAATTTTCCTTTTGTCATTCTTTTAAGCTTTAAGCTTTAAGCCAAAGGCACTAAGCTTGTCGTTGTGTTGTAGTTTATTTTTTTATGTTTTTTATAAAACATTCAATACTTGTTCTTTAATTTTCTCCAATTCGTCTTTCATCATTACGACTAATTTCTGCATTTCTGCATGATTTGACTTGGAACCCATTGTATTAATTTCTCTTCCCATTTCTTGAGTAATAAAACCTAATTTTCTACCATTGGCTTCTTTTCCATTCAAGGTTTGTAAGAAATAATCCAGATGATTTGTCAAACGCACTTTTTCTTCCGTAATATCTAATTTTTCAAGATAATAAATTAATTCTTGCTCAAAACGATTTTCGTCAACTGTAACTTTTAATTCTTCAATTGCGGTTTGTAAGCGTTCTTTAATATTTTTAACACGTTCTGGATCTAGCAACAAGGCTTGTTCCATATACAAACGAATATTGGCAATACGCAATTGAAATTCTTTTTCCAACGACCTCCCTTCGTCTTTTCTGAAGGTTTGAATGTTTTCTAAAGCTTCGTTTACAACCAACACAATTTCTGCCCATTCATTTTCATCAATTTCATCACGTTCTGTTTTAAGAGCATCAGGCATTCTAACGGCCATTTTCATTAACTCAGTTGCATCGGCTTCTGGTAAAATAGCTTTCATTTGATTGATGTAGGACTTTATTACAGGAGCATTCACTTTTGCAGTAGTCTCTTCTCCAGTAACTTCAATATACAACGAAAAGTCAACTTTACCACGCTCTAATTTTTGTGAAATATCATTGCGTAAACCCAACTCCATTTCTCTGTAAACAGAAGGCATACGCATATTTAAATCCAATCCTTTACTATTTAGAGATTTAATTTCAACATTAATTTTTTTATTTGGCAATTGCTTAGTGGCCTTACCAAAACCAGTCATGGATAGTATCATATCATATTTTAAAAAGAAGTCAAAGATAAGAAATAGTGAGAAGTGATACGTAAAAACTAACTAGATATTTCGAAATAAGACTATTTGGAAACTATTTTTTAGGGATTGCTTTTTTTTGGGTAACCAAATAAACACCAATAAAAATAAGCAACGCAGAAATTAATTTTACATTATTTAATTCGTCTTTTTGTAAACTTATAGCAATTATGGTGGCAAATAAAGGTTGTAAATAAATAAAAACGGAAAGGGTAGTAGGTTTCAATTCTTTCATAGCCATTAAATTGATTAAATAGGCAAAAAAAGTGGTAAATAAAACGACAAAACCTATGTTGTAATAAATGTTAATAGGAATGCTTTCCCATTGAATGGCTTTAAATTCTTCAAAAGCAAAAGGCAATGTGAATAACAAACCAAATGTATAAATCCATTTTATAAAGGTAAAAGCATGGTACTTTGAAATTAATTTTTTAACAATAATCAGATATACGGCATAAGACGAAGCATTTACAAAAACTAAAAAATTACCTAAACCTGCATTCGTACTATCACCAATGTCTTTTCCATATAAAATTAAAATGGAGGTTCCAGTTAAACCAATTAAAATGCCAAGGACTTTTTTAAGTTCTATTTTTTCGCGAAGCAAAATAGCCGATAATATTAAAACAACTATAGGTGCAGTTACCATTATAACTGAAGCACTAATGGGTGAAGTGTAACTCAGTCCTTTAAAAAATGACAATTGGTTGATGACAACACCAAATAAAGATGCAGCAATAATTCGAGGAAAGTCTTGAAGCGCAATTTTTTCCTTAGGACCAAAAAAAGTAAGCGACCAAAATAAAATAGACGCGCCGATAACCCGAATCAAAATAAAGGCATACGGTTGTACATAAGTAGGCATCACATCTTTTGCAATAGTAAAATTAGCTCCATAAATCAAAGCTACAAAAGTGGCACCTAAAAGCGCTAAAGATCGCTTACTCATTAGCTTAAAGTGTCTATGGCAGCTTGTACCGATTTGGGACTATTACCCACAAATATTTTATCCTCTACTATAATTACAGGGCGATTTAAAAAGGTATAATGCTCTAAGATGTAGCGTTTGAAATCATTTTCTTGTAAAACTTCATTTTTTAATCCCATTTCTTTATAGAGTTTTGCTCTTTTGCTGAACAAAACTTCATAGTTATTAGTCAAAGCATACATCTCTTCTAATTGTTTAGCACTAATAGGTTCTTCTTTTATATCTTGAAAAATAAAATCGTCTGTATTAGGCAATGATTTAATAATGCGTTTACAAGTATCACAAGTTTTTAGAAAGTATATTTTTCGCATAATTTTTTTTACAAAAGTACAGATTAAAGGGATATAATTAAAGTGCTATTTCTAGTTCGCCTTTTTCAATAGCTTTTTCTAAATGAGCTTCAATAGTTGGATAAACTCCAAAAAATTTACCACCATCTTCTAATTTTAGAAGCACAATCCATCCCTCTTTTTTTTCTTTTATTTTATTTACAACCACTACTTTTTTCCCCACTAATGCTTCATAATTTTCAAAACCACCTCTTTTTTTAATAAAATTTGTTTTAGGAAAATAAACATGTTGATACGCATGATTTGGAACTGGTTTGAGTACATAGACTTTTTGAGTTTCTTCCTGATGGTTTGTTTCTTGACTATAAGTATTTGCAGAGAAAAGAGCAAAAACGAGTACGATAAAATGATATAAAGCTTTCATATGTTGAATTTTTTAGGTGAATCAAATACGTTACTAAATTAGTTTGGAAAATGGCTTCATAAAAGAGGTATTCGTTAAAATATAGTTAAATTAATAAATTTCGCTTTTAATGAGGTCTATTTGTTATCGAATTCGTTTTTTGACCTTGATAAATTAAGTATATTCGTAAGAAATTTACCGATATGGATACACTTTTTCGAATAACTAAGAATATAAGAAAACAGTTTTTATACTTTATAGAGCATTATACTTTAGAGCAATTAAATACCATTCCACATGGATTTAGCAATAATATGATTTGGAACATTGGGCATTGTATTGCTACCCAACAATCTTTAATCTATAAATTGTCTGGTTTGCCTATGCATGTTTCAGATGCTTTTATTGATACCTATCGTAATGGAACTGTACCAACGGGTAAAACTACCCAAGAAGAAGTAGATTATATTAAGAGTATTTTATTTTGTACTATAGTGCAAACACAAGAAGATTTTTCAAAAAATAGTTTTGTTACTTTTCATGAGTATACAACAAAAAGCACAGGTTTTACTATGGAAAATGCGACTCAAGCGGCTGAATTTAATAATTTTCATGAAGGTATCCATTTAGGTATTATACTTCAAATTAGAAAATTCCTATAAACGTAATACCTTTGTAAAAAGAGAAGCAATGAAATTCAATACAAAAACAATACATGGCGGACAACATCATGAAAAAGTTACAGGTTCTGTCATGCCACCTGTATTTCAAACTTCTACTTATGCGCAAACGTCTCCTGGAAAACCGGTTGGTGAATATGAATATAGTAGAGCTGCAAATCCAACGAGAACAGCTCTTGAAGAAGCACTTGCTAGTATAGAAAATGGAACTAGAGGTTTGGCATTTGCTTCAGGATTAGCGGCTACAGATTCAGTAATGAAATTATTAAAGCCTAACGACGAAGTTATTGCAATGGATGATTTGTACGGAGGAACCTATAGAATGTTTGCACGTATTTATCAAGATTTTGGAATCAAATTTCATTTTGTAGACATGACAGATTTGCAAAAATTGGAAAGTTTAATGAATGAAAACACGAAGTTAGTTTGGGTAGAAACACCTACGAATCCGTTGATGAAATTAGCCGATATTGAAGCTATTGCAAAGCTTACAAAAAAGAAGAACTTGTTATTTGCAGTAGATAATACATTTGCGACTCCTTATTTACAAAAGCCTTTAGATTTAGGAGCTGATATTGTCATGCATTCTGCTACAAAATACTTAGGTGGTCATTCGGATGTTATCGCAGGGGCTTTAGTTGTAAAAGATGCCGCATTAGGAGAAAAATTACATTTTGCACAGTTTGCAACAGGAGGAACATTAGGACCTATGGATAGTTATTTAGTTCTTAGGGGAATTAAGACCTTGCACTTAAGAGTACAGAGACATTGCGAAAACGGGGCAAAAGTTGCGGATTTTTTAAGCAAACATCCAGCAATTAAAAGAGTCTATTATCCAGGTTTAGAAACTCACCAGCATCATGATATTGCAAAGAAGCAAATGATAGGAGGTTTTGGAGGAATGGTAACCTTTACTTTTAATTCTGGAAAACAGGAAGATGCTGTTCGGTTTTTAGAGAGAGTTAAAGTATTTACTTTGGCAGAGTCTTTAGGAGGAGTAGAATCTCTAGCAAATCACCCAACATCTATGACACATGCCTCTGTTCCAGCTGAGAAAAGAGCAGAAATTGGAATAACTGATGATTTAGTTCGTTTAAGTGTAGGTGTAGAAGATATTGACGATTTGTTAGCTGATTTAGAACAAGCACTTCAATAACAAAATCATAAACGTTTTATAAATAAGAAAAGCCTAGATTTTAATCTAGGCTTTTCTTATTTACTATATTTTATATTTTTAATCTAAATAATAAATGTAACCAAAATTAAACCAAAGATTCCAATCGTTAGCTTTGTTTTCTTTATATAAATCAGGATTTTTTCTTAAACCATCAACCCAGTCTGAAAAATAGTATTGCCATCTCAATTCTACAAAAAGATCCGATAATTCCGTTAACTTATATCTTGTCCCAATACTTGATACTACTGAAAAAGTGTTACCTCCTTCTGAAGAATAACCATCAGGTAAATAATCTGGAAAAGTTGTAGCTGGAGTTCCTAAAGGGCCTAGTTCAGAATAAGTATTGTTTTGAAAAAATGAAAAATGAGCTCCTAATCCTACAAAAGGTGCCCAAGCACCATTTCTAGCAGCAGTGAATTGTCTAATGCTCCAAGGATAATATTCTAATTGCATACCGATGTCAGTTACTTTTGCCTCCCCTTTCATAGCTTTTAACTGTTGACCATAAATAGTGTTTTTTTCTGCATATTCTCCAAAATGCTCTAATTTAGTGCTGTTGAAAGATAATTCAGAACGTAATTTGAAATGATCATTAAAATAGCTATCAGGACTGTAACAATTACACTCAGCGCGATAGGCAAAATTGAGGTAATGTACAATACCAACTGCAAATCCTGTATTTCCCTTGTTGGTTTCGAAATCATGTCTAACTCCAAAATCTGATTGAAAAGCAACACCACCCACAAAAACTCCTAGTTCGTGGGAAAATCCTAACTGTGAGTTTCCATGAAATGGTATA
Organism: Flavobacterium sp. NRK F7; assembly: GCF_024054195.1. Lineage (GTDB taxonomy): Bacteria > Bacteroidota > Bacteroidia > Flavobacteriales > Flavobacteriaceae > Flavobacterium. The sequence continues at coordinate 512,521 of NZ_JAMXLB010000001.1, read as the reverse complement.
AAAACAGTTAAAAACAGCAGGTTTCTTAATATTTTAGGCATCTTAAAAATTTTTCATTTATAGACAAATATATAAAATCTAAAGACAGGTAAAAATTTTTTTCTTTTTTTTAGATAAAATTTTCTTAAAAAAGAGATTTGAAGTTGTTTTTTTTAGCAATTTAAATACGACATGATTTAATTAAATGTATATTTGCACCGCAGTTACGAAAACGTTTTCATTAAGTAAAAACGGAAACTAAATTTATTACAAATTAAACCTAAAAATCATGAAAGAAAGTGTATCATCTTTTATTGAAGCTGTAGCTAAAAGAAACCCAAACGAACCTGAATTTATGCAGGCAGTTAAGGAGGTAGCAGAAACTGTTATTCCTTTTATCGAAGATAATAAAAAATACCAAGGCAAAATGCTTTTGGAAAGAATGGTTGAACCAGAAAGAGTAGTAATGTTCCGAGTGGCTTGGATTGACGATGCTGGTAAAACACAAGTAAATAGAGGTTATAGAATACAAATGAATTCGGCTATAGGTCCTTATAAAGGGGGATTGCGCTTTCACCCTTCGGTAAACTTAAGTATTTTAAAGTTTTTAGCTTTTGAACAAGTATTTAAAAACTCATTAACTACCTTGCCAATGGGTGGTGGTAAAGGAGGCTCTGATTTTGATCCTAAAGGAAAATCTGATGTTGAAATTATGCGTTTCTGTCAAGCTTTTATGACAGAATTGTCAAGACATATTGGTGCTGATACGGATGTGCCTGCTGGAGATATTGGTGTTGGAGGTAGAGAAGTAGGTTATATGTTTGGCCAATATAAAAAATTAAGAAATGAATTCACTGGAGTTTTAACTGGTAAAGGAATTACTTTTGGTGGATCTTTAATAAGACCAGAAGCAACTGGATACGGTGATGTTTATTTCGCTCAAAGTATGTTAGCTACTAAAGGACAAAGTTTTTCTGGAAAAACAGTTGTAGTTTCTGGTTCAGGAAATGTAGCACAATATGCTATTGAAAAAGCAACTCAATTAGGTGGTAAAGTAGTTACAGCTTCTGATTCATCTGGGTATATTTATGATGAAGCAGGTATTGATGCAGATAAATTAGCATATATCATGGAAATTAAAAATGTTAATTATGGCCGTATTAGTGACTATGTTGCAAAATATCCAAATGCTAAATTTGTAGAAGGAAAACGTCCATGGGAAGTAAAATGTGATATCGCTTTACCATGTGCCACTCAAAATGAATTAAACGCTGAAGAAGCTAAAACATTAGTTAATAACGGATGTATATGTGTGGCTGAAGGTGCAAATATGCCTTCAACTCCTGAAGCAATTGAAGTATTCCAAGAAGCTAAAATTTTATTCGCTCCTGGAAAGGCTTCTAATGCGGGTGGTGTTGCTACTTCTGGTTTAGAAATGTCGCAAAACTCTTTACGTTTAAGTTGGACTAGAGAAGAAGTTGATGAAAGACTAAAAGGAATTATGGCAAATATCCATGAATCTTGTGTGAAATACGGTAAGAATGCAGATGGATATGTTGACTATGTTAAAGGTGCTAATATTGCTGGATTCGTTAAAGTAGCAGATGCTATGTTAGGTCAAGGTGTTGTATAATTTTTTATAAATAAAATAAAAAAAAGGCTTACTGAAAAGTAAGCCTTTTTTATTTCTTTACTGTATACCTAAAATTAATATTCTGCGTTTATAGTATATTTGTAAAAATTATAATCATGAGATTAACGTTTCTTATTTTCATTTTACTCATAGGTCAATGGTGTTTTCCTCAAGGGAATTTATTATGGAAAGGCTATTTCTCATATAACGAAATTATTGATGTAGAGGCATCTTCTACAGCTTTTTTTGCCGCTACTGAAAATGGTGTCTTTTATAAAAATACAACGCAGCAAGATGTTAATATACTCAACTCTGTTAATGGTTTTAAACCAAACGCCATAACAGCAATTCATTATTCTGAAAGTTTTAAAAAAACAATTGCTGGTGATCAAAATGGACTCCTATTATTAGCAAATGAAGATGGAACTATCACTACAAAAGTGGACATCATTGAAGAAATCCCAGTAGCTCCAAATAAGAAAAAAATAAATGATCTTTATGAACATGAAGGTAAATTATACATTGCCACCGATTACGGAATATCTGTTTTAAACCTAAACACTTTAGAATTTATTAGCACCTACTTTATTGGGACTTCAGGTGAAGAAGTTGAGGTATTGCAAACTACAGTTTTAAATGAAGAACTCTTTGCGGTAACCCGACAAAGTGGTATTAGAAAAGCTAGCTTAACAAATCCTTTTTTATACGATTATAATCAATGGCAAACCTTTGATAGTGGTTATTGGCTAGGAATAGTTACATTAAACAATCAAATTGTTGCTATGAATACCGATGGAAACACTTATCGATACAATGGATCTTTTCAAAACATTCTCAATCAAAGTCAGATAGGGCGAAAAATAAAAACAAATGGTAATGAATTAATTGTTACCACTCAAAATAATGTTTTTGTTTTGGATGCGCAAGGGAATCAATTGGCACATATTACTGTAATTCCTGATTTCGATGCTCAATTTACTGCAGCACATGTAGTTAACGGTCAAATTTTTATTGGTACTGAAATGAATGGGGTATTTACAACCACTTTGTCTAATCCTTCACTATTTGAAAATGTTACGCCAAATGGACCCTTTAGAAATAATGTGTTTCGGGTAAAAAAATCACCGAATCAATTATGGGCAGTTTATGGTGACTATTCTAGGGAATATAATCCATACCCTTTAGATGAGCTGCCAACTAGCAAGTATTCTCCTAATAATGGATGGATAAATAGTTCCTATGAAGATTTATTACAAGCAAAATCTATTTGTGATTTAGTGATTAATCCAAATAACTCAAATCAAGTCTATTTTACCTCTTACTTTTCAGGTATAGTAAAACTTGATGGAGCAGACATTACTTTGTTAAACAATACCAATACGGGTCCAAACGGATTAGAATCTTTGATTTTAAGCCCACCTAATCCAAATTATGTTGATATAAGAATTAATAGTCCTGCTTTTGATAAAGATAATAATTTATGGGTAACCAATGCTTTTGTAGAAAGAGCTATTAAAGTTTTAAGAAGTAACGGACAGTGGCAGTCTTATAGTGTAAACGGAATTTTGTCAAATTATGCTATTGGACGTTATGGACCGATGGCAATAGATAAAAATAATACAAAATGGATACCAGCATTTGATGAAGGTTTAGTGGCATTTAATGATCAAATGAACAACAAATTCATTGTAATTGATTTTGATAATAGTAATTTGCCAGATAAAATAGTCAATTGTGTAGCTGTAGATAACCGAAATCAAGTGTGGATTGGAACAGCAAAAGGCCTACGAATACTTTCAAGCGTGGACCAATTCTTGTCTGAAAATGAGTTGTCAACAAATCCAATTATTATACAAGAAGGAGATTTAGCTCAGGAATTATTTTATCAACAACCTATTTTGGATATCCGAGTGGACGGGGCCAATAGAAAGTGGGTGTCTATTGCGGATGCAGGTGTTTTTTTGGTTTCTTCTAATGGACAACAAATCCTTTACAGGTTTACAAAAGCAAACTCTCCATTACCAAGTGATAATGTAAATGATATAGAAATAGACGATGTTACAGGTGAAGTATTTTTTGCTACAGACAAAGGATTAGTATCTTTTCTAGGGACTTCAACAAAAGCGAGTGGTGATTTATCTAATGTTTACGTGTATCCTAATCCAGTCCGACCTGAATTTTCTGGAACAGTTAAAATAGCAGGCCTCACTGATAAAGCCAATGTTAAAATTACGGATATAGAAGGTAATTTAGTATACGAAACGACCTCTGAAGGAGGAACAATAGAATGGGACACTTCTGCTTTTGGAAATTATAATGTGGCTTCGGGAGTTTATATGATTTTTATTGCTACCCAAGATGGATTAGATTCAACTGTGAAAAAAGTAATGCTTATTAGATAATGCTTATAAAAACAAAAGCAATTGTAGTTTCTTCTGTAAAGTATAACGATAAGAGTTTGATTGTTAAGTGTTTGACAAGAGAAGAAGGAGTGCAAACCTATTTTATACACAATGCTTTTACGGGTAAAAATAATAAGCAAAAAAAGATTTTCTTCCAACCTTTAAATCAAATTGAAATTGAAGCCAATCATAACCTCAAAAAAAACTTGCACCGAATCAGAGAGGTAAAAATTTATTATCCTTATCATTCTGTTTATTTAGATATAACCAAATCTTCTATAGTCTTATTTCTCTCTGAAATATTGCATTATACTATTAAAGAACACTGGAAAGATGAACAATTATTTGATTACCTTGAAACCGCCATGCAATGGTTTGATACACATGATGAAGTGTATAATTTTCATTTGATATTATTATTGCAGTTAACCAAATTCCTTGGTTTTTATCCCCAAGATAATCATGTGAAAAACAAATTTTTTAATATAAGTGAAGGAGTTTTTTCTGAGACATCTACCTTGCATTCATTATCTGAAGATGAATCTTTGCTTCTAAAAAAACTACTTGCTTTAAATATATATACGACTGAAAAACTTTTTTCATCCCATCAAAGAAGAATTTTACTCAAGATCATCATTGATTACTATAGTTTTAATATTGAAAACAGTAAGAAAATAAAGTCTATAGACGTATTAACACAAATTTTCGAATAATTACGGCGGATGATTTTTTAAAAATTGGATTGCATAAAAATGAATTATTGTACTCTTTCAAATTTTTGTGAATAGCCTTCCAACGAAAAAAAATCTAAAATTAAATATTCATTTTCCATCTTAAAAGAAATGCTGGAAATGTTAGCACCTTCACAATTGGTGTAAATTTTTTTCTCCAATACATCATAAGAACCCGAAGTTCTAATTTCATCTGAATAAGGATTACATAATGAGGTATTAGTAGTTATAATTCCATTATTTTTAAAGGTTAAAGTTCTTGAACTCTCTACAGGAATAAAAGTTCCACTCCCATCACCAGGATCGGCTAATACTTCTATTAATTTCCAACTGCCTACAAATTCATTATCTGGACAATCGTGGTCATCGTCGTTACAAGAAAAGGAAAGAATAGCAATTATAAAAATAAAAAATGTTTTTTTCATGACGTTTTATTTGTTCGTTTTCTTTTTAGATGGAATTTTTTCTAAAAAGTTGCGTTACAATAAAAAAGAATTTTATAATCAAATGATTACGAAAGATAATTCTTTTTCCAATCGGTCAAAATTCTCTTCGTTTTTAGGGACTGCGAAAGACTTAATTTTTTCACATTCCGAAACCGATTTGAAAATCATTCGAAAAGCAATTTCCGTGTTTTTCTCATCTATTTTTTTAAAATGCACTTCCATATTAAATAAAGGTTGTGAAAGCCTTTTCCAAGCTACTAATTTTTCTGGTTGTACATCGGTAAAAACAGATTCATTTTCATAATTTCCTTTCTCAGGTCCATGCATGGTTAAAACCCATTTCCCTTCTGGTCGCAAATCAAACTCATGTATGGTGTTAGTAAAGCCTTCTGGTCCCCACCAATTTCTTAAATGTTGAGGTTGAGCAAAAGCTTGGTATACTCTTCTAACAGGTGCTTCTAGAATTCTAGAGCTATAAATTTCATTTTCTGCAATCATATTTCAAACGTTTTTTAGTCTTTCCAATTTTGAAGACGATCTAAATACAAATAACTCTCTACAAATTTGCGATGTTCTGGTGACGTCATTTTTTCTAATAACTGTAAAGCCGAAATATAACTTGCTAAATTGCCATTTGAAGAAAGAAACTTACCGTCTTCCATATAGGTTATTAAACTATCATTTTGTACTTTTAAATTAGGATAGTCTATTTGCAATTGTTTTCCTCCGCCTATCCAAGTCACAATTTTGTGTCCGTCTGCAATTCCAGAGGCTCCAATTAATTGAGCTCCACCGCAGTTACTAACGGTGTAATCGGTTTCTTTGTTTTTCTTTTTTATAAAATCAATTAGGTTTTTGTTGTGTACTTGTGCATACATGTCATAAGCACTGGGTACAAATAATGCGGTTAATTTTGGACAGTCTTCAAACGTATAATCTGGAACAAAGTGCAAACCTTCTTCAGTTGTAACAGGGTTTTTAGTTTCGGCAATTGCAATGACATTAAACAGCTGTTTACCGTCTTCCGTTGGTTTGCCAAAAACATCTGAAGTTGCTACAACTTCGCTTTGTAAAACACCATTATACATCAGCAATCCAATAGTAGGAAGTTCAGGGTTAAATGGTTTTAGGTGTTCGGTTAAGGTGTCAGTTTTACTTTCTGTTATTTCTTTTGTAGTTTCTGAGGATTCATTCGTTTTTTTATTGGAATTACAAGCGATTAAACTTATAAAAAAGAGAACTAAAATAAGTGAATATGCTTTCATTTATTGAGTAGATTTTGCGAAATATAAGAGTATCAAAGATAAGCAAGTATTTGTTAAAAAAGGAATCAAGAATATTAGATTTAAGAATATTTATTCTTTTCATTTATGTGCTTAAAAAAGCTATTAAGCCGTATTAAAGCCGTATTTAAGTGGAGTAATATAGAAGGAATGGATGCAACAACGTACTTACCCTCTTTTTTTGGTTAAAAAAACCCCACAATTATTTGAAATTTAGTATTTTCGCATCTTCAAATTAGAAAGCGATATAATGAGTACTAAATTTACTGAATATAAAGGACTTGACTTACCAACAGTTGCGTCTGAAGTATTGGATTTTTGGAAAAAAGAAAACATCTTCGATAAGAGTGTGAGCACTCGTGAAGGTAATACCCCTTATGTGTTTTTTGAAGGACCTCCTTCAGCAAATGGATTGCCTGGTATTCATCACGTAATGGCACGTGCTATTAAAGATATTTTTTGCCGTTATAAAACGCAAAAAGGATTCCAAGTGAAGCGTAAAGCAGGTTGGGATACACATGGATTGCCTGTAGAATTAGGTACTGAAAAAGAATTGGGTATTACTAAAGAAGACATTGGGACTAAAATAACAGTTGCAGAATACAACGAAGCGTGTAAACGTACAGTAATGCGCTACACGGATGTTTGGAATGATCTTACTGAAAAAATGGGATATTGGGTAGATATGGAAAACCCATATATTACTTACAAATCCAAATATATGGAAACTGTTTGGTGGTTGTTGAAGCAAATTTATGATAAAGATTTATTGTATAAAGGCTATACGATTCAACCCTATTCTCCTAAAGCAGGGACAGGTTTGTCTTCGCATGAAGTAAATCAACCAGGAAGCTATAGAGATGTTACCGATACGACTGTGGTAGCTCAATTTAAAGCCATTACAGCAACATTACCTGATTTTTTACAAGGATTAGGAGAGATTCATATTTTAGCATGGACAACTACTCCATGGACGTTACCTAGCAATACCGCTTTAACAGTGGGTCCAAAAATTGATTATGTTCTAATAGAAACTTTCAATCAATATACGTTCCGACCTGTAAAAGTTATTCTAGCGAAAAACTTAGTCGGGAAACAATTCGGAAAGACCTATTTTGAATCAACAGAAGCTAGCGATTTTGAAAACTTCAAGGAAGGAGATAAAAAAATTCCTTACCAAGTAGTAAAAGAATTCAAAGGAGCCGATTTAGTAGGTATTCGTTATGAGCAGTTAATGAAATTGGCTTTGCCAAATGACAATCCGGAAAATGCTTTTAGAGTAATTTCAGGAGATTTCGTTACTACAGAAGATGGAACAGGAATTGTCCATACTGCACCTACTTTTGGAGCAGATGATGCGAAAGTAGCTAAAGAAGCTACACCAGAAGTGCCTCCAATGTTAGTAAAAGACGCCAATGGGAATTTAATGCCTTTAGTTGATTTACAAGGAAGGTTTATTCAAGGTTTAGGTAGTTATTCTGGAAAGTATGTGAAGAATGAATATTATAATGATGGAGAAGCGCCAGAACGTTCTGTAGATGTTGAAATCGCTATTCAGTTAAAAGAAGAAAATAAAGCCTTCAAAGTTGAAAAATATGTACACAGTTACCCACATTGTTGGAGAACTGACAAACCCATTTTATACTATCCATTAGATTCTTGGTTTATTAAAGTTACTGAAGTAAAGGAACGCATGTTCGATTTAAACGAAACCATTAACTGGAAACCAAAGGCAACTGGAGAAGGACGTTTTGGAAATTGGTTGAAGAATGCAAACGACTGGAATTTATCGCGCTCTAGATATTGGGGAATACCCTTACCTATCTGGAGAAATGAAGAAGGAACAGAAGAGATTATCATTGGTTCTGTAGAAGAATTATACCATGAAATTGAAAAATCAATTGCGGCTGGTTTCCAAAAAGAAAATCCATATCAGGAATTTGTAATTGGGAATATGTCGGAAGAAAACTATGAATTGGTCGATTTACATAAAAATGTAGTTGACAATATTGTTTTAGTTTCTTCTTCAGGTAAACCAATGAGGCGCGAAACTGATTTAATTGATGTTTGGTTCGACTCTGGAGCAATGCCTTATGCACAATGGCATTACCCATTTGAAAACAAAGATAAGATTGATGCAAATAAAGATTTTCCTGCCGATTTTATTGCGGAAGGTGTCGATCAAACCCGTGGATGGTTTTATACATTACATGCGATTGGAACCTTAGTTTTTGATAAAATTGCGTATAAAAATGTAGTTTCAAACGGCTTGGTACTAGACAAAAACGGGCAAAAAATGTCGAAACGTTTAGGAAATGCAGTTGATCCTTTTACCACTTTAGCAGAATATGGACCTGATGCTACCCGTTGGTACATGATTTCAAATGCCAATCCTTGGGATAACTTAAAGTTTGATATTGAAGGTGTTGCAGAAGTAAGAAGAAAATTCTTTGGAACACTATATAATACTTATTCTTTCTTTGCGTTATATGCCAATATTGATGGATTTAAGTACAATGAAGCAGAAATTCCTTTAAACGAAAGACCAGAAATAGATCGTTGGATTTTGTCTGAATTGCATACTTTAATTAAAACAGTAGATGAAGCATATGCAGATTATGAGCCAACCAAAGCTACTCGTGCAATATCTGATTTCGTTCAAGAAAACTTAAGTAATTGGTATGTTCGTTTGTGTAGAAGAAGGTTTTGGAAAGGAGAGTATGGAACCGATAAAATTGCGGCTTATCAAACGCTTTACACTTGTTTGGTAACTGTTGCTAAATTAAGTGCTCCAGTCGCTCCATTCTTTATGGATCGTTTGTACAAAGATTTAAATACAGCTACTGGAAAAGAATCTTTTGAGAGTGTTCATCTAGCGGAATTCCCAGTAATGGTTGAAAACTTTGTTGATAAATCACTCGAAAGCAGAATGTGGAAAGCACAAACCGTTTCTTCTTTAGTATTGTCGTTGCGTAAGAAAGAGATGATTAAAGTGCGTCAACCTTTGCAAAGAGTAATGATTCCAGTACTTGACAAGGTTTTTAAGTCTGAAATTGAGGCTGTGGCAGACTTGATAATAGCAGAGGTAAATGTAAAAGAAATAGAGTTGTTAGATGATGCTTCGGGCGTATTGGTAAAGCAAATCAAACCTAATTTTAAAGCATTAGGACCACGTTTTGGTAAAGATATGGGTCTGGTTTCCAAAGAGATACAAAATATGTCGCCAGAACAAATCAATCAATTAGACAAAGACGGTGAGATAATGCTTGACATATCAGGAAAAAGTATTACTTTAACAACCGAAGATGTGGAGATTTCTTCACAAGATATTCCAGGTTGGTTAGTAGCAAATTCCAATGGAATAACAGTAGCATTAGACATTACGATAGATGATCAATTACGTAATGAAGGTGTTGCGAGAGAGTTAGTAAATAGAATTCAGAATATTAGAAAAGATTCAGGATTTGAAGTCACTGATAAAATAAAAGTTCATATTCAAAATAATGCTGTAATAGAGCAATCTGTATTAGAAAATGAAACGTATATTAAATCAGAAACACTAACCGAAGAATTAATTTTTATGCCTAAAATTGATAATGGTATAGAAATTGAGTTTGATGAAGTAAAAACAGTTGTGTTAATATCGAAATAGGGTCTAAAATTAACTCTTTTTAGATATGATTTATTAGTAATAACCTTAATACATAGAAATGATGGTTGATGAAAAATTAAGATATTCAGACGCAGATTTAGCTGAGTTTAAAGAAATTTTATTAAAAAAGATAGAGAAAGCACAAGCCGATTTGGATTTAATTAGAAGTGCTTATATGAATGATTTAAATAATGGTACTGATGATACTTCACCTACATTTAAGGCATTTGAAGAAGGAAGTGAAACCATGTCAAAAGAAGCAAACTCCCAGTTAGCTACTCGACAAGAAAAATTTATTAGAGACTTAAAGAATGCGTTATTCCGTGTTGAAAACAAAACCTATGGTGTTTGTAAGGTTACAGGGAAATTAATCAGTAAAGAGCGCCTAAAAGTGGTTCCTCATGCAACTATGAGCATCGAAGCAAAAAATTCGCAACGTTAATCTTATTATAAAATTACATTAACGCTCCTACAGGAGCGTTTTTTTTTAGTAAAATCCTTATTTTTGTTCAAATTTTAACAGAATGTCATTAAAGAAAGCTTATTTAATAGTTGTCCTTATTTTACTTGTTGATCAAATCTCTAAGGTTTATATCAAAACTCATTTTTTTATTAACGAAGAAATAAAAGTTTTTGATTTAGAGTGGTTTCGTATTCATTTTATTGAAAACGAAGGTATGGCATGGGGAGCAGTAATACCCGGAGAATATGGAAAGCTAGCGCTTACTCTTTTTCGCTTAATAGTTGTTCCTGGAATAGCTTGGTGGCTTTGGGATGCTGTTAAGAAAAAGCAATCCAAATATTTAATTGTAGCAATCTCCCTTATTTTAGCAGGAGCAATAGGTAATATTATTGATTCTGTTTTTTATGGTGTTATTTTCAATGATAGCTATCATCAAGTGGCAACAGCTTTTTCAGAAGACCCTTATGGAACTTGGTTTCATGGCGAAGTAGTTGACATGCTATATTTTCCTTTTTGGGAAGGTAATCTCCCAGAATGGTTACCTATTTGGGGTGGAAAACATTTTTCCTTTTTTAATGCTATTTTCAATATTGCAGATATGGCAATATCTACTGGAGTTGGTATTTTAATTGTATTTAATAAAAGAGCATTTGCTAATAAAAAGGAATAAGAATTTGTACTTTAACTTTTGTTTTTAATGTGTTTAATTGCATAGCATAAAAAGGTTTTAAGCAATATTTTTATGGGTGTTAATGATAGCCTTTTCGTTTTTATAGTCTATCCATGCTTGGCCTTTTTGTTTTCTCATGAAATTATCAAAATGGCGCATGATAAATACATTATATACCGCTTTGAACAGATGCTTTGGTTTTTTAGGTAAAGCTCTCAAGCTCATTGAAAAGCCTGGAGTTATGTATTTCATATAGTGCCAATATCCTTCTGGCATATATAACATTTCGCCATGATTTAAATTGCAAATAAATCCTTTGGCTTTTTTCAATGCTGGGAATTTTTCAAAATCAGGATTTTCAAAATCAATATCTTCTCTTGAAATTAAGGAATGAGGTATCTTATATAAGTAAGGTGTGGCTTCTTGCGAGAATAAAATGCATTGTTTTTTCCCATGAAAATGAAAATGTAAAATATTGGAATAGTCAATATCATAATGCATAAATACTTTTGAGTTTTCTCCTCCAAAGAACAGCATTGGAAGCTGCTTGATTAGCTTTAGTCCAATTTTAGGCCATTTAAAATCGTTTTGAAGCGCTGGAGCCTCTTTCATTAAGTTGTAGAGAAAAATGCGATAATTCGTAGGTTTAGATTGTAATAAATCAATATAATCACTCATTTTCATTTTGGCATGAGCTTCATTAAAACCATCTTTATACGAAACCGGACGATCGTCATATAAAGGTACTGTTTTGTCTCCAGCAATTGATTTAATATATTCTAAATTCCATTTGGAATACGCAGGCCAGTCTTTAGTTAATTTCTCTATAACTACTGGTTTTTGTTTTTTTACGTAATGCGTGTAAAAATCTTCTTGTGATATGGTTTCTACACGTTCTATTTCATTTAAATGTAGTGAAGACATAAAAAAATGCTCTAAGTTTTCTTAGAGCAAATTTATTTAATTGTTATCAAAATTTTAAAAAATTATGAAAACTTTATTTTCCTTTCTGTGAAGCTTCTAAATTTCTTTCAATCACATGACCTGGCCTCGTCCATTTCGGTTTTTCTCCTAAAGGCTGATATTTCGAGTTTTCAGCTTCAACAGTTTCTGGTTGCATTTTCTTGATAAAAGGTTTTTGAGGTTCTAATCCTAATAACTCAAACATTTTCATGTCTTCATTTACATCGGGATTAGGAGTGGTAAGTAATTTATCACCCGCAAAAATGGAGTTTGCACCTGCAAAGAAACACATGGCTTGTCCTTCTCTACTCATTTGAGTTCTTCCTGCAGAAAGTCTAACTTGTGTTTCTGGCATAACAATTCGTGTGGTAGCAACCATTCGAATCATATCCCAAATTTCTACTGGTTTTTCATTTTCCAATGGCGTGCCTTCAACTGCAACTAAAGCATTAATTGGAACGGATTCTGGTTGGGGATTTAATGAAGCTAAAGCAACTAACATTCCAGCTCTGTCTTCAATTTGTTCTCCCATACCAATAATTCCGCCGCTACAAACTGTTACGTTTGTTTTTCTAACATTTTCAATAGTTTCTAAACGGTCTTCATAACCTCTTGTAGAAATTACTTCTTTATAATATTCTTCTGAAGAATCTAAATTATGATTGTAGGCATATAATCCAGCTTCTGCTAAACGTTTTGCTTGATTTTCGGTAATCATTCCTAAAGTACAGCAAACTTCCATATCAAGTTTGTTAATTGTTCTTACCATTTCTAAAACTTGATCAAACTCAGGACCATCTTTTACGTTTCTCCAAGCAGCTCCCATACAAACTCTAGAGGAACCAGAAGCTTTCGCTCTAAGTGCTTGTGCTTTTACTTGGGAAACAGTCATTAAGTCGTTTCCTTCAATATTGGTATGATAACGTGCCGCTTGAGGGCAATAGCCACAGTCTTCTGGACAACCTCCAGTTTTTATTGAAAGTAGGGTAGAAACCTGTACCACATTTGGGTTGTGAAATTGCCTATGTACACTTGCTGCTTCAAATAATAAATCCATTAGAGGTTTATTATAAAGCTGAATAATTTCTTCTTTAGTCCAATTATATCTAATCGTATTCATTAAAATTCTTTTAGTTTTCAAAAGTAGCGAATTAGTTTTGAACCAAAAAAATTATTACTGCAATTAATATTTAGAATTTACAACGACATCCTTCCAATATTGCATTAATGCAAAAGAACCAATTAAACTTGAGGCAATACCTTCAAATAATAAAACGCTAACATATTTGATAATATTGGTTTTCCCAACAAAGAAAAAGGTGTCCGATAATTTACTTAAATAAGCTTCTCCACCTTTCAGATAAACGAAAATAATTAACCCTACAATTCCAAGAAATACACCAATAATTCCTGTTTTAAAACCAGAAATTAAATTCTCTAAATAATCTGATTTGCCATGATGGAAGTTGTATTGTATGGTTCTGTTTATTCCATATAATACAATTAATGCATTCAAAATTCTTAGATAATTTTTATCTGCTAAACCTACCATGTCCATAGTAAGAAAAAATAAGCCAATTCCTAAAAAAATGAGAAGGCCATTTTTAATTTCAATTGAGTTTTTCATAATATGTTGATTTTTTGTTATCTATAAAGGTACAAAAAAATCATAATCGTTTGATTATCAAATTATAAAAAATAGTTAATTGTATAGTAAAAGCCATTCGTTATGAAAGAAATAATTCCAATTGGCTTTTGCCATATCATAATGAGGATCAATTAAAAGTTTGTAGGGTTTTCTATTGATTGAATTTTCGCATCTTATGTAAATAGAAATGTCTCTCCCTTTATACTCTCGTTTTATTTTTTGACAATATTGCCAAATAAAATCGGGTTTAACAGGGAGTTGTCTGGCCTGTTTTGTACTAAGGTCTTTGGTATGATCATAGATCATCCTTTGTTTGGTAGGATTTTCAATTACTTCAAAAGAAATATGACCACTTCTTTCTCGTAACATCATTCTCCAACTCAACCGATGTCCTTCTTCTGTCCATAAAACATCTCCTTTAATAAAGTAATGTCGTAACGGTACTAATGATTGAATGATGAGATAGGGGATAAACAGGTAATACCAGTTGTATTTTTGATTATAATCGTTTGATTGTGACAAAATAGGTTCTTTTTTTCTAAAAAAAAGCTTTCTAATTGTATCGGGCTCATAGAAAAATAAAGCAAAACTTAAAGCAAAAAATGGAAAAATGCCAATTTGCAAAACTATTGCATTAAAGAGATGGAAACACAAAGAAGCTATTAAAGCTAGGGTTCTTGTTTTTTTATATAAGAGTAATGGAATAATAAATAAATCATATAAAATTCCTGCATAAGCAATAAATAAATAAAACCATTTTTTTGCAAAGATTTCTAAAAAAAAGGGTCTGCTAGTTGTACCTTGTAAAAGGTTTTTGGTAAATGTACCATCTAGCCAATCGGGATAAATTTTTGCGACTGATGCATAGAAATAAACAATTGCAATTTGAATGATGAAAATGCAATTAATCCAATAAGGAACAGCTTTTTTTTCTGAGGTAAAACCCAGTTTTATATCTAAAGAATGATACCGATTTGCGGGTAAAAAAATCATGATATAACTTATCAACATAAGCAAGTAATAATGATTATTATACGAGGACTTTTGCATCAAATAAACACCGGTCCACAAGATGGAAAAACTAAAAATTGCTATTCTATAGCGAAGGCCTAACATAATTAAAAGGCCCAAAATCCCCATGGCTATGAAGTAATAATACATTCCATTGCCTGGTAAAGGTTGTAACCATTCAAAACCAATAAAGCTGAACGTAAATTGAGGTGTAATAAGTACATTTTTTACCCAACCCGTTGCAATTGCACCAAAACTTTCACAAGCTATTAAGAATCCAAAGAAAATTCTAAAAACAACTAATGGAGCAATATCAACAGTTTTGAAAAAAGAAGCTTTCATGAATAGTTTTTTAGTCTAGACAAGCAATATCGTTTGTCTTTTTCTAGTTGGTCTTTTAAATCAGCTAAAGAATCATATTTTTTCTCTTCTCTAATGCGTTCCAAAAAGCCTACGGTAATATTCTGATGATATATAGACTCATTAAAATCAAAAAGATGCACTTCAATACTTTGTTCACTGTCCGATACCGTTGGGTTAGTACCAATATTCATCATTCCAAAAAATGGGTTACTGTTTATTTCAACAGAAACCATATAAACTCCATTTTTAGGTATTAATTTGTACTTTTCATCAACTTTTAAATTAGCGGTTGGAAAATCAATGGTTCTGCCCAGTTTTTTTCCTTCTATAACTTCTCCATGAAGGGTATAATTATATCCTAAAAAAGTATTGGCTGTTGTAATGTCTCCTTCTAATAATGCATTTCTAATTTTAGTAGAACTAATGGTAATTTCGTCAATTTCCTTAGCGGTTATTTGTTCCACTTCAAAATTATATTTAACACCAAAATTAATTAAATCTTCAATGGTTGCTGTTCTGTTTCTACCAAAACGATGATCGTATCCAATGATTATAGCGCAAATATTTAATTGATCGACCAGTACATTTTTAACAAACTCTTCAGCAGTAAGTCGAGAAAACTCTAAATCAAAAGGATGGATAATTAAGTGATCAATATCATAAGAAGCAATGTGCTTTTTCTTTTCTGCTATCGTATTGAGAAGTTGAATATCTAAATCTTGTTGTAATACCATTCTTGGGTGCGGAAAAAAAGTAAGCAAAACACTCTCAGCTTGTTTTTCAATAGCTAAATTGTGTAGCTTGTTAAGTACTTTTTTATGACCCATATGTACTCCGTCAAAAGTGCCTATGGTAACAATAGTTTTTGTAGTACTTGTAAATGAAGAAATAGAATTAAAAATGTTCAAGGCTAAATATTTCTAGCAAAAATAAGTATTTTAAGTTCAGTTTTGTTAAGAGAAAAGATAATTTTAGTATTCTTTTGTAGTAAATGATTCTTGTTTTTTATAATTCATTTTTGGTTGCATAAATTTCTTTAATTATTGGTTCGGTTAAATCAGTAGAAAAACTGAAATCAACTTTTCCGTTATTAACTTCGTAAGTTAAATGTCCGTTTTTAAGTAAATGTAAACCATTGTTATTGCCCCTACTATTCGTATACTTTCCAAAAAGCATTTTTACTTGTTCAAGAGCATTGTCTGTTAAATCACCCTTATGATTATTGTTATCTATTTCAAAAAAGTATTCTTCTCTATAACCACCATCAATAGCTATATCTTCAAGGTTTTTAGAATATTGAAAATGAATCGTAATTTTTTCCTTATTATCTATCAAAGTAAATAATAAGGTATTGTTTACCGTTTTTATTTGTAAAGATTTATCAATTAGAACTTCTAACAAACAATAACCTTCATTTGGGCAAATAAATTTTTGAGTATTTGTTTTTTTTGTGTTTTCTTCATTGAGTATTTCTTTTTTGCTAGAACAAGAAAAAAAAATAAAAAAAAATAAGAATATTCTATAAATCATGACCAATTGTTTTTTTAATATAAATTTGCTACAGAATAAAATAAAAATTACTTTTATAACCTCTATAATTAAACTCAAAAATAATGAAAAAAAAATTACTACTTGTTTTTGCTTTTTTTGTTTTTTGTAATGTAAATGCTCAAAAGAATGAGTTTTGGACATTAGAAAATGCATCAAATATTACAAGTCTTTCGAAAAATGTATCGAAATCAAGTTTTCCACAAGAATTTTCTCTGTATTCATTGAAACTAGAAAATTTAAGAGACATTCTTTTAACAGCTCCTGATAGAATGGTTGCTAAGAATTCTCAAGCTATTATTACTGTTCCAAATTCACAAGGAGGATTTGAAAAGTTTGCGATGTTTGAAGCTTCAAATTTCACAGAAGAACTTCAACTTCAATTTCCAAATATTAGGGCTTATGTGGGTATAGGATTGGATGATAAAAATTCACAAATAAGATTAAGTATTTCACCAGATGGAATACAAACGATGATTTTTAGAACAAATAAAGCAAATGAATTTATAGAATTGTACTCTGCTGATTCTCAGGTTTATGCTGTTTTTAATTCATCTAGAACTAAAGGGAATGTTCCTTTTACATGTAGTACAGAAGAGGAATTGGTAGAGACAGTTTTAAAAAGTGCATCAAATTTAGATTCAAGATCAAACAATGGGGTTTATAAAACAATGCGTTTAGCGCTGTCTTGTACGGCAGAATATGCGAATTATTTTGGTGCAACAAATTCATCTCAAGTAGGTTTGGTTTTAGCAGCTTTTAATAATACCATGACTCGTGTTAATGGTATTTTTGAGAGAGATTTGGCCTTACATTTAAATATTATCAATGCAAATAACATTATATATTATAATGCAGCAACTGATCCTTATTCAGACGCTTCTACTGGAGCAAGTGGAGATTGGAATACAGAATTACAAAATAACTTATCCGCAAGTTTAGGGGCAAGTTTAGCAGCAAGTAATGCCGCTTATGATATAGGACACTTATTTGGAGCTTCTGGTGGAGGTGGAAATGCAGGTTGTATAGGCTGTGTTTGTAGAAATGATACATCTAGTTTATTCGATAGAAATAAAGGAAGTGGTTATACCTCGCCTGCTAATGGAATTCCATCGGGAGATAGTTTTGATATCGATTATGTAGCACATGAAATGGGACATCAATTAGGTGCTAATCATACATTTTCTCATTCTTTTGAAGATAATAGTGTAAATGTTGAGCCAGGTTCAGGTTCAACTATCATGGCCTATGCTGGGATTACAGGTGCTACTGATGTTCAGTCAAATTCGGATGATTATTTCGCATATAGAAGTATTCTTCAAATCCAAAATAATTTAGCTACTAAAAGTTGTCCTGTTACTACAAGTTTAACAAATCAGACTCCAATCATAAGTGCTGGTTCAAATTATACTATTCCTAGAGGAACTCCATTTGTTTTAACAGGGACAGGTAGTGATCCAGATGGTAATACACTTTCTTACACTTGGGAGGAAAACGACGATGAAACAGGAATAGCACAACCCGCTGACCCAAATAACCCAACTGCTGCAGAAGTTTCGGCAAGACAAACTGCGTCTTTCCCTTCCCCTACAAAAACGAATGGGCCAAACTTTAGATCTTTTTCCCCTTCATCAGAACCTGTTAGGTATTTACCAGCGATGAGTAATATATTAAGTGGGCAAAGTAGTACTTGGGAAGTTCTTTCTACAGTTGCTAGAACATTAAATTTTACTTTGACAGGGAGAGATAATGTGGTTGCTGGAGGGCAAACACAAACAAGTAGTATGGTTGTTACTGTAGATGCTACAAAAGGACCTCTAACAGTTACATCACAAAATACAGATGGCTTAGTTTGGGCACCAGGAAGTACACAAACAGTTACATGGGCAGTAAATAATACAAATAGTATTTCGGGTGGAAATACAGTTGACATACTTTACACGTCTAATAATGGAGCTACATGGAATGTTATATTAGCGAATACCGCTAATGATGGTACTCAAGTGATAACTGTTCCAAATATAACGCAACCAAATTGTAGAATTATGGTAAAAGCCTCTGCTAATATCTTCTTTAATGTGAATTCTAAAAACATTGCAATAGGAGATTATACTTATCAGAACCAAACTATTTGTACAGACTACACATTTAATTTAAATCAGTCGATTACTGAAGATTCAGCAAATCTTTATACAGTAGGAGGTTTACAAATAGATGATTCTTATACTTTAACTGATGTGAATGTTAGAATTGTAGCAACTCATCCAAATGTTAGTGAAATGAGAGTCGCAATTAGAGCCCCGTGGCAAGCTTCTTTAGATACAGCATTATGGTATAATGCTCCATGTAGTGCACAAGCACCAGTTAATATGGATTTAATTTTTGATTCTCAAGGTGCAGTTGTAAATTGTGCAAATACCACAAATATGGCGCCAACAATTCCTTTTTCTGCAACTAATTTTGCTAATTATGTAGGTAATAATTCTGCTGGAGGATGGAGAATATATGTGTCAGATAATGTTCTAAATTCTAATAATGGTGCTGCAGTTTTAAATACAGTTAGTTTTAATTTATGTAGAAATGAATTGGTCCCAGTATTGTCTTCAGATACTTTTGTAACTATTGAAGACTTAGTGGTATTCCCAAATCCAAATAGTGGATCTTTTAATGTGAAATTTACTTCTAATACTGGAAGTAAGATTAATATAGGAGTATATGATATGAGGGGAAGACAAGTTTTTTCAAACGAATACAATAATTCTGGATTATTTGAGCAAGAGGTACAATTAAATAGTATTCAATCAGGAATATATATTGTAAATATTCAAGATGGTAATAGAAAAGCAGTTCAAAAAATTGTTGTAAATTAAAATAAAAAAATATTTTTATTAAAAGGAAGCTTATTAAGCTTCCTTTTTTTGTTAAATAATTGTTTTTTTATAATTATATTTGTTGCAAACAAAACAAATTTTATAAAATATTATGAAAAAATTATTACTAATGCTTTTTTGCTTCTTTTTAGCGAACTTTTCTTTTTCGCAAAAAAGTGATTATTGGTCAAAGCATAATGACCAAGACAGCAATATCATTACAGATAAAGCTGTTGCAAGACAATCATTTCCCAAAGAATTTAAGTTATTTGATTTAGAAATCTCACAACTTAGAGAAGATTTATTTTCTATAGTAGGAAAAAACGCTTCTAGAACTTCAACTATTATATCATTGCCCAATGCTGATGGTAAAATTGAGCAGTT
This sequence comes from Flavobacterium sp. NRK F7, assembly GCF_024054195.1. Classification (GTDB taxonomy): domain Bacteria; phylum Bacteroidota; class Bacteroidia; order Flavobacteriales; family Flavobacteriaceae; genus Flavobacterium. Next base: position 492,475 of record NZ_JAMXLB010000001.1, on the reverse strand, counting down.
TGAAGTATATGAAGCCTCAAATTTTGAACCAGATTTACAAGCTCAATTCCCTGAAATTAGAGCATATTCTGGAAAAGGATTAACAGATAAAAGTGCCACTTTAAAATTAAGTATTTCCCCTCAAGGAATTCAAACTATGGTTTTTAGAACAGAAACTAGAAATGAATTTATTGAAGCGTATTCTCAAGATCACAAAACGTATGCTGTTTTTAGATCAAGTAGAGATAAAGGTCGTTTAGCTTGGACATGTTCTACTGAAGAACAAAAAATGGTTGATCATGCAAAAAGAAATTATCAAGAGACGAATAGATCTAGTGCAGGACAATTAAAAGTATATCGATTAGCTCAATCGTGTAATGGAGAATATGCAAATTATTTTGGAGCAACTAATAGCACACAAGTAGGTTTGGTATTAGCTGCGTTTAACGCTACACTAACACGTTGTAATGGAATATATGAAAAAGACTTGGCAATGCATCTTAATTTAGTAGCCAGTACAACAAATATTATTTATTACGATCCGGCAACCGATCCTTATTCAGATACGTTAGGACAGTGGAATACACAATTGCAAAATGCAATTAATACTTCATTAACAGGTCCAAGCACAAGTTTAGCAGCAAATAATGCTGCATATGATATCGGACATATGTTTGGTAGAAGCGGTGGTGGTGGTAATGCAGGATGTATTGGGTGTATTTGTGTGGATGGGGTTTCTGGTGGTGCAGGAGCTACAAAAGGTAGAGGTATTACTTCACCTGCTGATGGAATTCCTCAAGGTGATAATTTCGATATTGATTATGTTGCTCATGAAGTAGGACATCAATTAGGTGGAAATCATACTTTCTCAAATTCTAATGAAGGAGCTGGAGTAAGCAAAGAAGTGGGTTCTGGAATTACAATCATGGGATATGCAGGAATTACTTCACAAGATGTGGCACCCCATTCAATTGATATTTTCCACGAAGCTACAATCGAACAAATTCAAAATAATTTAGCTACTAAATCATGCGGAACAACTACAAATATTTCTGCAAATAATGCAACGCCTGTGGTCGCTGCTTTGAATAATTACACCATTCCAATTAGTACTCCATTTGTATTAACTGGTTCCGCAACCGATGCTAATCCAAGTGATGTGTTAACTTATTGTTGGGAACAAAATGATGATGCTGGTGGTAGTACAGGTGCTGCAAGTAGTGCTAGTACAACAAAAGTAATAGGGCCTAATTTTTTAACTTTTCCTGCAACAACTTCTCCTTCAAGATATTTTCCTAGATTGACTTCTATAATAGCAAATTCTGCTACTACAGCAGCCACAGGAAACGATGCTGGAATTTTAACAGAGGCATTAAGTTCGGTTTCAAGAGTTTTAAACTTTAGATTAACAGTAAGAGATAATTCTCCATATGTATCGACTACGGGTTCACAAAAAGTAGGTCAAACTGCTTATAGAGATATGGCTGTTAACGTTGTTTCTGCTGCTGGACCATTTGTGGTTACTTCTCCAAACACCGCTGTTTCTTGGGCTTCGGGTACCAATCAAAATGTTACTTGGAATGTTGCAGGAACAACATCAAACGGTGTTAATACTCCTTTTGTAGATATGTTTTTATCTACAGATGGCGGTCTTACTTATCCAATACAATTGGCCAATAAAGTTCCAAATGATGGAAGTGAAACTATAACTATTCCTAATAATACGGGGTCAAACAATAGAATTATGGTGAAAGGTAATCAGAATATTTTCTTTGATATCTCAAATGCTAATTTTTCAGTTACCTCTCCAGCAAGTACTTTTAGTATTGCACAAAGTTCTGTACAATCTACAATAGCTTGTACTTTAACTACAACTACATATACTTTTGAATACAAAGCATTAAATGGCTTTTCAGGTACAACAACTTTTAGCGCAGCTGGATTACCAACTGGAGCAACTGCAAGTTTTACTCCATCGAGCATGACTACAGATGGTACCGTAACAATGACAGTTTCAAATTTAGCGTCTGCCCCTTCTGGTGATTATGCTATTACAGTTACTGGTACTTCAGGAGGAACTAACAAAGTAGTTCCGTTTTATTTATATTTAGGTTTAGGAAATCCAGTCTTGACTACGCCAGCTAATAATGCAAGTGGACAAAACACCTCTCTAACATTAAGCTGGGATGTTATTCCAGCAGCAACTTCATATGATGTTCAAGTTTCAACAAATAATACATTCACAGCTATTGTAAGTTCGGGAAATGTTACTACAAATTCATATAATTTATCAGGTCTTTCCCAAGGAACAGAGTATTTCTGGAGAGTGCAACCTAAAAATGCTACTTGTACTAGTTCGTTTGGTAGCCCTAATAGATTTACCACAGGAACCATTTCTTGTGCTTCAACCTCTTCTACTAATGTACCAGTAGCGATTTCTTCTTCTGGAGCACCTACTATCAATTCAACTTTAAATATACCTTCAGGCGGTAATATTAGTGATGTAAATATTACGATGAATGTTACCCATACTTATGTGAGTGATTTAACAGCAACTTTAATAAGTCCTTCAGGTACTGAAGTTGTTTTGTTTGCAAATGTATGTGGTTCTGCAGACGATATAAATGTAACTTTTGATGATTCTGGCTCAGCTTTAACTTGTGCTGGGACTACACCAACTTTAACTGGAACAAGAATACCATCTCAAACTTTATCAGGGTTTAATGGACAAAGCTCAACAGGTACTTGGACATTACGAATTGCAGATGCTTATAATCTTGATGGTGGAAGCTTAAATAGTTGGAGTTTAAATGTTTGTACCGTTCAGCCTTTAGGAACAGAAGAATTTGAATTAAAAGATTTTACTTTGTATCCAAACCCTAATAATGGTAGTTTTACCGTGAAATTTACATCTGAATCTTCTAATAATATAGATATTAATGTATATGATATTAGTGGAAGACAAGTATATGTTAAATCGTTCTCAAATACAGGAAACTTCAATCAAAATATTGAATTAAACAATGTTCAAGCTGGGGTTTACATGGTGAGTGTAACTGATGGTTCACAAAAAATTATGAAAAAAATAATCATAGAATAATAGTAAGATATTCATATTTTATTTTAAAAGGAGCATTAATTAATGCTCCTTTTTTTGTAATTATCTGACTAATAGATTAATGGAGTTGTGTTTCTTTTTAATTGTTATATTTGTATGAAACCAAATAAATTAAACAATGAAAAAAACATTATTCCATTTTTTTATGCTTCTGCTGTTTTGTAGTGGCTTTTCTCAAAAGAATATTTGGGAAAAAACAACAGAAAGCGAGTTGAGTACATTTTCGAAAGCAACTAGAAATTCAATGCCAACAGCTTTTCAATTGTATAAATTAAACCTCTCAGACTTAAAAGAAAAATTAATAGGAGCCCCAAATGATTTGTCAAGGCAAACGTCAAATATAATCCTTACGTTTCCAGTTTCAAATGGGGTATTAAACCAATTTCGCATTTATGATTCGCCAGTTATGGAAGAAGGTTTAGCAGTTAAATTCCCTGATATTAAAACCTATTTAGGAAAAGGTATTGAAGATCCTACGGCAACAATGAGATTTAGTATAACTGAATTTGGATTGCATGCCATGATTTTGTCAGGTAATTCTGGGACAACTTATATTGACACATACACTTCCGATTTAAAAAACTATATAGTTTATAATAGATCCAATTTGTTAAGAACCAATGGTTTCGAATGTAGTTTTGATGAAATGAACCATGATATTTTTAAATCTGAGATAAATGAAGACGAATTAAATAGGGCAAGTGATGGAAATTTTAGAGTGTATAGATTAGCAATGGCTTGTACAGGTGAATATGCTGCCTTTCATGGGGGTACAGTAGCAGGAGCTCAAGCGGCAATAGTGGTAACAGTGAATAGAGTTAACAGTATATATGAAAGGGATTTTGCAGCTAGGTTAACCTTGGTTGCAAATAACAATTTAATAATTTATATTGATGGTGCTACCGATCCTTACACGAATAATAATGGAGGAGCTATGTTAGGAGAGAATCAAAGTAACGTTACTAGCGTTATTGGAACAGCTAATTATGATATTGGACATGTAGTAAGTACTAACGGAGGTGGAGTAGCTGGGCTAGGAGTAGTTTGTAATAATACTCAAAAAGCAAGAGGTGTTACTGGAACCAGTTCACCTGTAGGAGATCCTTTTGATATTGATTATGTAGCTCATGAGATTGGGCATCAATTTGGTTGTAACCATACTTTTAATGGAAGTAGCGGAAGTTGTGGTGGTGGTAACAGAAATAACGCTACAGCTGTTGAACCAGGAAGTGGAACCACTATAATGGCATATGCAGGTATATGTTCTCCTCAAAATGTTCAATCAAATTCCGATGCTCATTTTAGTTTTATAAGCATAGCAGAAGCCAACACAAGAACTTTGTTAGGAACTAGTTGTGCAAATACTACCGCCAATGGTAATTTTGCACCAGTTGTAAATGCAGGACCAGATTATGTCATTCCAAGAGGAACTGCATTTATATTGAAAGGTAGTGCAACAGATGCAAATGGTGATGCATTAACCTATTGTTGGGAACAAACCAATACAGAAATATCGGTTCAGCCTCCTCAACAAACCGCTACATCTGGACCAAATTTTAGATCAAGACTGCCAGTTACTTCACCAGATAGATATATGCCAAGAATACAAGATGTAGTAAATAATAATTTAGCACCTACATGGGAAGTTGTTCCCAATGTAGCAAGGACAATGAATTTTGCGTTAACGGTTAGAGACAATAGGGCTCCTAATGGTGGTCAGACTGGAATTGATGAAATGGTTGTAACAACAGCTTCAGTGGGTCCTTTTTTAGTAAGTTCACCAAATACGGCAGTTTCTTGGACAGTAGGGACGAATCAAAATGTAACTTGGGATGTTGCTGGTACAGATGCTAACGCTATTAATGCTTCTTATGTTGACATCTTGCTTTCTACAGATGGAGGATTCACATATCCAATCCTTTTAGCTAGCAAAGTACCTAACGATGGTTCTGAAACCATAACTGTTCCAAATAATCCTGGAAGTCAAAATAGAATAATGGTTAGAGGGTATAATCATATTTTTTATGATATCTCTAATACCAATTTTACCATTACTGCAGCTCCTTCTTCTTTTTCAGTAGCTTTTTCTGGTGTAGAAGGAACACAGAATATTTATAATTGTTCTGGAGCGACTGTAAATTACAATATTAACTACGCTACATATGGTGGTTTTAATTCAAACACCACTTTTAGTGTTTCAGGTAATCCACCAGGTTCAACCGTTACATTTACTCCTAATACGATGAATGCTACCGGAGTTGTTACTCTTACGCTAGGCAATTTAGATGCAGTTGCTGGAGGTGATTATCAAATTATTGTGAGTGCTACTTCAGGTGCAATAACTAAAACAGTTCCCTTTTATTTGTCACTAGGTATCAATCCAGTTCTATTAACAAGTCCTGCTAATAATGCGAACGGTCAAAATACATCGTTAACCTTAAATTGGGATATTAATCCAAATGCAACTTCTTACGATGTTCAGGTAGCGACAGATAATACGTTCACAACTATTGTAAGTTCTGGGAATACGACTACAAACTCTTATAGTGTTAGTGGTTTATCTCAAGGCACAAGTTACTTTTGGAGAGTATTACCTAAAAACGCTACTTGTACAGGTGTTTTTGGAAATCCTTTCCGTTTTACTACAGGTACTATTTCTTGTGCTTCAACTTCTTCACCTAATGTACCGGTAGCCATTTCGTCATCAGGAACACCTACCATTACTTCTACTTTAAACATTCCGTCTGGAGGAACTATCGCAGATGTAAATATAACTATGAATGTTACGCATACTTGGATTAATGACTTAACGGCAACTTTAACAAGTCCTTCAGGAACTGTGGTTCAATTATTTTCTAGAGAATGTAATCCTAATGCAAGTATTAATAATGTAGTTGCAACCTTTGACGATTCTGGTGTTGCTATTGTTTGTGGTAATAATCCAGGAATATCTGGAACAGTAATGCCAAGACAATCTTTATCTGCTTTTAACGGTCAAAGTTCGACAGGTACTTGGACCTTGACAATTTCAGATGCTTTTAATCAAGATGGAGGTAATTTGAACAGCTGGAGCTTAAATGTATGTACCGTTCAACCTCTAGGATCAGAAAGTTTTGATTTTGATGACTTCGCTTTATATCCTAATCCTAATAATGGAAGTTTTACAGTTAAATTAATGTCTACATCATCAAATGATATAGCTGTTGATGTTTATGATATGAGTGGAAGACAAGTGTACCAAAAATCTTTTTCTAATACAGGTAATTTTAATCAAGAAATAAATCTAAATAGAGTACAATCAGGTGTTTATTTAGTTGCTATTTCTGATGGAATTGCTAGAGCAGTTAAAAGAATGATTATTGATTAAGCTTTTTATTCTTTGAATAGAAAAAGCCCTTTGCAAATACAAAGGGCTTTTTTATTAAAAAGTTACATCTATGGAACTAATTTTTTGTGTTATATTGCTAACTTCAAAATCAAATTTTAAAAGATAGCTATCTTCTTTTATACTTAAAAATAGTTTCCCTTTTTCAATGACATAGTATCCTGCCTCATCTTTACAATAACAATGTTTACCAAAAAGGATGTTTTTTCCCTTAAGCTCAGCATCTTTTAATTCTAAATTGGTTTTTGTATGTTCAAAAGGAATAATTACGTCTTCAGTATAATTATCGTCTAGAGCATCTTTATGACCTTGCTTTAGGTAGGTATATTTAAGGATAGAATTAGTTTCATTGTCTTCTAGAGTGTAATAAATGCCGTTTATTTCATCTTTTTGGATAACTATTTTTTTATTTTTAATTATCGAGATAGTACAATGTCCATCTGAGGGACAATTTTTAAAGTCTTGTTTTTCAACAATGCCGTTTTTGTTTATTTTAGAATTTGTTTCATTGTTTTTCATTGGACAACAGAACGTAAAAAAAACACATGAAATGATTCCTGTAATTACTTTCATTATTTTTTATTTATCTCATATAAAGATAATTAAAAATAAATTATTTGCCATTAAAAGTATTCATCGTATTATTTAAACCAGCTAATGCAAAGGATTTAATAATTTCTGTAGCAACTTCCAATCTTTCCTTTAATTTTTCTTTCTCTTCCTCGCTCCACTCTCCAAGTACATAATTAACTTGTTGTCCTTTTTTAAATGCATCACTTATACCAAAACGAAATCTTGGATATTCAGCTGTGTTTAAAAGCAATTGTATGTTTTTTAGCCCATTATGTCCGCCATCACTCCCTTTACTTTTAATGCGAATTGTTCCAAAGGGTAAATTTAAATCATCGGTAATTACCAAAATATTTTCTTTTGGAATGTTTTCTTTTTCCATCCAATATTTAACTGCTTTTCCACTCAAATTCATGTAGGTATTTGGTTTTAATAAAAACAATGAACGGCCTTTTATTTTTACTTCTGCGACATCACCTAATTTTACGGTTTGAAAAGCAGAACTTTCTTGGTTAGCCATATAATCTAATACTTTAAAACCAATGTTATGACGGGTGTTAACATATTCTGAACCAATGTTTCCTAAGCCTACAATTAAAAACTTTTTCATAGAATCTATATTCGTATCATTTGTTTTGAAAATTCTTTTTAGCCATTTCATGTTGTAATCTTTTATTTGAAAATGCCTTTTCTATTTTCATATAGTTAGTGCAACAAAAATAATTTCTTTTAACCAGTATACAAAGACTTGCGATTGACTTTATCATTCAAATACAGGTTTAAAATAAAAAAGCACCAGTAAAACTGATGCTTTGAAAATATAAATAATTTAAAATTATTTTTTCTTTTTGTCTCCAGCTTTTGCAGCTTTTGCAGCTTCTTGAGCAGCTTTCATAGCAGCACGAGAAATTCTCACTTGACATACAACCGTATTGTCTGGGTGCATTAATTTAAAATTATCTGTTTTGATTTTTGTAACATATAATTTATTACCCATTTCAAGTGGAGTGATGTCTGCTTCAACGAAGTCAGGTAAATTTTTTGGTAATGCCTTTACTTTTAAACGACGTTGGTTTAAGCGTAATACACCTCCTGCCATAACTCCAGGAGATTTTCCTACTACTTTCACTGGAACTTCCATAACGATTTCTTTGTCATCGTTTAATTGGAAAAAGTCAATGTGTAAAATTTTGTCAGATACAGGGTGGAATTGAATGTCTTGTAAGATAACATCCATTTTTTTACCTTCTAATTCAACTACAACAGTGTGTGCGTTTGGAGTGTATACCAATTCTTTGAATGCTCTTTCATCTGCTGTAAAATGCACTGGTTGATTTCCTCCGTAAATAACGCAAGGAACCATTCCAGCATCACGTACGGCTTTAGTTGCTTTTTTGCCTACGTTTTCTCTTTCTGATCCTTTAATCGTAATTGATTTCATTGTTAAAATATATATATAATTAATTAAAATTCTATAAATTATTATGGTAAATTACATTAAAAACTTACCACTTATTGAGTTGTTATTTTGTACCATATGCATAACTTCAGCAAATAAATTGGCACAAGAAACCACTCTTATTTTTTTTGATTCTTTCTGTAAAGGAATAGAATCGGTTACAATTAATTCTAGTAATTTAGAATTCTCTATTTTTTCATAGGCAGTGCCTGATAATATTGGATGCGTGCATATTGCTCTAACACTTAAAGCACCTCTTTCCATCATTACATCAGCGGCTTTAGCTAATGTTCCTCCAGTATCTATCATATCGTCTACGAGAATAACATTTCTACCTGTAACATCACCAATTAGTTCCATAGTGTCTATTACATTTGCTTTTTTGCGTTGTTTGTAACAAACGACTACATCCGATTCTAAAAATTTTGAGTAAGCATATGCTCTTTTAGAACCACCCATATCTGGTGAAGCTATAGTTAAGTTTTCCAAATTCAAACTTTTTACATAGGGTAAAAAGATGGTTGATGCAAACAAATGATCTACTGGTTTTTCAAAAAATCCTTGTATTTGATCAGCATGTAAATCCATAGTCATAATACGAGTAGCGCCAGCTGTTTCTAATAGTTTTGCTACCAATTTTGCTCCTATTGGAACTCTTGGCTTGTCTTTTCTATCTTGTCTTGCCCAGCCAAAATAAGGAATTACTGCTGTTATATGACGTGCAGAAGCTCTTTTTGCTGCATCAATCATCAATAACAATTCCATTAGATTGTCTGAACTTGGAAATGTAGAACAAACAAGAAAAACGCGTAGACCTCTTATTGACTCTTCAAATGAGGGTTGGAATTCTCCATCACTATATTTTGAGAACGTAACTTTACCTAGTGGAACACCATAGCTTTCCGCTATTTTTTCCGCTAAGTACACACTCTGAGAACATGCAAATATTTTTGCTTCAGGCTCGTTGTATGACATCTTAAATTGTTGTTTAGTAGTTGTTTAGTGTTGTGTTGTATTAACGAGGTGCAAATTTAGAAATAAATTTGGACTCTGAAAGTAAATTTTCAAGTATTTTAGTTTAGTTTTTTGAAAAAATAATTACATTTGCACTCTCGAAAACAAAATGAATCTAATTTTAGATTTGTTTTCCTGCCTTGGTGGCGGAATTGGTAGACGCGCACGACTCAAACTCGTGTTCTTCGGAGTGTGGGTTCGATTCCCACCCAAGGTACTAAAAGCTTCAACATTTGTTGAAGCTTTTTTATTTTAAAATTTCTTTATTTACTCTTCCTGAAGCAATCCAAGATGAAATTACACCCAAAGGAATAATAGTTCCAATGACTAATAGGATATTGGCTAATTTAAATTGAACAGGATAGGCAATACTTGAAGTAATCATTAATACCGAAAACTGTTGTTGGATTACAATAAGAAGTGTTCCTAATACTAATCCAAATAAAAGTCCAAATAAAGTAATGATAATGCCTTGTACAAAAAATACATTTCTTATCTCTTGAAAAGTTAGCCCTATATTATAAAGTGTATTGATGTTTTCTTTTTTGTCGATGATTATCATAACAATAGCACCCGCTAAGCAGAAAAGGGTTAAAATAACGATTAAGGTGCTAAATAAATAGATAAATAAATTTTCTGAATTTAGCATCTTATATAAAGAGTCATTCAATTGCGCTTTCGTTTTAATAGTTACCTTGTCTTTGAAAATTTCTTTTAATTCAGTAACAATAGTTTCTTCAGAAGTATTAGGTAGTGTTTTGAATTCAATACTGCTAATTTGATTGCTTTTGAAATCAAATAATTTTCGTGCTAATTGAATGTCACAATAAATATATTTTCCATCAATGTCTTCGTTTATATTGAACATGCCCACAGGTTGTAAGGCAATAATATTAAATGCGTTTTCACTTTTTTCAATAAGTCCTTTGCCAGGTTTTGGAGCATAGGCATCCAATGTGTTTTGATAATCAAATAATCCTAAGGAAAGTTTTCGGGCAATTTCACTTCCAATTATTGCTTGATTGGAATTGGGACTTATCCAGTTTCCTATATATACGTAATCACTAGTTTTGGTTACTTTACTAAAAATACTATCAACACCTTTAATAGTGGCTATTTGCTCTTTTTTATCATACTGAAAAAGAACTCGATCTTCTATTATTTTACTAAAAAAAGCAATGGATTTATTGTTTTTTAGTTGCGATTCTTCTTCTTGGCTTAAAATAAAGGATTTTCCAATACGTGGTTCAATTTTGAAATCAGGATCTGAAGAATTGCTGTAACTTAAGGTAAACTCTCTTAGTCCACTAAATATTGATAAGAAGACAAATAAAGACATAGCACTTGCAACAATAGCTATTGATGAGATTATTGTTATCGTATTTATTGCTGAATTTTTACTAAAACTAACAGCATATCTTTTGGCTATGTAAAACGGTAAATTCAAGATTACGACTTCTTTCTTTTATCTAAAAGATCTGGATTTAGTACAGGATTCTCTTTTCCGCTCAAAGCATTGTCAATTTTTTCAATGTAATCTAAACTATCATCTATATAAAAAATAAGATTAGGTACTTTTCTTAATTGATTTTTTACTCTTTGAGATAAATCATGCTTAATTAAAGGTGTATTGGTTTTGATTGCATTTAAGATTTCACCTGCTTTATCGGTAGGGAAAACACTCAAAAATACTTTTGCGATAGATAAATCGGAAGTAACATTGACTTTGGATACCGAAATAACTAAATTGGTAATTCCATTTTTTCGTATTTCTCCTTGCAATATATCTACCAAATCATTTTGGAGTAATGCGCCTATTTTTTTTTGTCGATTCGTTTCCATATTGCAAAAATAAACAATAAAGTAGAAACTTTACTTTATTTATTATTTTGAAGCTTATCTTTTTACAAATTTATTTTATAAATGATTAGACGACAAATGCCAAATGTTTATAGAAAGTCTTATATCTTTGTTGTTATATAAAATGGAATATTGGTAGTATGAGAAAAATTGAACATATAGGAATTGCGGTTAAAGATTTACAGGTTTCAAACAAAATTTATGAAAAATTGTTAGGGGTTGCTTCTTACAAAGAAGAAGAAGTAGTAACGGAAGGAGTGAAAACTTCTTTTTTTCAAGTGGGGCCAAACAAAATAGAGCTGCTGGAGGCTACAAATGAAACTAGTCCTATTGCAAAATTTATAGAAAAAAGAGGTGAGGGAATTCATCATATTGCTTTTGAAGTAGATGATATTTTAGAAGAAATGAAACGATTGCAGCAAGAAGGTTTTGTTTTGTTAAACGAAAAACCGAAAAAAGGAGCTGATAATAAGTGGGTCGCATTTCTACATCCTAAAGAAACTAATGGCGTTTTGATAGAGCTTTGTCAGGAGATAAAATAAAATACTGAAAAATGTTGCAACGAAAAAAAAATAGTAGTAATATTGCATCCTCAAAATAAAGTCTTGGACTTTGTTTGTTGGAACAACTTTAAAGTTGAAACAACTGGTCCTATAGCTCAGTTGGTTAGAGCACCTGACTCATAATCAGGTGGTCCCTGGTTCGAGCCCAGGTGGGACCACTAAACAAAATAGCCTTCATTGAAGGCTATTTTGTTTTTTAATAAGAAAAACATTTTTAAAAGTTTTTGTTAAAAAAAAATTGTTTAATACAGAAATATTTATATTTTCGTAAGTAATAAAATGATTGGCCTCAATTTATTCATAAAATATTAAAGAACAATTTTCTTTTAAAATAGGAAAAAGTTTTTATTTTTGTAACCTAATGGAAATTATGATGAACAAAAGACTTATTCTTTTATTAGTTTTGATGTCTTTTCAGAATGTTTTTTCTGATTCGACACCACCTCCACCACCACCAACTCCTCCGCCTGGGTTGCCTATAGACAATGGAGTTGTAGCTATGATATTTGCAGGCTTAATTTTTGGTTATTATATTATAAGGAAAGCGGATTTAAAAAAAAATTTAAATAATTTTTTACAGTCTTAAATCTTGTATTCTTTTTACATATTTTCCTATAACATCAAATTCTAGATTGACTATTGTGCCAACTTTAAATGTTTTAAAGTTAGTGTTTTCGTATGTATATGGAATAATAGCTACTGAAAATTGATTTAATTTAGAATCGACCACAGTCAAACTTGTTCCATTTACGGTTATTGAGCCTTTTTCAATTGTAATATTGCTTTGAGCTTTGTCATACTCAAAAGTAAAATACCAACTCCCATCTGCTTCTTTGATATTGATACAAGTCCCCGTTTGGTCAACATGTCCTTGAACTATATGACCGTCAAGGCGATCTCCAAGTTTCATGGCTCTTTCTAAGTTTATCTTGTCTTTTGGTTTCCAAGATGAAATAGTTGTTTTGTCGATTGTTTCTTTAATTGCGGTAACGGTATAGGTGTCATTTTCTATTGCTACTACCGTTAGACAAATGCCATTATGAGCCACGCTTTGGTCAATTTTTAATTCATTGGTTAGATTGGATTCGATTTTTAAATGTAAGTTTTCTTTCTCTTGACTTATTTCTTGTAGGGTTCCTAATGTTTCGATAATACCTGTAAACATAACTGATTTATTTTACTAAATTTGTAGCTCAAAAGTAAGCAATAAATACTAACTAGTTATGGTTAAAAAAGCAGAAAATATAATTGTAGGAATATCAATAGGAGATTTGAATGGAATTGGTCCTGAAGTAATCTTGAAAACCTTTGAAGATAATAGAATGCTTGAGCTTTGTACTCCTGTTATTTTTGCAAATGTTAAAATTGTGTCTTTTTTAAAAAAGAACCTTGCTTTAGATTCTAGTTTGCATGGAATAGATGCTTTGGAACAGATCGTTTTAGGGAAAATTAATGTTTTGAATGTATGGAAGGAAGGTGTGAATTTAGAGTTTGGAAAAAATGATGAGGTAGTTGGTAAATATGCAATAAAATCTTTTATGGCAGCAACTAAGGCACTTAAGGACAGTCAGATAGATGTATTGGTTACTGCTCCAATAAATAAGTATAACATTCAATCTGAAGATTTTAAATTTCCAGGTCACACCGATTATTTAGATAAAGAGTTGTCAGGTAGTGCTTTAATGTTAATGGTGCATGATAAATTAAGAGTAGGGCTTCTTACGGACCATATTCCTGTTAATGAAATTTCAAATTATTTGACGGAAGAATTGTTGGAGAGAAAAGTGGGGACAATTGTAAAAACCTTACAACAAGATTTTGGTATTTCTAAGCCTAAAGTCGCTATTTTGGGTTTAAACCCTCATAGTGGTGACAATGGTGTTATAGGTGATGAAGAAGAAAGAGTGATTAAACCAGCAGTAAAAAAAATGTTTGATTTAGGTCAATTGGTTTTTGGTCCTTATGCTTCCGATAGTTTTTTCGGCTCTTTACAATATGAAAAATATGATGCTATTTTAGCAATGTATCACGATCAAGGGTTAATTCCTTTTAAAACCTTATCTTTTGGTAATGGAGTGAATTATACGGCTGGGTTAAATAGAATACGTACTTCTCCAGATCATGGAACTGCTTTTGAAATTGCAGGTAAAGGAATTGCGAAAAACGATTCATTTAAAGAAGCGGTTTATTTAGCTTTGGATATTTATAAAAAGCGAAATGAATATCAAGAACTTACAAAAAAGCCCTTGAAAGCAAAACAAAATTAGTTGTAAACAAAAAAATGTTTATAACGTGTTTGAATTTATAATAATTTTATATCTTTGCAACCCCTTAAAGAAAGGTTGACTGTTGTTATGAAAAATTTAAAAGCATATTTAATTCAGTTTTCTGGATTAAAAATCGGAAAGCATCAGTTTGAATATCAGTTAGATAATTCGTTCTTTGAACACTTTAATTTTGAAGAATTTAATAGTGTAGCTATTAAAGTAGATTTAATATTAGAGAAGAAAAGTACGATGCTTGAGTTGAACTTCAAGCATAAAGGAATAGTAAATGTTCCTTGTGATTTAACTAATGAGCCTTTCGATTTACCCGTTAAAGGTAAATTGAGGTTGATTGTGAATTTTGGAGATTCATTTAATGATGAAAATGAAGAGTTGCTCATTTTGCCACACGGTGAGTTTCAGGTAGATGTGTCTCAATATATATATGAAATGGTTGTTCTTTCTGTTCCTTTTAAAAGAATTCACCCAGGTGTAAAAGACGGAACTTTAAAAACGGATGTTTTAGATAAATTAGATGCTTTATCTCCAAAAGAAGATAAAAAGGAAGAAGAGAATATAGACCCAAGGTGGGAGAATTTAAAAAAACTATTAACGGATAAATAATATAGTAAAATGGCACATCCTAAGAGAAAAACCTCGAAAACGAGAAGAGACAAGAGAAGAACGCACTATAAAGCGTCTGTTCCTCAAATTGCAACATGTCCTGTTACAGGTGAAGCACATTTATACCACAGAGCTTACTGGCATGAAGGTAAAATGTACTACAGAGGTCAAGTAGTAATTGATAAAGCTGAGGCAGTAGCTTAATTGCTTCAATGAAATAGAGAAAAACTCTCACGCAGTGAGAGTTTTTTTGTTAATATGCTTTTTGTCATATTAATAACTTTATTTTACACAGGTTTGATTTTTTTTTTGTAATTTCAAACACTTTTTTATTAAGCGATTATTAAAAAAGAAAAATTATTTTTATGAATAAAATTACAGCCGCAATAACAGCTATTGGCTCATACGTTCCTGATTATGTGTTGTCTAATCAAGTGTTGGAAAAAATGGTAGAAACCAACGATGAATGGATTACCACTAGAACGGGAATTAAAGAAAGAAGAATTTTAAAGGAAGAAGGTGAAGGAACTTCCTTTTTGGCAATAAAAGCTGCTCAAAATCTAATTGATAAAGCTAACATTGATCCAAAAGAAATTGATTTAGTAATTATGGCAACGGCAACACCAGATATGCCAGTTGCTTCTACAGGGGTTTATGTTGCTACCCAAATTGGAGCAACAAATGCTTTCGCTTTTGACTTGCAAGCTGCATGTTCCAGTTTTCTTTATGGAATGTCTACTGCTTCTGCTTACATACAATCCGGAAAATATAAAAAAGTCTTATTAATAGGTGCAGACAAAATGTCGTCTATTATTGATTACACAGATAGAGCTACTTGTATCATTTTTGGTGATGGAGGTGGAGCTGTATTGTTTGAACCTAATGAAGACGGATTAGGGTTGCAAGATGAAATCTTAAGAAGTGATGGAGTGGGTAGAGAGTTTCTAAAAATTGAGGCTGGAGGTTCTATTTTACCAGCTTCTGAAGAAACTGTAAAAAACAAACAGCATTATGTATTTCAAGATGGGAAGACTGTTTTTAAATATGCAGTGTCTGGAATGGCTGATGTGAGCGAAAAAATAATGGAAAGAAACCAACTTACACATGATGATGTAAATTGGTTGGTTGCACATCAAGCAAATAAGAGAATTATTGATGCTACCGCTAATAGAATGGGAGTTGAAGAGTCTAAGGTGTTAGTAAACATTCACCGTTATGGCAACACTACCTCTGCAACTTTACCGTTGCTATTATGTGATTTTGAGAGTCAATTAAAAAAGGGAGATAATATTATTTTTGCAGCCTTTGGAGGTGGCTTCACATGGGGAGCGATTTATCTGAAATGGGCTTATAATAAACAATAACAAACCAAACCAAATGTCAAATAGTATGGATATTAGAGAAATTCAAAACCTAATTAAATTTGTAGCTAAATCAGGAGCTACCGAAGTAAAGTTAGAAATGGATGATTTTAAAATCACCATAAAAACTACAAGTGAAGGTGCAGAAAGTACAACTACTTATGTACAACAAGTTCCCGTTTCTAATGCTTTACCACAAGCTCCAGCGAATCAACCTGTTGCTCCAACAGCTCCAGTAACTCCACAAACAACTAAAGAAGCGGATGGCAATTCAAAATATATTACTATAAAATCGCCAATAATTGGTACTTTTTATAGAAAACCAGCTCCAGACAAACCTGTTTTTGTAGAAGTAGGTAGCTCTGTTTCTAAAGGTGATGTAGTTTGTGTAATTGAAGCTATGAAATTATTTAACGAAATTGAATCAGAAATTTCTGGTAAAATTGTTAAAATATTAGTTGACGATTCTTCACCAGTAGAATTTGACCAACCTTTATTTTTAGTTGATCCATCTTAATAAAGTTAGAAATTAGTATTTAGAAGTAATTACTTCTTTTTGTCTAATTGACATATTGTCTAATTATCTAATTAAAAATATTATGTTTAAAAAAATATTAATTGCAAATAGAGGGGAAATTGCCTTACGTGTAATTAGAACTTGTAAAGAGATGGGAATTAAAACTGTTGCTGTTTATTCTACAGCTGATGCAGACAGTTTACATGTGCGTTTTGCAGATGAAGCAGTATGTATTGGACCTCCTCCAAGCAACCTTTCTTATTTAAAGATGTCTAATATTATTGCTGCTGCAGAAATTACAAATGCAGATGCAATACATCCTGGATATGGTTTTTTGTCTGAGAATGCTAAATTTTCAAAAATATGTGAAGAACATGGTATCAAATTCATTGGAGCTTCTGCTGAAATGATAGATAAAATGGGTGATAAAGCTACTGCTAAAGCTACAATGAAAGCAGCTGGTGTGCCTTGTGTTCCTGGTTCTGATGGTATTTTAGAATCTTTTGAACAAGCTCAAAAAATTGCAAAGGATATGGGTTATCCTGTGATGCTTAAAGCAACAGCTGGTGGTGGTGGAAAAGGAATGAGAGCAGTTTGGAAGCCTGAAGATTTGTTAAAAGCTTGGGAAAGCGCTCGTCAAGAAGCTGGTGCTGCTTTTGGTAATGATGGGATGTATATGGAAAAATTAATTGAAGAACCAAGACATATTGAAATTCAGGTGATTGGGGATTCTTTTGGTAAAGCATGTCACTTATCTGAAAGAGATTGTTCAGTTCAAAGAAGACATCAAAAGCTGACAGAAGAAACACCTTCTCCTTTTATGACCGATGAACTACGTAATAAAATGGGTGATGCAGCGGTTAAAGCTGCGGAATTTATTAAATATGAAGGAGCTGGAACTGTTGAATTCTTAGTAGATAAGCATAGAAATTTCTATTTTATGGAAATGAATACGCGTATTCAGGTAGAACATCCAATTACGGAACAGGTAATTGATTATGACTTGATTAGAGAGCAAATCTTAGTCGCAGCAGGTGTGCCTATTTCTGGTAAAAATTATTTTCCTCAATTGCACTCTATAGAATGTCGTATTAATGCTGAAGATCCCTATAATGATTTTCGACCTTCTCCAGGTAAAATAACAGTTTTACACTCTCCTGGAGGGCATGGTGTGCGTTTGGATACGCATGTGTATGCTGGATATACTATTCCTCCTAATTATGATTCTATGATTGCTAAATTAATTACTACTGCTCAAACAAGAGAAGAAGCAATCAATAAGATGAAAAGGGCTTTAGATGAGTTTGTTATAGAAGGAATTAAAACCACTATTCCGTTTCATAGACAACTTATGGATGAGCCAGATTATGTTGAGGGTAATTACACCACAAAATTTATGGAAACTTTCACAATGAAAGAAAAAATAGAAGAGTAAAACAATAAAAAAACTCCCGATGAAAATCGGGAGTTTTTTATTTAGTATAAGAATGCTATTATAAACTTGCTTTTAAAAATTCTCTATTCATACGAGCAATATTTTCTAATGAAATACCTTTAGGACATTCTATTTCACAAGCTCCTGTATTGGTACAGTTACCAAAGCCTTCTTCATCCATTTGTCTTACCATGTTTTGAACACGTTGTGCGGCCTCTACTTTACCTTGAGGCAATAGTGCATACTGAGATACTTTTGCGCCTACAAAAAGCATTGCAGAGCCGTTTTTACAAGTTGCCACACAAGCACCACAACCAATACAGGCTGCAGCCATAAATGCTTTGTCTGCATCGTCTTTTGGTACAGGAGTAGCATTAGCATCTATTGTATTACCTGATGTGTTAACAGAAACAAATCCTCCTGCTTGCTGAATTCTATCAAACGAACTTCTATCAACAACTAAATCTTTTACAACAGGGAAAGCTTTACTTCTAAAAGGTTCAATGTAAATAGTATCACCATCTTTGAACTTTCTCATATGAAGTTGACATGTAGTTGTTCCAGTTTCAGGTCCGTGTGCTCTACCGTTAATATATAAAGAACACATTCCGCAAATACCTTCTCTACAGTCATGATCAAAAGCAACTGGTTCTTGTTTGTTGTTAATTAATTGTTCGTTTAATTGATCTAGCATTTCTAAAAACGAACTTGCAGTAGATACATTATCTAATTTATAATCTACAATTCCTCCTTTATCATTAGCGTTTTTTTGACGCCAAATTTTAAGGTTTATATTTATGTTTTTTGCTGTACTCATAATTTCTTATTTATAGTTTCTAGCGGCAATTTTAATGAATTCATACTTCAATTCTTCTTTGTGTAATTCTGCTTTTGTTGTGTCTTGACCTTTGTATTCCCAAGCACTTACAAAAGAGAAGTTTTCATCATCACGTAAGGTTTCACCCTCAGCATCTTGATATTCTTCTCTAAAGTGTCCTCCACAAGATTCATTTCTTTGTAAGGCATCCATTGCCATTAATTGACCTAATTCCAAGAAATCAGCAACTCGAAGTGCTTTTTCTAATTCTGGATTAAGTTCATCAGCATTTCCAGGTACATATACGTCTTTGTAGAATTCGTCTCTAATTTGACCAATTTCTGCAATAGCTTCTTTCAGCCCTTGTTCGTTACGCGCCATACCCACCTTATTCCACATTACATGTCCTAACCTCTTATGGAAATAATCAACCGATTTTGTTCCATTATTGTTTAAGAACATATTAATGCTGTCTTTCACATTTTTTTCAGCTTCAGCAAATTCAGGAGCATCTGTAGAAATTTTACCTGTTCTAATTTCGTCAGCTAAATAATTGGAAACCGTATAGGGAAGTACAAAATAACCATCGGCCAAACCTTGCATTAATGCTGAGGCACCCAATCTATTTGCACCGTGGTCAGAGAAGTTGGCTTCACCAGCCACAAAACAACCTGGAATAGTTGATTGTAAGTTGTAATCTACCCAAACACCACCCATCGTATAGTGCACTGCAGGATAAATTTTCATAGGTGTTTCATATGGATTCTCATCTGTAATTTTTTCATACATTTCAAATAAGTTACCATATTTTTCTTCAATCCATTTTTTTCCTAGAGTGATAATTTCTTCTTCTGAAGGATTGTGATTTCCTTGAGCATAAGCCACTTCTTTTCCTTTATTTTTAATTTCTGAAGAGAAATCTAGATAAACTCCTTCATTGGTATCATTAGCTTCAATTCCAAAACCTTCATCACAACGCTCTTTTGCAGCACGAGAAGCAACATCACGAGGTACTAAGTTACCAAAAGCTGGATATCTTCTTTCTAAATAATAATCTCTATCTTCTTCAGCAATTTGTGTTGGTTTTAATTTACCTGCACGAATAGCTTCTGCGTCTTCTTTTTTCTTTGGTACCCATATACGACCTGAGTTACGTAATGATTCAGACATTAACGTTAACTTCGATTGATTCGTTCCATGAACAGGAATACATGTTGGGTGAATTTGTACATAACAAGGATTTGCAAACGCTGCTCCTTTTTTATGAATTTTCCAACCTGCACTTACATTACTACCCATTGCATTTGTAGATAAGAAATATACATTTCCATAACCACCTGATGCAATAACTACAGCGTGTGCAGCATGTCTTTCAATTTCACCTGTAATTAAATTACGCGCAATAATTCCACGTGCTTTACCATCAATTTTCACTAAATCTAGCATTTCGTGACGGTTGTACATTTTCACACGTCCTAAACCAATTTGTCTCGATAAAGCCGAGTAAGCACCTAATAATAATTGTTGACCTGTTTGTCCAGCAGCATAAAATGTACGTTGTACTTGTACACCACCAAACGAACGATTATCTAACATTCCTCCATAATCACGTGCAAATGGCACGCCTTGAGCGACACATTGGTCGATAATGTTTCCTGAAACTTCAGCTAAACGATGAACGTTTGCTTCACGGGCTCTATAATCACCACCTTTTATAGTGTCATAAAATAAACGGTAAATACTATCCCCGTCATTTTGATAATTTTTCGCAGCGTTAATACCTCCTTGAGCAGCAATTGAGTGCGCTCTACGAGGTGAATCTTGAAAACAAAATGCTTTTACATTATAACCCATTTCTCCAAGAGAAGCTGCTGCTGATGCACCTGCTAAACCCGTTCCTACAACTATAATGTCTAATTTTGGTCTATTATTTGGAGCAACTAATTTTAAGTGGTCTTTATAATCAGTCCATTTTTTATTTAATGGTCCTTCTGGTATTTTAGAATCTAACTTCATATTGTATCTGATGTTGATTATTTAGTAAAATGAATATATAATGGGATAATTGCAAACAATAAAGGAACAATTACAGCAAAAGCTTTCCCAATAAACTTGATTAAAGGAGTATATTTAGGACTGTTTAATCCTAAAGACTGAAAGGCGCTTTGGAAACCGTGCCATAAGTGAAAACCAAGTGCAAACATGGCTAAAACATAACCAATTGTAAAATATAAACCATATTTAGCATCTCTGAAGAAAGCTAAAGTAATTTTATATAAATCTTTATACAAGTCAGCTACTTTTACATTCGCTTGCGCATGGTACAATTCGGTTTTGTTAACCAATTTAAATTGCTTTGGCGCATGATTATGTTCGTCGGTATGTGTTCCGATTTCTACTTGTTCTACTGGATAATATTGTCCCGCTTGTGTTCCAACATAAAAATCTTGTTTCATGCCAGGCTGTCCTTCAATTGACTGCGTCATTAATGGCATGTTTTGATCAAAATGCATTTTTGCCCAAAAATTGACCATGTGTGTCACAATGAATACCAATACAATTGTTCCTAATAGCGCCATGTTTCTAGACGAAAAACTACTGTTTGCTGAAGGATTTGATTTGGCATACCCAATTGGTCTTGCTTTAGCGTTTTGATACGTCAATAAAAAACCATCAATAGCATGGAAAAGAATGGAAATGTACGTTAAATAAGAAAGAACTTTTACTGCTGGATTAGTGGTCATAAATAATGCGTATTGATTGAAATTCAACGCGTTATTTGGTACTAAAAGCTGAAGATTTCCAGCCAAGTGACCAGCTAAAAACAAGCATAAAAATAAACCTGTAAGAGCCATCCAGTATTTCTTAGCAATAGATGACTTTAAAAGTGCTGATTTTGCCATAATTTAATTTGATTGTTCTAGTTTTAAAAATCAAACAAAAATACAGCATAAAAAATTTAACTACAACCTTTTAGTGGTAATTTATAATGAATTTAAAATATGTTTAATTGGGTTTGTAAATCAAGAAGTTATCTGGTAAATATTTATTTGTAGGATGGTTCCAAACCTCTAATTCCCATATCGATTACGTTCTCACCAGCAGCTGGTTCGTATTTTCCATCCCTATTTACTTCTTCCCATTCAAAACTATTGTTTGTGGATAAAGAAAGTGTGATAATGATATCTTTGGTTTCACTTCCAGTAATGACTAAATTAGTTGGAAACTTGCCTGTAACAACACATGAACCTTGCGGAATTGCTGAAGTAGTGGCAATAGGATTAGGAACAGTAGTTGATCCTTCTGGAGCCTGACCCGAAGTAGCATACGGGTAATTATGTAGTCCTAGAGCCCAATAACCTTGAAGTCGGTTAGCGTTTACATTAAAAATATTATTCTCTATTTGATGCGTGGTAATATAAGTATTGTAGCCCACAAAACTTTCTAAAGTAGCGGTGTAATTTATGTTGTTGTTTAAAATGGAAATGTCATAATTTTGATATGATAAAGAGACTCTGACGTATTGATAGCTTCCTTGATTTACTTCTTTTAAAGGAATAGACAAGAAAGTTTCACCATTAGAAACAACAGTTGCTTGCGAAAAATCGATTGCTAAATCTCCTCCTGTAAGGGTTTCTGGAGCGTGATATAAAACGGTTCCATCTCCAAGTTGTGTATAAGCATTTGGGCTTAGTTCAAAATAATGAGCGCTTATACTATTAAAAATTGGGGATTGAGCAGCATGACCAGATGGTATAGTAGCAGGTTGTCCTAAGTTATCTAACCTTTGTTGATTTGGATTAAACTCAAATTTGATTATTAATTGAGGTTCATCGTTTACTAAATTATCATCTTTATCAGAACAGGAAAAGAAACTTATCCCTAAAGCCAAAATAAATATCGGTAAATATTTCTTCATTTCTGTTCTAATGGGTTACTAATTATTATTTTAATGGGTCAACAGCTTCTTCAAATAAAACGTGTAAATGTAGTATTTTATTATTAACAAAAAGTCTTAATTGTGTTAAAAATACTATTTGTAAATTTTGAATTTTTTTTTAAATAAAACGTTGTAGCATTGTGAATTTTATAGTTGAATAGAGCTATTTTTTTTAAATCCATAAAAATCACTAATAATTCCATTTTCTAATATTCAATAGTAGTTTTTTTTTGGTTCTTAATCGTAATTTTAACCGCTTTAAAAATGAGAGATTATGAAAGTTGGGATTGATGCTATATCTTTTGATGTAGCCAAATTGCATTTACCTATACATGATTTAGCAGAAGCAAGAGGAATTGAAGCTGCAAAATTAGAAAAAGGATTAGGATTGTTAAAAATGACTTTTCCTGATGTACACCAAGACACGGTAGTTTTTGGAGCTAATGCACTAACAACATTGATCTTAGAGCATCAAATTGACTTGCGTGATGTTTCAAGAATATATGTTGGAACCGAGAGCAGTATCGATAGTTCTAAGCCGATTGCTTCTTTTTTAGTGTCTTTAATGGAACAAAAATTTGGGCAAGGATGCCTTTCTCACTGTGATGCGGTAGATTTTACATTTGCCTGTATTGGCGGTGTAGATGCAATGCAAAACTGTATGGATTTTGTGCGATTACATCCAGAGAAAAAAGCCATTGTAGTTACTTCGGATATTGCAAAATACGATTTAAATTCAACGGGCGAATATACACAAGGTGCTGGTGCTTTAGCGATGTTGATTACTTCTAATCCTAGCATTATTGCTTTTGAAAATCATTGGGCAACCAGTACAAAAGGAGTTTTTGATTTTTTTAAACCGTATCGAAGTATTGCTAAATCATCCATTACTGGAAGTGAGAATAACGAAGATTGGTTTTCTAACTTAGAAACTGAAATTGAAATTCATAAAGACCAACCTGTTTTTGACGGACAATATTCGAATCAATGTTATATGGATAGAACCAGAGAGGCTTATTTTTTGTTTAAAAAGCTGAAAAATTCAGAAGAAACAATTTATAATTCTTGGGCTAGTATTGTGATGCACCTGCCTTATTCTTTCCAAGGTAGAAGAATGTTGACAGAAATTTATGCTTTGGATTCCAAGGAAATTGAAATGGATGTACAGTCATTGGATTACCAAAATAAATTAAAAGAAATAGGAAAATCAGAAGCGTATCAAAATTTTGTTACTGAAAAATTGCAACCTGCGGAAATAGCTTCTTCATTAATTGGTAATTTGTATACAGGATCTGTTTTTATGGGGTTATTGTCGACTTTGTCTCATTTTTATGCGAATAATACTCCGATAGAAGGAAGCGTTTTTGGTTTTTTAGCCTATGGGAGTGGTTCGAAATCAAAAGTCTTTGAAGGGGTTGTTCAAAGCAACTGGAGAGCTGCTTTAGAAAAAACACAGCTTTTTGAAACTTTAGAAAAAAGTCACAAAATAGATTTTACAACCTATGAAAAATTACATAAAAAAGAAGTAAAAAAAAGTGTTTGTTTTCCCAAAAAGGAATGGGTTCTTGATTTGATTGAAAAAGAAAACCCCAATTTAATTGGGGCGCGATATTATAAATGGATAGAGTAATTGGTTTTTTTAACTGTATTTTTCAATATATTTATTCACGATTAAATCGGTATTTTCGTTGCGTATTTTCTGTTCCAACTGAATGGGAGCAGCCGCTCTTACAGAACAATCTTTAACGGCACAAGTTTCACAAGTAACGCCTACAATTTGTTTGGTAATAGATTCATTATCAATAAATTTAAATTTTTTCTTGAGTGTAGGTGTAATGAGAATACCAACTGAAATACTTCTAATGTGGTCTTTTTTAAATGGGTCTGGAGTAGCAGAAGAAAAAACTAAATATTCATTTTTACTATTTTCATAACAAGAAATTTGAGCATCAAAAAAATGTGCTTTATTTTGTTTCAAAGACTCCACCATCGTTCGAACGGAAACCCATCTTCTGCAGTAATGTTCATTCATTTCATTGGCATGTGGTTCTTGTTGGTTCGTGATGTGTAATTCTTTTTTGATTTTATAATTGTTGCTACCAATTTTATGCGACATACGTAAAAAGAATAAGTTTTTTAACTGAAAATCTTTGGGCAATAAATTGGTTAACCTTTGGTAAAAAGATTCTGGAGAAACTTTAAAATCAATAATTAATTGAACAAATTCTTGCGGTTTTGGATCTTCTTTTGCTACAAAAACATTTAATTTTTCAATCATTTTTTTTCTAGGCAAGAGTAAAGCACCTGCAAAATAAGAGGCGTAGAAATTATTTAATACTTGATCAAAATTTTCAAACTTAATCCAACTAAAAGTGTACAATCGTTCTTCAATTTGTAAAAAATTATAGGCTATTTCCTTAGCGAAAATAAAGGCTTTTTGCGAATCGTCTACGTCTGTTGAGATTAATAAAGTTTTGCTTTTGGCTACAAAAATCGAACGTAAATCGCCCAGTTCGTTTTGTTCTTTAAAAGTTAAAACTTCGATTTTATAATTGTATTCTTCAATTAAAATAGATTGTAATTCCTGTAAAGCAATTTCTGAATCTAAATCTATATGAAACGCTTTGGCAAAATCTAGTACTTTTTGTTCTAAATCTTCAAAATAATTATTTTGTGCTTCTTGATAGGAGCGTAAGGAAGCTAAGAAAAAACTTTCTCTAGATAAATTATAATGTTGAGCAATTTCAATGATGGTACTAATAAAAGCATTTACTTTTGCAGGAGCATTTGCAATGATGTCAATTAAATCGCTTTCCTCAATTCCAAAAATGTCTAAAGGAATTTCTTTTAATATTCCTGAATTTAGAATTTCACCAATAGGAGCTAGATTATTGTCTAACTTCAAAGACACCATATTATCATAAGAAACATCTAATTTTTCAGACAACAAAATAATCTTATCTGTCTTTGGATATTTTTTTCCTTTTTCAATTTCATTTAAATACGACTTGGATAGTCCTGTTATTTTGGCTAAGCCAAATAAAGACAAGTCTTTGTTGGTTCTTGCCTGCTTTAATTTTAAGCCAAAAATCAGCTTGATATAATCTCTTTCTAAATTCATAATTTCAAAGATACGCTATTATTTAAAATCACAAAAAAATAATTTTTTTACATTTTAGCGTACGTTCGCTTGTTTTGTAAAAAACTTTTTTATAATATTGTACCAACAAAAACAATAAGTCATGGAAAATCAATTAGAAACAACAGCAAAAACATTTGAGTTAGCACCAGAAGCAATTGCTCAATTCCCTGCTATTTTAACCGAAGATGCGATTCTTTTTTTAACGGAATTACATGAAATGTTTAATAAGAAACGATTGGAATTACTTGAAAAAAGAAAAGTTCAACAACAAAAATTTGATGAAGGTGAGTTGCCTTGTTTTCCAAAAGAAACGAAAGACATTCGTGAAAAAGATTGGTTTGCAGGAACAACACCAGAAGACTTATTAGATAGAAGAGTGGAAATTACAGGCCCAGTAGATCGTAAAATGGTGATTAATGCTTTAAATTCTGGTGCCAAAACGTTTATGGCTGATTTTGAAGACAGTACTTCTCCAACTTGGGAAAATATCATGAATGGTCAACAAAATTTAAAAGATGCTGTCGCTAAAACTATTTATTTATATGATGAAAAAAAGAATAAAGAATACAAATTAAATGAAAAGACCGCGGTTTTGTTAGTAAGACCTCGCGGGATTCATTTAAATGAAAAACATATCTTAATTAATAATGAAGAAGCTTCAGGTTCTTTGGTTGATTTTGGATTGTATGTTTTTCATAATTACAAACAATTAAAAGAAAACAATACGGCTCCTTATTTCTATTTACCCAAATTGGAGCATTACTTAGAAGCAAGATGGTGGAATGCCGTTTTTGAATTTACTGAAGACTATCTAGATATTAAAAAAGGAACTTTAAAAGCTACCGTTTTAGTGGAGACAATTACTGCGAGTTTTCAATTGGATGAAATTATTTATGAATTAAGAAATCATATTGTAGGATTAAATTGTGGTCGCTGGGATTATATTTTTTCATATATCAAAAAATTTAGAAATAATGATAAATTTTTAGTACCAGATCGTGATCAAGTAACCATGACAAGCCCTTTTATGAAAGCCTATTCCGAATTGGTAATCCAAAGATGTCACAAAAGAAATATTCATGCGATTGGTGGAATGGCGGCTCAAATACCTATTAAAAATGATGAAGCAGCTAATAAAATCGCATTCGACAAAGTAAAAGCTGATAAAGAGCGTGAAGTAAAAAATGGTCATGACGGTACTTGGGTCGCACATCCTGATTTAGTTTCTGTTGCGATGAAAGTCTTCGATGAAAACATGCCTACTAAAAATCAAATTCATGTGAAACGAAATGAACTTTCGATTTCAGAAGCTGATTTGTTAGAAGTGCCTCAAGGAACGATTACCGAAGCAGGCGTTCGTAAAAATATTAATATTTCCGTTTTGTATATCGCTTCTTGGTTGAATGGTCAAGGCGCTGCTGCTTTAAATCATTTAATGGAAGATGCTGCAACTGCAGAAATATCTCGTTCACAATTATGGCAATGGCTTCGCAATGGCGTAACCTTAGATAATGGCAAAGTCTTAACTGAGAAATATTATGATAAAATTGCCATGGAAGAATATGAAAAAATTAGAAACCAAGTAGGTGATGAGAATCATGAAAAATACCATTATAAGTTGGCCGAACAACTGTTAGATATTTTGGTGGTGAATTATACATTCATCGATTTTCTAACCCTAACAGCATACAAATACATTTAACACAACCTTTTATTTATAAAAAAAATGAAAACAGTAGAAACAAGAATTCAGGAATTAGTTACAGATTGGTTAACCAACGAAAGATGGAAAGGAATTGAACGTCCTTATACCGCTGAAGAAGTAGTTAAATTACAAGGTTCTTATAAAATTGAACATAGTATCTCAAAATTAGGAGCTGAGAAACTTTGGAAAAAATTAAATGCGCAAGATTATGTAGCTGGTTTAGGTGCTTTAACTGGGAATCAAGCGATTCAAGAAGTAGAAGCAGGTTTAGAAGCGATTTATTTAAGTGGGTGGCAAGTAGCTGCTGATGCCAATATGGCTGGAGAAATGTATCCCGATCAATCTTTATACCCAGCTAACAGTGTGCCTCTTGTGGTAAAAAGAATTAACAATGCATTGTTAAGAGCAGACCAAATACAAGTAGTAAATCAAGTGCCAGAAAAAGATAGAAAAGATTATTTAGTACCAATTGTAGCTGATGCGGAAGCTGGTTTTGGTGGAAATCTAAATGCGTTTGAATTGATGAAATCCATGATTGAAGCGGGTGCTGCTGGAGTTCATTTTGAAGATCAATTGAGTTCTGCTAAAAAGTGCGGTCATTTAGGAGGAAAAGTATTGGTACCTACACAAGAAGCAATTAATAAATTAGTAGCCGCTCGTTTGGCAACAGATGTTATGGGGGTTCCTGCTTTAATCGTAGCAAGAACAGATGCAGATGCAGCTAATCTTCTAACGAGTGATATTGATCCAAGAGATGCTAAATTTATTACAGGTGAAAAAACTAGTGAAGGTTTCTTCTATGTGAATGCAGGTATTGAACAAGGTATTGATAGAGGCTTGAGTTATGCTCCTTATGCGGATTTAATTTGGATGGAAACGAGTAATCCCGATTTAAAATATGCCAAACAATTTGCGGATGCTATTCATGCTAAATATCCAGGAAAAATGTTAGCTTATAATTGTTCGCCATCCTTCAACTGGGCCGCAAAATTAACCGTTGCAGAAATGGAAACTTTTAGAGAGGATTTAGCAGCAATGGGGTATAAATTCCAATTTATCACTTTAGCAGGCTTCCACGCTTTGAATACAAGTATGTTTGAATTATCAAAAGCGTATAAAGAAAGAGGAATGGCAGGTTACTCTGAATTGCAAGAAAGAGAATTTGCTCTGCAAAAAGATGGTTTTAAAGCAGTAAAACACCAAGGATTTGTAGGTACAACCTACTTTGACGCGGTTCAAAATACCGTTACTAACAATAGATCTTCTACTACAGCAATGAAAGATTCTACTGAGGTAGCGCAATTTTAATATTTTTAGTATAATTTGGTTTGACCAAAAAGCCTTGAGAAATTTCTCAAGGCTTTTGTTTTTATTACGCTTTTTTGCTTTCTGTAACTTCTAAATGAGTAAAAACTTCTTCATTTCCTTTCTTGATATGAATACTATATTTTGAAGGAAGTACGTATTGTTTGTCATTATCTCCTTTTTCAAAGATGGCTTTTTTATCTTTTTTCTTCCATTTGTTAATTACTTCATTAGATAAGGTGTAATCGTATTCAATTAAATTTAAGCCTTTTTTAGCGGCTACTTTTTTAGAAAAAACGGTTAACCCAAATTCATTTTCAATGGTAATTTCAACTTCTTCTGATGTGTTGGAATAAAACCAAATTTCAGCTTTTGGTTCAAAAGGTTTTGACCAAGTACTCCAACTCGAACCCCAACGATCCGATTTTTTAACTGATGGCACTTCGTAAACATACAAAGATTTTGAAAGTATTTCCGATGAAAGCAATTGTATTTTATCAATATTCACCTTATATAATGAACGACCATGCGTACCTACAATTAAATCTTTGGCTTTAGGTTGGATGACCAAATCATGTACGGCTACAGGAGGCATTTGGGATGAAAAATCAATCCATGTTTTTCCTTTGTCTAAAGAAACAAATAAACCATTATCGGTACCTACAAAAAGGAGATTTTCATTTTCAGTGTCTTCTAAAATAACATTTACAGGACTTTGAGGTAAGTTGGCACTAATGTCTTGCCAATTGGCTCCATTATCTTCAGAAAAGTAAACATAAGGTTTGAAATCATCGTTTCGATAACCATTTAAAGTGGCATAAACCCGTTCTTTGTTAAATTGAGATGCTTTTACTCTAGAAACCCATAAATTTTGAGGCAATTGACTTGAAATGATATTCCATGAAATGCCGCCATCTTTGGAAAGATGAATGATTCCATCATCAGAACCTGTATACAGCAACCCAAATTGCAACGGACTTTCAGAAATGGTAGTTAGTGTACCAAATGCTACATTACCTTCAACGCTACCATGGGTAAGATCTGTTGAGATTTTTTCCCAAGTTGTACCTTGATTCATAGAACGGTGTAAAAATTGGGAACCCATATATAAAATATCTTGATTGTGAGGAGATAATAATATAGGAGTTTGCCAATTGTAACGTAAGGGTTTTTCTTTAGTATCTTTTGGTAATGTAGGAGCAATAAATTCTTGTGTGTTTTTGCTTCTATCTAATCTAAAATAATTACCAAATTGGAAGCCCGTATAAACGATGTTGGAATCTCTTTTGTCAATTTGCACTTGCATACCATCACCACCCATAATACTTTCGTAAGGGTATTTTCCTTCTTGTTCCCAAGCATCTGATTTTCTGTAATTATTATTGGCTACCCAAACCCCATTATCTTGTAAGCCACCATATACATTATACGATTCATTATGGTCAATATTTACAGCATAAAATTGGCCTAAAGCCTCATTATTACACTTTTTCCAATGTGCTCCATTATCGTAACTAATGTTTATTCCGCCATCATTACCATTGATAATGTGGTTGGGATTATTAGGATTAATCCAAGTTATATGGTGATCTGCATGAACATTTTCTGTGCTAATATTTTTCATGGTTTTTCCACCATCATTGGAAAAAAGTAAGGGCACGCCACCAAAATAAATACGGTTTTCGTCTTTTGGATCAACTGAAATGTTTCCAAAATAATACCCGTAACTATAATATAAATCGTCTATATAATTTTCGTGAGTACGCTGCCAGGTCTTTCCGCCATCTATTGATTTGTAGATTTCACAACCGATAACTTCAGTTTCAAATAAGGCTTTATTCGCATCTTGTAAAATAGTTTTGAGTTCCTTTGGTTGTATTTTTCCGTTTTTTACCCAATTTTTAAGGGTTTCTGCTCGATATTTCTCTGTTATACCGTATTTTTTTAAGTAGGTATTAATTTCTTTGTTGGACTTTTCTACAAAAATTTCACCAGGTACACTGAACATGTCCGATTGGGATATTTTTTTACTTTTAATAGTGGTTTCTTCTACAGCAGGTCTGTTATTTTGATTGTCTAAAATAGCATACAAAATATTTTGATTAAAAACCGCTAAGCCAATTCTTCCTACGCCCTCATTGTTTGGAAATCCACTGTCATCTCTAGAAATTAAATACCAAGTAGTTCCGCCGTCTTCACTTTTATAAATACCTGAGCCTTTTCCATTGCCTTTAAAATTCCATGCCTTGCGTTCCCTTTCCCATGCTGCAGCATACATAATTTGAGGGTTATCTGACGCAACAGCTATATCAATTATCCCAGTGTCTGAATTGATAAATAAAGTTTTCGACCATGTTTTGCCACCATCAATAGTTTTAAATACACCTCTTTCTTCATTTGGAGTGTACAAATGTCCTAAAGCACCAACAACAATTTCATTGTTATTCAATGGGTTTACCCAAATTCTACTAATATGATGACTGTCTTGTAAACCTATATTCTCCCAACTATTTCCTTTGTCTGTTGATTTTAAAATTCCTATCCCAGCATATGAGGAGCGAGAAGAATTTACTTCTCCTGTTCCAACCCAAATGGTCCCCGTTTTCCAATCCACTGAAACGGAGCCACAATTTAATGTAGGAGCCGTATCCATTATAGGTTCAAAAGAAGTTCCGTTGTTATTGGTATACCAAAGACCACCAGAAGCATATGCAGCATAAAATTCGGTTGGATTATTTGGATTTACAGCGATATCAACTATACGGCCACTCATTATGCTAGGGCCAATATTTCTAAGGTTTACTGCATTTAAATCCATGGTCTGACCAAATGAACTTGGTACAAATGCTAAAAAAAATACCCAATAAATTGCTTTTTTCATAAGAAAATAATTTCCTCGAAAATAACCAATTTATTGGGTATAATAAAATTTTTTGTTGAGTTACAGTCCTAAATTTTGTATTGCGGAATCGTCTAGATTGTAATTGTAACCTCTCCAAAAAGTTCGATTATCTCCAAAATACTTCCAAACGACTTCTTTATCAGGTGTTACTTCCCAATAGCCGTAATCCCCTTCAGTAATTAGTGTATTTCCGTTTTTCAGTCTTACAGCTCCTGATATTTTATCATAGAATAAATCAGGATCCGTAAAATTCCAAACCATTTGCGGTTCGTTTGATGCTGTAGTTGATAACTCAAAGTTTTGAGGCAAGGCTAATTCGTAAACTGTAGATTGATTTACATTTGATCCGTTACAGTAAATGAGCATGTTTCCTTTTCCAGGAACTTCTTTTTCAATTAAATTTGGAAAATGATTATTGAACAAAAAGCGTTCTCCAAATGGATGGTTATAGGCACTAGGATTGCCAAAGCGATACAATAAATCACCCCCTTTATTGTAATTTCCACCTGAATTAGATGCCGCTTCCATAGTAGTAGTGCTATGATCGATTACCCAAACTTCACTGTAAAAATTAACACTCATATAGATCACATCCTTTTCTTCATCATAATCTATTCCATTGGCATGCATAATATCTCCATCAGTTCTTTCATTGTAAGAAAAATTAATTCGGTTTGGATACTGATTAATTTGACCATAATTAACCAATGTATTATTGGTGTCTTGTACAATATGATTATAACTGTGCCATTCCCAAACCAATTGATTGGTTTGTGGATTAACTTCAAATAATGCTTCTGGAAAAATATCATTTGCCACTTCAACACCGTAATTTAATGCTTGAGAAGGGGTTAGTTTTTCCCAAACTAAAAATAAAACATTTCCATTTGGTAATAATTCTACATCATGATGCGCTACCTTTTCATCATCTGCACATTGATAATCCCATTTGGTGGAACCGTCAGAATTTAAGATACGAATAATTCCGCCTGCACCTCCTATAGTTATAGGTGAAACGTTTTGCTTATACATAGCAATCAATTCACCATTTGGTAAGATTTCGATATCGTTTCCAAAACGCAAGTCAAATAGCCACTCTTTAACCTTATAACCTTGTTTGTTTAATAAATAACAATTTTTTCCGCCATTTTCAATGGCAAAAACATAACTATCGTCAATTTTTTCCGCTTTGTATAACTGAACTTTTGGATCTAAGTTTACTACGGGTTCATTTTTTTCAGAATCCTCTTTAGAACAACTAAAATTTAAAGTTAAAACTAAAAGTAAGATTCCTTTGTAATACTTTTTCATGTTCAATTTTTTTTATTTGTAAATATAGCTTTTTTGTTTTAAAACCATTTTATATCCTTTTCAGTTTTCAAATAATCTCCTTATTTTTGAGGATAATTAAGTGTCTTATGGCTACTTTATCTAAAATAAACAATTTAGAAGTTTTTCTCAAGACTTTACTACCCAAGGATTTTTTGGAAAATGAAGTGCTTGAAGCATTAGCCTATTTTAAAAAAATGAAGGTAAGGAAAAATGAGTTTTTAGTAAATCAAAATGAAATTTGCTGTCATTTTTGTTTTGTGGAGAATGGTATTTTGCAACATGCTATTAATGTAGAAGGTGAGGAACGAACCACTTATTTAGCTTTAAAAAACACCGTCACCACTTCTTTAAATAGCTTTCTCCATAAAGTGTCTTCTAGAAAAAGTATAAAAGCAATTGTTGATAGTACTTTATGGGTAATAACTCTAGAGGATTTCAATTACTTATTGCACCATAATAAAGCGTTTCATCAGTTTTACTTTCATTTAATAGAAAAACAAATCTGTTTAATTGACGATTATCGCATTGACTTGTTAACGCTAACACCAGAAGAACGCTACAGAAAATTATTGGTCAATGAACCTAAATTGCTTCAAGAAGTTCCCTTGCATTATTTGGCTTCTTTTTTAGGAATTTCTACACGCCATATGAGTCGCATTCGCAAAAATATAAATTAAAGCCATTTGGCTACCTTTTTCAAAAGAATTGTCCGTAATTTTGATGTATTAAATATAAAAACAAACTATATTATGAAATACCATCAAATAGACAAAGACTTATTTATAAAGAATCGTAGAAAATTTATTTCTCAAATGAAGCCAAATAGCGTAGCTATTTTTAATTCAAACGATATTTATCCTGTATCAGCAGATTCCACCTTACCTTTTGCGCAACATCGGGATATTTTTTATCTAAGTGGTGTAGATCAAGAAGAGAGTATTCTGTTGCTTTTTCCAGACGCTCCTTATGAACATTTGAAAGAAATTTTGTTCTTAAAAGAAACGAACGAGCACATTGCTATTTGGGAAGGAGAGAAGTTAACCAAAGAGAGGGCTTTTGAAGTTTCTGGAATTAAATCCGTAATTTGGTTACAAGACTTTCATAAAACATTGAAAGAAATTATGGCTTATGCCGAAACCATGTATATCAATACTAATGAGCATTACCGTGCCGCTATTGAAACAGAAACTCGTGAGGCCCGCTTTGTAAAATGGTGGAAAGAAAATTATCCTGCGCATAAAGTTGAAAAATCAAATCCTATTTTACAGCGCATTCGATCTGTAAAAGAAAGCGAAGAATTGGATTTAATTCAAAAAGCGTGTGATATTACTGAAAAAGGGTTTCGAAGAGTTTTAAATTTTGTGAAGCCTAATGTAATGGAATACGAAATTGAAGCTGAATTTGCACATGAGTTTTTAAGAAACCGTTCCAAAGGATTTGCTTACACACCTATTATAGCTTCAGGAAACAATGCGAATGTATTGCATTATATTGAAAACAATCAGCAATGTCATGAAGGGGATTTACTATTGTTAGATGTGGGTGCTGAATATGCCAATTATTCAAGCGATATGACCCGAACCATTCCCGTTTCTGGAAGATTTTCTGAGCGTCAAAGAGCCGTTTACAACGCGGTTTTAAATGTAAAAAATGAAGCTACAAAAATGTTGATTCCGGGTACTTTATGGAAACAATATCATGTTGAGGTTGGTAAAATCATGACTTCCGAACTATTAGGTTTAGGTTTATTAGACAAAGCAGATGTTCAAAATGAAAATCCGGAATGGCCAGCCTATAAAAAATATTTTATGCATGGTACTTCACATCATATGGGATTAGACACGCATGATTATGGGCTTTTATATGAACCGATGCAAGCGAATATGGTTTTCACAGTGGAACCTGGAATTTATATTCCAAAAGAAGGTTTTGGTATTCGTTTAGAAGATGACGTGGTTATCCAAAATAGTGGTGCGCCATTCAATTTGATGCGTAATATTCCTATTGAGGCTGACGAAATTGAATCGATAATGAATTCTTAGAAAAAATAATTAGAGATTAGATTGTAAATAGCGACTCACAATTGTGGGTCGTTTTTTTATTATGAAAACACCAAAGTTAAAATTATTTCGATATTTTGATGCTCTCAAAAACCTACTGACAAACCGTTGTCATAAACCGACTTTACCTTTGTAAGGTAATCCAATAAATCATACATTATGAACACAGTATCAGTACCACAAGTAATTAGCCCGGAACATTTATTAAAACATTGGCAAGGACATCGCGCTTTAACAAGACATGTAATCGAAGCTTTTCCAGAAAAAGATTTTTTTGAATTTTCTATTGGAGGCATGCGTCCTTTTTCAAAATTAGTATCCGAACTTTTAGCCATTGGTGTTCCTGCATTAAAAGGAATTGTTAATCGAGACGAACAGCCTTATTCGGAAGCAGCTGTAGAAAATTTAGCAACAAAAGCAGCTTATTTGCAAAAATGGGACGAAGCAACGGCTGAAATTAATCAGTATTTTAAGCAAATTCCAATTGAAGATTTTGAAAAAACATTCAATCTTTTTGGGCAATATGAATTTCCAATTATTGAAAATATTTTTTATTTCATTGACAATGAAATCCATCATCGCGGACAAGGTTATGTTTATTTAAGAGCTTTAGGAATTACACCTCCTTTTTTCTGGACTAGAGCGTAATTAATACATACAGCTCCGAAAATGACTAGTTGTTTTCGGAGTTGTATTGTAATAAGTTTGTTTTATAAATTTCAAGCATTTCCAACATTCTGTCTTTTAGGTGCTGTGGTTCAATAATCGTCGCATAATCGGCAAACATTAAAACCCATCTTGGAAATCCATTTTCAATATCTCTGCTTAAAAAAGTCATTTCTAACTGTTGCCCTATTTTTCTTTGGGAGACAAAGCCATGATATTTTTTTTCAAAATCTAAATATTTACCAATTTTTTTATCTACTAATAAGACAACTTTAGTGGTAGGACATTCTTTTTCTTTATTTAAGTAAAATTCTAAAGGTTGGTGTTCCTTAGTAAATGCAATATTTTTAATTTCAATGCCTTGAATTCGGTCTGCTCTAAATTGACGGTAATCGTTTCTTAGGTGACAAAAGCCAAAAATATACCAATTGTTATTGTCGTGAAAAATGCCTACTGGTTCAATGCTTCTTTCTGAAGCTTCTTCAGCGTCAAATGCTTGGTAATTTAATTTGACTTGGTTTTTATCGGCTATACTTTTAAAAAGAATGCTCATGGCTTCTGGTACTTTTTCGTTAAACAGATTAACAGAAGGAGGTTGCATGATCACTTTAGATTCGATAGAAGTTAGCCAATCTTTGTCAGTATTTTTTAAAACCGATTTTATTTTGAACATTGCAGAAGCATAATGCTTTCCTAATTCTTTATCGATAAACGTTTCCATCAACTTTTCAGCAGCAATAAAACTACTTGCTTCTTCACGAGTGAACATTACTGGTGGTAAACGATAACCCTCTACTAAAGAATAACCTACACCAGCTTCACTATAAATAGGAACCCCAGATGCTTCTAAAGAACGAATATCTCTGTAAATGGTTCGTAAACTTACTTCAAAACGTTCCGCCAGTTCTTGAGCCTTTACAATTCGTTTGGATTGTAATTGTATTAGGATAGCGACAATTCGATCGAAGCGTTTTGGTGATTCATCTTGCATAAAGAAATCCTTTTTTCAAAAGTAAGTATTTAAAAGAAATTAGTTCTAGTATTCCTTTTGAAATTCTATTTTTGCACTTATGAAGCATCTCAATTTTAAAAATAGTACACTTGCGTATTCCGATGAAGGAGAAGGTTTAGCTGTTGTTTTGTTGCATGGGTTTTTAGAAAACAGTAAAATGTGGCATAATTTAGTTCCTGTATTGCTTCCTAAATATAGAGTGGTGTGTATTGATTTATTAGGTCATGGTGAAACGGAATGTATTGGCTATGTTCACACCATGGAAGACATGGCCGATGCAGTACACCATATTCTTCATTTTCTTCAATTGGAGAAAGTCGTTGTTATGGGGCATTCTATGGGAGGTTATGTCGCATTGGCTTTTGCCGAATTATATCCAGAAGGGATAGCAGGGCTTGTTTTAATGAATTCGACTGCCAAAGAAGATAGTGTAGAACGTAAAGCGAATAGAGATAGGGCTATCTTGGCAGTAAAGCAAAATTATAAAAACGCCATTAGTATGTCTGTTGCTAATTTATTTAGTGAAGCAAATAGAGAGAAACTTAGAAAAGAAATTGAATGGGCAAAGAAAGAAGCCTTGCAAACGCCCTTACAAGGTATCATAGCAGCTCAAGAAGGAATGAAAGTTAGAAAGGGTAGAGAATTACTGTTACATACTACTTCATATCCTAAAATGTTACTATTAGGCAAAAAAGATCCTGTTTTAAATTATGAAGAAAATAAAGTACAAGTTGCAGGTACGAATGTAGTATTCGTCACATTTAATGGCGGACATATGAGTCATTTTGAAAACGTTCAAGAACTAGAAAAGGAATTCTTATCTTTTTTGAAAAAATGCTAGATAGATTCCTTCAAAGGTTTTTGTTGATTGAGTATTTCTAAAATTAAAGAAATGATTTCAGTTTTAAATGCTTCTAACATTTCATTTGTAATCATAGTTTGAGGAATTACTCCTCTTCCTTTTCCTAAGCCAAAAGGCATGAAACCCGCTTTCATATTTTTAAATGAAATGATACCAGCTTCAATTGGGTAGGAATCATATTCAGGTTTATTTCTAAACATTAGAGCATAACAAAGTAGTTGAATTATTTTTTCATTTTTTATATCTGAAGTCAAAGCTTCAAAATCATTTATTTTCAACGCATTTCCATCAACTTTTCCTGTTTTATAATCAATAATTCGAATCACATTTCCTCTAAGTTCTATTCGATCTACATTACCAGCAATTTTAATAGGATAAGGAAGTCTTTCATCTTCAAGTAAGGTTTCAATTTTTTCTTCTAGTGCAATTATTTTAACAGCTTCTCCAGCTTCAACAGTGTTTTTTTCTACTTGTAAAAAGTTGTAGATATTTCTTTTCGCTACTTCAAAGGCTAATAAATTTTTCCCTTTTTTGATTTCTCCTTCTTTGTACACCAATTTAAATTTTTCTAAAGTAATTGCATCAATCTTTAAAAGCATTTCTTCAATATCTTTAATAGACAAGTATTTGTTTAAATAAGGATAATATAAAACTTCTAATACCTCATGAATAATAGTTCCTAAGGTGTTTACTGCTATGTTTTCTTCCACTTCATCCATCTCATTAATGCGTAATACTCTTTGAAAATAAAACTGTATAGGGTTGCGTATGTATGATGTAAGGGAAGAAGGTGAAAACCCTTTTTCAGTTGCAATTTCTTGTAACCGCTCCATGAGTAAATCCGATTTGGGAACTTGTACAGCGTTATATGCTTTTTCAGGTAAAACAGCATTGTAAATTTTGTGAGACAGGATATGTTTGGGTTGCTTTTCGATTTCTAATTGCGTTATAAATCTACTTTTTTCACCTGCATCTATGCCTTCATTGTCTGAATTATATAATAGATAAATGTTTTTAGCACGATGCAAAAGATGATAGAAATGGTAACTGTAAATTGCATCTTTTTCTTTATAAGTTGGAAGACCTAATTCTCGTTTTACATCATAAGGAATAAAAGAATTTTGAGATTTTCCAGAAGGAAATTTTCCTTCATTTACTGAGGTAATGATTATGTTTTCAAAATCCAATACTCTACTTTCAAGTACGCCCATTATTTGCAAACCGGTTAAGGGTTCTCCTTCAAAAGAAACTTCTGCTAAATCAATAATTTGTTTGTAAATATCATACAAAGTTTCAGTGTCATTGATTTTATTGGCATGTTTATCACAATAATTTATCAATTGATTGATAACTTTATAAAGTGCATAAACAAATGTTTTGCTTATTTTTTCTTCTTCATTTTCATTATTTAAAAAGGATTTAATGCTTACTAATATGTTGCTTATTCTATTCAATATACTAATTGGGTCATTTTCCCATTTTAAGAATATCAAATCAAAAAAAGTATTCTTTTGATTAGGGTATTTTTCTTCTTTGAGGCGAAACAAGGTTTCTATTGAGAAAAAAGTAAAATTATTATTGTGTATGGTTTGGATAAGTTCGTCTACTTGAAGGTAAGGTTCTACTAAGGGATGATTTAGAATTTCTAAAACTTCTTTATAATATAAGGTGTAATGTGATGCATTTCTATTAACTGCATTGGTGTGAAGTTTGAATAATTTACTGATTAATAACTGAGCGGGGTTATTTTTTCCTGAATAGCCCATGGTTATATTCAATGCGTTAACTGAATTTGGTAGCGCATATAATATAGGTATAAGTAAATTTTCATCTCCTAAAATGATTGCAGTTTTAGTGGAATTAGAATCAATTGAAATTATTTCTTCTACTATTTTTCCAGTTATTTTAGCTTGACCAATAGTTTTAGGTGTGCCAATTATTTGGATGTTTTTTTCTTGTTGAAAATCTTCAGAAATCCATTCGAAAGGTTGCGTTACATAATTTTTCCATTGATTTTTAAAACGTCTAATGAACAATCCGGCATCATGATAAGGATTGCTGATAAAATGAGCATCAATATCCCAATAGATAGAAGCTTGCTCATTAGAAATTAGATGCAAAATTATTTTTTCTTCAGCTTGGTTAAGGGCATTAAAACCGGCAAAGATTAATTTTTTATTATTTATTTTATTGGAATAATCTTTTAAAAGCGCAATAGATTCTCTATAGATTAAGCCTTGATAGCCGCATTTTTTATTTTTTAGATGGGTGTATAAAGAAGTATAGTATTCAGGAATTTTCTTCCAAAAGAGTAAATTATTATCAATTAAAGAAGTGGTGTCTTTGGGTTGTAAATCCCATCTTTTAAGCGCTTCAATATCTTTTAAGTAAGAAAAGACAAAATTTGGGTCTAATAGATAGCGATCTATTTCGTTAAAATCTTGCAACAAAGTTTTGGCCCAATTTGAAAAAGTAGTAAAAGGTTGTACTTCTTCTAAAGGAGTTATCTTAGTATATATATCATAAAACTCAAAAAGTATTTCTATTGCATCAATTGACCTGATGCCAGAAATTTCCTGAATAAGATCTTCAATGCTGATTATTTGCGGTGCAAAAATAGTTTGATTGGTGTGATTATGTAGAGCATCTAATAAAAAAACTTTAGCTCTTTTGTTAGGTAAAACGATAATAATCTCTTGCAAATGATCTTTATATTGTGCAAGAATGTGTTTTGAAAGTTTATCTAGAAAAGTATCATTCATAGTATAAAAATAAAAAAAACGCTCCGATTATTTGGAGCGTTTTAATTTTATTTTATTTGGAAATTATTTTACTAATTTCACTTCAACTCTTCTATTGTTAGCTTTACCTTTAGAAGTTTTGTTTGTATCAATTGGGAATTTCTCTCCAAATCCAGTAGCACTTAATCTAGTAGCATCAATTCCATTTTCAATTAAGTAAGCTTTAACAGCTTCCGCTCTTGAAGTAGATAATACTTGGTTTGCTTCTTCAGCACCATCAGAATCTGTATGACCTTCAATTGAGAATTTAGAATTTGGATACTCTTTTAAGATAGCAGTGATTGCTTCTAAAACTGGGTAAGTTTGTTTTTGGAAAGTAGATTTACCTGAATTAAATAAAATAGTTTTAGCATAATCATTTAATTTTTTAACAGCTTCATCAGAAACTTCAGGACAACCGTTGTTAGCTACAGTACCAGCTACTTCAGGACAAGCGTCATCTTTATCGAATACACCGTCACCATCACCATCAGGCCATGGACAACCTTTGTTAGCTCTATCTCCTTTAACAGTAGGACACTCATCATCTTTATCAGCAACACCGTCACCGTCAGCATCTGGACAACCTTTCATGATTTTTGTACCAGCTACTTCTGGACAAGCATCTTCTGGATCGATAATTCCGTCACCGTCAGTATCAGGACAACCATTGTTTTCTGGAGTACCAGCTAATTCTGGACAAGCATCATCTTTATCAGCAATACCGTCTTTATCAGTATCAGGACATCCGTTTAAAGCTTTTAAACCAGCTACTTCTGGACAAGCATCATCTTTGTCATAAACACCATCACCGTCAGTATCTTTACCTCCAAATTTGAAAGAAAGACCTGCAAAATGTTGAATATGAGTTGGTACATCAGCATCAGCTACTCTGTTTTCGTCAAATGAATGTTTGTAAACAGATTGTAATTGAAGACCAACATTTTCAGTGAACCAAAAAGTTAATCCTAAACCTCCATTAACAGTACCTGCAGATGCATCACCAAAGAAGTTATAACCACCACCTACGTTGATAGAAGGGTCTAACCAAGTAGATTTGATTAAATCTTGAAAACTATATTTAATAACAGCATCTACTGCATAATAAGATAAGTCACCAGGATTTAAAACAGCATCAGTGCTTTCAGTTCCAGGTACTCTTTCTAACCATTTGTCAATTTTATTAACAGATCCTGTTAAACCGATAGAAAATCCATCTCCTACATATCTAGATACGTTTAAATAAGATACAGATGGTAAAATGTTCCAATTGTCATCAGCGTTGATTAATTGGATGAATTGTGGGCTAGAATTACCTTCGGCACTTACCTTGGTATCAACCGCGTTTACTCCAAAGGACACAGCCCATGGATTGTCACCGTTCTGAGCTTGTGTTGATAAACCAGCAAGCAATAAACCAGCAGCAAATAATTTGTTTAGATGTTTCATACTTTATTAATTAAATTACAATGCGTTATAATTAGAACAAAAATACTATTTTTTTTTAAATACAAAAAGTTTTGTTAAAAAAAGTAAGGGGTATTTACTTTTTAACTTATTATTTTTAATGATTTACCCACTTCTATGAAAGCATTTATGGCTTTGTCTAGATGTTCTTTGGTATGAGCAGCAGAGAGTTGTACCCTGATTCGTGCTTTTTCTTTTGGAACAACTGGAAAAAAGAATCCAATAACATAAATCCCTTTTTTTAACAATTCATCAGCCATAATTTGTGATAATTTTGCATCATATAGCATTACTGGGACAATTGCAGCATCACCATCAATAATGTCAAAACCTGCTTTTTTAATTCCTTCTTTAAAATAATTGGTGTTCCATTCTAAGGTATCTCTTAAAGAAGTGTCTTTTTCTAATAATTCAAATACTTTTAAGGAAGCTCCAACGATGGAGGGTGCTAAAGAGTTTGAAAAGAGATATGGTCTAGATCTTTGACGCAGTATTTCAATGATTTCTTTTTTAGCTGTCGTATATCCACCCATAGCTCCACCTAAAGCTTTTCCTAAAGTTCCAGTAATAATATCTACACGACCCATAACCTTTTTGGCTTCTAGTGTTCCTTTTCCGGTGGCGCCTATAAAACCCGCGGCATGACATTCGTCTACCATTACTAAGGCATCATATTGATCTGCTAAATCACAAATTTTGTCCAGTGGAGCTACTAATCCATCCATCGAAAACACGCCATCGGTAACAATCAATTTGAAACGATGGCCTGCTTCTTTGGCTTTAATTAATTGTGCTTCTAAATCTGCCATGTCATTGTTCTGGTAGCGGTAACGAGCTGCTTTACACAAACGAACACCGTCAATGATGGAAGCGTGATTTAAACTGTCAGAAATAATACAATCTTCTTCTCCTAATAAAGGTTCAAAAACACCACCGTTTGCATCAAAAGCTGCCGCATACAATATGGTATCTTCTGTTCCATAAAAATGAGCTATTTTTTGCTCTAGTTCTTTGTGAATATCTTGAGTACCACAAATAAAACGTACCGATGACATTCCAAACCCATGAGAATCGAGAGCATCTTTAGCAGCTTGAACTACTTCAGGATGGGAAGAAAGACCTAAATAATTGTTAGCACAGAAATTTAAAACTGTTTCTCCAGTTGCAATTTTTATTTCTGCTCCTTGAGGTGACGTAATAATTCTTTCCTTTTTAAATAGTCCATTTTCTTGTATGGAATTTAATTCGTTTTGTAAGTGTTGTTGTATTTTGCCGTACATTTTTATAAGGTTTGTTAGATTACAAAAGTACTATTTCTATTTTTTCTCCAATGTAAACCAATACTTTTTTTACAACTTCATAATTCATTTCTTCGATAATTTGAGCATAGTCGTTAATTTGCTTTTTGTATTTATCAGTTGGATGACCCGTTTTATAGTCTAGAAGGTAGGCTTTTTTTCCTTTTACCACAATTTTATCAGGTTTTACGTTCCCATATCCTTTTTTTATAATGGTTTGTTCATTAAAAACAATTCCTTCACCATCAAAAAAGACTTTCAATTGTGGATGGTTTACAATTTGTAGAATTTGTGTTTGGATATCATTTTTTTGCGAATTCAAAATCAAGCCGTTTTCTATAGCTTTTGTTAGCGCATTAGAGATGTCTGAGTTGGTAGAAATATAAGATAAAATTTCATGAAGTAGATTCCCAAATTCTATTGCTTTTTGTTGGTCTGTATTCCACATTAAAGCTTCTCTTTGAGCAATTTTAATTTTTCTACTGTTTAATTTTTCGATAACAACTTCGATTTTTTGTTGGTTTTCAGTGAAGAAGTGTGTGGAAGAAATTCTTTTTGAGTTTCCAAAATCATAATTTAATTTACCTTCTTCAAAAAGATTTATTTGTTGAAGGAATTCAATGAAATAAGATGAAAGGTTGTTTGGTAATCCTGTTTTCGAAATGTGATGATTGGAAATGACATACAATTGTTCTTCTGCTCTTGTTAAAGCTACATACAAAACATTAATGATGTCTAAAATTTCTTCTTGTGTCTTTTCAAAATAGATATCATTTGCTTTGTCGCCATACAGTGCAACATCTTTTTTCTGATTTACCAATGCTTTAGGGAAATCAATTGCTTCTTCTTCATCAAAATCTATCCATAATTTATTTCTACTATTGGCTGAAAAATTTTCTTCTGCAAAAGGGTAAATTACAACTGGAAACT
The DNA here is from genome assembly GCF_024054195.1 of Flavobacterium sp. NRK F7. GTDB lineage: Bacteria > Bacteroidota > Bacteroidia > Flavobacteriales > Flavobacteriaceae > Flavobacterium. The sequence goes on along the minus strand of NZ_JAMXLB010000001.1, from coordinate 448,108 downwards.
CCAATCCTTTGGATTTGTGTATGGTCATGATTCGGATTGCATTATTGCCTTCAGGGGAAGGAATGCTTTTTTTATATCCTACTTTGTCCCAATAATAGATAAAGTCGGATATACTTGATTGTGTTTTTTGGTCACGTTCCAGTACCAAATCTAAAAAATATTGTACATAAGAAGTATTCGCTTTTTCTTTAATAAATGTGGCTACAATAATTTCTACCGCTTCATAAAGGGATTTCTTTTTACAGTTTTTAAAAGAAATAGCAATATTTATTGTTTGTAAAAAAGCTTCGAGTGCGTTTTCTGATAAATCTTTTGTACTTGCAATAAAATCGTGGATGGGTAATTTATTTTGATTATAAGTTGCTATATAATAGAGCATTCTTACCTTTGCTTCTTGATCTTTATTGTTTTTTAAATACTTTAAAACATCTAAAATTAATTTTACTTCGGTTGCATTTTGAATTAATAAAGTTTCTGAAGACAATATAGGAATGCTTTTCTCAGTAAGATAATTTGCTAAATAGACACCGTCAATTTTTTTTCGGGTCAGAAGAACAATGTCTCGGTATTCAAAATTATCATGCAAGACTTGATAAATGGTTTCTAGGGTTTTTTCTAGATACAATTTTGTTTTTAATGAGTATTCTTGTTCGTCATCATTGTTGGAACTATCATCCTCTGAAACATCTATAAAAGAAAGGTTTACATAACCTCCTTTTTTAGCATTGGATTTTTGATAGCTATGCTCGGCATACAATTTTTTATAATCTTCATTTTCAAATTTTTGAGACAAAAAAGAAAAAAAATCATTATTGAATTGAATGACCTCTTCATAACTTCTATAATTGGTTTCGAGTTTGATGGTTTCTTTGTCTTTATTTGAAAAAGGGTTGTTTTGATCTTTACTAAGTTCAATAAACTGTTCTGCTTTTCCACCTCTCCATCTGTAAATAGATTGTTTAGGATCACCAACAATCATTAAACTTCCTTTGACGCCATGATCTTCACTGGATAAGGCATTGTCTATTAAAGGAATTAAATTTTGCCATTGCATTACAGAAGTGTCTTGGAATTCATCTATAAAAAAATGACGGTATTTTTCCCCTAATCTTTCATAAATAAAAGGAGCTGGTTGATTCTGAATTTCGTTGAAAATAATTTTATTAAAATCAGAAATCGATAAAATGTTTTGTTCTTCTTGTATTTTTTTAAATTCCGTATGGATGGAATTTAGTAGGGAAAGCGGATTAATATTTTGTAAAAAGGCTTCGTAAAAGGCTATTTTAGAGATGTTTTGATAGCTTTCTTCTATTATTTTTAATACATCAGAAGCGATTGCTTCAATTTGGTCTCTATCTTTAGCATTTTTATTTATAGCAATGTCATCAAAAGATTGGTATTTGTAATTGTCTTTAATGGATAAGGTGTTTTCACCAATTTTACTTAAGTGATTTGGAAAGGTTTTTCTTGAAAATGAATCTAATGAAATTTGATTGGATGCTAACATATCAAAACCGGCAGCACTCAAAATTTTATTTTGCTCTTGGTAAAACTGAATTTTATCTTTTAAAATAGTTTTAATGTATTTAAAATCGTCAAAAGTCTTTTCTTGAAATGCATCAATTTCATTAGCATTGTTCTCGTTTACTAAAAGTTTTGAGATTTCAAACAATTCGTTGGAAATATCCCAATTCTTATCTTCATCCGTTTTATCTTTTGTAAAATCGATGAGCAGGTTCGTTAATTGCTCGTCTTCTCCCACTTTTGAAATTAAAACATCAATAGCTTCCTGAAGGAGCGTATCTGTGTCTAGGCTTACTTCAAAATGAGGAGGTAAATTTAAATCTTGTGCAAAGGACCGAATAACTTTGTGTGTAAATTTATCAATGGTAGAAATTCCAAAAGCAGCATAATTATGAATAATGCTTTTGATAATGGCTTTTGATTTGTCTTTTACAGTAGCAATAGATAAACCAGTTTCTATGCTTATCGTTTTTAAAAAAGCTTCCGCTTTAACAGAAGGAATGTCTTTTGAAAATTCATGTAAACTGTCTATAATGCGCGATTTCATTTCTTCTACCGCTTTATTGGTAAAAGTAATAGCAAGAATTTTTTTATAGGCCTCATCACCTTTTGAAAGGAATACAATTTTTAAGTATTCTTTTGTTAAAGTGTAGGTTTTTCCTGATCCTGCAGATGCATCATATAAAGTAAACGCTGCTTTTTTCAAATGTTATATTTATCTTAATTATATAGGTATAGTTACTTTCTATTTTTTAATCCAAAGTTAAATTTATAACTTTGAATTCACTAATACTAATTATAAAAAAAATAATATTATGGCATTCGAATTACCGAAATTACCTTATGCATACGATGCATTAGAACCACATATTGATGCAAAAACAATGGAAATACACCACTCTAAGCATCATAATGGATACACTACAAATCTTAATAATGCAATTGAAGGAACTGATTTAGAAGGGAAAACAATTGAAAATATTTTGATTAATTTAGATATGAATAACGCTGCTGTTAGAAATAACGGTGGTGGTTTTTACAACCACAGTTTGTTTTGGACAGTTATGTCTCCTAATGGTGGAGGAAAACCAACTGGTGATTTAGCTATTGCTATCGATACTGCTTTTGGTTCATTTGACGCTTTTAAAGCAGAATTTGCAAAAGCTGCAGCGACTCGTTTTGGATCGGGTTGGGCATGGTTGTGTGTAGACAAAGATGGTAAATTAGAAGTATGTAGTTCAGCGAATCAAGATAATCCTTTAATGCCAGGAATTGGTTGTGGAGGAACTCCAATTTTAGGACTTGATGTTTGGGAACATGCTTACTATTTAAATTATCAAAACAGAAGACCTGATTATATTGAGGCATTCTTTAATGTAATTAACTGGACTGAAGTCACCAGAAGATTTGCAATGGAAAAATAAAGCTTTTTTAACAAGCAATTAAAAAGGGGGATTAAAGGTTTTAATCCCCCTTTTTAATTGAAAAAATTTGGGGCAAAAAAAA
>NZ_JAMXLB010000001.1:0-444992 GCF_024054195.1 Flavobacterium sp. NRK F7 | reverse complement strand
CTGGTAGTGCTAAAGTATAGTAAGTGTTGTTGATAGCATAAAAAAATTGTTGAACAACACAAAAAACCGATAAAAAGCTTTTTTAATACGCTCGAGCATCTTTTCCTTCGTAAAAATTCATAAATGCTCTATTTACAACTCGATTTCCTCCTGCGGTAGGATAGTCACCTGTAAAGTACCAATCTCCTAAGTTTTTAGGACAAGCTTTGTGTAAATCTCCTACTTTTTGATAGATTATTTTAATTTCTGCACGAACACCTTCAGGAGTTAACATGGCTGCAATTTTATCTGAAATTTCTTCATCTGTAAAGGGTGCATAAATCTCTTTTACATAATTCACTACTTCATCATCTTTAAAAAGTTCTTGACTTTTTGATTTTTTATAAACTTCATCTACAATGTGGTATAAATTACGTTCTTTTAATAACTCTAAAGCAGCTTTAAAAGCAACTAGACCTTCCAATTTAGCCATGTCAATACCATAACAATCTGGATACCTAATTTGAGGTGCAGATGAAACCACCACAATTCTTTTCGGTTGTAAGCGATCCATCATTTTAATAATACTTTGTTTTAAAGTTGTACCTCTTACGATACTGTCATCAATGATGACTAAATTATCTTTGGGTTTAACCACGCCGTAAGTAACATCATAAACGTGCGCTACTAAATCATCTCTACTACTATCTTCTGTAATAAAAGTTCGAAGTTTTGCGTCTTTTATAGCTACTTTTTCGGTGCGTAACTTAACCGATAAAATATCTTGTAATTTTTCTTCTGAAAGTTGCTCTTTGTTTTCTAGAATGGATTTGATTTTTCTTTGATTTAAAAAATCATTGGCTGCTTCAACCATTCCGTAAAATGAGGTTTCTGCTGTGTTCGGTATAAAAGAAAACACACTATTATCGGTGTCGTAATCAATGGCTTTTAAAATAGATGGAAATACTAATTTACCAAGCTCTTTTCTTTCTTTGTAAATCTCTGCATCACTTCCTCTAGAAAAATAGATGCGTTCAAAAGAACAAGCTTTTTTTATAAGCGGTTTTCGAACTTCTTCTATAAATACATTTCCATTTTTTTTGATAATTATTGCATTTCCTGGTTCTAGTTCTTTTACTTCTTCAAAAGGAACATTGAAAACAGTTTGAATTACGGGTCTTTCTGAAGCTACAACGGCAATTTCATCATCTTTATAATAATAAGCAGGTCTAATCCCAGCTGGATCTCTTAAAACGAATGAGTCTCCATGTCCAATTAATCCTGCCATGGCATAACCACCATCCCAATTTCGAGAAGCTCTTTCTAGAATTTTAGGAATGTTTAAACGTTCTGCGATAACAGCAGAAGCTTCTTTTTTGGAATAGCCTTCGTTCTTGCATTTTTGATATAAATCGGTTACTTCATCATCAAGAAAATGACCTATTTTTTCCATTACGGTAACGGTATCAGCTAATTCCTTTGGATGTTGGCCTAGATCTACTAAGCTTTGGAACAATTCTTTAACATTGGTTAAATTAAAATTTCCAGCCACAATAAGGTTGCGATGCATCCAATTATTTTGACGTAAAAAAGGATGTACGCTTTCAATACTGTTTTTTCCAAACGTTCCATAGCGAACATGTCCTAAAAATAATTCCGCGATATAAGGAATGTTCTTTTTTTGTAAATCAATATCATTAAGATATTCTGGGTGTTCTGCTAATTCATTACTGATTCTTCCGTTAATTTGTGAAAAAATATCCTGAATTGGTTGAGCATGATTGGAACGAATTCTACTAATATATCTTTGTCCTGGTTCAATATCCATTTTAATGCTAGCTAAACCAGCACCATCTTGACCACGATTGTGTTGTTTCTCCATTAAGAGATACATTTTTTGAACACCATAAAAAGAGGAACCATATTTTTCTTTATAGTATTCTAAGGGTTTTAATAGTCTTAATAATGCAATCCCACATTCGTGTTTAATAGCGTCACTCATAAAGTTGTTGTGTTGTTTGAGTAATTAGTGTTATGATGAAAATTTATTATTAAAAAAGCCCCGAAAATTCGAGGCATATGACTTTAATCTAATTCTATTTCAAATTGCGTTAGCGCTTTAAATTGTTGTAAGCGAGCAATTACTTCTTCTTTTTCTAATCTTTCCATTCTTTCTGTACCAAATTTTTCTACACAGAATGATGCTAAATTAGAACCATAAATAATCGCATTTTTCATATTGTCGAAAGCAATATTTTCGCTTTGTGCAATATAACCAGCAAATCCTCCTGCAAAAGTATCACCAGCACCTGTTGGATCAAATACTTCTTCTAAAGGTAAAGCAGGAGCAAAGAATACTTCCTTGTTGTGGAACAATAAAGCACCGTGTTCTCCTTTTTTGATAACCACATATTTTGGTCCCATAGTGTGGATTTTTTGAGCTGCTTTTACTAATGAGTATTCACCAGATAATTGACGCGCTTCTTCATCATTAATTGTAATTACATCGACTCTTTTAATTACATCCAATAATTCAGGTAAAGCGCAGTCCATCCAAAAGTTCATAGTGTCTAAAACAATTAATTTTGGTTTAACCTCCATTTGGTCTAATACACTTGATTGTACTAATGGGTGTAAATTACCTAATAAAACCACTTCTGAATTTTTATAATTGCTAGGTACTACAGGATTAAAATCAGCTAATACATTTAATTCGGTTACCAAGGTATCTCTTGAATTTAAATCATTATGGTATTTGCCACTCCAAAAGAAGGTTTTACCTCCTTTCACAATTTCAATTCCTTCAATATTGATACCTTTATTTTCTAATAAATCTAAATGTTCTTTTGGAAAATCTTCTCCTACTACAGAAACTATTGCTGCATCTACGTTAAAAAAAGAAGATGATAAACCAATATATGTAGCTGCTCCTCCTAAAATTTTATCTGTTTTTCCAAATGGAGTTTCAATAGCGTCAAATGCTACTGTACCCACGATAAGTAATTTATTCATTATATCCTTTTTGAAATAAGTTGCAAAGATAAAACTTTAGTTTAAAACTGTAAAGGTTTTAATAAAGTAAAATTGCGAATCTATTTTGATATAATTTTTCTAATTTTATACTATAAATTTATTTGTTAAAAGATGAGAATTGCAATTTTTCAAACAGCGTTAATTTGGCAACAGCCTGAAAATAATCGGAATCTTATTGAAAAGTACCTACATACCTGTAAAGAAACTTTTGATCTTTTAATTTTACCGGAAATGTTCACCACTGGTTTTACCATGACTCCTTCGGAAATAGCTGAGTCCATGAATGGAATTACAATACAGTGGCTAAAAAATCTTGCAAGAGAGAAAAAAATAGCTGTAACAGGAAGTTTGATTATAAAAGAACAAGAGCAATTCTACAACCGTTTGGTTTTTATTTTTCCGAATGGCACTTTAGAGTGGTATGATAAAAGACATTTATTTTCACTAGCTGGAGAGGAGAAAGTATATACGAAAGGGAGAGAGAAGCGTATTATTGAATATAAAGGTTGGAAAATTTGTCCTTTAATATGTTATGATTTACGTTTCCCAGTTTTTAGTAGAAATATTGAATCGTATGATTTATTAATTTATGTGGCAAATTGGCCAAAACCAAGAATTAACGCTTGGAATACCTTATTAAAAGCCAGAGCCATAGAAAACATGGTGTATACTGTTGGTGTTAATCGTATTGGTAACGATGCGAATCAATTGGAATATACGGGAAGTTCTCAAGTAGTAGATTATTTAGGGAATGAAATACTGAATGCTCAAGAGAATCAAGGTGTCTTTGTAGTTGAAATAGATAAAGAAAACATGCTAGAAACCAGAAAAAAACTCAACTTTTTAAACGATAGAGATGTTTTTGAACTTAACTTTTAAAGTTTTTTTTAATCGCCAATTCTAAATTCTTGTTCTACATCCCAATTGGCTCTAACGTCAATTTTTTTAGAGTAATAAATTATTTGTTCGGCTTGTTTTTTTTCTAAATAATTTCCGGTATCCCAAATGCCGTTTTTATTATCGTCATAGATAATTCGTAAGGTGTAAATTCTAGGTTCAATAGATTCGAAATAGACGGATTCATTATTTTCTCTACTTTCTGAAGCTACGACTTCTCCTTTGTCTGTTAAGATTTGAAGAATATAAGGAAAGCGGTTTGCATTTTTAACGGTAACGTTTAAATTACCATAATCGGAGAGTGCTTTAGTAGTAAAAGAAAAGGAAAGTGAATCGTTTTTGGTGTTATAAAAATCTTGCACCGCTTCTGGTAAAAAATTCAGCGTATATTTTTGGTTTTCTTCTTTTTTAAAATCAAAAACAATTTCTTGTTGATATTCTTGGTATTCAAAGGAAAAATCTAAAGCAACGGAATCTTTATCCATTAAATTAATTTTACTCTTGTCTATGTTTACCAAAGGTGTTTTTGTCTTAACGATTAAAGCATCTCTAAAGTTAAGGTTTCTTTGTGTGCTTTGAATTTCTAAAGAATCCGTTTGTTTGAATTCTTTAACTTTACTTGTAAAAGTCTTTGAATAGTCTCCATTTTTAACTGTAAATTGTAAAGAATCTGCTTGTATTGTAGGGATAAATAACTGAATGGAATCTTTTCCTTTATCTGGAAATTTAGTCATTTTTACAGGGATAGTTTCACTTCCAGTGGTTGCAATAATAGTTGCTTTTTCAGGATTTCCTTGAAAACCCATATAGAATTTATTATTGGATTGTTGAATTGGTTTTTCGGCTTTAAAAGTTGTTTTTTCTTTAAAAAGCTCTAATTCACATAATGTATCATTTGGCAAAGTGATAGTTTGTTCCAAGAAAGCAATTTTATCTGTTTTGGGATCAAACTTGTAGTTGTTATTTTTGTCTTTTAGTGCAATAATTTTATAAGCACCTGCTTTTATATTTTCGAAGGCAAAGAATTTTAAACTATCTAAGGTATTCGTTACATAAAGAGGTGTTTCCTTATATATAGTTGAATCTTTAAAAGTAGGGGCGTCATATAATTGTATGGATACAAAATTATCAGGTTTTTCTTCGTACGCATCTTTAACTTTGCCAACTAAAGTTAACGAGTCTATATAGCTTCCCGTTGAAAAAACGTATTTAAATTGCGAATAAGGATTGCCTTCATTATTGTCTGTGATACTTTGACCAAAATTAAAACTATAAGTTGTGTTTGGCTTTAGAGTATCTAAAATTTTTACAGAAATAAATTTACTTGCACTTCCTTGAGGGATAATAATGGGTTGCGTTTTGAAAGGAGGAGAAATAATTAATTGCTTGTTAATGTTTTTTACCTTAATAAGTTCATCAAAAACAATTCGTATTTCATTTCCTTTAAAATTAGTATTGAAATTTTCTGGATTACTAGAAATAATTTTTGGTGCAATAGTGTCTTTTGAACCACCTGTAATAGTGCCTCGTTTTGCACAACTACTCGTAAATAGTAAGAGCGATACAATAAGCCCAAATGTTATACAATAGATATTTTTCATGCCTTCTTTTAACTAAACGCTTACAAAATAACAACTATATTTAGTGTAAACATAATTTTTTATTTTTTTTTATGACTGTGTATAAGCTAACGTAATTACACTAACTTTAGCGTTGGGGATTTTTAATAGAGCTTTGGTGCAAGCTTCGATAGTTGCTCCAGTAGTAATTACATCATCAATTAAAAGAAAATGTTTTCCATTGGATTCAGTGCTATTTCTAACTTCAAATAAATTTTTACCTTTTGTTTGTCGTTCAATTTTATTCTTTTTGGTTTGTGTTTTTGAATACTCGTTTCTGAATAAAAGAGTGTCGTTATAAGGAATGCTTAATTCATTAGATAAACTGATACAAAAAGTCTCTACTTGATTGTAATTTCTTTCTTTTAATCGTTTCGGATGGAGCGGAACTGGAATTATTTCATCGATTCGATATTTTTCTTTTAAATGCTGTAATGATGGAGCATAATTTAATCCTAAAAAAGTGCCAATTTCTTGTTTGCCTTTATATTTTAATTGATGAATGAGGTTTTGGACAATACCTTCTTTATGAAAATAGAGCATGGAATAGGCAAATTCTAAATCGACTATGCCATAAAATTTATTCAAAGTATCATTTTGTTCTAATAGATGATGGTGTGTATAAGGTAAATGATGAATACAGGAACTACAAATTATTTTTTCATTGTTTAACAAAAGTTCGTTACAACCATAACAAAGTGAGGGAAATAATAATTTTAACAGATTTTTATGCATTACACCGATAATAAAATTAGAGAGACTTAAAATTCAGTTAATTTAATCAAAAATAGAACTTAATGGCATTCAAAAAAAGGACAATTATTAAAATTTCATTAACTGTTTTAACCTTTTTGGTGTTATTATTAGTTTTTGGATATTATAATCTTTGTGCTAAATATGATCTTTTAGTGGATCAATCCAATATAGAAAGCAAATTGCTTCAAAATCAGTTTGATGAAATTCTGAAAAAATACGATTCACTTAATTTAGTGATTGAAAAGAATGAAGTTGCCGAGGTTGAAAAGGTTGTGGTAGCCGCTCAAGAAAATAAAGCGCATTTTCTTTCTACTACTTGGGATATTAACCATGAAAACAAATCCTTAGAATATAAAATTAATCTTTTGAAATCTAAGATTAATGAGGATTCTAACGAAATAATCAAAATCAATACGATACTTACCCAAAACAAGAAAGAATTGGCAGAATTGGTCTCTCATAAAAAGAATGAATACGTAGGAAGACATGAGAATTTAAATGCCATAAATTTAAATGCTAGAGGGGTGAAGATTTTATCAGATTTGTATTCCAAAAATAGAGAGGGTAAAATTCAGCAAATCAGAGTTTGTTTTACTTTAGAAGGAAATGAATTTGTAAGAAATGGAAATAAGCAATTATACGTTCAAGTAGTGAATCCAAAAAATCAAATTATATCTGTTAAAGACACGCATTTAGAAACAAATAACTTGAAGTTGACCTATAGTGCGAAAACAGAAGCAATGTACACTAAGAAAGATTTAGATGTTTGTACCTATGTAGATTTAGAAGCAGACAAAACCATAAAAGGAAAATATATTATTAATGTTTACAATTCTTTTTGTAAAATTGGTAGCACTATTTTTGAATATGAATAATACTCAAATTATTCACAAAAAATCTTTTCTTTATTTAAAACCTATTTTTACTTTTGCAACATGGCAAAACAAGATGATTTATTTAAAAATGTAATTTCGCATGCAAAAGAGTACGGATTTATTTTTCCGTCAAGCGAAATTTACGACGGACTAAGTGCGGTATATGACTATGCACAAAACGGTGTTGAATTAAAGAAAAATATACGCGAATATTGGTGGAAAGCCATGGTGCAAATGCATGAAAACATTGTAGGAATTGATGCCGCTATTTTTATGCACCCAACCACTTGGAAAGCTTCAGGTCACGTAGATGCTTTCAGCGATCCATTAATTGATAATAAAGATTCCAAAAAAAGATATCGTGCCGATGTTTTGATTGAAGATTATGCTGAAAAAATCAATATCAAAGCACAAAAAGAAATAGAAAAAGCGAAAGTGCGTTTTGGTGATGCTTTTAACGAAGCAGAATTTGTAAGTACAAATGAGCGTGTTAAAGGATATTTAGATCAAAAAAATGCTATTTTACAGCGCATGGCACGTTCTTTAGAAAGTGATAACTTGGCAGATGTAAAAGCGTTGATTGAAGAATTAGGAATTGCTTGTCCAGAATCGGGTTCTAAAAATTGGACCGAAGTAAGACAGTTCAACCTAATGTTTGCAACAAAATTAGGAGCTTCTGCTGATACGGCAATGGACTTATACTTGCGGCCTGAAACCGCTCAAGGTATTTTTGTAAACTTTTTAAATGTTCAGAAAACAGGGCGCATGAAAATACCTTTTGGTATTGCGCAAACTGGTAAAGCATTTCGTAATGAAATTGTAGCGAGACAATTTATTTTTAGAATGCGTGAGTTTGAACAAATGGAAATGCAGTTTTTTGTAAAGCCAGGTGAAGAAATGCAGTGGTACGAGTATTGGAAACAAACCCGTTTAGCTTGGCATCAATCTTTAGGTTTAGGTGCTGAAAATTACCGTTTTCACGATCATGAAAAATTAGCCCATTATGCGAATGCAGCGGCTGATATTGAATTCAACTTTCCATTTGGTTTCAAAGAGTTAGAAGGAATTCATTCTAGAACTGATTTTGATTTAAAAGCGCATGAAGAATATTCTGGTAAAAAATTACAATTCTTCGATAATGAAACCAACTCTAGCTATGTACCTTATGTAGTAGAAACATCGGTTGGTTTAGATCGTATGTTTTTAGCGGTTTTTTCAAAAGCTTTGCAAGAAGAGACTTTAGAAGATGGTTCGACTAGAACCGTATTGCGTTTGCCTTCTGTTTTAGCACCCACTAAAGCGGCCGTTTTACCTTTAATTAAAAGAGATGGTTTGCCAGAAGTTGCTAAAGAAATCATTGAAGATTTAAAATGGGATTTCAACGTAGCGTATGATGAAAAAGATGCTGTTGGAAGAAGATATAGAAGGCAAGATGCGTTAGGAACACCATTTTGTATTACTGTAGATCATCAAACGTTAGAAGATAAAACGGTAACCATTCGTCATAGAGATTCTATGGAACAACAACGTGTTGCTATTTCTGAATTAAGAGGAATTATCAACAATGAAGTTTCTATGAGAAACTGGTTGATGAAAATGAAATAATTAGTTTTACACTAAAAATAAAATCCCAAATGAAACCATTTGGGATTTTTTATTGTCTATAAAGCAGTGTTGAGATGTTTCTAAATTCTGAAATTTAATTTCTAATTTTCAAGTGCATTCCAACCTCTTGCTTTTAAAGGGATTTTAGTGTCTGCTCTTGTAATTAAATGCACACCTTCTTTTTCTTCCACCATATGTCCAATTACCGAAAAATTGGGATTGGCTTTAATTTTATCAAAATCTTCCATTTTAATGGTAAATAACAATTCATAATCTTCTCCGCCGCTTAAAGCAATAGTGGTAATGTCAAGATTGAATTCTTCACAAACAGAAATTAATTGAGGATCAGCTGGAATTTTTTCTTCATAAAGATTACAACCCACTTTACTCTGTTTACACAAATGAAGTATTTCTGATGATAAACCATCTGAAATGTCAATCATAGAGGTGGGTTTTACGTCTAATTGAGCTAACAATTCTTTGATATCCGCTCTGGCTTCGGGTTTCAATTGTCTTTCAATTAAATACGAATATTGTTCTAAATCGGGTTGATTATTTGGATTCACTTGGAATACTTGTTTTTCGCGTTCTAAAACCTGTAATCCCATATAAGCAGCACCTATATCTCCAGTTACCACTAATAAATTGGTTGGTTTTGCACCATTTCTATAAGCAACTTCGTCTAAGTCTACTTCTCCTATGGCTGTGATGCTAATAATTAATCCTTTTTGAGATGAAGTGGTGTCGCCTCCAATAATATCTACATTGTAAACCTTAGCGGCTAATTTTATACCTTCATATAATTCTTCAATAGCTTCTAAAGGAAATCGGTTAGACATGGCTAAAGATACCGTAATTTGTGTAGGTTTAGCATTCATGGCACAAATGTCGGAAAGATTAGCTACCACCGCCTTATAACCTAAATGTTTTAAAGGCATATAGGCTAAATCAAAATGAACACCTTCAATCAATAAATCGGTAGAAACCACTACTTTTTTATTTTCAAAATTAAGTACGGCTGCATCATCTCCAATACTTTTAATGGTAGATTCGTGATTGATGGTGATATTTTTGGTCAAATAATCAATTAAACCAAATTCTCCTAATTCAGCTAAACTGGTTCTTTTTTGGTTTTTGTCTTCTAACATGTGATTTTTTTTGCAAAGATAGTATTATTTGGAGTAATGGTTTGTTTTGAAGAGTAGGAAATCTTACTTTGCTTGTAAAGAAACTACAAGTCTAATTCTTGAAGTTTGTCATAAATAAGATGGCTTTCATAACCTCTACGCAAAAAGTAATCAACAAATTTTTTATTTTTTTTAGGCCCTTTTTTTTCTTTTAAACTTAACCAATGTTTTTCAGCAAGAGAATTAAAGTGATGCACATACTTTTCTTCATCAATTTCTTGTAAGGCTAACTCAATGATCTTTGAAGAAATATTTCTAAATTTTAATTCGTTTTTAATTCGCAGTTTACCCCAACTCTTATAGTTGTGTTTTCCTCTAGTAAAACTTTTAGCAAAACGCTCTTCATTGATGTAATTATTTTCAATTAAATGAATCAGGATTTTCTCTTTTTCAGCTGAGCTCACTCGGTATGAAAAAAGCTTTTCATCTACTTCTTTATAACAACGCTCTTGGTAGGAACAATAATACTCCATTTTTGTAAGAATATCTTGTAATGAGAGGGTTAACGAATTGTTTTGGTTCAAAGTCTTAACGATTTAGTAAAGTAAATTTTGAACAAAAATACGTATTATTAAATATTTTTGCCTACTTTTAAAAGCTATTTTGTTATTAACCAAATCTTTAAAGCTATTAACCAATGAAGCTAAGATTACTATTAATTACCCTTTTTATGGGGTATTTTGCGTGTGCGCAAGGTTTAGAAGATTTCTCAAATATACCTACTGCTAGTACTGGAAGTTATTTGTCTAGAACATGGACAGGAACAGATGGTGTTACTTGGAATGCTACTGCAGCTAGAACAGATCAAACGTTAAATGGAAAAGCAATTTGTACAAGTGGTACTGGTTCGGTAACTTCACCAACCTATGCTGGTGGAATGGGTGTTTTAAATTTTTCATATGTACGTGCTTTTACAGGAACTGGTACGAGAAGTATTCAAGTATGGGTAAACGGGTCTCAAATTGGAGAGACAATAACTGTTTCTCCCACTTCTGATGCTGTAGCTGCTTATAGTCAACCTATTAACGTATCAGGAAATGTTGTTTTAGAATTGCGAACATCAGGTAATCAAATTAAAATTGATGACATTTCATGGACTACTTTTTCTGCTTGTTCGCCACCAGCTGATCCTTCTGGAAGTATTTCAGTCACTGCTGCTTGTGGTTCTTCGAGTTTGACTTATTCTTCGCCAAGTACAACAGCTTATTGGCAAACTAGTGCTACAGGAACTGATACTTCTTTTCCAACAACCTCTTCCTACACGGCTACTGCTTCGGGAACGTATTATGTAAGAGTATTTAACGGGTCTTGTTGGTCAACGAATGCTGTATCACAGTCAGTAAGTGTTGTGAATTCAGTATCAATAACTGCGCAGCCTACTAATCAAGCTACTATAACCGGTGCTACTGCTACATTTACTGTTATGGCAACAAATGTTACTTTGTATCAATGGCAAGTATCTACTAATGGAGGTAGTTCTTGGTCTAATGTGGGTACAAATTCCAATAGTTACACTACTCCTACGACTACCTTAAGCATGAATGGTTATTTGTATCGCGTTTTAGTTTCTGGTACAGCTCCATGTGGCACTGTAACTTCTTCTGAAGCTACTTTAACCGTTACTACAGGACCTTGTGTAAGTGAAAATTTTAACACCTTTACAGGTTCTAATTTTTCAAGTGGTTGGACCGGAAGTGGATTAGGAAATTACACCACTGCTGGTAGTTCAGGGCTTTCACCTAATTCAGTACAATTTAATGATACTAATGATGTATTAGTTACACCTTCTTTTACAAATGCAATTGAACTTTCATTTTGGATAAAGGGAAATGGTACTAATGCCGCTTCTTCATTATTAATTGAAGGTTACAATGGAAGTACTTGGGTAACAGTGAATACTATTACTTCACTTCCAACAACTGGTACAACTATCACTTATAATTCGGGTTCAGTACCTTCTTTGCCAAATAATTTACAGCAATTTAGATTTACCTATACTAAAAGTGCAGGAAATTTAGCTTTTGATGATGTAACTGTGATTTGTGGCACACCACCTTCTGGTCCAGAAATTAATGTAACAGGTAATGGCATTACTATTGTTGATGGAGATACTTCTCCTTCTTCCACTGATAATACTAATTTTGGTAGTGCATTAATAAGCACTAATATCGTCCAAACATTTGTAATTCAGAACTTGGGCACAACCGATTTAAATTTATCGTTGCCCATCACTTTTTCAGATACTTCATTGCCTCAAGAATTTGTGATTACACAACCTTCGGTGAGTACTATTGTTGCGGGTGGTTCTACATTCTTTACCGTTACTTTTAACAGTGCTGTAGCAGGATTGTTTACCAATACTATAAATATCTCAAATTCAGATTCTGATGAGTCATTGTATAATTTTGATATTCTTGCAATAGCTTCTAATTTAGCAACTGGGGGTACTGCTTTTAGATCTGGAGAGTTGATTTTTACAGGTTATGATGGGCAAATTAATGGAAGTGGGGCTGAAGATGAATATTTAGTAGCAACTTTAGTGGATATTTTACCAGGGACCGTATTTTCAATTGTAAATTCTAGATATGAAGCGGGTGCTGCAGCTGGTGTGAGAACTAATAAATGGGGAGGCGGAGGAGACGATCCTAGTGAGCCTCCTTATCAAGCCGATATTACTTATAATGGTAGTACTTCAATTCCTGCGGGTTCTGTTTTACAGATAATTACTAATGGAACCGCAAATTGGTTTGGAACAATTAATGTAATAACTAATAATGTTTCTAGCAATCGAACTTCAGATTTTTCTGGAAGTGTTTTAGGAGGGACATTTTTAACACCAAATATTTCTACAAGTTCTCCAGATCAAATGTATTTAGTTCAAGGAAGTTTTACATCAGATGGAACTATTGACGCCAATCAAGCAAATTATTATTTATCAGGCACATTACTGCATGGATTGACAAATAGAGCGGCTTGGGTGCCTTTGGCAAATGCATGTAGTGGTTCGAGTGCAACTACTTCTGCAAATCCAAGGGAGTCAAGATTACCTGCAGCATTAACTTGTTTTAATGTGGAAAGTATTAGTTCAAGTGCTGTAAGTGGATATTATGAAAATGATAAAGAACATGGAACAGCTTCCATTTACCAAATAATTAATGCGGTGGCTGATGTTTCCAATAATTGGACTTTAGGGACCGGAAGATATAATTTAAATCCAACAAATGTTGTAGCTACAAGTGCTGGTAGAACTTTTGTGATTGGACCAAGTAACCCTTCAGGTCAATGGGTAGGAGATGTAGATACAAATTGGTTTAACTGTGCTAACTGGTCAGGTTTAGCTGTCCCAGATGCGAACACTGATGTGATTATTACAGCTTCTGCAACTAATGTTGCTAGAGTAGATTATACAGCGGCTTATTCGGATAATTATACTGATTTAGCAGTTTGTAACAACATTTCGATTTTAGGGAGTAAAGTAGAACTTTTTGCTAGCAATAATAATATTTTAGAAGTATTTGGAGATTTATTAATTGACACTTCTGGAGTTTTAGATATGGATGACGCAAATTCAGCTACTGCAGATGGACAACTTCTTTTACATGGAAATTGGACCAATAATAGAACAAAAGATGCTTTAGAAGAGGGTAACGGAACTATTGTGTTTAAAGGGATAACAGATCAGATAATCAATGCAGTAGCTCCTGAAGGGACAGAAGTTTTTTACGATGTAATTATGAATAATAATTTTACAACTAGTGTTTCTAATAATTTAATTGCTTCAGGAGATTTACTTGTTGAAGTAGGTAAAACGATAACTGTTAGTGCGGATGATTATATTCAAGTTAATAATGATTTAACTGTTGATGGCACATTAACGGTTTTAAATGATGGTTCTTTAATTCAAGTGAATGATTCAGGAGTAAACACAGGTAATATTACATATGAAAGAACGACTTCAGGTAGTGCTTTGGATTATGTTTATTGGTCTTCACCTACTGAATCGAGTGTTACACCAACTAGTGGTCATGTGTATATATGGAATCCAACTCAGTCTAATCCAAATGGGGGTTATGGATATTGGAATCTGGCTTTAGGAACTTCTATGGAATCTGGAAAAGGGTATATTATGAGAGATGTGTTTTCAAGAACGTTTACAGGAGTGGCAAGAAATGGAATCATTTCAGTACCAATTGAAAGAGCAGATTATACTGGACTAGATTATTCTGGAAACAATGGAGTGACCATCACTAATGTAGATGATAATTTAAATTTAGTTGGAAATCCTTATCCATCTTCCATAAATGCGATAGATTTTCTTCTTGCCAATACTAATATTGAAGGAGCAGTAAGAATTTGGACACACGGAATAACACCTTCAACAAGTATTCAAAACCCTTTTTATGGTTCGTATCAAGCTAATTATTCGGTTAATGATTATGTGATATATAATAGTACTGGAGCAAGTTTTGGTCCAAGTACATTTAACGGTTTGATAGCTGGTGGCCAAGGTTTTTTTACAATTATGAATGATGGTGCAGCTGCAACCGAAACTGTTGTTTTTAATAATTCTATGAGAGACAAAGGGTATGATAACAGTCAGTTTTATAGAACGGCAACTGGTAGCAACAAACATAGAATATGGTTAGAATTAAAAACTGATGTTAATCAATCTGCTAAAACACTTGTTGGGTACGTTGAAGGGGCTACCATGGGTAGAGATAGAATGTTTGATGCAGTAGCTTTAGAAGCTACGCAAGCCTCAATTTATTCCATAGTAGAAGAAAAAAACATGAATATTCAAGGAAGATTTCCATTTAATGATGATGATATCGTTTCTTTAGGTGTTAAAATAACTAAAAATGGAAGTAATACTATTGGAATTTTTGCTTTAGATGGTCTTTTTTCTAATCAAGATATTTATCTGGAAGATTTATATTTGCATGTTATTCATAATTTAAAAACAGCACCTTATACGTTTGATGCTCCTAAAGGCATTTTTAATGACCGATTTGTATTGCGATTTAAAAATACTAGTGTGTTATCTAATGAATCATTTATAGCTAATGATAATCTTGTTGAAATACACACAGGTTCGTTTATCGAAATAAAATCAACTTCGAAAAGTAATATTAAATCTGTTAGTGTTTATGATATTTTAGCTCGAAAAATAGTTGATGAAAAAAACATTAATCAAAGAGAATTAACACTAAAATCACTAAATAAAAATAATGTCCCATTAATCGTGTTAATTGAATTAGAAGACGGTTATAAAATGTCTAAAAAGATTATCTTTTAAATTTTCCTACAAAAAAGAACGAAAAAAACTGCTAAATGGCAGTTTTTTTCGTTTAAATGTAAAAAATATGCTAAATAATTTTATATTTGTTGTATTAATCGAGTAGAAAAATTACCTATTAACCAACCGAGAAATGAAAAAAATTTTACTTTCATTAACTCTGCTTTTCTCTATTTTGAACGGTTTTTCTCAGAAACAAAATGGATGGAAAAAAGTAGAAAAGTCAACTTTCTTAGATACCAAAGAGATAAGAAGGTCATCCTTACCTTTAGAATATGAACTATTTGAATTCGATTATCAAGCTTTTAAATCTAGTTTGATAAATGTTCCTAAAAGAGAATCTTTAACTGAAATTTCAAATGCAATAGTTTCGATTCCAAACCCTAAGGGTAACTTGGAGCAATATCGAATTGTGGAAGCGTCTAATTTTGAAGCCGAATTACAAAATAAGTTTCCTGAAATTAGATCTTATTCAGGACAAGGTGTAAATAATCCTTCCAATTCAATCCGATTTAGTGTGTCACCCTATAATGGTATAAGTGCGATTATTCGTTCGGGTTCAGAACAAACTACCTACATTATAGATCCAGTATCAATAGATTATAAAACGTGTATTGTTTTTGATAGAGCAAAATCAACAAAGGCAGAAGGAGAATTTATCTGTACGACTGAAGAAGCAATTCAAAGAGTGGGTAATCCAAATGAGATGGAGAGTTCTTTCTTGAGAGATGCAGACGATTCTAATCTAAGAGTTTTTAGAATGGCTCAATCTTGTACTGGAGAGTATGCGAATTATTTTGGTGCAACAAGTTCCGCACAAGTAAACTTGGTTATGGCAGCTTTTAATGCTACTTATACTCGTGTTAATGCTATTTTTGAAGTCGATTTTAATTGTACGATGCAATTAATAGCAACCACTACAAATGTTATCTACTATAATGCAGGAACAGACCCTTATTCGGATTCTGCCAACATGAATAACTGGAATTCACAATTACAATCTACATTAACAAGTGTTATTGGAAGTGCTAATTATGATATTGGGCATCTTTTTGGTGCAGATGGTGGTGGTGGTAATGCAGGATGTATAGGCTGTGTATGTGGTACTTCTACTCAACCTTGGACTGGTTTAGGTTCGGGTAAAGGGAGTGGTTATACTTCACCGGGAGATGGTATACCATATGGGGACAATTTCGATGTTGATTACGTGGCTCATGAAATTGGTCATCAATTAGGTGGGAATCATACTTTTTCGCATAGTGCTGAAAATAATTCAGTTAATATGGAACCAGGTTCTGGAGTAACAATTATGGGTTATGCTGGTATTACGGGAGCAACCGATGTGGCTAATCATTCTATTCCTATTTTTCATGCGGGTTCAATTCAACAAATAACTACGAATATAAAAAGTAAATCATGTCCTTCAATTGTATCACTTTCTAATGCTGTACCAGTACCTAGTGCTCCAACTACAAAAACTTTACCAAGAGGGACAGCTTTTAAATTAATTGGTTCTGCTACTGATACAGACTCAGGAGACGTTTTATCTTATTGTTGGGAACAGGTAGATGATGCAACCACTGTTGGTGCTGTAGCTTCTTACCCAACAGAAACGAAAACAAATGGTCCCAACTTCCGATCTTTTATGCCAAGTAATTCAGGGGTAAGGTATTTTCCAAGAATGCAAGACCATGTTACTAATGGAATTACAGGAAATCAATGGGAGATAGTACCCAATGACGCTAGCGCGAATAGAACTTTAACCTTCAGAATGACCGTTAGAGATAACAGAGCAGATGGAGGAAATAATAAAGGCGTAAATACTGCGGTTACTTTCGACAGAACTAAAGGTCCGTTTTTAATAACGTCTCAGAATACAACCGGAATTAGTTATACACAAGGTTCCACACAAACTGTAACTTGGTCAGTAAATGGAACGAATACCATGACGGGTGCAGCCAATGTAAATATTAAACTTTCTACAGATGGCGGTCAAACGTTTCCAATAACGTTAGCTAGTAATACCACTAATGATGGTAGTCAAAATGTTACGATTCCTAATGTGGCTGCACCTTATTGTAGAATTTTAATCGAGCCAACAGGAAATGATTTTTATGCTATCAATACTCAGGATTTTGCAATTGGATATGTAGTTACCGATGTTTGTAATACATATACTAGAACACTTACTTCGGGTAATACAATTACAGATCAAAGTCCATTGGCATATCAAAATTTTGTTTTAAATGTACCAGATAATGTAACTATAACAGATGTTAATGTAACTTCTGATATAACTCATTCGAGAAGAAATCATCTATATGCTGCTATAAATAGTCCAGAAGGAACATTTGTACAGTTGTTTACTGGCGGTAGTTGTACTAATGCTATTTCTAATTTAACTGGGACATGGGATAGTCAGTCAGCAACAGCAGCAACTTGTGGTCCAACTAGTAATTTTGGAACTATGAAGCCAACTGGCGATTTAAATGTTTTAAACGGTCAAAATGCGCAAGGGAATTGGTATTTCAGAGTTGCTGATGTAACTGCTGGTAGAGATGGAACTTTAAATAGTTTTTCATTTAGAATTTGTTACAAAGAAATAGTTGAATCTCCTAACGCATGTGGAGTAATTACCACAACTTGGAATGGTACTTCTTGGTCTAATGGGGTGCCAATCAAAAATGTGGCAGCTATTATTAACGGAAATTATACTTCAACTGCAGATTTAGAAGCTTGTTCTTTAACCATTGGTTCAGGAGCTAACGTTATCATCAATTCTGGACATACTTTAACTATTACGAATGAAATAGATGTTGTTGCTGGTGGTTCTTTAACAATTAATAATAATGCTGCATTAAGACAAATTAATGGAGAGGCAAGTAATACAGGAAATATAGTGGTTAAAAGAAATTCAGCTCCTATGATTCGTTTGGATTATACAGCATGGTCTTCTCCAGTTGTTGGGCAACAATTATTAGCGTTTTCTCCAAATACTATTAGTACTCGTTTTTACGAATATTTGTATACAGGAACGACTACGCCTACAGCTTATCAATCTGTAGATCCTACTACAAATTTTGCTACAGGTAAAGGATACATGATTCGAGTAGATAACAACTGGTCAGCTACTACACCGGCTTCTTATAATGGTCAATTTTCAGGAGTTCCTTTTAATGGTGATTTAACGGTAGGCTTAGGAAAAGGATATAACTTATTAGGAAATCCTTATGCATCTCCAATAGATGCTGATCGATTCTTACAAGATAATGCAACCACAGTTGGTGCACTTTATTTTTGGACACATACTGTTGCGGCAAGTGGAGGTGTCTATCCAGCTAATAATTATGCTTCCTACACTACTTTAGGAGGAACTGCTGCTGCTGCAGGAGGTCAAACACCTAACGGTAAAATTCAAACAGGACAAGGATTTTATGTAAGAGCATATGATTTTGGAAATGCTACTTTTACTAATGCACAACGAGTAAACGCAACTTCAAGTACACAATATTTTAGAACTACAACAGAAGAAAATAATGACACACCTGAAGTACATCGATTTTGGTTGAATTTAAATAGCTCATCTGAAGCCTATAATCAAATTTTAGTAGGTTATAAAGAAGGTGCTACGAATGGAGTAGATAATTTAATTGATGGTAAAATGTTAGATACTGCTAATACTACTTATATTTACAGTATTATCAACGATAATGAATATGTAATTCAAGGGAAAGGATTACCATTTTTAGATACAGATAGTGTAACTTTAGGTTTGAAAGTAGGTGTGTCAGGTAGTTATACCATAAGTTTAGAGTCTATGGACGGTTTGTTTGCTTCTCAAAATATTTATTTAAGAGACGCTTATACCAATGTAATTCATGATTTAAAACAAACAGCTTATGCATTTACTTCTCAAGCGGGTACTTTTACTGATCGTTTTTCAATTGTATATAGAGAAAGTGCTTTAGATATTTCAACTTTTGTGAACGATGCTGCAATTATTGTTTATTCGCAAGAGCAATCTATTGTTGTAGATTCAGGAAAAGAGATGATTAAGAAAGTAAGTGTTTTAGATGTATTAGGCAGAACGCTGTTTGAAAGTTCTTCTTTGAATCAAAATACAGTTGCTATAACTTCTCTTACGTCTACAAATCAAGCTTTATTTGTTAGAGTAACTTTAACAAATGGGCAAGTAATTAATAAGAAAATTATATTTTAGATTTTTATAGTGAATAATGAAATGAGTTGTCAGAAATGGCAACTCATTTTTTTTGTAATTATATTATTTTGTAACTTTGGTTTACAAACCAATAAAAAAGAATGGAAAACATAAAAAGTTACGTTGAAAAAAATAAAGATCGATTTATAAATGAACTAATAGAATTGTTGAAAATTCCATCTGTAAGTGCTGATAGCGCTTATGCTCATGATGTAATTATGACCGCAGAAGCTGTCAAAGCAAGTTTAGAAAAAGCTGGATGTGATTTTGTAGAATTATGTGAAACACCAGGTTATCCTATTGTATATGGTGAAAAAATTATTGACGCTAATTTGCCAACCGTTTTAGTTTATGGACATTATGATGTACAACCGACAGATCCTATTGATTTATGGACATCTCCTCCTTTTGAACCTGTAATAAAAACCACTGAAATACACCCAGAAGGAGCTATTTTTGCGAGAGGTGCATGTGATGACAAAGGTCAAATGTATATGCATGTTAAGGCTTTTGAATACATGATGGAAACCAATTCGTTACCTTGTAATGTGAAATTTATGATTGAAGGTGAAGAAGAAGTTGGTTCGAAAAGCTTAAGCTGGTTTGTGGAAAGAAATCAAGAAAAATTAGCCAATGATGTAATTCTTATATCAGATACTGGAATGATTTCAAATACGCAACCTTCTATAACAACGGGACTTCGAGGTTTAAGCTATGTTGAGGTTGAAGTTACAGGACCAAATAGAGATTTGCATTCTGGATTATATGGCGGAGCCGTAGCCAATCCAATTAATGTTTTAACAAAAATGATAGCTTCGTTGCATGATGAAAACAATCATATTACCATACCAGGCTTTTATGATAAAGTGGAAGAGTTATCAGCAGAAGAAAGAGCTGAAATGGCAAAAGCTCCTTTTTCGCTTGAAAAATATAAAAATGCCTTAGCTATTGATGATGTTTATGGTGAAGCAGGATATGTAACCAATGAACGTAATTCCATCCGACCTACTTTGGATGTGAACGGTATTTGGGGAGGATATACTGGTGAAGGTGCTAAAACGGTTATAGCAAGTAAAGCCTTTGCCAAAATTTCTATGCGATTAGTTCCTAATCAAGACTGGGAAGAGATTACCACGCTTTTTAAAAACCATTTTGAAGCGATTGCTCCTAAATCGGTAAAAGTGGTAGTCAAACCACATCATGGTGGTCAAGGATATGTTACTCCAATTAATAGTATTGGCTATCAAGCGGCAAATAAAGCCTATACAGAAACTTTTGGAGTGCCAGCAATTCCTGTTCGCTCTGGTGGAAGTATTCCTATTGTAGCTTTATTTGAGAAGGAATTAAAGAGTAAAACCATATTAATGGGCTTTGGGTTAGATAGCGATGCTATTCATTCTCCAAACGAACATTTTGGAATTTTTAATTACTTGAAAGGAATTGAAACAATACCCTTATTTTACAAATATTTTACAGAAATGAGTAAAAGTTAATTGCTAAATTTCTCGATATTTAAATAAAAAAGAGACAGTTTTACTGTCTCTTTTTTATTTAATGTAATTGTAGTAAAAATTGTTCTACTTCTTCTTTTTGAGGCGCGTATTTTTCTTGCAAATAGGAATTTTCCCCCATTCTTCTGTAATATTCTAAGCCTTTATTTGCAAAATCCTTAAGGTTAAAATTGGAGACCATAGGAATTAAAGGAAATTCTTTATGGAAGAGCATCTCATAATAAGCTTGCCATTCTCTTTCATTTTTGTCTTCAACAAGGCTATCTGGAGCTTTTTGTCGTACATGTAACATTTCATGAGCCAGTAAATTTAGAATTAAAACCAGTGGAAATTCAAAAACATTTTTAGGAATTTGAATTTTTTGGGGTTGACCCAATACGCCAATTGTTACCATTACGATAAAACTAGGTTGTGCTACTTCCATTAATTCAAAGGAATCAAAATTAGGATGATTCAAATGATAGGTTTCAATTAAAAACTGAGCTGCTTCAACAGTCAATCCTAATTTGTGAAAGGTATTGACGGTTAACTCTATTTCTTCAAACGGCATCATGGTTAACTAGAGGTTTGTTTTTTTAAAGTGTTTCTTTTAACCATTTAAAAAATTCTCTTTGCCAAACTAACCCATTTTGAGGTTTTAAAATCCAATGATTTTCTTCTGGAAATAACATAAATCTGCTTTTTATTCCTTTCAATTGCGCTGCTTGAAACGCTTCTTGACTTTGTCCCATGGGTACACGATAATCTTTGGCTCCTTGAATAATAAAAATAGGGGTGTCCCAATTATTCACTAAGGTAATCGGATTAAAATCGGTATATGATTTTTGAGCGAGTTTATTATTGGTTTCCCAATAAGCACCACCCATGTCCCAATTAGTGAAAAACACCTCTTCTGTAGTGCCATACATACTTTGGGTATTAAATATACCAGCGTGAGCAATAAATGTTTTAAAACGTTTTTTATGAATTCCAGCTAAATAGAATACAGAATAGCCACCATAACTAGCTCCAACTGCTCCTAATCGTGATGTATCAACATAATTTTCTTTAGCAACATCATCAATTGCGCTTAAATAGTCGTCCATCACTTGACCACCCCAATCTTTACTAATTTGCTCATTCCAAGCAACACCATGACCTGGCATTCCTCTTCTGTTTGGAGCCACAACTATATAGCCTTGTGAAGCCATTACTTGAAAATTCCATCTAAAAGAATAAAATTGAGATAAGGCTCCTTGAGGACCTCCTTGACAATATAAAAGGGTAGGATATTTCTTTGAAGCATCAAAATTAGGTGGTAAAATAACCCAAACCAGCATGTCTTTTCCGTCGGTTGTTTTTACCATTCGTTTTTCTACTTTAGGTAAGTTTAATTTAGCATATACATCAGTATTTACATGAGTAATTTGGCTCCAGTTTTTCTTTTTTAAATTGTAACTAAATATTTCATTCGCATGATTCATGTCGCTACGGGTAACGAAAACTATATCCTCATTAAAACCAATAATTTGATTTACGTCGAATTGCCCTTCGGTGATTTGATTGACACGTACCGCTATTTTAGTTAATCCTGGAAAGTTAACCTCAAACAATTGTTTTGTTCCGGCTACAGGAGCTAAAAAATATACTTTTTTACCATCTTTACTCCAGGTAAAACTATCTACAGTGCCATCCCAACTGGCAGTAAGATTAATATCTAATCCTTTATGACGAACAATAATATCATTTTTATCAGCCTCATATCCATCTCTTTTCATTTGGAGCCATGATAAATCACCATTTGGTGAAAATTGAGGTGCTACATCATAACCTAGATTTTTTTCAGTGAGATTTTTGGTGGTTTTAGTAGCAATATCATACTCATATAAATCAGTATTCGTACTCGTTGCATAATCAGTTCCTGTCTTCTTTTTACATACATAGATTACTTTGGAACCGTCTGGAGACCAAATGTAATCTTCGTCACCTCCAAATGGTTTTTGTGGGCAATCATAAGGTTCATTAGAAAGGATATCGATCTCTTCATTTTTTGCATTGGTTAAAATAACATGATTATGATGACCATCATTATAAGTATCCCAATGACGGTAATCTAATGCATTAAATATTTGTACCTCACTTTTCTCTAATTCGGGATAAAAATCTTTTCCATGTGTTGGATCAATTTTTACTTCCTTGTTGCTTAAAATCCATTCGCCATGTTTATTTTTGTCTTGTACTAAATCACTATGGTTTTTAATGCTTGTTGCATTACCTCCAGTAATTGGAATACTGAAAAATTCTGAGTTAGACTTATTTTCTTCCATAGAAGGGGTGCTCACTTTATAAATGATGCTTTTGCCATCATTGGAAATTCCCAAAGGAGAAATACGACCTAATTTCCATAATAATTCAGGAGTCATTACCTCTTGTGCGCTTGCGGTTATTCCTGCCATGCTAATCAATATTAAAGCTATTTTTTTCATTGTGTTTGCTTTTTTATAAAGTCTAAAATTAGTTATTTTTAAAGAAATTGATGTTTAGAAATTCATAAAATAAAAAAGACCTTCAATTTGAAGGTCTTTTCTGTAAATAGATATTTTAAAATTATTGTTTGATAAAGCGTTTGCTTGTAGTTGTTTCGCTGTCTAAAATTTCTATAATATAATTCCCAGCAGGTAATGAAGTTACATCAATAGATTGGTTAGTAATTCTACCGTTTAATACATTTTGTCCAACTAAACTATATACTCTAAAAGTGGCTTTATCACTAACTGATGTTACATTTAATAATGATGAAGTTGGGTTAGGGTATAATGTAATCTCTGGTTGAGTTACAAATGTATTCTCTTCTTTACCAGATGAAGTGATGTTTACAGTATAATCTTCAACTTGTCCGTAAGTAAATGTTTCACAAGTTGACGGTATACCGTTATACTTCATTGAAACTCTCATTCTAGTTGCTCCTAAGCTAGCGCTTGAAGGAATAGAAATAGTGCCACTTATAGGTGTTGTTTTAGAAGCTGCTCTTGAATATACTAACTCACCAGAATCTGTAAAATCACCGTCTTGATTGAAGTCAATCCATACTGCATATCCTTCGTTGTAAATTGTTCCAGTCCATAAAGGAGTGATAGTAATGGTTTGAGACGTTCCTCTAGTTACATTAGTAGATAGAGATGTAAAGTCTTCGTAACCAGCTGTTCCTGTAGAAGCATTGTTAATGCTACCATATACAACACGAGCAATTCTTTCATCACTGGTATTGTTTCCTTGAGAACCACAATATGTTACTGTGTTTGCTAAAGTAGTAACATTTACAACATTACTAGAAGCGGATACATTACCAGCAGCATCTTTTGCTTTTACTGAGAAGCTATATGTTGTTGAAGGAGTTAATCCACTTACCGCAAATGTTCTTGCTGTAGTTGTGCTACCAATTAAAGTAGTACCTCTAAATACATCGTATCCAGTAACTCCTACGTTATCCGTTGAAGCTGTCCAAGATAAATTTGTAGTTGTTTGAGTGGTTCCTGATGCGGATAATGTCGGTGCAGATGGTGCAGTTGTATCTGACGATCCTGCAACAAGATTTACAGTATAGTCTTCTACTTCTCCATAAGAGAAAGTTTCACAAGCTGTTGGAACACCGTTATACTTCATAGAAATTCTCATTCGTGTTGCTCCAGTTGCAGCAGTTGAAGAAACTGTAAAGCTTCCAGTAGCTGGTGAAGTTGTACTTGAAGCTTTACTCCAAACTAATTCACCTGCATCATCAAAATCTCCATCTTTGTTATAATCAATCCAAGCCGCATACCCTTCACTATATACTGTTCCAGTCCAAGTTGGAGTTACCGTAATTGTATAAGCAGAACCTTTAGTTAAACTAGTAGAGATACTTGTAAAATCCGTATATCCGTTATTACCAGTTGAAGCATTGTTGATTGTGTTCAACTGTACTCTTCCAATATATTCATCAGATACAGTATTTCCTTTACTTGAACAGTAAGTTGGATCTGTAGTTCCAGTTAAAGTTGTAACGTTTACAGTATTACTATTAGAAGATAAATTTCCAGCAGCATCTTTTGCTCTAACTGTGAAACTGTAAGTAGTTGCAGGAGTTAAACCAGTTACGTTATAGGTTGTTCCAGAAGCAGTACCAATTTGAGTTCCTCCTTGGTATACATTATATCCTGTTACTCCTACGTTGTCAGTTGAAGCAGTCCAAGATAAATTAGTTGTGGTTTGAGTTGTTCCTGAAGCTGTTAAATTAGTTGGAGTAGATGGTGCAGTTGTATCATTGCCAGATCCAGCTGTAATTGTAAAATTAGTATTCGAAACATCAAAGAAAATGTGATTGGTTCCTTTTACCATAATTCTACATTGAGAAGAAGGTGTATTTGGAATAGTCACCGCTTGAGAACCATCATTAGGTGTTGAAGCTAATAAAGTAGACCAAGTTGAACCACCATTTGTTGAAATTAGAATATCTACATTCGCACAGTTTACACCATTTGAAGTTGTTCCAGCTACATTCCAAGTAATGGTTTGAGAGGAATTTCCAACATAAGAAACGGCTGTATTAGGTGAAGAAACACTGAATGGACCAGCAGTACCATTAACAGTTACTATCATATCATCACTATTATTTGCACTTCCACCTGCTCTGTTATCGCGAACTGTAAATCTAAAGTTCATTGTTCTTGCAACAGTTGGTATCGCTTCTACAGTAATTTCTGAGCCGGAAGTTGTTGTAGCTCCTGCTAATACTCTAGACATTTGAGGAAAGTAACGAACAGGTGACGTTGTTGGTGTATAGGATCTGAATGTTGGTCCAGAAGTTTTGGTTGCACTTGCAGCTGAACTTGCTCCTGTTTGAGAAGAAGAGGCATTGTCAAATTGTTCCCAGCAAAATGTTAGTGCATCTCCGTTTGCATCTGTTCCAGAACCCGTTAACATAAAAGGAGTTCCTTTTGGAATCGTGTAATCTAAACCTGCATTAGCAGTTGGTACTGAATTTCCGGTATTAGTTACAGTTGGACAGGTTTTGTTCTTAATGTTGTTCGTAACTTGTTGGATACTCACTGCATGAAAATAAGCATCTGAGTGTGGTTGAATATCTTGACTTGTAATACCTGCGTAACCCATAATTGTTGACCCAGAACCTGGCTCCATGTTTGCTCCTGTTCCTTCATTACTCATAGAAAAAGTATGGTTTGCACCAAATTGATGTCCTAATTCGTGTGCTACATAGTCAATATCAAAGTTATCACCTGATGGAATTCCGTCAGCTGGAGAAGTGTATCCGCTTCCTTTTTGATTGTTCACACAAACACATCCAATACAACCTGCATTTCCGCCGCCACCTGATGCACCAAATAAGTGACCAACGTCATAATTTGATTCACCAATTACCGATGATAAAGTAGATTGTAATTGAGAATTCCAGCTACTCATTTGACTAGATGGGGAATAAGGATCTGAAGAAGCACTTGTGTAAATTACGGCATCTGTATTAGATATTAAAACTAATTTTACACCAAAATCTTTTTCAAAAACACCATTAACGCGCGTCATAGTGTTGTTAATCGCTGCTAATGCATTTGCTTTTGTTCCTCCAAAATAAGCAGTATATTCACCTGTTACCGACATCGCTAAACGGAAAGTTCTTAATTTTGAATCATCTGCGTTTGGACGCAAAGCATCACCGTTGTCAGGAGACATTTTGTGACTTACTTCGTCAATAACACTACATTCAAATTTAGAGAAAGCTGCTTTTTTATCTGTTTTTTTGTAAACTGTGTACGCAGTTAAATCACTAGTATATGGCTCAATAAATTCAGCAGCTCTATCTGCGTGAAGCATCATAGCTTGAAATCCAAGTGGAGAAATACTAAAATAGATAGTAGAGCTTGGATTATCTATTCCTTGACCCACATAAGATTTGATTTCTGGATATCTTGCTGCCAATTCTTCATCCATGTTTGAAAACTCAATAATTTGATAGCTTTCTAATTTGCCATTTGAGTTTGGAAATGACAACACAACTGTTGACTCTGAAGCTCTTGAGTTTTTATCTGGTGTAGCCTTCAGTTTTTGCTTCATTTTTTGAAAATCCAGTGAAAAAAGTCTTGGATTTTGAATCATTGTTTTGTTAGCAACCACTTCAGCGTTAGCTTTTTTTTGTGTGGTGACCCAAAAAGAATCTCCCTTTTGCCCAAAAGAAAGACTTGTAATTGCCAGAAAGGCAATTAAAAGGAATTTTTGTTTCATAATTTGTTTTTGTTTTGTTTTTAGCACGCCAAATATATATAATATATATGGAATAAAATTACATTTTAGCTATAAAAAAACTTAAATATTAATACAAAAATTATCAATAATTTATTTTTATTAATAAAATACTTATGTTTAGTGGGTTTTTCATATTTCTAAATAATTATGAAATTCCTTTTTTTTGAAAAAATATATGTATTTTCACATTCTTTAAAACAGATATTAAAAATGAAGAAATTAGCATTGCATTGGCAAATTTTATTAGGGATGATTTTAGGAGTAGTATTTGCAATTGTTTTAATTCAATTTGATTGGGGTAAACAAATTATATTAGATTGGATTAAACCTTTCGGTACTATTTTTATAAACCTTTTAAAATTAATTGCTGTTCCACTAATTTTAGCTTCTCTAATTAAAGGAGTTTCCGATTTGAAAGATATTTCTAAACTTTCAAAGATGGGCGGAAGAACTATTGGTTTGTATTTACTTACTACTGTTTTTGCTGTTTCAATTGGATTAGTAATTGTTAATATCGTGAAACCAGGTAGTTATTTGTCTGAACAAACTCGACAAGAATTAGTAGACGGATATGCCAATGATGCGAATTCAAAAATTGCTTCGGCTGAAAAACAAAAAGAAGCGGGTCCTTTACAAGCATTAGAAGATATAGTGCCTAGTAATATTATTGGTGCTTCAGCTGATAATGGAAACATGCTACAAGTCATCTTTTTTGCTTTGTTTTTTGGTATTGCCCTAATTTTAGTGCCTCAAGAAGTAGGTGCGCCTGTCAAAGCTTTTTTTGATGGTTTTAATGAGGTAATTCTAAAAATGATAGATATCATAATGCTTGCGGCACCTTTTGGTGTGTTTGCATTATTAGCTGCTTTAGTCGCTGAATCTCCAAGTATAGATTTGTTTCAAGCCTTAGGAATCTATGGTTTATGTGTGGTGTTCGGTTTAATTATCATGATAGGGGTTTACTTATTAATCGTATATGTATTTACGAAACGAACACCTAGTTATTTTTTAAATGGTATTTCTCCCGCACAATTATTAGCTTTCTCTACAAGCTCTTCTGCAGCGACACTGCCGGTTACTATGGAACGTGTGGTGGATAATTTAGGTGTAGATGATGAAGTGGCCAGTTTTGTGTTGCCAATAGGTGCAACCATTAATATGGATGGAACAAGCTTATATCAAGCAGTAGCTGCAGTATTTATTGCACAAGCTTTTGGTATGGATTTGAGTTTTGGTGTTCAATTAGGAATTATTGCAACCGCAACATTAGCATCTATAGGTAGTGCGGCAGTTCCTGGAGCGGGAATGGTAATGTTAGTAATCGTGTTAGCGCAAGCAGGTATTCCTGAAGCAGGTTTGGCCTTGATTTTTGCGATTGATAGACCGCTCGATATGTGTAGAACCACCGTTAATGTAACTGGAGATGCGGCTGTATCCATGGTTGTAGCAAAATCGGTAGATAAATTAACATAAAATGGAAAATTTTCATTGGACAAAACTTTTTAATCCTGAATTTTACATCACCATGGAAGTGGGTGGAATTCCAATTGGAATTTACATGGTTTTGTTCATTGTTTTTGCTGAAACTGGTTTGTTTGCAGGTTTTTTTCTGCCTGGAGATAGTTTGCTTTTTCTATCTGGAATTTATTCTAGAGAATTAGTGCAAACCTTTTTTTATATTCCTAGCGATTTTTCAAATGTTACAATTCTTTCTCTTTTAATTGCAACAGCTGCTACTTTAGGCAATATGTTTGGCTACTGGTTTGGTGCTAGAAGTGGACAATTTTTATATAAGAAGGAAGATAGCTTCTTTTTTAAGAAAAAGTATTTACTTCAATCGCAGGAGTTTTTTCAAAAGCATGGAGGAAAAGCTATAATTTATGCGCGTTTTTTACCTATCGTTAGAACTTTTGTGCCTATAATTGCTGGAATTGTTCATATGAAGAAAACCAAGTTCATGTTTTACAATGTGTTGAGTTCTTTAATGTGGTCTTTTTTCTTAGTTTTTGCGGGACATTATTTATACGGGATGTTTTTAAATGAATTTGATATTGATCTGAAAAAACATATTGAAAAAATTATTCTTATTTTAATTGGAGTAACTACTTTTCCATTAGTAATGAAAGCAATTAAAGCCAAAAATACGAATACTAATTCTACTGCATAATGTTTAGTTATTGGGAATTAAAAAATTGGTTTACCAATGTTGAGTACACTATTGTTGGTAGTGGAATTGTAGGTTTGCATTGTGCGTTAACTTTAAGAGAAAAATTTCCCAAAGCCAAAATTTTAGTTTTAGAAAAAGGAATTTTACCTCAAGGAGCTAGTACAAAAAATGCTGGATTTGCTTGTTTTGGGAGCATTTCTGAAATAATTCATGACTTAAAAAATCATAATGAAGAGGAAGTAGTTCAATTAATTCATAAAAGAGTTACAGGGCTAGAATTGTTGAGAAATAGATTGGGAGATGCTACTTTAGATTTCCAAAGATATGGAGGTTATGAATTGTTCTTAAAAACGAACAAACTTTTATATGAAGAGTGTTTTGACCAAATTCCATTCGTAAATAAACTTTTAAGACCTCTATTTAAAAGCGATGTATTTCAAAAAAGCGAGGACCACTTCCATTTTAATTCGATTTTCCAATCTCTTATTTTTAATCCTTTTGAAGGGCAAATAGATACTGGAAATATGATGCAAGCGTTACTAAAACAAGCAGTTGCTAATGATATTTTAATCCTTAATCAACAACTGGTAACTTCTTTTAATGATTTGAATGATAAGGTGGAAGTAGTTACCAATGGAATCTCATTTATCACTCAAAAATTGCTTTTCGCAACGAATGGATTTGCTGCTCAATTAACGAATAATGAATTACAACCAGCCAGAGCACAAGTGTTGATTACGAAACCTATTGAAAGTTTGCATATAAAAGGGACTTTTCATTTAGACGAGGGCTATTATTACTTTAGAAACATTGGGAATAGAGTGCTTTTTGGAGGAGGAAGAAACCTCGATTTTAAAGGTGAAACTACTACAGAACTCACGCAAACAAAAATTATTCAAGACCAGTTGGAGCTATTATTAAAAACTGTAATTTTGCCAAATACTCCACATGAAATTGAACATCGATGGAGTGGTATTATGGGTGTTGGGAAACAAAAAAAACCTATTGTAAAACAACTTTCTAACAATGTATATTGCGGGGTTCGATTAGGAGGGATGGGTGTAGCAATAGGTAGCTTAGTTGGTAAAGAATTAGCAGAATTAGTATAGCGTATGGCAAAAAAAACTACTCCTAAAAAGAAAAATACGAAAACGGCCAAAAAACGTACTTTGGGTCAAAAATTATTTCGTATCGTTTGGAAAACCGTTATGTGGTTTAATATTATTAGTGTTTTTTTTGTTTTACTTTACAAATTTGTGCCAGTCCCTTTTACGCCATTAATGGTAATCAGAGCTTTAGAACAAAAAGCAGATGGAAAAGAAATGAGTTACTCCCACCATTGGGTGTCTATAGATAATATATCTACTAACTTGCAAAAAGCAGTTATTTCAAGTGAAGATGGTAAGTTTTTTGAACATAATGGTTTTGACTTTTCAGCCATGCAAAAAGCTTTTGAAAAAAACCAAAAAGGTAAAAAAATTAGAGGAGGGAGTACTATTTCGCAGCAAACTGCAAAAAATGTTTTTCTTTGGCCAGGTAGAAGTTATATCAGAAAAGGCTTTGAGGCTTATTTCACTTTTCTAATTGAATTATGTTGGAGTAAAAAGCGAATCATGGAAGTGTATCTGAATAGTATTGAAATGGGCGATGGTGTTTATGGCGCAGAAGCTGCTTCCAAATATTGGTATCACAAACAAGCAAAAAGTTTATCTAAATATGAAGCGGCTGGTATTGCAGCAATATTACCCAATCCTAGAAAATACAATCCAGTTCGTTCTACTAATTACATGAACAGAAGAAAAGCAACTATTTCGAAATATATTGGTTACACCAAATTAGAATATTAAAAAGCATTAAAAATAGAAAAGCCGAAAATTTATTTTCGGCTTTTTTGTGCCTAAATTCGGGCTAGAAAGATGTTTTTTAAAATTAATTTAACTTTTTTAAAACCAAGCGTAACTTTTCTACGTAAGTGTAGAAAAGTGTAAAACTGAAACAATTAGATATTATGATTAAAAAACAATTACTATTCATTTTAGCTGTAACAACATTGGGATATGTGAATTCAGCTTATTCACAAAGTCCAATTAGTGGATTCATGCAAGGTAAAGGGAAAGGAAATATTTCTCTTTCATATAATTCAGAGAAATATGATCAGGTTTATTTAGTGCCAAATTTAGCAGACGGAGTGCCAATCTTTAATGAAGTGCAAATTACAAGCGCTTCTTTGTATGCTACTTATGGAGTAACAGATCAACTTGATGTAGTTTTCTCTTTACCTTATATTACTTCAAAAGGAAATGCTTCTGAAGAAGTGTTGAATAATTTAGATTATGAAAACAAAAGAAGCGGGGTACAAGATGTTTCTGTTTTTGTGAAATATAACCCCTTTTATTTTGATTACGGCGCAACTTCTTTACGTTTAACAGCTGCTGTAGGAGTAAAAACACCCCTAGGAGGTTATGAAGAAAATGAAGGATTACAATCTATCATTGCAATTGGAAACAGAAGTACTACTGTAAGTGCCATTGGTTTAGCAATGTTCAAAATGGACTCAGGATTTTTTGCTACAGGACAATTTGGTGGAAATTTTGCCACTAATGAGGTACCAAACTCTTATATATCCGAACTTAAGTTAGGGTATGCCGTTTCAAAATTTTATGGAGACGCGTATTTAGCGAATCAATTTTCTACAAGTGGTGTGGATATTTTAGGAGAAGGGTTTGAAGGCTTCTTTCCAGCAACAAGAGTAAGTTATACTAAAATTGGAGCAAACGTGTATGTTCCAGTTTACCAAGAATTTGGAGTAGCTACTGGAATAAGTACGTTGTTAGCTGGAAGAAATATTGGAAAAGCAACGGGTGTTTACGGTTCCTTAGTATACAAATTTTAATAACTAATTCTAAAAATTAATAAAATGAAAAATATAAATATAAAAAGTGCCTTATTTGCCTTAATGTTACTTTCAACTTTTGCTTCTTGTGATAATGATTACAAAGATGAAGCGCCTTCAATTGCTTCAATTGCAGTTACCAACGATGCTTTTAGTACCTTAGAAGCAGCTGCTATTCAAGGTGGAGTGGCTGTGGTTTTAAGTAATCCAAATCCAAATGATCCTTCTGGAGATTATACTGTTTTTGCTCCTACTAACGATGCATTTGCTAGACTAGGATTAGTAGATGGAGGTAGTTTAGGTGTTTTACAAAATAGTTTTTTAACAAACACCTTATTATATCATGTTTCTAACGGAAATTTATTAGCCAATCAAATAATGGATGGCGGTACATCAACATCTGCTTTAGGTGTAGATAGACGTTTTGTAATGAGAGAAGGAGATTTGTATATTAATGGTTCGAAAATTATAATTACAAATGTTCCTGCTAGTAATGGTACCGTTCATGCCATCGATAAAGTAATGTTAGCAACAGGTGTAAATATAGTGGAATCTGCTTTATTAATGAAAGATGCAAAAGTATTTACGTCACCAGAACTTACGTTTTTAGTTCAAGCGGTTGTAACTTCAGGTTTGGCTCCGGTTTTAGCAGATGAAAATAATCGCTTTACTATTTTTGCACCAACAGATGCTGCTTTTAAAGCTGCAGGTTTTGCAACTGTTGAAGATGTGGCAAATGCTGATCCGTCATTTTTACAACAAGTATTGTTAAATCATGCTATTGCAGATGGAGGAACATTTACCTGTGAACAAACTAGTACAACAGCTACAACAGCTGGAGGCAATACGTTAACCTATAGTCCTTTTCAAAATGGGGTATTCACTGTTTTAGGAAATAGCAACACAACTCCTGCAAACATGGTAATTCCAGATATTTTGTGTTCTAATGGTGTGGTACATGTTATAGATACGGTTTTACTGCCATAAATACATATTATTACTTTTTTTGAGGAAAAGATCTTTGTTATTACAGAGATCTTTTTTTATGTCAAATTGATTCGTAACAAATCAACGGATTTTTCGACTAATTACCATAATCCAAAACAAATAAATTATGCAAGCACATGAAATAGATTACCAAATCTTTGGTGAAGAAATGCAGTATGTAGAAATAGAACTCGATCCTCAAGAAGTCGTTGTAGCTGAGGCAGGAAGTTTTATGATGATGGAAAATGGTATTAAGATGGAAACCATTTTTGGAGATGGAAGTAAACAAGAAGGGGGTATTTTTGGAAAACTTTTGTCTGCTGGAAAGAGAGTTTTAACAGGTGAAAGTTTGTTTATGACTGCTTACCAAAACGTTGAATATGGTAAAAAGAAAGTTTCTTTTGCTTCTCCTTATCCTGGTAAAATTGTACCTATAGATTTACTGAAATATGGAGGTAAATTTGTTTGTCAAAAAGATGCTTTTTTATGTGCAGCCAAAGGAGTTTCTGTGGGTATTGATTTTTCCAGAAAACTGGGTAGAGGTTTGTTTGGGGGAGAAGGATTTATCATGCAAAAATTAGAAGGAGATGGTATGGCATTTGTTCATGCAGGCGGAACATTAGCAAGAAAAGAATTGCAAGCAGGGGAAGTTTTAAAAGTAGACACAGGTTGTATTGTTGGGTTTACCAAAGATATACAATATGATATCGAATTCGTAGGAGGAATAAAAAACACTATTTTTGGAGGTGAAGGAGTATTTTTTGCCACCTTAAGAGGCCCTGGAGTAGCTTATATTCAATCGTTGCCGTTTAGTAGATTAGCAGACAGGGTAATTCAAGCAGCACCACAAATGGGAGGAAAAGATAAAGGAGAAGGGAGTTTATTAGGGGGCTTAGGAAGAATGTTAGATGGTGATAATAGTTTTTAGTGCTATTATTATAAATAAAAAAACCTGCTCAACAAGCAGGTTTTTTTATGAGCTATAATTTTTTTATTTTTCCAAATCTCTTATACCCATATTATAAAGCGCAAAAGCTTGAATATCTACATATTCTTGAATGATTGCTTGAGTAGATTTTCCAGCACCGTGTCCAGCATTGACATCTATACGAATTAAGGTTGGATTTGGTCCGGTTTGTTTTTCTTGTAATTCTGCTGCAAATTTAAAACTGTGTGCAGGAACAACGCGGTCGTCATGATCTCCAGTTGTTACTAATGTTGCTGGATATTGTGTACCTGCTTTAACATTATGAACAGGAGAATAGCCTTTTAAATAAGCATACATTTCTTTACTTTGTTCGCTGGTTCCATAATCATATGACCAACCTGCTCCTGCTGTAAAAGTATGATAACGAAGCATGTCTAAAACGCCTACTCCTGGGAAAGCTACTTTCATTAAATCTGGTCTTTGTGTCATGGTTGCACCTACTAATAGACCACCATTGGAACGTCCAGAAATAGCTAAATAATCTGTAGAAGTGTATTTTTCTTTAATTAAATATTCAGCAGCAGCTATGAAATCGTCAAAAACATTTTGCTTTTGCATTTGTGTACCAGCATCATGCCATTTTTTTCCATATTCACCACCACCTCTTAAATTAGGTACAGCATAAATTCCACCATTTTCTAACCAAACGGCATTTGCAACACTAAAACTTGGTGTTAAACTAATATTGAACCCACCATAACCATACAACATCGTTGGGTTTTTTCCATTCAGTTCCAACCCTTTCTTGTAGGTAATAATCATCGGTACTTTAGTGCCATCTTTTGAAGTATAAAAAATTTGTTTCGACTCGTAATCATCCGAATTAAAATCTACTTTAGGTTTTTGATATATTTCAGATTTTCCAGTTTTTGGATTATACGAATAAATGGTTCCTGGTGTTGTATAATTGGTAAACGAATAATATAAAGTGGTTTCTTCTTTCTTTCCACCAAAACCACCAGCAGAACCAATACCAGGTAAAGCAACTTCACGAACTAATTTTCCATCATAATCGTATTGTTTGATATTAGAAACCGCATCTTTCATATATTCTGCAAAAAGGAAACCTCCTCCTGTAGAAATAGACAATACGTTTTCCGTTTCAGGAATACAATCAACCCAATTTTCTTGTTTTGGTTTTTTTATATCAAACGTAACCAATCGTTGATTAGGCGCATTATAATCTGTAAGGACATAAAATTTTGTACCAACGTTATCTACGATACCATTATTTGTTTCAAAGTTATCTACTATATTGATGATGGCTCCATTTGAATTCAAGTCTTTATAGTATAATTCATTTCCAGTGGTGGAAGTGGAAGCAGAAATAATTAAATAATTTTCATCTTCAGTTACATAACCACTAACATATCTTCTTTTGGCTTTGTCTCCAAAAATGATTTTATCTTGTTTTTGAGAAGTACCCAGTTTGTGAAAATACAATTTATGTTGGTCT
The DNA here is from genome assembly GCF_024054195.1 of Flavobacterium sp. NRK F7. GTDB lineage: Bacteria > Bacteroidota > Bacteroidia > Flavobacteriales > Flavobacteriaceae > Flavobacterium. The sequence continues at coordinate 409,251 of NZ_JAMXLB010000001.1, read as the reverse complement.
GTTTTTGCAGATAACTCACTGCCGTTTGGTTTGTCATAACTAGAATAATAAAAACCTTCATTTTTATACCAAGACATACTGCTGAATTTTACATCTACTAATGTATCACCAATAATTTCTTTAGTATCTGTATTTACTACAATTACTTTTCTCCAATCACTTCCTCCTTCAGAAATGGCATAAGCAGCTAAACTTCCATCTTTAGTGAAATTAATACCTCCTAAAGAAGTTGTACCGTCTTTTGAAAAGGTGTTTGGATCCAAAAAAATTTCTTCTTTACCAGTTTCATCTTTTCTGTATAGAACAGATTGGTTTTGCAAACCATTATTTTTATAGAAATACGTGTATTTTCCTTCTTTAAATGGAGCAGAAATTCTTTCGTAATTCCATAGTTTTTCCATTCTTTCTTTCAATGCATTTCGAAATGGAATTTTTTCTAAATAGCCAAAAGTGACTTCGTTTTGTGCTTTTACCCATGCTTTGGTTTCTTCGCTATGATCGTCTTCTAACCATCGGTAAGGGTCTTGAATTTGTTCGTCAAAATAAGTGTCGGTAGTGTCTACTTTTTTAGTTACAGGATAGGTAACACTCATGTCTATTTCTTTCATTTCTTTTTTTTCTTCTTTTTTGCAGCTGACAATAGTAAGTACTGCACAAAGAAAAGTGATTGTTTTTTTCATTGGTTAGGATTTAGTTGTTTCACAAAAGTAAACAATTGAAAAGGATGCAATTGTTAATGAAAACCTAATTATTAATTGAAACCTAATTGGATAAAATTTGTTTATTCTGTAACTTAAAAATCAAAATTCAAGCCTAAAATAATAGTTCTACCCATGTTTGGAATACCATCGTTTTTCAATCGTGATAAATGCGCAATGTAGGTTTTGTCTAAAATGTTGTTTGCATTTAAATAAATCCCAAAAGTATTTTTATTGATTTTTATCGTTCCACCAAAACCTAAATTAACTAAAGTATAGTCTAACGAACGTGTTTCAAATGCACTTACATTGTTCTGATTGAAGGTGTAATTAATTTGAGCAAAGCAATAGTTTTTGGTAAACCAATCAGAAATCTGAAATTCAGTTCGAATGTTGTTTTTAATTTGATTCGCTGGAATTAAAGGTAAAAAGTTTCCGTTTTCTTGTTTTCCAGTTACGGTTTCAAAACTGGTTCTTAGGTGTAACCAATCCAAAGGGTGTGGATGAAAATGAATTCCAGCTTCTCCACCAAACAAAGTTGCATTGTTTTGAAGGTATTCAAACACATCGTTATCATCTAGAACTGCTTGAGTAGGAGAAATAAAAATGTAGTTGGTAATATGATTGTAAAAACCATTTATAAAAAACTCAAAGTGCTCGCTATTGTATTCTACATTTACATCCACTTGAAAGTTTTGCTCGTTTTTTAAATTGGAATTTCCTATTTCATAACGGTTACTTCCTTCATGAACGCCATTTGAAGTAAGCTCGGCTAAATTAGGAGCTCTAAAACCAGATGCTAAATTAATTCTTGAAATAATTTTATCGGTAAGAGTTGTTTTATATCCTAAAGCAAAATTGAAGCTTTGAAAATGTTTGTCTATAGCAGCAAAATAACCTTCTTCTCCTTCTTCTCCATGTGTTGATGTTGTAATGTTTCTTCTATCATAGCGAACACCAGCTTGTATAGCATTTTTATTCCACTCATAATTAGAAGTCACAAAGAAACCATAATCATTTACAGTAGCATTAGGAATTAATAGCTCTTCTCCAAAATTTTCATTCGTTTGATGCATACCTTGTGTGCCTATGATTGTTTCTATATTTTTCCATTTAGGCAAATAATATTTTAGATTGTAATTGGCTGTTTTTAATTTCATGTGTAGTGCAATTTCATCGACAGCTTCTAATTCTTTTCGGTTATTAAAGATATAACCAAAATCAGCTTCAATTTTGGAATTTTTGAAGAAAAATTTATTCGTAAGACTTAAAATATGATTGTCAATATCTTGTTTTGGAAATAATGGTTTTCTAAAATCAGATGCTTCTATGTCTTCTTCTGGTAATCCCAAATCTAAATTGTTGTAATTGTATCTAAAATCAGTTGAAAAATGAGAATTGGCAAAACCTAGTCCGTATTTTAAATCTTTTTCAATTGAACGTGTATTAACAATGCGTTCACCATTAGGAATTTTATAATCTGCTTGTGAATTATAATTGGCTCTCAATAATAATTTCCAGTTATTGGGAGAAGCCTTAAAACCAAACGAAGTATTGGTGCCTTGTGTATTACTATAGAATTGCTGATTTACATTAGTTGCAAAGGTGTTGTTTTTCGCAAATTTTTCTGGATTGAAATACAAAACACCTCCAATTGCATCGGAGCCATATAAAAGCGAAGCAGGTCCTTTAATAACTTCCACACTTTCAATTCCAGAAGCACTTAATCCTAAACCGTGTTCTTCTCCAAATTGTTGGTTTTCCAAACGAACCCCTTGTGCATAAACCAACACTCGATTGGAACTTAATCCTCTTATAACAGGTTTACCAATAGAGGCTCCTGTTGAAACTTGATTGACTCCAGCAATAGAGGCTACGCCTTCCATCAAAGAAGAAGCTCCATTTTCTTGCATTTGTTTTAAAGTTTGATGCTCTACTTTCATTACATTTTGAGACTGTATTTTGTTAAAGGAAGTAGAGACTACAATTTCATCTAAATGTTGTTCTTTTTCTTGTAAAGTAAAGTTTAACGTAACCTCTTTTTGATTACTGTTGATTTTTTCTGTTTTTTGTTCGTATCCATATAAATATACAACAACAGTTATATTTCCTTTTGGTATATTGGTCACAATATATAAACCGTTACTGTCGGTTTCAGCATAAGAATTGTTTTCAATAATATGAACAGCAACATTTTGTAATGGCGTATTGTTTGTTGAAGTTATTGTACCGGTTAAAGTGTTTTGAGCGTAACTAAAACTAGCTACTATAAGTAGCATGTATAAAAATAGGTTTTTCATTTTATTTCATTTAATAATATATAGGAATAGTTCACAAATAAGGGTGTTTATCTGTGAAAAGTATTTTGCTTTTTTGGCAAAATAGTGTACTACAATTAAATGAAATTAGGCGGACCTCTTAAAGAGAATAGACTTCCACTAAAGAAGGATAAGGCTTCTTTTACACTAAAAGAATACGGACTTTCTTTAAATGGGAAGTAAAAAGAATAAGTGAAGATTTTTGGTGACAAAAAAGAGGCGAATTTAAAATCACACACGTGACATTGCTCTTTTTCTGTAATTTGAATATGAAGGTGTTTTTTGTTGGATGAAGTATCAAGATTCTCAATTGTAGGATTGGAATGATGACGCAAAATATGTAAAGATTGATAACTCACAGCTAAAATAACCGCAAGCATTACTGCAAAGTTGAGTATGGCAATCTTTTGTTTCATGAATCACAAATATAAAAACAAAAATGAAATAGATGCAAAATAATAAAGAGTATCTGAAAAGGATACTCTTTATTTAACAATTTTTATATAAAAATTACACTAAATTATTTTTAAGTAAGTATTCCGCTATTTGAATGGTATTGGTTGCAGCTCCTTTTCTAAGGTTATCAGCAACAATCCATAAATTTAAAGTATTTGGCTGACTTTCATCTCTACGAATTCTTCCTACAAAAACATCGTCTTTTCCTTCTGCATATAAAGGCATTGGATAAGTAAATGTATCTAAATTGTCTTGAACGGTAACCCCATCTGTTTGATGTAATAATTGTCTTACTTCTGCTACATCAAAATCATTTTCAAATTCTACATTTACAGCTTCACTGTGTCCGCCAACTACAGGAATACGAATAGCCGTAGCAGTTACTGCAATTGTTTTATCATTTAAAATCTTTTGGGTTTCACGAACTAATTTCATTTCTTCTTTCGTATACCCATTGTTTTCAAAAACATCACATTGTGGAATTGCATTTCTATGAATCTGATATTTATAGGCCATTTCACCTTTCGCTCCAGCATATTCATTTTCTAACTGTTGCACAGCTTTTACACCTGTTCCTGTAATGGATTGATAGGTTGAAACAACAATTCTTTTAATTTTATATTTTTTATGCAGCGGTGCCAAAGCCATAACCATTTGAATGGTAGAGCAGTTAGGATTTGCAATAATTTTATCATCTTTTGTTAATACAGAAGCATTGATTTCTGGAACGACTAGTTTTTTAGTAGCATCCATTCTCCATGCCGAAGAATTATCAATAACGGTAGTACCTGCTTCCGCAAATTTTGGAGCCCATTGTAAAGAAGTTTCTCCTCCTGCAGAAAAAACAGCAATTTCAGGTTGCATGTCAACAGCGGTTTGCAATCCAACTACTTTATACGTTTTACCATTCCAAGCTACTTCTTTTCCAATCGATTTTTCAGAAGCAACTAAAATTAATTCGCTTACAGGAAAATTTCTTTCTTGTAATACTTTAAGCATGATCTCGCCAACCATTCCGGTAGCACCAACTACTGCAACTTTCATTTTTTTGTGAATTTAGTGATGCAAAAATATAGAATAATTTTGGTAGAATTACTAGAAAAAAAAATATTTCACAAAAATTTATATTTGTAACATTTTTTAAAAAAAAATACCCTGAATAGATTTCAGGGTTTAGTTAGAATATATAATGTAGCGGACTATTTATTTTTTAATAAATCTCTAATTTGAATTAATAATTCCTCTTGTGTTGGTCCAGCTGGTGCAGCAGGAGCAGCCTCTTCTTTTTTCTTAGCTTTTTCAGCAGCCCTTAGTACTATAAAGATAAAGAAAGAAATAATAACGAAATTGATTACAGCTTGAATAAAATTACCATATGTAATAACAGCTGCTCCAGCTTCTTTTGCAGCATCAAGAGTTGCATAACTTTCTCCATTCAATGAGATGAATTTTGTGGTAAAATCGACTCCTCCAGTAATTAAACCTACAATTGGCATAATCAGATCATCAACTGCAGAACTTACAATTTTTCCAAAAGCGCCACCAATTACAACAGCTGTAGCTAAACTTAATACATCACCTTTCATTAATGATGCTTTAAAATCTGCGAAAAATCCCATAATAAGATATTTTAGTTAGTTAATTTGTTAAGTGTAGCTAATTTAATAAAAAAACTTACATTATTTTAGTTTTTGTAAAAAACGCGTTTCACACGTTGTGAAATTCCTGTTAAGATTTCGTAAGGAATGGTTTCTGTTACCGTTGCAATTTCAGTAATATTGGGGTTTTCCCCAAAAATAATGACTTCATCACCTGCTATACAAGAAATGGAAGTAACCTCTACCATCAACATGTCCATACAAATATTACCTAAAATAGGAGCTTTTTGATTTTTTATGACAACATACCCTTTTTCATTTCCCCAAGCTCTTCGAATACCATCTGCATATCCTATAGGAATGGTAGCTACTTTCATCCTTTTAGTCACCATGAATTTTCGGCTGTAACCAATACTTTCACCTTCCTTAACTTCTCTAATTTGAGAAATCACACTTTTTAAAGTACTTACATTTTGTAGGTTATTCCTTTCTGACTTTGAGTTGCCCATGCCATATAATCCAATTCCCAATCGCACCATTTCTAATTGCATTTCTTGGGCATAATTAAAAATACCTGAAGTGTTTAAAATATGACGAATAGGTTGAATGTCTAAGGTTTTTATAATTTTTTGCGAAAGTGTATGAAAGCGTTCAAATTGTAACTGAGTAAAATCATCAAATTGGGTGTCATCTGAAGCTGATAAATGAGAAAAAACACTTTTCACAGTTACAAAATTATTATTGCGCAATAGAGAAATTAAAGCATCTATATCATTTGCTTCAAATCCTAAACGATGCATTCCAGTATCTAATTTAATATGAATAGGATAGGAAGTGATGTTTTTTTGTTGGGCCAATTGTAAAAAGGCTTGTAAAGCCGTAATCGAATAAATTTCAGGTTCTAAATCATAAGCAATCATCGCTGGAAAACTACTGTTTTCAGGATTTAACACCATAATGGGTAACGTAATGCCTGCTTTTCTCAATTCGATGCCTTCATCTGCAAAAGCGACACCTAAATAATCAACGGAATTGTGTTCCAATAATTTGGCTATTTCAAAACCACCATTTCCATAACCAAATGCTTTCACCATCACCATGATTTTGGTGTTGGAATTCAATTTTGATTTGTAAAAATTGAGGTTGTGCGTTAAAGCATCCAGATTAATTTCAAGAACAGTCTCGTGCTTTTTTTCTTCTAGAAGCACCACAATTTCATCAAAGTTGAAGCTTCGTGCTCCTTTTATTAAAATGGTTTCATTTTGAAAAGATTGTGTATTGAACTGTTTTAAAAAATCTATAGTCGCACCAAAAGCAATTACATTGGGCAATTCCGATAAATATTTTGAAATGGTTTCCCCAATGACAATGATTCGGTCAATATTATTATTTTGAATAGCCAATGCAACTTTTTGATAGAGCTTATCAATAGGTAAGCCTCCTTGGAAAATATCAGAAAGTATGATGGTCTTTTTAGAATGTAATTTTTGTTGCTCTAAGAAATCCAAAGCAATTTTTAAGGATTGGTAGTCTGAAGAATAGGAATCGTCTATTAACACACAACCGTTAATTCCTTTTTTGGCTTGTAACCTAATTTCAACAGGATATAATTTTTGAATGCGCTCTTGTATAATAGGAGTGTCCATTTTTAAATACAATAAAGTAGCCATACACGTCATGGCATTGTTTACTGCGATACTGTCTTGAAAAGGAATCGTTACTTCAAAACTGTTGTTTTGATAGTGTATTTGAATAACGGTTTTTTGGTTTTCTTGGGTTTTTATACTCCCAAAAACAGTCGCTTTTTCATCCGTAAGACTCCAAGTAAAGATAGGCACTTGAATGTGTTTTTCAACTGTTTCATTTTTTGGAAGAATTACAATTTCACAAGAAGAAAAGAATTGGGTTTTTTCAATGACTTTTTCTTCAATCGAATTAAAACCATCGTCGTGAGCAGCTCCTAAATGAGTAAAAACACCAATAGTTGGTTTGATAATAGATTCCAGTTTTATCATTTCTCCTTTTTGAGAAATACCTGCTTCAAAAATACCTAGATTGTGATTTTCATTGGTTCCAAAAATAGATAAAGGAACACCTACTTGCGAATTGTAACTTTTTGGGTTTCTTACAATGGTATAATCAGGACTCAGTAAGAAATTCAACCATTCTTTAACAATGGTTTTGCCATTACTTCCAGTAATTCCAATGATAGGAAAATGAAAGAGGTTGCGATAGTATTTTGCTGTTTTTTGTAAAGCGTCTGTTGTGTTTTCAACTGCTAAAAAAGTGGCTTTATCTACATAATTTTCAGGTACTTTTTCAACTACGAAAAAGCGAACCCCTTTTTTAATCAGTTCGTCAATATAATGATGGCCGTCATGGTTTTGTCCTTTTAATGCAAAAAATAAAGTTCCAGCATTATTCTGTAACGATCGGCTGTCAATTGAAATGTTCTCAATGATAAAATCATCAGCTATACCTGCGATTTTTGCGTTGAGATGTGGAATAATATTTTGAATAGAAAAGGTCACTTATTCTTTGGCTTCTTTGTTTTCTTTTAAAGCTTTGTAAAAGGCAGCTCTGCTTAGGGGTTCGTATTCTTCCGTTTCTCCAAGTAAAACTAATTTTTCATCTTGAGATTTTCTAAAACTATAGTTGGCTAAATTTCCTGTTCGCGTACAAACCGCATGTACTTTCGTTACATATTCGGCTGTAGCCATTAAATTTGGCATTGGACCAAAAGGGTTGCCTTTAAAATCCATATCCAAACCCGCCACAATAACACGAATGCCACTATTGGCTAAATCGTTACAAACGGATACAATTTCGTCGTCAAAAAATTGGGCTTCATCAATACCTACTACATCACAGCCTTGTGCTAAAATACGAATGTTTCCAGCTACAGGAACAGGTGTGGAACGAATTTCATTCGCATCATGTGAAACCACCATTTCATCATGATAACGGGTGTCTACTTCGGGTTTGAAAATTTCTACTTTTTGTTTGGCAAATTGTGCTCTTTTCAAACGTCGAATTAACTCTTCTGTTTTTCCTGAAAACATCGACCCGCAGATAACTTCTATCCAGCCAAATTGTTCAGATTGGTTTACTGTATTTTCTAGAAACATTTTGTTTTTTTCAGTCGATTAATAGTATTTTCTGCTATTTTTGTAATGGGAACAAATTTATTAAAAAACCACCCATATATTCAATTTCTATTCTATAAAGTTATGAAGAAAAAATTAGAAGCCGAATTAATCAGTATTGCACATCGTGTTTTAAAATTAAAAAATCGTTCTGAAACCAAACAATTGCAAGAAGAAGCAAAGAAATTATACGAACAATTAACGATTTTACGTTTTTATGAGGAAAATTTTGAAGCGATTAAAGCGGAAATTTCACCAGAAGAACTAGAAGCAAAATTGGAAACGCCTGTTGTAGCTGAAGAAGCAAAAACTACAACTCCAATTGTAACGGAAGTGCCTGTGGAAATGAAGGAAGCGGTTGTAGAGGAGGTTGAAGAAACAGAAGAGGAACCTGTTTTAAAAGAAGAGGAAGCGCAAAAAGAACAACCTGCTTTATTTGATGGTCTTGCGATGGACGATTACAAAGAAGTGGATTTTGTAAAAGTGGAAGAGGTGGCAAAAGAAGTAGAGAAAGCACCCGATATGACTTTTGAAAAAATAGAAGTAGCTGAACCTGTTGAAGAAATGGTAGAAAAACCTGTTGAAGAAGTTGCAGCAACCATTCAGCCAAAAAAAATGGAACCTGAAACTATTTTTGAAGCCAAAAAGACTTTTGATGAAGAACCGAGAACCCTATCGTTAAATGATAGATTGACCCGCGGTATTTCATTTGGATTAAATGATCGTATTGCTTTTGAAAAAAGATTGTTTGGCGGAAGTGCGCAAGATTTCAATAGGGTTTTATCGCAATTGAATACTTTCGATTCTTTCGAAGAAGCCAAAGATTTTATCAATGATTTTGTAAAACCAGATTACGATAATTGGGAAGGCAAAGAAGAATATGAAACGCGTTTTTTAGAAATTATTGAGCGCAAGTTTAATTAAAAAATGGGAAAACTTTTTTTAGTACCAACGCCCATCGGAAATCTTGAAGATATGACTTTTAGAGCCATTAAAGTGCTTCAAGAAGTGGATTTAATTTTAGCCGAAGATACACGCAATAGTGGGAAACTGTTGAAGCATTTCGAAATCAACACACCCATGCACAGCCATCATATGCACAACGAGCATAAAACAGTGGACAATTTAGTAAAACGAATGCAAGCGGGTGAAACCATTGCTTTAATTAGTGATGCGGGAACACCTGCTATTTCCGATCCTGGTTTTTTGCTAACCCGTGCGTGTGTAGAACATGGTGTGGCTGTAGAATGTTTGCCAGGTGCCACTGCTTTTGTACCGGCTTTGGTAAATAGTGGTTTGCCCAATGATAAATTTGTCTTTGAAGGATTTTTACCCGACAAAAAAGGAAGACAAACGCGTTTTTTAGCCTTGGCAGAAGAAACCCGAACCATGATTTTGTATGTTTCGCCACATAAATTGAATAAAACATTAGCCGAATTTATCCAATATTTTGGTGCCGACCGAAAAGTTACAGTTTCCAGAGAATTATCCAAACTGCATGAAGAAACAATTCGTGGTACAGCGGAAGAAGTTTTACAACATTTTGAAGCTAAACCCGCAAAAGGAGAAATTGTGGTTTGTGTAGCTGGGAAAAGTTTGAAATGATATTGAAATTAAAGAGAACTGTTTGAAATGCTCACTTTGACTTAAAAAATAATTTTAATCAAATAGTTTATTAATGATTGATTCTAAAGTTATAGCAGAACTTTCATCTTTTGACTTAATTTTAAAACTATAATTGAATGGAGTTCCATCAATAATGATTATTCCTTCACATTCATTTTTTGCAAGTTCACTCTCAAGCATGTTTTTTGTTTCTAAAAAAATAGAATTAAAAAAATCATTTTCACTTTCTTTTAGAAGTTTAACATTGTTAATAATTGTTACCATTTGAATCTTTTTTAAAATTAATAAAATACTTGTTTCTTATCATTAATAACGAAAACTGTTTTTTTCTGTTACACTTTTGTAAAAGCTGTAAATTTGTAAGAAATACTATATTATGACAACACAAACTACAACTACTACTTGGAAAGAGAAAATGCAATTTGAATCTACAAATCCTAGTGGGGAAACTTTTTTAATCAATGCCGCTCCAGAACATGGTGGAGCAGGAGCCGGTTTACGACCAAAAGCCTTACTATTATCTTCCTTAGCAGGTTGTTCGGGTTTGGATGTGGCTTCCTTAATTGAAAAAATGAAGCTAGAAGTAACCGATTTTAAAATAGAAACCATTGCCAATTTAACCGAAGAGCATCCAAAAGTGTATGATGAGGTTACCGTTGAATATCATTTTTATGGAAAAAATCTAGATGAAAATAAACTTCAAAAAGCGGTGAATTTATCGGTGGAAAAATATTGTGGTGTTATGGAAATGTTTCGACAATTTGCCAAAATAGATATAAAAACTTTTTTTCATCACGACTAATTCCTTCATTTATATGACGATTTCTAATTTGATTGAAGCAGTTCAAAAAGCTGAAATTGTAGCCTTCTCAGAAGTAATTGCAACTATAGATGCCTATTTTGAATTTACACCAACACGTTTTACAAATGGAACTGTAACAAACGAAGCCAATACCAATAATGGTTCGTGTAAAGTGTTGGCTTTCGCTAAAATGTACCAATTAGAAGCGAAAGAAACCTTGTTTTTATTTGGGGAACATTATCAAAAAGTACTAGTAACACCAGATGAAATGGATCATCAAAATATTAGAAATTTTATCAAATCGGGTTGGGAAGCTATTTCTTTTGAGGGAAAAGCTTTGGAATTGAAATAATAGTGAGAAATACAAAATAATGATTTTTTAAAAATCAAAATCATTTTCAGGCTCAGGTTCCCTGTTTGTTTCGCTTACTAATCGAATTCGTATTTGTTTTAAAGTGGTATCTTTTTCGATTTGGTATCTCGAATATATTCTTAAGCTATTCTTTGTAATATAATTGAAATAGAACTTTCTTTTGTAATTTGATAAATAAATTGTTCTGTCTGTTTGCCAAGTGCCTACTTTTTTATTGAAAGAATAAATACTGCCCTCTTTTTTAAAAACTACCGAATCTAATGGTATGTTTTGCAGCTTTTTTTCACTTGAAAAACTACTTTGTAGAGTGAAAACTTTATCGCATAACGAATCTATTTCTGTGTTTGTAATAACCTTCATTTTGGAAGGAAATAAATAGGATATATTTTCTTTGCTCGATTTACAGTTGCTAAGAATGGCAAAAATCAAAAAAACAAGAACTGTAAACTTTTTCATTTATTCGACTTGCAAATCCACGAAAGAAAAACTATTTCCACTGAACAAACCTTTATCAGAGAGTTTTAAATCTGGAATAACTAATAATGCCATAAAAGAAAGTGTCATAAAAGGAGCATGCAAGGTACTACCATATGCTTTGGCTTTTGCATCAATTTCTTGGTATAATTTGCCCGTTTCCCAACCGTCTTTAGCACTCATAATACCTGCAACAGGTAAAGATAATACCTTTTTTTCAGCACCGTTTACAGCACAAACGCCACCTTTGTTTTCGATCAAGAGGTTAACAGCGCTACAAATTTCTTCGTCAGAAGTACCTACGACAACAATATTGTGGCAATCATGTGCAACCGAACTCGCTATAGCTCCTTCTTTTAAACCGAAATTTTTAATGAAAGCTACTGCTATTGGAGCATTTTCATACCGATTTACTACAGCCATTTTTAAAATATCATTTTCCGTGTCTGAAACTAATTTACCCTCTTTCAAAAAAGCGTTATGATGGAGTTCATTGGTAATTAATTGTCCTTCTAAGGCTTCAATTATGCGAATGGTTTTAGCTGAACTCTTCATTTCAAAATCTTCTGGTTTTTTAAAAGAAGTGCTAAAATTATTAGGCGTTTCAAAATGAATATCTTGTATTTTAGAAGTGCCATTTTCGGCCACCAATACACCATTTATATAGGTTTGTTTAACTTGAAAATCAACTAAATCTTCTACTACGATAAAATCAGCAAAATCATCTTCACGAAGTATACCTACATTCATGTTATAATGATGTACGGGGTTGATACAAGCAGCTTGCAATACTTTAAAAACATCGATTCCCTTTTTTACAGCTCTAGCACATAATGCGTTAATATGACTCACAATTAAATCATCTGGATGCTTATCATCGGAACAAAACATCATGTTTTCATAATGCTCTGGCAATAAATCAATCAAAGCTTCGAAATTTTTAGCAGCACTTCCTTCCCGAATAATTACTTTCATGCCAAGTGCTAATTTTTCACTAGCTTCTTCATAGGTAAAACACTCGTGGTCTGTTGTAATTCCAGCAGCAATATATTTTTGTAAAGATTCACCTCGTAAGCCAGGAGCATGACCGTCTACCGGTTTGTTAAAGTGTTTGGCCCATTCCATTTTTTTCAACACTTCGGCATCATCAAATAAAACACCAGGATAATTCATCATTTCTGCTAAATAATGAATATCTGGGGAGGCTAATAATTCTTTGATATCATTTGCATCTATAACGGCACCAGCTGTTTCAAAAAAGGTTGCAGGAACACAAGAGGGTGCTCCAAAATGAAATTTTAAAGGTACTTTCTTACTGTTTTCAATCATATAATACACCCCTTCTTTTCCTAATACATTTGCGATTTCATGTGGATCAGAAATGGTACCAGTAGTGCCATGTAATACAGCAATTTTAGCAAATTCTGAAGGAACTAACATGGAACTTTCAATATGAATATGAGCATCGATGAATCCAGGAAGAATGTAGTTTTTTACTTGATGTTCTTTGGCTACAATGGATATAATTTTTCCATTTTCAACGGTAATTTCTCCTGAAAATATTTTTTTGTTTGCGATATCTACAATTTGTCCTTGAATTTGCATGCTTTAGTTTTGAAAGTAATAAGTTCAAAATTAACTAAATTTTATTGGTATGAAAATAAGCCAGCATCAATTTTAATAGTAAATTTGTTTTTCAATTGTATAAGCCAAAAAGAAAACTCAAATTCCTAAAATTAATAAACATGCGTTGGAACTTAAAATCAAAGCCAAATAAAGAAAAAGTACAAGCCTTACAAGAAGTCCTTCAGGTAGACGAAATCATTGCTACCTTATTAGTTCAAAGAGGCATTGAAACGTTTGAACAAGCCAAATCTTTTTTCCGTCCCACTTTAAATGATCTTCACGATCCGTATTTAATGAAAGATATGGATAAAGCAGTGTCTCGTATTGAAACTGCCATCGCAAATCAAGAAAATATTTTAGTTTTTGGAGATTATGATGTTGACGGAACAACAGCAGTTTCCTTAGTTTCAAGTTATTTAAAAACGGATTATTCCAATGTAGCCACTTATATTCCAGATCGTTATTTAGAAGGATATGGTGTGTCATTTCAAGGAATTGATTTTGCAGAAGATAATGGTTTTTCACTAATTATAGCTTTAGATTGTGGGATTAAATCAGTTGATCATGTGGCTTATGCCAAAGAAAAAGGAATTGATTTTATAATTTGTGATCACCATCGACCTGGAGCCGTTTTACCAGATGCAGTTGCTGTTTTAGATCCAAAAAGAGAAGATTGCACCTATCCTTATGATGAATTGTGCGGTTGTGGAGTAGGGTTTAAATTGATACAAGCTTTAGGGAGAAATAAGGGGCAAACGATTCAGGACTTAGTACCGTATTTGGATTTAGTGGCTACAGCTATTGCTGCAGATATCGTCCCCATGACTGGTGAAAATAGGGTTTTAGCTAAATTTGGATTGGAAGTTATCAATACGAATCCAAGACCCGGAATTAAAGCCTTAGTTCAAAATGTGAAAAAGAAAACTTTAACTATAACGGATGTGGTTTTTATAGTAGCACCAAGAATTAATGCAGCAGGTAGAATAAAGCATGGTGATTATGCGGTTCAGTTGTTAACCGAGTTCGATTTAAAACAAGCCGAAACCTTTGCTCAAGAAATTGAAGAAAACAATGCAGAACGAAGAGGTTTAGACAAACAAATAACCCAAGAAGCCCTTCATCAAATTAAAGAAAACAAAGAAGAATCTCGGTTTACAACAGTAGTGTATGATGAAAATTGGCATAAAGGGGTGATTGGAATAGTGGCTTCCCGTTTAACCGAAACGTATTACAGGCCTACTTTAGTTTTTACCAAAAGTGGTGATAAATTAGCGGCTTCAGCACGATCCGTTCAAGATTTTGATGTGTATCAGGCCTTGGAAGCGTGTGCACATCATTTAGATCAGTTTGGAGGTCATATGTATGCTGCAGGAATGACATTAAAGGAAGAAAAGTATTCAGTTTTTAAGCAAGCCTTTGAGGATGTGGTAAAAGATACTATTAATCCAGAACTATTGATTCCTGAAATTACAATAGATATGGAAATTGATTTTTCTGATATTACACCAAAATTAATTCGAATTTTAAAAGAATTTGAACCTTTTGGTCCTCAAAATATGCATCCTGTTTTTATGAGCACCTCTGTCTTTGATACGGGTTTTGCCAAAACATTAGGTAGTGAAGGTGAGCATTTGAAAATGTATGTAAAGCAATATGATGATTCACAAGATGCAGGTATTGGTGCGATTGGTTTTGGATTAGGAAAATATTTTCCTTTGGTACAAGATAAAAAAGAATTTCAAATGGCATATGTAGTGGATGAAAATGAATGGAATAATCAAGTGAGTTTACAATTGAATATTAGAGCAATAAAAGAGTATAATGGCTAAAAAAGACCCTTACGCAGCCTTGCGTTTTAAAGAATTTCGTTTTTTCTTATTCATGCGTTTTGCTATGGTTTTTGCTTGGGCCATGCAATTTGTAATTATTGAATGGGAAGTATATAGTATTACAAAAGACCCATGGAAACTAGCCTTAATTGGTTTAATTGAATTTGCTCCTGCAGTATTGACTGCCTTGTTTGCCGGTCATATTGTCGACCAAAGAGAAAAGAAAACTTTATTAGTTAAATGTCTTTTAGGTTTTTCTATTATTAGTTTAGGTTTGTTTCTAATTACGGTTCCAAGCATACAAGAATCACTTTCTCTTTCAAATACATTAGTAATTATTTATGTTTTAGTTTTTTTTGGAGGATTTGTTCGTGCTTTTATTGGCCCTACTGTCTTTTCTTTATTGTCTTTAATTGTTCCAAAGAAGCATTATCCTAATGCTGCTACTTGGAGTAGTTCCACTTGGCAAATGGGTTCCGTTTTTGGACCAGCTGTTGCAGGAATTTCTATTGGACTTATTGGAGTACATTGGTCTATGTGTTTGGTTTTTGGATTTACACTTTTTGCATTATTGGGTTTAAGTCAAATTAAAAGAAAACCCATTTTAAATCCGAAAATTGGCGAGCCTGTTTTTAAAAGTTTACTCGCGGGACTTGATTTTGTATTTAAGAATCAAACTATTTTAGGTGCTATTTCTTTAGATATGTTTGCTGTCTTATTTGGTGGAGCTGTTGCTTTATTGCCCATTTTTGCACAAGATATTTTAAAGGTTGGTTCGGAAGGTTTTGGAATTTTAAGAGCAGCTCCAGCTGTTGGGTCTATTATAACTATGTTAACTTCTGCCTATTTTTCATTGAATAAAAATGCAGGGAAAAAATTATTGATTGCGATATTCATTTTTGGTGGAAGTATCATCCTTTTTGGTGTATCGGAAATTTTCTGGGTTTCAGTCTTTGCGTTGTTCTTAAGTGGAGTCGCAGATGGGGTATCTGTGGTTATTCGAAGTACTATTTTACAATTACATACCCCAGATCACATGAGAGGAAGGGTCTCGTCTGTGAATTCAATTTTTGTTGGTTCTTCTAACGAATTAGGTGCTTTTGAAAGTGGAGTAACAGCTAAGTTAATGGGTGCCGTGAGAGCTGTTGTTTTTGGTGGATGTATGACCATTGGAACAGTTTTGGTAACCGCTTATGTGTCACCGAAATTTAGAAATTTGGATCTAGAAAAAGAAGTGGAGGACTTGGAAAAAGAATCTTAATTTTTAAAATCTTTTAATTCAAAATGTTCTCCGTCAAAAACCCCATAAGTAAAATAACCAATCCAATCTCCAAGATTAATATACTTTGAGTTTTCATTTAGGTCGATAATCATGGGTAAATGGCGATGTCCAAAAACAAAATAATTATAGTTTTTAGTTTCCAATTTTCGTTTGGCATATTGAACAAGCCACTCGTTTTCCTCTCCTAAAAATTTAACATCTTCTGCTCCAGAAATCAATTTGTTTTTAACAGATAAATATTGTGCTAAACGAACTCCAATATCAGGATGTAACCATCTAAAAAGCCATTTTGAAAAAGAGTTGGTAAACACTTTTTTCATTCTTTTATAGCCTTTGTCGCCAGGTCCTTTTCCGTCTCCATGACCTATTAAAAAAGTTTTTTCATTAAATGTAAATTCTTGATTATCATGATAAACAGGAATGTTTAATTCTTTTTCAAAATAATCGTGCATCCATAAATCATGATTTCCTACAAAAAAATAGATTGGAATTCCAGAATCTCTTATTTCTGCTAGTTTTCCTAAAACCCGAACAAAACCTTTTGGAACTACAGTTTTGTATTCAAACCAAAAATCAAACAAGTCACCTAATAAAAAAATAGCCGTAGCATCTTGTTTTACATAATCTAACCACGCTACAAATTTTTGTTCTCTAGGGAAGCTTTTTTCAGGAGTTGGAGCACCTAAATGTTGGTCTGAAGCGAAGTAAATTTTGGATGTTTTTTTCAAAGGTTTTGCAATTGATTTTGAGAGACAAAAATAAGCAAAAAAAATATAAAGATTTAGAAACTTAAAAAATGCATTTTAACGATGAAAAGTTACATTTCGTCGGTAGATATTTAATAGCATTAATTTATTGTTAACTTTGAAATATTAATCAAATTTTAACTAAAAACTTATAGAATGAAAAAATTATTACTTTTTTTCATGTCATTAGTAACATTTATTGGATATTCTCAATTACCTGAGAATTTCGAGGGAACCTTTCCCCCTACGGGTTGGGCTGTGTTTACTAGTGGTAGTGGAACTTCCAACTGGAATGTTACTACAGCAGGAGTGTTAGTGTATCCAGATGGAGGAACTCAATCTGCATACATTGCCAGAGAAAACGTAGGACAAGGCAATACCTCCTACAAATGGATGGTAACTCCAGCTATTACAGGACTCAATGCAAATTCTGAGTTGCGTTTTCAAACGAGGCAACAATTTGTTGGAAATTCTGGAACTATCTTTGAATTAAGATATTCTACAACTTCTCAAACAGATATTAACAGCTTTACTACTTTGCAAACTTGGGATGAAAATCAATTGAATTCTCCTTATGATCAATACAATGAAAAAGTGGTGGATATATCTTCTTTAGCCGCTTTTCCAAATGTATATTTTGCATTTGTTAAAGTGCATACTCAAACAGGAACTACCACTCCAACTTTTGGAGATGGTTGGTTAATTGATGCTGTTCGTTTAACTGAAGCCTGTTTACCACCTTCAGCTCCATTGTCTGAAATTAATATTACTTCTACTTCAGTTGAATTAAGTTTAACTACAAATGGTTCTGCAACGCAATGGGAAGTAGAAATTTATCCAAATGGAGGTTCACCAACAGGAAGTGGTGTAATTGTGAATTCGATGCCATTTACTATTTCAGGATTAATTCCTAATACAACATATGAATTGTACATTAGATCGGTATGTAGTGGAGGAGTAACAAGTGCGTGGGTGGGCCCTTTTAATACCCAAACTTTACCACAAGGATTAGATTGTAGTGACCCAATACAAATAACTAACGTACCATACAGTACTACAGATAATACAAATGTTTATGGTAACGATTTTAATGGTCCACAAGGGTCTAGTTGTGCTGGCGGATCTACCAATTATTTAGCAGGGAATGATGTAGTATATGAATTTATACCAACATTTACTGGAAATGTAAGTATCATTTCTACACCAGTAGAAGGGAATTCTTCTTTATTTGTTTATAGTTCTTGCGCTAATATTGGGGTTACTTGTCTCGCAGGTGTTGCTAATACCAATAATGCACCAAGAGAAATAAATGGTTTTTCGGTTACTGCTGGACAGTCTTATTTTATAGTAGTGTCTTCTTCAGCAGTTACAACAAGTATCAATTATAATTTGGTCATTCAAAGAGAGAGTTGTGCTCCGCCAACTAATTTAGGAATTAATAATTTAAGTAATACTTCCGTAGATTTATCTTGGGATAACCCAAGCGGCGCTACTTCTTGGGAAGTAGTGAATCAACCAGTAGGAGGTGGTATTCCATCAGGTTCTGGAACACAAACGAATAATAATACTGCATATACGGTTACAGGCTTAACACCTGGGACGAATTATGAATACTGGGTAAGAGCAGATTGTAATGATGGTACCTTCAGTACATGGGCAGGACCATATACATATATGACAACTTTATGTTTACCAACGGAACAATGTAACTATATTTTTGAACTATGGGATACAGGATCAAATGGTTGGCAAGGAAATACAATGAACGTAAGTCAAAATGGAACTGTTGTTGCCGTTTTAACAGGACCAGAAGTTTCTGATGGTACAAATCATATTCAGGTTTCTGTTCCATTGTGTAACAATCAACCTTTTGTGCTGTATTGGAATCCTACAGGAACATCTCCAGCACAAGTTGGAGTTTCTATTATTGAACCAACCGTTAATAATGTAATTTATACAAAGCCTCCAGGAACAGGAACTCAAAATTCACAATTATTTAATGGTGTAGCTCAATGTACACCGCCAACTTGTCCACAACCTAATAATATAGTTGTATCCAATGTAAATTCAAACTCAGCTTCAGTTAACTGGTCGGATAATGCAGGTGCTACTCAATGGGAAGTTATTGTGCAACCTGCTGGTACAGGTTATCCTGGAACTGGAGTTAATGGTACACTTACTTCAACAAGACCATTCTTAATAACAGGATTAAATTCAAATACACAATACGAAGTGTACGTGCGTGCTATTTGTAGTGGATCAGATTCTAGTGTTTGGTCTGGACCAATACCGTTTAGAACGACTCCAGATTATTGTGCTGGAGATCATTTTTATGATACAGGAGGTGCAGCAGGTAATTATGGAAATGATGAAAGCAATGTTTTTACAATTTGTCCAGATGCTTCTGGAAATGTGGTAAGTATTGTTTTTAATGCTTTTAATACCCAAGCAGGAAATGATGTTTTAGAGGTTTTTAATGGACCAAACGTATCAGGTACTCTTTTAGGTGCTTTTTCGGGTTCAAATCTTCCTCCAAATCTTACTTCGAGTCATCCAGGTGGTTGTTTAACTTTTAGATTTAATTCTAATGGAGCAACAACTGCTTTAGGATGGGATATAAGTGTAACTTGTGGGCCTCCACCAGCTTGTCCTGCTCCAATCAGCTTAAGTTTAATTAGTATCAATGAAGACGAATTTACTGTTGGATGGAATGAAACAGGTTCTGCTACTCAATGGGAAATAATTTATTTGCCAGCAGGGAGTGCACCACCATCAGCTTCTGATACTGGAACTATTGTTAATAGCAATCCAGCGACTATAGTTGGAGCTGCAGCAGGTTTTTATGATGTATATGTAAGAGCAATTTGTGGGCCAGGAAATATTAGTGCCTGGTCATCAATACCTGTTAACTTTTATGTAGTTGCTGGTTTACAAGCATGTGCAGGAGTTGAAATTGATACAGCTAACAACGGTGTTATTGAGGTTTGTTCAACGGATAACTGTGTGGATTTATCTGCTTCTTTCTTTCAAACAGGAAATACTTCCGTTTATAAAGTGGACCCAATAGCTTTTGCTCCACCTTTTCCTTTTACAGGAGGAACTCCTTTAAATATAAGTACCGATGATATTTGGTCTGGAAATATCCCATTACCTTTTGATTTTTGTTTTTTTGGAACTAATTATAATCAATGTAGTGTGGGCTCAAATGGGGTAGTAACCTTTAATTCTACAACTGCAAATCAATTTTGTAATTGGAGCTTTAATCAACAAATTCCAAATACAGGATTTCCTATAAAAAATGCTATTTATGGAGTGTATCAGGATATCAATCCAGCTGTTACTACTCCTCCAGCAATGCCAGATATAAATTACCAAGTCTTGGGTTCTGCTCCTTGTAGAGTGTTTGTATTTAACATTTCTAATGTTGCTCAATTTAGTTGTAATACAAATGTTCCATTACAAACGAGTCAAATCGTAATGTATGAGACTAGTAATGTTATTGAAGTTTATGTTCTAAATAGAGTACCTTGTACTTCATGGCAAAGTGGAGTTGGTGTTATTGGAATTCAAAATAATGCTGGAACTTTAGCATATACACCACCAGGGAGAAATACAGGTGCGTGGTCTGCTTCAAATGAAGGATGGCGTTTTACTCCAGATGGAGCTCCAAATGTTACTTTTTCTTGGTTAAAAGACGGTCAGTTTTATAGTGCAGATACTGACATTAATGTTTGTATAAATGCTTCTACTACAATGACAGCTCAAGCAATTTATACTTCATGTAATGGTCAGCAAACAGTTACTTCTCAAAATGTATTATTAAATTATACCAATGAGTTTGAGCCAACTTTTACGCCTATTGATCCTATTTGTAATGGTGAAAGTGTTACTTTACCAACCGCATCATTAGAGGGCGTAACTGGTTCTTGGACACCTGATACCGTAGATAATACACAAACAACAGAATATATCTTTACACCAGATCCAGGTCAGTGTGCTAGACCAACAAGCTTGGAAATTATTGTAAGAGATCAAGTTACACCAAGTTTCATTCAACCTGCACCTATATGTGCTGGAGATGTTGCACCGGTGCTTCCTACAACTTCAGATAATGGCGTTACTGGTTCTTGGTCACCATCTGTAGTAGATAATATGACTTCAGGACAATATACATTTACTCCAGATTCTGGACAATGTGGTTTGCCATTTGTAATGGATATTACCGTGTTACCTGCCTGTGATCTAAATATTATTGCAACCGCAGTGAATATTCAAAATTGTGAGACTACTGGAAGTGGAGAATATTTTAATGTTACGGGTAATGGTACTGATTTAATTGGTCCTTCAGGTAATGTTTTCCCTAATTCCGATTTAGGAACATATGTTCAAAATTCAGGAAGTTTAATTTTAAATGGAGGAGAATTAAGAACACATAAAGGAACTTCTTCTAATATATGTTCAGTTGAAATGAAGTATAGAATTTATGAAGTGAGTGCAACACCAGGGGCATTTACAAGTTTAGCGCTTCCTTTATTAGATGATTGTAACGCAGGTTCGTTCCCATCAGGAGGGACTTGTGACCCAGGAGATCAAAAATGGAATGCTATTTCTGCTGTTGTAGATTTAACAACTTTAGCTCTTGGTAATTACCGTATTGATGTTTATTATGAATTAGTAGGTGATTATGACTCTACGACAGATTGCTTTGATACAATATTAGTAGATAACAATGGCAGTTATTATTCTGCAGAATTTGCAATTCAATCTACTCCAGTATTTACTTATGAAGATCCTACCTATTGTAATGCTACAGACGGATCAATCACAATTTCAGGATTAAATCCTAGTGATGGTTATTCTATTGCTTATACTGATGATACAGTAGCTGTAGGTCCAACAACCTATTACGCAAATTTAAATGGTCAAATAGTTCTTAACGGATTAAATGCTGGAGTTTATGCTAATTTTGATATTATAATTAATGGATGTAATATTGTAAATTCAAGCGATATAACATTAGTAAATCCAACGATTACACCAACCTTCAATCCAATTGGTCCATTTTGTGCAGGAACAATCTTTAGTTTACCAGTTAATTCAATTGAAGGAATTACAGGTACATGGAGTCCTGCTGTAAATAACTCACAAACAACAACCTATACTTTTGTGCCAAATGCAGGCCAATGTGCAGTAAATTCAGCTCCATATACGGTGGTTATCAATCAATTACCATTTGTAACTCAAGTAGCTGCAACAGATTTTTGTCCTGGTTCTGATGCTTCTTTTACAATTACAGGTAGTCCAAACGCAACTGTAGATTATCAAATAGGTGGAGGTTCAACAGTAAACACTACTTTAGACGCTAATGGTTCTGCAACTATAGTAGTTCCAAGCCCTACAGCCAATGTAGTATTAACATTGTCTCTTATTAACGATGGAACTTGTGTGAACCCTTTAAATAATACAGCTACGGCTTCAATTTTACCATTACCAACTATTAGCAGCTTTGTGGCAACTAATAATTTAGTATGTATTGGTAATGATGCTCAATTTGTTATAAATGGGACTCCAAATTCGACTGTGAATTATACTATTAATGGTACGCCAAGTCCAGCAGTTGTATTAGATGCTTCTGGAACTTACACAATTAACCTTACAGCTCCAGTATCAGATACAGAAATTGAGTTAATTACGATTACTAACAATAGTACAAGTTGTACAACTACCTTATCTGGTATTGTTGCTAATATAACTATTATTACTGTTCCAGTACCAACGGCAGATTTGACACAACCAACTTGTGCTACTCCAACAGGTACTGTAGAGGTCACTTCTCCATTAATTAATCAATTGAATTATCCTTCTGATTTATTTATTTCTGAAGTAACTGATGCTCAGCCAGGTTCATTGTCTTATATTGAAATTTATAACGGTACAGGAGCATCTGTTGATTTAAGTAATTATAAGCTTAAAGTATATACTAATGGTAATCCTACTGCTAGTTGTGATATGGTTTTAAGTGGAACCTTAGCTAACGATGATGTTGTTGTAGTTAAATTAAGTTCAAGTGCAAATGAAGGTGGAGTAGTTCCAGATTTAACTTTCACTACTTGTTCAGGATTTAATAATAATGATCAAGTTGTTTTAACAACCATCGGAGATGTAGAATTAGATGTATGGGGAATCAATGGTACTCCATTTACTCCATCAAATGGTATTGGATATAATTATCAAAGAATTGCAACAGGTACAACACTACCTTCTATTGTTTGGAACCCTGCAGATTGGAATGCAGTGGATTGGCCAAACCCTACTTCTAGTGCGGATTATTCAACTGTTGGTTCGTATACATTATTTGTAGCGAGTTATGAATATGTTTTAAACGATGGAACAAATGATATTTCTCAAACCACAACTACTTTTGCAAATCTTGTACCAGGAGATTATACATTAGTAGCTTATGACACTGCTGCAGGATGTTATTCTGAACCTCTTCAAATTACAATTGATCAGCCAAGTTTTAATGATCCAATTGTAACATTCACTTATGCAACACCAGTTTGCGAGGATAGTGGTAATTTATTACCAGATACATCTGCAACAGGATTTACAACTGGAGGAACATTTTCTTCAACTACAGGATTAAGTATTGATTCTTTAACTGGAGAAATAGATGTAGTTAATAGTACACCAGGTTCTTATGTTGTTACTTACACTGTAATAGCAGACCCAGGTAATTGTTTGAATGCAGCAAGTGCAACTTTTACTTTGGTAATCAATTCTAGAACTACAGCTACGTTTGCAGCAATTTCATTGTGTGAAGGGTCTTTATCAACAACTTTACCTAGTACTTCATTGGAAGGTTATACTGGTACATGGGATGCTGCAAATATTGATACTTCTATGACGGGTAGTTATACTTATACCTTTACACCAGACGCAGGTCAGTGTGCTGATGTGGGAACTTTATCTGTAATGATTGATCCAAGGGATATGCCAACATTTAACCCTATAGCTGACTTATGTTCGGGTTCTTTAGAGACAGAATTACCTTCTACATCTTTAGAAGGTTACACAGGTACTTGGTCACCTTCAGCTATCAATACTTCAGTTGTAGGCGTTGCAACATATACCTTTACTCCTGACGCTCAATTCTGTGCTACATCAACTACGTTAGATGTCACTATTAAAGGATGTACCATACCTAAAGGATTCTCTCCTAATGGAGATGGTAATAATGATACTTGGGATCTTTCTACATTTAATGTGAAAAAAGTGGAAGTATTTAATAGATATGGACTTCAAGTTTACTCCAAAAATGATTACACAAATGAATGGGGTGGTAAACAAGATAATGGAAATGAACTTCCTTCTGGTACTTACTACTATACTATTGAGTTCTATGATAGAGAAAGTGTAACAGGTTGGGTTTACATCAACAAAGGAGAATAAAAATAATGCAGCTTTCATTTTTTAATGAAAGCTGCTTAAATACAAAATATTAACAATGAAAAAACTAATACTAGTTGCTATAGTTGCTTTAAGTTTTACGTTTGATACTTTTGCGCAACAAGATCCGCACTATACACAATATATGTATAATATGAGTGTAATTAATCCTGCCTATGCAGGGTCAAAGGAAAGTCTCTCAATGGGATTATTATACAGAAAGCAATGGATTGAAATTGAAGACGCACCTACGACAGCTACTTTTTTTGGTCATTTACCGACAGGAAAAAATGTAGGATTAGGATTATCTGTTATATCTGATAAATTAGGACCTGTTGAGGAAAATAATGTATTTGGAGATTTTTCTTATACATTGAATTTAGGAGATACACATAAATTAGCCTTCGGAATCAAGGCAGGTTTAACCATGCAAAAAATTGGTTTATTAAGTGACGTTGATCCTTCTTTGCAAGATAATTTTATTATTGATCCAGCTTTTGGGCAAAATGTAAGTAATACTTATTTTAACTTAGGTTCTGGATTATTCTTTTATTCCGATAAATACTACATTGCTTTATCGGTTCCTAATTTTTTAAGGAAAACACATTTAACGATTAACGATTCTGGAACTCAATATGAATTTGGAGCAGAAACAAGTCATTATTTTTTAACAGGAGGTTATGTCTTTGATTTGAATGAGAAGGTTAAATTCAAGCCTTTCTTTATGTTGAAATCTGCTTTTGATGTATCTCCATCCTTAGACGTTTCTGCTAATTTCTTGTTTAATCAAAAATTTGAAATCGGTGCAACTTATAGAATTGAAGATAGTTTTGGAGCCATGATTAACTATGCAGTTTCACCTAATATAAGAATAGGATATGCATACGATCACATTGTATCTGATTTGAAGGTAACTACACCCTCATCACACGAGATTATTTTATTATTTGACTTGAATTTTCCAAGAAAAGTATCTCGTTCACCACGATATTTTTAATTTAAAAGCGATAAAGACATGAAGAAACTATATATAACCTTAAGTTTTGTAATCGCTAGTGGATTGCTAAGTGCACAAAACGCAAAGACTAAAGATGCCGATAAACTATATGAACGATTTGAGTATATTGATGCTGCAAATGCTTATTTAAAGTTGACTGAAAAGGGATACGAAGACACCTATGTTCAAAAACAATTAGCCGACAGTTATTACAATGTATTTAATACTACAGAAGCGATTAAATGGTATGCAAAATTAGTTGAAGAAAAACAACAAGATGCTGAAACCTACTATAGATATGCTCAAATGTTAAAAGCTGAAGGAAAGTATGATGAAGCTAAAAAGCAAATGGAACAATTTGCTCAATTAAAACCAAAAGATGAAAGAGCTGTAGCATTTAAAAGTAATCCAAATTATTTAACGGAATTAAAGGCTAAAAGACCTTTGTTTGATGTAAAAGCATCAACGATTAGCAGTGACAAATCTGATTTTGGGGCCATTCTTTCAAATGATAATTATGTCTACTTTGCTAGTGCAAGAAATGAAGCTAGAAAAACATATGGATGGAATGACCAACCTTATTTAGATTTGTATCAAGCAATTTATAATGAGGATGGTACAATGAGCGAACCAACATTAGTTGAAAGTGTAAATACAAAATGGCACGATGGACCTGCTGCTGTTACTGCTGACGGAAATACTATGTATATTACTAGCGAAAGCTTTAATGAAAATAAATTTGAAAAATCTGAAGATAAGAAATCTAAGTTTAGTAGAATGTATTTATATAAAGCTACAAAACAAGAAGGTGGAAGTTGGTCAGATTTAAAACCTTTATCAATTAATAGCGTGGAATATTCACTACGTAACCCAAGTATTAGTAATGATGGCAAAACCCTTTATTTTTCATCTGATATGCCTGGAGGTTTAGGAGGTGAAGATATCTGGAAAGTGAGTGTGAATGGTGATGAATATGGAACTCCTGAAAATTTAGGTGATAAAATTAATACACCTGGTGATGAAAGTTTCCCTTACATAACAAGTGAAAACCTGTTGTATTTTTCTTCTAATGGAAAACAAGGGTTTGGAGGATTAGACATTTTTGAAGCAGACTTAAATGCAAACACGGATGCAGTTAATATTGGTGATCCCGTAAATACTGCAAAAGATGATTTTGCTTTCAGTTATAACGTGTCTAAAAAAATAGGATTCTTCTCTAGTAATAGAGACGGAGTAGATAACTTATATTTGGCAAGCCCAGTTTGCGGTGTGAATGCTATTGTAGTAGTTAAAAACGCTACAACTGGTAATTTAATTGAAAGTGCTTTAATTAATGTTTTAGATAATTCGAATTCCTTAGTTACTACAGGTTCTAGTGATGGAACTGGTAGACAAAGTTTTGAAGTAGAATGTGATAAAGTATATACTTTTAAAATCTCTAAAGAAGGTTTTGAAGATGGAATTTTTACAATGCCAGCTTCTCCAAACGGATCTACAACTGTGGATGCTAATTTAGAGCCAATTAAACCAATTATTACCGAAACAGAAGTAATCTTACAACCTATTTTCTTTGAGTTCAATAAGAGTAATATCACAGCTCAAGGAGCGGAAGAGTTAGATAAATTAGTAGTTGTAATGAATGAACATCCTGAAATGATAATTTTTGCAAAGTCACATACAGATAGTAGAGGTAGTGATAAATACAACTTGGATTTATCAGATCGTAGAGCAAAATCTACAGTTCAATATATTATTTCTAAAGGTATAAGCAAAGAAAGAATATCTGGGCAAGGATTCGGAGAAAGCGAACCAAAAGTGGCTTGCGGAGATAATTGTACAGAAGAAGAACATGCACAAAACAGACGCTCGGAATTTTTAATTGTAAAAAAATAGTGAATTAGTTAATATCAATTTTTATAATTAAATTAAAAACCCTTAAATATTTTTTATTTAAGGGTTTCGTTTTTTTATATATTATCTGAAGCATACCACTCTGCAAAAGAACTCTCGGTTTCTTGAAGTCGTAACGAATGCAATTGAATACCACCAGGAAGACGGTCTTGTATTTTTTTAGCAAAATCAATTACCATATTCTCACTGGTTGGCTGATAATCTACTAAAATAACATGATGGCCTCTATCGCTTAATTCTTGTGCTAATTCAACATGAGGTGTGTTTTTATTAAAAACAGTCGCATGATCAAATAAATCCACAATTTCTTCTTTAACTATTTTTTTTAAATCGGTAAAATCAATCACCATTCCATATTTTACATTAGAAGTGTCTGTAATAGGTGTTCCAATAACAGTTACAGAAAGTTTATAACTATGTCCGTGTACATTTTTGCATTTTCCATCATAGCCATATAAGGCATGACCTGTTTCAAATGAAAACTGTTTTGTAATTCTAATTTTACTCATTTTTTATAATCCTATATTTCTGCAAAGTTACTAAATTTTAATTCTTGTTTTTTGTTGCTTTTTTCGCATTATATTTGCTCACTTTTTTTGAATAGTATTATGAGCGAATTTGTCTTAATTCCAAAATATGAGAAGGTTATCCAAGACCTGTTAGAACAGCAATATAGTATTGTTGATGATTTTTTTTCAGTCGTTGAAGTAGAAAATCTCAGGGATAGTCTATTGAAAAAATATGAAGAAGATGAATTTAAAAAAGCAGCTATTGGCAATCAGTTCAATGAACAAATTATAAAAACTATTCGCGGTGATTTTATTTCCTGGATAGATGAATCACAAAAAAACGAAGCAGAAGCTGTTTTTTTTGATAAAATTGAACATTTTACAAATTATTTAAATCGTACCTGCTTTCTTGGTATTCAAGAACGAGAATTTCATTATGCTTTGTACCCAATAGGAACATTTTATAAAAGACATTTAGATACATTTCAAAATGATGATAGTCGAAAATTATCGATTGTTTGCTATCTCAATGAAGAAGACTGGAACGAAGATTTCGGAGGTGAATTAGCAATTTATAAAGAAAAAGAAACCATTAATGTGTTTCCTCTAAAAGGGAGAATGGTTGTTTTTGAAAGCCAAATATTAGAACACGAAGTAAAACCAGTTCGTAGAGAAAGATTAAGTATTACGGGTTGGTTAAAAACTCGAAAATTATAATTTTTAGGAGCACCGCATTGTTTTTCAGTAGACGACTTCTCCCGTTTTCCGCGTTACAAGGTAACTTGCTGCAACCGGGGCTATTTAACAACAATAGCCTTTCGATAGCTTAATTTGATTGTACCTTATTTTTGTTTAAATTGTGCTAATGCTTTTTTTGTAAAATCGGAAAGTACTAAGCGACCAGATATAGCGGCTCTTTCATATAAAAGAGTGTCCCAGTGTTCCGTTCCTTCCCACAAAACCTTTTTCATTTCTAACAATGCATCTGGATTATAACTAGCTAATTGTTCTGAAAATTGTAATAGTGTCTCATCTAATGTCTCCACAGATGAAAAAAGTTGAGAAAATAAGCCTTTTTCGTTTGCCCATGCTGCACTTTTCCACTGTGTAGCTTCCAATGTCATAGCTGCCATTGCGGTTTTGCCTATTTTCTTTGTAACAGCTGGTTCAATAACAAATGGACCAATTCCTATAGCGAGCTCAGATAATTTTATGGCTGCATTTTCATGTGCTAGTACATAATCACAAGCAGCTAACAAACCTACGCCACCACCAACTGCTTTTCCTTGTGCTCGACCAATAATTAATTTTGGACACTTTCTCATAGCATTAATAACATTGGCAAAGCCTGAAAAAAAATGATTGCCTTCTTCTAAATTGGAAACTTGTAACAATTCATCAAAAGATGCTCCAGCACAAAAAGCACCTTCACCTTCACTTTTTAGAACAATCACATGTACATTTTCTGATTTTCCTACTTGATTGATCTCTTGAGTTAATTGTTGTAATTGCAAACTGGGAAAAGAATTTCCGGCAGGATGAAAAAATGAAATGATAGCAATATGATTCTGAATAGTTGTTGTAATACGAGGTTCCATGTTATCTTTTTAAACTAAAATGCGATTTAAATTCTTTTATATTTCCATTTTCTTTATACTCAAGTTTGAACCAATAATCCGAAGAAGGAAGGGGTTGATTATTGAAAGTACCATTCCAACCCTCACCATAAGGACTTATTTGTTTGATTAACTTTCCATAACGATCAAAAATGTAGAGTTTAGCTTCGTACTCTTGAGGTAAATTTTCAATATTCCAAGTGTCATTATATCCATCTCCATTTGGAGTAAAAAAAGCAGGATAAGTAATAGCGTATAAATTACTTATAGAAAGTATTCCACAGCCTAAAATATCCCTCACATACACGGTATAGCTTCCATTTGAAAGATTGCTAAATGTAGGACTAGTTTGCCAAGTAATTTGATCCAAACTGTATTCATAAGTTCCAAAACCACCAGAAGCAAATGCTTCAATGGTGGCTAATCCTGATGAAAAATTAGGATTGATTACATTGGCTTCAAAAATTGAAGGTTCAGAGGAATAGGTAGCTACTATAGTATCAAAATTAGAGCAACCTGAAATAATATCTGTAACTATAACTGAATAAGTGCCTTCTTCTGTTATTAAAAATTGTGAACTTTCATTACCCAAACTGTCTAAACTTGCATTCATTGGACTCCATTGGTATACATAATTGCCAGGACTCATTGGTGTAGCATCTACTATTTGTGAACCTTGACCTGAAATTGGATCCACACAAAGGGCAAAATCAACGCCTAAGTTTAGTTCTGGAATAGCTACAACGTGAAGATTTAAATAGGGTCCTAAACCAAAGCATTCGTTATTTAAGTTGCTATCAATTCGTACCCATAATGTTTGTAAAGTTGGGATGTTATTTCGGAAATTAGTCAGGTCTACTATTGGATTCATTTCAGCTAAAGCATCTGTTTCATTTTCAAAGAAAGTCACAGTTAAATTTTGGTTGGATGGGAATAGGTTTTTAAAATGTTGGACTGCATCTCTATTTGGATTCGCGGTATCATTCAAATTGAAATAATCTATACCGTCATTGTCAGGGTCATTCGCATCTATAAAATCATCACATTCGTATAAATCAAAACTGTTATTTTGAGTAATAGTAGTAGCAGAAACAACTAAATTAACTTGAGCTGTGCGATAACAATTGTTAGTGTTTACAATTCTTGCCCAAACCATGCTTCCGTTAGGAGCTATATAATTCACATCATCAGTGATTATGTTGGTGTTATTAGATGCCCC
The DNA here is from genome assembly GCF_024054195.1 of Flavobacterium sp. NRK F7. Classification (GTDB taxonomy): domain Bacteria; phylum Bacteroidota; class Bacteroidia; order Flavobacteriales; family Flavobacteriaceae; genus Flavobacterium. Next base: position 378,576 of record NZ_JAMXLB010000001.1, on the reverse strand, counting down.
TATTTGTGAAGTATGATACGTGAAGCTTACATTAGATTCAGTCGATATAATGGTATTGGCTTGTGTTAAGTTAAAACTTGTTACAGCATCATTGTCGGTATCGCACTGTTTTAAAATAACATTGTTTTGAATGACGGGCAATGGGTGTACAATTAAATCTATTGTATTTATTGCCACACAATTTGTAATAGTGTTTCTTAATCGAACATAAATAGTTTTAGAATTAGAATAATAATTATTGGGTAATGCATTGGTGCCTAGTTCTGCCTCACTTTGTAATGTATGATAAGTAATAGCAATATTGGCTTGACCTTGTAAAATTTCATTATTTCTAGAGTTTAAAATAAAATCAGCAAAACCATTTGTATCATCTCCATCTAAATTGTTGTCACATTGTTCATAAGGAAGAACAGAAAATATGTCTGGTAAATTATTTATAGTCACCGAAACCGTAGCGGCAACAGCATCACAAACACCATTTGTTTCTATAGTATAAATGTAATCTCCAGAAACATCAGTTGCAGGATTAAGAACTCCGTTAGGTCTAGGGGTGCCATTTAAACTCCATGTTCCAGAGGTGTCAGAAGTTCCTAAAAGCGTGAATAAATCTTCAGCAGCATCAGAAGTACAATAAGATTTTGAAGTGCTTAACCCTGCATTAGGTGCTGTTTGAATAGTTACAGTAATTGCTACAGTTTCTGTTACAGTAAAGCCATCACACGTAATGTCATACGTATATTCATAAGTTCCTGCTGAGTCTATGTTTGGGTCGAAAAGATTTGTACCACTATTTAATGCAGGATTCCATGTACCGCCTGCAATTGGATTCCCTTCAATAGCATCATATAAATCGATAGTTGTATTGGAACATACTTCTATAAAAGTATCTATAGGTTGGCTCCCAAAACCCGAATAATAACCTCCATAGCCTGCAGAAATACCATCTGACCCAAAAATACCCACAGCTAATGCACCTGTTGATTCTACTGCTATATCTCCATTTAAACCATCTATTCTATAGGTTTCCCAACCTGTGTTTCCATTTACAGATTGCGGAGTTGCAACTGTTGTTGTTCCATTTATTGTAATCGTTGATCCTGTTTCAGTAACTATGATAACGCCACTTTCTGTATATTGTTTGCTGCCAATTGTATTGTATTCAGGAATCATGTTTACACTTTTTTGCCAATAACAACTCAAAGGTGGGATGAAATTTAAACCAGAAGTGGCATCATTTTGATTTCCAGCTAAAATTTGGTACAAATAAATAGGTTGAGAACTCTCTATGTACATATTTTTATTAGTACCACTACCTTGATAGTTATTGGTTGGAATAGTAAAATATTCGCCTGTATTAAGAGTAGTTATAGGTGAAGTGTTGCCATTTACAAATACTTGTGTATTGTCTACGGTAGCAATTACTAGTGGTAATTCAGAATTATTACTTCCATTTCCTTTAACCACAACATATTTTTGTCCAACATTATTATATCCTACTATTTGATCGAGATTAAAATCTTGTCCTGATGCTCCATTTCCAGGGTCTGGACCACTGCCTCCTGTTGCATTACCAGTATTTACTACAATTGGTTTGTCCGAAGTAAGTAAAGCACCTATAAATCCATTTCTATTGGCTATTACATCTGTATAACCTGATAAAACAACAGATTGCCCTTTATTTAAAGTAAAAGTCTGTGAAGTTACTGTAGTGGTGCCAGATGGAGTAATAAAAGTAACACCTGGACCGTAATCAGAAACATATACTGTCGTATTATCTTCAGTTGCCATGAAACTTGTTACAAAATTTCTAATAGCACTATCATATAATTGGGGTAAACTTCCTACTCGAAAAGATGTTCCTAGGGCTGTTCGCCCTTTCGGAACTAATATTTCTGCATGATTTTGAGATTGAACTCTAAAGCTAACATAAAAATCTTTAGAAGCTTGTAAAATCAATCCTTTATCAGATTGAACTGTATTCACGTTATTTTGTTCTAAAAACATTATAGAAGGTTGAGAATTTCCAATAGTTATTCGAACGGGATTGGATTGTGATAGTGTAAAAGGAGAACCTGCTAAAGGAACGCCATTTCCTAAAGTAACTGTTACTTGAAAAGGAGTGACTTCTGGTGTTGATAAATAAATATAATGGTCATTTACTGTAGAATTAGATCGACAATGTAAAGGAGGTATCCAATGTTTATTACTAAGTTGAGAGTATGAAGAAAAACTCAGTAAGATAAGAAATAATATAGCTAGTAATTTTCTCATTATAATAGATGATAAAATTAAAATTTCGTAAAGTTACTAAGTTTAAAGCTTATTTTTTAAAAATAACTAGAAAAAGGCTCTTAATTGTATATTTCCATTATGAATCGTTTTACTTGTCTCTGATTTTCGACCTTGATAATTAATATTAATGTCTAAATACTTAGTGATATTTTTTTGAACAAGTAGTCTCCACACACTGTTTTTTCCTGATTGTAAACCTTGAAGCATTTGAAAGGCAACAGGGGATAAGGAATTGCCACTGAAATTATTGTTGTAAAAAGAGTATTCTCCATTAATAGTAAACCCTTTTTCACTATTAAAGGAAAAAGAACTTCCAATCCTGTTTTGTTCTAATGATTCTAATGCTAGGATGCTATTCTTTTGATTTTTATATTCGTAAAAAATATCCCAACTCGCATTTTTAGAAAATAAATAGGATAATTTTGGATAAATTGTATGGCTGTTAATATTAAAATTTCTGCTAGAATAATTTTCAGATTCAGTTTTTGTATTTCCAATGCTAGACTGAAATTGTATTAACCATGTCTTTGCTAGTAAATGATTGTATTGTAATTGATGGGAAAAAAGAGTGGTTTCTTGAGCGCCAATATTTAAAAGGGTTTTAACCTTATTGTTTAAATAGGTGTAAATCATAGAATGTTTTTGCTTGCCTCTATTGTAAAACAAACTGTTTCTAAAGCTATTATTTAGGCCAATGCTATTTTCATTGTTTGAAAAAGGATTTAAATCAAAAGTAGTTGCATCTCTACGTATTTTACGCTCTACTAAAAACGAACTTTGATTGTAAAAATAAGAGAGTAGCTTTTTCAAGCCCGTTTCATTTTGCCAAATCAATCCATTGAAATTTAAAGATTGTGAGAATTTGTTTTGATGGGTTCTAATGAAAACTTGATTGGGTAAAAAAACGCGAACATATTTTGCTTGATCTGAAAATGGGGCGACTTCAAATTCTTGTAGTTCTTGAATGCCATTAGTATTGTAATCATTCCACATGTATACACCTTGTCCTGGTTCCACTTCTAGATAGGTAAATTCTTGTTGTGCTATTGTTCCAGAAGTAGTTTCATATGTAGTTGTAGCTTGAAGTAATTTATTAAAAAAACTATTGTTGTATAAAACCCTTGAATTGAACGAAGGTTCATCTTCTTTTTGAGAATCTTCGTATTCTAGTAAGCGATAATTTGCAAAAATAGATAAGCTACTCGTATTTGTTTTTATTAGCTGTGATTTTAAATAATAGGAATTGGATTGATTCACTCGTTGAATACTTCCATTTTGTAAACTGTCATTTATTCGGTGCAAATATCCTAATTCTACATAAACATTAGTAGAATCACCACGTCCAACAAAAGCACCATATTCTAAAAAACTTTGACTGTTATTGGTGAAAGTTTCTGCAGGTAGTAGTTTTTCTTTATTGTTTTCAAATCGAAGAGTTGTACCAATCCAATTCTTCTTGAAATGATGCTTAATCTGACTCTGATTTCTTAAGAATGTTGATTCTGAAGAAGTACTCGAGCTTTTCAATGCACTAAAGTTTGTTGTAATAGTGGTTTTTTTTAATTTTATAAATGATTCCACAAGATGTCTGTTTCCTGAAAAATTTTCTGAGAAATCTAATTTTTCCAATTGGTATTTTACAAATCCATTTTTCTGTAAATTTAAATGCAAACCTGAAGTCAGCAGACTTTGATTTCCTAAAGGGGTGTTCAAGTTCCAATCCCGATTGAATTCAATATTGAATAAACGTTCAATAGTTTTGAAATCCCTATTAATAAATTGAAAATTAGCAAATCCGTCTAAACTGTATCTTCCTGTAAACAGTCTTTGTCTCAATTCTATTTTACCAGCTACTCCTTGATTGTCAGTATCATCTATTGAAGAATATAAATTTTTATCATTATTACTTAAGGCAATTTCAAAATCAAGATTGGTTTTTTCCGAAGGATTATAGCCACCAAGCAAACTTGCAATTTGGATTTTGTTAGGAGCAATTAAAGGTATAATAGGTTCATAACTACCTTGCGGAACACCTGCAATTGGAGCTATGTATTCATAAATTTTACCAATAGTATTGGTGTTGGAAAGCCTATAATTTCCTTGATTTTGACCTACAAAAGTAAAACGAACATTATATAGTTCGTCGTTAGGATCATTTGAAAATTCAAAGATTTCTGTGGTTCCTGAAAGCGTTTTTCGATACAAAATTTTATTTTCTGAATAGGTGTCTAAATAAGCAGAGGGAGCATTCATTAAGCTAACATCATCACCTGCATTTTGTAAAACCATTACTTGCTCTTCCGATAAATTTTGTTGAAGTGGTTGATTTTTAATGTCGTTTTCTGAATAAACAAACCCGCCAATAGTAAATTTATCTTGTTCATGTTGTACTCCAGAATAAGCTACGAAACGAGTGTAGTTTCTGTCTGAAAATTGATATTCAATAATGATTCTCATTTCAGAGGTAATTTGAAAAAGAGAAGTAAAAATAACTTCACCGGCATTATAATCGATAATATAATCGTTGTTTTCTCCTCTTTTTAAAAGAATTCCATTTACATAGACTCTTTCTGAACCTGAAATCACCAATACAAACAACTCTCCGTTATTTCCTTTTAGTTTATACGGACCTTGATTTCCTTCCTGACCAATGAAAGTGCTTCGAGCATATTGTCCTCTAACTAATGCAGCTGCTCCTAAAATGGTGGTTTTTTTTTCAGGTGTTCCCAATGTAAATTGAGTTGAAAGACCCTGTACTTTTTTATTGAAATTTAAGAATTGAGATTGCCTGTTTTCTAAAAATAAGTCACCCGCTTTAACACTCCATTGATCCGATGCTAATTCGATAAAAATTTGGTCAAATTCGTCGAGTTTTTGAGAATAACCTCCTTCTTGTAAAGGAATATTACTGTCTTGAATAGAGGCACGTAGACTGACTTTTTCTGAAATTTTTCCTGTAATTTGTAAATCTAAATTAGAGTTAACGACCGTATTTTGGTTGTTGCCAACCGTGATTCCTCTTGAGATGCTTCCGGATGTATTTAGTCCTTCAAAAGGAGTAAAACGATTTTGATTGGGCTCATTAATGGTGTAAACGGCACCAGCTTCATTGGGAACTACTTTTTGATCGTCGTAAATACTATATTTTTTAGTTAAGAATTCAGGGAATTTTAAATATTCAACCACTAAGGTATCTTGTGAATTAAAATTTTCATTAAAAATGAGACTTGCTTTTTGAAAATTTATGCTGTAATAGATTGTATCAATTTTCTTTTGATTTTTGTCTTTAATTGAAAAAAAAGCAGGATTAATACTAACTGATTCTAAGAAAATAGTGTCTTTTGTAACAAGGATTTTTTTGGTTTGATAATGGTTTTTTATTTCCTGACTGAAAGTAACAGAAAATAACATGCAAAAAATCCATAAAAACCAGTTTTTGATCATAAATAGATAACTCCTATTTTTCAAAAGTAGTATTTATGGATTAATTTATTGTAAAAAAACGTATCGCTTATTACTCTTTTGTAATAATCTGTAAGGTTTCTCTTGATATTTGTTTTAATAAAACCGTTTTATTCGTTTCAACTATTTGGGTGGCATTTGTATCAAAATGTCGAATAGTATACAAGGATACATTTTCATGGAAAGCAATCTTAAATCTTTGTTCTAGAATTTCTTTCACGTCTGGAAAATTGTGAAACTTATCTTCTATACATACGGAGAAACTAATAGCCGAATTTTGAATTAAATTTACTTTTAATTTATGCTCGTGAAACAAAGCAAAAATTTCGCTAATATGCTCTTCCATGATAAACGAAAAATCTAAAGAAGAAAGGGACAACAATAATTGATTTTTCTTAATAATATAACAAGGCAATTGTGGCTCTAAATCTGCTCCTTTGGAAACACTTGTGCCTGGTAAAAGAGGATTAATAAACGATTTTACAAATAAAGGAATTTCTTTATTTTGTAGCGGTTGTAATGTTTTTGGATGTATTACACTTGCTCCATAAAAAGCTAATTCTATAGCTTCCCTGTAAGAAATTTGGTTTAAAAGTGAGGTTTCTTCAAAATAGCGTGGATCGGCATTTAAAACTCCCGGAACGTCTTTCCAAATCGTTACACTCTCTGCATTCAGGCAATATGCAAAGATAGCAGCCGTATAATCGGAACCCTCACGCCCTAAAGTAGTAGTGAAATTATTAGAATCCGATCCTAAAAAACCTTGTGTGATGTATAATTCATCTTTTTCAATTTTTTTGTTAATCAAGTTTTGTGTTTGTTCCCAATTCACATTAGCATCACGATAGGTAGTGTCTGTCTTAATAAAATTACGTACATCTAACCAGGTATTTTTAATACCTCTTTCGTTTAAGTAATAGCTTACAATTGTGGTTGAAATTATTTCACCATAGCTTACAATTTGGTCATACACAAAATTATAGTTAGGAGATTTATTACTTCTTAAAAAGTATTCTAAATCATCAAAATGCGCATTGACAGTAAAATAGGCTTCATGGTCTTCATCTGCAAATAAGTCTTGTAATATTTGGTTATGGTATTTTCGAACTTCTTGTACTGAAGGGTGTAATTGACTTGATTTTTCAAAATAATTTTTAATAATTACTTCTAAGGCATTGGTGGTTTTGCCCATAGCAGAAACTACAATTAATGTGTCTCTAAAACCAACTTTTTCTAAAACAGAAGTTACATTTTTTACCCCTTCTGCATCTTTTACAGAAGCACCACCAAATTTGAAAATTTTCATATGAAGACCTAAATTATTTTATTTTTATATGTTGTTGATTACTTGTTTAATTTGGAAATAAAATGGACAATACCTTCTTTATTCATTTGAACTACTTTCCAATCTTGAAGTATTTTAGCGCCACTTTTTTCATAAAAGGTAATAGCATGGGTATTCCAATCTAATACATTCCATTCGATTCTCTTAACACCTTCTTTATGCCCTTGTTGGATAATTTGAGAATACAAAGCAAATCCTGCTCCAGTTCCTCTTTTGTCTTCTTTGACTACTAAATCTTCTAAGTGTATGGTTTTTCCTTTCCAAGTAGAATAACGGTAATAGTATAAAGCAACCCCAATTACCGCATTGTCCTGCTCAGCTACAAAAGTTTGGAATAAAGGAGTATTTGAAAATCCATCTCGTTCTAAATCAGAAAGGGTAACTTCAACTGCATTTGGTTCTTTTTCAAATTCAGCTAGTTCTTTTATTAGTGCCAATACTGCTGGCATATCTTGAATCGTACCTTTTCGAATAATCATTTTTGTATTTTTAAGCTAAATTACCATACTTTGCTTATATCACAAAAGATAAATTAGGTTATTTTTAAGGCCACAAAATTAAACATTATTTTATATTTTTTTGTTATTTTGTAGTTTTATAACAAAATTTTATATTTATGTATTTTTATCATGTATTAAGTGAAATTTTAAAAAGTAACTAACAATTTTAGTGAGGAATTGTGTCTAAATATTTTATAAAAAAGCCGATATTTGCCACCGAAACACAACTACATCGATTTCGTAAAATGGAAGAAAAAAACAGAACCCTTGGTGAATTTATTATTGAAAATCAGAATTCTTTTCAATATTCTACAGGTGAGTTATCACGTATCATTAACTCAATACGTTTAGCAGCAAAAGTCGTAAATTATAAAGTAAATAAAGCAGGTTTAGTAGATATAGTAGGAGCTGCTGGTGAGCAAAATGTACAAGGTGAAGATCAACAAAAACTAGATGTTTTTGCAAACGAAACTTTTATCCAAACCTTAATTAATAGAGAAATTGTTTGTGGGATTGCATCAGAAGAAAATGATGATTTTATTACTGTTGCCGGTTCAGATAAAGGACACAATAACAAATATGTGGTTTTAATGGACCCTTTAGATGGTTCTTCAAACATCGATGTAAATGTTTCTGTTGGAACAATATTTTCAGTGTATCGAAGAATTACACCCATGGGAACACCCGTTCAATTAGAAGATTTTCTTCAACCTGGAATAAATCAAGTAGCTGCTGGATACGTAATATATGGAACATCCACCATGTTAGTGTATACGACTGGGCATGGAGTAAATGGTTTTACGTTAAATCCTGCAATTGGTACATTTTATTTATCCCATCCCAATATGCAGTTTACTCCTGATGGTAAAATATATTCTATAAATGAAGGGAATTATATTCATTTTCCTCAAGGCGTAAAAAATTATTTAAAATACTGTCAGATGGAAGAAGGAGATCGACCTTATACTTCTCGTTATATTGGAAGTTTAGTATCTGATTTTCACCGTAATATGATTAAAGGTGGGATTTATATTTACCCAACCAGTTCAAAAGCGCCTAATGGAAAATTACGTTTGCTATATGAGTGTAATCCTATGGCTTTTTTAGCAGAACAAGCAGGAGGAAAAGCTTCAGATGGATATAATCGAATTATGGAACTCCAACCTAAAGAATTACATCAACGTGTTCCTTTCTTTTGTGGAAGTAAAAATATGGTAGAAAAAGCGGAAGCATTTATGAAAGAATCTTAATAATAAAAAAGCTCTGAAATTTCAGAGCTTTTTTATTTATTTATTCATGTGTTGCATTTCGTAAATGAAGGTGTCTAAATCTACATTTAACACCAATAAAGATAATGCTTTGTCAACAATATAATTTACATTACTTGGTGTAAACCCTAAAGCTAAGGCAAAACGAGTTAAAATTTGTTTTTGTTTTGGTCCTAAAACATGATCTGCATACACCATACGTGCTAAGTCATATAAACGCTCTAGTCTATTAATGTGTAATACTGGAGGATTAATAGGATATTTCGTTGGGTTTTCTAAAATCTCTTCATATTCTGAACTAGAAATTTCTAGACGCGTAGCTAATTTATCTAAGAATTCTTTTTCTTCAGCCGTTAAAGCTCCATCAGAAAGAGCAACTCTTACAATAGCAGAAAAATGACCTTTATTTCTATTTTTAAATTCGTTATCAAATAAATCTGAAAATGACATATCGTTTTTTTTAAAAGTTGGACAAAATTACATATAATTTAGCTTTAAAAACAAGCAAAAAAATATTTTTTGAAGCGTATCTCTTTATTTGTCGTAAAATTTAGTAAGCTTTTTCTAAAGCCAGTTATTTTTACTAAAATAAATTGTAAGTTTGAATTCCCCAAAAAAATTATAATTATGTCAGAATTTTGGTTGTATTTTAAAATTGGTCTTAACCATGTTTTGGATATTCATGCGTATGACCATGTGCTTTTTTTAATCGCTTTAATGGTACCTTATGCCTTTAAAGATTGGAAACGAGTGTTAATTTTAGTTTCCTTATTTACATTAGGACATACTTTAGCGCTTCTGTTGTCAGTTTTTGGAATTGTTTCAGTAAAATCTTCATTAGTTGAATTTTTGATCCCAATTACAATTCTAGTAACTGCTGTGTTTCATCTTTTTACAGCCGGTAAATCCTCTAAAAATGAAAGCATTACATTTGTAGCTATTGTAACGTTATTCTTTGGAATTATTCATGGATTAGGATTTTCTAATTATTTTAAAACCATTCTACCAGGAAATGCTTCAGATAAACTGTTACCGCTCTTAGAGTTTGCTTTAGGAATAGAAGCGGCTCAAGTTATAGTGGTATTTTTAGTTTTGATTTTAGCCTACATCGTTCAAACTTTCTTTAGATTTTCAAAAAGAGATTGGGCATTGGTTATGTCTGCATTTATTATTGGTGTAGTTACTCCTATGATCATTCATAGTGAAATTTGGAACAGATAACAATGAAACAAAAAAAATTAAAATACGATAGAGCCTATTTGCGTATCGCTAAAGAATGGGGTCAATTGTCTTATTGCAAACGGAAACAAGTTGGCGCGATTATTGTTAAAGATAGAATGATTATATCCGATGGATACAATGGTACTCCGTCTGGTTTTGAAAATTGTTGCGAAGACGAAAGTGGATTAACGAAATGGTATGTGCTCCATGCAGAAGCAAATGCCATTTTAAAAGTAGCACGTTCCACACAATCTTGTGAGAATGCCACTTTATATATTACATTGTCGCCTTGTAAAGATTGTAGTAAATTAATACATCAATCAGGAATTAAGAGAGTAGTGTATCATGAAGAATATAAAGATACTTCAGGAGTTGATTTTTTAAGGAAAGCAGGAGTTGAAGTAGAATTGTTAGAAGATTTAAGCTAAAGAATGAAAACTAATAAAATATATTTCCCAATTATTATTGCAATGGCAGTCGCTATCGGTTTGCTATTGGGGAATTATTTAAATTCTTTTCAAGATTCAGATTTTTTAAGTAAGAATACACGAAAAAACAAACTGAATAAGTTGATTGATTTTATCGACAGAGAATATGTTGATGATATCAATACCGACTCTATTGTTGATTTAACGGTAAACGGCATACTCGAAAATTTAGACCCACATTCGGTTTATATCAGTAAAAAAGATTTAAAATCGGTTACCGAAAACATGAAAGGGGATTTTGTAGGAATTGGGGTTAATTTTTATGTATATAAGGATACTGTTGCGGTTATAAAACCCATTCACAATGGTCCTTCAGAAAGAGCAGGTATTAAAGCGGGTGACCGAATTTTATTCGCAGATAACTATCAATTGTTTGATAAGAAAATCCAAAATGATAGCTTATTTTCCAAACTAAAAGGAGAGAAAGGTTCTACGGTTTTAATTACAGTCTTTAGGAAAACCACAAATGAAAAGCTAAAAATTAAAGTAAAAAGAGATGTTATACCTATTAAAAGTGTTGATATTGCTTTAAAAGTGAATGCTGAAATAGGTTATATTAAAATAAACCGATTTGCTGAAACTACCTATGATGAATTTCATAAGGCCTTGTTATCTCTAAAAAGACAAGGGATACAAGATTTAGTAATCGATTTGAGAGATAATGGTGGTGGGTATTTAGAAATGGCCGTTGCAATTGCCGATGAATTGTTGAAAGACAAAGAATTAATTGTAAAAACCAAAAATAAAAAAGGATCAGAAGATGAAACTTTTGCTACTTCTAAAGGGGATTTTGAAAAAGGGAAAGTCTATGTACTTATAAATGAAAATAGTGCTTCAGCAAGTGAAATTTTAGCAGGAGCTATACAGGATAATGATAGAGGGACAATTGTAGGAAGACGTTCTTTTGGAAAAGGATTGGTGCAGCGCGAAATGCCTCTTGGTGATGGTTCAGCTGTTAGATTAACCATTGCACGCTATTTTACGCCTTCAGGACGTTCTATTCAAAAACCTTATGACGACAAAGCTGATGGTTATTTCAATGAGTTTGAAAAACGTTTTCAAAGCGGAGAATTATATGAAGCGGATAGTATTAAGGTGGCCGATAGTTTAAAATTTAAAACCAAAAGAGGTCGGATTGTGTATGGAGGTGGAGGTATTACTCCAGATGTATTTGTGCCTTTTGAAGCTAAACATGGAGAAGAAGCAACGCTAATGATTATGCAATCGGGTGTAGTGAGTTATTTTGTATTTGAGCAACTAGATAAAAAAAGAACTTTTTTCAACACATTAGATTTTAAAAAATTAAAAGCTGAGGTCATTGAAAAAGACGATTATTTAGAAGCTTTCAAACAATATGTTTCGGATAGTGGTATTATTTTAAATTTTTCAGATAAGGAAAAAATTAAAAAATATTTATATGCTGAATTTGTAAAGCAACTCTTCGATGATAATAGCTATTATGAGATACTCCTTTCAGAAGATGCTATGATTAAAAAAGTTTTGGAACTGAATTAGTTTTTTTATATTTGAATTCAGTTGGTTGATTTCTAAACTATGCCATTAAAAACTCTTGTTTTATTCTTTTTGATTCCTCTTGTTATAGCATGTAACTCACATCAAAATAACAAGAAAGAAAACCTTAAAAATGAAGCTACTGTTGTTATCACGAAAGTGTCACCCAACACAAACATAGATACCTTGCAAACTCTTTTTTTAAAGGTTTATAAAGAAGGTGCTATGAGTTCTATGGACAGCTTGAATAAAGCATTTAAAAGCGCAGTCCATTTTTATGATTCTACTTCTAATTTTCACCAAAAAATAAAAGCTTTAAATTATCTAGGCAGAAGCTATTTAGCACTTTCAAAACCCGCCGAAGCTTTTCCAACGTTCCTTCTAGCCGATAGTTTATATCAAGCGCACAAAATTAAAGACACGCCACTCAAACATAGTATTGATTATTATTCTGTTTATGCTAAAGTTCAGTTTACCAAAAAACTACATTTTAATGAAACAGTAGCCGTTTATGAAAAATATAAGAATGAACCCCGAGATACTTATGTATTTGCTTTATCAGAAGAATATTTAGCACGGGTTTACATTGATTCTGCAAAATATGATAAAGCTATTCCAAAATTGCAAAGTGCTATCGCATATTTTGAAAGAGAGTCTTATAATTTATCGGCTTCTATTGCCTATTCGGTTTTAGGTGTTGCTTATGATGGTAAAGAAGATATCGATCGTTCTTTACAAGCCTATCAACATTCCATTGCCATCGGAGAAAAATTAAAAGAGCCTAATTATGCTGTGTTAGCCAGTAACAGTTATAATATTGGGTTGATGTATCAAGATCGATTAGGTAATGCAGTTAAAGCCATTAAATACTTGGAAAAAGCTGTCGCATATGATCAAAAAAGTACAGCGCAACAAGGTTATTTAGTAGATGATTATACCAGTTTAGCAGCTGCTTATTTGGCTAAATTTGACTTATACAACGCTAAAATTTATGCTGAATTAGCGTTGTCAATAGCCAATGAAAAGTTGCCTGAAACCGAGTTTTACAGAAGAGCAATTGCTTATTTTACCTTGTCTAATGTGCTGTCTGAAAATAATGAAAACGAAACTGCATTAGTATTGGCTCAAAAAGGATATGTTATAATCACAGAAAATACACCTGAAAAACATCGTTATGTATGCAATGCAAACCTGCACTTAGGAAATGCATTTTTAAAAAATAAGGATACTTTAAAAGCCATTTCTTGTTTTAAAAAAACGGCTCAAATTGCCAAAGATATCGATCGGGCTGTTTTTGAAGTTCAAGCCAACAAAGCCTTACTCAATTTAAGTAAGAATCCACTTGAAATGCAAAAAATATTCGTAAGACAAGATGCTATTTTTACTGAAAAATTTGAGAATGCTTACAAGTATCAAATGGAGAATGAATTGCAAAAATTGAATTTTTATGAAAAAAATAAAGAGGATGAACTGCGTTTCAAAACATTTGAGCATTTATCCAAATTGATTCACAAAGAAGATTTGTATGCAGAAATTGCGATTCAATTAAAAGCTGCTGAGATTGCTATTTTTAATGAGAAATATAACTTTAATGCTAAAAAAGCTATTCAGGCTTTTATCCAAAAGCTAATTACTAGTAAAAACAACTATCAAAACCCTAATAACAAAGTCTTTTTTTCGAATCAATTAAAAGAACCTATTGCTAAAGTATTGCAAGTGGTATATCAGAATTATAAAAAGACAAAAGATAAAGACTACTTAAAATTGGCTTTTCAGTTGATGGAAGTAAATAAAAATACGGTTTTATTACAAGGGCTACAGTATGTGTCATTTAAAAATATTACGGGTATTCCCAAAGAAATTTTTGAAAAAGAAGAAGCTTTACAGGAAAAAATTAATAGTAATTATCAATATATTCATTATTACAAAAATAATTCATCAGCCAATGAAGATTCCATTCGGAAATTGTTCCAAAAGCAATTGGCTTATGAAAAGGAATATTCAGCCTTCTTACTTGATGTAGAAAAAAAATATCCCAATTATGCCAATGCTAAAAAACTAACCGTTATCAAGGATTATTCTGATTTTATTAAAAATAAAATTCAAGAGGATGAGGTGGTTTTGCTTTATTTTATGGATACTAGTTTTTGGTACAGAATGGAATTGACTAAAAAAGGAGTGCAATTGGAACAGTTTAAAAATGCAGCTGTGATTTTAAATCAAATAGAGCGTTTGCAAAACCAAATCTATAAAAGGCAATCCATAACGACTTTGTCTAACAGTTTAAGTGAAAGTATTCTTCCAAGATTTGATACTTCTATTAAAAGAATTACCATAATAGCGGATGATTTTTTAAATGTTATTCCTTTTGAAATTCTTCAAGTTAATAATTATTTTTTGTTTGAAAGTAAGGCAATTCGATATGCTGGTTCGGTGCAATTATTGAGTAAACAAATGGAATTACAATCTTCTCAAAATAATACGAATTGGGTGGGCTTTGCTCCGCAATATACTACTTCAGAATTACCAAATAATACCAAAGAAGTAGCAAGAATTCAAGAAATGGTGGGAGGAAAATCCTATCTTGAAAATCAGGCAACCAAAGAGAATTTTATTGCAGAAAGTAGTCAAAGTGGTATTCTTCATTTGGCAACTCATACTGAATTAAACCAAGTAAACCCCATGTTCAATCAGATGTGGTTTAGTAGTGCCAATAAAAAGCAATCACTAACTGCTGCAGAAGTTTATAATTTGAATATTCCTGCACATTTAGCTGTTTTAAGTTCATGCAATACGGGCTTTGGTAAATTGGAAAAATCAGAAGGCTTAATGAGTATGTCTCGATCGTTTACTTATGCAGGAGTGTCAAGTACTTTAATGAGTATGTGGAAGGTGCCAGATAAAGAAACTTCAGAAATCATGGTTTCTTTTTATAAGTATCTTTCATTGGGGAAACCCAAAGATGAAGCCTTGCAATTCGCAAAACTGGAATATTTAAAAAAGCAAGACGATGAAGCGCTAAAACATCCGTATTATTGGGCTGGATTTATAGTTTCTGGAAATGTTGAACCATTGCCAACAAACCAAAATACCATAATTTATTTTATTTTTGGAGCCCTTCTATTAGGTTTAGGATTGTTTTTTCTTTTGAAATGGAAAAAACCTTAATTTGTTGTTATACTTTCTAAAACCTTTTTGGCTTTAGTGTAATTATAGCTTTTATGTTTGATTACTTCTTCCAAAAGCAACTTGCATTTTACAATATCATTATTTTTTAAATAAGCTAAAGCCAAATACCATTTTCCTTTTTCTTTGAAAGTATCGTTTAATTTTTGATGTATTAAAAAAGTACCTATAGCAGCGTCAACTTTATCAAGTTGTAATTCGCAAATCGCTTTGTAAAAGAGATAATACGATGTTTTTTCGGATTCGTATAAACGTGTAAATTCTAGTAAAGCCGTTTCATAATTTCCAGTTTCATACTCATAAAAAGCAAGATATTCTTGACTCTTATTATGAGCTGATTCTTCGCTTCTTTCAATAGGAGTAATGATATTTCGATAGGGTTCAAAATTTTCTGCAAAAAGAGCTTCATTTGAAACGGGACTATTTATTAAAAAATAAACTACTATTAGAATACTTATAAAAACAGAAGCGGCTACACCATAAGATATGAGTTTCGTAATAAAAGGTCTTTTTTTAGGTTGCTCCAATGTTTTAAAAGTACTTTTTAATTCCTCTTTTTTGTGAGCGATTATTGCTTTTCTTAGATTATAAGCTTCTTCTAATTCTCTTTGAAAATCAGGGTTTTCTTTTATTTCTTTTTCAAGCAAGGTTTTTTCTTCCTCTGTTAAAGAATGATCTAGGTATTTTTGAAGGAGTTGGTCTTTGTTCATGATTTATTGGTTATCATTTCACGTAAACTTTTCATGCATCTCGATTTTTGTGCTTTTACCGTATTTTCATTTTCGTAATTTTCTAAATGCATAATTTCTTTAATGCTTTTGTTTTCAGTATAAAAGAGCTCTAAAATGCGTTGGCATCTTTTTCCTAAGCTTTTAAAAGCCGTCTTTACTTTTTCTTGTTGCTCACTGAGGAAACTTTCTTCTAAGTTCCAATGGGCTAAGTTCTCAATATTTTCAATTTGTTCCAAGGCAATGGTATGTGCTACTTTCTTTTTTCTTCGGAATAATTCATATATTTTATGTTTACCAATGCTAAAAAGGTAGGTTTTAATACTGCTTTCAAAAGAAGTCAGTTTGCCTTCTGCAATATTTTCGTAAAAAGCTATTAACGCTTCTTGGTATACCTCTTCGATTTCATCTTCAGATATCGTAAATTTTCTGGCATAACTATAAAAGGTATCCTTATTTTCTTTATAGAGGAGACTGTATATTTTATTGTTACCGGTTCTTAAATCTTCAATCGAGAAGTTGGTATTCATTAATGCTTTTATGTTGAAAAAGTTAACATGATTTGAACAAAAATAATTAATTAAATTAAAAATGTTAACCTATTTCCAAAAATGACATTAAGTAATAAATATCAAACAAAATTTATAATGAAAAAAATCAAATTTATTAGCTATTTAGCAGCAGCTGTGCTCATTTTAACTTTAATGTCATGTTCAGCTGAAGACGGAGTAGATGGTCAAGAAGGGCCACAAGGAATTCAAGGACCTGCTGGTACAGATGGTCAGGATGGAGTTGACGGTCAGGATGGAGCAGATGGTCAAGACGGGAACGCAAATGTTGTTGCTTCAGGTTGGTTGCCAGCAGATTGGAGTTTTTACGATACACCTACCAAAAAAATCATGCGTGTGGTTGTAAATCAATTCACGCAAGCGGAATTAAGAAATGAGTGTTTAGTTATGGTGTATGCAAGACAATATGGCACCTCGGCGGTTTATAGTATTCCAGGTCCAGGAAGATGGTCAAATGTAGCGTATAATCTCTATTTTGGTTCTAATGCGGCTAATGCTGATGGCATTTTAATTGAGATTAAGTCAACTGATGGAGTGGTTTTAACCGATTATCAATACGATGTTGCAAGGGGAAATTACTTTCGTTACGTAATCATTCCTTCTAGTCAAACCAATAGATTGCCAGATCTTTCAGATTACGAACAAGTAAAAGCATATTATAATTTAGTAGATTAAAAATAAAACTATGAAAACAATTTTTTTAAACACTTTTGTCCTTTTTTCTTTCTTCACTTTGTCTTTATTTTCCTGTTCAAAAAGTGATGACAGTAGCCCTTCAACTGCAAATACTTTCTTTTGTAAAGTAGATGGCGTAGATTACAATCCGCCCAACGCTACCGGTTTAATTTCTACGATAACGAATACTTTAGTAATTACGGGTTCAACGGGAAGTAATGCTCAAAAGATTCAAATTTTCCTGCCTAATGATATTGCCGTAGGAACCTATACACAATTTTATGATTATAATGCAGATGAATTTATTCAAATGTATTACTCACCGCCTACTTCTCAAGACGCAGATGATGATGGTTTTGCTAATTCAGGGCAATTGGTAATTACAGAACACGATACCAATACAAAAAGAATAAAAGGAACGTTTAACTTCGTAACAGATCCTTCTATCAATGGTAGTACCGTTTGGAATGTCACAGAAGGAAGTTTTACCATTACTTATCAAGAGCTATAATACTTAGTGACATAAGATTGTTACGAATTTGTTTTGAATTCAATTATAAATCCAGTGGGTTAGATGGAATTTCATATAATGGATTACAATGAATTAGTATGAAAAAGGAGCTATTATAGCTCCTTTTTTATTTGTTTATCGCGTCATGAACTTGAACATGATTGCCGTCATTCCATAAAGTTAAAACATCTCCCGCTACGCTAGCACCACTACCAGCAGCAATAGACAGTTGACTTCGATGTCCGGCTAATGTTCCACAAACATAAATGCCTGGTTTGACTAAGTGATCGTCATTTTGCAATTGAATTCTATTTTTTATTGCTAGCGCTTTTTTATGTGGAATTACATAGGTTTCTAACCCTTCAATTAAAAAGGGACTGCCGGAACCAATAGCAATAACAATCAATTTAGAGTGGTACTTATTTTTGTTGGTTACAATCGTAAAATTCCCAACTGAACCTTCAATTTTTACTACTTTTTCTTTTTCAATTGGTGTTACATGAGGATATAATTGTTGAAGGTGCTCTAAGCTTTCGTCTAACAATTCAGAGCCTAATTTTCCTGGAGGAATACCATAAGCATTATTGTAAACTCCATTTTGTAAAGAAGATGCCTTTTGATGCGCAATCAAACCTATTTTTTTGTTTGAAGCAAAAGGTTTGGTGTAGGCTGAACCTAGTACTAAAGCACAAGAAACTCCAGAAACACCTCCTCCAATGATTAAAACATCATACATGATAAAAATCTTTTTTGATTTTAAAAATTACTTTGTTTTTTCTTCTATTTTTTTGGAAACCAAAAAGATTAACATCAAAACAATCGCGCAAAAACCTGAAACAATTCCAATTAAGGCTACAGTGCTTTTGCCTTCTAAAGGGGCATCATAATTAATTTGAGTGGCATTAAAAACAATCAATGCAACCGCTAAAATAATGACTACAATACTAAATATTTTCATGAACTTATTTTTTTATATAAATAATTGTTTCACATTGGCACCAAATAATTTTACAGATATCGCTAATAAAATGATGCCAAATATTTTACGAATAATACCTAACCCGTTTGGGCCAAGTATTTTTTCAATTTTTCCTGAGAGTTTTAAAACGATATAGACGACAACTACATTGATGATAATGGCGATAATAATATTGATTTTGGCATATTCGGCACGCAAAGATAGTAAAGTAGTCATGGTTCCTGCACCAGCAATTAAGGGAAAAGCAATTGGAACAATAGATGCTGTAGTAGGATTGTCTTCTTTATACAAACGAATGCCTAATATCATTTCTAAAGCTAAAAAGAAAAGGACAAAAGAACCTGCAACAGCAAATGAATTGGCATCTATTCCAATTAATTTTAAAATTTCTTCTCCTAAAAAAAGAAAAGCAATCATAATAATGGCTGCTACAATAGTGGCTTTTTCAGATTGAATATGTCCAATTTTACTTCGTAAATCGACAATAATCGGAATACTGCCTATAATATCAATTACAGCAAATAAAATCATGCTAACTGTAAAGATATCTCTCCAATTAATAAGTTCTGCTAAATTCATTTTGCAAAGATAGGAATAAGTAAGAAACAAATAGAGTATGTGTGTTATGAATACAAAAAACTTATCTTTGCCGAATAATATATACAAGTATGTTTCAGTTAAATAAAACCATAGTTTCCGAAGAAATTTTAGAAAAAGAATTTGTTTGCAATTTGTCAGCATGTAAAGGCGCTTGTTGTGTAGATGGCGATGCGGGAGCTCCATTGGATGAAGCTGAAACGAAGATACTTCAGGAAATTTATCCCAAAGTGAAGCCTTTTTTAAGACCAGAAGGTATTCAAGCTATTGAAGCGCAAGGAACTTTTGTGACAGGTGAAGATGGCGAGTTTGAGACTACTTTAATTGAAGGTAGAGATTGTGCCTATGTTATTTTTGATAAACAGATCGCATTGTGCGGTATTGAACAAGCCTACAATCAAGGTGTTATCGATTGGAAAAAACCAGTTTCTTGTCATTTATATCCAGTTCGAGTTAAAGACTATTCTGATTTTGCGGCTGTCAATTACCATAAATGGCATATTTGTTCGGATGCTTGTTCTTTGGGAAAAGAATTAGAAGTGCCTATTTATAAATTTGTCAAAGAAGCGTTGGTTCGTAAATTTGGACAACAATGGTATGATGAATTAGAAAAAGTAGCTCAAGATTTAAAAAAATAGGCTTCCTTTTTCATCTCTAAAAAACACTTCTTAGCAAAGGTGTTTACTGCTGTTTTCGACTATTTAACAGTTGTTTGTTAAAAAGATAAAAACCTATAAATCAATGTTTTAAAAATATTTTTTTCAGTAAGAAAATTTCTACTCGTTGTTAAAAACTTGCTTCAATTGTGAATAAGTTTGGCTTTCATTTCTCGTTTCAAATTGCAAACTTTGTAAACTCTAATTCAGACAAAAATCTATAACCTAATACGTTTAAATCAAAACAATTATGTCGGCAGTAGAACCCATATTACAAGAAAATAAAGATCGTTTCGTAATTTTTCCTATCAAACACCATGATATTTGGGAATGGTATAAAAAAATGGAAGCCAGCTTTTGGACTGCTGAAGAAATAGATTTACACCAAGATATTACAGATTGGAATACGAAATTAAATGAAGATGAAAAATATTTCATTAAACATATTTTAGCATTTTTCGCTGCTTCAGATGGAATCGTAAATGAAAATTTAGCAGAAAACTTTGTCAATGAAGTGCAATATGCTGAGGCAAAATTTTTCTATGGATTCCAAATTATGATGGAAAACATTCATAGTGAAACCTATTCTTTGTTAATTGATACGTATGTTAAAGATGAAGTAGAAAAAGACAAACTATTTCATGCTATTGAAGTGTTTCCAGCGATTAAGAAAAAAGCGGAATGGGCATTAAAGTGGATTGAATCGGATTCTTTTGCAGAACGATTAATCGCTTTTGCTGCTGTAGAAGGGATTTTCTTCTCAGGTGCTTTTTGTTCTATTTTTTGGTTGAAAAAACGTGGTTTAATGCCAGGGTTAACTTTTTCAAACGAATTAATCTCACGTGATGAAGGCGTACATTGTGATTTTGCAGTTCACTTACATAATCATCATTTAGTGAACAAAGTTCCTAAAGACAGAATTAAAGAAATTATAGTGGACGCTTTAAATATTGAAAGAGAGTTTGTTACCGAGTCACTTCCCGTAAGTTTAATTGGAATGAATGCGGCTTTAATGACTCAATATTTAGAGTTTGTTACCGATCGTTTATTAGTAGAATTAGGATGTGATAGAGTATACAACGCTTCTAATCCATTCGATTTTATGGATATGATTTCACTTCAAGGGAAAACTAATTTCTTTGAAAAACGTGTGGCAGAATATCAAAAAGCCGGTGTTATGAATAACGATTCTGAAGCTGGTAAAATTAGTTTTGACGCTGATTTTTAGAACGATCAAAGCGCGTTTCTAAATAATTAAGCGCTTTATAAAGATACAAACCGATAATTCTATTGTTTACCTACAACAATAATATGTAATTTTCGGAACGAAAGAATTGAAATAAGAACGCCCCTTCTTTTCTTATTTTTCGTTTCAATGAGTTACCTTTCTCGATGCTTTTGGTTTCGAGTAGTCATTTTTAATAAAAGAAAATGAACAAAACAAACTATTCAAACCTTTTAAACAGGTTTTCTTCTAACAAAGCTAGGAAGTAAAACAAAGCTTTGGCTAATAACCATTATATAAAACAAGTTACAATATGAATGTAGTAAAAAGAGACGGAAGAAGAGAGCCTGTAATGTTTGATAAAATTACGGACAGAATTAGATTTTTATGCTATGAGCTGAATGAATTAGTAGATCCTGTAAAGGTTGCTATGCGAGTAATTGAAGGGCTATATGATGGTGTTACCACTTCAGAATTAGATAATTTAGCCGCTGAAACAGCAGCGTCTATGACTATTACGCATCCAGATTATGCGCAATTGGCAGCGCGTATTGCCGTTTCTAACTTACACAAAAATACCACAAAATCATTCTCTGAAACCATGACAGAGATGTACCATTACATCAATCCTAGAACCAATCAAGAAGCACCTTTGCTTTCTGATGAAGTGTATCAGGTGATCATGGAAAATGCAGAAAGATTGGATTCTACGATAATCTATAATCGCGATTTTAATTACGATTACTTTGGTTTTAAAACCTTAGAGCGTTCGTATTTATTAAAGATAAACGGGAAGATTGTTGAAAGACCCCAACATATGTTAATGCGTGTGTCTGTTGGAATTCATTTAAATGATATTGAAGCAGCGATTGAAACCTACGAATTAATGTCGAAAAAGTTCTTTACGCATGCAACCCCAACGTTGTTTAACGCGGGTACACCAAAACCACAAATGTCTTCTTGTTTCTTATTAACGATGAAAGACGACAGTATTGATGGTATTTATGATACATTAAAACAAACGGCAAAAATTTCACAATCGGCGGGAGGAATTGGTCTTTCTATCCATAACGTGAGAGCTACAGGTTCGTACATTCGTGGAACAAACGGAACTTCAAACGGAATTGTACCGATGTTACGTGTGTTTAATGACACCGCAAGATATGTGGATCAAGGTGGAGGAAAAAGAAAAGGAAGTTTTGCAGTCTATGTAGAACCATGGCATGCCGATATTTTTGATTTCTTAGATTTAAAGAAAAATCACGGGAAAGAAGAAATGAGAGCTAGAGATTTATTCTATGCCATGTGGATGTGTGATTTGTTCATGAAAAGAGTAGAAGAAGATGGAAAATGGACATTAATGTGTCCTAACGAATGTCCAGGATTATATGATGTCTATGGTGAAGAATTTGATGCTTTATATTTGTCTTACGAAGCTGCAGGTAAAGGTAGAAAAACCATTAAAGCACGTGAACTTTGGGAGAAAATATTAGAATCTCAAATTGAAACGGGTACGCCTTATATGTTGTACAAAGATGCAGCAAATAGAAAATCAAATCAGAAGAATTTAGGAACGATTCGTTCGTCTAACTTATGTACTGAAATTTTAGAGTATACTTCTGAAGATGAAATTGCAGTATGTAATTTGGCTTCTATTTCATTACCAATGTTTGTAGAAGAGGGTAAATTCAATCACCAATTCTTATTTGATGTAACCAAAAGAATTACACGAAATTTAAATCGAGTTATTGATAGAAATTACTATCCTGTTAAAGAAGCAGAAAACTCAAACATGCGTCACCGTCCAGTAGGATTAGGGGTGCAAGGTTTAGCAGATGCTTTCATTTTGTTAAGAATGCCATTTACAAGCGACGAAGCTAAAAAATTAAATCAAGAAATTTTTGAAACGATTTATTTTGCAGCCGTAACTGCTTCTATGGAATTAGCCAAAGAAGAAGGACCGTATTCAACTTTTGAAGGTTCTCCAATTTCGAAAGGAGAGTTCCAATACAACATGTGGGGCTTAAAAGATGAGGATTTATCAGGAAGATGGGATTGGGCTTCTTTACGTAAAGAAGTAATGGCAAATGGAGTACGTAATTCTTTGTTATTAGCACCAATGCCTACGGCTTCTACGTCTCAAATTTTAGGAAATAATGAGGCTTTCGAACCGTATACTTCTAATATTTACACGCGTAGAGTATTATCAGGTGAATTTATTGTGGTAAACAAACATTTATTACACGATTTAGTAGCACTTGGATTATGGAACGAAAGTTTGAAACAAGAAATCATGAGAAACAACGGTTCGATTCAAAATATTGATGTGATTCCTCAAGATATTAAAGAGTTGTATAAAACCGTTTGGGAAATGAGTATGAAAGATATTATCGATATGTCACGTCACAGAGGATATTTTATCGATCAGTCACAATCGTTAAACTTATTTATGGAAGGTGCTACCATGGCAAAATTAACGTCGATGCATTTCTATGCTTGGAAAAGCGGCTTAAAAACAGGAATGTATTATTTACGTACCAAAGCGGCGGTTGATGCGATTAAGTTTACCTTAAATAATGATAAAAAAGAGCAACCAGTTCCTGTTTCTGTAGAAGTAGAACCAGAAATGACAGCAGCTGAATTTAAAGCCATGTTAGAGCGTTCTAAAAATGCAGGACCAGAAGATTGCGAAATGTGTGGTTCTTAATACACATTTTCTAATTATAAAATAAATAAACAGTCATCAAACGATGGCTGTTTTTTGTAAAGTAGAATTGCATTTCAATTCGTACCTTTGGAACCAAATAAAAAATCATGTCAAAAGAGAAAAAAGGAATTTATACTGGAAAAATTGAGCAAGATGAAAAAGGGAATTTTTTCTGTGGGGAATATTTATTAGATTATAAATATACAACAGCTAAGTTTGCCATTGGAGATGAAATTACCATTAAATCGGTAATTGAAAACCCAAGTGATATTAGTTATGATCAATATCCCAAAAAAACGAAAGATTTCGTTTTGGCAGACAAAGCTTAAATTGTAAAATAATTATGGATACAAGACAACAGATAATTCACATTACTCCTGACATGTTAGCGACTAAGCAAAAACGGTTTTTGACATTTTTAATTGATTATATCATGAGATTTGTAATCATTTTTGTTATTGGAGTTATTTTAGGATTAGCAGTCTATTTTACAAATGATACTGATTATTTATCGTGGTTAGATAATTTAAATAGAGTGGAAGAAGTTTTATATGAGTTACTCCTCGTTGCTCTTTACTATATTTTTATGGAAAGCATTACAGGAAGAACAATAGGAAAATACATTATGGGAACAAAGGTTCTTATGAGAGACGGTACTAAACCTGAAGCGGATAAAATTTTATTACGAACTTTGTGCCGTTTTATTCCTTTAGAACCCCTTTCTTTTTTTGGAGACAATTCAAAGGGTTGGCATGATACATTAACAGATACTGTTGTTGTAGATATAAAGAAATACAACCAAATAAAAGATTCACAATTATCACTTTCTGAAATTGGTAAAGAATCTAACTATTAAAATATTAACTTCTACACTCAAATGATGCACTGGGAACAATTACTTTCATTAAAAAGACAAGGCGATACAGCAAAACGACTGCGAAAAGACCAAGACGATACGCGTTTGGGTTTTGAAGTCGATTACGATCGTATTATTTTTTCAGCTGCTTTTAGAAGTTTGCAAGATAAAACCCAAGTCATTCCACTTTCCAAAACTGATTTTGTGCACAATCGTTTAACTCATAGTTTGGAGGTTTCCGTGGTGGGAAGGTCTTTAGGGCGTTTGGTTGGGAAACAAGTGTTAGAAAAACATGGCTATTTGAAAGAATTGGGGTACCAAATGAACGATTTTGGAGCTATAGTAGCAGCGGCTGCTTTGGCACACGATATTGGTAATCCACCTTTTGGACATTCGGGAGAAAAAGCCATTGGAGAGTATTTTAAAACAGGAAACGGTTTGCGTTTTAAAGCGCAACTATCCGATAAAGAATGGCAAGATTTAATCGATTTTGAAGGAAATGCGAATGGTTTTTCGGTTTTAGCTACTTCTAGAGAAGGTATTGAAGGTTCGTTGCGTATTTCCTATGCGACTTTAGGTGCTTTTATGAAATACCCAAAGGAAAGTTTGCCTAAAAAACCCACCTCAAAAATATGTGATAAGAAATACGGTTTTTTTCAACAAGATAAAGTTTTCTTTACCGATGTTGCTCAAGAATTAGGGCTTATACCTAATAAATCAGGAGAAGATATTGGTTTTGAACGTCATCCTTTGGCTTATTTGGTAGAAGCAGCCGATGATATTTGTTACACGATTATCGATTTTGAAGATGGTATCAATTTAGGCTTAATTCAGGAAGAATTTGCTTTGGAATACCTAATCAAATTGGTTAAAAATGGCATTGATACGAATAAATACCATCAATTGACTACAAAAGAAGATCGTATCAGTTATTTGAGAGCTTTGGCTATTGGAAGTTTAATTAACGATGCGGTGAACGTTTTTATGGACAATGAAGAAGCTATTTTAAAAGGCGATTTTCCGTATTCTTTAATGGACAAAAGTCAGTATATCGCTCAAATGAAAGACATTATTAATATTAGTATTAAAAATGTGTACCAATGTCGTGAAGTGGTTCAAAAAGAAGTCATTGGTTATAAAATTATCAACACCTTATTGGATAAATTTTGTACGGCCTATCATAATACCATTGAAGGCAAAGCCTCAAATTACGATACCATTGTCTTAAAATTATTACCCGAACGTTTTCTACATCCTAAAGAAAGAGTGTATGATCAATTACTGCATATTTGTCATTTTGTTTCTCTTTTAACCGATGGAAAAGCGCTTCAAACCTACAATATCATTGAGGGAAATCCTAACTAAAGCCTGCTTTCAAAGTGAAACGATTCTTTGGTGTTTTTCTGCTTTTCTTTTTTTGGAGTTCAGCACAATATAAAATCAAACAATACAATACGTTAAATAGTAATTTGCCTCATGATTTGTGCTATGGTTTAGAGCAAGATCATAACGGATTTATTTGGATTGGTACCGATGATGGATTAGCTAGATTTAATGGTTCCTATTTTAAAAATTATACATCTAAAGACGGGCTTTTCTCGAATTATGTTATTGATATTACTACTTATGCTAAAGATACTTTGGCTTTGGTTACTTGGGGAGGAGGAATGCAACTCTTAGCAGAAGATCGATTCATAAATATAGGTGAAAAACTCAAGCTAAATAAAATTAAAAAGTTTAATCAAGGCCTTTTTACGAAAGGTGTTTATTATGTTTTTTATCAGAATAATGATGCTAAAAGGAAGGAATTCATTTTTTTGAATAATCAGAGTATTGTTATTGAACCCAAAAAACAAAATCCTGATGTTATAAACTGTTATCCTAATTTTGAAGTTGTTCACGACCAACTTTATTTCTTCAGTGATTTCAACGAAGTTAAACCCTTCAAAGGAATTTATAAATTTGAGGAGGAAGCTTTAAAAAAAGATTTTCTCTTTTTAAATGATTATGAAATTACTGGATTTGGAGCTATAGATGCCACTTCCTACTTTGCCACTTTTCAACATAAAATGGTTTTCTTTACGGATAAAGGTATTAAAAGAATAGAGTCAATCCCATACCAAAATTGCCGCATCAAAAAAGCGATTTATAAAGAGGATGTTTTAGTCATGATACTTTATAATTTAATAACAAAAAAAGAAGAATTGTTCATTTATGATTTGAAGCTTAAAAAACAACAATTAATTCCATCTACAATTATTGAAAATCAATTAATAAGTGATGTTCTTTTAGATGTTGAAGGGAATATTTGGGTAAGTACGTATGGAGCTGGTTTATTTAAAATTTTTAAAGAAGACGTTTATATTGCAAACCATAATATTACTTCAGAAAATATCATCGATGTTTTTGAAGGCCATAAAAAAGTATATTTTATTGCAGCTCATAAACTCTTTCAAATTGACAAAACAACACAAAATATAGATTCTATTACTGTTGATGAAGAGTTATGGCGTTTTGGAACTAATTCCAATGAAAATAAAAAAATTAGAATTTTTAAACGAAGTAGTAGTAATGATAGTCATGAAGTTAAGATTTTTGACAACATATGTATTACGAATCAAAAACCTGATAGCGTTGCAAACGAAGCAATTCGAACCACTTTTATTGAGTATGATATTACTATTGAATCTAAAGGAATAAAGAAAAAATATTTACTTAAAAATAAAATAAGAAAGGTTCTCTTAAAAGACGACAAAGTATATATAGCAACTACAAACGGATTGCTTATTTACGATGTGAACACTAATGCATTCAAATTGCTATTAGGAACTAATAAAGACTACGCCAATAATGATATTAAAGATATTGCTTTTATTGATGATACACTTTGGATGGCTACTTCAAAAGGGCTATTAACATTAGAAAATAATAAAATTATAAATTATTCTAAAGGCAATGAGTTATTAGAAGCAGGGCTAAACTCTTTATGTGTTGATCATCATAATGTCATTTGGTTAGCCACTCAAAAAGGTTTTTCGATTTTTAAGGATAATACATTTTATAACTTTTTTTATAAAGATAAAGAGGTTTCGACATTTACACAGAAAGTGTACGAAGACATAAATAATATCATTTGGATAATTGGGAATAAAGGGGTTTTAAAGGTAAATAACCAAAATGAGTTTCAATCTAGAGAAAAACCAAAAATAAATGTAACACAGAAAGGTTTGATTTTTAATGTTGATATTATTTCTTTTTCTAAGATTGAGGTTTTAAAAGAGTATAAAGTAAATCAGGAAAATTGGCAAAAACTGACAGAAGCAGAATTGGATTTTAAGAATTTTCAATATGGGAAATATACCCTTCAGTTTAGAAGCAGGTTGCTTAATTCGGATTGGGTATATTCAAAGAAATACACTTTAAATATTAAAGCTCCTTGGTATAAGCAATCGTGGAGTTTGTTGTTAATTGTATTTTTATCTGGAGTTATAGTTATTGGAGTTATATACATTCGCTTAAAACATGTTCAAAAAAGAAATCAATTTTTACAAGCTACTATTTTAAAAAATGAAATATTACAAACTGAGTTAAGCAGTGTAAGAGAGAATGTTGCACAAGATTTTCATGATGAATTAGGAAATAAATTAGCAGGAATAACCGTGCTATCTGGGATGATAATAGAAGATGAAAAATTTAAAAAAACAGATTGGTTCAAACAATTGGAACGCATCAATAAAGATGCACAAGAACTGTATTTTGGAATTAAAGATTTTATTTGGAGTATCGATAGTAAAAATGACGATTTAAACGAATTGATTTTTTATCTGAAAGATTTTGGTGAAGAATTATTTGCTTCAACTAAAATTGAATTCAATATTGAAATTAATATCGATAATACAACAATAAAATTGCCTTATTATTGGTCGAGACAACTTTTATTGTTGTTTAAAGAAGCCATGACAAATACCTTAAAATATTCTGAAGCTACTCACTGTGTTTTGAAAATAAAAACAAAAAAGAACAAACTAAAAATAATCTTTTCAGATAATGGAAAAGGGTTTGATAGTGCTACTTTAAAACGGAAAAACGGATTATTAAATATGCATAAAAGAGCCAATAAAATTGATGGCAACCTCACCATTGAAGCGATTAATGGAACTGAAATAACTTTTATAAGTAAGCCTATTTTTTAAATTAAGAGAAATAAGCAAAATAATCCTATAATTAAATAGAGAAGAAATAATAATAGCTCTAGCTTATTCTCTTTAAAAAAAGAACGTATTGTTTTCATTTTATTGGAATTTGGGGAAAGCAAATTTTACAAAAAAGAACCAATAAAAAATCACCCTCAATGGGTGATTTTTTATTGTAGGAATAAAGAGAAATTTGCACCAATTTTAATAATTACAACTTATGAAAAAAATTACTTTTTTGCTGCTATTATTCTTAAGTAAATCTCTTTTGTCACAAAACCTAGTTATTCCAGATATAAATTTTAAAAATGCACTTTTGGAACACGGCAACTCTATTACGAGTCCAATCATTTGGAAAATAGATACCAATAATGACGGAGAGATTCAAATGTCAGAAGCCATTGCATATGAAGGGTCGATAAATGTAGAAAACAAAAATATAACCGATTTAACAGGAATTGAAGCTTTTGAAAATATTAGGTATTTATTCTGTTATTCCAATGAACTAACAAGCTTAGATGTAAGTCATAATACAAAATTAATTACATTATATTGTCAATACAATCAATTAACAACTATAGATGTAACTCAAAATAATTTGTTGAAGTATTTTTATTGTGGACATAATAGGTTTTCTAATTTGGATATTAGTCAAAACATACAATTAGAAAGTTTTGCTTGTTGGAACAACCAAATTGATAATTTAGATGTAACTCAAAACACCCTTTTGCAATATTTTCATTGCGATGAGAATGCTATTTCTAATCTAGATGTAACTCAAAATACCAATTTAACGTATTTGTCTTGTAATGGTAATTTGTTAACAACACTCAATATAACAAATAATACGCGTTTACTTGAAATACATTGTGGTAGAAACGATTTAAATACTTTGGATATTTCCCAAAATCAAGATCTAACAGATTTGTCTTGTAATCAAAACAATTTATTAGCATTAAATCTTAATAATAATCCGAACTTGGAGTTTTTAAATTGTCATAGAAATGATTTAATAAATTTAGACCTTTCATCCAATTTAAATCTTTCTAAATTATATTGCGGAGAGAATAACTTAACGTCTTTAGAATTAACCCAAAATCAAAATTTAACTGAGATTTACTGTTTTGGAAATAATCTAACCGTTTTAAATGTTGCAAATGGGAATAATACTAGTATTGCAGAATTTAGTGCTATAAATAACCCAAGTCTAACCTGTATCCAAATTGATGCTGGTTTTGTACCAGTTAATAATTGGCTAAAAGACAATTCAGCTTCGTTTAGTGAAAATTGTACTTTAACTACCAAAGATTTTATTTGGAATGAATCTGTTTTTTGTTATCCAAATCCAACTTATGAAAAGCTAACAGTTGGTTTAAAAAGAAATCAAAAAATTGATAAATTAGTATTAACCACTTTAGAAGGGAGAGTAATTAGTACAATAAAGAATACAACTGAAATGAATTTAGAGTCTGTCGTTGCAGGAGTTTATCTGTTAAGAGTAGCAACTGAAGAAGGTAAAATATATACTCAAAAAATTATAAAAAAATAGTGTATAGAAACATAAAAAATCACCCAAAAAGGGTGATTTTTTATTGAAAACAAAATTTCAAATTTGCACCAATTTTAAAAATAACAATTATGAAAAAAATTACTTTGTCTTTTATTTTTTTGTTTCTTACGTCTGTAAATTTATATTCGCAAACATGGGAAAGCATAGGTAGTGCTTTTACCGGAAATTATTTTGAAGGAAA
This sequence comes from Flavobacterium sp. NRK F7, assembly GCF_024054195.1. Classification (GTDB taxonomy): domain Bacteria; phylum Bacteroidota; class Bacteroidia; order Flavobacteriales; family Flavobacteriaceae; genus Flavobacterium. The sequence continues at coordinate 347,855 of NZ_JAMXLB010000001.1, read as the reverse complement.
GGTTGCTTTAAATTCTGATGGGAATGATGTCTATTTTATTCAGAAATATGATGACGGTGTCTACTTTCATGGTAAAGTAAAAAAATATGCAAATAATTCGTGGGCTGATTTTGGAACCGATTTCTACACTCCTTATAATTATTCTGTTTTTTTTGATTTGAATTTAAAGATTTCATCTGTAAATGAAGCTTATATATCTTATTCAACTTTAAATGGAACAACAGTTAAAAAGAATAATGCAGGTAATTGGTCTACTTTAGGAAATGCAACATTTTCTGATGTTAACGGAAGTATACAATCTGTTTTAAAAACTAATAATCAAGGAATACCTTATTTTGCATTTACAGAAAATACTGGAAATAGACTATCAGTTATGAAATTAAATGGAGGTAATAATACATGGGAATATGTAGGAAATCCTAGTTTTAGTACTTGTAGTGGTTTATCTACTATGAGTTTTGAAATTGCCCCAGATAATACACCATATGTGGTTTATGAAGATTGTGTTTTAGTTAATGGAAGTTATGTTTATCGAATTGTGGCAAAAAAATTTAACGGAAGTTCTTGGGTTACTGTTGGATCAGGAGTTGTTTCTGATGGTAGTTCAAGTGTTGCTTCATTAGCTATTGGAACTGATAATGTACCATATGTTGTTTATGGAGATAGTAATCAAGGATATAAATTAACAGTAAAGAAATTTGATGGAGCTAACTGGGTTGTAGTTGGTTCGGCTGGATTTACGCCTTCTACAGCTAATAAGCTAGTTTTAAAACTGGATTCAGCTAATAATCCAGTTGTAGGTTTTAAAGATAATGCAAATTCAGGAAAAGTATCTGTAATGAGATATAATGGTTCTATTTGGAACTCTGTTGGAACGTTAGGTTTTTCAACTTCAACTATAACAGAATTAAGTATGGACATTAAATCGGATAAAATTGTAGTTTGTTATAAAGATAATAGTGGTTATAATATTAAAAAATTAAGTACAACATTGTCTAAGACTTTATTTGATCTTAATAATCAAATTTCAGTCTATCCAAACCCTGTAAATGATGTTTTAAATGTAGCTGTATCGAATAACCAAGAAATAGCAAAGATTGAGATACTTGCTTTAGATGGAAGAACTGTTCAAGAGGTTGCAACAGGTGCTTTTGTCAATTTGGAACATATTTTGTCGGGTATTTATTTGGTAAAAATAACCTCTAAAGAAGGAAAAACAGGTGTGCAAAGAATAATTAAAAAGTAAAAATTATTTTGTTTCTGTTTTTAGCACAAGCCATAGTTTTACTATGGTTTTTTGCTTTTGAAAATGACAGGTAAAATTGTGATACATTTGTAAAATAAATTTCACGCTATTTTAATAATGAAAAGAATTGTTTTAATTGAAGACTATGAATTGGTAAGAAACACTTACAAAGAAATGATTAATTCTACAGAAGATTTTGAAGTGGTAGGTGATTTTGAAAGCTGTGAAATAGCCATTCCTAAATTAGAAGAATTGCAACCTGATATTTTGTTTATGGATATTAATTTGCCAGGAATGAATGGAATAGAAGGTATTAGGATTATTAAGAAACAATTTCCAAGAGTAGCAATCATTGTAATTACAGTTAATGAAGAATCAAATTATGTTTTTGAGGCTTTATGTGCGGGTGCTGTTGGCTATATTACAAAAGTAAGTGGAAAGCAAAAAATTATAGAAGCGTTAGAACAGTTGAATCAAGGAGGAGCACCTATGAGTATTAAAATTGCTCGAATGGTGGTAGAATCGTTTCAAGAAAAAAAATTAAACGAACTTTCCAATCGAGAAAATGAAGTAGTAACACTTTTAGCAAAAGGGAAAAGTTATGCAGCGATTGGTGAAGAATTAAATGTAAGTATTAATACAATTAAGACGCATGCTCGAAATATTTATGAAAAATTACATGTAACATGCAAAGATGAGGTTATCAAAGTGTATAATTCAGCAAGGAACAAGTAAAAACAGTTAAGTTTTACAAAAATCACCCGTTCAGGGTGATTTTTTTTGCTTTTTTACATCTTATTTTTGGGACAACAAATTTAAAAAATATGAAAATGCAGTCTATTAAAAAAGCATTGTATGCCTTCATGGCAACCCTGATGTTTATCTCGTGCAGTAAGGAAGATAACGAGTTAGAAGTGAGACAATTTGATCCTATTAAAGACAAAGCAATAGGAGAAACTATTACTTTGAGTAACGACAAAGGAATTCCTTTTCCAGAAGGGAGTAAAGTGTTTAAAAATGATGATGGAGTGTTTACTATTGTTTTACCAGAAAATATGTATTATTTGATTGCAAATGATACTCGATCAAGACAATTAAGTAAAGTAGCAGAAATTAGTGTACATTGCGATTGTACGCAAGGTACAGATTGTAGTCCTTTAAAAAAAGATGGGGTTTACTATTGTATAATGGCCTCTACCTGTAAAACGTGTGAAAGAAAGGTGTATTCTAACTCGAGAAGTGTAGTGCTAAAAGGAATAATTAATGTTAAAGAAGAGGTGTCGTTAATTAATACGTCTGATAAAAAGGAATATAAATGTATGAAAACAGAAGTACTTAATCTTCCAGAGGTAAAAACAGGGATAAATAATTTTTATTTAAAAATATATAATGGTAATATACCTGATTTTATAAAACAAAATAAAGAGATTTCTTCAAAAGAATATGTTTATGTAAAGGCAAATGTTTTTGGTTATACTATGGTTTTGCCTGTTTTAAGAAATTCAATTGAGTCGCATAATTCAAAAGAAATTGAGATAATAAGTAAAATAACATGTGATTGCGATTGGGGTACTGGTTGTGTTAAAAAAAGAGCTTTTGGAGGAGTCTATTGTGATTCAGGACCAGATTGTGCATCTTGTGTAATGTATGATAACTAAAATAATTACATCTTCAAATAAAAATCTTGGGTGAGCTTGATATATTCTGGAGTGTATTCATGACGAGAAATTTCAATAGTTAATTCGTCTATTAAAGGAGTTTGTTGGATTCTTGAAAAAGCCAGCAAACTTCTTTTAATTTCCGTAGTTGGGGTGCCTTTTACACGAGTGATTTGTAAAGGATACAATTCAAAAGAGGCTGCTAAAGCTAAAAACCGATTTTCTTCTTTATAAGGAATGATAACTGCAAAAATACCTTGCTCTGAAAGCAATAAATCAGCCGCTTCTACTAAATCTTCAAAAGGTAAAGCGTCTTCGAAACGAGCTAAATCTCGTTGTTCATCTTCAGTTTTGTAATTCTCAGTGTAAAAAGGAGGATTGGATACAATTAAATCATATTCATCTTCAGGTTCTTCCATAAATTCATCAAGACCTGCATGAAAGCAAAATAAGCGGTCGTTCCATGGTGAAGCCTCAAAATTATCAGTAGCTTGTTCAAAAGCAGCAGCATCAATTTCGATAGCATCAATTTGTTCTGCATTGCTTCTTTGGGCAAGCATTAAGCTCAAAACGCCAGTTCCTGCACCAATATCAAGAATGTTGTAAGGATTGTTTATCAAGGGTGTCCATGCACCTAATAGAACCCCATCAGTGCCAATTTTCATAGCACATCGTTCTTGATTTACTGTAAATTGTTTGAATTTAAAAACCGACAAAATCTACTCTTTTTTATGAACCTAAATATAAGTCAACTAATCCCACAGGAGTGTTAAGAATTACTTTTTTGTTGCCTCTATCAATTTTTACAATAAAATCATCTATCATGGGAACCAAGATTTCGATTTCACCATTTAGAATTTCAAAAAGAGGTTGTGCATTACTATCGTTCACCCCTTTCATTGTGCCAATAGTTCCTAAACGTACATCTTCAACTTCAAAACCTACAATTTCATGATAATAAAACTTATTTCCTTCTAATTTAGGCAACATGGAAAGTGGAAGATAAATTTCACAATTCATAATTTCATCAGCCGCAGCTTCTGAATCAATATCTTCAAAACGTACCCGTAAAAATTTATCTTTGTGAAGAGCACTTTTTTCAATAAAAAAAGGAACCAGTGATTTGTTTAATTCAACAAATACTGATTCCAAATTTTCATACAATTCGGGTTCGTCTGTATCTAAATAGATTAAAACTTCCCCTTTAAAACTAAATTTTCTCGCAATCTTGCCTAAATAGAAACACTCTTTTTTATGCATTATTACGAATTAAAAATTAAGCTTCTGTTTCTTCATTGTTTTCTTCAACAGCTGGAGCTTCTTCAGCAGCAGCTTCTTCGGTTGCAACTTCAGCTTCCGCTTCAGCAGCTTTTGCAGCTTCCGCTTGAGCAGCTAAACGTTTCTCGTTAGCTTCTTTTTCAGCTTTCAATGCTTTCGCTTTAGCATCTGCTTGTGCTTTGCTTAAACCGTCTTTTTTAGCATCAACTTTACCAGCTTTTTCTTCTAACCAAGCTGCTAATTTAGCATCAGCTTGTTCTTGAGTTAAAGCACCTTTACGAACTCCTCCATCTAAGTGGTGTTTTAATAAAGCACCTTTGTAAGATAAAATTGCTCTTGCAGTGTCAGTTGGCTGAGCACCATTGTGTAACCATTGTACAGCGCTATCTAAATTTAAATCGATAGTTGCTGGGTTAGTGTTTGGATTGTAAGTTCCGATTTTGTCTAAGAATTTACCATCTCTTTTTGAACGAGCATCTGCTGCTACGATCCAGTAAAAAGGTTTCCCTTTTTTACCATGTCTTTGTAATCTAATTTTTACAGGCATAATCTTTTGATTAATGTTGAGGTACCCGACCTCAGTTATTTAAGGGTGCAAATGTACAAAACTTTGTTTTACAATAGTATATGTTTTGCAAAAATATTTTTATGATTTTTATGTTAAGTTTGAATTAAAAAAATTATTTTTGTCTAATTATGTACTAAACAAGATATTAAATGAAAAAAATAATTGCTTTAATGGGATGTGTAATAATGGTTACCTCATGTGTGAATGAAACACAAGTTAATAACCCAGCATTTCAAGCAAAATTAAACGATAGTAACTGGAAATCACAAGAAACTTCATTAGCAATAGGGCCTAATGGGGGCTTGATTATTACCGCTTTAAGAGGGAATGAAGAGTTGGTTTTAACCACAAGTTCAGCCAATCCTGGAACCTATCTTTTAGGAACTACTAATGAAGCTAATTTTGCCTCTTATAGCTTAAAATCTGGGATTAACACTACAACGTATGATACAGGTGCTTTTCCTGGCCCAGCTTTTGTAACTCGAAAATTAACCTCTGGAAATGGATATGCCAATGATGATTCTGCTTTAACAACAGGAGGTTCTGGTAGTGGATTGGTTTTTCGTATAACAGTAAATAGTATTGGTGCAATTTTAACAGACACTATAAAAGCTAGAGGCGCTAATTATGTAACTGGAGATGTAGTAACTGTTGAAGGAGGAAATAATAATGCGACTTTTAGAGTGGTGAACACACAGCAAAGTAATGGTGAAGTTGTTATTGAAAAAGTTGAAGATGGTAAATATACAGGGTCATTTAAGTTGAATGCTGTAAATGATAGTGGAGAAGTAGTTACTTTTTCTCAAGGGATTTTCTACCGATTGCCTTTAAATTAAAAAGAATCAATTATAGTATAAAAAACCATCTCAAAAGAGATGGTTTTTTTGTTAGAATCTATAGCGGACTGTAAGTAAAGCGTATCTTTCAATTAAAGGAATACTTCTCGTTGTAATCGTATAATCGTTTAAGGAAGTAATTTTAAATTCATTTTCGTTCCATAAATTATTCAATACCATTCGGTAAGAAAATTTACTCTTTTTAGGAGTATAGTTCAATTCAGCATTTAAGAACGAATAGGTTTCATCTAGCCAATATACATCATTTTTTAATGCTACTATAAAGGTTTCATTTAGTTTGTAATTTATAGCGAAATTCGCTTTGGTAATCACATTGCTACTTTTAGAATCATTAAAAGTAGTATAACTTCTATTTTGGGTAACCATAAAATCAAAATTATAGGGTTTTTCTAAATAAGTAGTTCCAGATACGATATAAGTACTAAATAAAGTGTTAATTGTATTGAAATCACTTGTATTTACTTTTACAGGTGCTGAGGTCCAATTTTGATCCGTTTCTAATTTGGTTGCCATTTGTATTTTTCGAATGAAATACAGTAACTTAAAGTTAAATCGATAACTATCTCCGCCTTCTACAAAAGAGGTATTGTTGAAAATAAAATTATTTGTTATGGTGGTTTCTGATGCATTAATTTTTCCCGATTTGGTATAAGACAAACTACTAGTGGTAGAATAGCGAATGGAACTTCCTGAATAATGATGCGATAATGTGATACTCTGACTTTTTAAAACGGGCAATTCTTGGTTTACAATTCCTTTAGAAAAATTTCGATAACTTATCAATTGATACTTTTGAAGTAAAGCTGAAGTTTGAGGTAGTGTTTGATTGAAACTATGAAATAAGCTGTAAGTACCTGTTTTTTTACTATCGTAATTCAAACCATTATGGGCTCTGTAAAGCACGTATCGTTTAGAAAAATTTTGGCTTTTAAAATCGTTAAAATCAAAAGTAATTTGAGAATCTAATTTTAAATCCTCTGTAAATTCATATTTAATGCCATTATCAACGCTAATGGTGTTTTGTTTAAAATCTAAATTGGTACTGTATTCTGAATTTTGAGTGTTTTCAACTAAAAAATTGGTTTTGTTTTTTTCGGTACTACTTTCTAATTTAACACCTATTACGTGTTCTGTTTTTTTGTATTTGGAAATGAGTTTGCTCTTAATTCCAGTAAAAAGAAGGTTATTGTTAACTTCTTCTTTAATAAGTGCTTGACTATCGATTGCGAAAAAATCATTTAAATAGGGTGAAATAATTTTATTTCTTTCCGTCAATTGATCGTTTCCAAAATAGAGATAATTCACTAAAACCTTGTTCCCTTTGATTTTATAAGTATGATACAAATGATTGTAAAAACTGTAATTGTTATTTCTAGAGTTTACAGCTACTAAATCTTCATTAAACAAAATGTTATCCTTAATGCGTTGGGGGTTGTTTTTAAAAATCAAATTGGCTGTAAAATAGTTTTTTGAGTTGGCCGTATATTTAAGTTCTAGTTCACTGCCTATTTTTTTATTTTGTAAACTATAGTTTTTTTGCTCTGAGGTAAAAATAGGATTTGGTTCCACTAAATATTCCGTAGAAGACAAGCTATTTTGTATTTGCTCGTCTAAAGCAAAGTAACTCACACTGCGCACCGAAAAATCGGGTTTGATTTTTGTATTAAAAGCTAAAGTATTAAAAAAAGCATCGTTAAAAATACTTTGGGTATTACTAAAAGTGGTGTTTTCTCCACTAAATGAATGAAACACACTTCGTGCTTCTTTTTCATATCGGTCTTGTCTGTAAATATCAAAAGAAGCAAAACTTTTAGAAATTTGACTGCTGGCTTTAGTTCCAGAATTGTTGTAATCGGCTAAGTTTAATAATTTGATTTTTTTACGAATCAATCCTATATTTAAACTTTCTTTCCAACGATTCTCTGAAACAACTCCTGCACCTAAAGTAAGGTTTCCAAACCAAATGTTTAATAGATTTTTTTTCAATTTTAAATTCACGGCAACAGCCTTAGAATCACCTAATTGTTTTAATATAGGATTGTCTTCAAAATTTTTTAAAATCTGAACGGCATCCAACACTTTGCCATCTAAATTTTTGGACAATAACTTATAATCTTGATCAAATAAATCATCTCCTTCTATTAGTAGTTTACTAATGAGTTTTCCATTAGCTTTTATTTTCCCATCTTCTAACACTTCAATACCTGGAATGCGTTTTAAAACATCTTCTACCGTTTGTTCTGTGTCATTGGTAAAGTATTTGGTTTTTATGGTTATAGTATCACTATCCACTTTTATTTTTTGTTCCGTTTCTAATACCACTTCATTTAATACTTCCGTTTTTTCTAGTAATTCAAAGGATTGCGTAATAACTGAATTTTCTTTTAAAACTAAGCTTATTTCTTTTTTTTCATAACCTAAACTCGATACTTGTATTACAATCGTTTCTCCTTTTTTAGCGGTTAAGGTTAGAGAATAAGTGCCTTGTATATTGGTGTAAGTGTAGCCCAACATGTTTTCAGCTGTATCTAAAACAATAACAGAAGCATTGTTAATACTTCTGTTATTGTTTTCTATATTACCAGTAATTGTATATTGTTGGGAAAAACAAAAGGTAGTAAAAAATAGTAAAAAATATTTCATTTATTATTCTGTAGTTTCAAGATATAAATTTTCCATTTTCTGTTTGGTAGGAATGTATTTAGGTAATTCTTTAGCGATTAGTAATGATCTTTCGTATTTTTGTTCTATTAAATTATTCGCATGTTTTAAATAAGTGTCATAACGAAACCATTGTGTGAATCGTTCTTCTACATCTTGTTTGATAAAATCTATTTTTATTGGTTCTTTTAGAGGATATTCGATATTTTTAAAATAAAAATAAATTTTATATTCACTATCATACGCTTCTAAAACCAAACCAGGTAATCCATTTAGTTTCCAAGGGCCATATGGAATGGGGATTTCCTTGGTGTACCAAACGGTGTAGTCTCTCCCTCGAAAAGTGGCTGTGGCTTTATGGCAAGTGTACTTGCCTATTTTTTTTGTTTCTTTTTCAAATTTCCAATTAATAGTGGGTTTTTTTTCTTTGATGTAAATATTACCCATGCCCATTACATACGACCATAAAGTATCTTTTTCGCGATCAAAATACACTTGGTTACCTACATAATTAACGATTTGTCTACCGCCTCTTACATTAATAGATGATGAAACTCCTTGATCCTCGTTTCCTTCTGTAAATATAGGTTCAATTTGTGGTTCAGCACTTTTTTCTAAAGAATCTTTTTGTGTAACAAAATAAGAACGCTTACTATCAAAAGTTAATTGAGCTTTATATTCTTCTCCTTGTTTTTGTCCGTAAAATAAACTTCTTATGTACCCATAATTCACAATGCCTTGTTTTTCTTGGGCATTTAACATTAAAGGTAATAAAACTAAAAGATAAAAAAATTGAAACTTCATAAAAATTTATTTGATTCTCCTCATCTAGTGATAATAATAAATGAGGAGAAAATTAATTACTGAGGTGCTTGAGTAAGTTCAGTAGCTAAACCTGGTTTGTCTTTAGCGCAAATCATATTAGCAACTTCTAACATTTCTTCAAATGTAGCACTATCATGGATTGATTCTTGATAGTTGTTGTATTTGCAATAAACTGTAAAAGTTTTTGTACCATCCAATTTTTTTGATTCTTCTGGTTTAGAAATCTCTTCATTGTTAGCTTGGATGAACAAAGATGCGCTCAATGCTCCGATTAAAAATAATTTTTTCATACTTGAAAATTTATAAGTTTATATTAATTACTTAATGCAAAAAAAAGAAGAATATTTGCGATTTCAAAAAGATTAACTAAAAATTATTATCTAAAATTGTGCCAAAAATAACCTATTAATTTTACTTTCATTTTTTGTTTTCTTGTTAACAACTAAAATTGTGCATCATTTTTAATAATTGTATTTTTGAACACTACCAAATTTTGTGATTTGGAATTTTTATTTTTTGGAATTTTACCCTATAATTATTTGGAAATAAATCTATTATGTATTTAATCTTCGATACGGAAACCACAGGATTACCTAGAAGTTGGGCTGCACCCATAACCGACACCGATAACTGGCCTCGTTGTATACAAATTGCGTGGCAATTGCATGATGCTATGGGAAATCTTATCGAGCATCAAGATTATTTGGTAAAACCAGATGGATTTAATATTCCGTATGATGCCGAACGTATTCATGGTATTTCTACCGAATTAGCAGAAGAACAAGGGGTGTCTTTGAGTGAAGTACTGGAGAAATTCAATATAGCACTTTCCAAAGCCAAGTTTGTTGTAGGTCAAAATGTAGGTTTTGATGTTAATATTATGGGCTGCGAATTTTACCGAATGGGTGTTGCTTCCGAAATGGCAAAAATGCCTGTTTTAGATACTTGTACAGAAGTTACAGCCGAATTACTAAAACTACCAGGAGGTAGAGGTGGTAAATTTAAGTTGCCTACCTTGACTGAATTACATGAATATTTATTTGGAGAACCTTTTGCAGAAGCGCATAATGCAACGGCCGATGTGGAAGCAACCACACGTTGTTTTTTAGAATTAATCAAAAGAGAGGTCTTTACAAAAGAAGAATTAGATGTTGCTCCCGATTATTTTACACGTTTCAAAGAAAATAATCAGACTGAAATTCAATTAATTGGGTTACAGCACATCAATTTAAAAGCAGCTTCAGACGCCATTCGTAAAAAACTGCAAAAAATTGAGCAAGAAAATGTTCAAACAACCATCTCTGAAGAAGATAAAAAAGATTTTTCTAAGGCGAAATTCGCGCACTTACACAATCATACCCAATTTTCAGTTTTGCAATCGACTATTGCGATTCCTGCCTTAGTTGCTGCAACTGCAAAAAACAATATGCCAGCTGTTGCGATGACCGATACTGGGAATATGATGGGAGCTTTTCACTTTGTGAGTGCAGTTATGAATCATAATAAAGCCGCAAAAGCAAAGATTGAAGCGGCCATTGAAGCCGGTGAAGCGCCTACTGATACTGAAATAAAGCCTATTGTAGGTTGCGAATTTAATATTTGTGACAATCATTTGGATAAAACCAAAAAAGACAATGGCTATCAGGTGGTTTTATTAGCAAAAAATAAAAAAGGGTATCATAATTTAGCAAAAATGGCTTCCATCGCTTATGTAGATGGGTTTTATTATGTTCCTAGAATTGACAAAACAATTGTTGAAAAATACAAAGAAGATATCATGGTTTTGTCTGGGAATTTATACGGTGAAATTCCTAGTAAAATTTTAAATATTGGTGAAAACCAAGCCGAAGAAGCTTTGATTTGGTGGAAAAATCAATTTGGAGCCGATTTCTATTTGGAAATCATGAGGCACAATCAAGAAGATGAAAATCGGGTAAATAAAACCTTAATTGAATTGGCTCAAAAGCACCAAGTAAAATTGGTTGCAACCAATAATACATTCTATCTGAACAAAGAAGATGCGAATGCACATGATATTTTATTGTGTGTGAAGGATGGAGAAAAACAAGCAACCCCTATTGGTAGAGGAAGAGGATATCGTTACGGGTTACCCAATCAAGAATATTATTTTAAGTCGGAAGAAGAAATGAAAAAACTTTTTACCGATTTACCAGAAGCCATTATAAACATCCAAGAAATAATTGACAAGGTCGAAATTTACTCTCTTTATCGAGATGTATTACTGCCAAAATATGATATTCCTGATGAATTTGTAGATCCTGCCGATGCTGAAGATGGTGGTGTTCGAGGTGAAAATGCCTATTTAAGACATCTTACTATGGAAGGTGCCAAACGCAGGTATACTGAAATTACTCCAGAAATTCAAGAACGGTTGGATTTTGAATTGTTAACGATTTCCAATTCAGGTTATCCAGGTTATTTTTTAATTGTACAAGATTTCATTGCAGAAGCTAGAAAAATGGATGTTTCTGTTGGTCCAGGTCGTGGTTCTGCTGCGGGTTCAGCGGTAGCATACTGTTTAGGAATTACTAATATAGATCCTATTAAATACGATTTGCTTTTTGAGCGTTTCTTAAATCCTGATCGTGTATCCATGCCCGATATTGATATTGATTTTGATGATGAAGGACGTGGACGTGTGATGGATTACGTAATTAAAAAATACGGAGCCAATCAGGTAGCGCAAATTATTACGTATGGTAAAATGGCAACGAAATCAGCTATTCGAGATACCGCTCGGGTATTAGATTTACCTTTGTTTGAAGCGGACCGAATTGCTAAATTAATTCCTGGAATGATGCCTTCCAAATGGAATTTGGCCCGATTCATTTCTGAAAAAGAAGAAGAGGTTAAAAAAGCCTTACGTTCCGATGAATTTGATCGGGTAAAAGAATTAATTGCTATTGCAAACGAAGGTGACTTAGCGGGCGAGACGATTCAGCAGGCGAAAATATTAGAAGGTTCCATGCGTAATACCGGAATTCATGCGTGTGGGGTTATTATTACACCTTCCGATATTACCAATTATGTTCCAGTAACAACGGCTAAAGATTCTGATTTATACGTAACCCAATTTGATAACTCTGTTGCGGAAAGTGCAGGATTATTAAAAATGGACTTCTTGGGTCTGAAGACCCTAACCTTAATAAAAGATACGGTTAAATTAGTTAAATATCGAACAGGAATCCAACTCAATCCAGACCAATTTCCTATAGATGATCCAAAAACCTATGAGTTGTTTCAAAGAGGGGAAACGGTTGGAATCTTCCAATACGAGTCACCCGGAATGCAAAAGTACATGAAGGATTTGAAACCAACTGTTTTTGGTGACTTAATTGCCATGAATGCGTTGTATCGTCCAGGTCCTTTGGAATACATTCCCTCATTCGTAAGAAGAAAAAATGGAGAAGAACCTATAGTATATGATTTAGATGCTTGTGAAGAGTATTTAGGTGAAACCTATGGGATTACAGTATATCAAGAACAGGTAATGCTTTTGTCTCAATCTTTAGCAGGATTTACTAAAGGTGAAGCCGATGTCTTGCGAAAGGCTATGGGAAAAAAGCAGAAGGATGTATTGGACAAAATGAAGCCTAAATTTGTAGAACAAGCGGCTGCAAAAGGGCATGATGCTACTGTTTTGGAAAAAATTTGGAAAGACTGGGAAGCTTTTGCCAGTTATGCCTTCAATAAATCACACTCCACTTGTTATGCTTGGGTAGCTTATCAAACTGCTTACTTAAAAGCACATTATCCAGCGGAGTATATGGCTGCTGTGCTTTCTAATAATATGAACGATATTAAGCAAGTTTCTTTCTTTATGGAAGAGTGTAAACGTATGGGATTAGCCGTTTTAGGGCCAGATGTGAATGAATCCTATTATAAATTTACTGTAAATGAAGATTATGCGATTCGTTTTGGAATGGGAGCTATTAAAGGTGTGGGTGAAGGAGCTGTAAATACGATTGTTGAAAACAGAAAAGAGGGCAAATACAAATCGATTTTTGATTTAGCCAAACGAATCGATTTACGTGCCGCCAATAAAAAAGCGTTTGAGAATTTAGCTTTAGCAGGTGGTTTTGACTGTTTTTCAGATACACATAGAGCACAATATTTTCATGATGAAGGTGATCATATTACCTTCTTAGAAAAAGCCATGAAATATGGGGCAAAGTTTCAAGAAAATGAAAATTCCTCTCAGGTGAGTTTATTTGGAGATGCTTCCGAAGTACAAATAGCTGAACCGGTTGTTCCACCTTGTGAAGAATGGAATACCATGGAAAAATTAGCCAAAGAAAAAGAAGTAGTTGGGATCTATATTTCCGGTCATCCTTTGGATGATTACAAATATGAGATGAAATATTTCTGTAATGCGAAGTTAGAAGAGCTGAAAGATTTAAATAATTTCGTAGGTAAAAATATTAGTATTGGCGGAATCATTACCAGAGTAGAACACCGTGTGGCAAAAAATGGAAAAGGTTGGGGAATGTTTACTTTGGAAGGGTATGACGAAACCTATGAATTTAGAATTTTTGGAGAAGAATACTTAAAGTTCCGACATTTTTTAATTCAAAACAATTTTACCTTTATTAAATTGGTAGTAAAAGAAGGTTGGGTGAACGCTGAAGGGAAAAAAGGGGATCCAAGATTGCAGTTTATAGAAGTGAAAATGTTGCAAGATGTGTTGACTACTTTTGCTAAAAAACTGATTTTACAATTTAGTATCGCCGATTTAAGTGAAAGCTTAATTCAATCTTTGTATGATTTGTTTACCAAAGAAAAAGGCGAGAATACTGTTACTATTGAAGTCATGGAGTTGGAAAAAATAAAGAAACAAATCATCGAAACAGTTGAAGATGAAACTATAGATGTGAGTGATGATACAGATTCGGAAGAAGCATTAGAGTCGGTTGCAATTGCTCCAACTATTAAAGAGGTGGAAGAAATAAAAGTGGTGACCAAGTTGAGTATGCCGAGTAGGAAAATGAAAGTTAAAATTTCTAACGAGTTATTGCAGGAACTTGAAAGCATGCAAATTAATTTTAAACTCAATTAATGTTAGCTAGATAACACTGTAAAAAAGAATGGTAAAATACCTTTGTGTCTTTAATTTTAAAGTCATACAAATGAAAAAAAACGTATTCCTCTTTTTGTTGCTAAGTTTCATAACGTATTTACCTGCTCAAATAGCAGATAAACCAGAAAATATCGCGCCCTTATTAATTGGAGAAAAAATACCTAATAGCACTCTACAAGATGTGCAAGGAAAAACCAAAAACACCAATGAAATCTTTGTTCAAAAGACGGTTTTAATTGTGTATAGAGGCGGTTGGTGTCCTTATTGTAATGCGCAATTGGCAGATATGCAAGAGATAGAAAAAGATATTTTGAGTTTGGGATACCAAATTATTGCAGTAAGTCCAGATGCGCCTTCTTTTTTAAAAGAAACAATTGAAAAGGATCATTTAGGATATCAATTGTATGCTGATAGTAATGGCGTTTTCTCAAAAGCTTTAGGGATTGCATTTGCAGCACCAGAAAAGTACAGCAAAATGTTAGGAAAATATTCCGATAATAAAAACACCAATTGGTTACCAGTGCCAACGGTCTATGTTTTAAATGAGAATCAAGAAATTGAATTCTTATATATTAATCCCGATTATTCCAAGCGATTAAGTGGTAGAGTGTTACTAAATGTGTTAAAGAGTTTATAAATTCAATTTTTAAATTGGGCTATAATTAAAATTTATATTAATTTAGAAAAATTGGAATAATTATTTTCTAAATTTGTAAACGAGTAATAAAAACTCAAAATTAGTTTTAGGAATTTTAAATATAAAAATAAAGAAAATGGCATTAGCAATTACAGATGCAACTTTTGAAGAAGTAGTATTAAAATCAGATAAACCAGTAGTAGTAGATTTTTGGGCAGCTTGGTGTGGACCATGTAGAATGGTAGGACCAGTTATTGATGAAGTGGCTACAGAATATGACGGGAAAGCAGTTGTAGGAAAAGTAGATGTAGACGCAAACCAAGAATTTGCAGCAAAATATGGTGTTAGAAACATTCCAACTGTTTTAGTATTCCAAAACGGAGAAGTAGTAGGAAGACAAGTTGGAGTTGCTCCTAAAAAAACTTATACTGATGCAATCGATGCATTATTATAATTGATTTACAATGAAATGGAAAGCCTAACTTAATGTTAGGCTTTTTTTATGATTAACAAATTTATCTGATTATCTTTACCTTATGAAGATAGAATCTCAATTAGAAAAAATAACTCGTTTTAAAAACCTAGAATTACTTGCAAATCAAGTGGTCGAAGGTTTTATTTCTGGAATGCACAAAAGTCCTTTTCATGGTTTCTCTGCAGAATTTGCAGAACATAAAATTTATAATCCAGGAGAAAGTACCAAGCATATTGATTGGAAATTATTTGCTAAGACGGATCGTTTGTATACTAAAAGATATGAAGAAGAAACGAACTTACGTTGTCATTTAATTATTGATAATTCTTCTTCTATGCATTATCCTGTATTGACGAAAAAGGATTCTTTTTACGAAAATAAAATTGGTTTTTCAGTATTGGCTTCTGCAGTTTTAATGAATCTGTTAAAAAAACAACGCGATGCTGTCGGTTTGAGTGTGTATTCTGATGCCTATGAGTTTTATACAGGAGAAAAAGGAAGTGAAAGGCATCATCGAATGATTTTAAACAAATTAGAAGAACTGCTTCAAACTACTGTAAGTAATAAAAAAACAGATACGGTTACTTTTTTACATCAAATAGCTGAAAATATTCACAGAAGATCCATGGTTATTTTGTTTACAGATATGTTTCAGTACGAGAATGAAGATAAAATTTTCAAAGCTTTACAGCATTTAAAACATAATAAGCATAAAGTAGTGGTTTTTCATGTATACGATAAAAAGACAGAATTTCATTTTGACTTCAATGCTTCTCCACGAAAATTTATTGATGTTGAAACAGGAGAAAGTATTCAGCTTTTTTCAGATAATATAAAAGAAGCTTACGAAAAACAAGTAGAAAACTATTTTAAGGCAATTTCAGATTCTTGTTTACAGTATAAAATTCAGTATGTACCTGTTGAAATTGGAGAAAATTTTGAAAAAATTTTAACTACGTATTTGGTTGAAAAACAAAAGTTTGGCTAATCATTATCTTTTTTTATTAAATTTTTTTTACTTTTTTTTAAAAAAATATTTGCAAGATTCGAAAAGCGTTGTATATTTGCACTCGCAATAAGGCACTGGTTTGGTAGTTCAGTTGGTTAGAATACATGCCTGTCACGCATGGGGTCGCGGGTTCGAGTCCCGTCCAGACCGCTAATTTGGGAAGAAGCATTCTGAGAAATCGGAATGCTTTTTTGCCCCATAAAAGCATCGAAAATAGTTGTGTTGTTTAGTTCCGAGTAAAATCGGAATGGTTTAGTAGTTAGACCGATGAAAAGCTTTTCACCTTTAAGGTGGATGGCTTTTTTGTTTAAATAACGTTCTTTGTTGTGAAAATATTAAAAAATTGAGATTCGTTTAAAAGAATTGTTAATTTCAAGAACATATTGTAAAATTAGGTTTGGTAGTTCAGTTGGTTAGAATACATGCCTGTCACGCATGGGGTCGCGGGTTCGAGTCCCGTCCAGACCGCTAATTTTAAAAAAAGCATCTTAAAACTAAGATGCTTTTTTTATTATAATGAATTAAAAATAAACATGCCAGTTTTTCCAAACCAAGGCTAAAAACAAACCTAAATAAATAATTGTAATTAGAAACTTCATAAAAGTACTGGCTAAAAAACCAATAAAAGAACCTGTTGCGGCTTTTAAAGCTCTTTTGTGATCATTTTGATTATAAAGTAATTCTCCTAGTAAAGCGCCAACAAAAGGGCCAATTATAAAACCGAATGGGATAGGAGCTAACAAGCCTATTATTAAACCAATATTAGTTCCCCAAATACCATAACTACTGCCACCAAATCGTTTGGTACCTTGAGCGGGTATGATATAATCTAAAATCGTAATAAGTAGTGCAATAGTTAATGTACTACCTAATATCCAATAATTTGTTTTAATATCTGGCGTAAGATATACCAAAAGTAGGCCTATCCAGCTAATAGGAGGGCCAGGTAAAACAGGTAAAAAACTGCCTATAATTCCTATAATCATACAACTTAAGCCTAAAAATAATAATACGTATTCCATTTTAGTTGTTTTAATTTTATAAAATTAGAAAATCAACAGCAATCTAAAGTAATAAATTATAAATGGATTCAGTTTAATTGCTTTTTTAATTCCTTTATACCAAGAAAACATAAGTTTTTTAGCATAATTAATTGTTAAATTCGTATTACGAAATCATTTGAGATTTTTTTTGTTATAATTTTTTTATGTTTTTTTTAAGAATTAATCATTTTTTTGTATTTTAGTTATACCCTTGTACTGCTTAATAGAATGTGCTACAAAATCAATGGATATAGGATTATTAACTAAATTTCTATTACTATGCTAAAAACTACTCAAACTAAATTAAGAACAATTGTGTTGTTGTTGTTTCTTTTCTCAATAATTACTTCTTTTACAAATGTTAAAAAAAACACTTCAACAGAAGACTTTATTGCATTTGAAGTTACGGAAGAGGTGCCTTTGTTTAAAGGGTGTGATGGCTCTTCATCAAGAAAAGAAGCGGTTGAATGTTTTAATAAAAAAATGATGAATCACATCAAAAGGAATTTTACCTATCCTGAAGAAGCATTAGAAAATAATATTCAAGGGAGAGTTGAAGTGAGTTTTATTATCAATGAAGTAGGAATTGTGAAAGATATTCAGGCCAATGCATCCAATGAAAAAGCAAACGAAAAAAAGATATTGGAAGCAGAAGCGATTCGTATTGTTAGCTTGTTACCAAAATTTACTCCGGGGAAACATCAAGGGAAAGTAGTAAATGTGAAATATGGTTTGCCAATCACCTTTAAAATGATGTAATTCACTATTTGCAAACCAATTTCATTTTGTTCGTAAAAATTTTTTGTAAATAAAAAATGCTATTTTTACAAAAAATATATTTTGAAAAGAACAAATGCTATTTTAGTAGCCCTATTCTTTACTTTTTTTTCTTGTCAATTTTTTGATAAAAAGGCTCCAGATAAGGAACAGTTATTAAAGGAAGAACTAGGGAAAATAAATTGGGAAGAAGTGGACGAATTCCCAACAGTTACGAATTGTGATTCTTTACTGGATAAAGAAGCGCAAAAACAATGTTTTTTTGATTATTTAATCCAAAATATTCAAGACAGAATTGGAGTAGATACCTTGCAAATTATGTATCCTGAAATGGATACCATTTCTGTGAAAGTTACTATTAATCCAGATGCTACTTTAGAGTTTCATACTGAAAAACCTAAAGAGGCAATTACATATGATATAAAGGTAATTGATAGTATTCTGCAAAATAAGTTAGCTGATTTTCCTGCAATTGAACCCGCTATTAAAAGAGGGATAAAAGTGAAATCACAATTCATTTTACCTGTAATTATAAAGGTAGAGGAATAATTATTTTTTAAAAGATCGTCCTTTCCATTGGTAGGAGCCAAAAAGAGAATAAAAAGCAACACTACTATTAAAAAAAGCATACAACCCAAGACTTGGTAATAACCAGCTTAATTTACTTTCGTAAAAAAAGGCGGTTTGTTTTAAGAGAATATAATCTACTATTGCTTTAACACCTATAAAAGTGAATAAGCTGCTCAGACTTATTTTTTCAAATCCAAAAAGGAATAGGTTGGCTATCCATGCTAAATTTGTTAAAAAAACAAGTATGGCTACTGTTTTCCCAAAAATTGAATGGTATTCTGTGCTTTTTGAAGCCCATCTTACTCTTTGTTGGAATAATTCGTTCCAATTTTTAACGCTTTTTGTTTGAACTATGCTTTGTTTGTGTAAGCAAAACCCAAGTGCTTTTTTGTCTTTTTTTATAGCCTTTTGTAATAAAAAAACATCATCTCCACTAGCAATAGCTTCATTTCCTTCAAAACCGTTTAGCTCATAGAAAAAATCTTTTCGGTAAGCAAAATTGGCTCCATTACACATAAAGGGTTCGTGAATGCCAAAACTACCAATTGTTGCGCCTTGTAAACTGAGAAAATCTAAATTCTGAAAACTAAACAAAAACCCTTTTTTAGGTATATAACGCACTCCTGACGCAACCATCTTAACGTGACTTTGTTGAATGTAATTGTCTATCACTTGTAACCAATTGGTGTTTACTTGACAATCAGCATCTGTTGTAATAATCCAATCGTGTTGAGCTTGCTGAATTGCGGTTTCAATGGCATCTTTTTTTGGCGAATTTGATTTTCTTTGGTTCTTAATAAGTGTAATGTTGAATTTGTAATTCAAAAGTGGGAACGTTTCATCTGAATCATCATCTACTAAAAGCACTTCAAATCGGTCTTTTGGATAATTTAAAAGCGAAATAGTTTCAAGTAAAAGAGGTAAATTTTGAGATTCATTTCTAAATGGGACTACTATTGAAAACGTGTTCTTTGGTAAAGTCTCATAAATAGAAAGGGGTTTCATTTTGGTAAACCCAAAAATTAAAAGACTAATAGTTACTACATAGCTACTTAATATAATAAATAATAGAGTAGTCATTTTTTTTGAAATTTGAATTGAAAAACAAAATAACTGCCTAAAAGAACAGGAAAGAACAAATTGAAAATCCACATGAGTGATGTTATCATAATGATTTTCCATTCTAGAACCCCAAATTTAGCAAACAAATATACAGCTACACTACTTTTAATAGCTACATCTAATAGATGAATGCTTGGTATAATAGACGCTAAAAAATACATGGTAAAGATACAAGATAGTGCTGTTAGATAACTGATATCGCAATTTAATAGATAGAGCAAATAATAAAATTGATGAGAAAAAACTAAAAATCGTAAAAGAGAGAATAGAAAGGTCTTTTTTAAAATAATTCGAGGAAAGGAAGTGACTTTTGAAAATAAAGTTGCTATTGAAATACCGTAAATTTTGCTTTTCTTGAGTCGAAATGCAATCAATATTGCGCATGCAAAAACAATTGTTGCAATTAAAACAGGTAAGATTTTAATTTTAAAGGCAAACCAAACCATGGTTTCAGTATAGCTAATTTTAAATAATAGTAACCCTAGTAGTCCAAAAAAACAAGTGATGGCCATTTGAGAACTATTGCTTATAAAATTTAAAAAAATAATTTTTTTGGTTTCTTCTTTTGAATAGTAGAGTGCTTTGGCTCCATATTCACCTATTCGGTTTGGGGTGAAAATAGAAACGGTTAACGAACCTAAACATTGTTGGGTTGCTTCCAAAAATGAAATCGATTTAAAGTTAGAAACTAAATTACGCCACTTTGCTATTTCTAGTAGCCAATTAATAGTAGAAAATGCAACTAATAATAAAATGGACTGAAAGCTAAGTGCATTAAAAACGGTACTCCAAATTATTTTTTTGTCTTTTATTTCGTAATAAAGATAAATCATAGCTATACTTACAATCAAAAGTTTGATTATAACTAATAGGAATTGTTTAGCTTTGTATGAAATTGAAAACATAATGGCAAAGTAACAAACTTTACGCTGTTAAACCCTAAAATTTTAAGCTAAATTTTGACAAACGAACGTATCATATTAGGAATTGACCCAGGAACTACAATCATGGGGTTTGGACTCATAAAAGTAGTTCAAAAAAAGATGGAATTTCTGCAGTTAAATGAATTAATCCTAAATAAATATGATGATCATTATACCAAGTTGAAGGTCATTTTTGAAAGAACCATTGAGCTTATCGATACCCATAATCCAGATGAAATTGCCATTGAAGCACCTTTTTTTGGTAAAAATGTGCAGTCGATGTTGAAGTTAGGAAGAGCGCAAGGAGTAGCTATGGCTGCAGGTTTGTCTAGACAAATACCTATTACAGAATATGAGCCTAAAAAAATAAAGATGGCCATTACTGGAAATGGAAATGCAAGTAAAGAACAAGTCGCTAAAATGCTTCAGCAATTATTAGGTTTGAAAACCTTACCTAAAAATTTAGATTCTACCGATGGTTTGGCTGCTGCCGTTTGTCATTTTTTTAATTCAAGTCGGGTTGAAGTGGGAAAAAGCTATTCGGGTTGGGAAGCATTTGTAAAACAAAATGAGAATAGAGTTAAAAAATGAGTGGTATCTATATTCATATTCCTTTTTGTAAACAAGCATGTCATTATTGTGATTTTCATTTTTCTACAAATTTGAAGAAGAAACAGGAAATGGTTTTTGCAATCATCAAAGAAATAGAACTTAGAAAAGACGAGTTTAAAAATGAAACGGTAGAGACGATTTATTTTGGTGGAGGAACCCCAAGTATTTTAAGTAATTTGGATTTAAAATTAGTAATTGATTCGGTTTACCAAAATTATAATGTCATTTCAGATCCTGAAATTACAGTGGAAGCAAATCCTGATGATTTATCAGAGGAACGTATTTTAGGATTGAAGCAAATAGGAGTGAATCGGTTGTCTATAGGAATACAATCTTTTTTTGAAGAGGATTTGTTATGGATGAATCGGGCACATAATGCAAAAGAAGCAGAAAAATGCTTGCAAATAGCGACAAAGCATTTTGATAATATTTCTTTGGATTTAATTTATGGAATTCCCAGTTCAACTAATGAAAAATGGAAACAAAATATTGAAAAAGCCTTGTCTTATAATGTGCCACATATCTCTAGTTACGCATTAACCGTTGAACCTAAAACAGCTTTGCAAAAATTCATTCAAAAAGGAATTATAAATCCGCCTGACGACGCGGTTGCAGAAGCACAATTTCACATTTTGATTGCGGCATTGGAACAAAAGGGTTTTGTTCATTATGAATTGTCCAATTTTGGGAAACCAAATTATTTTTCAAAAAACAATTCTGCATATTGGTTGGGTAAAAAATATATAGGTATAGGTCCTTCAGCCCATAGTTATGATGGAAAAAATCGCAGTTGGAATGTTTCTAATAATACTTTATATATCCAATCCCTTCAAGAGAATCAATTGCCTATGGAGACAGAAGTGTTAACGCTTAAAGATAGGTATAATGAGTGTGTAATGACAGGTTTGCGAACGGTTTGGGGCGTTTCATTAGAACGGATTGAAAAAGAATTTGGAAAAACCTATTTGAATTATTTAAAGAATCAGGCAAAAAAATACATAGAAGATGGATTGCTCGAAATTGTTTCTCAACATAATGATGAAAATGTAATGAAAACTACTTCAAAAGGAAAGTTCCTTGCAGATGGAATTGCTTCCGATTTATTTTTGTTAAATTTGGATTGATTCAACAACAAAATACCATACGTGAAAGCAATAGTAAATAACACCATTCAAATTGATTTATCGCAACCTTTAGATATATCCATTCCATTAAGTAATGATGAACAAAATCCAATTGCGTGGTACCAAGGCTTGCCAAAAATTGAACCAGTAAGAATGGGGACAGCCGATTCAGAATGGATTGGAAAAGTTTCCGAAGGGAGTTCGTCTACTAATTTCAATAATATTTTTTTTAATCCACATGCTCATGGCACGCATACCGAATGCTTAGGTCATATTACCAATGATTTTTACAGTATCAATCAATGTTTGCAAACCTTTTTTTTTACAGCGGTATTAATTTCAATAGCGCCCATGCAAAAAGGGGAAGATAGGGTGATTACTAAAGAGCAAATTGAAAAAATGCTTTTGGAAAAAAATCCAGAAGCTATAGTTATTAGAACCTTGCCAAATGAGGAAGCAAAAAAGCATAAAAAGTATTCCCATACTAATCCGCCTTATCTTTCTGAAGAAGCAGCTGTTTTTTTAAGAGAGAAAGGAGTAGAGCATCTATTAATCGATTTGCCAAGTGTAGATAAAGAACATGATGAAGGTAAATTGTTGGCTCATAAAGCATTTTGGAATGTTAATGATGTTAAAAATGTGAATAATGACGCTCGTTTTCATGCAACAATTACCGAGATGATCTATATTTCGGAACATATTTCTGACGGAGATTATCTCTTGAATTTGCAAATAGCTTCATTTGAAAACGATGCTTCACCAAGTAAGCCTATATTGTATAAGATAGAATAAAAAAAGAGCTGTTTTTATTAAACAGCTCTTTTGAACTAAAAATAATTAAGGGAAACATTTATTTTTCATTCAATCTAAAATCAGGGTAAGCATTCATAGCATGTTCTGTTATATCAAGACCTTCTGTTTCATCTTTCTCAGAAACACGTAGTCCAACCGTTTTCTTTAAAGCAAATAGCACTATAAAAGTAGTTGCTATAGCCCAAGTTCCAATAGCAAATACTCCTACTACTTGAATACCTAATTGAGTTAGACCACCACCATATAATAAGCCACCGTCAACGGCAAATATACCAACTAAAATTGTACCTAAAGCGCCACATACTCCATGTACAGAAATAGCTCCAACGGGATCGTCAATTTTAAGTTTTACATCAATAAAACTAATGGCTAATACAACTACTAGGCCACAAATAGCACCTATGGCTAAAGCGCCACCATTAGAAACGGCTGCACATCCAGCAGTAATCCCTACTAAACCAGCTAATGCGCCATTCAAAGTCATAGAGACATCTGGTTTTTTATACTTAAACCAGGTATAAAACATAGCGACAATTGCTCCAGCAGCAGCGGCTAAATTGGTTGTTATGAAAACATTAGAAACATTTTTCGCATGATCACCTGAAATTGCTAATTCAGAACCTCCATTAAATCCAAACCATCCAAACCATAAAATTAGAACTCCAAGTGCGCCGTACATCATGTTGTGTCCAGGGATGGCATTGGATTTACCATCGGTATATTTTCCAATTCTTGGACCAACTAAATAAGCGGCTACTAATGCAGCCCAACCTCCTACTGAATGAACTACAGTTGACCCTGCAAAATCGACAAACCCTAAATTGGTTAACCAGCCATTTCCTTGCCAAACCCAATGACCTGAAATAGGGTAGATGAAAACTGTTATTACTAATGAAAGTATTAAATAGGTTGAAAATTTGGTTCTTTCTGCTACGGCTCCAGAAATTATTGTTGCAGCTGTTGCGCAAAATACAGTTTGAAAAAATAGATTGTGCATTTCTCCTTCAGAATTATAAAATAATGAAGGGCTGCCAATAAAAGAACCTATAGTGTCTCCGTACATCAACGTGTAGCCGATTGCCCAAAAACCTAATGAACCAATACATAAATCCATTACGTTTTTCATGATTATATTAATAGTATTTTTGGATCTTGTGAAACCAGCTTCAACTAAAGTGAAACCAGCTTGCATTAAAAAGACGAGCACACCAGCAATAAGTATCCATAAAATATCGAATGCTCCATTTATTTCGGTTATTTGTTTCGTAACATCTTCCATAATAAGTTTTGTAATTTTGATTAGTTATTTTAAAGTTTGACCGCCTTTTTCTCCAGTACGAATTCTGTACACTTCATCTATATGAGAAACGAATATTTTGCCATCACCTACGTCACCTGTGGCGGCTGCTTGAAGAATGGCTTTAATGGTTGTTTCCTCAAAATCATCATTAACAACGATGGAAAGATATCTTCTTTGAATATCACTAGTACTATAAGAAATGCCTCTATAAACATGTCCTTGTTTTTCATTGCCAATGCCGGTTACGTCCCAATAAGAGAAAAAGTTTACACCTATTTCATGAAGGGCTTTTTTTACAGCAGAAAACTTTGATTTTCTGATTATTGCTTCAATTTTTTTCATTCGAAATGTAGTATTTAGTTAAAATTTATAAATAGCAGCTATTAAAAAGGAACCTAAGGATTTAGTGGGTTCTAAATCATTGGTAATAAAAATTTCTTCCGAACCATTGTCTAATCGAAATTCAGGTTTAATAGTTAGGTCATCAACAGTATAGCTTCCTGTCAGGGTTATGGCAATGACATTTGGGTCATCATCTATCAGGTCGCTTTGTCTTGTGAAATATTCGCCTCTTAGACCTAAAATAAAAGATTTGTTAAATGTATATTGAGGGTATAAAGCGGCACCATAAAAACCTTCTCCATCATTGTCTGCATAAGCGCCGTTTATGCCCAAAAAGAAAGATTCTGAAGGACTAAATCCTCCTGTATAATCAATTTCTAATCCTAGGCCAGCGTCATCATATAGAATATTTAAAAACTGACTATTGTAGCCAAATTGTGCGCCTACAGCATAACTCCCATCTGGGTTGAAAAGATTAATATCAGTTTGATTGAAAACTCCTAAGAGTAAACTTGTTTTTTCAGACAAAGTGAAGTCTGCCTTTAAACCTGTATGGTTAAACGGTCCATTAGTAAAGAGATAGGAAGTGCTATAATTGAAGTTGCCAACAGGTGAAATTAGTTCGTATCCTAAATAGGTGTTGAATTTTCCTGCAGTTATTTTTACTTTATCGGTTAAGTTGTAGAAAACATAGAGTTGGTTCACAAAAGTGGAGTCAATGAAACTGGCTTGAATGGCTCTTGGTCCAAATGCTAAGTCAGCCACCGCGCCTACTTTATTTTTTTCATATTTAGCAATGATATTTGCCATTCCTAATGCGAATCCAGATTTGTCGGCAAATGAGGTGTTTGGCGCGATTTGATTGTCATCATTTGGTGCGGTTAAATTAGCTCTGTAATACGTGTCTATACTTCCTGAAAAGGTAAATTTTTTTTCTTTTGTTATAGTTTCTTCTGTTGCGGTTTGCTCTTGTGCAAAAAAACAAAGGGAGAGTAGTAACAATGTAATTGTAAAGTGTTTTTTCATAAATATTGTTTTTATAGTTGTTCAAACAAATGTATTCAAAAACAAATTATACCTATAAAAAAATAGGGTTAAGTGTATGATTTTTATCATATTTTCATTTTATACCCTAAAAAAATTAGGGTATTATTTTATTTTTTAATTTTTTTAAAAAAATAATAATCAAAAAAATGAATTTTATTTACTATTTGTTGAAAAATATTGTATATAATTCATGTTTTTAGTTTAATAAATAATTTAAATTCAATTAAAAATAAATTTTATTGATTTTTATTCATTATTGATTTCGTAAAAAAATGCTTTTAAATTATGGATATAATTTTTTTAGGAGTTAATATTTTTAAAATCGTAATAATCATTCTAAGATTTTAGTATTAAAATTCTAAATTATAATTTAGTGGTAGAGGGGTAAAAAAATCTAAAAAAAAAATGACAACAATGCTAAAAAAACAAGGACTTTATTTGCCAGAGTTTGAACACGATAATTGTGGCGCTGGTTTTATTTGTAGTTTAAAAGGAAATAAATCAAATGATATTATTCATAAAGCATTAGAAATACTCGAAAAGTTGGAGCATAGAGGAGCTGTAAGTGCTGATGGGAAGACGGGTGATGGAGCTGGAATTTTAATAGATATTCCTCATGATTTTTTTGTAAAAAAATGTGATTTTGCCTTACCAAAAGAAGGCGAATATGCTGTAAGTAATGTTTTTCTTCCTAAAAGAGAAAATCAACGTAACTATTGTATTGAAAAATTGGAATATTATATCGAAAAGCAAGGCTTGCTTGTTTTAGGTTGGAGAGAAGTACCAGTTGATACAACAGTTATTGGAAGAATTGCTGCTGAAACGGAACCTTATATAAAGCAAATTTTCGTTGGCAAATCAGAAAGAAAACAAGATGATTTTACTTTTAATTTAAAATTATTTACGGCAAGAAAGCAAGCCGAACATGACATTAATACTTCAAAATTATCTGAGAGCAAACGTTTTTATTTACCTAGCTTATCTACTAAGACTATTATTTTTAAAGGGCTTTTGATTCCAGAAGACATTAAATTATATTACAAAGACTTACAAGACCCTTCATTAGTTACCCGTTTAGCTTTAGTACATCAGCGATTCTCAACCAATACTTTTCCAACTTGGGATTTAGCACAACCTTTTCGATATATGTGTCATAACGGTGAAATCAATACATTAAGAGGAAATGTATCTCGAACGTTATCCCGACAAGAATTAATGGAAAGCGAATGGTTTGGAGAAGATATTAAAAAATTGTTTCCTATTATTTTACCAGGAAAATCAGATTCAGCTCAAATGGATATGATGGTAGAGCTATTGTTAATGACGGGTCGTTCTTTGCCAGAAGTAATGATGATGCTAGTACCCGAAGCTTGGGAGAAAAATCCTAATATGTCTGAAGCAAAAAAAGCCTTCTATGAATATAATTCTTGTATCATGGAACCGTGGGACGGACCTGCTTCTATTCCATTTACAGATGGTAACTATATCGGTGCAGTTTTAGATAGAAATGGATTGCGTCCCTCTCGCTATACGGTTACCAAAGATGGTTATGTAATTATGTCTTCAGAAACGGGTGTTATAGATATTGATCCTAAAAATATTGAACGTCATGGTAGATTAGAACCAGGAAAAATGTTTTTAGTTAATATGAATCAAGGGAGAATTGTAAATGATGAAGAAATCAAAGAGAAAATTGTTTCTAAACATCCCTATAAAAAATGGTTGGATAAAAATTTAGTCCATTTAAAAGATATTCCAGCTAAAAAAGGACCTATAAAGCATAAAGAAGACGCGCTTCAAAAGAGACAAATTCTTTTTGGATACACAGAAGAAGATTTGAAGACTATCATTTTACCTATGGCACAAACAGGGAAAGAACCTATAGGTTCCATGGGTAATGATGCTCCAATTGCAATCTTGTCACAAAAACCACAATTAATTTACAATTATTTTAAGCAATTATTTGCTCAAGTAACCAATCCGCCCTTAGATGGTATTCGCGAGAAATTAATAACCGATATAAGCTTAACTTTAGGTAGTGATACGAATATCTTTAAAATTAATGAAGATCAATGTAGAAAACTAAAAATTCAAAATCCTGTAATTTCAAAACATGATTTAGATAAAATTAAAAATTATACACACAACCCTGATTTTGTAGTAACGACGATTTCTATTTTGTATGAAGTTGGAAAAGGTTTAAATGAATTAGAAAGAGCTCTTGTTAATTTAGTAAAAACCGCTTCCAAAGCCATTGATGAAGGAGGAAATATTATCATTTTATCCGACAGAGGCGTGAATCATAAAATGGCACCTATTCCTGCTTTATTAGCTTGCTCTTATGTAAATCATGAGTTGTATAAAATTGGGAAAAGAGCTAAAGTAAGTATTATTATTGAATCGGCTGAACCTAGAGAAGTACATCATTTTGCGTTACTTTTTGGTTATGGCGCAAGTGCTATAAATCCGTATATCGTAAATGAAATAGTCTATAATCAAGTGGAAAATAAAGAACTTGAAAATATCGATTATTTGCACGCCATTCAGAATTATAATAAGGCGATAGGTATGGGGATTTTAAAAGTAATGAATAAAATTGGTATCTCAACTTTAAATTCCTACAGAGGAGCACAACTTTTTGAATGTATTGGTTTAAATACTAAAATTGTTGAGGAATACTTTCCAAATACCATTACCAGAATTCAAGGAATTGGTTTAAAAGAAATTGAAAGTGAAATTTCTAAAAGACATCATAAAGCCTATCAAAAAAATGGAATTGAAGGAGAGCTGGATTTAGAATTTGGTGGCGACTATAAATGGAGAAGAAATGGAGAAAAGCACGCTTTTAATCCATTATCGGTTGCCAAATTACAAGAGTCGGTGCGAAGTAATAAACATAGTACCTTTAAAGAATATTCTGAAATCATAAATGAACAATCGAAACGATTGATGACCATTCGAGGTTTGTTTGAATTTACAAATTATGATCCTATTCCTATTGAAGAAGTAGAACCTTGGACTGAAATTGTAAAACGTTTTAAAACAGGCGCGATGTCGTATGGCTCTATTAGTAAAGAAGCACACGAAAATTTAGCCATTGCTATGAATCGTATTGGTGGAAAAAGTAATTCTGGTGAAGGAGGTGAAGATGAAGAACGATTTTATAGAGATGCTGATGGAGACTGGAAAAATTCTGCAATAAAACAAGTGGCTTCAGGTCGCTTTGGAGTTACTTCAAATTATCTTACCAATGCTTCTGAAATCCAAATAAAAATGGCTCAAGGTGCTAAGCCTGGTGAAGGCGGACAATTACCTGGGCCAAAGGTAAATCCTGATATTGCGAAAACAAGAAATTCTACACCTTATGTAGGTCTAATTTCTCCACCGCCACACCACGACATTTATTCTATTGAAGATTTATCACAACTTATCTACGATTTGAAATCGGCTAATAGAGAAGCACGAATTAATGTTAAGTTGGTTTCTGAAGTAGGAATTGGAACAGTTGCAGCAGGTGTTGCCAAAGCAAAAGGCGATGTTATTCTAATTTCTGGTCATGATGGAGGAACAGGTGCTTCCCCTCTAACTTCTCTTAAACATGCAGGATTACCTTGGGAGTTAGGTTTGGCTGAGGCCCAACAAACATTGGTTATGAACAATCTTAGAAATAGGGTGGTTTTGGAATGTGATGGCCAATTGAAAACTGGAAGAGATGTTGCAATCGCTTGTTTGTTAGGGGCAGAAGAATTTGGTTTTGCAACGGCTCCATTAGTGGCTTCAGGGTGTGTAATGATGAGAGTGTGTCATTTAAATACCTGTCCTGTTGGTATTGCTACTCAAAATCCTGAATTAAGAAAGAAATTTCAAGGAAAACCCGAACATGTGGTTAATTTTATGTATTTCGTGGCGCAGGAATTAAGAGAAATTATGGCCCAATTGGGTTTTAGAACAGTGAATGAAATGGTGGGGCAAGTACAAAAATTAAATCGCAATAAAACCATTCAACATTACAAAGCCATGGGATTGGATTTGTCTTCTATCTTGCATAAAGTAGAGGTGCCAGAAGGAACTAAATTATACCATACAGAATCTCAGGATCATCACTTGGAAAAATCCCTCGATTTTAAAATCATACGCCAAGCGCATCCTGCTTTATTTAGAAAAGAGAAAACTGTATTAGAATCTAAAATAACAAATAGAGACAGAGCTTTTGGTGCGGTTTTAAGTAATGAAATTTCAAAAATTTATGGTTCCCAAGGTCTGCCCGAAAACACTTTAAAAATTAATTTTACGGGTTCAGCAGGTCAAAGTTTTGGAGCATTTGCAACCAGAGGATTAACTTTAGTGATTAATGGAAATTCAAATGATTATTTTGGAAAAGGTCTTTCAGGAGCAAAATTAGTGGTTAAAGTACCAGAAGAAGCTACTATTATTCCAGAAGAAAATATTATCATTGGAAATGTCGCTTTATATGGAGCAACTTCTGGAGAAGTATATATTAATGGAAAAGCTGGAGAACGTTTTTGTGTGAGGAATTCAGGAGCTACGGCTGTTGTTGAGGGTATTGGTGATCATGGATGCGAATATATGACAGGGGGAAGAGCGGTAGTTTTAGGTGAAGTGGGACGTAATTTTGGTGCAGGAATGAGTGGTGGTATCGCTTATATTTATGATGCTAAGCAAACCTTTGAAAAACAGTGTAATACAGAAGGGTTAAATTTAGATCCAGTAGTTTTAGAAGAAGATTGCATCGAACTAAAACAACTTATCGAAAATCATTATAACGCGACCATGAGTCCTTTGGCACAACGCATTTTAGAAAATTGGGAAACAGAATTGAGTAAATTTATTAAAGTTTTCCCAGAAGAGTACAAACAAGCATTAATCAGAATACAACAAGAAAACCTCGTAAAACAATAATGATATGGGAAAAGCAACCGGATTTTTAGAATATGAACGAGTAAATGAAAACTACTTAAAAGTTGAAGAAAGACTTAAAAATTACAAAGAATTTACTATTCCATTAGAGGAAAATAAATTGCAAACTCAAGGTGCGAGATGCATGGATTGTGGTATTCCATTCTGTCATAGCGGTTGCCCTTTGGGAAATCATATACCCGATTTTAATGACAAAGTGTATAAAGGAAGGTGGGAAGAAGCGGCTCAAATTTTACATTCGACGAATAATTTTCCCGAATTTACAGGTCGTTTATGTCCAGCTCCTTGTGAAGAGGCTTGTGTTTTAGGAATTAATGAAGATCCTGTAACAATTGAAAATATTGAAAAAAACATTGTAGAAACTGCTTTTAAAGAAGGTTGGATTGTTGCAAAACCACCTCAAAATAGAACAGGCAAAAAAGTAGCCATTATAGGTTCTGGTCCATCAGGTTTAGCAGCTGCCCAACAATTAAATAGAGCAGGACATTGGGTAACTGTTTTTGAAAGAGATGCAAAAATAGGAGGTTTGTTACGCTATGGTATACCTGATTTTAAATTAGAAAAATACATCATAGATAGACGTTTGAAAATTCTCGAAGAAGAAGGGATTGTATTCAAAACGTTAGCACATGTTGGCCAAAATATAAGTGTAGAAACAATTAAAGCCGATTATGATGTGGTTCTACTATGTGGTGGTGCAACTGAAAGAAGAAGTATGCCTGTTAAAGGAATTCATTTAAAAGGCATTCATCAAGCCATGGATTTTTTAAAATTAAACAATCAATATGTAGATGGTTTGGTTCCTTTTGGCGAAATTATCTCAGCAAAAGATAAGAAAGTAATTGTAATTGGAGGAGGAGATACGGGTTCAGATTGCATTGGAACGAGTAATCGTCATGGAGCAGTATCGGTTGCTAATTTTGAAATTTTAAGTAAGCCTTCTGAAGGGCGCCCTGCCCATCAACCTTGGCCTTATTGGCCTATGAAATTAAAAACCACTTCGTCTCATCAGGAAGGGGTAGAACGTTTTTTTAGTATTTCAACCAAAGAATTTATTGGTGATAAAAATGGAAATGTCATTGGGTTAAAAACCGTTGAGGTAGAATGGGTTTTTAAAGAAGGAGAACGACCTCAATTACTAGAAATTCCTAACACAGAGAAAAATTGGGATTGTGATTTAGTCTTATTGGCGTTAGGATTTGTAGGAGCAGAAAAAACATTAGCTGAACAGTTTGGTGTTGAAATGGATTTTAGGACCAATATTAAAGCTTCTACTAAAGATTATGCTACGAATGTTAAAGGTGTTTTTTCTGCCGGAGATATGAGAAGAGGACAGTCGTTAATTGTATGGGCCATTTCTGAAGGAAGACAAGCAGCTTATCATGTAGATAAATATCTAATGGGAACTTCTCTTTTGCCTTTAAAAGATGAAAATGATTTGCCCAGAATTTAAATGTTGAACTTATTTTTTTAGTACTTTTATTCCTTTAAATTGAAAGTATGAATATTCAACAGTTATACGAATATTGCCTTTCTAAAAAAGGAGTTACAGAACATTTTCCCTTTGACGAAGATACATTAGTATTTAAAGTAGGTGGGAAAATGTTTTGTTTAACTTCATTGCAAAACTGGGAAAAAGGCAATCCTTCTTTAAATCTAAAATGTGATCCTGAAAAAGCAATAGAGCTAAGAGCAGCTTATGAAGCCATTCAACCTGGGTATCATATGAGTAAAAAACATTGGAATACCGTGTTTTTTCATAATGATGTGGCTACAAAAATGATGGTCGAATTGATCAATCATTCCTATGATTTGGTTTTCGAAAGTCTTCCAAAAAAAATCAAACAAGAAATAGAAAAATTAGAAAATTAGCCTTTATCTTTGTTTATCTACTAAAGTTTTTCAATTATGTTAGACAACTTAAAAAAAATTTTAAACGAAGATCAAGATCCAAAAGCAATAGAGAAAATTACTTCGAAACTTGAAAATTTAATCATGACTAATGAAGAAGTAGGGTATATTGCTGTTCAAAAAAAACCAGCAATTACTATTTTTCCAGATAGTATTGTGGTTACCAATAAAAGAATCATTCTTTGTAAACTTAAAAATTTAGGCTTGTCGATGGAATTTGTGGATTATGATTGGGCTGATATTGAAGCGGCATTTGTAAAAGAAGGGATTTTGGGTTCTGATTTTACTTTTAGTACCAAAACGCAACTCACACAAACCATTGATTATTTACCCAAAAATCAAGCGAGAAAACTGTATACCTATTCCAAAGAGCAATTGGATATTTATAAAAATAAAGAAAAGAATACTTTTGTCAACAACATCCGAATTTTTGAAGATAATTCAGAACTTTTGAATAGAGAGGAAGACATTAATGTAAATAGTTTGAAAGAAAAGAATATTTCAGATCAAATTGAAGAAGCTATAGTGGAAGAAGTAATCGATTTTGCTGAGATATTACCAGTCCCTCATGAGGAAAGCAATTTTACAATTACAAATGAATTAGAAAAAAGCGAAAAGAAAATCAGTGAATTATCACAAGAAGAACTTTTTGAAAAACTTCAAAATTACAAAAGACTATTAGATAATGGTTTAATTCTACAAGGGGAATACGACAAACTAAAAGCAGAAATTCTAAAACACATGTGATTGATACAAAATAAAAAGCTTATTTCAGATAAGCTTTTTTTATACCATTCATCTACACTTTTTTTCCATTCATCTATACTTCTTCCTTTCTAATCGAAAATAAAAGAAGGGAATTGAGTTTGCTTTTAATTTTGTGATTGAATAAGTGTCTGCTATAAACAAATAAAAAAAATGACAAAATCTCTAAACATACTTTTAATCGAAGATGATGCAATCGAAGTCATGAAATTTAACCGTGTGGTTAAAACATTAGGATTGAATCATAAAATTATTGAAGCGAATAATGGCGAAGAAGCTTTAACAATTTTAAAAGAAAAGGAAATCATTCCAGATATTATATTATTGGATTTAAATATGCCAAAACTAAACGGGATAGAATTTCTTTCCATCATCAAAAAGGATGAAATATTAAAATATATTCCTGCCATCATTTTAACTACTTCGAGCAATCATAAAGACATGCTTGAATGTTACAAAATTGGTATTGCAGGTTATGTTTTAAAGCCTTTAAAATATGAAGATTACATGGAGCGAATAAAAAGAATGCTTGACTATTGGAGCATCACAGAACTCATATCTCAATAAGTATGTATGGAATTGTAAATAAAGCCATTCAAGATTTAGTTACTTCTAATTTTGGAAAGGAGAAATGGGAAATCATTTTAGAGAAAAGTGGTATAGAAGAAGATTTTTTTATTAGTGGTGAAGCCTATGATGACGCTATCACTTTTAAATTGGCACAAGCTGTTTCAGAAGAAATGAATATGACCCTTCAAGAAGTGCTCATTGCTTTTGGAGAATGGTGGGTTGTTAAAACGACTAAAGAAAAATATGGCGGATTAATGGAATCAGGGGGAAGTACTTTCAAAGAGTTTCTACTTAATTTGCCCTTATTTCATAACAGAGTGATGTTAATTTATCCAAAATTAACGCCACCAGAGTTTAAAATTTCGGATATATCAGAAAATAGTCTTAACTTACATTACTTTTCTAAAAGAGAAGGGTTGCAAGAATTTGTAAGAGGTCTAATACAGGGTTTAGCCATTATGTTTGGTGTTACAGCGTCTATTACACTTTTACAAACAAGAGATTTAGGTGATAGTCACGAAATTTTTAATGTAAGTTGGTAAACATATGCAAGATTTTCAATTCAATTTTAATGTTTCTAGTTTTAACGAAATTTTTCCTTTTTACATTTTAATTGATAAAAATCTACAAATTGTTAGTTTGGGTAAGAGTCTGCAAAAAATTATTCCCAGCTTAACAGAAAATAGTCTTTTTACAGAAGTCTTTTCGGTAGAACGACCACACATTACTTCTTTTTCTCTTGAAAATTTTAAGGACACTATCGAAACTTTGGTTGTTTTAAAGTCAACCTTAGATACTACTATTTCTTTAAGAGGTCAAATCAATAGACATAATGAGCACTATCTATTCATAGGAACACCTTGGTTCAAGTCCATGGAGAATGTTATTGAAAAGAAATTAACCTTGCATGATTTTGCTATTTTTGACCCTTTGTTAGATTTACTACATGTTTTAAAAAATCAAGAAATTAATAATCATGAACTTAAAGAATTATTAGACACCGTAAATTCTCAAAGAAAGAAATTAAAAAAAGATAAAGAAGAATTAAATAAAATATCTTTAGTTGCGAGTGCGAATAAAAATGGTGTTGTTTTTACAGATCCCATGGGTAAGATTTTTTGGTGTAACCAATCCTATTTAGACTTAACAGGTTACGCATTGGAAGAAATTATTGGTAAAACGCCTATTCAAATTGGTAAATGTGACTTATCGACACCCGAAGAGCTTCAAAAAATGGTTACTGCTTTTTTTAAAGGTGAGTTTTTTAATGTCGAAGGATATCATGCGCATAAATACGGAAACCCTTTTTGGGCAAAAATAAAAGGGCAACCCGTTTACAATGAAGAAAAAAAATTGGTTCAATATTTTGCAATTGTTGAAAATCACGATGATGAAAAAGAAAAGGAAGAACAGCTTTCAGTACTTTCTTCAATTGCTGAAAAAAATATCAATTCGGTTATTATTTGTAATAAAGACGGACTTATTGAATGGGTTAATGATAGTTTTGTCGAAATGTCTGGTTTTAATAAAACGGAACTCATCGGCAAAAAGCCAGGCCATTTATTACAAGGCCCAGAATCGGATCTAGAAACAATTCAATATTTAGCAAATCAAATCCAAAAAGGATTACCCTTTAGTTGTGAAATTATCAATTATTCTAAAAATAAAAAGAAATACTGGGTTCGCATTCAAGGACAAGCGTTACACAATAAAAACGGTGAAATCATAAAATTCTTTGCCATTGAAGAAGATATTACACTTGAAAAAGAATTCAACCAACAATTAATTGAGTCAGAAAATAGACTTACTTCATTGATTGAAAATTTACAATCAGGGATTTTATTAGAAGATGAAAATAGAAAAATTCAAATTGTAAATAAGAAATTTTGCACCATGTTTGGTATTCAAGTAGAACCTGAGCTCATGAAGGGTGTTGACTGCACATTGGCCGCTGAAGAATCCAAACACTTTTTTAAAAACCCAGATCAATTTCTCGAAAGAATTGATGTTATTTTAAAAGATAAAAAAAATATCATTTCGGAAGAAATTGAATTAATTGATGGGAGAATTTTTGAAAGAAGTTTTTTGCCTATTTACAAAGAAGGCAAGTATGCAGGTCATTTATGGAGTTATGACGATGTTACGCTTCAAAAAAGATACAAGGAAAGTCTAGAAGCAGAAAGGCAAAAATACAGTAGTATTATTGCAAATATGAACATGGGGTTACTAGAGGTCGATAATAATGATGTTGTTCTTTTTGCCAATCAATCCTTTTGTGAGATGAGTGGTTATTCTTTATTAGATCTTCTTGGAAATAAAGCTTCTGATTTAGTGATGTCTGAAGAAGGAAAAAACATTATTGAAAATAAAAATACAATCCGAACCAAAGGGGTTTCTGATTCCTATGAAATTACATCCAAAACAAAAACGGGAGAAATTAAACATTGGTTAATTAGTGGTGCACCTAATTACAATTTAAATGGTGAAATTACGGGTTCAATAGGTATTCATTTGGATATCACGCAACAAAAAAATTTAGAACTTCAAAAAGAGCAACTTCTTAAAAAGTTAGAAAAGCAAAATGAACAATTAAATCAATATGCTCAAGTTGTTTCGCATGATTTAAAATCGCCTTTACGAAGTATCCATTCCTTAATTACATGGATAAAAGAAGATAATGCAAAGGAATTTACTGAGCAAACCTCACAGTATTTGAGTATGATTGAGAGTAAAGTTGAAAAAATGGACCATCTAATTCAAGGGATTCTTACCTATTCGAAAGTTGATACAGAAGAAGTTACTGAGGAAAAAATTAGCATACAAGAAGTAGTGGAAAATTGTATTAATATTATACATATTCCAGAAAATATTAAAGTGCATATTCAAAATACATTACCAGTTATTCAAGCAGACAAATTTAGAATGCAACAACTATTTCAAAATATCATTAGCAATGCTGTAAATTATATTGACAAACCTGAAGGTGTAGTAACAATCGACTGTAAGGAAAAAACCAATAGCTATGTTTTTTCTATTGCAGATAACGGACCAGGAATCGCAAAGGAAAATCAAGAAAAAATTTTTAAAATTTTTCAGTCTTTTACAAATAATCAACAGTCAACAGGTATAGGTTTGTCTATTGTAAAACGTATTGTAGATAATTATAGAGGAAAAATTTGGCTGGAAAGTGAGTTGAAAATAGGAACTACATTTTTTATTAAATTACCTAAAAATTAGCTTATGAGAATTAATCAAGCCTATACTTTGGACGGAAAGAATTGGACGTATCTTCAAAAAAAGAGTACTTTGCACAATCCTTTAGTCTTTGTGTTTGGAAATCGAATGGAATTGCAAAAAGAAGCCGTTATAGAGGCTGTTAGAAAAGAATTTCCTTACGAACATTTAGTGTTTGGTTCTACTTCAGGAGAAATTATAGATAGTAATGTGTTTGATAATTCGGTTGTAGTAACGGCTATTGAATTTGAAAAAAGCACGTTTGTAATTCGTACAGAAAATATATTGAATCATAACAAAGACGCTGAAAAATTAGGTGAATCTTTATATAATGCGTTACCTAAAGAAAATTTAAGACATTTATTTGTTCTTTCTGAAGGTAGCTTTGTAAACGGAAGCTCTTTAATTGAAGGCTTGGAAAAAAATATTGAAAATGCAGTTCCTATTTCTGGCGGTATGTGTGGGGATGATGCAAAATTTGAAAAGACGTTGGCTTCGTATAAAGAAAATCCTAAAGAAGGCGAAGTTGTTTTAATTGGTTTCTATGGAGATACTTTAGAAATCTCATTTGCAAGTTTTGGAGGATGGACTTCTTTTGGACCAGAACGCATTATCACAAAATCAGAAGCCAATATTTTATATGAAATTGATGGTCAACCTGCTTTGAATTTGTATAAAAAATATTTAGGAGAAAAGGCAAATCAATTGCCACAAGCTTCTTTATTGTATCCTTTAAATGTAACTCCAGAAGGAAAGAAAGAACCTGTGGTTCGAACCATTTTAGGTATTGATAATGAAAAACAATCGATGACTTTAGCAGGTGATGTTCCTGAAAATTCAAAAGTGCAATTAATGATGGCTTCAGTTGATGCCATAGCTGAAGGAGCGAATGAAGCAGCGCAACGAGCGATGCAAAATAGAAAAGCAGCACCGCAACTCGCTTTACTGGTGAGTTGTGTGGGAAGAAAACTAGTTATGAATCAAAGGGTTGAGGAAGAAATTGAAAGGGTGCAAGAAGTGATAGGAAATAGCACTGCTATAACTGGTTTTTATTCCTATGGCGAAATGGCTCCTTTTGCAAATAATACCTTTTGTGATTTACACAATCAAACGATGACATTAACCTTGATCAGTGAATAATGAAATCACTTTTAAAAAGACAAATTGATAAATTAATTCCAAACAATCCTGCTTTTTTAAAGGATTTAAAACCTTTTTTAAACGCAGTAAATGATTCGTACGAAAATTATGAGGATCAATTAAGTATGCTACAAAGAGCCATGAAAATAAGTTCTGATGAACTTTTTGAGGCCAATAAAAAATTAAGAGAAGAAGCCAATAACCTGAAAGAGGTCAATCAAAATTTGTCTGCTATTTTAAGTGCAATGAATTTAGATGCAACAAAATTAGGTGATGAGAAAGATTTCAATCAGACAGAATATTTGAAAAAACAAGCTCTTGAAATTATTACTATAACCAATCAAAGAGAGGAACTTTTAAAAAGCTTAGAAATACAAAACCAAGAACTAAATGAATATGCTCATGTGGTTTCTCATGACTTAAAAGCACCTTTACGAAATATAGATACGTTAATAAATTGGGTTATTGAAGACAATAAAGAAAGTATGGGAGAAAATGGACTAACTTCTCTTTATCAAGTATTGTCGAATGTAGAAAAAATGGATTTATTAATAAAAGGGATATTAGATTATTCAACCATCGACAAGTTAGAGTCAGAAGACCGAATTTTAAATTTAAATCTAATTATTGATGAGGTCATACGAACACTTACTATTCCTAAAAACATCACAGTAACGGTTCAAGAAAATTTGTCTAAAGTTTATGGAAATGCGTGGCGTTTCAAACAGATTTTTCAAAACCTAATTCAAAATGCCATTACGCATAATGATAAACCCGAAGGGAAAATTGAAATTGGAGGCAAAGAAATGCAACAATGTTATGAGTTCTTTGTTAAAGATAATGGCGTCGGAATTGCAGCACAATATTTTGATCGAATTTTTAAAGTATTCACTAAATTAGAAAGTAATACTTCTTCTTCTGGAATAGGCCTGTCTATCGTAAAGAAAATTGTAACCTATTACGACGGAGAAATTTGGGTAGAAAGTCAAGAAGGAAAAGGAACCACTTTTTTCTTTACAATTTCAAAATGATATGGAAAAACCAAACCTTACTTATATTGAACAGTTAGCAGGAGATAATTCAGAATTTAAAGCCAAAATGATAGCTATTTTAAAGAAAGAATTGCCTGAAGAGATAGCCGTTTACAAGAGTCAAATGCAAAATAATAATTGGCAAGAAGCAGCACAAAGTGTCCATAAATTAAAACATAAAGTGTCTATTTTAGGTCTAGAAAAAAGTTACTATCTTGCTGAAACATTTGAAGAAAATTTAAAAAATAAGGTGTCAACGTTTCAAAATGAGTTTGAAATAGTTTTAGAAGCGATGTCAAATTTTGTACAAACATTATAAACAAACAAACATGAATTGTATTATTATTGATGACGAAGAAATGGCTAGAGCAATCATTGCACAAATGATTGATAATCAAAGCGATTTAAACTTGCTAGAAAGTTTTTCAAACGCAATTCAAGCCATAAAATTTTTGAATCAGAATGAAGTTGATCTCATTTTTCTAGACATACACATGCCTGATTTTACGGGGTTTGATTTTATACAAACCTTAAAAAATCCTCCCAAAATTATTTTAGTAACTTCAGATAAAAATTTTGCCATTGAAGCTTTTGAATACGATTGTATCGTTGATTACTTGGTAAAACCAATTACAGAAGATCGCTTCCAAAAAGCCATACAAAAAGCGACTTCTACGGTAGTATCAACTTCTGCTAAGAGCAACAAACAGTCACCTTTGGAAGATACAACCAAAGAATTTTATGTTAATATTGATAGAAGATTGATTAAAATTGAATTCGAATCTGTTAAGGTCGTTGAAGCAAAAGGCGATTACATTCATATAAAAACCGATACTAAAAACTATATAGTACATTCTACGCTAAAAAAGATTGAAGATAAATTACCCAATCATTTATTTTTAAAAGTGCATCGCTCTTTTATCATTAATACCAATAAAATAATTGATATTGAAGATAATAGTGTGCTTATTGGGAAAGAAGTCGTTCCGGTTAGTCGTGCGAATAGGCCCGAGTTAATGAAGCGATTGAACTTATTATAAACATTCGTCTACACTTTTCTGCCATTCATCGATGCTTAAGTAGCTTTTATCTATTTGATTTAAAGGTTGTTATTTTTGTGTTTAGATTTGGATTATAATTAAATGTTAATATAAAGATAACATTTTACTAAATAAAGACATCAAGTAAGTCGGAATATGGATTAAATGATGTTATTAACCGAGAAAAAGCCGAAGGAATTCCTTCGGCTTTTTTAATGGTTATACTAAAAATAGTAAAATTAAAAGCCAATCGTGTAAATTAAAAACGTTGTTTATTTACTATTTTTCTTTCTATCATGCCTTTTAATCTGTTGGTCTATACAAATTCGCAAGTAATCGAAAAGAACAGAAAATCAATTCCATCTATTTGATATTTGTACTATTATTAACTCATAAAGGAAAAGAAATATGGCACTACACATTACAAATAATCAAGGGATTTTTGAGATTAATGGCATGTTGAATGCTACTAATACGGGTTTGATAAGTAACTATTTTGAAACCATTATCGATAAAGAAAAAATGATTACCATATCATTAGATAAAGTTAAAGATATTGATAAAGTAGCCGTAAAATGCTTAGGCACACTTTATAAAAAAGCCATTGTAAAAAATAAAGTTTTTTACATCATTGGTTCTGAAAATAAGAAAGTAAGAGATCAATTCAAAGAGCAAAAAATGTTCTATGTTTTACGCAGAGATGTTTTTTAATATAAATTAAAATATACGATTATGGCACTACAAATTACACAAAACGCAGGTGTTTTAGAAATAAAAGGAGATTTAACTGCTCAAAACACCAATTCACTAAAAAATTATTTTGACGCATTATTTGTTCGTTCTAGTTTTATAATGATATCGCTTAATGAAGTGAATGATATGGATAAAGCTTGTTTTAATTTATTAATGGATTTTTATCAAAAAGCAGTAGAAAAGAATAAAGTATTCTATATTATTAATGAATGCAATGTAAAGGTTGCGCATTGGTTTCAATCTGAAAAAAAAGATTTTCTTTTACAAAGCAGAGCTGCCTGATAGCAGTAGAAAAAATACATAGGTTCCTATTTCATGTAAAAACAAGAAGTAGGAACCTTTTTCTTTATAGAAAATATACTACTCGTTTCAATTTTAATTTCAAATTGAATTGAAAAACAGTCAAACAATAGTAAAGAATCATTCAACTACACTTACGTTCAATTCGTCGAAATATACAAGTAAAAGCAAGCTATAGCAACTACTTTTGGTGTATGTTAATTCCTTGATTAAAAGAGGGGTATGCTTAGAAAAAGAAAAAATATTAACGAGTAAATAGTTGTAAGATGAAACTTATAGAATTTATAAAACTAATTTTAAAACACAAAGTACTACTTTTTGTGGCTCCCGTTTTAGCAGGATTATTAGCTGTTGTTTTAACGCACAATCCTAAACATACCTATTCTTCTAAAACCAAATTATATACGGGTTTAGCTTCAGGATCTTCAATAGATATGGATAAGTCCTTCAATTATTTTGCAACGAATATTGCTTTTGATAATTTAATTAATATTATCAATTCTAGAGAGACACAAGAAGAGGTTGCTATTCGCTTATTAAGCCAACACCTACTTTTAGAAAAACCAAACAGTAAGTTTATTGCAAAGGAAACTTGGGAAGAAATTAAACAAGATATCCCAAATGAAATTTACGATTATCTTGTAAAATCAGATTCTAGTGTAAAGATTGGAAAGTCTCTTTCTTTAGATGAAAAAATTGTCAATACGATTCCCGAATCAGTAGATAGTAGTGCTTATGAAGAAACCGTTGCTAATTTAATGCGTTTGATGAAGCAAGACAATACCAATTTTGTGTATGCCTTGTTAAATTTTGAGCATCCTTACTATTCGTTAGAAGCGCTCTCAAAAGTAAAAGCGGTCCGCATTTCTACTAGTGATTTAATAGAACTTAGTTATGAAACCGATGATCCAGGTGTTTGTCAACAAACTTTAGCCATATTCAATCAAGTTTGTATCAAGAAGTACAAAAACCTTAAAGAAAATGGTTCGGATGCTGTGATAAAATATTTTGAAGCACAATTAAGTCAATCTGAAAATAAGTTAAAAAACATTGAAGCGCTTCTTTTACAATTCAATCAAGAGAATAGCATCATCAATTATTATGAGCAAAGTAAAGCTGTTGCCAATGTAAAAGAAGAAATGGATGTAGAATATAGTAAAAAAAGAGCAGAGCTGGCAGGATATGAGGCTTCAGCAAAAAAATTAGAGCAAAAATTAGAAATTCAGGAATTGGTACAAGATAAAAGCAATACCATATTGGATAATAAAAAACGCTTGGGACAATTGAATTATGAAATCGCTATGCGAGAGGCAAAATCGTCTGACTCTTTGTCTTCTAAAGAAATAAAGAAATTGAAAGAGCAAGCCAATACACTTCAAGACGAAATAAAATCAAGTGTGTCCAAATTATATTCGTATCAAAATTCAGTAGAGGGTGTGCCCACTTTAAAGATTTTACCAGAATGGGTAGATAAAGTAGTTGAAGCTGAGAATATAAAAGCCAAACTAGAAGTGATGGATCAACGAAATGCAGCCTTTCAGAAGCAATATGCCAAGTATGCTCCAGCGGGTGCAAACCTAAAAAAGATTGAAAGACAAATCAATGTGGCTGAACAAGAATATTTAGAAATTTTGCATGGCCTTAATTTGGCGAAGTTAAAATTTCAAGACACGCAATTATCGAGTAATCTTAAAGCAGTTGATCCACCCTATTTTCCTTTAAAACCAATGCCTTCTAAGCGTAAAATTGTAATTATTGCTATTGTTTTTTTAATTTTTGTATTGTTGTTAGCAAGCATCTTGGTAATGGAATTTTTTGATAATACGCTTAAAAATATTAAGATTAGTGAAGAAAAACTTAAAATTCCGACTTTAGGAATGTTGGCCAAAGTATTTGTAACCAATGGTCAAATGGACTTAATTGGAATTCAAAATCGCTTGATGGATTTAATTATTCAAAATTTGAATCACGCGCTGAAGAGTACTCCTGAAATAAAAAAGCCGAAAGTCATTACTATTCTTAGTACCCAAAAAGATGAGGGTAAAACGGTTATAGCTACGAATATTGCAAAAAAACTTAAAAATGCAGGAAAATCGGTTTTAGTACTCAATCACTCTAATGTATTTAAGGAGGAAATCATTAGTAAAAAAAATCCACTAGTAAATGTATTAGGATATCAAGATCCAAGAATAGATTATGAACATCCTTTCTTAGAATCACCTTCTGATAGTTTGTTAGATTCAGAATATAAAATCTACGAAATTGATACTAACTTTTACAATGCAAAGAACTACAAAGACCTTACAATACAACAAGGAAATGAT
This sequence comes from Flavobacterium sp. NRK F7, assembly GCF_024054195.1. Taxonomy (GTDB): domain Bacteria; phylum Bacteroidota; class Bacteroidia; order Flavobacteriales; family Flavobacteriaceae; genus Flavobacterium. The sequence continues at coordinate 303,864 of NZ_JAMXLB010000001.1, read as the reverse complement.
TTGCAATTGGAATACGACTATGTAATTATAGAGTTACCTAATGTTTTGGATACCAACTATCCTTCGGACTTATTAGTTGCAACGGACTTAGTAGTATTGGTTTGTAGATCTAATAGATTATGGGTTAAGGCAGACGAAAACCTTTTGCAAAACATTAAAGAGTTGGTTGTTAATAAGCTACAGTTTATTGTTAATGGAGTGGCGTTGGACGAAGTTGAAGCCGTATTGGGTGAACTGCCTAAAAGACGCTCCATTTTTCGTAAAAGAATTAAGAATATGCTCCGTTTTCAGGTTCATTCAAAAAATCATATATAGAAATCATGTTTGCTTTTATTTTAAAAATAGTTAAAGAAGACAATTTTTTGTCTTTAATGGGTAATCTAATCCTTGCAGGTTTAGGATTTGCAGGCTTTGCTTTGTTAGCTAGGAGTTTAGATACCGCACATTTTGCACAGTGGGTTATTTTTATTTCTGGAGGATCTTTAGTAGAAATGTTGCGTTTTGGTATTACAAATAATGCATTGGTTCGTTTTTTATCTGGTGCTTCAAAAGAATACAGTGAGCAATTAATTGGGTCGAATGTTCGAATTAGTTTTATTGTGACCTTTTGGATGACATTACTCCTTTTTGTAATTTATCTTTTATTTAAAGCGACTATTTCTAATTCAATGTATGCACTTTTTTTTACTTGGTATCCTATATTGGCTTTTGTGAATCTTCCTTGGAATAATGCGATGGTTATTTTGCAAGCAAAAAGAAATTACGATAAGATGCTTTGGATTAAAGCATTGAATAGCGGTCTTTTCTTTGTTTTTTTAGTGCTAAATAAATGGATTATTAAAGGTTCTCTTTTAGATATAATATTAGTTTTAATAGGTGTTAACCTCTTAACTTCTTTATTATGTATGTATAAAGGTTGGGACGGAATAGGACTGTTTAAGAAAGCTACTAAAGCCACTAATAAAGTACTATTAAACTTTGGCAAATACAGCACGTTTACTTTAATAGGAACGAATTTACTTCGCAATGCCGATTTACTTATTATCAGTATAAGCCCTTTGGGAAGTGCTGCTGTAGCTATGTTTAGTATTCCTTTAAAATTAACAGAGTTGCAGCAAATTCCTTTGCGAAGTTTTGCGGCTACTGCTTTTCCAAAAATGTCCAAAGCAAGTTTAGAAAAAAAACAAAGTGAGTTGAAAGCATTATTTTATACCTATTCAGGAGCATTAACTTATTTCTTCTTTTTGTTATCCTTAATCACTTTTGTGTTTGCAGAATATTTTATCCTACTGGTTTCAGGAAATCAATATTTAGAAGGTAATGCAACTTCTTTTAATATGATTACATTGGTACGAATTTTTTCAGTTTATGGTATTTTATTGCCTATCGATCGAATGACAGGTATAGGTTTAGATAGTATTAATAAACCGAATATTAATGCTCTTAAAGTTGTTTTTATGTTGGTAACCAATGTAATTGGAGATCTAATCGCTGTTTTTGTTTTTCAATCTTTAGAATGGGTTGCACTCTCAACATTAGCTTTTACTACTGTAGGTATATTTTTAGGAGCGTATTTCATGAGTAAAGAATTTAATTTTTCATTTCTTGAAATTTTTAAAAGCGGAAACCGATTTTACTTATCTTTATGGAAACAGCTAACTTCGTTAAATAACACTCGTAAACTAATAAAAAATCAAGTGTAAACGGCTTTAATTCAAATTGTATGCATCCCTTTGAAAAACCATCTGGTTCCAATCGTTTAGCAAATGCTTATTCGCTATTCTTCATTTTGGTACTTACTTTTGTAATAAGTATGCTGTTGGTCAAAACTGGGATAATCGGTTTTGTAGGTTGTATCGGTTTGATTATTACTGTAGGTATTGTCTATGCTATTTTCAACAATCCAAAGTTGGGAATCCTCTTACTGATTATTTTAGGTTTTTTTGTAACAGGTTTGGCCAGGTATGTCCCTTTAGCTTGGGGGTTAACCATTGATGGTTTGTTAATTTTAATCTATGTTGCTTTATTTTTTAAAGGATTTGCTTACAAAATTCCTTGGCATAAAGCGAAATCACCACTTACTTTAGTAGTTAGTGTTTGGATGGGCTATATTTTGCTTGAAATAGGAAATCCAGAAGCGCAAAGTAAGGAAGCGTGGTTTTATGCCATGAGAGGGGTAGCTTTATACCAATGGTTATCCATTCCTTTGCTTTTTGTTTTGTTTAATAAAGAAAAAGATTTGAATACATTTTTTATTATTTGGGGAATTTTATCTGTTTTAGGTACTTTAAAAGGATTTCAACAATTTGCTTTTGGCGTCGATCCATTTGAAAAAAGATGGTTAGACCAAGGAGGAGCAGAAACCCATATTCTTTTTGGTAAATTAAGAGTCTTCTCTTTTTATTCTGATGCAGGTCAATTTGGTGCTTCTCAAGGTCATGCTGGTGTTGTATTTGGTATTTTGGCTTTGTTTAAAAAAGACAATTTTAAATTAAAAGCTTTTTTCATTTTTGTGGCTTTAGCAGGGTTTTTTGGAATGCTTATTTCAGGAACTCGTGGAGCAATTGCAGTTCCAGCTTTAGGAGGAATTATGTTATTAATTTTAAAAAAGAATTTAAAAGTGCTTATCCTTGGAGCTATTTTAGGAATTGGAGTTTATATCTTTTTTGCGCATACTACTATTGGTCAAGGAAATGCTGAAATAAGGAGAATGCGAACCGCATTTGATCCAAATGAGCCCTCTTTAATGGTTCGGTTGGAAAACCAAAAAAAATTAAAAGGATATTTAGCGAGTAGACCATTTGGAGGTGGCGTTGGCGCAACTGGAAATTGGGGGCAACGTTTTACTCCACATACTTTTTTAGCAAATACGGCTACCGATAGTTGGTATGTAATGATTTGGGCAGATACGGGTCAAGTAGGTTTAACGTATTATTTGCTGATGCTTTTCTTTATTTTGGGAACTGGAGCTTATCATGTAATGTATAAATTAAAAGACGAATGGTTAAAAGCTCAAATTGCGGCTTTAACCTGTGGAATGGCGGGAATTATGATGGCTTCTTATGGGAATGGTGTTTTTGGACAAATGCCAACTGGGATTCTCATGTATGTGGGAATGGTTTTCATGTTCATCTCACCAAAGATTGACCATTGGAAACAAAAAACAACCATTCAACTACACTAAACTTCTATCCGTCGAAATATCAAGATATACCTGATTTTGTAACTGTAAGTTTGTACTATAAAAATATAGTATTATGAATTACAGAAGTTTAAATGATCTAAATAGTACGATTTTAAAACAATTGCACTTAATTCCTAGAGATATAGATCTTATCGTTGGTGTTCCTAGAAGTGGTATGTTACCAGCCAATTTATTAGCTCTATATTTGAATTTACCTTACACCGATATTCACTCTTTTATGAATGGATATATTTATCAATCTGGTGCAAGAAGACAGTTTATTACCGAGAAAGAGTATAAGAAAATCTTAGTGGTAGATGATAGTATTGCTTCAGGATCTGCCTTAAAAGAATGCAAAAGAGATTTAGCAGATTTTGAAACGAGGTTCGATATTCAATATTGTGTCATCTATTATACTCCAGAAAAAGGGAGATTAGCCGATTATGCGTTTGAAGCTGTGGCTACACCTAGATATTTTCAATGGAATATTTTTAATCATACTTCTTTGGAAAAGGCTTGTTTTGATATCGATGGTGTACTATGTGTGGATCCATCGGATGAACAAAATGACGACGGACCTTTATATCGAGATTTCTTGTTGAATGCAGTTCCATTGTATATTCCAAAATGTAAAATCGGGACAATAGTTACTTCTAGATTAGAAAAATACCGATCTGAAACGGAAGCTTGGTTGCAAAAGAATGGTATTCGTTATGATAAATTAGTAATGCTCGATTTGCCAGATATGAAAGCCAGACAAAAGGCAAACAATCATGCGCAACACAAAGCGAAAGAGTTTGAATCAAAACCTTACACGTTGTTTATAGAGAGTAATTTGTCTCAAGCTGTTGAGATTAATAAAATTACTAAGAAACCTGTTTTTTGCACGGAAAACTTTGAAATGGTTTATAACTCAGAATCATTGGTGTACAACATCAAAAGCGGAAAGTATTTTCCTTTTTTACGTCGTTTAGCATTAAAGATGAGGTCTCTTTTGATAAAACAAAAAAACATTCGTGTTACTAAAAGAATGGCCACCTTTTCTAAAACGTATAATTTATAATACAAAAAATATGGAACTACTTGAATTCTTTTTAAAAGTTCTTGCCTACATTATCTACACGTATTTTACTGCGTCGACAATATATGTTTTAGTGTTTGCAATTGCTGGATTTGGTTACAAAAAAAATAGAAATAATTCTGCTCGTAATAAAAGTAGCATTGCTGTTTTTATTCCAGCTTACAAAGAAGACGCAGTAATTGTTGAGGTTGCCAAAGAAGCTTTAAAACAGCAATATGAAGTTGGAAAATTTGATGTGGTTGTTATAGCAGATTCTTTAAAAGAGACTACAATACTAGCCTTAAAAGCATTACCAATTATCTTAATCGAAGTTTCATTCAAAGAGAGTACCAAAGCAAAAGCTTTAAATCAAGCCTTGTCAGAGTTGCAAAAAAAATATGATTATGCTTTGATACTGGATGCTGATAATGTAATGGAACCGAATTTTATGAATAAAATAAACAATGCTTTTCAGAAAGGATATCAAGTAGTACAAGGTCATAGAAAGGCTAAAAACAGGAATACTTCTTTTGCCATTTTAGATGGTGCAAGCGAAGAAATAAACAATCATTTATTCAGAAAAGGACATCGTGCTTTAGGACTTTCTTCGGGTTTAATAGGTTCTGGAATGGGGTTTAATTATCCCTTATTTAAATCCATCATGAAAGAGGTTAATGCTATTGGTGGATTTGATAAAGAATTAGAGTTTCAATTTGCAAAAAGAGGAATTGTTGTAGAGTATCTAAATGACGCCATAGTTTTAGATGAAAAAATTCAAAAGGCAAATGATTTTGCTGTTCAAAGAAGAAGATGGTTGTCAACTCAATTTATTTATTTGAAAAAATATTTTGTTACTGGATGCAAGGAACTTCTAAGAAATGGGAATATGAATTTTTTCGATAAAGTTTTACAAATGATTATTCCACCAAGAGTACTTCTTTTAGGAATTACTTTGTTGATAGCCTTGGGATATGGATTGGCTGTAGTTGCATTTGATTTTTCAGCACAAATGATGTTTCAAAAATGGATTTTGAACTTATTTCTTATAGGCTTGGCTTATCTTTTAGCGTTACCAAAATCTTTTTATCAATTCACGACTTTAAAAGCATTGCTTTCATTGCCCAATGCCTTTTTTAAAATGCTACTCTTGCTTTTTAAATTGAAAGGTGCCAATAAAAAATTTATTCACACTACACATGGTATAACTCAAAATTAGAGGATTATGAGAATAGGTATAGAAGCGCAAAGATTATTTCGTACACATAAGCATGGTATGGATAGGGTGGCATTTGAATTAATTCAAAATCTTCAAGTAATAGATAAAGTAAATGAGTACTTTATTTTTGTAAAACCCGATAAAGATAAATCCGTAATTCAGGAGACATCCAATTTTAAAATTGTTGAAATTCCAGGAAATTTATATCCATGGTGGGAGCAGTTTAAATTACCCAAAGTCGCCAAGTCGTTACAGTGTGATGTACTTCATTGTACTAGTAATACAGCCCCTTATTCTAAAAATATTCCATTGATTACGACACTTCACGATATCATCTATATGGAAGGAAATCTGATGAAATTATTAACTAGTAAAGCTTCATTATATCAAAAAATAGGAAATTTATATAGAAGATGTATTGTACATAGGGTAGTAAAAAACAGCAAAAAACTCATTACAGTTTCCAATTTTGAAAAAGAGAATATTACCAAGTTTTTTCAACTAGAAAATCACACAATTGAAACGGTTTACAATGGTGTAAATGAAAAGTTTAAAATGAATTTGGAAACGGAGTATTTAAAAAAATGTAAAACCGTTCACCAATTACCTGATAATTATGTACTTCATATTGCAAATAAAGACCCTAGAAAAAATACCTTAAGAGTTTTAGTTGCCTTTCAAAAATTCCTAAATCAATCCAAACTACCTTATAAATTAGTAATGTTAGGTTGCAAAGAAGAAGATTTAACTCTAAGCTTAAAAGAAATTAATGCTTTAAAACTTCGAGAGCATATTGTTTTGTTAGGCTATGTTTCAGATAATGATTTGCCAGCAATCTATTATTTTGCCGAACTCTTTTTATTTCCATCCTTGCGCGAAGGTTTTGGAATCCCAATTATAGAAGCCATGGCTTGTGGTATACCTGTAATTACCTCAAATACTTCTTCTATGCCTGAAGTAGCAGGTAATGCGGCTCATCTAGTTAATCCACTTAATACTGATGAAATTTGTGAAGGTATGATGAAAATAATTTTGGATGAAAATTACAAAGGACTCTTAATTCAAAAAGGAATGTTACAAAGTAAAAAATTCTCTTGGGAAAAAATGGCTTGGCAAGTTTTGGAACAATACAAACAATTGTATAACGAAATAAATACTGAAAGTTATGATAAAAGGAAATGACATTGTTATAGTAGGTATTCAACCTTGGGATATCGAAATAGGAAGTAACTGCAAAAACATTGCTTTGGAATTCGCAAAAGAGAATAGAGTTTTATATGTAAATCCTCCTATGGATCGCATTACTAGAATGAAACTAAGAAAAGAGAGAAGAATTCAAAAGCGCATTCAAATTGCAAAAGGAGAAGTGGTTGATATTGAGCAAATAACAGAGAACTTATGGAATGTATATCCAAAAACCGTTATCGAGTCAATCAATTGGATAGGTTCTCATAGCATTTTTAAAATTTTGAATAAGCGTAATGCCAAGTTGTTTTCAAATGATATTTTTTCCGCTGTATCTCGATTGGGTTTTTCAAATTTTATATTATTCAACGATAGTTCCATGTTTTTAGGACTTCATTTGAAAGAATTACTTCAGCCAAAAGTCTATGTGTATTATATGCGAGATTATTTAGTGAAAGTGCCTTATTGGCAAAAACACGGTGAAAGAATAGAGCCTGAAGTTGTGAAAAAAGCGGATGTGCTAACAACCAATTCTGATTTTTTTGCAGCATTTGGGCAACAATTCAACAAACATAGTTATATGGTAGGTCAAGGTTGTGATGTATCACAGTTTAGCGAAGAAGAAAATGCGATTGAAATACCAGAAGATCTAAAACAAATTGCAGGTACTAAAATAGGTTATGTAGGTTCGTTAACTACGTTACGATTGGATTTGAAGTTGTTAGAATATGTAGCGAAACAAAAAAAAGATTGGAATATTGTATTGGTGGGACCCGAAGATCAAGATTTTAAAAACTCCAGTTTGCATCACCTTCCAAACGTTCACTTTTTAGGAAGTAAACCAAGTTCCGAATTACCAGGTTATGTAAAAGGGTTTGATGTGGCTATTAACCCTCAATTAATCAACAATATTACGATTGGTAACTATCCTAGAAAGATTGATGAATATTTAGCCATGGGTAAACCAATTGTAGCTACTAAAACAGAAGCAATGATGATGTTTAATGACTTTGTTTTACTAGCGTCTACACATCAAGAATATCTGATTCAGATTGAAAGAGCTTTATGGAATAATGATGATGAAATTGCGAAAAAAAGAATCGCTTTTGCCAAAAGTCATACTTGGAAAAATAATGTAGATGCAATATATAACGCAATAACTACAGCCACTAAAAACAAAATACAATGGGACTAAAAGAGAAAATAAAAGGAAATGAGAAACTAAAAAAATTAGTTCATTGGTCTATTTTGATTCCAAATCAAACCCGACCAAGATTGTGGATCAAGTATTTGGTGAATCCTTTTTATCATAAAAAAGGAAAGGGAGCTTGTATAAGAAGAAGAACACGTTTGGATGTGGTGCCATGGAACAGGTTTGAATTAGGAGAAGATTCTACTATTGAAGATTTCTCAGCAATTAATAATGGCGTTGGTCCTGTAATTATTGGAAATCAAACTAAAATTGGGTTGAGTAATACCATAATTGGCCCAGTAACCATTGGTAATAATATTCGGTTCGCCCAAAATATTACTTTGTCAGGATTGAATCACAATTATCAAGATACGAGTCTGCCTATTCATGAACAAGGGGTTTCAACGGCACCAATTGTAGTGGAAGACAATAGTTGGATTGGAGCTAATGTGGTCGTGGTTGCAGGAGTTACCATAGGAAAACACTGCATTGTAGCGGCTGGTAGTGTGGTCACAAAAGATGTACCGCCTTATTCTGTTGCGGTTGGTAACCCAGCTCGAATCGTAAAACAGTTTAATTTTCAAACTAATAGTTGGGAAAAAATTTAAAAAAATAAGATTATGGAACTTTTAAAACTATTTTTTTGGGTATTGTTATTCATCATAAGTTATACGTATGTGGGATATGGAATTGTACTATTTGCTATTATTAAAATAAAAAGGTTTCTTAAAATAGGAGGGCCAAAAAAAATAAACTATCGTTATGAACCTGAAGTAACCTTATTTATAACCGCTTACAATGAAAAAGCATATGTGAGTGAAAAAATGAAAAATACTTTAGAATTAGATTATCCTAAAGATAAATTAAAAATAGTATGGGTAACGGATGGGTCAAATGATGGTACTCCAAAAATGGTAAATGCTTATGATAATGTAAAATTGTATCACTCTGATGAAAGAAAGGGTAAAATTGGAGCCATGAATAGAGGTATGCAATTTGTAGAAACACCTTTAGTTGTATTTAGTGATGCCAATACTATGTTAGGAAAAGACTCCATAAGACGTATGGTTAATTTATTTAGCGATAAAAATGTGGGTTGTGTTTCTGGAGAAAAAAGAATTTATAATCATAAAGAAGATACTGCATCTGGTGCTGGAGAAGGATTGTATTGGAAATATGAATCTACATTAAAAAAATGGGATGCCGAACTGTATTCGGTTGTAGGTGCAGCAGGTGAATTATTTGCTATTAGAACGGATTTATATGAAACAATGGAGGAAGATACGCTGTTAGACGATTTTATTATTTCTTTACGAGTAGCGCAAAAAGGATACACCATTCAATATGATCCAGAAGCTTTTGCTATAGAAACAGCTTCCGCGAATGTGAAAGAAGAGCTGAAACGTAAAATAAGAATTTCAGCTGGAGGTATTCAATCGGTTGTACGCTTAAAAAGCTTATTGAATGTTTTTAAATATGGCACACTATCATTTCAATATATTTCTCATCGTGTCCTACGGTGGACATTGGCTCCAATTTGTTTACTGCTTTTAATTCCAGTTTCTTTTATTTTGGGACAACAAGAAGGTTTTTTGTTCAGCAAACTATATGCAGCTTTATTTTGGTTACAATTTGGGTTTTATGTAGCAGCTTTAATAGGTTGGTTTTTAGAAAATAAATCTTTGAGAATCAAAGTTTTATTCATTCCGTATTATTTTTTTATTATGAATCTTTCTGTAATCCTTGGTTTTTTCCGATTCCTAAATAACAATCAGTCTGTAAACTGGGAAAGAGCTAAAAGAGCCCATGTATAGTGCTTTATATGAATTATAAATCATACTAAAATGAAGACAGGAATCATAATTTTATGCCATAATCAAGAGAAAACATTGGATACGCTCCAGTGTGTGCAACATATTCATCATTCAAAAAATATTGAATTTTGTTTTGTTAATAATAACAGTAACGACAATACTTACGAACTTTTAAAAGAAATAAGTGAGGTTTGCCAAAACGTATCGGTAGTTAACATCAATAAATATAAAAAAGATATTTCAGCAATTCGCGCTGGAGCACGATTTATGTTCGACCAATTTACGATACAGTATCTCGGCTTTGTAACTGCTGATATGATTGGTAAATATGAAAATTTAAGTCAATTATTAGCGAAAATTTTAAATAATCAACTTCATATTGTAAGCAGTAGACAATCGTTTTTGAAACAAAGAAAAATGAAATTAACGCTATTTCAAAGTTTGTTTCCCATTTCGGATTATTTAGAATAAAAAAAATAGTTATATAACTTGTTGGTTTTTAATTTGTTTTATTTGAAAAGTTGATTCGTTATTAGTGCAATTTTTTTTTAAAAACCTTTAACCAACACAAAAAATTCATTCAACTACACTAAGCTTCCATTCGTCTAAATTCAAAGAAATTAAGCTTCTTATACTTGTAAGTTTGTATCATAAAATTAGATATTATGAAAATAACAATTGTAGGAAGCGGATATGTAGGGCTTGTAACTGGAGCCTGTTTTTCAGAAGTCGGAATTAATGTTCAGTGTGTGGATGTTAATGAAGCAAAAATCGAAAACTTAAAAAAAGGAATTGTTTCCATTTATGAGCCAGGTTTAGATAAAATGATTGTTCGAAACATGGAAAAAGGGAGATTACAATTTACTACGAGTTTGTCTGAAGCACTTAAAGATTCAGAAATCGTATTTATTTCAGTTGGAACACCACCAGATGAAGACGGTAGTGCTGATTTAAAATATGTACTTCAAGTGGCTAAAGATTGTGGTAAATATATGAATGATTACACATTAGTTGTCACTAAAAGTACCGTTCCTGTTGGAACATCTATAAAAGTTAAAAATGCTATTCAAGGCGAACTGCAAAAGAGAAATGTAAAAATACCGTTTGATGTAGCTTCTAATCCTGAATTTTTAAAAGAAGGTGCTGCAATTGATGATTTTTTAAAGCCAGATCGAATTATTGTAGGTACAGAAAGCACAAGAGCAGAAGCATTACTTAGAAATTTATACAAATCGTTCACATTAAACGGGCATCCCATTTTTTTTATGGATATCCTTTCAGCAGAAATGACAAAATATGCTGCTAATGCCATGCTAGCAACAAAGATTAGTTTTATGAATGACATGGCGAATCTTTGTGAGATTGTTGGTGCTGATGTGAATCAGGTTCGAAAAGGAATTGGTTCAGATGGAAGAATTGGCAACAAATTTATATATCCTGGCATTGGTTACGGTGGTTCTTGTTTTCCAAAAGATGTTCAAGCCTTAATTCGAACCGCTCAAGAGAACAATTATAATCTTCAAGTTTTAAAAGCTGTTGAAGCTGTAAATCAGAATCAAAAAACAGTTTTATTTCATAAAATAGTAAATTATTTTAACGGAAACCTTCAAGGAAAAACAATTACTATTTGGGGCTTGTCTTTTAAGCCACAAACTGATGATATGCGCGAAGCACCTTCTTTAATTATTGTGAATAAATTAGTAGAGGCAGGAGCGAAAGTGAAAGTATATGATCCAGTTGCCATTTCAGAAGCAAAACACCATTTTGGTGATACCATTAGTTATTATAATGATCAATACGAAGCGTTAATAGAAGCCGATTGTTTAGCTATTTTGACCGAATGGCCCGAATTTAAAATTCCCAATTTTAATATTGTAAACAAGCTTTTAAATACGGCTGCTATTTTTGATGGTAGAAATATTTATGATGCCGACGAAATGAAAAAGCAAGGTTTTGATTATTTCTGTATCGGTATAAATACATTACCTCAAATAAAAAATACACTATTACGATCTGTTAGCTAAAACCTTATGCTTTACTAGAAGTTAACCTTTAAAAATCAACGTCATGAAGAAAAAGATATTAGTTGTAGATGATGAACAAACTACGTGTGTGCTATTAGAAAATTTTTTGTCTCCAGAATATGAGGTGGTAACAAAAAACTCTGGAATTGATGCTTTATTATGGTTGAGAAATAATTTACCTGATTTAATTATTACCGATATTCAAATGGCTAAAATGAATGGCTATGAATTTCTACAAGAAGTACGATTAAGTGGCTTTACAAAACACACGCCTATCATAATGTTGTCTGGAAATAAAGAAAGTAAGGAGCGAATCAAGTGTTATCAACTTGGAGCACAAGATTATTTAACAAAGCCTTTTAATCCAGAGGAGTTAAAAGAAGTTACCAAAAAAAACTTATTCCCCATTCATTATGCGAGCAATTGGTAATTTATCTTAAAAGCAAAGAAGCCCTCTTTTTATTAAAATTATAACCTCAAAACTTATTTGGAATCATGAAAATAGTATACGTTGGAAATTCAGTGGCAAAGTATGAAGCATATGCTGAAGTAGAAAAAGTAACTTTATTTGCAGTAAGGACTAGTATTGAAGCCTTACAATTTTTAAAAGTAAATCAAGAAATAGATGTTATAATTTCTGATTTCAATTTATCAGGAAATACGGGTTTGTATTTATTCGAAACACTTAAAAACGACACGGTCTTAAAAAATATTCCTTTTATATTAGTTTCAGAGGAATATAATAATGCTCTATTTACAACGGCATTTTCGAAAGGGATAAGTGATTACTTTGTGCATTCTTCAACCGAAGTTATTACCATTATAAGAAGAGCAAAATCTTTATATGAATTACAAAACATTAGTTCTCAAGAAGACACAATTGAACTCACGAATAGTTCCTATACATTGCCTTTGTCTAAAAGGATTTTTGATATCGTTTTTGCTTCAACGGTTTTAATTTGTATTGCTCCAATTTTGTTGGTAGTTATGTTAGCTATACGATTAGAGTCTCATGGCAAAGTCTATTATATATCTAAAAGGGTTGGAAGAAAAACATTTGATTTTTATAAACTTCGCTCCATGCGTACAGGTTCTGATGAATTGATTAAAAAGATGGCTCAAGAAAAAAATCAATATAAGAAAGAAAATGCGATTACAACCATTGACTTTAATCAGGCTTGTCCAAAATGCAGTCAACTAGAGCAAGGACATTCGTGTTCTCCAATTTTACATATAGACAATCATCAAATTTGTGAATATTGGCATGCCTATCAAAAAAATGAAATCGAAAAGTCTAATGCTACTTTTATTAAGATTGTTGATGATCCAAGAATAACTAAAATTGGTCGTTTCATTAGAAATACAAGTATTGATGAATTGCCTCAATTAATTAATGTTATTAAAGGAGATATGTCTATTGTGGGTAACCGACCATTACCAGTATATGAAGCAGAACTATTAACCAATGATGTTTTATCCAAACGATTTTTAGCACCTGCAGGAATAACCGGTTTATGGCAGGTGGAACTAAGAGGGAGAGGAGGTGAAATGTCTGAAGATGAACGCATCCGTTTGGATAATGAATATGCAGATAATTTCACAGGAAACAACTATTCCTTTTGGTATGACATGAAATTAATTTTAAGAACATTTCCAGGTTTAATTCAAAAAAGTACCGTCTAAAAATTATAATTATGAAAACAAATATAAAAACAGTTATTCTTTTAATAATAATGCAGTTGCCTTTTGTTGGGTTGTGGGCTCAAAATAATAATGAAGCGCAATTTCAATCAACTGCAACAAAATTGATGCTTCCTAATCTTAATGTTTTAATAGATTCTGCCTTAGTTCATAACGGAATGCTCAATTATAGAAAATTAGAAATTGACTCTAAAGAATCAAATTTAGTAGCAAAAAGACAATTATGGACACGAAATTTTGGAATACGTGCCGATACAGGATATGGAACATTTAATAATTTTTCCTCTACAAGTGGTGATAATTCTACTGTAAATTTGTCAAGTAGTACACAACAATTAAATTATAATGTAGGAGTGTATTTAAAAATACCTGTTTTTGATATTATTAATCGAAAGTCTGAAATAAAACAAGCTAAAGCAGAGTTAGAGCAAGCTAAGAATTTAGTGAAATCATTAGAAGATGAAATTAGAGAATTGGTAATACGATATTATGAAGATTTACTTTTAAAGCAAAATTTACTCGAATTAAGAGCTTCAAATTTAGGAAACGCAAAAGCGAATATGGAAATGGTCGAGAAAGAATTTAGAAACGGACTTATTCCTATTTCAGAATATGTTAGGATTTCAGATATGACTGCAAGAATATCAGCTGAATTTGAACAAGCTAAATCAGAATTTATAATTTCTAAAAAAGTATTAGAAAACATTACAGGTGTTACTATTAATTGAAAATAAAAAAGTAGGTAGTTTTAGATTGAAAAAGGGAGAAGTTTTCAAAACGACTCCCTTTTCTGTTACATGGATTTTTTTTGTTTTTCTACAAAACCATCTGCTTGTAATTGAAGCAATTCAATGGCTTTTTGCTTTTTATATTTGTACAATTCATTATCCTCTTTAATGTCTGTATATACTTTGTCGTAGATTTCAGCATCGGTTTTTCGTTGCAATTCACTTTGGTATTTATTTTGAACCAAAACACTTTTAAGTGCTAATTCATTATCTTCTTGCTTGAAATCGTATTCTCCTTTTGGAGACAATAATTTGGCAATAATAGGAGATGTTTCAATAGCTAAGAATAACAACATAATGAAAAATGAGGGTAACCAAGGTAATTTGTCTAATGCATTAATCCGAGCCATTAAGCCATCAAAACCTTCAATAACAGGTTGGGTTTCTGAAATTTTTTTATCTAAATCGCTTTGAATGGATTTTGCATTGGCTTCTAATTCCAAAATCTTTGCCTGATTAATCGCTTTTAAAGCGGTAAGTTCTTGTAAGGCGGCATCATGCTTGTCTCTTTTTTCTTTGTAAACCGGTCCTTTGCCAAGTTTTTTAGTTCCTGCGGTCCCTTCGGCTTCTGTAATATAAACCGAATATAAATCGTTCACTTCTTTTTCTTTTTTTAGGACATCACTTTTTAAACTGTCAATTTGGGCTTTATTTTTATCCAAATCAGTTTGAAAATAATTGGCCACTTCTTTTTTGTTGTTTAAAGCCATGGCGTTTTTTTCTTTTAGTAAAACCGTATTGATTTCTTTTTCAAAGATTTTGATTTCCAAAGGTTTTGATATTACAATAGCAATAATGATAGCCAAAATAATTCGAGGAGAAGCCTGCAATAATTCGTCTAAGAAATGGTCTCTTTTTTTAATGGTAGAAACAATAAAACGATCGAGATTAAAAATAAGTAATCCCCAAACTAAACCAAATCCTACTGCAATAAAGGCGTTGTCAAAAACGGTATATAAAGCATACGAACCTGCTATAAATGCCATTACTGCGGTAAAGAAAACTGTAGCACCGATACCTGCATATTTGTTTTGTTCGCCATTGGAGGAAGATTGAATGATTTGTCTGTCTGCTCCAGAACAAAGAATGAAAAAGTCTTTTAACATGATGATTGATTTTTGACTGATGATGATTGATTAGTACAAATATAACGCCAATTGTTTCATCTTAGTGTTAAAATGTTGAAAATTATAAAGATATAAACTCAGAGAAAGCAAATGCTTAGTCTGAGTTTATTTAGAAAAGAAAATTTATTTATTTCGAATTACTATCGTGCCTCCTGCTTTCTTGTTTCTTTTTTCAAAAGCTTCTTTATATCCTGTTTCAGTATATAAATTCACTTGATTTTCTTGAGGAAACTTTAGGCTTCTCGCATTTTTGTAAACATGACTGTTTTGAAAAAACACAAAATCAGATGGTTTAAATTTATTGAGTTCTGAATTGTCTACATTTTTTCCATCAATCCAAATGGCATATTTAGCTTGTTTTTTAAAATCTTCAAACTGAGCTTGAGTCATTTTTATTTTTAATGGTACAGGCGGTGGAGGAGGAATCATTTTTTTTTCGTCTTCACTTAATTCATTGTATTTTTTGGTGCTAATTACATTTCCGGTTCTGTCTTGTGTAATCACCTGAACATCTTCATAATACCTATTTACATCTTCATGTGGAAATGAAGTTTCAGTTTTTTCTTTTTCTTGTGCAACAAGATCAATACATAGAAAATAAATTAGTAGTGTTAAAATGGGTAATGTAGTTGCTCTTTTAAGTATACTACTAAGTCGCGATGTTTTTTTTGTCATCATAATAAATCTTTTTTTAGTCATTAAATAATTCAAATTACTGGCCAAGTAATATTTTTTAGTCTCTATAGTATTTAATAATAGTTGTTGATACAATGAAACATTTTTATGTTTTTTGATTACATTTTCATCGGCAATGAACTCATGATTAAGTTGTATTGCTTTTTTATATAAATTGTACATTGGGTTAAACCAAAATATAATTTTTATTATTTCTATAAATAGGATGTCATAACTGTGTTTTTGATGTATATGTGTGAATTCGTGTTCCAATAATTCTGGACTAATCCCTTTGTTTTTATAACTTTGTTTGTTGACAAAGACGAAATTCAAAAAGGTATAGGGCATTGTATTTTCATCTAATAAAATAATTGTAGCGTTATGCAATCGAATATGTGGGTTCTTTTTAATTTTTTTTCTGAAAGTCCATAAGTTATTAATAAACCGAATCACCAAGATAATAGCTACGATAAAATACAGTGTTAGAGCTATCTTAGTTCCAGTATTGATGTCATTTTTTTGGGTTATAGAATTGGGAATATTACGTTCGTTAAGAATTTCTGGTGCAGTTGGAATATTTTGTATTTCATTAAATATTTCAATGGAGATAAATGGGATAATTAATGAAATTAATAAGGAGGCTAATAGATAAAATCGATTGAATTGGTAGGTTTTTTCACTTTCTAAAAAGAATTTATAGAAGAAAAATAAAATTACCAAGCTAATAGTTGATTCTACAATATAATTACTCATTTTTTCTTTTTTTAAGTTCTACATCAATTATTTTTTTTAATTCTTCCAACTCTTTTTCAGATAAATCTGTTGCAGTAGTAAAAAACGAAGCAAATTGTGAGGCCGAATTGTTAAAAAAATGCTTGATTAATCCGTTTACATGTTTCGAAAAATAATCAGACTTTTTAACTAAAGGATAATATTCTCTTGAGTTTCCATGTAAATTATAAGCAATAAATTTTTTATCTGTCATTCTTTTTAATAGTGTTGCAATAGTAGTAGTAGCAGGTTTTGGATTTGAATAGGCATCTAAAAGGTCTTTCATGTACGCTTTTTCGAGCTTCCAAAGATGTTCCATTAATTGTTCCTCTGTAGGTGATAATTGCATTTGTTCTACGGTTTTAGAATTAACTCTACAAATGTAGAATAAAAATTTAATTCTACAAGTGTAGAATTAAATTTTAACAAAAAACCCTCACAAATTCATGTAAGGGTTTTAAAAATTTATATTAAACTAATTGCTAATCACTAGTAACTAATTACGCTAATTAATATCTATAATATTCTGGTTTGAAAGGACCTTCAACAGCAACACCAATATATTTTGCTTGTTCAGGGCGTAAAGTTTCTAATTCTACTCCTAATTTTGCTAAGTGAAGCGCTGCTACTTTTTCATCTAAATGTTTAGGTAACATGTATACTTCATTTTTATAAGCAGCACTATTCGTCCATAATTCAATTTGTGCTAAAGTTTGATTGGTAAACGAGTTACTCATAACAAAACTTGGGTGACCTGTAGCGCAACCTAAATTTACTAAACGACCTTCTGCTAAAATGATAATGTCGTTTCCGTTGATTGTATATTTGTCAACTTGTGGTTTAATTTCAACTTTGGTAGCACCATGGTTTTTGTTTAACCAAGCCATGTCAATTTCGTTATCAAAGTGACCAATATTACAAACGATTGTTTTGTCTTTCATTTTTTCAAAATGAGAACCTAAAACGATGTCTTTATTACCTGTTGTGGTGATAACAATATCAGCATTAGCCACAACAGTGTCTAGTTTTTTAACTTCAAAACCGTCCATTGCTGCTTGTAAAGCACAAATTGGATCAATTTCAGTTACCGTTACAATGGATCCTGCACCTCTAAAAGAAGCTGCTGTTCCTTTACCTACATCTCCATAACCACAAACAACCACTCTCTTACCAGCAAGCATTACATCTGTAGCTCTTCTAATAGCATCTACAGCCGATTCTTTACAACCGTATTTGTTATCAAATTTAGATTTGGTAACAGAATCATTTACATTGATAGCAGGCATGTGTAAGGTGCCATTTTGCATTCTTTCGTATAAACGGTGCACACCAGTAGTTGTTTCTTCTGATAAGCCTTTAATACCTTTAATTAATTCTGGATATTTATCAAAAACCATATTGGTTAAATCACCACCATCATCTAAAATCATGTTTAATGGCTGGCGCTCTTCACCAAAGAACAACGTTTGTTCGATACACCAATCAAATTCTTCTTCATTTAAACCTTTCCATGCATATACTGGAATTCCAGCAGCAGCAATTGCAGCAGCAGCATGATCTTGAGTAGAGAAAATGTTACAAGATGACCAAGTAACATCAGCACCTAAAGCAACTAAGGTTTCAATTAAAACAGCAGTTTGAATGGTCATGTGAAGACATCCAGCAATACGAGCCCCTTGTAAAGGCTTACTTGCACCATATTCTTCTCTTAAAGCCATTAATCCTGGCATTTCAGCTTCTGCTAATTCAATTTCTTTTCTTCCCCATTCAGCTAGAGCAATATCTTTCACTTTATAAGGAACATAAGGGATGGTTTTTGTACTCATCTATTCGTATATTTGTATTTATAATTTCAGACGGCAAAGATACTGAATTCCTTTTTATTTTTTTAGGGATTTTAGTTTTTTTGTGAAATGTCTAACATTATAATATTTTGAAATTCAGTTTTTTAATTGGGAAAATTTGACGTAAAAAGAAACGAATTAACCAGTTAAACACAAAAATAAATCATACATGTCTTTTTACAAGGAAATAACTATTCATCCAACAGCAACTATTTATCTATGGAAAATAGAAGAAGAGTTTGCTACGTTATTTCGTCAAGTACGACTAAAAGATACTTCTTTAGCTCGGCTGGAAAGTATGAAATCAGAAAGTCATCAAAAGGGTTTTTTGGCGGTTCGAATGTTATTGCAGCATTTGGATTATACCGATTTTGATTTGTTTTATGATGCATTTGGTAAACCACACTTAAAAGATGGAAAACACATCTCAATTAGTCATTCAAGTGATTTTTCAGCAGTATTAATTAGCGATACCCTTATGGGAATAGATTTGGAAATTTTAAAGGATAAGATTGTAACTATTGCACCTCGATTTATGGATGTGAATCATCTTGAAAATTTAAATCAAACCGACAAAATAAAGAAAGCTACAGTGATTTGGGGAATTAAAGAGTCTATTTTTAAAATTAAGAATGAAAAAGGAATTAGTTTTCCAAAACATATTTTTGAAAAAGAGTTTTGTTTGATGGATAAAAAAGGATTAGCACAATTGAAATTTAATGATTTAACTGAAGAATATTGCTTTCAGTTTGAATTTGTAGATAATTATGCCTTAGTTTGTGCTTTTCAAAATTAATGATGACTGCTATCTATCAAGAAATACTTCATGCAAAACAGCAACAACGAAAGCTTTTAGCGATTCTTTTAGATCCTGAAAAAGTAGAAGTTGCACAAATTCATGATTTAAGTCTTAAAATAAAAGAGGCACCAGCGACTCATATTTTAGTTGGAGGAAGTACTTTTAATGGTTTCCATTTAGATGCTTTAATTCAAGAAATAAAAAAATATTTAGACTTACCAGTTTTACTTTTTCCTGGAGATTATAAGCAAATTTCAGCTCAGGCAGATGGAATTTTGTTTTTAAATTTAGTATCAGGTAGAAATCCAGAATATTTAATTGAGCATCAAGTGAATGCTGTGCCAATATTGGAAAAAACCAATTTAGAAGTTATTCCTACAGCCTATTTATTAATTGAAAGTGGTGTAGTAACAGCAGTTGAAAAAGTAAGTTTAACTAAACCTTTAAATCGTGATAACATTGGTTATGTGAGTCAAACGGCAAAAGCCAGTGAATGGATGGGAAATAAATTAGTGTATTTAGAAGCGGGTAGTGGTGCAAAAAAAGCAATCCCTGTAGAAATGATTGCAGAAACAGCTTCAAAAATCTCAATTCCAATCATTGTGGGTGGTGGAATTACCACTTTTGATGGGATTCAACAAGCTTACAAAGCAGGTGCTACTATGGTAGTTATTGGTACCGCTTTTGAGAATAACACTTCTTTTTTTGAGCGATGATTGATTTTTTATTTTCTCAATATAAAGAAGTTTCTACTCAAAATATTATTCTTGAGTTTATTGCATTTGTTTTTGGATTAGTAAGTGTTTTTTATGCCAAAAAAAGAAATGTTTTAGTGTATCCTACTGGATTAGTTGCTACAATAATTTCTGTTTATTTACTTTATGAAGCAAACTATTTCGGAGATATGACCATGAATTTTTATTATTCTATAATGAGTATTTATGGCTGGATTATTTGGTCAAATACAAGTGAGAACAAAGTAGTTTCAATTTCTAAAATAAATTTTAAAGAAAAAATTATAGGAATAATTTTATTTCTATTAACTTTAGTCTTTACATATTTGATATATCAATTTTTTGAATATGAAATTGAATTATTGAATTATATTGATATACTAACATCTGGAATTTTCTTTACAGCAATGTGGTATATGGCAAAAAAGAAAATAGAAAATTGGACGCTTTGGATAATAGGTGATATAATTACTGTACCGCTATATGCATATAGAGGTTTAGGAATGCTAGCATTACAATATCTTATTTTTACAATTATTGCAATTTATGCGTATAAAGAATGGAAGAAAAATTTAGTGAATTAGATTTAAAACAAATTCAAGATAAGGGCATTTCAATTGAAAAAATACTACAACAATTTTATTTTTTTGAGAACGGAATTCCTAAAGCCAACTTGGTCAGATCGGCTACAAAAGGCGATGGAATATGGGTATTAAGTGGTGAAGAAAAAGAAAACTTTATTGTTGTTTTTAACGAAAAGAAGCATCTTTTTGATATTCAAAAGTTTGTTCCCGCTTCTGGAGCAGCTAGTAGAATGTTTCAGTTTTTATCGGAGTTTTTAAATGAATATGACTATAAAAATGAAACCATAAACGCGTATATAAATAGAAAAAAAGCAAGTGAATTATCTGTTTTTTTAATTGGATTAAAAAACTTTCCTTTTTATCCGAAACTTAAAGAAAAAACAATTGCTATTTATCCTGACTATTTTAGCAATGAAAGAGATGTAAAAGATTATTTCTTAATAAAAACATTACTTTCGGAAGCTCATTTTGATTTTGCAAACAAACCAAAAGGAATACTTCCCTTTCACAAAAAAAAGAATTCGATTTATTCTCCTGTAGAAGAGCATTTAGAAGAAACTCTTTTTTATCGAGTAGATTCAATTAAGCCTAAAGTTCATTTTACCATCTCTGAAAATCATTTAGAAAGTTTTAAGGAAATAACCTCGAAATACGATACGGTTGAAATTGATTTCTCCTATCAAGAAAGCTATACAGATACTTTGGCAGTTACTAAAAACAATGAACCTTTTAGAAAAGAAGACGGGACTCTTCTTTTTAGACCTGGTGGACATGGTGCTTTGATTGAAAACTTAAACCGACTAAATACAGATCTTATTTTTATTAAAAATATCGATAATGTTTCTCAAAATCATTTAAGTGAAATTGTACAGTATAAAAAATTATTAGGAGGAATTCTTATAGCTATACAAGAGCAGGTTTTTGCATTTTTAAGAGCATTGGATAAAAAAACATTAGGAAACCAAGAGTTAAATAAAATAGTGTCTTTCGTAGAAGAAAAACTCAATATAAACTTACCTGTCGATTTTGATAAATATAAAAAGACATACAAGAGTGAAGTTCTTTTTGAAATTTTAAACCGACCTATTCGCGTTTGTGGTATGGTTAAAAATGAAGGAGAACCAGGAGGAGGTCCTTTTTGGGTGAAAAATGAAAAAGGGATAATAACGTTACAAATTATTGAAAATACACAGGTAGATTTTACCAATGAGAAACAAGTTGAAATTTTTAATAAATCCACTCATTTTAATCCTGTTGATCTAGTTTGTGGTGTGAAAAATTTTAAAGGTAAAAAATTCGATTTACTACGCTATGTGGATGAAAATATGGGATTTATAGTGGAAAAAACTAAAAATGGTAAATCCTACAAAGCATTTGAGTTACCTGGTTTGTGGAATGGAGCTATGGGGTTTTGGAATACTATTTTTGTAGAAGTTCCACTAACTACTTTTAATCCTGTAAAAACAGTAAATGATTTATTAAAACCGGCACACCAACCAGAAAATGAATAAAGAGATCCTACTTACAGAAGTGAAATATAAAGCGGTACGAAGCAGTGGTGCGGGTGGTCAAAATGTAAACAAAGTGTCTTCCAAAGTGATGCTGAGTTTTGATGTCTTACATTCAAAAGGTTTAGATGAAGCCGAAAAAGAAAGATTAAAAGAGAAAATTGCTTCTAAATTGACTCAAGAATTCCATTTAATATTGACTTGTGATGAAGAGCGAAGTCAACTTAAAAATAAAGAAATAGTCACCCGTAGATTTATCAAAATGCTGCAAGAGGGTTTGAAAATAGAAAAACCAAGAAAAGAAACTAAAATTCCAAAAGCTGCTAAAGAAAAAAGACTGGTAGCTAAAAAAACAACCGCGCAAATTAAAGAAAACCGAAAGAAACCCAAGTTGTAAAAAAAAATGAATTTTCTATCTTGTAATTTATAACTTTAGCTTACATTTGCACCGTCTCAAAGGGGTGCTCTAAATAACGAGCTGAGATTATACCCATAGAACCTAGAACAGGTAATGCTGTTTAGGAATGAAAAGAGAAATCATTTATTTTATCTATTTAGATTAAAATAAAAACAATCTCGAGTATATCAATTTAAGTTTTAACCAAGAATAATGACCCCTTTTATTCGTATAATTTTTTACGAATGAAAATTTTATTCCACAAAAAAGAAAAGTATCTTTCTAAAGCAACAAATCAAAAGGCCAAAGTATCTTTGAGTTTGCTGACTTTCTTTTTTTTTCTTTTCTCTTTTTCACAAGAAACTGAAAAAGATTCAACAAAAATTACCCAACTAAATGAAGTTGTTCTTTCTTCTGTAAGAGCCAAAGAAAAAAGTCCAATTACCTTTACGAATATTTCTAAAGAAGAAATCGCAAAGCGAAATTTAGGACAAGACATTCCCATTTTATTGAATTACCAACCATCTGTTGTAACAACGACTGATGCCGGTAATGGTGTTGGATATACCTATATGAGAGTGAGAGGCTCGGATGGATCGCGTATAAATGTGACTCTAAATGGTGTTCCTTTTAACGATAGCGAAAGTCATGGTACTTTTTTTGTTAATCTACCCGACTTTGCTTCTTCAATACAAAGTGCTCAGCTGCAAAGAGGCGTTGGAACATCAACAAATGGAGCAGGCGCTTTTGGAGCAAGTTTGAATATGGAAACCAAATCGTATCAAGAAAAAGCGCATGCTGAAATTGCGAATTCAGTGGGTAGTTTTGGTACTCGAAAACATACGCTTTCTTTCGGAAGTGGCTTGCATAATAACTTCGAAATTAATGGACGTTTGTCTCAAATTGCTTCTGATGGTTACATTGATAGAGCTTCCACAAATATGTTTGGTTATTTCTTTAATGCCAATTATGTAAAAGAAAATACCATTATAAAGTTGATTGCTTTTGGTGGAAAAGAAAAAACGTATCAAGCTTGGTATGGTTTGGAGGATGAAGAAATGTTAGCGAATAATCCTACCTATAATATTGCAGGAATGTATTATGATGAAAACGGGAATGTACAATTTTATGATAATGAAACCGACAACTATTGGCAAAATCATTTTCAATTGCATTGGTCAGAAAAATGGAATTCAAAATGGAGTTCTAATGTTTCTTTACATTATACAGCAGGAAAAGGTTTCTTTGAACAATATAAAGAAGATGAAGATGTAACAGCATATAATTTACCAGATTTTAATGGGAATGTTATTTCAGATTTAGTAAGACGCAGATGGTTGGATAATGATTTTTTTGGAGCTACCTTTTTCTTAAACTATAATAGTCAAAAAACAGATTTTCAAATTGGTGGAGCAGTTAATAGATATTTAGGCAAACACTATGGTGAAGTTATAAAAACACAATATTATACTCCAAACGCAAATCGCTATTATGATAACTTTGGAAATAAAGACGATGTAAATGTTTACAGTAAAATAAGTCAGGAAATTATTGATAAAGTAAATGTATTTGCCGATTTGCAATATCGAATGGTTTTTTATCAAGCAGATAGTTTTAAATTTAATGATGTAAATGATACATTTCGTTTCTTTAATCCAAAAGTGGGCTTGAATTATCAATTGAATGCGAATAATATGTTCTATGGGTATTTTGGTATTGCCAATAAAGAACCAAGAAGAGACGATTATGAAAACAATGAAAATAAACCAAAACCAGAACGTTTGAACGATTATGAATTGGGTTGGAAATACGTCTCTAAGAAGATAAAAGTGAATACCAATCTTTTTTATATGAATTATAAGAACCAATTGGTTTTAACAGGAGCTTTAAATGATGTAGGTGCTCCTGTTTTCACAAATAGTGGTAAAAGTTATCGTTATGGAATTGAAATTGATGCCCAAATTCAAATAGTTGAAGGCCTATTTTTTCAACCTAATGTAACTTTGAGTCAAAATAAGAATCAAGAGTTCTATTTTCAAAGAGATGGTGAATTGCAAAATTTAGGCGATACAAATATTGCTTTTTCTCCAAATGTTATAGCTGGTGGAAATATCACGTATCTACCAGTGAAAGGGTTGCAAATTTCGCTATTGTCTAAATATGTTGGTAAACAATACATGGGTAATATTGATGCAGAAAAATCGATATTAGAAGCCTATTTTATTAACGATTTGAATGTAAATTACGAATGGAAAATTAATAAAGGAATTCAATCGATTGTTTTTTCAGGTTTAATCAATAATATTTTTGATGTAAAATACATTTCTAACGGTTATTTTTATACGTATGATGATGATTTTTCAAACCCACCAGCCATTACAACCATTGAAGGGGCAGGTTATTATCCGCAAGCAGGTATTAACTTTTTAGCAGGAATGACTGTGAAATTTTAGATTGAATCAAATCAGTTCAAATACAAAAGCTAGTTAATTGTTAACTAGCTTTTTTTATATTTCAAAATGAAAAATCACTATTTTTAATGATTCATAGAAGCTTAATTACCAATAGTTTTGTTTTCAAATAAATTCAAAACTATTATGGGACTAGCCGAAAAACGCTTAGCAGCTACTATACAAACTGATGCTTTGCCAAAATTCATATCAGAAATTCAAGAAGTAGCTACTTATCCAATAGCCATTACTATTGATTGGGAAACTTTTACTGCTTTTGATACTTATCCTTTGAGTCGATTGGAAAACTATGTTTTTAATGATGTGAAAGAGGCAATAGGAAAAATTTGTAGTGATGCCATCGGAAAAGAAGCGTTACAAGAAAGTGTAACTACAATACATATTCGTAACACAGATCAACAAGATAATTTCAGCATGGAGCTAAAAGATAAAACCCTTTTTCTTACCGAACGTTTGTATGGAGATACTTTTAGTAATCATATGACCAATATGATAGTGGATTATTTAGAATCGGTATTGTAATGAATAGGAGTAATAGTTATCAATTACAAATTGAAAGAGAAGGAGTTAATCAAGTACATGTTTTTAAAAAAAATCATGAAGATAGCTATGAAAATTACTGGAATTTCTCTTTGTTTGGTGACGATGAACCCATTATTTTAAGCGAATTTTATAACGAAAATCAATTTGTAGTTATTAATTGGAATGGCTGGATACGACTGTTTGATGCAAAGAAAAAAATACTACTATTGGATTATGATTTGAAAGGAAACATCGATGCAAAAGCTGTTTTTTCTGTAAATCAAAAACAAGTATATATTTGTATTCACGACCACAATCATAAAGCTTTTCTAGTTACTCTAGATTTAAAAACTACTAAAATTGCCATTCAAGAATTGGGTAATTGCTATGCATCTCATCTTGGAATTCGAAAAGATGGATGCTTGTTGTTTTATAAACAGGATTGGGACTATGAAAATAAACAAAAAAAATACACGCATGGTTTTACTGTATTCAATCCTAAAACGAGTGAGCAGCAGTATTTTAGTTTGCCTGAAGCGCCTTGTTCTTCTTTCGACAGTGTTAAACCTTTTATTGATACTCGAACGAATGTAGCCATAATGCCATATTATGGGGCGGTACAGGTTAAAAATAAAGAAAAAAAGCAACTGTTGTTTGAGTTTCATATCATGCTTATCCGTTTAAATACGTTTGAAGTTGAATTGCTTCCTGTTAGAGATTTTGAAAAATACCAATTGAGTTGCTTTGAATCCAGTTGTGAAGAGATGGCGGAACTTTTTCTGAATAAAGAGGTTGAAGAAGAAGAGTACCAAAATGCTGTTTGCGAATTTTGTGAAGATTTAAACACCGTTTATTTTGTGGAAGATGGTTTTTGGTTGTGCTGGAGAAATGGAGTTTTAAGAAAAGTTTATAATGATAAAAGCCTTTCCGCTTTATTAATAACCCATTCCTTAGCTAGTAATAGCGGAAAAGGAATGTTTCAATTTCCGTTTTTTCATTCTCAATTGTATAGAATTGAAGACAATAATCTCTATCTTTTTGATGAAACGAATTATTATTCTACAGTAATTCCTGATGCTATTTCATTGAAAAATGAGGTTTGTTTTCCTATTTCATTAGAAATAACGAATCTCGATACTATTCATAAAACGAGCTATACCCATGAGAAAAAGAAAGAGATAGATTCTTTGAACAAAATTATCCTCTTAGTGGAAGATATAGCTTTAGAAAATGCTCTTTTAGATGCCTTACATCAAATGTATCTAAAAATAACCTCTTTAGAAACTTTGGGTTTAGGAACTAAATTGGAATTCCAAATAGAAGATACACAAGGAACTATTGTATCGGAACCCTCATTTTTTGAAAAAGTGGCTAATCTAGAAACGGCGACCACAATAATTCAAAACCTAATTGAAAAATTCTGTGACTATCCAAAAGCCAAATACTTATATAGGAATGAGCAAGAAACAGCGCTTTGTTATGCAGTCTTGGTACTCTCGAAAAAAGGAAAGGAATTTTTGCCCACGGTACTTCGGTATTTAGCTACCATAGATTTGGATCATGATGTTTTTACTATTGAACATGTCATTCCTTATTTGGATGCCACATATGAGAGAGCCTTTGTGATGGAAAATTTAAAAATCATTTCTGAAGATTGTTTGGAATGGTTCGAGTTTTATTGGCAAGAAATGGATGCAGATAAAATATAGTCATACCGCTATTCAGAAACTAATGAATAAGTCAATAGAAATAGCTTTTTTTCTGATAACATTGCCGTTTTATACACAAAATAATATGGGACATTACACTTACGACCAAGAAATTCTAGATGAAAATAACTTACGACACGGAACTTTAGTGGCTACAAGTTATCTGTTTGAGGGATTGGCTTATAAACATGTATACCAACACGGATTGTTACTGCAAACGACTGATTTTCGTTATCAAGTAAATCATCAAAAAGAATTAATTGGGAACTTTAAGAATAATCTTCCCTATGAAGGTTATTTCGTTTTTGAAAATGAATTTGAAATTCCAGAAATTTCCTATTATGAAAAGGGTGAAATACACACGATTTATAGAACAACGCTTTCCGATATCTTAGAAATAGAATTAACGGGTAAAATGCCTGTTTGGGTAGCATGCAGTTTTAAAGAAGGGGTATTGTTTGATGGGTTATGTCATGAACAATTTAAACTCGATGACGGACATTTATTAGTAACCGAATTTTTTAAAAATGGAGAACGTACTCATGTTAGTTTTTGGCTTTTAGCCATGCATTATGCTGAAACGATTCGATTGAATTTTATCAAGAATGGATATGAAATCATTAAAGAACGGATAGAAGCAGAAGCTATTGATCCTGAAATTGATACGCGAGAACAGCGGCTAAAAATCGTATTTAATGAACAAGGAAGTGGCAATTTATCTTTTCAAAAAGAAAAAGAAGTAATTGCTCAATATGAGTTTAAGGAATATGAACTTTCAAGAAAAATTTCAGCTATTCCCAGTATTGTGAATTATGTCTTAAATGCATCCCAAACGATTCGATGTTTTCAAAAATATAATTTTAAGAGTGTTACTTCCAATTCTGAAAAAGACTTTTACAACCCAAGTTTAATGAATTCGATTTATAGTAATTTATTATACAATCGTATTCCTAAATTTTCTATTACTGAAAAAAATGAGTATACGACCTTGTTTCAAGAACAGCAGGATTTAGAATCTGGATTGCTTTTGTTTTTGAATCAAGAAGGAAAACCAGAGCATGGTTTGCTATTGGAACAAAAGAATGAAGTATATCAATATTCCAAATTTAAAGAAGGAACAAAAACGGAACACAAAGAGCAACTTACATTGAAAAATTTAAAGCAGTTGTTTTTTCAGGAAGAACAATAGCCTTAGTCTAAAAGGCCCAATTCAATAGCAAACTTCACTAAACCAGCTGTATTTTTTACATTTAATTTAGACAATAAATTTCTTTTATGTGTATTTACGGTGTTCAAACTTATGAATGTTTTTTCTGCAATTTCAGCGGCTGTTAATTGTTTGGCGATTAAAACAAGAATTTCTTTTTCACGATTACTTAATTCGGTGGTAGAAGAGAGGTTCTTTTTTAGATTGGTTTCATATTCTTTATGAATCGCAGCCACTTCTTTAGAAAAATAATGTTCTCCCGATTGTACTTTTTTAATAGCATATAAAAGTTCATCTTTTTCTGCGTTTTTTAAGAGATACCCATCGACACCTAAACGATTTAATTTGGCAATAATGTGTGCATTACTATGTGTGGTTAGGATAATAATTTTTAATTTAGGATAGGTTTTTTTTATGATTTTAGTTACTTCAACACCATCCATTTCAGGCATACTAATGTCTAATAAAAGCACATCGGCCGTATTTTTTTCTAATAATTTGAGTAGTTCTTTTCCATTGGAAGCTTTTTCAGTTACGGTAATTTCTGGAACATTTCTTAATAAAGAAATCAATCCTTCTAAAAACATAGTGTGATCGTCGGCAATGATTATGTTTGTCATGTTTGTTTTTATATTATGGGTATTTCAATGTTAAAAATGGCACCTCTATTTGGGGTGGAATCAATTTGTAAATTACCATTGAGTTGATGGATTCGGTTTTTAATATTGGTTAAACCAATACCTTCTTTGTTATTTTCAACAGCAAATCCTTTTCCATTATCTTCAAAAATAATATTAAATAGGTTTCCAATCAAATTGAGTTGTAATTCGATGTTATTGGCTTGGGCGTGCTTAATGGTATTTGTAATTAATTCTTGAATAATATGATACACTTCGTTAAGAATCAATTCGTCTATTTTATTGATTTCATTTCTTGGATGTGCCGAAAAATACGATTGTATATGACTAGCTTCTGCTAATTTGTTTTGGTATTCTTCAACAAATTCACAAAAATTATCCTGATGGAAACGTTTCGGTAATAAATTATGCGAAATACTTCTTATTTGATTATAGGTGTCATTAATTTGGGTATTTATGCGTTTAATTTCATTTTCTTTGCCATAAGTAGAATTGTTTAATTGTAGCTTAATGGCAGCTAAATTTCCTCCTACAGCGTCGTGTAGTTCTTGCGCTATTCGAATGCGTTCTTTATCCTGACCTTCAATTTCAGCCTTCACTAATTTTAATTCCTGATCTTTTAAAAGTGCTTTGTTCTTTTGCGCGCTAATTTCTTGTTGTTTTTTGTTAATTAAAAGTTGGGCTTTTTGTTTTTGATAATATACGAATGAGAGTGCAATCACGGGAATGAGCAGCACTAAGAAACCAATAATAATGATATTACGAACTTGCTTTTCTCTTAAAATTTCAGACTCTTTTAACTCCTTGTCTTTTTGCAACAAATTAATTTGATTGACTTTGTTTTGAGTTACTTCTTGTAATTTTAAGACTTCATTTTCATTCTGCTTTTTCTCAATTGCCTTCTGTAGATTAAGATTTTCAATGGCTCTTTCTTGGTTTTTAAGCAAAAGCATTTTATTGTTGTTTTTTAACGTCAAATCTTTGATTTCGTTCTCTTTCTGTAAGGTTTTAAACTTAATATCCAATTCATTTATATCTTGATCATTTTGCATTTTAGAAATAGAATCTTTTACTTCTGAATAGCGTGTCATTAATCCATACGCATTTTTATAGTCACCTTTTGCGACTGCTATTTCTTTTAGTTTGAGATAAATATTTTTTTGTTGCTCTAAAAAATCATATTCTAAGGCAACATGTAAGGCATTTAAGTAATAAAGTTCGGCTTCTTGGTATTTATTCTGTGAAAATAATATCTCTCCTATGTTTTGATTCACTATTACTTGTATAATATACAGTTTGTCTTTTTTGCAAATTTCCAAACATTCATTATAATACTTTAGAGCTTCTGGAATATTGTCAATAGATACATAATTGACACCAATATTTAAGGCGCTTAAGGCCTGACATTGCCAATTGTTTTTCTCTTTACAAATAGCTTTTACTTTTTTAAAATAACTATTAGACGTTTCATAGTCTTCATTCTCCACATAAATAGAGCCTAAATTAATATAGCTTCCAATTACTATCTCTTCATCTTCTTTATATTGTAAACATTGGTTGAAATATTTGATGGCGTTTTCTTTGTCTGAAAGCTTGGAATAAATATTGGCTAATCCGTGTAAATTAACATAATAGGGATATCCTTTTTTTTGTTTTTCAACAATTTCAATTCCTTTTAAATGATACTTTTTACTGCTTTCATAAAGACCTCGTTTATTGCTGGATAATCCCAATAGATTATAGCTACTAGCGGCTAAAATTCTTCTAATGGAATCATTTTTAATAGATTCTGTTCCTTTTAATGCTTTGTCTGCATAAAAAGCCATAGAATCAAGTACCGTTTTTTTATTGTAGTAATGAGAAAGTAATAGTTGAATTCGAACATACGACTCTTTTGTTTTTAAAACTTTAAGAAGTCTTTTTGCTTGATGATGCGCTTTTTCAAGTTCGTTATTGTTTAATAAATCGAAAAGGTTGTCTGTTTGTGTTTTTTCTAGAGCCACTAAATTCTCGTGATTCAAAGTAATGTTTTTAACCTCTATCTCCTGAGCATTTAAATGGTTTTGGAAAAAAAGAAGTAGAAAAAAGAAGTGTGTTTTTACAATAAATCGATGCATTCCCACAATTGTAATTAAAGTAGCGTACAATGAAATGTAAATATAGTGTTTATTCCTAAATTAACGAATCATTTTTTTAATGACATAAGTAACAATTCCCCAAATCATAAATTCGTTTTCTTCTAAAACTTCTATGGGTTGGTAAGCTTCGTTTTCAGGGTGAAGAAAAAGTTTTTTATCAATGATTTTAATTCTTTTTACTGTAAATTCGCCATCGATGAAGCAAATCGCAATTTTATTATCACTGGGTTCTAGGCTTCTGTCTATTACTAAAATATCTCCATCATCGATACCTGCACCAGTCATAGAATTGCCGCTTGCTTTAGCATAAAAAGTGGCTTCTTTGTTTTTTATCAAAAAGCTGTCCAAGCTAATTTTTGTTTCTTCAAAATCGGCTGCAGGAGAAGGAAACCCCGCTTTTATACCAGCGGCAATATAAGGCAACTCAATATTTGAGTCAGTTTTTGGAATAAAGAAATGAAGTTTTTTATCAGGATCTAACATTTTACGGTAAGTATTTCTCTAATATCGGTAGTGTATTTTTGGGACAAGTGCTTTTGTTTCATCTTCCAAGTTTTTTTTAAATCTTGGTTGCCCAATTTTATTTTTCTTTCACCTGTTTTTTCTAGAAAATCGTCCATTATTTTCATTACAATTTGATGTTTTGGATTTTCTTCTTCAAACAAGTGAAATTGCTTTGTTTCTTCTGGAATAATTTGGGTTACAATAATACCTGCTTTTTTATAAATAGCATTTTCTTCGAATATTTCGTTAAGCATTTTTATGGCTGTGCTACTAATGGTTATACCTGAATTGGTTGCAAAGGGTAAAGTATGCATGCGCGAAAAATTATAACGTGCATTTTCTTCCATATATTTATCTTTTCGAAGATAAAGAATGACATTATAACAACACGATTTTTGTTTGCGTAATTTTTCTGCACAAACCATAGCAAATGTAGAAACGCGTTCTTTTAATTCGTTGTAATCGGTAATGTTTTTTTGAAAGCTTCTAGTAATTGCGATGCTTTTTTTGTTTTTAGGTTCTTCAATAGCAATAACCGATTTCCCTTCTAATTCATATTTTAAACGCAAGCCTACAACTCCCATTTCTTTTTTAATAAACGTTTCATGATACGGTTGAATAAAATCATAGGCAGTAAGGATATTTTTAGCTTTCATTTTTTTACTTAAGCGAAAACCAATACCCCAAACATCTTCAATTTTTGTCCATTTTAAAGCTTTTATTCTTTTTTCATCGGTATCAATTACATATACTCCATTAGTGTGTGTTGGAAATTTTCTAGCAATCTTATTGGCTACTTTTGAAAGTGCTTTACTAGGAGCAAAACCCACACTAGTTGGAATACTTGTCCATTTTTTAATTCTGTCCTTAATTTGTATACCATATTCGTGATAGTTAGTAATCGACATGCCTTCAAAATTCATAAAGGCTTCATCTATACTGTACACTTCTACACAAGGTGTAAATTGCTCTAGTATTTTCATTACGCGATGACTTAAATCGCCATACAAAGAATAATTGGAGGAAAACACCTGTACTTGATGTTCTTTTAATAATGCTTTTACTTTAAATTCTGGTGCACCCATAGGAATGCCTAATTTTTTTGCTTCATCACTACGCGAAATGATACAGCCATCATTATTAGATAAGATGGCAATAGGTTTTCCATTAAGCTGTGGTTGGAAAACACGTTCGCAGGAAGCGTAAAAATTATTACAATCAATTAAAGCATACATACTGTAAATTTACTTTATAATTTTTATACTATAAAGCAATCAAAAGTTAATGTTGATAAATTAATCAGTATTTAAAAGCTGTAAACTAATCCTACACCAAGTAGTTGTTTTAATTGCATTTTTGGACCTACAATAACTTGTTCACCATCAATTTCTTCTTTTGCTTTAATATCATCGTCATAAATAATATGGGTGCCAATATTGGCTCTTACATATTCATTAATGGTCATGTTAAGTTGCAGTTGCCAATCTACATCAATGTTTCCGAAATTGTTGAGGTAATCTGTGTATAAACTAATACGGTGTTCTAAATGAATGTTTTTATAGATTTCTTTTTCCCATTGATTGGTAACTAAGATACCAATTTCAGTGCGCGATCTTTTTCCGTTTTGTAGAATTTCTCCAGTAACGTCATCAATAACCGCTTTATCCACACCAAAAGCACCTTGGTTAGCTAACCGTTCATCTAAAACTAAAGTAGTTTTTTGTGTTAATGGTGAAAGGTATAAATTTAAATTCAAGTCTTTTCTAGAATACTCGGCACCAATTCCTAGGAAAATATAAGCAGGAGCAAAAGGTTTTGAAATGGCTAATTCTGTGTTTGGATAGGAGTAACCATTTGCAAACTGGGTATTGAAGTTGAACTTTCCTCCATAAAACCAATTGGAGATAGTGTCGTTTCTAAAACCAATAGTCGAATTAATTTGTAATTGGTCATCTGTTTTTCTAACTTCTTGTCCTTCTTGTTTGTTTATCCCGTATCGAAAAATTAATTCGTTTTTCCAGTTTAATGTTTTTTTAGAATATTCTCGAATAAAATTTCCTTTTAATAAACCTGAAATAGAGTTGTTTCCTCCGGCATTCCAATTTACAAAAGTAATTTGAGAAATGTCTAATCCTACTTTGTTGGTTTTGTTCCAGTAGGTAATAGTGTCCGGTAATTTGGTTCTGATAATTTGGGCAAAATTAGTTTGAATGATAAAAAATAAAAACCCTAGTAGGAAGGCTTTTTTCATAATTTTAAAGTAATAAATTGATTTGGTTAGTAATATTTGTAACGTCTATTTGACAAATATGTTGTAATTCAGGAACACTTCCTTGTTCTATAAATGTATCAGGAATTCCAAGATTTACAACTGTTATAGCGTATTTTTTTTCTAAAATATAGTGATTGATAAGCGAACCAAAACCACCAATGATGCTTCCGTCTTCTATCGTTATTATCTTTTCGTATTTTTTACAAATGACGTCTAAAGCAGTAGCGTCTAAAGGCTTTATAAAAGGAAAATGAAAATGGCCAACAGCTTCTGGTTGTTTGCATAATACAATAGCCTTAGTCACATTTGTTCCAATCGTTCCTGTTGAAAGAAAAGCAATTTTTGAGCCTTCTTTTAATGCTTTGGCTTTGCCAATTTCAATTTTTTCAAAAGGTTGTTGCCACTCTATAATTTCTCCACGTCCTCTTGGATAACGAATAGCAATAGGTTGATGTAATCCTAATTGAGCGGTATACATTGCATTACGTAATTCTATTTCATTTAAAGGTGCAGCAAGGATTAAATTGGGAACGCAGCTCAAATATGCAATATCAAATACACCATGATGCGTTGCACCATCTTCACCAACTAAACCAGCACGATCTAAACAAAAAATAACTGGGAGATTTTGTAGCGCAACATCGTGAATTACTTGATCATAAGCGCGTTGTAAAAAGGTAGAATAGATATTACAAAACACAATCATACCTTGTGTTGCCATTCCGGCAGATAAGGTAACAGCATGTTGTTCTGCAATACCTACATCAAATGCTCTTTCAGGAAGAGCTTCCATCATATATTTCATGGAAGAGCCTGAAGGCATGGCAGGTGTTATACCAATTATTCTTGAGTTTTCTTTAGCTAATGTTACCAAAGTATGTCCGAATACATCTTGAAATTTGGGAGGTAATCCTTCTTCATTTTTAGGATGAATTTTACCAGTTTTAGCTTCAAACTTACCAGGAGCATGATATTTAACTTGGTCCTCTTCCGCTAATTGTAATCCTTTTCCTTTAGTGGTAATAATGTGTAAAAATTTTGGTCCTTTTACATTTTGTAGTCGCCTTAATTCTGAAAGTAATTTGGGTAAATCATGTCCGTCTATAGGACCTGAATAGTCAAAATTCAATGATTTTATAATGTTATTTTGCTTTGGATTTCTGCCTTCTTTTACCGATGTCAAATAGTTTTTTAAAGCACCCACACTAGGATCTATCCCAATGGCATTGTCATTTAAAATCACTAATAAATTCGCATTAGTAACTCCAGCATGATTTAAGCCTTCAAAAGCCATTCCACTAGCAATAGAAGCATCACCAATGACTGCAATATGCTGTTTTTCGGTTTCGTTTTTTAATAAGGACGCCATTGCCATTCCTAACGCAGCAGAAATAGAGGTTGAGGAATGTCCTACACCAAAAGTATCATAAATACTTTCACTTCTTTTTGGAAAACCAGAAATTCCATTTAAATCTCTATTGGTGTGAAAAAGTGTTCTTCTTTCGGTTAAAATTTTATGGCCGTACGCTTGATGGCCTACATCCCAGACTAATAGATCTTCAGGGGTGTTAAAAACATAATGTAAAGCAATCGTTAATTCAACAACACCTAAACTAGCACCTAAATGACCTTCTTTCTGAGAAATAATATCAATAATGAATTCACGCAACTCTTTTGCGAGTTGCGGTAATTGATTTTCAGAAAGCTTTCTTAAATCGGATGGGTTTTCTATTTGAGAAAGTAAATTTTCAGTCATGTTGCAAAAGTAATAATTGGAAATTGTAATTTTGAAAAATGGAAAAAATTTTTACAGACGAATATTTTATGAAAAAAGCCCTATTTGAAGCTGAAATTGCTTTCGAAAAGGGCGAAATACCTGTAGGTGCTGTAATTGTAGTTGATAATAAAATTATTGCAAGAGCACATAATTTAACAGAATTGCTTCATGATGTTACAGCGCATGCCGAAATGCAAGCCATTACTAGTGCGGCTAATTATTTAGGAGCAAAATACTTAAAAGATTGTACGTTGTATGTCACTTTAGAGCCTTGTCAAATGTGTGCTGGTGCATTATACTGGAGTCAAATTTCTAAAATTGTCTACGGTGCTTCTGATGAAAATAGAGGTTTTGTGAAAATGGGAACTCAATTACATCCAAAAACAACAATTGTTTCTGGAGTATTAGAAAAAGAATGTGCCCTTCTTATGCGTGCTTTTTTTCGTTTAAAGCGCTAAATTTTGTCGGATTTTTATTAAAAAAATACTATCTTTAAATTCGAAAATTCTGTATCCTTTCTTTAATACTTAAATTTATGAAAATCAATCACTTTCTGAAACTTTTTTTAGTTGTAACGCTATTGGTGTCTTGTTCTAAAGACAGTAAAGATTTTAATTCTGATCCCTCCTTATTTAAAGAATATATTTTAAATTATAGTTCGGGTATTGTTTCAGCTAAAAGTGATATTAGAATTGTTTTAGCATTTGATAATGCAGATTGGTCACCAAACAAGCAATTAGATGCAGATTTGTTTACTATAAATCCTAAGGTAGATGGAAAAGTAATAGCACTCTCTACGAATACGGTTGCTTTTGTTCCAAATGAGCATTTAGAATCCGATAAAGAATATCAAATTAGCTTTCATCTAGGTGAAATAAAAGACGTTTCAAAAGAGCTAAAGAAATTCAATTTTACTTTGAAAACCATTAAACAAGATTTTATTGTTACCACATTGGATTTACAATCTTACAGTAAAGATTATATGTACTTGAATGGTGTTTTGTCCACTAGTGATGCTTTGGAATTAGAAAAAGCAAAAAAACTGATACAAGTGAGCCAAGATGGTAAAATAGTATCCGTAAAATTTGATAAGGAGTTGAGTACGGATAAAGAATTTAAATTTGTTATCGATAGTATTCAGCGTTTTGTTGAAGATAGTAAAATACTAATTAATTGGAACGGTAAAGAAGAAGGAATAGATCAAAAAGGAACTTTAGAATTTGATATACCCGGAAAAAATAACTTTAAAATAATTAATGCTGAAGTGCAAGAAGACAACAATCAAGTCTTGTTGTTAAATTTTTCTGACCCTTTAAAAAAAGGTCAAGATTTTGATGGTCTAGTAGATGTTGAATCAGCAACAGATTTGAAATTTTCTACTGCTGGAAATTTATTGAAAGTATTTTTTAATGAACCTTTAAAAGGAGAATTATTAGTAGAAGTTTTTCAAGGAATTCAAAGTGAAGATGGCTATAAAATGAAGCAAAATTTTTCTCAAAAAGTATCCTTTGAGCAAATTAAACCTGCCGTTCGTTTTATAAAAAGTGGAACGATTTTACCAAGTTCCAATAATCTAAAAATCAATTTTGAGGCTGTTAACTTGAGTGCTGTTGATGTGAAGGTGTATAAAATTTTTAAAAATAACATTTTACAATTTCTTCAGGATAATCAAATTAACGGAAACCGAAACCTTCAAAAAGTGGCTGCTCCGATTGCGAAAGAAAAAATAATTCTAAAAACGAACAATTTAACGAATTATAGTAAATGGGGTGCTTATGCTTTAGATTTGGCTAAAATTATTTCTCCTGAACCTGGAGCTATCTATCGTGTTGAAATTACATTTAATAAAAAATATTCCTTGTACAAATGTACCTCTTCTGATGATGTAGAGCCTATGGAAGAAGACGAAACTAGAGATGATGGTGAAGTAAGAAGTACAAGTGAGTATTATTATGACGATTATTATTACGATGATTATGATTGGTACGAAAGGGAAAATCCTTGTGATAATTCGTATTATTATAGAAATAGTATTGCAACCAATGTTGTAGCTACAGATTTAGGTGTAATTGCTAAAAGAGGAGAAAATGGTTCGTATGTGTTTGCGGTTAACGATATCTTATCTACAAATCCAGTGTCTGGAGCTACTGTTGATTTATATGATTATCAACAACAAAAATTAGCTACTGTTACAACAAACGGAGAGGGTTTAGCTACAGCTGAAATAAAAAGATATGCTTATTTTGCCATTGTTACCAAAGATAATAACACCACTTACGTGAAATTAGATGAAGGACAATCGCTATCTGTCAGTAATTTTGAAGTAAATGGAGAAGCCTTACAAAAAGGACTTAAAGGATATATATATGGTGAGAGAGGAGTTTGGAGACCGGGAGACACCTTACATATTGCTTTTATGCTAAATGATAATGAAAATAAACTGGAAAAATCACACCCTATTAAATTTAAATTATCGGATCCAAGAGGGAAATTAACGTATCAAGCGGTACAAAAATATAATGAAAATAATCATTATAAATTTAAAGTCGCTACTAAAGATACTGATATTACAGGGAATTGGGAAGCAAAAATAACGGTTGGTGGAGCGAATTTCTTCAAATCCATTAAAATTGAAACGATTAAACCCAATCGATTAAAGATTAAAAATAGTTTTGCTGATGCGCAAATTTCGGGAAACAGTCCTAATAAAGGAACTTTGGAAGTGAACTGGCTTCATGGTGCAGTTGCGAAAAATTTAAAAGTGGAAATGCAAGCTAAATTCATGAAAGAGCAAACTACTTTTAAAGGATATAGTAATTTTGATTTTGATGATGAAGTCAGAGATTTTTATACAGAAGATGTAAATGTATTTTCTGGAAAAATTGATGAAAACGGAAAAACGAATGTTACTCTAAAACCTGAAATTACAAGTCAAGCACCTGGAAAACTAAAAATTGTAATGCAAACCAAAGCTTATGAGAACGGTGGCGACTTTAGTACAGATGTGGTTACAGCAAGTTTTTCTCCCTACGAAACTTATGTAGGTTTAAAAAGTCCTGAAACCAATAAATACGGTATGTTAGAAACGGATAAGACGAACCGTTTTGAAGTAGTAACACTGTCTGAAAACGGTAAACCTAAAGCGGTTAAAAAATTAGAAGTTAGAGTATATAAAGTTGAATGGAGATGGTGGTGGAATAGTGGCAGCGATAATTTATCGCGTTATAATTCGGATAATGTAACTACAGCATATAAGAACTTTACCATTTCAACGAACAGCAGTGGAAAAGGAAGTTTTCAATTCTTGGTTCCAGAAGGTGACTGGGGAAGATATTTAATTCGTGTAGTAGATCCTAATGATGGTCACGCAACAAGTACTACAGAACTAATAGATTGGCCTTATTGGTCTGGAAAGACAAAATCTGGTGATGGAGCAACAGCAAATATGCTAGTTTTTGCATCTGACAAAGAAAAATATGCAGTTGGTGAAAAAGCGATGATTTCTTTTCCATCAAGCGAAGGCGGTAGAGCTTTAATTTCTCTTGAAAACGGCTCTAAAGTGGTGCAAACGTTGTGGACAACCACTACAAAAGGAGAAACTAAAGTGGAAATCCCAGTTACTCCAGAAATGGCTCCTAATGTTTACGTTCATATTACGTTATTGAAACCACATGCCTCAACGGCTAATGATACTCCAATTCGTATGTATGGTATTGTTCCTATTGAAGTTGTAGATAAAAACACCATTTTGGAACCTCAAGTAGTGCTGCCAGATGTTTTACGTCCTGAACAAAAAGCAACTTTGAAAGTTAGTGAGAAAAACGGAAAACAAATGACCTATACTGTTGCTATAGTAGACGAAGGATTATTGGATCTAACCCGATTTAAAACGCCAAATGCTTGGGATAAATTCTATTCTAAACAAGCTTTAGGAGTGAAGACTTGGGATGTCTATGATGATGTAATTGGTGCTTATGGTGGAAAAATAAATCAAATTTTCAGTATTGGTGGTGATGAAGATTTAGGAGGTGGAAAAGCTAAAAAAGCCAACAGATTTAAACCTGTTGTAATTTATTTGGGACCTTTTAAATTGGAAAAAGGAGAAACAAAATCACATGCATTTGAAATGCCAAATTATG
The DNA here is from genome assembly GCF_024054195.1 of Flavobacterium sp. NRK F7. Classification (GTDB taxonomy): domain Bacteria; phylum Bacteroidota; class Bacteroidia; order Flavobacteriales; family Flavobacteriaceae; genus Flavobacterium. The sequence goes on along the minus strand of NZ_JAMXLB010000001.1, from coordinate 263,884 downwards.
TAGGATCCGTTCGTACAATGGTCGTAGCTGGAGATATTACTGCGAATGCTTATGGTAGTACTGAAAAAACAACACCCGTTAGAAGTCCTTTAATGGTTTTAGCCTCCGTACCAAGAAAAATTTCGCCTAACGAAAAAATTACCTTACCAGTGACCGTTTTTGCAATGGAAAAGAATGTAAAAAATGTAACGGTTCAAGTGAAGACCAATAACGGTATTCGAATTTTAGAATCCGCAAAACAACAAGTGAGTTTTAGTTCTCCAGATGAAAAAATGGTGTATTTTAACTTAGAAGTGGGTGACGTAACAGGTATTGGTAAAATAGAAGTGGTGGCAACTTCTGGTTCAGAGAAGGCTTCATTTCCTGTGGAAGTAGATATTGTTAATCCTAATCCTGAAAGTACTGATTTTGTTGATATGGTTTTGGAACCGAATACAACAAAATCAATAACCTGGGAAACTTTTGGAGTGGTAGGTACAAATAATGCTAGGGTTGAAATTTCGTCGTTTCCAACCATCGATTTTAATAGAAGGTTAAAATATCTCATTCAATATCCACATGGTTGTGTTGAGCAAACCACATCAAGTGTGTTTCCGCAATTGTATTTAGCGGATGTAGTAGCTATTGATGAGGCACGCAAACAAAAAATACAATATAACGTGAATCAGGGAATTCAAAGGTTAGGTAGATTCCAGGTTTCCAATGGAGGCCTTGCCTATTGGCAAGGTGAAGGTACACCTGATGATTGGGGAACTTCTTATGCTGGTCATTTTATGATTGAAGCGGAGAAAAAAGGATATGTATTGCCTTCTGGTTTCAAACAAAAATGGCTATCCTATCAACAACGACAAGCCAAGCAATGGAGATACAATGCGAGTTATTATAATGATTTTGCACAAGCCTATCGTTTATACACTTTAGCTTTAGCAGGTTCAGCCGATTTAGGTTCTATGAATAGATTAAGAGAAACAGTTGGAATTTCTGACGAATCTAAATTGCGTTTAGCAGCCTGCTATGCAATTGTAGGTCAAAAAGCAGCGGCTCAAAAACTAATTGGGTCTATAGGTTCTTTCGAGTATAATCCAAGAAGTTATTATTACTATTATGGTTCGGAAGATAGAAGTAGAGCCATGTTGTTAGAAACCTATCTGTTAATGGATAATAAGACAAAAGCTTTTGAATTGGCCAATGTATTAGCTAAAAATCTTTCCTCTAACCAATATATGAGTACACAAACCACAGCTTATTCGCTTTATGCTATGTCTAAATTTGCAGTAAAAAATGGTGAAAAAGGAGTAAATGTAGGGATTAATTTTGGTGGAAAATCTGAAAATTTAGCGACACAAAAATCAGTTGTTGATAAGGCTCTTTTAGTAAATAAAGGGAAATATAGTGTTTCGGTTAAAAACAACAATAATGGTACGCTGTATGTAAGAGTTTTAAATAGCGGCGTTTTACCAATCGGCGAAGAGAAGGAAATTCAAAAGAACTTAACAGCTGCGGTTTCTTACAGAAATAAAGCCGGTGGAGCTATTAACTTTAATGCGGTTGGGCAAGGAACAGAAATTATAGGTCAGGTTACCATTAGAAATAATAGTTCAGAAAGGATAAACAACATTGCTTTAACGCAAATTGTACCTTCAGGATTTGAAATCATGAATTCTCGTTATACTGACTTTGGAAGTGAAACAGAAAATAAAGCGGATTACATCGATATTAGAGATGATAGAACCAATTTCTATTTTAATTTAGGTATAAATGAATCTAAAACGTTTACCGTTTTATTAAATGCTTCTTTCTTAGGAACCTATTATTTACCTGGAATTCAGTGTGAAGCGATGTATGATGATAATTATATTGTGAGAAACAAAGGACAGTGGATCAATATCGTAAAAGAATAATACAAAAACCAATTCGGTTTCTAAAAAAACATCCTTTTAAAACAACCATAGGAACACTTCTTGTGGTTGTTTATTATTTTTGTTTACCCAAAGTTCTTTTTGACGCGAACTACACAACCGTTATTGAAAGTGAAGAAGGTCAATTTATAGGTGCAAAAATTGCAGATGATGGTCAATGGAGATTTCCTGAAAGTGATAGTGTTCCAACTAAATTTAAAGCCTGCATTATTGCATTCGAAGATCAACATTTTTATAATCATTTTGGGTTTAATCCCATTTCAATGTACCACGCTTTTAAAGCAAATCGAAAAGCCAATAAAGTAGTTAGAGGTGGAAGTACTTTAACGCAACAAGTCATTCGTTTGCATAGAGATGGTAAAAAAAGATCGTATTTTGAAAAATTTATAGAAATTATCTTAGCTACCCGATTGGAGTTTCGCTATTCTAAAGATAAGATTTTGCAGTTATATGCAGCTCATGCACCTTTTGGGAGTAATGTAGTTGGTCTAGAAATGGCTTCATGGCGGTATTTTGGGTTGCAACCCCATCAATTATCTTGGGCAGAAGCAGCTACTTTAGCCGTTTTGCCAAATGCTCCTAGTTTGATTTATCCAGGAAAGAATCAACAAAAACTGTTACTAAAAAGAAATCGCTTATTAAAAAAATTAGTAGAAAATAGAACCATTGATCAAGAAACTTATGAGTTGTCTTTGTTAGAAGAATTGCCTCAAAAACCATTTGCGGTTCCCCAAATTGCACCCCACTTATTACAAAAAATAGCAAAAGAACACCACGGAAAAAAGCTTAAAACAACAATCCAATTAGGTGTACAAGAACGCGTAAATGATATTGTGGGTCAATATTATAATTTGTATAAACAAAATCAAGTATATAATATTGCTGTTTTAGTGGTGGAAGTAAAAACACGGAATATTATTTCTTATGTTGGTAATAGTCCCACAGACGTTGCCCATCAAAAAGATGTCGATATTATTGAAGCACCACGAAGTACAGGAAGCATTCTGAAACCCTTTTTATATGCTTCCATGTTAGATGAAGGAGAGATTTTACCATTTACTTTAATCCCTGATATTCCAACCCAAATTTCTGGATATACACCACAAAATTATGACTTATCTTATGATGGAGCCGTAGCTGCCAATAGAGCTTTAGCCCGTTCTTTAAATATTCCAGCAGTGTTGATGCTACAAGATTATTCGGTAACAAAATTTTATGAGCAATTGCAAAAATTAAAATTACGTGATGTAAATCGTCATCCTTCTAATTACGGACTTTCTTTAATTTTAGGAGGAGCTGAAACGAATCTTTGGGATTTATGTCGTTCCTATTCTTATATGTCGAGTACGCTTACTCATTACACTAAAACTCAAGATGAATTTCGAATAAATGAGTTGGCTAATTTGAATTACAATAGTGCAGTGAAAATCGATTTTGGACCTTCTAAAAAGCAAAAAAATGTCTTTAGCGCAGGAGCAATTTGGCATACCTTTAATGCAATGAAAGAGGTAAATCGACCGCAAGGGGATGAAGCCTGGCGATTTTATGACTCTTCTATTGAGTTAGCTTGGAAAACTGGAACAAGCTTTGGAGGAAGAGATGCTTGGGCTGTTGGAGTTACTCAAGATTATGTAGTAGGGGTTTGGGTAGGAAATGCGACTGGGGAAGGTCGACCGCTTTTAACAGGAGTGGAAAGTGCTGCACCTATTTTGTTTGATGTCTTTCGTTTGTTTCCTAAAGCCAATTGGTTTACCATACCGTATAATGATTTAGAAGAGAAAAAAGTATGCAAGCAATCAGGCTATTTGGCACAAGAAAATTGTATTGCACAACTACAATGGATTCCAAAAAATGAAAAAAAGACCGAGAATTGTCCGTATCATAAATTGGTTCATTTAGATAGCACCGAGCAATTTCGAGTGAATAGTTCTTGTGAAAAGGTAGACGCTATAGTCGCAAAATCTTGGTTTGTTTTGCCGCCAGTTATAGAATGGTATTACAAAAGCAAGCATGCAAATTATGTTTCACTTCCTCCATTTCGGTCTGATTGTGCTGAGGTGTCAATGGATAAGAAAATGGATTTTATATACCCAAATCCTAATAGTAAAATTATTTTAACCAAAAACTTTGAAGGGAAAACGCAACCCGTAATTTTAAAAGTAGCACATTCGAATCCTGATACGGAACTATTTTGGTACTTGAATGATACTTTTTTAGGAACTACAAAAACGTTTCATGAAAAGCAGATAATGGCCACTACTGGAACGTATATTATTACCGTTGTGGATGAATTTGGTACAGAAATAAAAAGAAAAATCACCATAGAGAAGGATTAATTTAGAAAGCCAAAACCCCTTTTCAGAAATAGCACACTAAAATTTCATATCAAAGTGCTATTTTTGATTACTTGAAAACAATTGTAAGATATAGCTTTTTGTTTTATTTTGTGGTGAACATTTTGTTTGCTCAAGACCCTATTGCTATTAAATTGAGTGAGAAAGAGGGCTTGCCAGACGTTGAGTTTTACGATATTTTAGAAGATAATGAAGGTTTTGTTTGGCTTGCTGCTGACAAAGGTTTGTATCGTTTTGATGGAAAAGAATATGCATCGTATCATCATGTAGATAAAAGAGGTCTTTCTGTTTTTGGTTTAAAATTAGATAAAAACGGACAACTTTGGTGTAATAATATATCAGGTCAGTTTTTTTATGTACAAAACAATACATTGGAACTCTTTTTAGATTTAAAAAATGAATTGAAAGGAGAATTATCTGAGTTCTTTTTTTTAGATAATACTTTATTTATTTTTTCCAATTCAATTATTTTTTCAGTTGATTTACAGACAAAGGTTCGCCAAAAGATTACTTTACCCATTTCTACAAAGTTTCCAATTATAAGAGCTCCATTTTTATTCGAAGAAGCTATTTATTTTACAGCTGACGACACGATGTTTACTATAAACAAATCAAATAATGTAGAAAAAAAGAAAGTAAACCTACCCTTTTTTGGGAGTAACATTTTTCCTAAGTTTTTCAATTTTAAAAGCAAATCCTACCTTTTACTCTATGACAACCTTCATAATAAAAACTATTTTTTTGAAATTGTTGAAAATCATTTAAAAGCTATTGCAATTCCCAAAGAATTGCAAAATAATAGAATTGTTACTATTTCAGAAAACAAAGAAGAGGTTTGGTTTTGTACTTCGAACGGGATAGTAATTATTGATGTTGATAATGATAGAGCACAATTAAAAAACGTTTTTTTTAAGAACGATTTTATTACTAAAAGTATCTTAGATAAAAATAGAACAGTTTGGGTTTCAACATTAAATAATGGCGTTTTTATAGTGCCTAATTTGCAAATTAAATCCTATGAGAATATTGTAGATGGAGAAGCTATTTCAACTGTAGAAAAGATAGCACCCACTCAAATTGCTATTGGTACAACCAAAGGGAATCTGTTTTTTATAGACTTGAAAGAGGGTAAAAAAGATAAAGTAGTAGTTGAAAAAACGAGAAAAATTGCTACTCTTTTATTTTTAAAAAATGAAAATGCACTTTTAATAAGTACAGAAGGTGGTTTTTATAGCTATTCTTTACAAACTAAAAAAATCATAACACTGGATTATTTACATAATGCGAAAGATTTACAACAAATAGGCAATTCTAATGGAATTGTTTACTCTGGTTTTGACAGAGCAACGGTATTTTATTTAGAAAATAACAGAATCAAAAAGCAAAATGAATTAAACTTTAGCAGAGCGTATCGTTCTTTTTATGATGAAAACAATAAAAAAATATATGTTTCTTATGTAGACAATCTTATTGTTTATGAGAGTGATTTTACTTCGAAAATTTTAACATATAACAACAAAAGCATTACTGCTAAAGAAATCTGTGCCACCTCTGATGGAGTGGTCTGGATAGCAACTTTTTCTGAAGGAATATTAGGTTATAAAGACGGTAAGTTTATTCATAAAATAGACACGAGTAACGGATTGAAATCGGTAGTAATTCAAGAGTTAAAGTCCGATAAGAATGCTATATGGATTGTGACCGATAAAGGAATTCAACTTTTTGATGCTGTTTCCAAAAAATTTAAACCATCTTTATTGAACGATGATGCAAATATGGGAAATGCAAAAGGTTTGATTGTTAATGATCAAAACATTCTTTTAGTAAGTCAAGAAGCTATTTTAGAAATTGAAAAGAATATTCAACCGAAAACCTATTATCCAAATGAGATCTATTTTAAATCGGTAACGATTAATGAAAAAGAGACTTTGGTTCAAGAGAATTATAATTTACCTTATGATAGTAATCGAATTAAAATTAGTTTTCATACCAATGGTTATTTTCCCGATGAAGAATTGCAATATGAATACCGATTGTTAGGCTTAAATGACCAATGGATACCTATTGAAAAGAATATCAATTTTATTAATTTTAATAGCCTTCCTTCCAATTCTTATGTTTTTGAGATTAGAGCTAAAAATGGCAATCATAAATATTTTATGTCAAAAAAAATTAGCTTTCAAATTAACCTTCCCTATTGGAAAAGATGGTGGTTTGTTTTGCTTGTTTTTTTATTTATTTTCGGAATAATCATTGTTTTTTATAGAAATAAATTAGCAATTCAAGAGAAAGAGAAGGAGCTCGCTTTACGAAATGCAAAATTTGAAAGTGAATTGGCAGTTTTAAAGTTAGAAAACTTAAAGTCACAAATGAATCCACATTTTATTTTTAATGCTTTAAATTCTATACAAGAATATATTGTTTTAAATCAAAAACATTTAGCGAGCTCTTATTTGGCAAAATTTGCCGATTTAATTCGAGCCTATTTAAATCATAGTTCGAAAGGATATATCTCATTAAAAGAGGAAATTGAATGCTTAAATATTTATTTAGAGCTTGAAAAACTTAGGTTCGAAGAGAAGTTTACTTATGTTATTGCTATTGGCGATGTAAATGAAGAAATTAAAATACCTACCATGCTTATTCAGCCTTATGTTGAAAATGCTATTAAACATGGATTATTACACAAAAAAGAGGATCGAAAGTTGCGTGTAACATTCAGGATGTTGCTAGAAGAACAAATGTTGCAATGTGTAATAATAGACAATGGAATTGGTAGAGAGAAAGCAACTCAATTGAGACAAAAAAAGCACCTTTCTTTTGCAACACAAGCGAATCAAAATCGATTGGAATTATTAAACTTTGGAAAAGAAAAAAAAATTGGAGTAACCATAGAAGATGTGTTGAACGAAAATAATGAAATTCAAGGAACGAAGGTTATTCTTTTAATACCTATTATTAAATAAAGTTAGCTTATGAAAGTCATAATTATAGATGATGAACCAAAAGCAAGAAATCTTTTGGAAATTTTAATTCAAGAAAATACGACAAAAATAGAAACGATTTTTCAAGCGGAAGATCTCTTGTCAGGTGTAAAACTTATTAAAGAGGAACGACCACATATTGTTTTTTTAGATATTGAAATGCCTCAACATTCTGGTTTAGAGATTTTGGATTTTGTAAATAAGGAAGAATTAAATTTCGAAATCATTTTTACAACTGCTTACAGTGAGTATGCTATTAAAGCTTTTCAACTAACAGCAATTGATTATTTATTGAAACCTCTTAGAGCTGAAACAGTAAAAGAAGCTATTGAAAAAGCCATACATCAAATTGGAAAATCGGAGATCAGTACTAAATTAGAAGAATTGAAAAAAAGTTTAAAATCAGCTAATTTTAATAAAATAGGATTGCCTTTTTCTGACGGCTTTAAATTTGTCAACTTTGAGGATATTATTTTATTTGAAGCTGATGGTATGTATACCAAAGTAACTACCATTAAAGAAACGGAATTATTGGTTTGTAAACCCTTACGACATTTTGTGGAAGTTTTAGAAAATCAATCTAATTTTTATAAACCACATCGTTCTTATTTAATTAATCTTAAGTATATTAAAGAATATATTAAAAAAGATGGCGGTTATATTATTATGGATAACGACGCTACAGTTTCTATAGCAAATGACAAAAAAGAAGAATTTTTAACTATCGTTCAAAATATTGGTTAATTGCTTTAGCAAGTCAAAGTCCTGTTTCAGAAAGTCATTTTACAAGTGCTTCTTTTTATCTGCAATTTTGTTCTTATAAACTATAAAATATTTATTATGAGAGCAATTTTACTTTATTCACTGCTATTTGTGGGTCTTTTTGCACAAGCTCAGTTTCCTACAAATGGTTTAGTAGCACAATACGGTTTTGATAATGGAAATCTTTTAATTGATGGTGCCAATGGTGTTAATTTAACGCAAACGGGAACTTCTATTGTAGAGATTAATGATCGATTCGAAATGTCTCCTACTAGTGCAGTAACCTTAAATACAGATTACCTAACTCGTCCAGACATTGATTTTCCTACAGTGAGTAATCTTGGAGAATACATTACCATCAGTTTTTGGGTTAAAACTACTACAAATGATGCAGATGTAAGAGTAATACTAGATGATAGTAACAGACCTGATTTTTCAACTTCAACTTGGGCAGGTTATTATATTTATTTACAAAATGGAAAAATTGGAGCTACTTTAGGAGTTCAATACAGCGGTGCTTTGTCTTACCGTAGTGGTGGTGTTTTAACCAATACATTTATTAGTGATGGTAATTGGCATCATGTAACGGTTTTTTTGTCTAGAACAGATAGTTTTGGAGGATGTTGCACCTATACCTTAAGTAATAATTTAACGATTTACATTGATGGTGTGAGTTCGGGTAATGGAGGAAATAGTCAGTCTACTGCTAATGGCTCTTTAAGTTTATTGCAGTCGCATGATACGCCTGGAAATATTACCATCGGTAATAATCGAAGTAATTCTTTGCCTGCTAATAATAGATATTTTGATGTAATTGATGATATATTAATATATAATCGAATATTAACTCCAGCAGAAGTAACAGACATTATTACATACAATAATTTTTGTTTTGCTCCGCAATCCTCTGTTCTAGCGGCTACATCAATTACCGATACAGGTGCAACTATTACAATTTCTGGTGGAGGAACTTATGATATTGCCTATCACAAATCTACAGAACCTTTTTCAAATGCAGTAACTGTTACTGGAATTACTTCAGGTTCAACTATACTAACAGGATTGGATGTTTTTACGGATTATGATGTATATGTTAGGGAACAATGTTCAAATAATACTACAGGTTGGTCGCTCCCTATAACCTTTAGAACTTTAAGAACCATAGGCTACATTTATGTGAATGCAAATGCTAGTGGAACTAATAATGGTATTTCATGGACAAATGCGTATACTAATTTAAACGATGCTTTAGCTGTTGCTCAAAACAATGAAGAAATATGGATTGCTTCAGGTACTTACACTCCAAGTGCTTCTGATAGAAATGCATCGTTTACATTAACGGCAACAAATTTAAAATTATATGGAGGATTTGCTGGTAATGAAACGCAGCTTTCTGATCGCGTTGTAGGTTCAAATGAAACAATTTTATCTGGAGATTTATTAGGAAATGACGATGCTACGATTTCTTATGTAAATGCAACTCGTACCGATAATAGTTATACAGTAGTGTCATTAGTTGGAGAAAACCCATTACTGGACGGATTAACAATTACTGCTGGACATGCTAATGCAACTTCCGGGGCAACTGAAACGAGATATGGTGGTGGAATCAATAAAAATGCTAGTATTAGAAACGTAACGCTAAACAATTGTAAACTGACTAAAAATATTGCTACTGAAGCTTCAGGTGCTATTGCTGGTGGTTATAATGTTTTTGGTGGAACAGGTAGTATGGTTATTAGTAATTGTGAGTTTTCGGAGAATTTATCAGCTATTGGTGCCGCAATTTATTCGGCAAATTTAAGTACGGCTGTAATAACTTATTCTATTTCGAATACGTTATTTAGTAAAAATAAAGCAACAAACACTAGTAGTGCAACCAATGGATTTGCAGGAAGTTCTATGTGGTTGCGTTCTTATGGTTCAGGAGCAAATATCGTTACGACTATTTCGAATTGTACCTTTGTGGATAATCTTGATGACGGAGCCAATGCAGCAATGAATAATTTGAACAGAGTAACATTGGCTTTGACAAAAAACACCAATTCCAACCATACAGCTACTATTTCGAATTGTTTGTTTTGGAATAATAAAGCGGCTTCTGGGACAACAGCAAGACCTATTGGAGGAATTATTGAAAGTGGTATTTCATCAGCAACTATAATTAATTCTACAGATGAAACCAATTTTACAGGAATTACCCTTTCAGGAGCATCAGCAAATAATAATAATTCTAATCCTTTATTTACAGATTTAGCTGGTGGAGATTATACTTTAAGTTTAGGATCACCTGCTATTGATTCTGGAGATAATGCGAGCGTAATTGGCACGACTGATTTATTAGGAAACCAAAGAATTTTTAATGCAGTTGTGGATAGAGGGGTTTATGAGTTTGGTTCTTCAGTTTTAAGTTCATCATCTTTTCAAGAGTTTACTAATTTTCAAATTTATCCTAACCCAACAACAAGTATTTTACACGTTGAGAGTTCACAAAAGATAAATGCATTAGAAGTGTATACTTTGGAAGGAAAATTAGTTTTAAAAATGAATGGGAATGTAGCGGATGTGACTTCGCTACAGAATGGATTGTATCTTATAAAAGTGATGACTCCTGAAAATGAATTTGGAGTGAAGAAATTTGTAAAACGATAATGTTGTTTTTATAGTTTTTTAAATGAAAGACCGTTATTTTAGAAAAGTAGCGGTTTTTGTTTTTTTATTTGTTAATACAACTTTCTAAGCAAAATAGCTAAGTAGACTAAGTTAGGGTGTACAAATTAGACATAAAAAAACCGCCTATCTATTTAGAAAGGCGGTTTTGTGTTTATTTAATTTGATTTCCTTGTTTATCAAAGAAATGGTATTCAAGATACGTGTAAGCGTCACGCGGTATAATTTTCACCCATTTTTTATGTTCAAAAAACCATTTTGAACGTATTGATGGAAAACCTTTTTCAAGGTAAGCTGCCACAAAAGGATGTGCATTTAATACCACCTTTTTATGGACTTTAATAATTCTTTCTAGGTCAGCCGTTATTTTGTCAATAATTAAAATAGGAGCTTCAATTTCCCCATTTTCATTTGGGTCTTCTTCTCTAGTTTTAATATTAACTTCTGGTCTAACACGTTGTCTAGTAATTTGAATTAATCCAAATTTACTAGGAGGCAAGATTTTATGTTTGGCCTTATCGTCACTCATTTCTTCTCTTAAGAAATCATAAAGCTGTTTTCTATTGTCTGCGTTTTGCATATCAATAAAATCGACCACTATAATTCCGCCCATATCTCGTAAACGTAATTGTCTTGCTATTTCAGCTGCTGCAATCATATTTACTTCTAAAGCTGTATCTTCTTGGCTTAAAGCCTTGTTGGAACGGTTACCGCTATTTACATCAATTACGTGTAAAGCTTCGGTATGTTCAATTATAAGATACGCACCTTTACTCATGGAAACGGTTTTTCCAAAGGAAGTCTTAATTTGTCTTTCTATATGATATTTCTCAAAAAGAGGAAGATCTTTCGATTGATAGTGTTTTACGATAGACACTTTATCAGGAGCTATTTCTTGCAAATAGTCCTTCGTTTGAATGTATAATTCTTCATCATCAATATGAATACTAGTAAAAGTATCATTAAAAACATCTCTTAGTATAGAGGAAGCTTTGTTTAATTCCCCTAGTACTTTTGAAGGATGATGAGCGGTTTGTAGCCTTTTACACATGGCAGACCATCTGTCTAACAACAGTTGCAGGTCTCTATCCAGTTCAGCTACTTTTTTGCCTTCGGCTACTGTTCTCACAATAACCCCAAAACCTTTTGGTCGGATGGATTGAACCAGTCTTTTTAATCGGTCTTTTTCTTCTTTAGAATCTATTTTTTGAGAAATGGACACTCTGTCTGAAAAAGGGACTAAAACAACATATCTACCTGCTAAAGAAATCTCGGAACTTATTCTAGGACCTTTAGTAGAGATAGGTTCTTTAACAACCTGAACTAAAACCGATTGATTGGCACTGAGAATATCCGTAATCATGCCATCTTTATTGATTTCAGCTTCAAAAGGAAAATTTTTGAGTGAATAATCTTTTAGTTTACCTGCGCTTACAAGTTTAATAAATTTCATCAAAGAAGGTAGGTTAGGGCCTAAATCATGATAGTGTAAAAAAGCATCTTTTTCGTAACCTAAATTTACAAATGCTGCATTTAAACCAGCAACTGGTTTTCTAATTTTGGCAATAAAAATATCACCTACACTAAAATTAGTACCTTTTTCTTCCTCTTTGTGTAATTCTATTAGTTTTCCATCTTTTAATAAGGCAAAATCTACTGCTTCTGAACCCGATCTAATAATTAACTCTTTGTTCACGCTGTACATTTTTATCTGTAAGTGTTTTCTGTTGTGTTCTAAGTAAAACTTCTAACTTGTAACATCTAACTTATTTACAGATGGATTAAACAATATTTTACAGGTATTTTACCCGATAATCAGTAGATTACTGATTAATTTCAAAGAACTTTTAAAAAAAGAAAAAGTAGTTTAAACTACTTTTTCTTTTTGTGACGGTTAGCTCTCGCTCTCTTTTTACGTTTGTGAGTCGCTACCTTATGTCTTTTTCTCTTTTTACCACTTGGCATAACGTTGTTGGTTTAGATTAATAAATGATTTATACTGCTACTTCAGTTTTCGTTTTTACGCTCTCAACAAATACTTTTGCAGGTTTAAATGCTGGAATATTGTGAGCAGGAATTTTAATCGTAGTGTTTTTTGAAATGTTTCTTCCAGTCTTTTCAGCTCTAGTTTTAATAATGAAGCTTCCAAAACCTCTTAAATATACATTATCACCTGTTTCTAATGAGTTCTTTACTTCTTCCATAAAAGTCTCTACAGTTGCTTGAACATCAGATTTTTCAAGACCTAATTTTTCAGAAATTTTAGCTACAATGTCTGCTTTCGTCATTTTCTTTCGTATTAATATTTTTATGTTCTTTTTTTGAGTTTGCAAATATATGAATTAAAAAAATAATAAATCAATCATAATTAATTAATTTTTAAGCCTTAATATTTTTATTTTTGTTGCCCAATATATAAAAATGAATTTTTCTAAGACCTTAATTGCTTGGTATTTACAAAATAAACGTAGTCTGCCATGGAGAGAAACCACAAATCCCTACTTTATTTGGCTCTCTGAAATTATTCTCCAACAAACGCGAGTGGCACAGGGAAAACCCTATTATGAAGCTTTTTTACAACGTTTCCCAACGGTGCAAGATTTAGCTTTTGCAACAGAAGAAGAAGTTTTAAAATTATGGCAAGGTTTAGGGTATTATTCTAGAGCAAGAAACCTTCATGCTACTGCAAAATATATTGTTACTGAATTGCAAGGTAAATTCCCAAATACTTACACTGACTTACTTTCTTTAAAAGGAGTAGGAGAATATACAGCTGCTGCTATTGCCTCTTTTGCTTACAATGAGCCAGTCGCTGTGGTAGATGGAAATGTGTTTAGGGTGCTTGCTCGTATATATGGATTGGAATCAGATATTGCTCAAGCCACTACAAAAAAAGAATTTCAAAAATTAGCGCAAGAGCTTTTACCTATAGATAAAGCAGCTCTTTTTAACCAAGCGATTATGGAATTTGGGGCTTTGCAATGTGTACCAAAAAATCCAGATTGTACCATTTGTGTTTTTCAAAGCAGTTGTTATGCATATCAAAAAAAGAGAGTAGATGAGTTGCCATTCAAATCAAAAAAAATAAAAATTTCACATCGTTATTTTTATTATTTAGTTCTTAGAGATGCAGCCAATCATTTTGTGATGTTAAAACGTGAAGAAAAGGGGATTTGGCATAATTTATATGAATTTACGTTGCTAGAATACGATCAAAAGCCACTTTTAAAAGAGATGGTGTCTCATATTCAAGAACAGTATCCCGTGAAAGAAATCATAGTAAAAAACGAAAAAGAGTTGCTGCATAAGTTGTCGCATCAGCATCTTCATATACATTTTATTGAAGTAGTTTTAAATACCAAGATTGAGAATGCTATTTCATTGGAAAGGGCATTGCAATTGCCGATGCCTATCGTAATCCATAATTTTATAGCCTCAAATTATTTATAAAACTTCAAAAAAAACACTATATTTGATTTATAAAATTATTATACGCCATGAATGGAACTTTAAACAAAGTACTTTTAATAGGTCATTTAGGAGATGAGATAAAAATGCATTATTTTGATGGAGGAAATTGTATTGGAAGATTTCCACTTGCTACAAATGAAGTATACATTAATAAAACCACAGGTGAAAAAATTACGTCTACAGAATGGCATAATATTGTGGTTCGAAATAAAGCTGCTGAAATTTGTGAAAAATACTTATCAAAAGGTGATAAAATCTATATAGAAGGAAGAATTAAATCCCGACAATGGCAAGCCGAAGATGGAAGTACAAAATACACTACTGAAATTCAAGTAACTGAATTTACATTTTTAACGACCAAAAAAGAATCGGAAGCCACCAAGCAAAATTTTAGAGACGATGTTTCTGAATCATCAAAAAACACTAATTTTGACAATTCAAACTTAGGTACTCATAATGATGATTTACCTTTTTAATGTTTAATTAATATAGTATACTTTGGATCCAGATCCTTCCAGTTTAACAAACACCATAGATTTTGAGCTACTAATTGGATTAATAGCTGTTATTTTTCTGCTTTTTTGCTCTGCCTTTATTTCAGGTTCAGAAGTTGCTTTATTCTCGCTTTCACAAAAAGATCTTGATGATTTAATTGAAGAAGATGGCAATAAAGGTTCAATTATCACACGATTATTGGAAAAACCTAAAAAACTATTAGCTACGATTTTAGTAGCCAATAATTTTATCAATATCGCTGTAGTCATCTTGTTTTCTTCAATAAGTGAAAAAATTTTCAATTCAATAAGTTCTTCTTTGCTCCGTTTTATTTTAGAAGTAGTAGTAGTTACCTTTTTAATTTTATTATTTGGAGAGGTTTTACCAAAAATTTATGCGAATAGAAATAATGTTAGTTTTTCAAAGACCGTTTATTTACCCATATCGATTTTGGATAAAGTATTAACGCCAATTACTATTCCTATGCGAAACATTATTTTGTATGTGGAAAAGAAATTTAGTGTTCAAAAAACGAGTTTTTCAGTGGATCAATTGTCACAAGCATTGGAACTAACCAATCATTCCGAAACCACCCAAGAAGAACAAAAAATTTTAGAAGGGATTGTTACTTTTGGAAATACAGAAGTGCGTCAAGTAATGAGTCCTAGAATTGATATTTTTGCATTGGATAAAGAGGAGTCTTTTTCTGAAGTAATGCCAAAAATTATCGAGAAAGGGTATTCTAGAATTCCGGTTTATACTGAAAATATTGACCAAATAGAAGGTGTTTTGTTTATTAAAGATTTGATTCCTTACATCGATGAAAAGGATTTTGAATGGCAAACACTAATACGTGCTCCCTTTTTTATACCAGAAAATAAAAAGTTAGACAATTTGTTGAAAGAGTTTCAAGGGATGAAAAATCATTTGGCCATTGTGGTAGATGAATATGGTGGAACTTCGGGGTTAGTGTCATTGGAAGATATTTTAGAAGAGATTGTAGGAGACATTAGTGATGAATTTGATGATGAAAATATTATTTATTCTCAAATAGATGATACAACCTATCTTTTTGAAGGGAAAATTAGTTTGAAAGATTTTTATAGAATTATTGATGTTAATGGAGTTGAGTTTGAAGAGAAGAAAGGTGAGGCTGAAACGCTCGCAGGGTTCCTTTTAGAAATATCTGGAAATTTCCCAAAAAAGAGTCAGAAAATAAACTTTAATTCGTATGTTTTTACAATAGAAAACGTTGATAAAAGAAGAATTAAACAAATAAAAGTTGCGATAAATTAGAGATGAAAAATTGGATTGTTATATTGTTGTTTTCTTTTTTATTGGTATCCTGTGGAGATGAAACAGTTCCGAAGCCTAAAGGGCAATTGCGTTTAGATTATCCTGAAGCTACCTATGGTTTTTTAGCAGGAACTTGTCCGTTTTCTTTTGATATTAATGATGCAGTCAAAATAAAATCTAAGGAAACTTGTTCGTTTGAACTGAATTATCCTAAAATGAAAGCTACAATATATGTAACTTATAAACCAGTGAATGATAATATTGATGATTTACTGCGAGACGCGCAAAAATTAACGTATGATCACGTAATTAAAGCCGATGATATTTTAGAACAGCCTTATATTAACAAAAAGAAAAAGGTATATGGAATGTTTTATGAAGTGGGTGGAAATGCAGCTACTAATGCCCAGTTTTATGTAACTGATAGTACTAAAAATTTTATTGTGGGAAGCTTATATTTTTATGCTAAACCTAACTATGATTCTATACTTCCTGCTGCAGATTATGTGAAGAATGATATTCGTAAGATTATGGAAACGATTGAATGGAAATAAAAAAGAGCGAATTTTATTCGCTCTTTTTTATATAGATTAGGTTTTTATAAAGTTCCCAATTCTTTTTTTTCACCACAAGCTGATTTTCCAGAACAGCAAGATTTCTTTTCTCCCTCCTTTTTTTCAGTAGAGGTAGTATTGTCTTCTTTTTTAGATTTTTTCTTTTTCTTTTTCTCTTTTTCTGAATAAAAAGCTTTGTCTTTAGAAGATTTTACATTCGAAACTTTGTAAAGTTCACCATTACCCACTTTCTCTACAGTTTGAGTTAAAGATTCTGGTGTTTGCTTTTGATTGTCAAACGTAACTGTAGCTGTTTTGTTTTCAAAATCAACTTTTGCTTCACTTACACCATCTAAACCTGCTAATTTGTTCTCAATAACTTTTGCACATCCTTCTGGACATGTCATGCCGTCAATGGTAAAAGAGGCAGTAGCTAAGTTTTCTGTAGCAATAGTGGTCGATTTATTATCTGTTGCTGTAGTTTCTTCTTTTTTACAACTTGTGAAAAGTATAGTTGTACAAACTATAAGAGCAATAAGTTTAAGGTTTTTCATAATTGATATTTTATAAAAGTAATTCAAAAATTTTAATACAAATTTATGTAAAAAATGATGGCTAAGTTAAAATAAAGTCTGAATTTTGAGCTGCTAAATTTATTTTTATGGAAAATAATAATACAAAATGGTATTTGCTAGGTTTCTTAGGATGTGTTTGGGGAAGTTCTTTTATCTTAATGCAATTGGGATTAAAAGGAGTAAATTCAGTTCAAATGGGAAGCTTACGAATTTTGTTTGCAGGCTTGTTCTTAATCTTGGTAGGTTATAAAGAATTGGCTAAAATACCATTATACAAATGGAAATTCATAGTGCTTACTTCTTTGTGTGGTACTTTTTTTCCGGTGTATTTGTTTGCTTTGGCTTTGTCTAAAATTGATGGTTCTGTAAGTTCTATTTTAAATTCATTAACACCATTAAACACACTTATTGTTGGGCTTTTGTTTTTTGGTGCAAGTGTTCAGCGAAGACAAGTGTTTGGAGTAATTATAGGTTTTGTAGGTTGTTTGTTGTTGGTCCTTTTTGGAGAAGGCAGTAATACAACTGAAAATTATTATTATGCGTTGCTAATTTTATTAGCGTCCTTATTTTATGGTATTAATGTGAATTTGATTAAAAAGTATTTATCCGATTTAAAACCATTAACCATTAGTACAGGAAATTTTGTGGTTATTTTTATTCCTGCTTTAGTAGTGCTTTATTTTTCAGATTTTTTTGTGATAGCTTCTCAAGAAAAAGTGCTAACTTCTCTAGGTTATATTGCTGTTTTAGGAGTTATAGGCACCGGTCTTTCTAATATATTGTTTTTTAAATTAATTCAATTGTCCTCTCCAGTTTTTGCGGCTTCTGTAACGTATATAATACCAGTTGTTGCTATTTTGTTAGGCTATTTCTTTATGAATGAAAGTTTGAATTTTATACAGGCTTGTGGTGCCTTCATAGTCCTTCTTGGGGTTTATTTGTCGAGTAGAAAAAATAGTTGATATAAAAAAAGCTCTCAAATAGTTGAGAGCTTTTTCTTTATTTAAAAAAGATTATTCAAAATCTTTATCTGTAACACCTTCGTTAATTTTTACTTCTGAAGTGGTTAATTCGATATCCATACCCATGTTTATGATAGTTTTGTATGGGAATTTAATTCCTTTTACATCTTTATAATCTTGGAAGTACGTTATTTGAGTCATTTTTTGACCCGCTTGTTCTAGTTCTCTAGCTTCTGCTACTTTTAATCCAGATTTTGCATTGTAATAAAAAGTTGTTTTTCCTTTTTTTATTGCATAGGCATCTTCTCCATTAATTGTCTCAATACCAGATAAAACTAAATTGGTATCGTTTACTAAGTTCAATTCTTTAAAAGTACCTGCCATTTCCTGCATTTCTTTTAAATCCTCGCCAGTAATGTCTTTTCTTTGACCTTGTTGCTCAATGTAAGCACCTTTGTCATTTACTACTTGTTTCATAAGAGTCATTCCCATTGCTTTCATTTCAAGTGACATTTTATGGTTTGACGTCTGTTTTGCCACAAGTTCAAGAGGAGTTCCTTGAATTGTTCCACTTGAAATAGTTACGGTAGATTTTACATCTTTTAATGCTTTTTCACCTCCGATTGCTTCAATATGATTTTTCAATACAGATTGCGCTGTTACACCAGCAGGAATTTCTTTCTTAACTACAGGTTTGTCTGTTTTGTTACCAAACTTATCAAAGTATAGAATAGGTAATTTTTCTTTTTTACTCATTGCCTCTAATGAAGGGAGAACATCACCTGCTTTACCTACAATAACTACTCTTGAGTTATCTGCTAAAAAGTATTTTTGAGCCGCGTTTCGGATGTCTTCTGCTGTAACTGCATTGATGTTTTTAATATAATTTTCGTAAAAATCATCTGGAAGTCCTTGGGTTTCTTTGTTTAAAGCATAACGTGCAATAGTTGCAGGTTTTTCAATTTGCATTACAAAGTTACCTACGTATTTCGCTTTGGCATTACGCAATTCTTCATCAGAAACTAGTTCCGTTCTAATTCGTTTTAATTCATTGAAAATTTCAACAACAGCACTATCCGTAACTGCATTTCTAACGGCTGCACCTGAGCGGAATTTATTAATGTATTTTCCAGAACCCAAGTTAGAGTAAGAACCGTACGTCCAACCGTGTTTTTCACGAAGATTTAAAAACAATCTTCCTTCACCACCGCCACCTAAGATTTGATTAGCTAAAATAGCAGCAAAATAATCTTTGTCGGTCATTTTTAATTGCGATAAATTAACCACAGCAACCTCTGATTGAACTGCGTTTGGTACATCAATAAAATTAATTTGACTGTATTGAACATCTACAGGATCATTGTAAGATAACGAAGGAGCAGTCGCTTTTTTCCATTTTCCGAATAAGCGTTCTACTTCTTTTTTTGTTTCTTTTACGTTGACATCACCTACGATAACCAAATAAGCATTACCTGGTACGAAGTAGGTATTGTAATTTAATTTTACATCTTCAAGAGTGATATTTTTTAAAGTTTCTTCTGTTACATATTCTCCATTGTAGTGGTTTTTTCCATAAGTAAGTGCGTTCTCTACTCTTCTAGCAATAGAAGTTACACTTTTTTCATCTGCTTTTAACCCTTCAATGGCTTTGGTTACTTCTTTGTCAAATTCTTCTTTAACAAAAATTGGATTTAATGCTCCATCTGACATTAATTCTAGTAATCTTTTTGAATATCTAGAAAGCCCATTTGCAGAAGCACCTTCGCTCCAAAAATTAATATTGGCTCCTAAAAAGTCAATTTCTTCATTAAAAGCGTCTTTTGATGTTGAAGTAGTACCATTTCCAATCATGGCGCTTAAAATTTGTGACACTCCTTTTTTGTTTCCTTCAGCATAAGGAGTGTTGTCTAAAGTTAAGGTGTAAGAAACTCTTGGTAACTTGTGATTTTCAACAATTAATACTTTTAAACCATTCTTTAAAGTAAAGCTTTCTGGTTTTTTAATATTAATAGTAGGAGCTGGTCCTGGTTTTGGTTGTGGTCTGTCTTGAGCTTGCATAGTAATTGTTAGAAACAAACTTGCTGCAATATATACTATTTTTTTCATCTTCAATTTTAGTTTTGAGTTTTGTCTTTAGCTGGAATATAATCTAAAATCATTCTTTGATTTGGATTTAAATATTTTTTAGCTACTTCTCTAATTTCCTCTCTAGTAATCGAACGATAAATATCAATTTCTGTATTAATTAAATTAATATCGCCATACAATAAGTAATAGGTTGCTAAGCTACTTGCTATTCCTTCAACACTAGCATTGCTATTTACGTATTGGTTTTCGAATTTATTTTGAAGTTTTTGGTAATCTTTTTCAGAAATTAAATCGGTTTGAACTTTAACAATTTCTTCGTCAATTTCTTTAATTAAATCATCTGAAGTTTTGCCTTGCATTGGGATACCATAAATTAGATACATACCATAGTCTTCTTGACTATTATTAAAAGCACCAACTTGTAAAGCCATTTTTTTATCATCTACTAATTTTTTGTACAATTTCGAACTTTTACCGTCTGACAAATAGGATGAAATCATATCTAAAACTCTAGCATCACGCGTTTTCATTGACGGCGTTCTGTAAGTAGCTAATACCATTGGTAATTGAACATTAGGATCTTCCCAAGTTGTTCTGAACTCTTTAGTAATAGGTTCTTCTGTATATGTTTTGCGTTCTACAGATGGTCCCTTTTTGATAGGTCCAAAATATTCTTTAATCCATTTTTTAGCGTTTTCTTTATCGAATTGTCCTGCAACAACTAAAACTGCATTATTTGGAATGTAGAATTTTTTGTTAAATGCTTGAAACTCTTCTAAAGTAGCAGCGTCTAAATGTTCCATCTCTCCAATGGTTGTCCAACGGTATGGATGTACTTTAAACATATTTTGTTTTACTGCTTTAAAAATGTTACCATATGGTTGGTTGTCTACTCTTAAACGTTTTTCCTCTTTTACAACTTCATTTTGAGTGTCTACTCCAATTTGATTGATTACAGGATGCATTAATCGTTCTGACTCCATCCATAACGCTAGTTCTAAATTATTTGAAGGAAATACTTCGTAATAATACGTTCTATCGTCTGTGGTGTTTGCGTTGTTGTTCCCTCCATTAGCGGTTACCAGTTTAAACCATTCTCCACGTTCAATATTTTTAGTTCCTTCAAATAATAAATGTTCAAAAAAGTGAGCAAAACCTGTACGGTTTGGTTGTTCGTCTTTAGCACCTACATGATACATTACAGATGTAATGACTACGGGAGCTGAATTATCTTGATGAAGCACAACGTGTAATCCGTTGTCTAAATCATATTCATCAAAAGTTACTTTTTGGGCGTAAGTTGATCCGCCTATAAGAAGCGCTGTACTCAAAGCCATTAAAGATTTTTTCATATGTTAATATTTGAGTTATTTTTTCAATGTGTCGTTATTTAATTCATAATGTTACAATTTTTGATAAAAAAAGATAAGTTTCTTTATTAATGAAATTAAGATTAAAAAAAATCATTCGCTTGTTGCTTGAATAATAAATTGTTGTATATTTGCACTCTTGAAAAATTAACTAAATTCATATTCGTATGTATGCAATCGTAGAGATAGCAGGGCAACAATTTAAAGTAAGCAAAGACCAAAAGGTTTATGTACACCGTTTAGGAGAAGAAGAAGGAAATAAAATTTCTTTTGATAAAGTTCTTTTATTAGACGATAATGGTACTGTAACTCTAGGCGCCCCAGCTATAGATGGAGCTTCTGTAGAAGCTAAAGTCTTAAAGCACCTTAAAGGTGACAAAGTAATCGTTTTCAAAAAGAAAAGAAGAAAAGGTTTCAAAAAGAAAAACGGTCACAGACAATCATTAACTCAAATTATTATCGAAAGTATTGTTGCTTCAGGTAGTGCTCCAAAAAAAGCAGCTCCTAAAAAAGAGGCAGCTCCTAAAGCTGAGAAAGCAGCAGATGCTCCAGTAGCAGAAAAAGCAGCTCCAAAAGCGAAGGCTTCAAAAAAAGGTGATGATTTGAAAAAAATTGAAGGAATAGGTCCTAAAGCTGCTGAGGCTTTAGTAGCTGCTGGAATTGATACATTTGCTAAATTAGCTAAAGCTAGTGCAGAATCTGTAAAAGAAATTTTAGATGCTTCAACTTCAAAACTTTCTCACTTAGACCCAACAACATGGGGACAACAAGCTCAATTAGCTGCTGATGAGAAATGGGATGAATTACAGAAATTACAAGACGAATTAAACGGCGGTAAAGCAGTTTAATTTTAATATTAACTTATAAAACTTAAAACGTCATGGCTCACAAGAAAGGTGTCGGTAGTTCTAAGAATGGTAGAGAATCAGAATCGAAACGTTTAGGCGTTAAGATTTATGGTGGTCAAGCTGCAATTGCTGGTAACATCATTGTTAGACAAAGAGGTTCTAAACACAATCCAGGTGAAAATGTTTACATGGGTAAAGATCATACTTTACATGCTAAAGTTGACGGTGTGGTACAATTTCAAAAGAAAAAAGATAACAAATCTTATGTTTCAATTGTTCCATTTGAAGCATAATCATTTATATCTCACATAAAAAACCAGCAGTAATGCTGGTTTTTTTATTTTTAAAGTATTCTATTAATCTAATTTAGATAATTTTTTTTCTGCTTTCTCTAAATCGTTTTGTTGTTTATTCAGTTTTTCTTCTTTTTTTAAAATTTTCTCTTTCCATTTTAACTCATCATTCGGACTTAATTTTCCTTTTAACTGATTCTTTTGAAGATTTGCTTTCTCTTTAGTAATGTCTTTCTTTTGGTCGGCTATCTTTTTTTTGATTTGAGAAATATCTTTTTTAGCATCCTCTCTTTTTTCTTTAGCTTTTTCGGCTTCTTTTATTTGTTTTTCTCTTTTCTTTTCTGCTTTTTCTCTCTCTTTCTCCGCTTTTTCACGTTCTTTTTCTGCTTTTTCTTGTTCTTTTAAAGCTTTCTCTCTTTCTTTTTCAGCTTTTTCGCGCTCTTTTTCCGCTCTTTCCTGTTCTTTTTTTGCTTTTTCCTCAGCTTTTAATTGTTCTTTTTCAGCTTTGAGTTGCGCTTTTTCAACTTCTAATTCCTTTTCTGTTTTAATTTTGGGCGTAGCAACTGAGTCTTTAACTTCTTGAGATATAGCTAGCTGCATTCCGAAAAATAGTAGTAACAGTAATGATTTGGTTTTCATATCTTTTTATTTAATTTTAGCTTCACAAATATAATTAAATCAGCTTAAATGTCTAAAAAGGTATTTTTATTTATAATTCTAGGATTCATTGCGATATCTTGTAGAGATCATTTGGCAAATAAGACCTTGCCTGAATTACTCATTCCTAATGATGATGCTTTTATTGGATTTGACTATTTACCTACAAACACAACAGGAGCTGTTTATAAGAAAAACACCTATGTCTTGTCTTATTCAGAAGTACACGAACAAGCGGAATGGGTAGCTTATGTGTTAAAAGCGTCAGACATAAAAGAAATGGATTATAAACGCCCTTATTTTGAAGTTGATCAAGATATTTTGACTGGCGCTGCCGATTGGAGAAATTATAAAAAATCAGGTTATAATAAAGGACATCTCTGTCCAGCTGGTGATCGAAGAGCGAGTTTTAAAGATTTTAAAGAAACTTTTTTAACTTCAAATATTGCTCCACAACGGTACGACTTCAATGCTGGAATTTGGAATAGATTAGAACAAAAAGTCAGATATTGGGCAAAAAGACAAGACTCGATTTATGTCATTACTGGTGGTGTTTTAACTGATGATTTAGATGTTATTGGTTATGAAAGTGTTGCAGTGCCTAACTATTTTTACAAAGTTTTGTTGTCCAAAGATCATAAGAAAATGATTGGTTTTTTATTACCTCATAAAGAATCAAATAAACCTTTATATAATTATATTGTTCCCGTCGATAGTATTGAAGTAATGACAGGAATTGATTTTTTTCCAGAACTTGATGATGTTATAGAAAAAAAATTAGAGTCCTCTAAAACCTATGATAACTGGGATTTTTGAATTTAACATTTTAGGTAATTTTATTGTAATTAGGAATAGTATTTATTTAGTAGTATTGTATATGACTTAATCAATAAGATAATTCATTTAAATACTATATAATTATGAAAAAGTCCATTTTAAACCTAATAGATGTAACCGTTTTATCTAAGAAAGAACTAAAGGTTATTAAAGGACAATTAAAAGATTGCATTGATCCAAATACTAATCAATGTAAATATTACAGTTTAGCTTGTGCAGATCCTTGCAGAATATAGTAACTGTAACAAAATAATAAGTTAAGGATAGCGTTTTTTAGTTTTTAAATTGCACTATTCTTTTTAAATTTTTTTCTATGATTTCTATTGTAAAAAAAATTTTGCAAATAAACCATTATAAAGAACAACAATATTCTTTTGAAAATCTTTTTTTATCTCACCCCAATTATCCTAGTCTTTATGCAGTAACGGATACATTAGATATGTTGCAAATAGAGAATGTTGCTGCTCAAGTACCTAAAGAGCAATTTTCTGCTTTACCCGATTCTTTTTTAGCGGTTGTTTCAAATGATATTGTGCTGGTTCGACGATTGGCTCAAGAAGTAAGTATTGAAACGGAAAAAGAAGGGAAAAAGAAAGTATCCTTCGAAGCTTTTTTAGAGCAATGGACAGGAGTGGTTGTTGCTATAGAACCGAATGAAATAACCCAAAAAGAACGCTTACCTTTAATGAATACTACCTATGTAGGCTTAGGTGTTTTACTGCTAGTTTTATTAGGATTGACCTTTCGCGAGTTTACGTTACCCTTTTTATTAACTTTTTTATGCAGTAGTATCGGATTGTTTTTAAGTGTAGTTATTATTGATGAAAAGATAAACAAATCGGAAGGTGTTATTTCCAAGATATGTTCCTTTAATGCGCATACATCCTGTGATTCGGTTATAAAATCTGAAAGCTCTCGCCTAACTAAATGGTTGGATTTTTCGGATTTACCCATTCTTTTTTTTGGTACAAGTATCCTTTTATTGCAATTGGCTCCAGCTTCCTATGCTATTGTAAATTTTCTGAGTCTTTTGTCATTACCTATGGTGGGCTATTCGATTTGGTTACAAAAAGCGAAACTAGGAAAATGGTGTGTGTTGTGTTTAGGTGTTTCTATGTTGTTGGTGCTAGAGTCGCTATTATTTGTTGGTTTTACCAAAGATTTTTCTTTCTATTATTTAGGTTTAATACAAGCAAGTGTGGTAGTGTTTTCGGTTTGGTTTTTTATAAAACCTATTTTAAATCGAAAAGTTACTTTAGAGAAGGAGAATGTTACTTTGTTGAAGTTTAAGCGTAATTTTTCGATTTTTTCTTCCTTACAAAAACCAGTTTTGGAAGTTGAAGTTTTGCATAGTATACCTACTATTATTTTGGGTAACAAAGAAGCTTCGGTAAGAATTGATTTAATTTTAAGTCCGAGTTGTGGTCATTGTCATACGGCTTTTTCACAAGCAATCGATTTGTTACAACAATTTTCAGATAGACTTCAAGTTGGTATTTATTATAATTTAAATACCGACAATTTAGATAACCCGTATTTAATAGTAGCGAAAACCATTCTTCAGTTGCACAAAGAGCATCCTCAAATGGCAGAAGCTGCATTAATGGATTGGCACATTGAGGGAATGAGTTTAAAAGATTGGAAAGCCAAATGGACCATTGGTATTATTGATTTTGAGGTGGAAGAGAATTTAAGAAGTGAATATACTTGGTGTATGAAAAACGAGTTTAATTACACCCCTGTAAAGCTGGTTAATGGTTCGCTTTATCCAGATGAATATGAGCTACAAGAATTGAAATATTTTATTTCAGAATTAGCCGAAAAAGAAGAAGCTGTATTGGTTTAAAAATATTGTTGCAACGATAGTCAAGATACTGCATTTGACTTTAAAATAATGCGGTAAAAAACAAATTATAATATTTAAATTATGAAAAAAACAATTTTAAATTTAGTTGGCGCTCAAGAGTTGACTAAAAAAGAGCAAAAAAATGTAAACGGAGGAATTACAGAAGGAATGGCAAGATGTTGTAAAAGCAGAACCCAATTAGGAGGAAGCTGCAATTCTTCTTATCCATATGTGAAAGGTGGATGGTGTTGTTCAGTGCCGGATCCAAACACTTGTGCTCCAATATTAATTGATTTAATTGACTAATCATGAAAAAGACAATTTTAAATTTAGTAGGTGCTCAGCTATTGTCAAATAATGAGCAAAAGGAAATAAATGGAGGTAAGTTGCCACCATCACCATCATGCAGTAATGGAACTTTTCCTGTTTCAGTAAGTAACTGTTTATGCTATAATGGAGGTACTTATTCTCCTACTTCTCAATCATGTTCAAATAACCAACCTACGGGTTTTGTTTGGGAAAATGCAACAGGATGTTGTTATAATCTTATGATGGAACTTTAAAATCTATCGAATTAAATTTTACTGTCTAGAATTTGTTTCTAGGCAGTTCTTTTTTATTATTTTTGATAAAAATCTAAACAAACTCTTGAAAAAATTTCCTTATTACATCCAAACTGAAAGTAAAGATTGTGGGCCTACCTGTTTAAAAATTATTGCCAAATTCAATGGGAAAGTTTTAAATACACAAATGCTTCGTGAACTTTCGGAAACTACTAGAGAAGGAAGTAATTTACTAACTTTGAGTGATGCAGCAGAAGCGATTGGTTTTCGCTCTTTAGGAGTAAAGATCTCTCTAGAAAAATTACAAGAAGCGCCACTTCCATGTATATTGCATTGGAATAAAAATCATTATGTTGTTCTATATAAGATTAAAAAGAATAAATACTATATCTCTGATCCAGCTATTGGTCTTATTGAATATACGGAAGCAGAATTTTTAAAATTTTGGATTGGTAATAATGCAGACGAAACTACAGAAGAAGGTATTGCTTTGTTATTAGAACCCACTCCTAAATTTTACGAGTCTGAATTGGATTTAGATAAAGACGAAGATGGAAAAACCAAGTTTGGTTTTAGTTTGTTATCAAAATATATTTATCGATACAAAGCGTTTGTTATTCAATTAGCGATAGGATTATTAGCAGGTAGTTTATTACAGTTAATTTTTCCTTTTTTAACCCAAAGCGTTGTAGATGTTGGGATACAAAACCAAAATATTCATTTTATCTACTTGGTTTTATTAGCACAATTGTTTTTATTTTTTGGAAAAACTGCTTTAGAATTAATACGAAGCTGGATTTTATTGCATTTGTCTACCCGAATTAATATAGCTTTAATTTCGGATTTTTTTATCAAACTAATGAATCTTCCTATTTCTTATTTTGACGTAAAAATGACGGGAGATATCATGCAACGTATTAATGATCACCACCGAATAGAACGGATTTTAACGACCTCTTCTTTAAATGTATTATTCTCCATGATTAATATGGTTTTAATGGGAGGAATTTTAGCCTATTATAACCTTGGGATTTTTACAGTCTTTTTTATTGGAAGTTTACTCTATTTTTTATGGGTTATTTTGTTTTTAAAAAGAAGAGAAAAGTTAGATTACAAGCGTTTTTCAGAAGTGTCTCAAGAACAAAGTAAGGTAATTGAGTTGATCAATGGAATGCAAGAAATAAAATTGCATAATGCAGAAAAGCAAAAAAGATGGGGTTGGGAATATATTCAAGCGCGATTGTTCCGAGTTTCTATGAAAAGCTTGGTCTTGGAGCAAACACAAGGTATTGGCTCTAATTTCATAAACGAATTAAAAAATATTATTATCATCTTTTTGTCTGCATTAGCTGTAATAAATGACGGACTTACTTTAGGTGAAATGATGGCAATTACCAGTATTGTTGGGAGTTTAAACGGACCAGTTATTCAATTAATAGGTTTTATTAGAGAGTTACAAGATGCTAAAATTTCATTAGCAAGATTGTCAGAAATTCATGAGATGAAAGATGAAGTAGAAGACGAAAATGAAAAAACAAGAGAAATACCAGAAAATGATATCCTTATCAAAGACTTATCGTTTCGTTATACAGGATCAGATGTAAATGTCTTGGAAAAACTAAATTTAACGATTCCTGCCAAAAAAGTAACGGCTATTGTTGGAACCAGTGGCAGTGGGAAAACAACGTTAATGAAATTATTATTAAAGTTTTATGAGCCTCAAGAAGGGGATGTTTTAATTAATAAAACGTCTTTGAAAAGTATTTCTCAGAAAGCCTGGAGAAACCATATAGGATCTGTAATGCAAGAAGGATATATTTTTAGTGATACGATTGCGAATAATATTGCTGTTGGTGTCGATATTATTGATAAAGAACGTTTACAATATGCAGCTGATGTTGCTAATATTAAAGAATTTATTGATGATTATCCCTTGCGATATAATACCAAAATAGGTGCGGAAGGAGTTGGAATGAGTACAGGACAAAAACAACGTTTGTTAATTGCTCGTGCTGTTTATAAAAATCCAGAAATGCTTTTCTTTGATGAAGCAACGAGTGCGTTAGATGCGAACAATGAAAAAGAGATTATGGAAAAGTTAGATGTGTTTTTTAAAGACAAAACGGTTTTGGTTATTGCACACCGTTTGAGTACAGTAATGAATGCAGATAAGATAGTAGTTTTAGAAAAAGGGAAAATAATTGAAACTGGAACACATACTGAATTAGTTGCTTTAAAAGGAAGCTATTTTAAATTGGTTAAAAATCAATTGCAATTAGGAAACTAGAATAAGAGAATAAAATTTAGATAAGAAAGAAACAATGCCAAACGAGAATAGAAACAATGAGTTGCTTCCAGCCTCTGATATTGAATTAAGAAGTGAACAAGTTCAAGAAATATTAACTAAGGTTCCACATTGGATGATTCGATGGGGAAATTTAGTTATTCTGATATTATTGTTGATGGTTTTGTTGTTTTCATATTTTATTAAATATCCAGACATTAATACAGCAAAAATCACAATTACCACAGCTATTCCTCCTGAAAAATTAGTTGCCAGAACTTCAGGTAGAATAGAAGCTTTATTAGTGAAAGATAATACTATTGTACCTCAAAATACACCTTTAGCAATTATTGAAAATACGGCTAATTATAAAGACGTTTTCTTGTTGAAAAGTATTACAGATACGATTCAAATTGATAAAAGTCCTTTTCCGTTTCAGAAATTACAATTTACACAATTAGGAGAAGTAGAAAGTGCTTTTGCAGTTTTTCAAAAAGAATATAGTGCAAATGATTTATTAAAGGTGTTAAAGCCTTACCAAGTTGAATCAAATGCACAAAATTTCGAAGTTAATCAATTGAAAGAAAGGTTATTACTGTTAGAGTCACAAAAAGAAATCAATCAATCGGAATTAGAATTAGAAAAAAATCAATTGGATAGACAAGAATTGTTATATAAAAGAGGTGTGATTGCAACTCAAGAATTTGAAAAATTTAAATTGGCTTATTTGCAATCTCAAAAAAACTTTAAAAACTTATTAAGTTCAATTTCTCAATTGAAATCATCCTTAAATGATATAAATAGAAATAGTAAAAATACCACAATCAATGCTACTAAAGATGCGGTAAACCTCGAAAGAAATGTGATTCAATCTTTCTTTCAATTGAAAAAAGCAATTAAAGATTGGGAGTTGAGTTATGTATTGCGAACTTCAATGAAAGGTAGAGTTTCGTTTTTACAACTTTGGTCTGAAAATCAAACGGTGGCTTCTGGAGATTTGGTCTTTTCAGTAGTCCCTATTCATGCGGATACATACATAGGAAAAGTAGTTGCAGAAGCACAAAATTCGGGAAAAATTAAAAAAGGACAAACTGTTCATATTCGTTTGGCTAATTTTCCAGATAGGGAATATGGTATTGTTCAAGGTGTGGTACACAATATTGCAGCAACTCCAGATAAAGAAGGGAATTTATTAATTGATGTAAGTTTGCCTAACGGTTTAGAAACCTCTTATGAAAAGAAAATTATTTTTCAACAAGAAATGACTGGAACTGCTGATATTGTAACAGAAGATTTACGTTTAATAGAACGCTTGTTGTATCAGTTTAGAGATGTTTTTAAAAGATAAATGAAGTACCTACCATTCGTTTACTTTATTAGCATCTAGCTTCACAAAAATAAAGAGCATAATCGTAAAGGCCCACAAACTCGATCCGCCGTATGAGAAAAAGGGGAGTGGTACACCAATGGTTGGGAATAGTTTAATAAGCATCGCAATGTTTACAAAGAAATGGGTAAACAAATAACTGGCTACGCAATAACCATAAACACGACTAAATTTTGTCTTTTGTTTTTCAGCTAATACAATTATTCTTAAGAATAAAGTTACAAAAAGGATGATTACTACAGAAGAGCCTATAAAACCCCATTCTTCACCTACAGTTGTAAATATATAGTCGGTATGCTGTTCTGGAACAAAACCACCTTTGGTTTGTGTGCCTTCTAAATATCCTTTGCCAGTTAAACCACCAGATCCAATAGCAATCATCGATTGATTTAAGTTGTATCCTTCTCTTTTAATATCTACATCTTTACCTAATAATACATCAATACGGTCTTTTTGATGCGGTTCTAAAACATTTGTGTACATATAATTTACAGAAAAAGTAAATCCTGATATAACAATAAAAATGAGAATGTAAAGTATGGGATTTCTCTTTATTCTTCGTTCTTTGAAATAAAAAACGAGCATTACTAATCCAATCCCTATCATAATATATTTAGGATCTATTGTGAGTGCGAGAAAAAATAAAACAATCGCACTAAAACCAGAAAATAGATACCACGCAGGAAGTCCTTCTCGATTTAAAACGAATATCAGAGAAAGAAAAATCATTGCACTTCCAGCATCTGGTTGTAAAAGAATTAATAAAACAGGAAGTAATATAATTCCAAAAGCAAGTAACTGATCCTTTAGATTTTTTAAATTAATTTGTGGAAAACTGAGGTATTTTGCTAATAATAACGCGGTTCCTGTTTTTACAAATTCGGAAGGTTGAAATCCAAATCCTCCAAATTGATACCAGTTAGTCTGCCCCTTTTTGGTTACCCCAAAAACAAACAAACCTAATAGAAGAATGATTCCAATACCATAAAAAATAAAAGAAAACCGTTCAAATATTTTGGCATCCAAAAAAAGTAATATTAAGATTAAAGGGATGGTTAAGATTACAAAAAGCATTTGCCTTCCATAGGTTTGCTTAATGTCGAATATAGAGGTAACCTCTAAAGATAAAGAAGCAGAATAAATGGTAAGCCAACCCATTATTACTAGAGTGGTATATAATAAAACGGTCACCCAATCAATGTTGCCAATACTTTTTCCTCTCATTTAATTAACTTCCTCCTCTTTTAGTGTTAAACTAGGTTTTGTGTCTTCGATAGTTACGGTTTCCGTAAATCTTTGATAGATGATGTTCTCTATTTTTTTGTATTCCTCTTCTAAAGAGCCGTTTAACATTCGCGTTTCTAAATCGGTTCTCGTGATTTCTCCATTCACATATTTTTCAATCATTAAAGTAGCAATAGGGCCAGCCCAACGATTCCCCCAATATCCATTTTCAACAAAAACAGCAATTGCTATGGTAGGATTTTCTTTTGGAGCAAAAGCTACAAAAATGGAATGATCTTTTAACTGATAGGTTTTACCGGCTACTCTAATTTTGTTCTCAGCAGTACCCGTTTTTCCGCAAATTTGCATGTCTTTTACTTTTAAACTTGCAGCAGTTCCTTTGTTATATACATCTGCTAAGCCTTCAATAACAGGTTCAAAATGTCTAGCATCTACTGTTGAAACGTGTTTAGTGGTGAATTTTTTATCTAAAGGTTTGTCTTTTATTTTTTTTACAATATGCGGTGTGAAGTAATATCCTTTATTGGCAACAACTGCCATCATGTTGGCTAATTGAAGTGGCGTTGTTAAGATTTCTCCTTGTCCAATTCCATTTGAAATTATGGTAGAACCTCGCCAGCCACCATTTGGATATAATCTTTCATACGTTTTTGAAGTAGGAATGTTTCCTTTTTTACCAATTGGCAAATCGGTTCCCATATAATTCCCTAAACCAAAACTTTTCACATGATTAGACCAAACATCCACCCCTTTGGATGAATTTTTAAACTTATCGATAGTATTTCGATAGACACTACAAAAGTAGGTGTTACAGGAATTGTAAATTCCATTGTTTAATTTGGATAATCCAGAATCGTGACATTTCATAAAACGTCCAGCTCCATAGGAAAAACCATGGTGACATACAAATCCTGTTTCTGGAGTAATCACTTCTTCTTGTAAACCAACCAAACCCGTTAGAATTTTGAAGGGTGAACCTGGTGGATACTGTGCTAAAAGACCTCTGTCAAATAAAGGATTGGCAATGGAATCATGATACAAAGCGGTATAGTTTTTTGATCGTTGTCTTCCAACTAATAAAGCAGGGTCGTAAGTGGGAGCTGATACTAAAGCTAAAATCTCTCCTGTTTTAGGTTCGATAGCTACAATACCACCTCTTTTGTTTATCATTAACTCGGTACCATATTTTTGTAATTCATAATCAATAGTAAGCGTCAAATCTTTACCTTGTTGCGATAGGGTGTCAAACTTGCCCTCTTTGTAGGAACCAATCACTTTATTGTATTTGTCTCTTAATAGGTATTTTACTCCTTTAACACCTCTTAAAATGTCTTCATATTCTTGTTCTACACCTTGTTTGCCAATTAAATCGCCACTATTATAATAGGGGTTCTTTTTGATAATTGCTTCATTTACTTGGGTGATAAAACCAAAAATATTGGCTCCAAAATCAACTTGGTAATCACGTAAGGCTCTTTTTTGGGTATAAAACCCTTCAAATTTTCTCTCTTTTTCTTGAAAAGCCGCATATTCTTTTTTATTCAATTGCGCTAGGAAAACGGAAGGTAATCTCGGACTGTATACGGTTGCTTTTCTGATTTTTTCAATCAATTCTTTTTTGTCAATTTTTAATAAATTACAAAAATCTAAGGTATCCAAGTTTTTTATTTCTCGAGGAATTACCATGATGTCATAAGAAGGTTGATTCGCAACCATTAATTTTCCATTACGATCATAAATATAACCTCTTTCAGGAAAATCAAAAACTTTTTTGATGGCATTATTCTCAGACTGAAGCTTTAAAGAATCATCTACAATCTGTAAATAAAAAATACGCACAATCAATACAATTGCGGCGATTATTATGATAGATGGCAATACAATTTTCCTCATCGCTTATTCGGTTTAATAAGATAAATAATCAGTAAACAAATAATAAATGAAAGTATGGTTGAGATTAAAGTCGAATATATAATTTCAAAAAATAAAGTCAAGCTAAAATATTCAAAGAAAAACAACACAAAGTGATGAATGAAAAGAGCTAATAAGACATAAGAAACTCTTTCTGATGTAATTTTATCTGCTATTTTGACTGTTTGGTATTCGTAACTAATTCCAAATGAAAAGCGAAATAAATTAGGCCTTACAAAGGCTAATGCAGTACAAGCCATTGCATGAATTCCATGTGAGTTACTAAACATGTCAATTATTAAGCCAATAAAAAAACTACTAATTAATAACACACTTTTATTTCCATTTACTGGGAATAATAAGATAAATAAAACATACGGGTATGGATTCGCAAACCCAAACATATTGATGTTGTTGAATAAAATTACTTGCAAAAAAACAAGTAATATAAAGCGTACGATATTTAGGATGTTATTATTCAATTCGCTTCTCTAATGGTTTCTTTTTCTAACTCTTGTTTCTCTTCTTTGTATTCATTTCCTATTACATATACATAACCTAAAGCAGTCATATCATTAAATAACCTCACATTTATAGTGTAATAGTTGGTCTTCTTATCGATAAAAACCTTTTCAATTTTACCAATCGGAATGTTTTCTGGAAAAATTTCTGAATCTGCTCCAGTTACAATGGAATCTCCTTTTTTTAAACTAGCCAATCGAGGTACATCAGTAAGCTGAACATAACCTACATTTTTTCCATCCCAATTTAAAGTTCCAAAATGAGTTGAATTTTTAATCTTCGCGTTAATTTTTAATTCAGTATTTAAAATGCTAATGATAGTGGCATAATTTTTAGAAGTCTTTTCTATAATTCCTACAATACCTTTATCATTTACAACACCCATACTCGGTTTGATACTGTCTTTGGTTCCAGCATTAATCGTTAAAAAATTTTGCCTAACATTATACGAATTCTTAATCACTTTCGCTTTCGTTACCGTATAGAATAAAGCATCATTGAATTTTAATTTTTTCAAATCTAAAACGGTATCTTTTTGGTTAAATAAGATTTGTTTTAATCGAGCATTCTCTTCAGCAAGTAATTCGTTTTTTTCTTTTAAGCTAAGATATTCGTTAAATGAATTAATGTTTTCATAAACTCCTCCTGTTATATTATTGGCGCTATTAATGTACTTACTTCTATGAAAGGAATGAGACTGTATAATGAGCGCAAATGAAATACCCAAAAGCAGCAAAAACAGCAATCTATAGCTGTTTTTTATAAAGAAATATAGTATTTGCTGCATGAATTATCTTTATTTTATAAGAATGCTTTTGTATTTGCCAAGATTTTTTAACGCTATTCCTGTTCCTCTTACAACAGCTCTCAATGGATCTTCTGCGATATAAACAGGTAAATCAGTTTTTATAGAGATTCTTTTATCTAGACCTCTTAACATAGAACCACCACCCGCTAAATAAATCCCTGTGTTGTAAATATCAGCAGCTAATTCTGGAGGCGTTTGTGATAACGTTTCCATAACGGCATCTTCAATTCGTTGTATCGATTTGTCTAATGCTTTTGCTATCTCTCTATACGAAATGTCAACTTGCTTTGGTTTACCAGTTAATAAATCTCTACCTTGAACTTGCATTTCTTCTGGTGGACTGTCTAAATCTTCTGTAGCGGCACCAATTTGAATCTTAATTTTTTCAGCTGTAGTTTCACCCACAAATAAGTTGTGTTGTGTTCTCATATAATAGATGATGTCATTAGTAAATACATCACCTGCAATTTTTACAGATTTGTCACAAACAATACCACCCAACGCAATTACTGCAATTTCAGTTGTACCTCCACCAATATCTACAATCATATTCCCTTTTGGTTGCATGATATCAACTCCAATACCAATAGCAGCAGCCATAGGTTCATGAATTAAATATACTTCTTTACCATTTACACGTTCCGCTGATTCTTTTACCGCACGCATCTCTACTTCCGTTATTCCAGAAGGAATACAAATTACCATTCGTAAAGCGGGTGTAAAAAGTTTCTTTTTTAATGCTGGAATGCTTTTAATTAGCATGCTAATCATTTTTTCTGAAGCATCAAAATCAGCAATAACCCCATCTTTTAAAGGTCTAATGGTTTTAATGTTTTCATGTGTTTTCCCTTGCATCATGTTGGCTTCTTTCCCGACGGCTATAATTTTACCACTAATACGATCCCGTGCAACAATAGAAGGACTATCTATTACTACTTTGTCGTTGTGAATGATTAAGGTGTTTGCTGTACCAAGGTCAATTGCGATGTCCTCAGTCATGAAATCAAAAAATCCCATATGCTTTTTTAGGGGTTTATGTTAGTAAAAATATTCGTGTTTTACAAATGTAATAAAATTAATGTTTAAAATGACGTGTTCCCGTAAATACCATAGATACATTATTTTCATTACAATAATTAATGCTCAATTCGTCTTTAATAGAGCCTCCAGGTTGAATGACCGAAGTAATTCCTGCTTTATTTGCAATTTCTACACAATCTGGAAAAGGAAAGAAAGCATCACTTGCCATCACCGCGCCAATTAAGTCAAATTCAAAAGAACGCGCTTTTTCAATTGCTTGTCTTAAAGCATCTACTCGTGAGGTCTGTCCTGTTCCTGAAGCACATAATTGTTTGTTTTTAGCTAAAACAATAGTGTTCGATTTGGTATGTTTACAAATTTTTGAAGCAAAAATTAAATCTTCAATTTCTTCTTCTGTCGGTTTTGAACTAGTAACGTTTTTTAGGTGCTCTTTCGTATCTGTTAGGTTGTCTTTATCTTGAACTAAGATGCCATTTAAGCATGTTCGAACTTGTTTTGTTGGTAATGCAACATCATTGATTACTAATAAAATTCTGTTTTTCTTTTCTTCTAATAAATCGATTGCATCTTTATCAAAAGCTGGTGCAATTACCACTTCGCAAAATAGGGAATGAATTTCTTCTGCAGTAGCTAAATCAATGGTGCCATTTGCGATTAAAACACCACCAAAGGCAGAGGTTGGATCACCTGCTAAAGCATCTAGGTACGCTTCTTTCATAGTGGCTCTTGTTGCAATTCCACAAGCGTTATTGTGTTTCAAAATCGCAAATGTAGGGCTGTCATTTTTAAACTCATTCATTAAATTAACAGCTGCATCAACATCTAGTAAGTTGTTGTACGATAATTCTTTTCCGTTTAATTTGGTAAACATTTTATCAAATTCTCCAAAGAAAAATCCTTTTTGATGTGGATTTTCTCCGTAACGTAACGTTTCTCCTGCTGCCATACTTATTTTTAAGTAGGTTTCATCTGTATTGAAATAATTAAAAATCGCAGTATCATAATTCGAAGAAACATGGAACGCTTTGGTTGCCAACCATCTTCTTTGCTCTATAGTTGTAGCCCCACTTTCATTCGTATAAAAATCTAAAAATGGTTTGTATTCTTCAACAGAAGCTACTATTACAGTGTCTTTAAAGTTTTTAGCAGCTGCTCTAATTAAAGAAATACCTCCAATATCAATTTTTTCAATAATATCGGCTTCACTTGCTCCAGAAGCTACTGTTTTTTCAAAAGGGTATAAATCAACAATTACTAAATCGATTTGAGGAATGTTATATTCTTCCATTTGAGCAACATCGGAAGGATTGTCTTGACGGTTCAAAATTCCTCCAAACACTTTAGGATGCAATGTTTTTACTCTGCCTCCTAAAATAGAAGGATAATCGGTTACATTTTCAACAGCTACGACTGGAATCCCTAAATTGGTAATAAAAGTTTCTGTGCCTCCAGTAGAATAGATGGTTACTTGATTTTCATGAAGTGCTTTTACAATAGGTTCTAATCCTGTTTTGTCAAAGACTGAAATTAAGGCAGAAGTAATTTTTTTCGTTGTGCTCATAGTGTGTTGTGTTGTTGTTTAGTTCCAAAAAAAAGACGTTTTTGTTATGTATTTTTTTTGGAGTAGTTTTTCGTTGTGCAAAAGTAGTTATACTTATTAAAACTTTCAACAATTATAGACACAGAAAAGCACTTTTTTTAATAAAATTTTGTTCTAATGATAATTTTAATTTTCAACTGGGAATTTATCAAAATAAGCAGCAATTTTTTGAATTTGCTTAAAGTCTTCTTTTTTAAAACTAAATTCAATAACGGAATTACTTTCTTCTCCTAATTTATTAATATCTTGAGCCCAACAACAAAAGCCTGCAGTCTGACTCTTCTCATCATAGTAAAAGTTTTCAAAACCATCATCCCAAGCAATGAAAAGTTGGCCTTTGTATATTCCTTTTGCAGTTATAGTTATAGGTGCTTTTTCATCATTAATAGGATGAATTAATGTTTGTAATTCTATAGCAAAACGCAATAATTCATAGTCTCTTTTGGGTATTACAATTCTAAATCCTACGTCGGCTCTTTTTAAAAGTTTATTGTGATTGACTTTTGAATTAGCTTGTACATGGTCGGCATCTTCAAAAAAACTACCACCCATTAAGGTCATAGTGTTTTCATCAACATAACTGGTAGATGATTCAGTAATTTCCCATACGTTGCCACGCATATGGTACAATCCATATAAATTAGGCTGTGTACAAGTAATGCAACTAGGTTTTTCATTTTTAGCATTATACAGATAAACGATGTTTGTATTAATTCCATTTTTGTCTTTTTTGTCTTTCGAAAAGCCAATAGATGCAGCATATTCCCATTCTCTTTCACTAGGCAACCGAAAGGTAACCTGATAATATGAAGATAACCATTCGCAATAGGCTACAGCATCATTGTGATTTACATTCACAACAGGTAATAATGGATTATGCCCTTTGGGTTGAGATGGCATTTTACGTTTTGTTTTTTTACAAAAAGTTTCAAAATCATGTCCACTAATTTCATAATTGAGCATATACAATGGTTCAATTTCTCTAGACGCTACAATATAAGTTTTTTCAAAAAGGGTATCGTCTGGATCAAGCATAGTTGCAAACTCTTCTTCGCTTTCCAAATACGAAAAATGGGCAAGATTGTTGAGTTGTGCAGTGATGCTATTGATTAGCAAAAGGGAAAGACAAACTAATGAGTATTTTTTAAAAAATGAAATCATATGCTTTTAGGTTTCGTTTTTTTAATAGCATTATAAAGATACGGTAAGTATATCGATTTTTCTTGTTTTCTAGCAAGTTCTTGTTGAATATGTTCTAATATGATATAGCCATAATCGGCATCGTATTTTTTGGAAGCTGCTTTAGTCAGTAAGGCTTCAAAGTCATATTTTACATTATCGTCTTTTGGTTTTACAAATTTGACATTAGCATCTAAAGGATAGGAATAAGTATTGCTTAGTATAATATTGGTGAGTAATAATAAATAGGCTACATCTTCTTCTTTTTTTTCAGAATTGAGTTGGGCGTAATTAGCAAAACAGATAGCACTTTCATAATCTTTACTACAAGTTGAGGCTAGAGCGGCCTTTGTCATCAAATCTTTATAAACGGTGTTGTTATAGGTGAAATCATAACGTAATGAAGGAAGAAGTTCTTTTGCAATGCTTACAGCTAGGTTGTCATTTTTATTATCATAGGCATTATTGAAGGCTTCGATTTTTGAAGCATTAATTTCTTCCCAAGTTTTTTTAGTAACATTTTTTTCCCATTGATCATAAGTTTGAATAATTTGCTTGAAAGTAGTACTCGAGTTACCTAAGTTTTTTTTTTCAGATAAACTGGGTTCGTGTTTTTTTAATAAATAAATCAGTTGATTATCGTTGTTACCAAAGTAAGATACAGGTGTTCCTTTTTTAATCATTTTTACAATTGGATGTAAAACTTTTGAAGATGCTTTCATATCATCTTTTTTAAAAAGTGATTTGGACCAAAAAATCAAAGCTCTTGAATAACAATTTTGAATAGAAATGTCATTGGTAGCCAGACTGTTTTTGTCTTTGGAAATTTTAATCGTATTTAAATCGACTAATTCCTTTTTGGGATATTGTTTTAAAAGGGCTTGTTCAAATTTTTGCGCTTCTTGTATGGCTAAATCATAATTAGCGGAATAATATAAAGCAGCAATTTCAAAAGAGTATATCTCCCAATACGTGGTAGGTTTAAAATCTTTAGTATATAAATCGACACTGGTTCTTTCTCGGTTTAAGAGTTGATAGGCGTCAAAATAATAACCGTTATAGTATAAAAGATACCCTAAATTAACACGCCATTGTATTATGTTATTGGTAAAATTTCTCATTGAAATTACCCTTTTTAAATTGGTATTGTGATTTGCTAAAGCTGAAAAATATTCAAATAAGGCTAAATTGGCTTTGTTTTGAGCAAAATAAGAAAGCCCTCTTTTTTCGAATTCGTTAATGTCTGCTGCGAAACTAGAGTTTGGAACCGAAACGGTTGTTCCAGATAAATAGCGATACGCATTGGTTGCAGGATGAAATCCAAATTGTGCTTTCCCATAAGCATAAATGGAATTGATTTTTTTAAAAACATCCGTAGGAACTACTTTGTTATAATTATAATCATAATAAATATTGTAGTAGTTATAAGTATCTACTAAAACCCTATTCAAAATGGCTGATTTTTCTTCCCCAGAAATAGTAGGTGAGAGTAAAGTTCTTTCTATCAATAAGGCATAAATATCTAAATAAGTAGGTAGTTTTTCGCCTTTAAATAAATTGTATTTGTTCTGAGTTTCGGTAATAAATTGTTTGGTTTTTGCATCCCATTCATTCAATTTTGTGAGAAACGTATTTTTTGTAGTATTTGACCAATTGGTAAATTTTATTTTTTCCTCAGCTGCTTTTTTTTCATTTTGAATTCTTAAGTTTTCAGCAGCAATTCGATCTTGTTCTGCTTTTGCTTGTCTTCTTTCTTCTTCTTTTGCTTGTCGTTGTCTTTCCCATTCATTTTCTTCATCAATAGAAAGATGATAATCGCAATCATAACGATAGGAATCGGTATACTTGTCGTTATCATCATATAAGCCTGAAGAAGAGCGAATTCGATTACGAGCTTGTTGGGCACTGCTTTCGGATTCATATACATATACGTTGGCACGATATTCTTTACTCCATGATTTGTATCTAAACCAATTACTAAAATCTTCTCGAATTATTTTTTCAATGGCATACTCTCCTCGACTACCCCATTCACAAGAAATCGATTTTACAAATGATAAAATGATATGGCCATTTTTTGTTGAGGTTTGTTGGGTAAAATAATATACAGTCTTGTATCTTTTAGGGGTAAGGTCGGTAGCGAAAATAGTACTACACATGCCTGAAAATAGAAGTAAAAATGGTAAAAGTGTTTTTTTTGAAATCATAGCGAACAGTTTTTAAAGAAAGAATGCTTATTATTAAAGCTTCTTTAATTTGTCTTTAATTTTGTAATCATTACTAGTTTTTGTAGGACCACCGCGAATAATTTTTACATTTCTCAGTGTTAATTTATGAATGTTGTCTTTGTATAACTTGTCGGATGGGTTTTTACCCACTTGTTTCAATACATCAAAAGTTTCTCCAAAACAGCCTGCAAAATTCCCCACGATATAATTTAAGTGAACTTGTCCCAAATTGGAATTCCCATAATATAAATCAGCAGTGATTTCTTGAAGTTCAAAATCAGTAGCTTTTGGCCATAAATCACTTCCTACAGTAGTCTCTCCAAACCATCTTCCATTGTGATAATAGAAGGTGTAATTGGCTCTTTTATCATAATTAATGCCCATTTGAACATCGCCTCCACAATTGACAAATTGATAGCGAAATTGTACTCCATAGAAGTCAAAACCACTTGTCTGGGTTTCAAAATTGAGACCTGAGCGACTTCGAGATAAATTTAAACTATGTGTTTCACTGCGTTGTGCTTCGCTTCTGAAAGTGTTTCCTAAAAAAATACAAACAAAAACAAAAAGGCATTTGATACATTGTGTTTTTCTCATAAATAATTTATTTCTAATCAGTTAATAGCTCTTTTTTGACAGTACTATAAATTTATTTTTTTACTACAAATGGTACAATACCAAGTTCTTGGTATTTTTATTTTCAGTAAATTACTAGATATTTGTTAGATTAATAGCG
Organism: Flavobacterium sp. NRK F7; assembly: GCF_024054195.1. GTDB lineage: Bacteria > Bacteroidota > Bacteroidia > Flavobacteriales > Flavobacteriaceae > Flavobacterium. The sequence goes on along the minus strand of NZ_JAMXLB010000001.1, from coordinate 222,399 downwards.
TAAAATGTCACGTAAACAGTATTTGTTTTTATGGCTTTGCTACCACTTTGCATTGCTTTCTATGGCACAAGAAAAAAGAGTTTTTCATGTGGATGGCCCCAATGCACACAATTTATATGACTATTTACGAATTTGGATAGACACAACTAAAAATGCTAATTTCGAAGAAGTAGCACAGCGATTAAGTAAGGATACGTTTGCTCAATCAAAATACCGCTCTAAAAGGAATTTAGGACTGAATCCTTATTCGAGTTGGTATTACTTAAAAATTAAAAATAGCTCTTCTAAAGATTTTAAATATTGGTGGTCTTTTTATACACATGCCGATTCTATTTATGTGTATCGAAAGCAGAAAGAAAAATGGCTACCCACTGATACTTTGTTTCGAAATCAATTGTTAAAAGAGCGTAAGGTTCCTACTCGAGCGCTTACAATCCCTGTTGTAATTAAGTACAATGAGGAACAAGAAATTGTTGTAAAACTGATTAATAAAAGGCATGCCCAAAATGCTTTTACAGATTTAACAACACCAGAACATAATTTGCTTTGGGAAAAACGTTTTTACTGGTCAGTTGGTTTTTTTATTGGTACTTTTTTATTGATGTCTCTTCTGAGTTTTATTTTATGGGTTATTCAAAGGAAGAATGTGTTTTTGCAGTTTTTTTTCTATCTCATAGTAATTGTAATAATTACTTTATCTGAAGAATTGATGAATCCTGTTATTACCCAAGAACTACTTTTTAAGATAGTAAACCGATTCCATTCTTTACCGCTTTCATTACTAGCAGTTTGTATTAATTATGAAATTGTAACGTATATTTTTCAAGGCATTACTACTGAAATTAAGTATAAAAAAATAATTGATAGGATCTTTAAAATAGGCGTATTCATAAGTATAACCTCTATTATACTCTATTTTTTATGTATGAATCAACTTCATTTTGGGCAATTGAGTTATTATATTGTATGGAAAATAAATCTCTATTTTATTTTTATTATTGTTGGTATTACTGTTCTAAAAATCATTTTATTTTCACTGCAATCAAAAAAAATAATCATAGGTATTTTATTTATAATTATCATGTTGCTTTTTAATCCTGCAGGATATTTTTTAAATTATTCTGGGATCATAAATTATTACGAAATAACCTATCCTAATTATTTTTATTGGGTAGTATGTGCAGAGTTTGTTTTTATAGGTGTTTTAATTGCATGGCGATTTCAAAAAACAGCAAAAATGAAATTTAAGTTGGAAATTGAAAATGCGAATTACGAGGAACGCATGATGCATCGAGAATTGAATATTCAAAATCAGGAAAGACAGCAAATTGCTAGAGATTTACATGATGATTTAGGTGCTACTATTAATGCCATAAAATTATTGGTAACTCATACTTATGTAGAAGATAAAAAATTAATTGAAATGATATCCAATGCAAGTAACGACATTCGATCCTTTTATAATAAATTATCAGGAACAAGTTCTAACTTGTCTTCTCTTAAAGAAAGAGTGGATAATCTAATCGCCCTCTATAAAAATATAACACCTATAGAGTTTAATCATATTTTTATTGGGAACGATCAAAAAATATCTGGAACTACTAAAGAAGCACTTTTCAAAATTGTCAATGAAATTATAACCAATATTTTAAAGCACGCACAAGCTAAAGAAGTTACAATTCAAATTTTGATTGATGAAGATATCCAAGTCATAATTGAAGATAATGGCATTGGGTTTGCTGTTGAGAAAGCAATGAAAGGAACAGGTATGGGATTGAAAAACATCCATCAACGGGTTAAAAATAGAAATGGAGTAGTGCATATTTCAAGTACAAAAGGCAATACTACGATTATTATAAACATTCCTTTAAATGAAAACTAAAATTCATAATACCATAATTATCGATGATCATAAACTTTTTGCTGAAGGATTGGCAAGAATTTTAAGAGATATAGAAGGGGTACATTTACAGGATTGTATTGCTTCTGAGAAGGAATTGTCCAATTCATTAGATCATATCGATTTAATTCTTTTGGATATTCAATTGAAAGAGGAAAACGGATTGGAAGTTGCCAGACGGATGAAAACTAATTATCCTCATCTGAAAATTATTATTATCTCTATGTTTGATCCTAAAAATTTATATCTCGAAATTAAGAAGAGTCAAGCGAATGGTTTTATACCAAAGAGTACCGATGCCAAAGAAATGAAAGAGGTTATTGGTTTGGTACTAGCAGGGGAAGATGTCTTTTTAGAAATGGACATGGATTGTTTTGATCCGCCACCTTTGTTTAAAATGATCTCTAAAAGAGAAAAAGAAATTATTTTACTAATAAAAGAAGGGAAAACGGCAAAACAAATTGCAGATGCTTTGCATATAAGTCAGTTTACTGTAGATACACACCGAAAGAATATTTTAAAAAAACTCGAACTCAATTCTATTAAGGATTTGATTGCTTTTTCGTTTCACAATCTCTTCTAAATTTTTTATAACTGTATGTTCGAGTTTTTGAAATACCTGAAATTGATAAAAAAGAGGGTAGTTGTTATCCTATTTTTCTCAATTCAACTCGTCTATTTAAGGCTTTATTGTCTTCTGATGTGTTTTCTTGTAATGGTTTAGTATCGCCATAACCTTTACTTTGTAATCGCTCACTTGAAATGCCTTTTTGTGTAAGGTAAGCGACAATACTTTTAGCTCTTGCTTCAGAAAGTTCAAAATTGTATTTTTTATCGCCACTATTGTCGGTGTGTCCTTCAATACTTAATTTTAAACTTGGGTTTTCTTTTAATAATTTAAAAACTTCTTCTAGAGTTGGCTTAGCTTCTGGTTGTATGTCTGATTTATTGGTCTCAAAATTAATATATAAGGTTACTAATCCATTCTGTTCCAATGACAATTTCATTTCGTCAGCTTTAATGAGTTGAGAAGTAATAGCAACCGCTTTTGTTTTAATTATTGCCACATGTAAACTTGCATTGTCATCAGATTCATTTAATTGTAACCAAATATTTTGATTGTCTTGTCGGATGATATACGTCCATGTTTTGGCAAATCCTTGAAAACCATAGGCGTTAGATTTTATCCCATAATCAGAAATAGGATATTTTTCTTCATTTTGAGTGATTGCTTCTTGGGGTACTTTACCCTCAAAAAGTGCTACTGCACCAGCTTCTTTAAAAATTTGATCTAAATTTTTAAAAAGTTCAAGACCAGAATAGGAATGGTCTTTGTCATTACTGATTCTTCCACAAAATAATTCACCTTCTGGCATTTCAAATGATGACCCAGTCCAAAAACGAATCGACTCGTAATTTCTCTTTTCTTCATGAGAATATTTGTATCCCGTTGGTAAACTAAAAAAAGGTATTTGGGTAATGGGAAATGTACTAATAGGGATTTTTGTTAAATCAAGTGTTTTGGAATCATTTTCATTTGAAGATTTTTGTTCTAATGTTTCCGTTGCTACTTCATTTTCACTATTGTTCGTGTTTTCTGTAGTAGTATCTTTTTTACATGAAAATAGAGATAAGCCTAGTATGGCTAATAAAAAAATTTTTTTCATAGTGTTTGTTTTTTGAATAGTTGTATTTTTAAATAAAGTTAAAACAAAAATAAATAAAGTTTCTAAAAATATATTAGTATTAAAATGAAATAGATGTTAAGTACAAGAAATAGGGGCCTTACAGCTATTTCATTAAAAAATATTTTTAAATTCTATTTCTTCTATGTGTTTTACATAAGTTGTTACTCCATATCAAAGCCATATCAAAGCCGAGGTTATAGTAACTTAACCTTTAGTCAAGCTAAAGTGTATCTTTTTATATACTTTTTGTAACATTTTAAGCTTTCGGTCTACTAATACTATAATTCAACTGTATTATGTTATTATATCTTCGATTACTTAAAGAAAGTTTAAGCTTTGCACTCAATGCATTGCGAAATAACAAATTACGAACCTTATTGTCTCTTTTAGGAGTTACTATAGGTATTTTTTCCATTATTGCAGTTCTTGCAGCTGTAGATTCTATGGATAAGAAAATCAAAGAAGATTTAAGTGATATGGATTTAAATACCGTGTATTTAATTCGCTTTTCTTTTGGTCCTTCAGAAGTGCCAAGATGGAAAAGAGAACAGTTTCCAGATGTAACTTATGAAGAATATGAATACATTAGACGTTCGGTAAATTATGTAGATAAAATGTCTTTTAATGTATTTACTCGAAATGAAAATATAAAATATGATGACAAAACCGTTAATTCTATTCAGGTAACTCCTTGTACTAATGAATTAATTGACATTGAACCTATAAAAGTTGAAACAGGTCGTTTTTTTAATGAATCCGAATCCAATTCGGGTACACCCGTAATTGTTATTGGAAGCGAAGTAGCGAGCAGCTTATTTGGGAATAAGAATCCATTAGGTAAAAAAGTAAGGTTATATGGACAGAAGCTAACGGTAATTGGAGTCCTTAAAAAACAAGGACAAGCTACTTTTGGTCAAAGTAATGATGTGTCTGTGTTTTTTCCCGTAAACTTTTTAAGAAGAATGTATGGCGACAATAATAAGAGTTTAACTCCAGCCATATTAATTAAACCTGAAAAGGGAGTAGATATGGAAGAGTTTAAAGCAGAACTATCTCAAAAACTGCGCGCTTATAGAAGTTTGAAGCCTGGTGAAATTAATAACTTTTTTATTAATGTGCTATCTGGTTTTACAGATTTCATTGATAATATCGTTGGACAAATGAATAAAATAGGTTGGGGAATCAGTTTGTTCTCTCTTTTAGTTGGAGGTTTTGGAATTGCTAATATTATGTTTGTTTCTGTAAAAGAGCGTACCAACTTAATTGGAATTCAAAAAGCCTTGGGAGCTAAGAATAAGTTTATTTTATTTCAGTTTTTATTTGAAGCTATTATTTTGTCTCTAATTGGAGGAATTGTAGGTATGCTACTCGTATGGTTGTGTGCAGTAGGATTAAGTGCTGCTCTGGATTTTGAGTTTGTTTTAAGTTCCCAAAATTTATTAATTGGGAGTGGTCTGGCCTCATTTATTGGTTTGATTTCTGGAATTCTGCCTGCTATTTCAGCTGCAAAATTGGATCCAGTGGAAGCGATTAGAACAGGTCTCTAAATTAATTGTTAAATAGAGAATAGTATAAAAAAAGCACTTGAATCTTCAAGTGCTTTTTTATTTATCGTTTCATTGTAAAGTGTGCTTTGTAGGTGCGTTCTTCCCCATTATACTGATACGAAACAATAAACCAATAATCTGTTGATGGTAATGGTGTTCCGTTGTAAGTTCCATCCCAGCCGGGTCCGTTTGGTGAAATTTGTTTAATTAATTTGCCATAACGATCAAAAATAGAAATGGTTGTCCCAGAAGTGTCTTTTAAATCATAAATGTTCCATTGATCATTGTAACCGTCATTATTTGGGGTAAAAAATTTGGGATATTTAATAACTGTAAAGGTAACCTGACTATCTCCACAGTTTCCATATAAATCATTAATAACAATAGTATGATCACCAGAACTTAAATCGGTAAATACGGGACTTGTTTGAAAGGCACCCCCATCTAATTGATATTCATAGTTGCCAAAACCCGTTAGTATGTTAACAGTTGCAATAGCTACTTCTTCGAAATCTTCTGTTACAATTACTTCTGCTAAAGCAACACTAGAAGCGGTTACTTCAACGGTAGTGGCATCATACGAACATTCAGGAGCGTTTTCAGGTATTAATTTGATGGGAACTACATCATAAACTCCAATTGCATCAGCGATATATTGAAATCCTGTACCCATTAAGTTGCCATTTAAATACCATTCAATAGCATAATTTGAAGGATTCAGACTACTATCTTGAGGTACAAATAAGGTTGCCGTTTGTTCTACTATATTGGTTTCAGGATGAATACAAATAATACCGTCTGCTACAGAAAACACGGATCTTGGAGAAACCGTAAACTGAAAATGCGTTTCGTCATTACAAGTATCATTATTAGTTGCTCGAGCATATACCCAAATATCAAAGGTTTCACTTGTACTAGCGGCTGGCACACTAAAAGTGTAATTATTAGGATCAATTAGATTGGAAGAATCACCACCTGGCTGACTGTAATAATTAATTTGATAGCTAGTAGGCGTTAAGGTAGGTAACGTAAATTCACCACAATGATTGCTTCCGTCTAATGCTGCAAAATCAATTGGATACGTACTTAAATCTGGGGTTTCTGAGATAGTAACTGTAAAGCTCTTTTCTTCGGTACAAGGATATCTATCCCCATTTTTTGCATACACATAAATGGTTTGAGTTGCGCTAATAGTATAATCATTTGGATTGATAATATCTGCAGGATTACCCCCAGGTTGCGAGTAATAATCTATAGTATAACTATTTGGTGAAGCTGGTGTATGAGTTAATGTTTCTAATGTATAACTATCACAGCTAGAGATATTATCATAATTAGGTAAACCAATATAATTATAGTAAACCGTAAATGGAATATCTTGATAACAACCTGTGGTTGTATCTATGTTATAAATGTAAAAGGTTTTTGTTTCCTCAAAGACCATACTTGGGGTTACTAGTGTTCCTGATGCATTAGGCTCTGTATAATAGGTTCCATAAACTGGTGCTTCTAATGAATAAGGACTGCAAAAATAAAGTTCCCCTTCATTATCTACAGGAGGTAATGGATTAATTGTAACGGTAAACGAACTTTGATTATCACAATTGGATGCATTTGCAGGAGTGTAAATATAGAATGTACCTGGATCGGGATTATTAGAGGTTAAGTCAATAATTGTTCCAGCTTGTAATTGGGTTCCATTTCCATTTGGTTCTGTGTAATAATTTCCATCTGTTAACTCAGGTAGAATGTAATAATCACAAGCAATAACATCCCCTAGTTCATCTACTGGTGGAACTTCTAGTATAGTTATTTCAAAAGACATGTTTTCTGTGCAGTTAGGGGCTGTACTGGTGTTTGCATAGATATAAATCGTTTGTGATTCTGTAATTTCAGTTTGAGCAGGGATATTATCTCCAGTTCCAGAAGGCCCCGTGAAATAACCTCCTGCATCCAAATTAGGAAGTGTATATACTCCACATGCACTTTGATTTCCGATATTATTAATAATATAAATTGTAAAGGAAGAACTGTTAACACAGCCATTACCGTCTGGGCCATTGCTTATGGTAATAACTTGCGTAGAAGTTACTGATTCTCCTGCATTCAATTGATTTCCTTGTGCGTTGAAATAGTTCCCATTGGTAAGAGGTTGTAAAGTATAACTAGTACAAGTTATTACATCGTCTAAAGTATCTACTGGTGGTAAAGGATGAATGACTAATGGAAAGACTTCTTCTCTACAAAAAACACCATCTACTTCGGCATAATAATATATCGTTTGATCGCTCGTAATTAGTGTGCCACTGGGAATAACAGTATTAGATACATTATTTGGTCCGCCTGCTTGTGTGTAAAAATTACCGGCTGGAGGATTTGGTATGGCAAATTGACCACAGTGTTCTAAATTAATATCAAATTCATCAATTAAAGTAATTTGAAAACTAGATTGATTGGTACAGCCATTCGTATCTGGGCCTATGAAAATATAATAGGTGCCGCCAACATCAATACTATCACCAGCATTATAGGGAATACCCGTTCCATTGGGTCCTGAAAAATAATTTCCATTTGTAATAGGGGGTAGAATATAATTATGACATTCTATGACGTTTTCTAATGTATCTACTATCGGTAAAGGATTAATAATGATTTCAAAACTGCTTACAGCAAAACAATTGGAATTGGTATCGGATTGGATTCTAACCCACACTGTTTGTGTAGAGGCTCCAGGCGCTATTGGGTAGGTAGAAGGATTTGGATAATTCCCTGTATCACCTAATTGTGCACTATTTTGAGTAGCATAGAAAGATAAACTATACCCTGTAGCTAACTGCGAATTACTAGCTAATGTTTGTGATATTAAATTTACATTTTGACCTTGACCATTAGCAGTGTCACAATTTTCTAGATTGTCAATTGTATTCACAATAATTGGGTCACTCACTAATAAATCAAAGGAATAAACGGCTTCACAAAATGCAGAAGTGTTAACGTTATATAGTGCAAGATATAGGGTTTCATTTCCTCCACTTGCATAATTTGTTACTTCAGTATTAGGGATTGAATTAGTGTGAGAGGAAGCTTCCGCTAATGAACTGTAATAAAAGATATCATACCGTGTGTTATCAATACCTAAAGTGGCTTCATTGTTTTGCGTTAAATCATAATTGTAGGTTGCACTACCATTATTACAGGCGATAAGGTCATTGGGATTATTGACAGCTAAGTCATAGAAAACGATTGCGTCAGTAATGGTACAATTTGTATTGGGTTTTGTTACTATTACTTCATACGCTCCGCTTTCTAAAATTGTTAAGGTATTGCCAGTTTCTGCTAAAGGATTTCCATTCAACGTCCAACTATGATTGTAATCTGTTTCGCTTAATCCAGTTGTAAGCGTTCTATTGTCACCGTAACAAAAACTATCATCTGGTCCTAAGTCTAAAGTCGTAATGAAACTTCCAGAAGCTAAGAAAACTGCAGAATCATAACGAGCATCTTGATAATCTCCAATAACCAATCGTATTCTGTAAGCATTGTTTGGTGTTACTATTGAAGATGCATTCATAACAGTAGTAAAACCTCTCATGTTTACAGTTGAATTTCCTGGATTGATTACATTATAGGTGCTAAATAAAGTAGCATTTGAAGAAAAACAATTGTTATTATAGGCTTGGTCTCTAATGTTTAGAACCGATACAGGAGTTGTTGTAGATGGTATAACAGCTAAATTAGTAGTTGTATTAGTGCTTAAGTCTGTTAAGAAAAAAGCAAAAGTATCATAAGAAGCACATTGCCACTGACCGTATTCATTTGAAGCAAATAAGAAATCAAAGCTAAAGTTTGAAGATAAAGGAATAAAATCAAATTCGAGATATGCCACATCAGTAATGGAGCCACTTTGTCCGTTGCTCGCTACAAGGTTTTGTAAACCAGCATCACCAGAAGTATTTACTTGACTGTCTAAATTGTTTCCTGTGTAAATCCCTTCAGAATAAGAAGCAATCCCACTTCTTATTATGATTCCTTCATTAATTGGAAATGCAGAACCATTGTTATTGAAATAAGCTACTGATTGATTGGATGAAATGGACACATTTGAAACTTCGGTACAGGAATTTCCTAACAACAAATCCACTAATTGATTAGGAGAAAACCCAGTGTCATCCACTGTGACGGCTTGAGAATAAGATAGTATTGGCAAAAGCCAAAATAAAATTAGTAGTTTTTTCATTATGATATCTTTGGGGTTTGAAAATCATTTTGACAGTTTACAAAATTACGGTTTTTTGACTATAGAGCTGAGAAAATAATCTTAAAATGTTAATAAATTTAACAATTTTAAAAAGATCTAATTTTCGACTTTATTTTTTTGTAGTATTTTTCTAAATTTAATAAAATTGTTTCTATGTCTATTCCTTATAATCCTATTTGGTTTGGTTACCAAATTAATATTCATCTTGTTTTGGAATACCTTGCTTTCTTTCTAGGATTTAGATACTATCTCTACCTTAGAAAAAATGCTTTGGATTGTATTTCCAATGCAAATCGGCTGTCTATTCTACTGGGGGCTATTTTAGGTGCATTTTTAGGCTCAAGAATTATCGGTTTTTTGGAAAATCCAATTTTTCCTACTGAACCGTTACAATGGATTCAGGTCATGAATGCCAAAACCATTATGGGCGGACTATTTGGCGGATTACTTGGAGTAGAAATAGCAAAGAAAATAATTGGCGAAAAACATTCTTCTGGAGATTTATTTGTGTTTCCTCTAATTTTAGGGATTTTCATTGGAAGAATTGGTTGTTTTTTGTCTGGAATTAATGAGTTTACTTACGGTAAAATTACTACTTTTTTTTTAGGAATGAATTTAGGTGATGGTTTAAAAAGACATCCGATTGCTTTGTATGAATTGTTTTTTCTATTCATTTTATTTTTATTTTTATGGAAAATAAAAAGCAAAGTCAAAGAAAATGGTTTGTTGTTTCAATATTTTATGATTGGCTATTTTACATTTCGCTTTTTTATTGAATTTTTAAAACCGAATACATTTTTTATTTGTCATTTGAGTACCATTCAAATTTTATGTGTCATTTGTGGGTTGTACTATTATAAAACCATTTTTAATCTATTCAAAAATGCCTGTTAGAAATTATACGTATTACGATTATACCTTAAGTTTGTGTCCCAAATGCTTAAAGCGTATTGATGCTAAAATTGTTTTTGAAGACGATAAGGTTTACATGTTGAAGCGATGTCCAGAACATGGGAATTCAAAAGTGTTAATTGCTGATGATATAGCTTACTATAAAAATAGTAGAAATTATAACAAACCTTCTGAAACACCTTATAAATTCAATACGAAAACAGATTATGGCTGTCCTTATGATTGTGGATTATGCCCAGATCATGAACAACACTCTTGTTTAACCGTTATTGAAATTACAGATCGTTGTAATTTAACGTGTCCTACTTGCTATGCTGGTTCTTCTCCTTTCTATGGAAGACATCGAACCTTAGATGAGGTAAAAAAGATGTTGGATACTATTGTTCGAAATGAAAAAGAACCTGATGTGGTGCAACTAAGTGGTGGTGAGCCTACTGAACATCCTGATTTTTTTGAAATTTTAAGTTATGCAAAATCATTGCCTATTCGCCATTTGATGCTGAATACCAATGGAATTAAAATTGCAAAGGATAAAGATTTTGTAAACGAATTGAAAAAATATACACCAGATTTTGAAATTTATTTGCAATTTGACTCTTTTGAAGATGATATATTGAAGGAATTAAGAGGAGCACATTTAAGTGAGATAAGAAAACAGGCTATTGCCAACTTAAATGAGGTGAATTTGTCAACTACTTTAGTGGTAACCTTACAAAAAGGCTTGAATGATCATGAAATTGGAAAAATAATAGATTATGCGCTCCTACAAAAATGTGTTAGAGGAGTAACTTTTCAACCCACGCAAATAGCAGGAAGGTTGCAAAATTTTAATCCTGAAACTGACCGAATGACTTTGACAGAAGTAAGAAGGAAAATTCTAGAGCAAACGGCTATTTTTAATCCAGATGATTTGTTGCCAGTGCCTTGTAATCCTGATGCTTTGGTTATGGGTTATGCTTTAAAGTTAGCAGGTGAAGTATTTCCTTTAACACGATATATTAATCCAAATGATTTGCTTGATAATAGTAAAAATACGATTATCTATGAACAGGACGAACAATTAAAAGGGAAAATGATTGATTTGTTTAGTACCGGAAATTCGGTTGAAGTAGCAGAAGAAAATTTAAAATCAATCTTATGTTGTTTACCTCATATTGATGCGCCTCATTTAGGGTATGACAACCTTTTTAGGATTATTATCATGCAATTTATTGATGCCTATAATTTTGATGTTCGAGCCATTAAAAAATCGTGTGTTCATATTGTGGATAAGGACTACAAAATTATTCCTTTTGAAACGATGAATTTGTTTTATAGGGACGATAAGAAAGCCCGTTTAAAAGTGTTGAGAAATGAAATAAAATTTTAAAATATGATTGCATTAGAAGGAAATATGGATTTAGGAGGTTTGATATTGTTAATTGTTATTATAATGATTGGTCCTCCCATTGTAATAAGTATTTTAGGGTTTATTATTCGTAAGAATAATCCTAAAGCAGCTAAAATTTTATATATATTATCGGGTATATATTTACTGGTTGGTCTTGGTATTTGCGGAAGCATGATGGTATAAAAAAAACCAATAACATTACTTATTGGTTTTTACTATACTTTTAAAGATTAAGGCTTAATCATTTAATTTTAAAACGGCCATAAATGCTTCTTGAGGAATTTCAACATTACCTACTTGACGCATACGTTTTTTACCTTTTTTCTGTTTTTCTAATAATTTTCTTTTACGAGAAATATCACCGCCATAACATTTTGCTGTAACATCTTTTCGAAGTGCTTTTATGGTTTCACGAGCAATAATTTTAGCTCCAATTGCTGCTTGAATTGGAATGTCAAATTGTTGTCTTGGGATTAATTCGCGTAATTTTTCACACATTTTTTTACCAATGTTATAGGCATTATCCTCATGTATCAATGCAGATAAAGCATCTACTGATTGTGCATTTAAAAGAACATCTAACTTCACTAATTTTGAAGTTCGCATTCCAATTGGGTGATAATCAAAAGAAGCATACCCTTTAGAAACTGTTTTTAGACGATCATAAAAATCAAATACAATTTCTGCTAAAGGCATATCGAAATTTAATTCTACTCTTTCAGTGGTTAAATAAGTCTGATTGGTTATAATCCCTCTTTTTTCAATACATAAACTCATTACGTTGCCCACAAAGTCAGATTTTGTAATGATTGTTGCTTTAATGTAAGGTTCTTCTACACGGTCTAACTTAGATGGTTCTGGTAAATCAGAGGGGTTGTTAACAATAATAGCGGTTTCAGGTTCTTTTTTGGTGTATGCTAAATACGAAACGTTTGGAACGGTCGTAATTACGGTCATATCAAATTCACGCTCTAAACGCTCTTGAATGATTTCTAAGTGTAACATTCCTAAGAAACCACAACGGAAACCAAACCCTAAGGCAGCTGAACTTTCCGCAGCGAAAACTAAAGAAGCATCATTTAACTGTAGTTTTTCCATTGAAGCACGTAAATCTTCAAAATCTTCCGTATCTACAGGATAAATTCCGGCAAATACCATTGGTTTTACGTTTTCAAAACCTGTAATCATGTTGGTGGTAGGTTCTTTTGCATCTGTAATAGTATCACCTACTTTTACTTCTTTCGCTTCTTTAATTCCAGAAATCAAATAGCCTACATCACCTGTTGAAATTTTATCTTTGGGAACCTGATTCAATTTTAAAGTTCCTACTTCATCAGCAAAATACTCTTTGCCAGTGGCCATGAACTTAATTTTTTGTCCCTTTTTAATTTCTCCATTCACTACCCGGAAAATAACTTCAATTCCTCTAAAAGGATTGTAATGTGAGTCAAAAATTAAAGCCTGAAGTGATTCATCTACATTGCCTTTTGGTGCTGGAACTTTTTCTACAATCGCTTCAAGAATTTTATCCACTCCAAAACCTGTTTTTCCAGACGCATGAATAATATCTTCTAGTTTACAGCCTAGTAAATCAATAATATCGTCACTTACTTCTTCTGGGTTGGCACTCGGTAAATCTACTTTATTTAAAACAGGAATAATTTCCAAATCATTCTCTAATGCCAAATATAAATTAGAAATGGTTTGCGCTTGTATACTTTGTGCGGCATCTACAATTAATAAGGCACCTTCACAAGCTGCAATTGAACGAGATACTTCGTACGAAAAATCTACATGTCCTGGAGTGTCAATCAAATTTAAAATATAATCTTCTCCGTTATGTCTATAATTCATTTGAATGGCATGACTTTTAATGGTAATTCCACGCTCACGCTCTAGATCCATATTGTCTAACAATTGCGCTTTTTCTTCTCGGGCTGAGACAGTTTGTGTAGCACTTAATAATCTGTCTGCCAAAGTACTTTTACCATGGTCAATGTGCGCAATAATGCAAAAATTTCTAATGTTCTTCATCTTCTGATTCTATCAAATTTCCTAAAAATACATTGCTGTATTTAATCTGCAAATATAAATTAAACTTTTTAACAATCGATGTATTATTAGCAGATTATATATATGCTTAAACAAATGCTAAAGTTTGTTATTTTCTTTTTTAACAGGTATTTTTTTCTTACTTTTATACGAAAATAATCTTATAAACAGTAGAGTGAATTACGATCGAATTAAAGAGAAGTTAGAAATTTTAGCAGATGCCGCCAAGTATGATGTTTCTTGTTCTTCTAGTGGTGGAAATAGAAAAAATAAAGGGAAAGGGTTGGGAAATTCTTCAGCATCTGGAATTTGTCATACCTATACCGAAGATGGAAGATGTGTTTCTTTGTTGAAAATTCTCTTAACTAATTTTTGTATTTACGATTGTGCCTATTGTGTGACTCGAAAAAGTAATGACATTAAAAGAGCCGCTTTTACAGTAGAAGAAGTGGTGGATTTAACCCTTAATTTTTACAGAAGAAATTATATTGAAGGACTCTTTTTAAGTTCGGGAATTTTTAAAGATGCCGATTATACTATGGAACGTTTGGTTCGTGTGGCAAAAAAGTTACGATTGGAGCATAATTTCAATGGCTACATCCATTTAAAAACTATTCCAGGAGCAAGTGACGAATTAATGCGCGAAGCAGGTTGGTATGCCGATAGATTGAGTGTGAATTTGGAAATTCCAACTGAGTCTGGTTTGAAATTATTAGCACCTGATAAAAATCATCAACAGATGATTCAACCTATGGGGTTTGTGAAAAATGAGATTATGGTCTATAAAGACGAAAAAAAGAAATTCAAATCGACACCTAAATTTGCTCCTGCGGGGCAAAGTTCGCAATTAATTGTTGGTGCTACAAAAGAGACTGATTTTCAAATTATAAAAGTGGCTGATCATTTTTACAATAACTTTAATTTAAAAAGAGTGTATTACTCGGGTTATGTTCCTGTGTCCAATGACTCTCGATTACCTGCTTTAGGTACAGAGGTTCCAATGGTAAGAGAAAATCGTTTGTATCAAGCGGATTGGTTGATGCGATTTTACGGTTTTAAAGCGGACGAAATAGTCAATCAAAACCAGCCTTTTCTTGACTTAGAAGTGGATCCAAAATTAGGATGGGCACTGCGAAATATTCATCAATTTCCAGTTAATATTCAGTATGATTCTCTTGAAATGATTTTGCGTGTGCCTGGAATTGGAGTAAAATCGGCTTATAAAATTGTGCAGGGTAGACGCTTTCAGCAGTTAACATTGGAACATATAAAAAAAATGGGAGTCGCTACCAATCGCGCCAAATATTTTATTAGTGTGGCTCATTCTAATAAGCATTTGCAATTTTTAGATAGTTTGCATTTAAAAAATGTCATTTTAAATGGAACAAAAAGTAAGTTTGAAAAACAATTTAGTTCCCAATTGTCTTTGTTAAATGATGTCTCTTTTATACGATAATAGTTTTGAAGGACTACTTACAGCAGTTTTCGAAATTTATGAATACAAATTTACTGATGTAAAAATAGTTAGCAAGCATAGTGTTCAAAATGTTCTTTTTGGTGAAAATAGCATGGTAATTACGAATACTGAAAAAGCAGATCGCGTGATGTTACGCTTAGAAAAGCAATTAGGTGCAAGCGCAATCAAACAGTTGTTGTATGTATTTGCCTCTGAAAATGAAGATAGGGAAACTATTATTAGTCAAATTATTTTTTATGCCATTGCTAATCCTTCTGACAATATTTTAAATGATTATTCTAATCCTTTCGTGTTACAATTATCAAAATGGGTAAAAAGCGTGGGTAGAGAAAAACATCGAATGGAAGCTTTTGTGCGTTTTGAGCTATTAAAAGACGCTATTTATTTTGCAACAATCCGACCCGATTATGACGTATTGCCTTTAATTATTAAGCATTTTAAAGAAAGATATCAAGATCAAAAATGGTTAATTTATGATGAAAAGAGACAATACGGAATTTTTTATGATTTGAATGAAGTGACAGTGGTTACTTTGCCAGATAAAAAGATGGTGTCAAAAAATAAAGAAGTTATTTGGCATGAAGAAGAAATCAATTATCAAAATTTATGGAAAGAGTATTTTGATCATACCAATATTAAAGAACGAAAAAACACAAAATTACATTTGCAACATGTTCCTAAGCGATATTGGCGCTATTTAACAGAAAAGAGATAATGTTATTTTGGTTTTAAAGTGTTCAAAGCTTGAATTTTAGCTCAACAATCTATGTTTTTTAAAAAAAACTTACCTTTGCAAAAAAAATAAAAGATTATGCCTAAAATTGGCAACATAGAATTACCTGATTTTCCTCTTTTATTGGCTCCAATGGAAGACGTGAGTGATCCTCCTTTTCGTCGCTTGTGTAAATTACACGGTGCAGATTTAATGTATTCTGAATTTATTTCTTCGGAAGGATTGATTCGCGATGCAATTAAAAGTCGTCAGAAATTAGATATTTTTGACTACGAGAGACCTGTAGGAATTCAGATTTTTGGAGGAGATGAAGAAGCCATGGCCATGAGTGCTAAAATTGTTGAGACAGTGCAGCCAGATTTAGTCGATATTAATTTTGGATGTCCTGTTAAAAAAGTGGTTTCTAAAGGTGCTGGTGCTGGAGTATTGAAAGATGTGGATTTGATGGTACGCTTAACAAAAGCAGTCATAAAAAGTACTTCGTTACCAGTTACAGTTAAAACACGATTAGGTTGGGATGAAGATTCTATCAATATTGATGAAGTAGCGGAGCGTTTACAAGATATTGGTGTGCAAGCCTTAACGGTTCATGGAAGAACGCGTGCACAAATGTATAAAGGTCATTCCGATTGGTCTCATATTGCTCGAGTAAAAAATAATCCTAGAATAACGATGCCTGTTTTTGGTAATGGTGATATCGATTCTCCTGAAAAAGCATTGGAATATAGAGATAAATACGGTTTGGATGGAATTATGATAGGGCGTGCAGCTATTGGGTATCCTTGGATTTTTAATGAAATCAAGCATTTTTTTAAAACGGGTGAACATTTACCAGTTCCTAGCATGAAAGACCGTATTGAAGCTGCTCGCAATCATTTGATTTGGTCTGTAGAATGGAAAAATGAAAGAGTAGGTGTGGTTGAAATGCGCAGACATTACACTAACTATTTTAAAGGGATTCATGGATTTAAAGAATACAAACAAAAATTAGTTACTACAGATGATTTGCATCAATTATTAGATGTGTTTACAGAAATTGAGCAGGTATTTGGAGACTATCAATTTGCATAAATAGCTTTTTTTCTTCAAAATTAGTGTACAAAAAGAGCACTTTATTCGATTTTAACCTTATAAAATCAAATAAAGTGCTCTTTTTTTTTGAAAATTTTCTTTTTTTAAAAGAAGATTTAGATTTTTAACTTCTATTAGCTAAAAATATTTTTAAAAAATCCTCTTTTCTTAGTCATAGCGCCATTTTCAGTAGAATATTTTCTAAATTCTACTAATGCTTTTTGTAGGTCTTTGTTTAGTTTTTTTAGGTTCTTTGTTTTCATAATTATAGTTTTTCTGTAATGGAATACTGATATTTTAACTTTTTTGTGAAGTAAATTTAGTATATTTTTGTTAAAACTCTAAATATATTTAATAAAAAAACTAACACAAATCAAAACTAAGTATTTATGAGCAGTAGACCAACCAAACAAGATTTAAAAAACATGATTGCAGACGCAGGTGTAGAAAATGTTCTTCTATTTGATATTGATGGAGATTTAATTGAATCCACAGAATTTGAATATGATGGAAATTTTGCGGCCATGTCTGGAATGATTGCAACCATGTGTAAAGAGACAATTATAGATCTCGAATATGGTGAAATGGATAAAATTACCATACATGCAGATAAAGGTTTGGTAGTAATCAATAAATTTAATAAAGATTATTATTTAGCCTCCTTTTCAAAAGATGGTTCCAAACTGGGTCTTATTATGAAAACCATGGACACTATTATTAATAAATAGTATTATTTACCAAAAGAATTCAACCAATATAAACTAAATAACAAGAATTTATGTCAGATTTTTTAACCACATTCGTAGAGGATTTAAAAGCCAATGTAGCGGGTTTTATTGCAGTAGCTGTAACAGAAGTTAAAACAGGTATGTCTTACAAATCATTATCTGTAAACTCCTCTTTTGATCCAGAATTAGCTTCCGCTTATAATTTAGAAGTTGTAAAAGCAAAAATGACAGCAATTAAAGCATTAGGATTGAAAGAAAATATTGAAGATATTATGATTACTTTGAGTAACCAAATTCATATTATCAGTATTTCTGAAAATGGAGAGTATTTTATCTATTTAGCTGTTGATAGTAGTAAGGCTAATTTAGGAATGAGTAGAGCTATTCTAAAAAGATATAGTAAAGAAATTGCTTCAAAAATGTAAAAAACTACTTTTTTTAATATTTGAAATCTTAGCTGTTCAGTGATTCAGCTAAGATTTTTATACTAAAAATAACTACTGCATGCTTTTAAAACGGCTTTTAACCATGATATACTCTGGAAAAAATAATTTTATCCTCTTTAATTTCTAAAACTTCAGCTATAGCAATATCTTCTTCATTGTCAACTTGACGAATGTATTCCATAAATACACGATCCGAATTTGCAGTTAAAGAAGTTACTTTGTAGTATAAGGAAGGAAGCCTTTCAAAAGCTTCTTGCCACCAACTTCGTAAAGCTTCTTTGCCTTCAATTAACCCGTTAGTTTCGGGTTGGCGTATTTTTAATTTCGGACTATAATGTTGGGCATCTTCATCATATAAGTCGAGTAGTTTTTCAAGATCTTTTGCATTGAATGCTTCAAACCATCGAATGGCTATTTGTTGGAGTTGATTAGACATGTCTATAGAAAATAAAACCATGAATTTTTTAGCTTTTCATGGTTTTTGGTATTTAGATTATGAATTCTTTAAATTTATTATTTCTTGATCCGTTAGGAATCTCCATTGGCCACGAGCCAGATTTTTTTTGGTTAAACCAGCAAAAGTAACACGGTCTAATTTGATGACATTGTAATTAAAATATTCAAATATTTTACGTACTATTTTTACATTGGCAGTTTTCATTTTAACACCAACTTCACTTTTAGGTTCGTTCTCGATATACGTAACTTCTTCTACGTAAATTCGATAATCATCTATAGTAATTCCTTTGGCAATTTTTTCTAAATCTTCGTATTTTAAATTTTTATCTAAGCTAACTTGATACAATTTTGAGGAACGTTGATTTGGAGTGGTAAATTTGCGAATCATATCGGTATCATTCGTAAATAATAATAACCCAGTTGTGGTCTTGTCCATTCTACCTACAGGTTGAATTTTTGCTTTTGTAGCATTACGCACTAAATCCAATACATTTCCATCGCCTTTAACATCATCACCTACAGTAGAAAAGTTTTTAGGCTTGTTTAATAAAATATATTCTTTTTTTTCAGGTGTGATGGTTGCACCGTCAAATACGATTACATCAGATAGTTTTACTTTGTAGCCCATTTCGGTTACTACTTCTCCATTAACTTTAACATTTCCGCTTTGAATATAAATATCAGCTTCTCTACGACTGCACATTCCAGAGTTAGCAATATATTTGTTTAAGCGCATTTCATCAGAATTGGATGCTGTCTTAGGTGTTTTGTTGTTTTTATTTTCTTCTGGTTTGGCTGTAAACTTAGAAGGTGTTTTTTTTATTGGAGCTTTTCCTCTTGAGTTACTCGTTTTTTTAAAACCACCTTGTCTTCCTGATCCAGGTTTGCTTTTATCATTGCCTTGGTGACGTGACATAATATTTCTGTATTTTTTGCAAAGATATAACTAATATATGGATTCGCGTATTTTTATTCGCAAATACAATTCGTTTATCTAGAAGCGATTAAATAAAATTTAAAATTAGCTGATGGTATTCTTGTGTTAATAGTTTTTGTCCGTGAATAAGTACAGAAGGGTCAATTAAAACAATACAAAATACACCCGATACAATAATGAATTTTAATAAAAAATGGAGTTTTAGAAAATCAGCTTTGCTTTCAGATTTCCACAATTGGATAAAAAAATAGATTAACAATAATAAGCTACAATAAAAATAAATATCCATATAACCTACATCATATATATCAGTTAAAAAATAGACAGGAAGTAAGGTTGCAATGGTTAATATTGAAATAATAATTTTTGCTGTTTTTTCATTAAATAGAACTGGAATGGTCTTGTATTCGTTAACCAAATCACCTTCAATGTTTTCTAAATCTTTTATCAGTTCACGTATAAGGATTAATAAGAACAGAAAAGTAGCATGTGCAAAAATAACATGGTAAAAGTTTTTATAATACATTAAAATGCCAAAAAAAGGTAATACTGCCAAAATAGCTGCAGTTAAATTTCCAATTATGGGGTATTTTTTTAATTTATGAGAATAAAACCAAATTAAGAAAATATAACTAGAAAAAAATAAAATGGCTTTCCAAGAGATAAAACTAACTAAAGTTACAATCAAAAAATTTAAGACAAAATAGACTTTTAATTTGGTTGATTGACTTACCAAGCGATCAATCATCGCTTTACGTGGGCGATTGATCAAATCTTTTTTAGCATCGTAAAAGTTATTGATAATGTATCCTGATGCAATGGTTAATGAAGAAGCAAAAACAATTAAAAATAATCTCCAATCTAATATGATTTTTAGCGCACTTCTTTCTGGAGCTAAAATAAAAATAGCGGATAAGTATTGTGCTAAGACGATGACCCAAATATTATAACCTCTAATAACAGAAAAGAAACTGAAAATTTTAGTGATTAATAATTTAGATTTACGACTTAGCATAGGGGCGTTTAAAAAGTTTAAAAAAAAGTAACTGTCAAAAGCGCAATTTGCTTTTATTGAAAGTACTAGGGGTTAAAAATTATAAACTACTTCTAATTTGTAATCTTTAAGCGAAGCTTTTGCTTTTTCTAAATCTTCTGTAAAACCAAGAATATAACCACCACCGCCTGAACCACATAATTTTAAATAGTAATCATTGGTCTCAATACCATGTTGCCAAATTTGATGAAACTGCTCAGGTATCATAGGTTTAAAATGATTTAAAACTACTTTAGAAAGCTTTTTGGTGTTGCTAAACAAGGATTTAATATCTCCATGTAAAAAATTCTCCACACAAGCATCTGTGTATTTAATAAATTGTGATTTTAACATTTTACGAAATCCATTGTCTTTTAAGTTTTCCATAAAAATGCTAACCATTGGAGCGGTTTCGCCTACAATTCCAGAATCAATTAAGAACACGGCTCCTTTTCCTTGTGTACTTTGACTTGGAATGCCAGTTGGTTCTATATTGTCTTTGGAATTAATTAAAATGGGTAAACTTAAATAACTATTTAAAGGGTCTAAGCCAGAACTCTTACCGTGAAAGAAAGATTCCATTTGAGAGAAAATTGCTTTTAACTGTAAAAGTTTATCTCGTGTTAAATTCTCTAAAACGGTAATTTTATCAAACGCATATTTATCGTAAATAGCGGCTACTAAAGCACCACTACTTCCAACGCCATATCCCTGTGGAATACTAGAATCAAAATACATTCCGTTAGCAATGTCTTGTTTTAATTGTTCTAAATTAAAACGGACTAATTCAGGTTGGGAAACTTGTAAAGTAGCTAAGTAGTCTGCAAATTTTTGTAAACTTTTATTGGAAGCTATTGCTTCAACAGAAGGATTTTCAGCTGTTTTTAAAGCTCCTTTATAGAAATTGTAAGGAATAGAAAGTCCTTTAGAGTCTTGAATAATTCCATATTCACCAAAGAGCAATATTTTCGAATAAAATAACGGTCCTTTCATAGCGATTTACAAATTGTATTACGTAAAGATACTAAATTAAATTGATTTTGCACCACTGCCAATTTGATCGCAAATATACTGACCATTTTGACAATAGGCAACTAATTCATTCTTAATAAATTCTAAAACTTTTTGAGTTGTATTTTCAGGATATAAAAGATGAACATTCGCTCCAGCGTCTAAAGTAAAACAAACAGGAATTTTGGTTTCTTTTCTGAATTTCCAAATTCGATTAATGATTTCTAAGGTGTTGGGTTTCATTAGAATAAAATAAGGCATAGAGGTCATCATCATAGCGTGTAAAGTTAAAGCTTCACTTTCCACTACTTCAATAAATTTGTCTAAATCTCCTGAAGACAGAATAGCTTTCATTTTTGATAAATTTTCATGAGCTTGCTCAAATCTTTTAGTAGCATATGGATGATCATGCATTAAATCATGACCGACAGTACTTGAAACTTGTTTTTCGCCTTTGTCTACCAATAAAATTGTGTCTTGATAGTTTTTGAAATTATCGTGTATTGATTCAAATGCAACACCAAATAAATCAGAACTTGTAATGGTTTCTTGATGGTTTCCCCAAATAACCACTTCTCCTTTAACGCTTCTACAAGCACTGCCACTACCTAACCTTGCTAAAAACGAAGCTTTTTGGTAAAAATATTCTTCTGTTAATGAAGGGTTTATCGTTTTTTCTAAGCTCATAAAATTCATGGCTAAAGCAGCCATTCCTGATGCAGAAGAAGCAATTCCAGAACTGTGAGGAAACGTGTTCTGAGTATTTATGGTTAGATGATATTCTTTTAGAAAAGGGCAATAAACTGCTATTCGTTCTAAAAATTTTTGAATTTTTGGTTTAAAATCTTCTTTGGGTTGGCCTTCAAAAAGTAAATCAAATGAAAAAGCATCCTGATTTTCTTTTCTTTTCACTGAAAGTTCCGTCATCGTTTTACAATGATTCAATGTAAAACTAATTGAAGGATTTGCTGGAATTTGATGTTCTTTCTTACCCCAATATTTTACCAAGGCAATATTGCTTGGGGCACTCCACTTAAAATGAGCGCTGTCAATAGATGTGTATTGGGAACTTATAAAATCTTTTTCAGATAACATACTAGAAAATTTGAGCAAAAATACCAATTTTGATTTATTTGTTTGAGAGTTTATTCGTTAATTTGTCTAAAAAGTAGTGTTATGTCAAAGTATCTAAAAATTATCCTTGTTGTTAGTGTTTGTTTGTTAGTTGGCTATTTGTCGAGTTTTGTAACTAAAGAGGGTGTAATAACGTGGTATCCTACTTTGAAAAAACCTTTTTTTAACCCTCCAAATTGGATTTTCGCACCTGTTTGGAGTCTGCTTTATATTTGTATGGGAATAGCCGGTGGTTTGGTTTGGAATGAATTCGATAAAGATAAGGAACTGGTAAAAAAAGCACTTTTCTTTTTTGTTGCCCAGTTGTTACTAAATGCATTTTGGTCGTATTTATTTTTTGGATTGCATAATATTTTACTAGCACTTATTGAAATTGTTTTGCTTTGGCTAATTATTTTTGAAACCTATTTGCTTTTCAAAAAAATAAATAAAACAGCAGCTGTCTTATTTATTCCTTATTTGGCATGGGTGGCATTTGCAACTGTTTTAACTATTTCTATTTATATTCTTAATTTTTAGTATTTATATTTTATAAATTCATTATTTTTTTAAAATAATAAGTTGTTTTTTTGTTAAATTTTTATATTTTTGAAAGTATTCAAAAAAATAAAGCGTATGTCTAAAAAAATACCTTATTATTTCGGAATTATCATCACCATGTTATTAGGTTCATGGTTGTATGTCATGTATTGTTGTCCGTGTTGTTCAGAGGAAACAATACCCACAAAGCCGGAGACTACGATTAGCAATGTGAATACAAAGAAGACAACTTTAACTGAATCCAATCCGTTTGCCTTTCATTTTTCTACACCAGATATCACTTATTCTTGTATAGATAATTTTAATTTTAAAAGTTCCAATTTTGCTCTTTTATTACCCATTGCAGATTCATTAGGTTTAGGAATAGCTTTGATGAAAGAAGCGGTTGAAAAAGGAGAAGGAAAATTAAAACTTTTTGGTTTATATCAAGATAATGAATCCAATACATCTATTTTTCCCAATTTAGGTTTAGCGAGAGCAAATGCCGTTAAGAATTATTTAGTGAGTCAAGGTATTGCAGAAAAGAATATTGAAATTTCTGAATTAGTAGAAGAAAATTTAAATTTTGATAATGATACCGTGTTTGGAGCGATGCGTTTTGAATGGATACCTAACAAAATACTTGGAAATGCTACTAAAAATTGGGCAGAAATAAAAAAGAATAGTAAGGCTAATCCATTAACTTTATATTTCGAAACAGGTCAATCTACTATTTCTTTAACTCAACAGCAGAAAAAACAATTTGCTGAAATAGTAGACTATATTAATCATGTTGAAGGCGCTAAAATTAGTATTACGGGTCATTCAGATAATGATCCTGGTGTGAGGCATACGAATCAATATTATTCGGAACAACGCGCTCAATTTGCCAAAGCCTATTTTGTATCCAATGGAATTCCCGAAAATAAAATTGAAGTTTCTGGAAAAGGAGAATTACAGCCTATAGCTGATAATAGTACGGAAGTAGGTAGAGCTAAAAATAGAAGAACCGAAATTACTATCAAATAAAACAATCAACTAAACTATACTACTATGAATTTACCTTGTTTTTTAATTCCCGCTTTAGTCGGACTTATCTGTGGGGTTCTAGGATATTTACTAGGCAAAATGGCTTCAGATACTGGAACTACGGATGTAGATTCGTTACAAGACGATTTAGATAGTTGCAACCGTATGAATTCACAATTGCGATTGGATATGGAAAAACTGCGTCTACAATTGAATGAGCAAAATAAATCAAAAGCAAGTTTCGTTACTGAAACTATAGTGTCTTCAGATATAACTAAGCCAGTAGAACCTATTGTTTTTGATGGGGCTTCAGTTAAAGCCATTTTTGGTAAGAAGGTGAATGAAAATGATTTAAAAATAATAGAGGGAATTGGTCCAAAAATTGAAGAACTTTTCAAAACTTCTGGAATATTAACATGGAAAGCATTGTCTGAGACATCAGTGGATAGATGCCGAGAAATTTTAAATAAAGCTGGTGAACGTTTTCAAATTCATGATCCAGGGACTTGGCCTAGACAAGCAAAATTGTGTTACGAAGGGAAATGGCAAGAATTGAAAGATTGGCAAACGACATTAGATGGCGGAAGAGAAAAATAAAACAATAAAAGACCAGTTTTAAACTGGTCTTTTTTATTGTTTTAATGCCTCACTAATTAAAAATCCTCCTGTCCATGCGTTTTGGAAATTAAAACCGCCTGTTATAGCATCAATATTAACAATTTCTCCAGCCAAATATAAGTTTGGAAGTACTTTACTTTCCATGGTTTTGAAATTAATTTCTTTTAAATCAATCCCTCCAGCAGTTACAAATTCTTCTTTAAAGGTACTTTTGCCATTTACTTGAAAGCAGCCATTAGTGAGCTGATCCGCTAATGCAATTATTTGTTTTTTAGAAATATCAGCCCATTTTAATTCTGAATGAATTCCTGCTGCGATGATAAAGCTTTCCCACAATCGTTTTGGAAAATCAAAAGGACAAAAGGTCGTTATTTGTTTTTTGCTGTTTTGAAGTTTTATTTCTTGTAAAATTTCAATGCTTTCCTCAAATGAAATATCGTTTAACCAGTTTACTTGTAATATAAATTGGTAATTTTTCTCAGATAATATTCGAGCGCCCCAAGCTGATAATCGAAGTATTCCAGGACCGCTCATTCCCCAATGCGTAATTAATAATGGTCCGGAAGCCTTTAAATTCGTTCCTTTTACTTTTACTGTTGCCAAAGCGGAAAGTCCCATTAAATCTTTTATTCTAGGGTCTTTAATGTTAAAGGTGAATAAAGAAGGAACAGGTGGAACAATGGTGTGTCCTAATTGTTGCATTATATCCCAAATTTTTGGATTGCTTCCGGTTGTTAGTATTGCTTTTTTGCATATAAACGTATCCGAGTTGGTTTCAATTTTCCAGCCTTCTTCTTTTTGAAAAAGAGATTGTACACTTTGAAGTGTGAGAATGTCTATTTTTAATTTTTGGGTAGCCAATAAAAAACAGTCAATAATGGTTTGAGAGGAATCTGATTCAGGAAACATTCTACCATCTTCTTCTATTTTTAAAGGAACACCATGATTTGCAAACCATTCGATGGTGTCTCCCGAACAAAATTGATGAAAAGGGCCTTTTAATTCACGTTCTCCTCTAGGGTAAAATTTTACTAACTCATTTGGAATAAAACAAGCATGCGTAACATTACATCTTCCGCCACCAGAGACTCTTACCTTGGATAACACTTCTTTGCCACGCTCTAAAATAGCAATTTTATAATTTTTATTTTTTTCTGCGATATTAATTGCCGTAAAAAAGCCAGCTGCTCCACCACCAACAATTATGATGTCGTATTTTGTATTCATATTCTGTCTGGAAAGTCGGAAATGATTCCGTCAATGGTAAATCGTTTTACATGTTCAATATCAATGGGGTCATTTACTGTCCATGTATTTATTTTTAAATCATTCGCCTTTGCATAATTACAATTATCCATTGTTAAAAGTGAAAAGTGAGGATGAATATAGCTAGCTTGAAATTTTTTGGCCCATTCTACAGCTTGTTCTACACTAGCTTGTGTTAACACAGCTAAAGGGATTTTTGAATTTAAATTACTAAATGTTTCTAATTCTTCATATTGAAAACTAGAAACTATAAAATCAGAATAGTGCCACGATTTGTTCTGAACAAATTCTTCCACTACTAAAGCTGTTGCTTCCGCGGTGTGATGTCCTTTTAATTCAATATTTACATTGCATTTTCGGTCTATTAGATCTAAAGTTTCAATTAATGTTGGAATACGAAATCTACTTACAATTTGGAGTTGTTGTAATTGTTCCCAAGTGAATTTTGAAATTTCACCTTGGCCATTGGTCAATCTTTCTAAAGTAAAATCATGAAAAACAATTAATTCTCCACTCGCACATTGATGCACGTCTAACTCAATAGCATCTACACCTAGATCAATTGCTTTTTGAAAGGATTCTAATGTGTTTTCTGTAAGGTGACCTTTGGCACCACGATGGCCTATCTTTTGCATACTCAAATATATGAAAAAGCGCGAATCTAAAAGTGAAGATTCGCGCAATTCAAACAAACAAACAGGTAAACATGAACCTGTACTACTGCAAAATTACAAATTTCCAAGGTTTCAATTCTATATTTTTATTTTTATTTAACGAAAAATCATCATTTGTAAGTAAATTCTTGAATTTTCCTTCTAAATCTACAGTGAAAATTTGATTATTTTTAGATAAATTGGCTATAAAAATAACTTTCTCACCATTCTTTTCTCTTTCGAAGACTAAAACATTTTGATTATTAGAGGTTGAAATTCTTTTATAAGCCGCTTTGTTTTTACCTCCGTTTAATGCTAATTGATTCACCTTTAAAGCACCCATTTTTTTGAAAATATCCCAATTTTTTCCCTTTGTCTTTGGAATAGAATCTTTTTCAAAAAATTTCAAACGATGCTCTAAATCATATTCGTCCCCACTATAAATCAAAGGCATTCCAGGAGTCATATAGGATAGTGCGATCATTACTTCTGAAGCATCACCTAATCTTTCCTGAATGGTTCCATTCCAAGAATTTTCATCATGATTGTCTACAAAATTCATTAAAATGTCGTCCGCTTCATATTCTTTTATTCTTTTATCCATGAAGCTGTCCCAGTTTTGTACATTTTCTTTTCCTTGTGCTATTTTATTCATTGTATGGTGTCCTTCCCAAGAATAACACATATCAAAAAGATTGCCTTTTAATAATTCCGGTTCCCAAGCTTCTGCTAACATGAAAATGTTTTTTTCTTTTCGTAAAGCAGGAATGGCTTGTTGCCAAAAATCAGTAGGAACATTGCCAGCAACATCACAACGAAAACCATCTATATTTTCATTTTTAATCCAATGTAACATGTCGTTGGTCATTGTTTTACGAAGCTCTTGATTGTCATAATTTAAGTCGGCCACATCAGTCCAGCCCCAAGTTTCTCCTGTTTCTGGATTTATAGGGTCTATAATTTCACCTTTTTCATTTTGAGTGTAAAATTCTGGATGTTCTTTAATCCAAACATGGTCCCAACCCGTATGATTGGGAACCCAGTCAAGAATTACATACATGCCATTTTTATGTGCTGTAGTTACTAGATTTCGTAAATCTTCAATAGTTCCAAATTCTGGATTTACTTTCTTGAAATCTGAAACAGCATAATAACTGCCCAAATATTTTGCTTGTTCTGCTTCTGGCATTTCGGAAGCAAATTTGCTGTTTTCTCCACCAGTTGCTTTTCTTTTCGTTTCCGAAATAGGGAAAATAGGCATTAACCAAATAATTTTAACACCCAATTCTTTTAATTGAGGAATGTCTTTGGTAAATGCATTAAAAGTACCTTCTTCAGAATACTGACGAATATTGGCTTCATATATGATAGCATTTTCTGTCATTTCTGGAGAAAATTCAGCGATTTCCTTTTTGGTATTAGCCATTGGGTCACTAATTGTTTCTTTTTTGTCTTCTTTACAACTCCATAATGAGATCAAAATGGTTAAGGCTACAATTGTTTTTTTCATAAGTTCTATTTTATTTTTTAAAAAGGAATTCTATTGGAATATGAATTCGTTTTTGCCATGAATTTTCGGAATGATTTTCACCTTCAAATTTTAGATTTTTTGAATTTGAATCGGTGTATCCTTTTTCTTTTAAGATTTCATCTACTCTATATTCATATTTCAAATAACTTGCATCTAAGGTTGCTGTACCATAATCAAAATAAATGCTATGGTTTTTTGGATTGGGTAGATTTTTCTTTAAATAGGTAAAAAAAGACTCTGGAATAGGATTATTTTCAAAATCCATAAAGCCTACCCAATGTGTCGATAAACAGGCAGCTTTTCCAAAAACCTCAGGATATTCGCAAAGCGCGTACATGGAAATTAAACCGCCCATACTCGAACCCATAATCGCTGTATGATTTGCTGTGGTATACACTGGATACGTTTTGTCTATATAGGGTTTTACTTCTTCTACAATAAATTTCAAATAATTATCCGAATTAATTTTAGAAGCATCAAAAGGGAAATGTGCTTTTTGTATTTCACTTTGTAAGGTTTCTTTCCATGCTTTAGAAAGTAAATCATAGGGTTTTTTGGGATATAAATCCAGATGACGTAATTCTGGAATATTCCAAATAGCGACCACAATAAAATTATTCACTTTATTTTCTTCCATTAGTTTGGAAGCCACTTCATCTACTTGCCATTCTTGTTTGTTCCAAGTTGTTGTTGCGTCGAATAACATTTGTCCGTCGTGCATATACAAAACATTATATTTTTTTGTAGCAGTATATGCTTTGGGTAACCAAACATCTACTGTGCGAGGAACAATAAATTGAGAAGGGAAACTGTTGATACGTTCTATTTTTCCTTCAAAATTACCTGAGTTTTCAAGGTTGTGCGAATGGATGTTGTCTTGACCAAAAGCGAAACTACTTAGCAATAAGAATATAAGTTTTTTCATTTATTGTAATTCTAAAATTAATGCGGTTTTCCCTTCTATTGAAAATTCATTATTCAATTTTAGTATTTCTTCAGAAATAATATCTTTACCTGAGATGAACCCTTTTATGTTTTCTTCAAATCGATTGAGATTAATTACTTGGGTATTCAATGAGTTATTAAGAATGACCATTACACTTTCAGTATCATTATGACGGAAATATACATATACATTGTTTTCAGGAATATAATGGGTTAGTTTTCCCGAATGTATAACCGCTTTATTTTTTCTCCAATTCAAAAGTTTTTTTGAAAAATCAAAATATTGTTTTTGCATTTCGGTTCTTCCTGAATTTTTGAAAGCGTTATTTGAATCGCTTTTCCAACCACCTGGAAAATCTTGACGAATATCGGCATCTCCTTTTCCTTTATCGCCTGCCATTCCAATTTCTGATCCATAATAAATTTGTGGAATTCCTCTGGTAGTTGCTAATAAAGTCATCCCTAACTGGAATTTTTTAAAATCGTTTTTATAAATTTCGTTGAAACGCCCAGTATCATGGTTTTCAATAAAGATTAATAAATTATTCGGATTGTCATACAAGAAATCATTTACAAAGTTTTCATAGAATTTGATTGTTCCATTAGACCAATTGGCTTCGTTTTCATTAAAGGCAGAACCAAAAGCATCATGTAACGTAAAATCCATGACACTTGGCAAGTAAGAATTATAACTTTGAATTTTTGCTATAGGGCTATTTTTTTGCCAATACGAAATTTGGGCTTGATCGTGCATCCATACTTCACCTACAATATTAAAATAAGGATATTCATCCGTAATTGCTTTTGTCCATTTAGCAATACCTTCTTTGTCATTATAGGAATACGTGTCTACTCGAAAACCGTCAAGATCTGCAAATTCGATCCACCAAATAGCATTTTGGATCAAGTAATTTAATACTAATGGGTTGGATTGATTTAAATCGGGCATGCTAGGTACAAACCATCCGTCCATACAATATTTAGCATCTCGTTTTGATCCATTAGTATCGTATTGTGTAGTCATACGATAGTTGCTTTGCGCGTAACCAGGAAATTGATGAAACCAATCGTAGGAAGGCATGTCTTTGAACATCCAATGTTCGGCACCCCAATGATTCGTAACATAATCTTTAATTAGCTTAAGATTGCGTTTGTGCATTTCTGAAGCTAATCTTTTGTAGTCTTCGTTGGTTCCATAACGAGCATCAATTTGGTACACATCCGATTGACCGTAAGTGTGGTAAGAATAGCCTTTGTCATTGTCTTCACAAAGAGGCGTAGACCATATAGCCGTTGCGCCTAATTCTTGTATGTAATCTAAATGATCTATAATTCCTTGAATGTCTCCACCATGTCTCCCTCCAGGCAAATTTCTATTTCCTTTTTCTGTTAAATTAGGAGAGGAATCATTGGCTTCATTTCCATTTGCAAAACGATCTGGCATTAATAAATAGATAACATCAGAAGCATCAAAGCTTTTTCTAGTGGCTGAATTAGCGCTTCTTTTTTTAATTTCAAAAGGTTGTGAAAAAGTATTTTTACCCTTTTTAAAAGTGAATTCAAGCGTTTGAGCGGTTATGTTTTTAGTATCTATCGTTACAAATAGATAATTTGGATTTTCAGTTTTTGTTAGGTTGGTAATGACTACTGGTTTAGTTATGGATACAGAGTTGTCAGCAATATTTTTGCCATAAAATAAAATTTGTATTTCGCTTTTATTCATGCCTTCATACCAAAAAGGAGGTTCCATTTTTGTAATTTGAGCCATAGAAAGTGTAGTAAAGAATATGGCGAATAATAAGGTGAGCTTATTTTTTTTCATTTCATTTTAGTGTTAAATGAAAAAGACAGCAATTTCCAACCACTGTCTTTTCTACATTATTTTATTTCTACGATGCTAATGGCATAGCCACCACCAGCTGCAGAAGTCATTTTTAATTTTGACTTATTGGTTACTTTTTGTTTTGTAATCGTATAAGCCTGTGGATTGGTTTTGTAATCTGCATTTTTAGCATCGGCATAGATAGTAGCTTCATATTTTTTGTCTTTATCCAAAAAATCTAAGCTAATAGTTGCAGTTCTTGGGTTTACCCCATTATTATTTCCAACAAACCAATTGTTAGAATTTTTATCTTTTCTCGCAATAGTGATATAGTAACCCGGTTCTGCTTCTAAATATTTTGAGGTAGACCAAGCTACAGGAACATCTTTAATAAATTGAAAAGCATCTAAAAAGCGATTGTAGTTTTCTGGTAAATCGGCAGCCATTTGTAACGGACTATACATTACTACATACAAACCTAATTGATTCGTTAGGGTTGTGTTTACATGAGAATCATTATTAGGGTTTACTTTTGAGATATCCATTTCAAAAATACCTGGAGTGTAATCCATTGGTCCTCCAATTAATCTCGTAAAAGGTAAAATGGTAGTATGGTTTGGTTTTGAACCTCCAAAAGCTTGAAATTCGGTGCCTCTTGCAGATTCATTTCCAATCATATTTGGATAGGTTCTGCAAATTCCTGTTGGACGAACCGCTTCATGCGCATTCACCATAATTTTATAATCTACGGCTTTTTCAATTACATATTGGTAATGATTGAGTATCCATTGGCCGTAATGATGTTCCCCTCGTGGCAACATATCACCTACATAACCTGTTTTTACCGCTTCGTAACCGTGTTTGTTCATAAATTGAAACGCTTGATCTAAATGACGCTCATAATTACGAGCTGAACCTGATGTTTCATGATGCATAATCATTTTAACCCCTTTTGATTTTGCATATTCATGAATGCCTTCCACATCGAAATCTGGATAAGGACTAACAAAATCAAACACATAATCTTTAGATTGCCCAAACCAGTCTTCCCAACCTTGATTCCAGCCTTCCACTAAAACACCATCAAAGCCATGTAAAGCAGCAAAATCAATTAATTCTTTTACATGTTTTGTAGTAGCTCCATGTGTTCCATTAGGTTTTGCTTTGGAATAATCGGTAATTCCTAATTGAATAGAAGGGAAGTCATTAGTGTATGACCAAGAACTTTTACCCGTAATCATTTCCCACCAAACGCCTACATACTTCACAGGTTTTATCCAAGATGTATCTTCAATTTTACAAGGTTCATTGAGATTTAGAGTCATTCTAGATGCCAAAATATCTCTGGCATCATAGCTAGCGATTATGGTTCTCCATGGAGAAACACAGGGTGCTTGTAAGTGTCCTTTGTTGCCTTGTGCATCTGGAGTTAAATGCGATTGAAAAATCAGATTTTTATCGTCTAAATTTAGATGCATGCAAGAATAATCAATTAAGGCAGCTTCGTGAATGTTGAGGTATAAACCATCAGCTGCTTTCATCATTAAAGAAGTTTGGACACCCGTTTCAGAAAATTGTTCTTGAGAAGCATTTGTAGTTAATGCGGTTTGAAATAATCTTCTAATTTCAGAAAGTTTCGATTCTGTATAATCATATTCTTGGGTATCATAGTCGCCTGGAATCCAAAAAGCAGTATGGTCACCAGTCATAGCAAATTCCGTTCTTTCTTCTTTAATTGTAAAATAGACCAAGTTTTTTTGTTGAGGGAATTCATATCTAAATCCAAGGCCTTCATCAAATAATCGAAAACGAATGATGATTTCTCTTTCTGTTTTGTTTTGCTTAAGAAGAACAGCTAATTCATTGTAATGGTTTTGGATTTCTGTTTCTTCACCCCAAACCGTTTTCCATGTTTCATTGAAAGTAGAAGGTGTTGTTTTTACGATTGTAAAATCATTTAAAAGCGATTTAGAATCATTTTGTAATTCTAATCCTAATTTACTTTTTTTAATAATTTCTTTATTCAAATAGTTCAATTGGTAAGTAGGAGTTCCGTCATTTAGCAAACCAAAATACATTACAAATTTCCCATTCGGTGATTGTAACTCTTGTGCTTGAACATTAAAAAAGGATAGTGCTACTAAAATTAGGAGTGTTTTGATTGTATTCATTTTACTGGTTTTTAACTAATTGTGATTTTCCGTTTACAACAATATCTATTTCTTGATTACCTTCCACACTTACCTTAGTTTCTTGATGATTGACCTCTACTTTTACAATAGCATTTCTAAAATTAACTTTAAATGTGTAGGCCTTCCATTCTTTTGGAATTTTTGGTTCAAAATGCAATTGGTCATTTTTAACACGCATCCCTCCAAAACCTTCTACGATGCTCATCCAAGTTCCTGCCATAGAAGTGATATGCAAACCTTCGTGAACTTCTTTATTATAGTCGTCTAAATCCAATCGAGAAGTTCTCAAATAAAAGGTATAGGCTTGTTCCATTCTTCCTAAAACCGATGCTTGTATAGAGTGAACACAAGGTGATAGAGAGCTTTCATGAACGGTAAAAGGTTCGTAAAAATCAAAATGTTTTTCTAATTGTTCTTTGGTAAAATGATCTTCAAAAAAATAGAAACCTTGTAGCGTATCTGCTTGTTTAATATAAGGGGAACGTAAAATTCTATCCCAAGACCACTTTTGATTAATTGGACGTTGTGATTTGTCTAGATCAGAAACTTTAACCAACTCTTTATCCAAGAAACCGTCTTGTTGTAAAAACACACCATATTCTTCAGAATAAGGGAAGTACATGTTTTCTGAAACTTTTTTCCATGAAACTAATTCGTTATCATTTAAATTTACTTTAGACATGATGCGTTGATAGTCTTTGGAATATTCCGTTTGTACTTTTTGAATTTGTTCCATGGCGTAATCAATACACCATTTAGCAATATAATTAGTATACCAATTATTATTTACATTGTTTTCATATTCGTTTGGCCCGGTAACACCTAAAATTACATATTTGTTTTTATGTTTCGAAAAGGTGGCTCTTTGGAACCAAAAACGAGCAATACCAATTAATACTTCTAATCCTTTTTCAGGGATATAAGAGTAATCTCCTGTGTAGCGATGGTAATTGAAAATGGCAAATGCAATGGCACCATTACGATGAATTTCTTCATGCGTAATTTCCCATTCGTTATGACATTCTTCACCATTCATAGTAACCATTGGATATAAAGCTGCACCATTTTTAAAGCCTAAGTTTTGCTGTGCATTTTCAATGGCTTTATCCAGTTGATTGTAGCGGTATTCTAACAAACTTCGAGCTACATTTTGATTTTTGGTTGCCATATAGAAAGGGATACAATAAGCTTCGGTGTCCCAATAGGTTGAACCTCCGTATTTTTCACCTGTAAATCCTTTCGGACCTATATTTAATCGAGAATCTTTACCTAAATAGGTTTGATTCAATTGAAATATATTAAATCGAATACCTTGTTGCGCTTTAACATCACCATCTATTGTGATGTCGCTCATTTCCCAAATTTTAGCCCAAGCTTGTTTTTGTTTTTCCAAAAGCCCGCTAAAACCATAAGTTTGTGCTTCTTGTAGTACTTTTTTTGCAGCAACAATTAAGTTTTCTTCAGCATGATTGGTAGAAACGGTGTAACCTCCAAATTTTTGTAAAGCAACAGTTTGTCCTTTGGTTGCAGCTATTTCGTAAGAAAAAGAGATTTTTGAAGCTTCTTTTTTTATTTCAACAGGAAGCACATCAGCGGTGTGATTATTTACCAAAACATTATTTTGCATAAAAGTAGCTACCACAAAATTAGTTTTTAAGGTACGCGCTACTATAAAAGCTTTGTTTTCGTCACTTTTAACCGTTAAAGTCTCCCAAAATTTTTCTTCCCAATTGGTGTCTTCGTTTTCAATACCCGAATCAAGATATGGAACAAATACTACTTTGGCATCTGTATTTACAGGTGTTATTTCATATTTAATAGCACCTACTTCGTCTAGGTCTAATGAAAGAAATCGGGTTACATTTACTTGAATTTGGGTCTCATTCTGAAGTACAATTTCGAAAGTACGGTTGTACCAACCTTCTTTCATATTCAATTCTCTTCTAAAGTTTTTGATTTCTTTACAAGTTGCTAAATCTACCACTTCTCCATTAACTTCAACATGAATTCCAATCCAATTTGGAGCATTTAAAACTTTAGCAAAATATTTTGGATATCCGTTTTTCCACCAGCCCACTTTTGTTTTGTCTGGATAATATACTCCAGCGATGTAGCTACCCTGAAAAGTGCTTCCAGAATAATTTTCTTCAAAATTTGCTCTTTGCCCCATGGCACCGTTTCCAATGCTAAATAGACTTTCTGAGGATTTTACACTTGCCGCATTAAATCCTTCTTCTATAATTGACCAATTATTTGGTATAATATAATCCTGATTCATTTTATTTTTTCAATAAATTGTCTAAAAAAGTTGTGTCGATAAAAGTAAAGTTGGGGAAAATAAATTTCGCTTCATGCAAAACCTCTTTTTCGCCAATTCCAATACTTGTCATTTCAGCAATATTTGCTGCTTGAATACCTGCAACTGAATCTTCAAAAACGATACAATTTGTTGGTGATGCATTCATTTTTTTTGCCCCTTGAAGAAAAACTTCGGGATCGGGTTTTGCATTGGTAACATCATTACCATCTACTATGGCATCAAAATAATGTATAATACCTGTTTTTTCTAAAATCGGTCTTGCATTTTTACTTGCACTACCTAAAACAATATTTTGTTGATATTCTTTAAGATAATTTAATACTGAAGATACTCCAGGCAATATTTCGCTTTCATCTAATTTATCGATGTAGGAAAGATATTCTGTGTTTTTTTGAATGAGCCACTTGTTTTTATCTTCTTGTGTAGCATGAATGTTTCCTAATTCTAATATAATATCTAAGGAACGAACTCTACTTACTCCTTTTAATTGTTCATTATGTTCAGGTGTGAAATCTATTCCTAATTGAGAAGCCAATCGTTGCCATGCTAAAAAATGATATTTAGCAGTATCTACTATTACTCCATCTAAATCAAATATGAAAGTTTTATTGTTCATTAATATTTAATTTTCTTTTTGTTTTTACTGTTAATGTTAAAAGGCCTGCGAAAATCATAGAAAATCCTCCTATAATTAACGCATAAATAGGTTGATCATCAAAAAAAGTATTGACTAAAAACCCTAGAATTGTTCCAGCTACAATTTGAGGTATTACAATGAAGAAATTGAAAACGCCCATATAGTATCCCATTTTGTTAGCGGGTAATGCACCAGATAACATGGCATAAGGAATAGAAAGAATACTTGCCCAAGCAATTCCTACACCAATCATAGCTAACAATAATCCTGTTTTATCCGATAAGAAATAAATAGAAATAAGTCCTAAGCCACCTGCAACTAAGGCTAACATATGAGTGAATTTATTACTGGTTCTTTTTGCAATAACAGGCAATAAAAAGGCAACTGCAGCAGCAACTCCATTATAAACTGTAAACATAACACTAACCCAATCAGCTGCGTCATTATATACTTTTGAAGTGGTGTCAAAAGAGTTGAATACGTGACCTGTTACAGATTTAGTAGTGTAGATCCACATTGCAAATAAGGCGAACCAAGAAAAAAATTGCACCCAAGCTAATTGTTTCATGGTTTTTGGCATATTTAATAAATCGGTAACAATTACTGTAAAACCATTTCTTACTTGGGCTTTACGCAGTTGCGAAACAATGATAAATAATACCCCTGTTACAAATAAACCGATAGCCAATATATACAATTCTTTGTGTGAATTGTTTATTCGATTGATATAATAAACATACGATAAGGCAATAAGCCCAATAAAAGTTAATAGAATTCCATAATTCCATTGCTTCTTCAATGGGACTAAAGATTGGCTGTTTTCAATTTTATTAAGATTAGGTTCTTTGTTTTTTTCAAATTTTTCTAACTCTTCTGGAGTGTATTCTTTCGAATGGAATACGGTCCATAATACAGCTAATAGAAAAACTATACCTCCAATGTAGAAAGACCACTTTACAGATGGAGCTATAATTCCTTTTGGAGCCGTGTTGGCCATGTTGAACCAATTCGTAAAAATGTAAGGTAGGGCAGAACCTACTACTGCACCAGCTCCAATAAAGAAACTTTGCATGGAGAAACCTAATGTTCTTTGTTTTTCTGGTAAATTATCTCCAACAAAAGCTCGAAAAGGTTCCATAGAAATGTTTATGGAAGAGTCCATAATCCATAAGGTACCTATGGCTACCCATAAAGTGGGTGAATTGGGCATGATGCATAGTGCAATTGAAGATAAAATGGCACCTGCTAAAAAATAAGGTCTTCTTCTTCCAAGCTTTGTCCAAGTTCGGTCAGAAAAATACCCCACGATAGGTTGTACAATTAATCCAGTTAAAGGAGCGGCTAACCAATATAGGCCAATTTTATCCACTTCAGCACCCAAGGTGTCGAAAATTCTAGAAGTGTTTGCGTTTTGCAAAGCAAAACCAAACTGTATTCCTAAAAAACCGAAACTCATGTTCCAAATTTCCCAGAAACCTAATTTACGCTTTTCCATTATCGTAACGTTTTATTATTTTACGATAAGCGTGATTGCTTATCAAAACTTAGTATTGTAGAAGTGTATTATAAGCTTTGATTGAGTACAAATATATATTTTATTTTAATCTAAAAATTTTTTTTAACTACTTTTTTTTGTTGGAAAAGACAACTTTTTGTATTGTAATAATTTGTTTTTCAATAGGTTAATTAAAACTATCACGTTTGCGTAGATTCTCTAGAAATTAAGTTTGTTTCAATGACTTCCGTACGATATCGTTCCTCTTCTTCATCTTCTGCTTCTAGTCTTTCAATTAACATTTCGGCTGCTTTTCTACCCATTTTAACTCCGTTTTGGCTTACAGTAGTAATTGTGGGTGTTGAAAATTTAGAGATGATTCCATCCGTAAATGCAATTACCGATAGTTCTTCAGGAATTTTTATTCCTTTTTTTAAAGCTTCTTTAATAGCAACTACAGCAAAAAGTTCATTAACCGCAAATACACTATCTATTTTTTGTTCGTCAATTAATCTTTGAATTACGTCCGAACAATTGTCTATGTCTTCAATTTTTAATATGATGTTTTCATCTACAGGTAAATTATGATCTTTTAAAGCTTTAATGTAACCTTCAGTTCTCAATTTACCAACACTTACATAGTCAACAGTAGTTATTAAAGCTATTTTTTTGCGTCCTTCTTCAATTAAAAAATTGACAGCTTGGTAGGCGGCCAATAAATCATCGATAATTACTTTATCAGCCAAAATTTCATTGGCCACTCTATCAAACATAACAATTGGCATTCCTTGGTTTATTACCTCTTGTAGATGATGAAAATCTTTCTTTTGTTGTGTTTCTTTGGATAAAGACATAATAAATCCATCCGTGCTTCCATTGGCAAGCATTTCAAGGTTGATGACTTCTTTGTCAAAAGATTCGTCCGATAAACACACAATTACATTGTAACCTTGTTCATTAGCAACCTGTTCAATTCCACTAATAACAGTAGCAAAAAAATGATGTACAATTTCAGGAATTATTATTCCTATAGTTTTCGTTTTTTTGTTTTTTAAGCTTAAGGCAATGTTGTTGGGTTTGTAGTTATATAGTTTTGCAAATGCTTGTACTTTTAAACGAGTATCTTCGCTTATTTCGGGACTGTTTTTTAAGGATTTGGATACAGTTGAAATAGATACATCTAACTCTTTGGCAATTTGTTTTAAAGTTACTTTTCTTTTCATTGCATTTTTTGTAAATTTAATATTTTCAATAAAAGTACTTTTATTTTTCTTAGTATCGTAATTTTAATGTAAAAAATGCTAGGATTTAACAAAGTTTTCAACACGAAAACGTTTTCGGTTAGTCTTTCTCGCTTACTGATTTTTTTTAAAGCTTTTTTTACATAAATTTAACATTAGAAGTGAATTATAAGCGAAAATAATTAAAGATTTAACCCTAAACAAATTGTATGAAAACATTACAAAAAAAGCTATTATTTTTCATGCTGGTAGTATTACCGATGGGGATGTTTGCACAGAACATTTTAAAAGGAAGAGTGTTAGATAGTGCCACACAATCACCACTACCAAGTGTGAATATAGC
This sequence comes from Flavobacterium sp. NRK F7, assembly GCF_024054195.1. Classification (GTDB taxonomy): domain Bacteria; phylum Bacteroidota; class Bacteroidia; order Flavobacteriales; family Flavobacteriaceae; genus Flavobacterium. The sequence continues at coordinate 183,012 of NZ_JAMXLB010000001.1, read as the reverse complement.
AGTAGTTAATAGTACGTCAGGAACTGCCACAGATTTTGACGGAAACTTTACACTTTCAAATTTAACTAATGGAGATCAAATTGTTTTCTCTTATGTAGGATTTGTAAAGCAAACATTTACTTATAAAGGTGAAAAAGAAATTACTATTTTAATGATTGAAGATGCGAATCAATTAGAAGGTGTAGTTGTTATTGGTTATGGATCCGTTAAAAAAGAAGACGCTACTGGATCTTTAGTTTCTGTAACTACAAAGGATTTTAATAAAGGAGCAATTGTTTCTGCGGATCAATTATTGACAGGTAAAGTAGCGGGTCTTAGAATCACTTCAAATGGTGGTCAGCCAGATTCGGCTCCAAATATCAGAATTAGAGGAGGTTCTTCTTTAAGTGCTAATAGTAGTCCTTTAATTGTTATTGATGGAATTCCTTTAGATAATACAACACAAGCAGGTGTTAGTAATCCATTGTCATTTATTAATCCAAATGATATTGAAAGTTTTACAGTTCTAAAAGACGCTTCTGCTTCTGCTATTTATGGTTCTAGAGCTTCTAATGGTGTCATTATTATTACAACCAAAAAAGGAACTTCGGGTCAAGCACAATATAATTATTCTGCAAATGTATCGGTTGGTAAAGTAGGTAAAAAAATTGACGTGATGAATGGGAAAGAGTTTACTCAATTTATTGAGGAGTATCATCCTACTTATACTAATTATTTAGGTATAGATGATCCTAATTCAACATTGGTTGATGATCCATCAACACCTGGGGTAATTGAAGGTAGAATTTTATATGATACCGATTGGCAAGACGAAATTTATAGAACGGCTATTTCGACTGATCATAATTTTAGTGCTAAGACGAATCTATATAAAGTATTGCCAATGAGAGCTTCATTAGGTTATACTAAAAATGAAGGTTTGGTTAAAACGAATGATTATGAGAGATATAACTATTCATTGAAATTAACACCAAAACTTTTTACAGATCATTTAAAAATCGATGCCAATGCAAGATTGATAAATGTTGTTAAAAATTCAATTGATGAAGGGGGTGCTTTAGGAGGTGCAATTAAAATGGATCCTACTAAACCGTTATATGATTATTCAGCTTCAAATAGATTTGGAGGTTATTATCAAGATTTGGTTACAAATTCTAATAATATAAGTGGTCAATATAATCCTTTAGCTTTATTAGAGCAAAGAAATAGACCCGAAAGAGTGCTTCGATTTTTAGGTAATATTGAAATGGATTATAAAATGCATTTTTTACCGGAATTAAGAGCAGTATTGAATTTAGGTATTGATGCTTCTAAAGCTAGAATTCGCGAGACATTTAACAACAATGCTATAGCTACTTATAGGGTAATCAATAATGATACAGATTATGTTTTTAATCCTGGCTTAAATTATTTGGAAAATCAAAAAATGACAAATGTAACTATGGACTCTTATTTAGCGTATGCTAAATCGTTGGATGGGTTCGTAAATAAATTTGATATTCAAGGAGGTTATTCGTATCAAAACTTTAAGAATGACGGGAATAAAGAAATCTATAGGTATAACATAGACACGGGACTTAGAGAGGTGCAGCCAAATGTAAACAACCCAAACAATAGATACTACAATGTTTTGAATTTACAATCCTTTTTTGGAAGAGCGAATATAGATTTAGCGAATAAATATTTAGTTACCTTAACCTTTAGAGCAGACGGTTCATCTTTATTTAGAGAAGATAAAAGATGGGGTTATTTTCCATCAGCGGCAGTAGCTTGGAAATTAAAAGAAGAAAGCTTTCTTTCAAATGTTGCCTTTGTGAATGATGCTAAAGTAAGAATTGGAGTAGGTAAAACTGGACAACAAGATATTACAGGTACTGTAGGGTTTTATCCCTCTACACCTTTGTTTAGTGTTGGTAGCAATAGCAGTCAATATTTAGATGGTTCTAACTTATATTCTGCTTTAGCTTTTAATGAAGATTTAACTTGGGAAAAAACAACTACCTATAACTTAGGTGTTGATTTTGATTTCTTTAAGAATAACTTTTTATCAGGAAGTTTTGATATATATAAGAAAGAAACAAATGATTTATTGGCAAGAGTACCATTACCTCCAGGACAAGGATTGACAGATACTTTTGTTAAAAATGTGGGAAGTACTGAGGGTAAAGGTTTTGAGTTAAGTTTAAATTTAAAACCTGTACAAACAGAAGATTATAGATTAGAAGTATATACCAATGTAGCATATAGTTATGTAAAGGTAACCGATTTAAAAGATGTTGATAAAGTGCAGGCTGGAGGTAATTTACCAACAGGTACAGGTGTAAATATTGCTGATCACGTAGTAGGTTTACAACCGTATTCATTTTGGGTATTTGAACAACTATATGATCAAGATGGCAACGTTATTCCAGGTGCTTTTGTTGACAGAAATGGTGATAATGTGATTACCAATGACGATAGATATTATAAAGCAGTAAGACCAAATTGGACTTTTGGTTTTGGATTCGCGTTTAATTATAAAAATTGGGATGTAAGTTCTAGCTTCAGAGGTCAATTTGGCGGACAAGTTTACAATTCAAGAATTTTAACTTCAGGTTGGGTTGATAGTGCAATTCCAGTAAACAACAATAGCTTGTCAAATGTTTTAAATTTTTACGGAGGGGAATCTGATTTGGCTTTCCAAAACTTTAATGGGAATGCCACTTTTTCAGATTATTTCTTAGAAGATGCTACTTTTTTAAGATGTGAGAATATTATTTTAGGATATAAATTCAATAAATTAATAAAGACTTCTTCTCTAAGATTATATGGAGCTCTGAATAATCCATTTTTAATAACAAAATATGGTGGTCAAGACCCTGAAAATTTTGGAGCAATTGATACGAATTTTTATCCAAGACCAACTTCTTACACGTTTGGATTAAGTTTAGATTTTTAAAAAAATAAATATGAAAAGAATCAAATTATTAAGTTTATTCATCTTTTGTACTGCTTTGTTTTCAGGATGTACAGATGATTTAAACACAGAACCAAAAGTAGAATTGTCATTAGAACAATTGCTACAGAAAGATCCAAATGCCATTACTGGTATTATGTCGAAATTGTATGGTTCCTTTGCTTTATCAGGTCCAGATGGACCAGGTTCTTCTGATATAAGTGATGATCCAGGTGAATCCCCATTTTTAAGAGGAATTATCAATTTGCAAGAGTTTACTGCAGATGGTATGAAAAACCGTTGGGGAGATAATGGTTTAGACCAGTTAACAACTACTTCAAGTTGGGACGAAAACAATAAATTCTTCAGATATTTATATAATAGAGTTTACTATACCGTTCCACAATGCAATAATCTATTAGTAGTTTTAAATAATGTAGATATACCTAATAAAGAATCCATTACTAGTGAAGTGCGATTTCTAAGATCATTAGCGTACTACTATATGATTGATTGCTTTGGAAAAGGGGTTTTAGTGACAGAAGAGAACGTGGGTGTTTCAACGCCACTTCCTGAAGCTTCTAGATTAGATCTGTTTAACTTCGTTGAATCAGAATTATTAGATATTGAAGACAAGATTACCATGACAAATGCTTATGGTAGAGCAAATAAATCTGTAGTAAGAATGTTATTGGCAAAATTATATTTGAATGCTCAAGTATATACAGGAGTAGATAGATATACAGATGCGTTAACTTATACAAAGAAAGTTATTGATGAAGGAGGTTATACATTAGAACCTAATTTTGCTTCTAACTTTACAGGAGATAATAATACTTCATCAGAAATTATCTATCCATTAATCGCAGATCCTTTAGTAAGCCAAAGTTATGGAAATACGACCTATATCGTAAACGGAAGTTTAAATAGTGCTACCATGACATTAAGTACTTATGGAGCTACTCAAGGTTGGGCAGGTCACAGAGCTACTAAAGCATGGTATGGTCTATTTGGTAACTTGTCAACTTCTACAGATGATAGAGCGCAATTGTTTTGGACCAATGGGCATACTTTCGAAATGACCGATTATAAAGAATGGACTAATGGATATCCATCAATCAAGTTTAGAAATAATAATTATATGTCTGCTACTACACCTACAGACTTTTCAGGGACAGATTTCCCATTATTTAGATTGGCAGATGCTTATTTAATGTATGCTGAATGCGTAGTTAGAGGCGCAACTGGTGGTTCTTTAACAGAAGCTGTTACATATGTAAATGCTGTAAGAACAAGATCTAATGCATTAACAATCTCATCTAGTGAATTGGATTTAGATTTCATAATAGAAGAAAGAGGTAGGGAATTAATGTTAGAAGGACACAGAAGAAGCGATTTAATTCGTTTTGGAATGTTTACTGGAGGAACTTATTTATGGCCATGGAAAGGAAATGCAGTGAATGGAGCTCCAATTCCAGCTACTTATAACGTATTCCCAATCCCTTTAACGGCTTTGCAAGCGAATCCTAACTTATCACAAAATCCTGGTTATTAACATAAAATTGTTTTAAAATGAAAAAAATATTAAAAATATCTGCTCTAGCCTTATTGTTATTTACAAGTTTTTCTTGTGAAAATGATGAGCAAGTTACCGTTAAAGCTTCAGGTGACCCGCAATTAGTTTCTCCTGTAAACGGAAGTACTTATGAATTAAATCCAGCAAATGCTGCAAGTGAAGCAACAACTTTAGTTTGGAATCATGCTGAATATTCTGTTCAAACGGAGGTTAATTATGAAGTTCAAATAGCTTTATCAGGGACTGATTTTGCGACATATGAAATTGGTGGAATGACAACAAGTCGATTTGTAACTTGGACTGTAGAAGCACTTAATGGAGTGATGTTAAATTTAGGAGCAATACCTTACGATGCAACTGATGTTGATGTCAGAGTTAAAGCTTCTTTAGGTTCAAATGAAAGTTTAGTAACCTATTCAAATGTTATTACTTTAACAATTACTCCTTATCCTACTGATTTGCCAAAAATTGCTGTACCAGGTAATCATCAAGGATGGAATCCACCAACTGCACCAGAATTGGCAGCTTCGGATTTTGGAAAAACAGATTTTGAAGGATTTCTATGGTTAGATGGGGAATTCAAATTTATTGCACCAAACGCATCTGGTGCTTATGAATGGGGAAATGTTGATTGGGGTGATGATGGAACATTTTCAGGAGTTTTACTACAAGGAAGCTCAACTAACTGTGGGCCAGCTGCAGCTGGTTATTATAGAGTTAAAGCTAATACAGGTGCTGTTACTTCAGATAACCCAAATGGATTAACATATTCAGTAGAAATTGCTAATTGGGCAGTTACTGGTGCTGCTACGCCTAATGGATGGCCTGATCCAGCTCTAGATCATGATATGACTTATAATGCTTCCACAAAAAAATGGAGTATAACTTTACCATTAACTGCTGGAGAATTCAAATTTAGAGCTAACAATGGTTGGGATTTAAATTTAGGTGGTGATTCAAATGGTGATGAATATATGGATTACGGTGGACCAAATTTAACTGTGCCTTCAGCTGGAACTTATTTAATCGAATTAGATTTAAGTAACCCAAGAGAATATACTTATTCATTAACTGCTCAATAAATAAAAAGGCTACTTAGGTAGCCTTTTTCAAATATATTCACAATGAAAAAAATTACGTATTTATTTACTTTTTTTATATCCTTTGTTTTCTCTCAACAGCAAAATGTAACCTATAGTGTTGCTCCTTCTTCTTTTGAAGAAAATCAGAGTATCACCATTACCATTAATGGAAATTCTATTAATGAAGCTACTTGGGGAGTTACTGGAAATGCTCTTTATTTGTGGGCTTGGTCTTTTGATACCAATGATACCAATATCTTAGATTGTCCCACCAATGGTTCTTGGACGAGTTCCAATGAAGCGAATCGGTTGACCTATAATGCAGGTCCAGATACCTATACGATGACTTTTGTTCCCAATACGTTTTATGCTAGAACAGGAATCGGTAGAATAGGGTTTTTAGTAAAAGCAAAAGATGGAACTGGAGATAAAAAATCACAAGATATTTTAATTGAAGTAGGGGCTTTTCAATCGACTTTAGTTACACCAGCAGTTAACTCTACAACCATTTTAAATTCAGGGGGTAATTTATCCATTTCAGCCAACAATAATAATGGGAATGCCAATTATAATTTAAAAGCGAATGGGGCTTCTATTAATTCGGTTGCCAATGTAAGTTCGTATAGCTTCAATCATACGAATATCACGACCAACCAAAATTATGAATTAGAAATTACGCAAGGAGCCGTTACACAAACCAAAACTTTTGCTGTAGTAGTGAATCCAGGTGCAGTAACTCAAGCGCTTCCTAATGGGATGGAAATTGGAATTAATTATAATGCATCCGATAACACTAAAGCAACTTTAGTATTAAATGCTCCAGGGAAAGATTTTGTATATGTGGCAGGTTCTTTTAACAATTGGAACCCAAGCAATGCTTATGCCATGAAAAAAGATACGTCTTCTGAGAAATTCTGGTTGGAACTTACTGGTTTAACACCAGGACAAATTTATACCTATCAATATTGGGTAGTGGATCAAACGCCTATTGCAAATTCTCCTTCTTTGGTGAAAGCAGCAGATCCTTGTTCAACACTAGTTTTATCACCTTACGATGATCCGTATATTCCAAGTGCTTCTTATCCTAATTTGCCTACTTATCCAGCAGGTCAAGAAAGAGAAGTAACAGTTTTACAAACCGCGCAAACCCCATACAATTGGCAAGTGACTAATTTTACAAAACCTAATAAAGACAATTTAGTAGTTTACGAACTTCTAGTACGTGATTTTGATGCAGACCGAAATTATCAAGATGTGATAGATAAAATCATGTATTTAAAAAATTTAGGAATTACGGCAATCGAATTAATGCCTGTAATGGAATTTGAAGGGAATGAAAGTTGGGGTTACAACACTTCTTTTCACATGGCTTTGGATAAATTCTATGGTACAGAAGATAAGTTGAGAGAATTAGTAGATGTATGCCATCAAAATGGTATTGCGGTTATTTTAGATATCGCTTTTAATCATGCTTTCGGAAGAAATCCAATGGTAAGAATGTGGATGAATGATCCAGATGGCGATGGTTGGGGTAGCCCAAGTACCGATAATCCTTACTTTAATACGGTAGCGCGACATACTTATAGTGTAGGTGAAGATTTCAATCATGCTTCTACGCATACTAAAGAATATGTAAAACGTACTTTAAAACATTGGATTACTGATTTTAAAATTGACGGTTTCCGTTGGGATTTAACCAAAGGGTTTACACAAAATTGTACGAGTGGTGATGAATCGTGTACCAATGCATATCAACAAGATCGTATCGATGTTTTGAAAGAATATGTAGATTATACATGGAGTTTAGATACCAATCACTACGCTATTTTTGAACATTTAGGTTCTGATAATGAAGAACAACAATGGGCAAATTATAGGCTAGGAGAAGGTAAAGGAATTATGATGTGGGGTGAAATGTTCTTTAATTATAAAGAATTAGCGAAAGGATATGCAACTAATGGTGATATTTCAAGAATAGGGCACGTAAGCAGAGGTTTTTCTGGAAAACGTTTAATTGGGTATCCTGAAAGCCATGATAAAGATCGTTTAATGTATGAGGCTGTCACTTTTGGAAATGCAGCAGGAGCTTATCCTGTAAATGGAAATCTTACCAATGCTTTAAATAGAATGGCTTCTTTAGGAGCTATAAGTGTATTGGTTCCTGGACCAAAAATGATTTGGCATTTTCAAGAATTAGGTATGGACGATTCTATTTATACCTGTACCAATGGAACTGTAAACTCCGAATCAGATCCAACGCCAGGAGATTGTAAATTAGCCACAAAACCACAACCACAATGGGTTGAAAACTGGGCAAGCGACCCAATTAGAGGCGCAATTTATGATAAGTATGCGCGAATGATTGCTTTAAAAACCAACGAACCTGTTTTTAATGGGGATTACGCCATTAGTCCAGATGGCAATAATGTTAGACAAAGAATCTATGTTTACGATAATAGTTTGCCCACTACACAATTGAAAAATGTAGTGATTTTGGCAAATTTCTCTGTGGCTGATTTAACGATTAATCCTAATTTTCCTTACACCGGAACTTGGTATGATTTAATGACTGATGCTCCTTATGTAGTTACGAATACAACAACTGCAATTAGTATTCCTTCTGGTCAATTTAGAATTTTTGGTAACCAACCAAGTACTTTAAGTACTTCTGAATTTGAAGCAAATGATAAAGTTTTGGTATATCCAAATCCTGCAAAAAGCAACCTGCATGTGTCTTTAGATGCTAATAAAGTGGCTATTTATACGATAACAGGGCAATTGGTAAAAAGTTTTAATTCGGTAAAAGCAAATCAGAGTTTACCGATTGAAGATATTCAAAAAGGAATTTATTTTATTACCATTATTAATTCCGATAATACCATCAATAAAAGCAAGTTTAGTAAAGATTAATTTGATTTAGAATGTGTTTCTTAAAAAGCATCTTTTTTTTAAAAAGGTGCTTTTTTTAGTATAAAAACATACTATAAGCTGTTTTTTTAAGTTATTAAAATATGAAAAAGAAAAATTTATATACCCTAGTTGTCCTTTTAATACTTATTATAGGATGTAAATCGGGTGGAGTATCTACCCAATATCGAGATGATTTTACCAGTGTTTCAGAAAGTGAAAAAAATGCGTTTTTGAAACAGCACAACGCGGATGCTAGTAATCGTAGTGTTCTCATTTTAACACAAGGCTTCAAAGGAGAAAAAATTTCGGCAAAACAAGGAGAAAAATCGGTTTATTCGAGTTATCCTATTACCAATTTAAACACAAAACTAGCCGATTACTTTAGTTTTTCCAATGAGAGTGCTTTGGTCATTCACGATCAATTTTCTAAAAAAGACATTGTAATTCCTTCGGATAAAGCACAAAAGTATAAATTCATTTATTTGATGAAAGAATACAAAGACGATACCGCCGATTTTTCGATTACGTATAGCAATACCTTGCGACCCTTGAAATAGGGACTATTAAAATAAGTATAACACAAGCTTAAAATCCACTCCATTACTAAAAAAACCACTCTTTAAGGAGTGGTTTTATATTTTAAACCTAAAAGCATCTCTCCATAATCTAAAAGCTACTATTTATAATCTCAAAGCGTATAATTATAGACTAAAAGCTTCTAATTACAACCTCAAAGCTTCTATTTATAATCAAAAAGCTTGTAATTATAAACGAATAGGTTCAAATTATATTCAAAAAGCATCTTTTAATAAGTAAAAAGGTTGTCATTACAAGCTAAAAGGTGTTTTTTACGTCCAAAAAGTTATTAATTTTATTTATTTTTGAAGAGAGGTTAGGTTGTTTTTGATTAAAATTTCTAACACTGATTGTAAATTCACACCGTAGAATTTATTAGAAAAATGAATAATAGGTATGATGAGAAATAGTATTTTATTTTTTTTAGTTTTAGTGTCTTGTAAGCCAACATTAAAGAGAAATTATGAATCAAATTGTATTTTATATGGCAAGCCTGAATACATACTTTATATTGAAAAAAATAATCAATTTAGAATTATTTCTTTTATGAATGATACTATTGAAGGGGAGTGGTCTTTAAATCGGAATAAGTTGACTTTAAAGTCTGATTCTTTTATTGATAGTGAAAGCTTTAATATCCAAACAGATTCCATTTTTTTCAATTCTAAATATACAAGTAATGATGGATATGAAGAATATGTTCTAAAAAATAAAAAGTTGTTTTTAATTTTAAAAGAGGGTGTATATGATAAGTGTTTTTACTATTAAGTTATATAAAAAAGCAATAGAACATATTTATAAACCTAATAGCGCGGAAATGTTTTCCGTGCTCACAAAGTAGCTAAAAATAAAACCACTCTTGTAAAAGGAGTGGTTTTTTATATTTCAAATCCTTAAATAGAAGTCATAAAAAAAAGCCGAACTATTGTTCAGCTTTTTGTTGTGCGGGTAAAAGGACTCGAACCTTCACACCTTGCGGCACCAGATCCTAAGTCTGGCGTGTCTACCAATTTCACCATACCCGCTAAATTGGAGTGCAAATATAATTATTTTTAGATATAATCAAAAACTTTTAGCTGTTTTTTGAAAGGTTTTCTATCGCTTTTTTGCTAAAGGATTGAAAAAGAAAAAGCCAGCAATTGTGCTGGCTTCTTTTTATCGTATTTCTTGATTTAAAATCAAATCAATATATAAGTTGATTTTGTTTTTTAATTCTTTTCGGTGCGAAATAAAATCCAAGAATCCGTGTTCTAACAAGAACTCTGAAGTTTGGAAACCTTCTGGTAAATCTTTACCTGTGGTGTCTTTTACCACACGCGGACCTGCAAAACCAATTAAAGCACCTGGTTCTCCAATGTTGATATCTCCTAACATTGCATATGAAGCTGTTGTTCCTCCTGTAGTTGGATCTGTACAAAGTGAAATATAAGGTACTTTTGCATCAGCTAATTGCGCTAATTTAGCAGAAGTTTTGGCTAACTGCATTAAGGAATAAGCCGCTTCCATCATTCGGGCACCACCCGATTTAGAAATCATCACAAAAGGGATTTTGTTTTTGATAGCGTAATCAATTCCTCTAGCAATTTTTTCTCCTACAACCGCTCCCATGGAACCCCCAATAAAAGCAAAATCCATACAAGAAACTACTAAGTCTTTTCCTTTGGATTTTCCAACTGCAGTACGAACCGCATCTTTTAATTTGGTTTTCTCCATCGCTTCTTTTAAACGATCGCCATATTTCTTAGTGTCTTCAAACTTCAAAGGATCTTTAGATGTCATTTTAGCGTCTAATTCTTTAAATTCATTGTTATCAAACAAGATTTCAAAGTATTCAGCGCTACCTATTCGTACATGAAAATCATCTTCTGGACTTACCCATAAGTTTTTTGCTAATTCCTCAGTGTCAACAATTTTACCTGTTGGTGATTTGTACCACAACCCTTTAGGAACGTCTTTTTTATCTTCTGTTGCTGTTTGAATTCCTTTTTCTTTTCTTTTAAACCAAGCCATAATTCTTGAAGTTAGAAATTAATAATCAAAATTTAGAACTAGAAACCATAATATCCTAATTCTAAATTTTAAATTCTAAATTAATTATAAAGTGTTAACGTTATTTAAATCGGCAAATGCTTGCTCTAGTCTTTTGTTAAATGTTGCTTCACCTTCTCTAATCCATTTTCTTGGATCGTAGTGTTTTTTGTTTGGACTTTCTGGACCATCTGGACTACCAATTTGAGTTTTTAAATACTCGATATTTTTCGTCATATAGTCGCGAATTCCTTCTGTGAAAGCAAATTGTAAATCGGTATCAATATTCATTTTAATTACTCCGTAAGAAATCGCTTCTCTAATTTCTTCTAGTGTAGAACCACTTCCACCATGGAAAACAAAATCAACTGGGTTTGCCGTTGTGCTGTATTTGTTTTGTACGTATTCTTGAGAGTTCTTTAAAATTTTTGGAGTTAATTTTACATTTCCTGGTTTGTAAACCCCGTGTACATTTCCAAAAGCGGCTGCAATAGTAAATCTCGGACTTACCTTCATTAATTCTTCATATGCGTAAGCTACTTCTTCAGGTTGGGTATATAATTTGGAACTGTCAACATCAGAATTGTCTACACCATCTTCTTCACCACCAGTAATTCCTAATTCAATTTCTAACGTCATGTCCATTTTGCTCATGCGCTCTAAATATTTTTTAGAAATTTCAATGTTTTCTTCAATTGGTTCTTCTGATAAATCAATCATATGTGAACTAAACAAAGACTTTCCTTTTTCTTTGTAAAATTGTTCTGAAGCATCTAATAAACCATCAATCCAAGGTAATAAGTTTTTCGCACAGTGATCGGTATGTAAAATAACCGTTGCTCCATAAGCTTCTGCTAATTCATGTATGTGTTTTGCTCCTGCAACAGCTCCTAAAATTGCTGCTTTTTGATTTTCATTGGAAAGCCCTTTTCCAGCGTTAAATTGAGCGCCACCATTTGAAAACTGAATAATAACGGGTGCTTTTAGTTTAGCAGCAGTTTCTAGAACACCGTTTATTGTGCTTGAACCTGTAACATTAACAGCTGGTAATGCAAATCCTTTTTCTTTAGCATATTTGAATATTTCTTGAACTTGATTTCCAGTTGCTACACCAGGTTTTATTGAATGATTCATAGTTAGTTTGTTTAATATAATTTACAAAAATAATAATTTAAAAAATTAGAATGGGTAATTAATTCCAAAATTTAAGACAGTTTTACTAAAGTTTATATCTTTAAACCATCTTTCACTTTGTTCTTTTGCAGGATTGTATGCTTTGTAACCAAAATCGATTCTAAAGACAAAGAAATCAAAATCATATCGTAAACCAATTCCAGTTCCTACAGCTATGTCTTTTAAGGATTCAATACCATTAAAGGTGTAGGATTTGTCTTCTACATTGTCAAATACATTCCAAATATTTCCTGCATCTACAAAAAGACCACCGTTAATTTTTCCTACAATATTAAAACGATATTCTACACTGGCTGCGAGTTTTAAATTAGCTTCATTAAAATCATTAATACCGCCACTGCTTCCAGGTCCTAATCCATAGGCTTGCCAACCTCTATTATCATTGGAACCTCCTGCAAAATAACTTCGCGAAAAAGGAATAGAATTGGCATTCCCATAAGGAATAGCAATTCCTCCAAAAGTTCTAAAAGCCAGAATGTTCTTTTTACCTAAATCCCAGTGTTTGATTAAATCTACTTCTCCTTTTACATATTGCGCATATTCGATACCAAAAAGAGTTTCATTACCATTATCGCTTTCAGGTTGTGGCACTTGTTTGGCAAATAAACTTACTAAATTTCCTGCTGATTCAATTTTGGCTTTGATGGCATAAAAAGTATTATCTAAAAAACCTTTTCGAGTGTTTTTATTATATGTAAAAGCAGATGAAACAATCAAATTGTTTTCAATTAAACGTTTTCTTCTTTCTCCAATACTTCGTATCGAATTAAAATCAGAAGATTGGTTGTTAATTGGAATGGAACCATTTAAAACAGCGTCAATAAAACCTACGGCACTAGTATTGGTTAAGTTTCCTGTGTTTGGGTCCAAATACGTTCCTGTTGTATCATACACTTGAGCTAAATCGTTCAATCGATTATAAGAAGAGTTATACACATTAAAATAGTTGTCGATATTTAAATTACGAACAAATTGAATGTTTAATAAATCATAACGAATGGTAGTGTCGTCTTTGGGTAACCAATTGTAATTGATAATACTAGTGAAATTTTCTTTGTCCAATCCAATGTTTTTTTGATTGGTTAAACCAAAACTCATCTGTGTAGTAGGAAGCATTTCCTTTTTAATGATGCTAGTGGTTTTAAAAGGAAAAAATATTCTTGGAAACGTAAGTTTTACATCGGCTCCGTATTCAGAAAGGTTGAAAAAAGTCCCGTTTGGGTTGGGTAAATCTCGAGACGAACCAATATTACCTCGTGTTGAAATTTCTAAGGTTTCAGCTCTTCTAAAAAAGTTTCTAAAGGTTAACGAAAGATTTCCTGTAATACCAAAATCTTGAATATTGGAATGATTGAAATCAATAGAAGCGTTTAAATTTTTCTTTTTTAAGGGAATAAGATAAATATTGGCTACCAAATCATTTTCATCTTCTGTGGAAAGATCTTCTATATATTCAATATTAGGAAAATTAAATACCTTTAAGTTGCTTAATGATCTAGATGTTAATGTTTTGTCGTTGTCGCTAAAATAATTTCCTTTTTCAATAAAAATGGCATCAGTTATGGCTTTGGGTTTATAATTTAACTTTCCAATAGAATAAATATTATAGTTATTATAAACAACACTGTCACTAATTTTATATTTTCCTTTTTTAATAGGACTGTTGGTAAAAATATTTATTTGACTGATTTTATAAATCTTAAAAGGAGTTTTAACGAGCGTGTCACCTCTTTTAATTTTTCGGTCTTCAATATCATAAACAATATCTATATTGGTGTCTTTCTCACTGGTAATAACGTCATATCTCACATGGTTTACTTGAAAATCATAAACACCATGGTTTCTAAAATAAGTAGTTAATCGCGTTCTTTCTGCATCAAACTTTTCATCGTTAAATTGTTCGCCTTTTTTGATTAAAGAACGTGGTTGTGTTTTTACAAAAAGACTGTCCAAAGCTGGAGTTTCAATACGTTTGGAAATGCTATCAATAATATATCCTTTTCCTGTTTCTACATGGTAGGTAATTTCGGCTCTTTTTACACCTACAGAATCGACTTTTGCTGTTACTTTGGCATCAAAAAAACCTTGATTGCTATAAAAACCTTGTAGTCTATTTTTGGTTGTGCCAATTTTAATAGAATCAATAATAACGGGTGCTTCACCAGTTTTTTTTAAGAAGCGACTCAATCCAGAAACTAAAAAGGATTGGCTTAATCGATCCACTTGTTTATTGGATAGAATTTTGGCAAGATTTTCTCTTCTATTGGGTTTTCTTTCCAACCAAGCGTAATAAAGAGAGTCTGGATTGTCTTTGGCAATATTGTAGAGGCCTAAACGCAATGGAAATCCAAGAAGTTTTCCATTTGGTTTTTGGCTAATAAGACTTTCGACTCTTTCGTTTTTAACAACAGTATCATTGGTTATGACAGTGTTCTTCGTTAAGAGATGTTTGCCGTCTGGAACTTTTTTTACCATCGAACAAGAGTAAAATAAGGTGCCAGTTATAAATATAAATACTATTTTTGGAAAAATTTTTTTCAATTCGATTAATATAGTTAGTCAAAAATACAATTTTTATGCTTAGTAAAAACCAAATTAAGCTTATAACGAGTCTGCAACAAAAAAAATATAGAAAGCAGTACCAATTATTTTTTGCCGAAGGTAAAAAAGTAATTCAAGAGTTCCTAGATGCTAACTATGAATTGCACAGTTTATTCACTACAACTGATTTGTTTTTGTCTGTTGATACTAACAAAATTTATACCATAACGGTTGGTGAATTGAAAAAAATAAGTGCCTTAACTACTCCTAATTCTTGTTTGGCAATTTTTAAAATTCCGAAAGAAAAAAGAACAACTCCTAACGGGTTAATTTTAGCTTTAGATGATGTAAGAGATCCAGGGAATTTGGGAACAATTATTCGACTTTGTGATTGGTTTGGAATCGAAACGCTTTGGTGTTCTGAAGAAACAGTAGATATTTATAATCCTAAAGTTGTGCAAGCCACTATGGGATCTCTAAGTAGAGTAAATGTTTTGTATACGAATTTAGAAAAAAAATTAAGCGGAATTCGTGTGCCAATTTATGGTACTTTTATGGATGGTAAAAACATATATGAAGCCTCTCTTTTAAAAGAAGGCGTTATTGTAATGGGAAATGAAGCTAATGGAATTTCTCCTTCCATTGAAGCCTTGGTTACTCAAAAAATTGCCATTCCTAGGTTTGGTAACTTACAACAAACTGAAAGTTTAAATGTGGCAACCGCTACAGCTATTATTTTAAGTGAATTTAAAAGGTAAATTAGTGGAATGTGAAATTAATAAAGATACCTCTTGTTTTCATGGATTGAACATTTCCAGTCCAGGGACTGTCTGGTGTGTTGTCTCGAATTAATTCATCGTTCATGCTAAATACACCACGAATGGATGGAGAAAACTTGAAATATTCCAAATATAAGTCTATACCAAAACCTACTTCATAAAAATTAGACCATTTTTTCATTCTAAATCGATCATTGAAGTTGTCATCAGGTGCTTGTGAATTACTTCCTAAATTTAATGCTGTAGAGAGTCCTCCTACTAAATAGGGTCTAATATTTCCAGCACGTTTTGCAGAAAATTTAAGTAATAAAGGAAAATAAATATAAGTTGATTTTACTTCTCTCAGAGCATCAACAGGGTTGTCTATACCTGGAAAAGTTAAATTTCTTTGTGTAATATAAAGTCCTGGCTCAAATCGTAAATCTACATGGTCAATTATACGTAAGTTTCCAACTAAACCTACATTGAAACCAATTGTTGATTGTATTGATACATCTTCTGTGGGTTGTAAATAATCAAATTTAAAATCCAAACTATTAAAACCTAGGAAATAGCCCCAGTGTACTTTCTGTTTGTCGAAATTTTCGAGATTAATAATCGGGTCTTTCCCAAGTAAACCACCTTGAGCTAAGCTAATAGTGGTAGTTAGTAACAATAAAATAAAACTTTTTTTCATACTATTTCTTAGATGCATGATAAATTGTGGCAACTCCAAAGGTTTGAGGCAAATGCTTTACATCTATAAACCCAATTTTCCTTAAAATATTGTTCAAAGCTTCTCCAAAAGGGAAAATATTAGCAGAATCAGATAAATATTTATAAGCCACTTTGTCTTTAGAAAATAATTTTCCAATGAGTGGTAGAATAAATTTAGTGTAAAAAGCGTATCCTTGTTTATAAGGGAATCGAGTTGGGACAGAGGTTTCTAAAATAACAAAAATCCCATTTGGTTTTAAAACGCGAAGTATTTCTGCAAGTCCTTTTTCTAGATTTTCGAAATTTCGTACTCCAAAAGCTACCGTAATGGCATCAAAATAATTGTCTGGATAAGGAATATTTTCACTATCACCTAAAACCATAGTGATTTTATGGTCTAATTTTTTTTCATTAATTTTTTGTTTACCAATTTCAAGCATTCCAGCTGAAATGTCTAGACCAATAATTTCTTTAGCATCCGTTTTAGTCATTAAGATAGCTAAATCTCCCGTTCCAGTTGCGATGTCTAAAATGGTTTCCGGTTTGGTATTAGCCACTAATTGTAATACTTTTTTGCGCCAAGAAACATCAATTCCAAAAGAGATAACCCTATTTAAACCGTCATAATTGGTAGCAATGGCATCAAACATTTGGGCAACTTGCTCTTTTTTACCTAAATCTGAATCTTTGTATGGCGTTATATTTTTTGACATGATTTTAATTATATGGTGTGCAAAAATACGAATTTAATTTTCATTTCTACAGTAAGTAAGGTAGGTAAAATCATAAAGGTGTTTTTCGTCTTTAGGATGAAATTCTTCAGCAATTAAAGACCAATCTTTAGGGTCAAATTCTGGAAAAAAAGTATCTGCTTCTATAGTTGTATGTACACGAGTAAGTTCAATTTTATCTACTACATTTATAGATTGTTTGTAAATTTCTCCACCACCAATAATGAAATTTTCTTCATCTTTTGGACATTTAGCAATAGCTTCTTTCAAACTACTTACTACGATACAGTTTTCTGGGACAGTGTAGTTTTTTTGTCTAGTGATGATTATATGAGTTCTATTCGGTAAAGGCTTAGGGAAACTTTCAAAAGTCTTTCTACCCATTATGATGTAATGCCCCGTTGTTAATGATTTAAATCTTTTAAAATCGTCTGGTAAATGCCAAACTAAATCATTGTCTTTGCCTAATGCATTATTTTCTGCAGCTGCTGCAATTATGGTTAACATAGTATGTTTGTTTAAGTTTATAATTTCAATAAGAATTTTATTATTTTTAGTTTCTTCAACGAATGTGGGAAATATTTTAAATTCAATTCAAACCAATTGGGTTTTTCTAAAATACTTTTATAGTGTGAAAATGTTCTAAAACCATGTTCTCCATGATATGAGCCTATTCCACTTTCACCAACACCTCCAAAAGGTAATTTACTGTTGCTAATTTGCATAACGGCTTCATTTATACTTCCACTACCAAACGAAAGTTCGTTTAAAATTTTCTTTTTGGTAGGATGATCATTTGTAAAAACGTAGCAAGATAAGGGTTTTGGTCTTTGTTTGATCTTATGGATTATATCTGATAAATCCATGTAGGATAAAACAGGCAAAATAGGTCCAAATATTTCCTCTTTCATAATAGCATCTTCCTCTGTTATATTGTTTAAAAGAGTAGGTTGTATGTATCGATTCTCAATGTTATGGTTTCCACCAAAGAAAATTTTGTTTGAATCAATCAGTTCAGTGAGGCGTTTGTGATTTTTTTCATTAATGATTTGAACATAATTTTGATTTTCAAAACTGAAATGAGAAGCTTCAATTTCTTTTTGACACGCCTTTAAAAATTCGGCTTCTATTGCTTTGTGGACATAGACATAATCTGGAGCAATACAGGTTTGACCTGCGTTTAAGAACTTGGCCCAAATTAATCGCTTAACGGTCATTTTTAGATTACAATCTGCAGTAACAATTGCTGGACTTTTGCCTCCTAATTCTAAAGTTACTGGTGTTAGGTGTTTAGCAGCTGCTTCATATACAATTTTTCCAACAGTAACACTTCCAGTAAAAAATATTTTATCCCATTTTTGATTCAATAAAAAAGTAGTTTCTTCTATGCCTCCTTCCATAACATAGAAAAAATTGGGATTGAAATTTTCATTTATTATTCTAGCTAATGCCCGACTGGTATTTTTAGGCAGTTCGCTTGGTTTGAGTATAATAGTATTACCAGCTGCTATGGCTGCAATAGCAGGAGCTAATGAAAGTTGGTATGGGTAATTCCAAGCACCAATAATTAAAGTGTTTCCAAAGGGTTCAGGTACAATGTAACTTTTGGCTGGGAAATTTACCCAGTTAGTACTCACTTTTTTAATTCTTGACCATTTCTTAAGACGAGGTATTGCTTCATCAATGTCTTTATACAGTAGACCCAACTCATTAGTATAAGTGTCAAAAGCTGATTTTTTAAAATCGATATAAATGGCTTCGTATAAAAGAGTTTCGTTTTCCTGTAGGATACTTTTTAATTTTTTTAAAGCCTTTATTCTAAAAGGTAGGGATTTTGTTTGATTGGTATGGAAGAAAAGTCTTTGTTCTTGTATTATTTTTTTCATGAATTTTTGAATCAAAAATGCCTGTTTGAGGATTGTTTCAAACAGGCATTAAGATACTTACTTTTTTTGATTTATTTGTATAAATTCCAATCGTATTCTTTAAACTCTAATTTAGTGTTGTCGTTTATTTTTACTGCAGAATATTTATTGATAAAGCCTACCATATTCATGGGTCCAATAAAATCTGTGAAATACCATTCAAAAATTTTTGATAACTGGCAAGTTGCTGTCCCAATTGTGTTTTGTGTAGCGTCATTAATATAATTGCTGGTTGCTACGTCAAGATCATAATCAATACTATTTGAAGCATAGGCTGTATTTCTTAAATGTGGAGAAGAAATAGCTGTTGAATATAGTGCAAAATGAATTCTAGGATCGTTCATTGGACGTAAAATTTCATGTTCAATATGATCTAATGAAATTTTTTCACCATCAAAATCAATAAATTGCATTTTGAATGGATCTCTAATATAATTGATACTTTTAATAGGATAATTCTCTACTAATAATTTAATAATATTAGCATTGTAAACATTAATCCAGTAGGTTTTAACTTCAGCTTCTGACCAACTTTTATTAGGAGAAATTTTAGAGAAATTTTGTGCTATATTTCTAATTTCATTCATGTTTTTTAGAACCTTGTCGTAATCAACAACTCCCTTGCTCGATACATGTTTTTTCAGAAAATCATCATATTCTGAAAAATCAATAACTTGACTAAATCCATTTAAGGTAACAACTAATAATAATAGTAAAATTTTCTTCATAAGATTTTTTTAATAATTTTAATAATTTAAAAAAAACGATTGCAAAAATAGGAAATCTATTTTAGAATTGCAGTAAAAATAAGATAAATTTAATCGATAAATAAAAATTAAATTACTGTAAATCATAGTAGTAACTATTTGAACCGTCGTACTTATTTCATTATTTACAAAAAGTAAGCCAAATTGTAGAAAAATTGATTCTCTTTTTATAAAAATACTGCTTTTTTAATTATGACATTGATTTTCAGTTGTGTTATTTGGATTTGTTTTCCAATGTTTTTTCAATACGATTCAAACTTTCTAAAACATGATATTTAGTTTCTTTTTGAGTGATTTGGTTTGAGAGTGTTTTTAAATAGGATTTTAATTCTAAAAGTTGACCATAAATTAATGATTTAATGTCAGATAATTCAAATTTCGTAGTGGTGTCTTTATCTTCATAGAGTGTAATTAAATGACTTAAGTAAGCTTTTTGAAGATTTCTTTCTGAAATAGAATTTCCTTTAGTATGTATTGACCAAATATGGTTTCTAGTTTGAGTAAGTAATTCTAAAAGGGTAAAATTTTCTGAATCTATATATGCCGCATCTATTAAACGAGACATTCTTTCTAAACTCAATAAGTTGTTCAAATGTCTTTTTTGATAGCTTAAAAGTTTTTGAGCGTAATCATCTGGAGTAAATTTATTAAGTAATTTTGGGTTAACCAACCAATCTTGATCAGAAAAAGCATTTTTTAGTAGCCAACTTACAGCCTCTTTTTGCTTGTCTTTTGCAATAACGGTATAAATTGCTCCTTCCTGATTCGGTTTTTTTTCGATTTCATCAACTCCACCTACATACGTCACAACATGACCAATATAACGACTCCAAACACTAAGTAGTTCTCCATATAATTCTTCTAAATCCTCA
The DNA here is from genome assembly GCF_024054195.1 of Flavobacterium sp. NRK F7. GTDB lineage: Bacteria > Bacteroidota > Bacteroidia > Flavobacteriales > Flavobacteriaceae > Flavobacterium. The sequence goes on along the minus strand of NZ_JAMXLB010000001.1, from coordinate 162,400 downwards.
TAATTGTTAGTTTGACTACTTGTCCATTCAGGAAGATTTTGGGCCACAATTTTTAAGTTTTTTATACCATAATCACTTGCTTTCATGGCATTATTACTTATGTCTTCAGTTTGCGAATAAGGATTAAAACTGCTCGATTGTTTTCCAAATTCATACATAGGGTTACCTGCTTTTTCTAAAATCCATTGATCTAAAACTGGAATTTCATCTTCTGGTGTGGTTGCATTTGGAATAATTCTATAGCCCCAGTTTACAGCATAAGCATCATAGGGTCCCATTTGTCTTATGAAACGAACATTAGTGTCTCCAGGTTGCGCAATATAATTGAATCTTGCATAATCCATTATACTTGCAGAAATTCCATTTAGTTTTGTAAAATTTGGTTTTCTGTAATCATCTACATTATAAGCACAACTTGCACTCATATTATGAGGAAAACCTAACGCATGTCCTACTTCGTGAGCGATAACCATTTGCATCATTTCGCCCATTTCTTCATCACTGGTATGCAATGTTCGTGCGGAAGGATTAGCAGCTCCTGTTTCAAGAAGATATCTATTTCTATATGAACGGAGATGATTATGATACCAAATAATATCACTTTCAATAATCTCACCAGTTCTAGGATCTGAAATACTAGGTCCAATGGCATTTCTTGTGGTACTCGCTACATAACGAATTACAGAATAGCGAATGTCTTCTGGATTAAAATCTGGATCTTCTTCTTTTGTAGGTGGGTCTTTCGCTAAAATGGCATTTTTAAATCCAGCTACTTCAAAGGCTTTTTGCCATTCCTCAACTCCTTTTTTTATGTAGGGTCTAAGGTTTTCAGGTGTTGCGGGATCTAAGTAATAGATGATGGGTTTGATAGGTTCAACTAATTCTCCTCTTGCATAAGCTTCAGGATCTTTGGGCTCCAATCGCCATCTTCTGATATACGTTTTTTTGTCCGCTTTTAATTCTGTACTACTATAATCGTATTTATTCAAGGTAAACCAACCTACACGAGAATCAAAATAACGTGGACGCATAGGGTTATCAGGTAATAATATCAGCGATTGACTCATTTGAACGCTAATGGATTCCGTATTTTCTAAAATAGAAGGCTTTGAAGCATTATAAGTAAAATCCTGTAAAATTTCTATATTTAAAGGAAAAGCTTTCATATAAGTAATAAAACTTCTGCTTTCGTCTAAATTTTTAACTTTATAAGCTTCTCTTATTCTAGGAGACAAACCACTAATCGCTTTTACATCTGTTGAAAAAAATTTGGTCACATCAATTACAGTTGCGGTGGAGTCTTTAGAAAATGCACTTATATCAAATGTAAATAAAGTGATATCATTATTATTTGCTTTAACAGAAATGTTGATTGGTAAACTATCATTGGCAATACTATTTGCAGATTTTACTTTAATGAGTAATTTGTCTTCAAATCGATCCCAAAAAATCATTTGTGTATTCGTTTCAATACCAGCATTTACATAACCTCCTCCAAGACCTTCAGGAACCTTTGCAAATTTGCTCACCAAAAGCATGTCTTTATTTAAGAGTTGGTTAGGAACTTCAAAATAATATGTATCGGTTACTTTGTGTATTTTAAATAAACCAGAAGTAGTCTTAGCGTCTTTAGTAATCACACTATTATAATCCTTTATTTTTCCTGTTTTTTTCTTTTCGGTTGCTGCAGTTATTTCTGTTTTTGGTTTTTGTTTCTTTTTCCAAAATTGTGCAGTACTGCTATGAAATGCGAAAAGTGCTAAAAAAAGTAAGGTAATTTTTTTCATTCGTTTAAGTATAGTTTTTGCTAAATTACTAAATTGATAAAAAGGAATAAAAAAAGTGTTTTGTTTTAAGAAAATAATAACGTTTTAATGATTTATCTTTTTTTCTTAAAAATAAAAAACAAATCCAAACAATCTTTAGTGTCGTCTGTTAAAATGAAATCGGTGTTACTTATTGATAAACAAATTTCAGGATTTTTTTTCATTAAAAGGAAGCGATTAATCCGATTGAAAAATTCATACACTATTTTAAATAGGGAAGAAGGAAGATGGTTTCGAAGATTTAAAAAATCCAATTTAATTATTTTTTGAGTAGTCTTTGTGTTCATTTGAAAATAATGATTCACTTTTTCATTTCCTGAAATACCTTTTTTTGAAATAAGTTTAAATTGTGTTGAAGAAAATAATTGTAACAATTCTAGATCTGTATACTCTCTAATGTGCCAAGGGTTTTTTGTAATGGTTTTATTTTTATTGGGAGTAGAAAGAATTAATGTTCCATTAGGTTTTAAAACACGGTATATTTCTTCAAGAAACAAATCATCTTTTTCAATATGTTCAATCACGTGGAAACTTATTACAGTATCAAAGCGTTCATTTTCAATTTCTAATAAAGGTGGAACAGTTCCGTGAATGAAAGAATTTTCTGGGAAGTTTTGGATTTGCTCTTCAATTAGCTTTTTGTTTTTGTCAATTCCAGTGTAAGTAGTCCCTTTTTTTACAACAATTTCTAAACCTCTACCAATACCACAGCCAATTTCTAGTACATTGCCATGAATGTATTCTTTTGCAGAATAGTACCCAAAAAGTAACCTCTGATGAACAGGATTGTCGGATTTAATTTTGGAAGAAGTTACTTCTGTACTGTAATGTGACATCAAAAAAAATCTAATTAAACGGCCACAGCACCTTTAATATGAGGATGAGGATCATATCCTTCCAATGTGAAATCCTCAAAATCAAAATCAAATATATCTTTGATTTCAGGATTTAATTTCATTTTGGGTAAAGGACGACATTCACGTGATAATTGTAACTCCAATTGCTCAATATGGTTGTTGTAAATATGTGCGTCACCAAATGTATGGATGAAATCGCCAACTTGTAAATTACAAACTTGAGCCATCATCATTGTTAATAAAGCATAAGAAGCGATATTAAAAGGCACACCTAAGAAAATATCAGCACTTCTTTGGTATAATTGACAACTTAATTTTCCATCAGCAACATAAAATTGAAAGAAGGCATGACAAGGAGGTAAAGCGGCTTTACCATTGGCAACATTTTCTGCAAAGGAAATAGAAGTGTCTGGTAACACACTTGGATTCCATGCAGAAACCAGCATTCTGCGGCTATTTGGGTTGTTCTTTAAAGTTTCAATAACTTCTTTTATTTGGTCGATTTCCTCACTATTCCAGTTTCTCCATTGATGGCCATAAACAGGTCCTAAATCGCCATTTTCATCTGCCCATTCGTCCCAAATTTTAACGCCGTTCTCTTTTAAATAGTTGATGTTAGTGTCTCCTTTTAAAAACCACAATAATTCGTAAATGATAGATTTAAGATGTAGCTTTTTTGTGGTTACCATAGGAAAACCTTCACTTAAATCGAATCGCATTTGATATCCAAATACACTAATAGTTCCCGTTCCTGTACGATCTCCTTTTTGGTTCCCGTTTGCTAATACATGTTTTACTAAGTCGTGATATTGTTTCATCTTATTTGGTTAATGGTAAAAGATAAGGGTTGTTTTTTATTAAAAAAAATATAAACAAACCTATTTTCTTTTCTAAATTTTATATAAATATATTTTTTGTTTCAACTATTTCTACCTTTTTTTGGTTTTACCTAAAAGGGTTACCCAATAATCATTCCGGCTATTGTTGCAGATAATAGTGAAGCAATACTTCCGCCAATAACTGCTTTTAATCCAAACTCAGATAATGTTTTTCTTTGATTAGGAGCCAAAGAACCAATTCCTCCAATTTGAATTCCGATAGAGGCAAAGTTGGCAAAACCACAAAGCATATAGGTGGCCATAATTACCGATTTTTCATAGGTAAAATGGATGTCATTAGCAGCATTCTTTAATTCGGCCAATTGAATATAACCAACAAATTCTGAAGCAGCTAATTTAATTCCTAATAATTGTCCCATCAGCATCATGTCTTCTTGTGCCACACCAATTAACCACATTAAAGGAGAGAAAATAAGTCCGAGAATCGTTTCTAATGAGAATTTGGAATAGGGTGTGTTATCAGCAATAATAGTATTTAATCCAGACCAATCTCCAATCCACCCTAATGTATAATTAATCATGGCGATAAAAGCAATGAATACTAGTAGCATAGCTGCTACATTGGCAGCCAATTTTAACCCTTCTGTTGTTCCTGTCGATATAGCATCTAAAATATTAGAACCAATTTTTTCTTTTGAAACTTCAACATTGGTGTCAATGGATTCTGTTTGAGGATATAATATTTTTGAAATAACAATGGCACCTGGTGCTGCCATAACTGAAGCAGCTAATAAATGTTTAGCAAATTCTAATCGTAGCACAGGGTCATTACCGCCTAAAAAACCAATGTAAGCAGCAAGTACTCCGCCAGCCACCGTAGCCATTCCACCTACCATTACAAGTAAGATTTCAGACTTGTTCATTTTCTCTAAATAGGCTTTAATCATTAGTGGTGCTTCTGTTTGTCCTAAGAATATATTACCTGCTACAGATAAACTTTCAGCTCCGGATATATGCAATAGTTTGGTTAAGACTTTTGCTAATCCTTTTACAACAATTTGTATTATTCCTAAATAGAATAACAAGGAAGTTAAAGCTGAAAAGAAAATGATAGTTGGTAAAACTTGAAATAAAAAGATGAAGCCAAAACTTTCAACATTCATCATTCCGCCTAGAAGAAATTCGCTACCTGCTCTAGTAAAATCTAATACTAGAACAAAAAGGTTACCTACAAATTCAAATGCAGATTTTACAAATGAAATTTTTAGTACTCCAATAGCCAAGATTAATTGTGCCGCTAAACCAATAAAGACGGTTTTCCAATTAATAGCTTTTCGGTTTGCACTAAACACGAATGCGATAGCTAGTAAGGCTAACATTCCTAAAATACCTCTTGCAATTCCACTTGCAGTTATTCCAGTACTTTTTACTAAAGTGTTAGTGGTTTCAGTTGACTTCTTAATTTTATTTGAAGAGAAAAAAGAATAGGCTTTGTCTCCTTTTTTTAAAGTAAGTGTTGAATCGGTTTTAGTTTCAATTACGAAACGTTTTGTAGGTGAATCTGAACCGTTTTCAAAAAGAAATAAAAATTTATCTTGTATTAAATAATCGCCTTTTTGAAAAAGACTGTCATTAGATAATTGGAGTTGGTAAGTGCCTTCTTTTAATTCTAAATAATCGTTTTTAGAAGTGCCTAATTGCCATTTTTTTTCAATTTCTTGTGCATTTATATTTAAAAAAGTAAATATAAGAGAGAGGCATAAAAATATATTTTTAATCATTATGGATGTAGTATTAAGATTCTTTTTTAGAGATTTCATCTCTTATTTTTGCAGCTTTTTCATAGTCTTCATTTTGTACGGCTTCTTCTAATTTATCGTACAATTCTTGTAAGGAAAAACCGCTATATTCTTCTTGTGGAGAAACGACAGGATCATCACTTCCAAAAGTTTCTGGAGTGGATAAAACATCATCGGTTTCGTTGCTGTTCTCTTCGTCTTTTGAGGGGTTTATTTTTAAGTAGATACCCGCTTTGTCTAGGATATTTTTGTAAGTAAAAATGGGTGCTCCAAAACGTAGTGCTAATGCAATTGCGTCGGAAGTACGCGCGTCGATTATTTCTTCAATTTTATCTCTTTCACAGATGATACTTGAAAAGAAAACACCATCTACTAATTTATGAATGATGACTTGTTTTACAATTATGTCAAATCGATCTGCAAAATTTTTAAATAAATCGTGGGTTAGGGGGCGTGGCGGTTTGATTTCTTTTTCCAAAGCTATGGCTATGGATTGTGCTTCAAAAGCACCGATAACGATAGGTAATTTTCGTTCTCCATCCACTTCATTTAAGATGAGTGCATACGCACCATTTTGTGTTTGGCTATAGGAAATGCCTTTTATTGTTAATTTGACTAAACTCATTATATAATTCGTAACAAGTACTGATTGAATATAAAAAACAATACTTAAAGATTATTAAAATAAACTATGATTCTATTTAGCCCTGATGGTAGCGATATCTTTTATGCGGATGTAATCTGCATAAAAAATAAAGCGTACAGCAGGAAAATGGTTGGCAAAAATACCAAAAACATTCGCTCCAAAAATAAAAAAAAGAGCTATCTAAACAAAGATAACTCTAATTTTAATATAATATATTTTTGAACAATTAAAAATTAAGCATTGTTTGCTTTAAAAGCTTTTAGTTTTTCAATTAATTGTGGCACTACTTCAAAAGCATCACCTACTACACCATAATCTGCTACTTTAAAGAAAGGAGCATCAGCATCTGTATTGATAACTACTTTAACTTTAGAAGAGTTAATACCAGCAATATGTTGAATAGCACCTGAGATACCAATAGCAATGTATAAATTAGCGGCCACAGGTTTTCCAGTTTGTCCAACGTGCTCACTGTGGGGTCTCCATCCAATATCAGAAACAGGTTTTGAACAAGCTGTAGCAGCTCCTAAAACAGAAGCTAATTCTTCAATCATTCCCCAGTTTTCAGGACCTTTTAAACCACGACCTGCAGAAACTACGATTTCAGCATCAGCAATCGTAACTTTTCCAGTTACTTTTTCGATGTTTTCTACTTTTACTCCAAAATCAGCATCATTTAATGAAGGTGTAAAGTCTTCTTCAGTAAGTGAAGTCTCAGATTCAAAAAGTCCAAAAGAGTTTTTAGCAACTCCAATAACTTTTACCTCTGTATTGATTTCAGTAATGTTGAATGCTTTATTGGAAAAAGCATTTCTTTTTACTTGGAAAGGACTAGTGCTTACCGGTAATGCCACTACATTTGAAGCATAACCCGCATTTAAACTTACGGCCACTAAGGGAGCCAAGTATAAACTGTCTGTTGTTGACGATAATACTATTAATTTAGTGCTTTCTTTTTCAGCTGCTTGTTTAATTACATCGGCATAAGCCTTTGCATTAAAAGGGCTTAATTTGTCATTAGAAACTTTTAATACTTTAGAAACACCATATTTTGCTAATTCAGATGTATTCGCTTGGTTAACAGTAACTGCAGTTACTGTTGTGCCCATTGCATCTGCTACTTTTTTTGCATAAGAAGCTAATTCTAATGCTACTTTTTTAAATTTTCCTTCTGCTGCTTCAGCATATATTAAGATTGACATGATTCTATATTTTTATGTTAATGGCTAAATTAGATTACTTTTGCTTCGTTATGAAGTAGATTAATTAATTCGTCTAAATTATCTGGACTAATTAATTTAACTGCTGATTTTGGAGCAGGTTTTTCAAATTTAACAGCTTGAGTTGCGTTGCTGTCGTTTGTTGGTTCGTTAACGGCTAACGCTTTTGAACGTGCCATCATAATTCCTCTCATATTTGGAATTCTAAGGTCTTTTTCTTCTACTAGCCCTTTTTGTCCACCAATAATTAGTGGTAATGTAGTTGAAAGTGTTTCTTTACCACCGTCGATTTCTCTTACAGCAGTCGCTTTATTACCTTCAATTTCTAAACCTGTACAAGAATTAACAAAATTGTATCCTAATAATCCAGCCATCATTCCAGGTACCATTCCACCATTGTAATCCAATGATTCTTTTCCAGCAATAATTAAATCATAACCACCTTGTTTTACCACTTCAACAAGTTGCTTTGCTACAAATAAACCATCTGTTGGATTTGCATTGATACGAATGGCTTCATCTGCTCCAATGGCTAATGCTTTTCTTAATGTAGCTTCTGCATCTGTACCACCTACATTTACTACAGTAACAGTGGCACCTTGCTTTTCTTTAAACCAAACGGCTCTAGTTAATCCAAATTCGTCGTTTGGATTGATTACAAATTGAACACCGTTTGTGTCAAATTCAGTATCATTGTTTGTGAAGTTGATTTTTGATGTAGTATCAGGTACATGGCTGATGCAAACTAATATTTTCATTGTTTAATTTTTGAGATTTAATGGCACGAAATTACAAAAAAATGTTTAAAAATACTATGCATGCATAATAAATTTTTAATTATTTTTTATTTTATAGGTGAATGTTGTATTAATCTTGATAATTTTAACAAGAAAAAAACTTTTACTTTCTGTATTTAAGTGAAGAGATGAATGTGGTTAAGTGCTTATAGGAATTAAATTTGTTAGTTATAATCCTTAATTCACGTTTTATTTCCCAATTTTTGTTTACGAAAAGGTTATCGTTAATATTAAAATTCTAATATTTAATTTATCGACACGTAATAATTTAATTTTTTCCTATTTTTGCGATTCAATAAATAAATTAAAAGATACAAGGTGTTGTTTTTGCAGCATTTTTAAATTTAACATCCATATAATGAAGACAATTCAATTTAGAGAAGCTATTTGTGAGGCAATGAGCGAAGAAATGCGTCATGATGAATCTATATATTTAATAGGTGAAGAAGTAGCGGAATATAACGGTGCTTATAAAGCATCTAAAGGAATGCTTGATGAATTTGGGCCAAAAAGAGTTATTGATGCGCCAATTGCTGAGCTAGGATTTGCTGGTATAGCAGTAGGTTCTGCAATGAATGGGAATCGTCCTATTGTGGAATTTATGACCTTTAACTTTTCACTAGTAGGTATTGATCAAATTATTAATAATGCTGCAAAAATGAGGCAAATGTCTGGTGGTCAGTTTAATATCCCTATTGTTTTTAGAGGACCAACAGCTTCTGCAGGTCAATTAGCAGCAACACATTCACAAGCTTTCGAGAGTTGGTATGCCAATTGCCCAGGACTTAAAGTTGTAGTTCCTTCTAATGTATACGATGCAAAGGGGCTTTTAAAATCGGCAATTCGTGATAACGATCCTGTTATTTTTATGGAATCGGAACAAATGTATGGAGATAAAGGAGAAGTGCCAGAAGGAGAATACACATTACCTTTAGGGGTAGCAGATATAAAGAGAGAAGGTAAAGATGTAACTATAGTATCTTTTGGAAAAATTTTAAAAGAAGCTTTTATTGCGGCTGATGCCTTAGAAAAAGAAGGGATTTCATGTGAAATTATCGATTTAAGAACCGTTCGTCCTTTAGATTATGATACCGTTTTAAACTCAGTTAAAAAAACAAATCGATTAGTGATTTTAGAAGAAGCATGGCCTTTTGGAAGTGTTGCATCGGAAATTACTTATATGGTTCAAGAAAAAGCATTTGATTATTTGGATGCTCCTATTCAAAGAATTACAACTGCAGATACACCAGCTCCTTATTCACCAGCTTTGTTAAAAGAATGGTTGCCAAACGCAGATGATGTAATTAAAGCAGTAAAGAAAGTTGCTTACAAGTAAATAAAAACTTATTATATTTGAAACTTCATCAAGTAATTGATGGAGTTTTTTCTTTTTTTGAATTTAAAAATATGCGCTTACAAAAAATATTGTTTCTGTTTTTTTTATTTTCTGTTTTTGGTTTTGCTCAAACTAAAGTAGGAGGTAAAGTGGTGGATGAGTTTGGAGAACCCGTTCCATTTGCAAATGTTATTTTTAAAAATTCGAAAGAAGGAGTTATTACAGATGAAAATGGTAATTTTTATTTTGAATCCAAACAAAATTATTCCACTTTACAAATTTCATTTATCGGTTTTGAAAAAAAGGAGATTCCATTAAAACCAGGATTGAATACTGGATTAAATATTGTTTTAAAGGAAGGAACTCAATTGAAAGAAATTGTGGTTTATTCAGGTAAAACATCTAAAAAAGATAATCCAGCACTAGATATTCTCAGAAAAATTTGGGAAAGAAGAAGAAAGAATGGACTCAAAATGTTCAATCAATATGAATATGATAAATATGAAAAAGTAGAATTCGATTTAAATACCATTGATTCTGCTTTTATGGCAAGTAAGATGTTCAAAGGCATGGAATTTGTATTTGAACAAATCGATACGTCTAATATATCTGGAAAAACATATTTACCAATTTTTATCAACGAAACCTTGAGTAAAGTATACGGTGATAATGATTCCAAAAAATACAAAGAAATCATTGAAGCGAATAAAAATTCTGGTTTTAGTTCGGGAGATGGGGTGAATACCTTTATTAAAGATTTGTATGCCGACTACGATATTTATGATAATTATTTAAAATTCTTCGATAAAGATTTTGTAAGTCCTTTATCTCGTACAGGAATCAATGTGTATAATTATGTTCTGAATGATAGTATGTTTATCGATAATAAATGGTGTTATAATATTGTCTATTATCCAAGGCGAAAAAATGAACTTACGTTTAAAGGTGATTTTTGGGTAAACGATACCACATTTGCTATCAAAAAGATAAATCTAGAAGCCAGTAAAAGTGCTAATATCAACTGGGTTAAAGAAATTTATATAGAGCAAGAATACGATGTATTAAACGATTCTGTTTTCTTATTGAAAAGAGATTACATGATGTCTGATTTTAGTTTTTCTAAAAAAGAAGAGTCTAAAGGAGTATATGGTAAACGAACTACTCTAGCGAAAAACCATCAATTTGATATCAAAAAAGAGGATAAATTTTATAAAGAAGAGGTCAATTATTATGATAATGAAGTCTTTAATCGTCCTAAAGAATATTGGGAAACCAATCGATTTGAAGCGCTGAACAAAAATGAAGCTGGAATCTATAAAATGTTAGATACCTTAAAAGAAGTGCCTCGCTTTAAAAGAATATATAATTTAGCCTCTATCTTAGGAAGCGGTTACATCGAAATCCCAAAATGGAAAATGGATTACGGACCTATTTTTTCTACCTTTGGATATAATGATGTGGAAGGAATACGAACACGTGTTGGTGGAAGAACTTATTTTGGGAGTAATGATTTATGGAGAATTCAAGGTTATTTAGCCTATGGTTTCAAAGACGATAAAGTAAAATATGGTATTTCTGGAAAATGGATGGTAGATAAAAAGACAAGAATTATCTTATCAGCAGGAAATAGAAGAGATGTAGAACAAATAGGAGTAAGTTTAACCACTTCAAATGATGTGCTAGGAAGAAGTTTTGCTTCCTCTTCCTTGTTTTCTAGTGGAATTAATAACAAATTAACCTCAGTTAATTTAACAACTTTAGGCTTTGAAATTGAACCCGCTAAAAACTTAACCTTTCAAGCAAATTTTTCGTATAGAACATTGGAATCTGCCTCTAACGAATTTAGCTTGAATTATTATACAGATGCCTCTAGAACTACTACAGAAAGCATGGTCAAACAGTCGGAAATTAATCTGGTAGCCGAATTTACTCCTAAAAGAAGAACCGTTGGTTATGGTGTAGAGCGGTTATTGGTTGATAATAATTTTCCAAGAGTCTTTGTTAGCTATAGTCAAGGTTTAAAAGGGGTAATGAATAGCGATTTTGATTATCAAAAAGTACAATTGTATTATCGTCAACCAGTTTTAATTGGTGGTTTCGGAAGATTATTTACAACTATAGAATTAGGTAAAACTTTTGGTCAAATTCCGCTAGGGTTAATGGGAGTCATTCCAGGAAACCAATCCTATTTTATTATAGATAATACCTATAACCTTTTAAATTACTACGATTTTGTAGCCGATGAATATGCTTCTTTGCATTTTGAACATCATTTTAATGGTAGATTGTTTTCAAGAGTGCCTTTATTAAGGAAATTAAATTGGAGAGAAATTGTAGGTATAAAAGGGGTTTATGGTACAGTTTCAGAAGAAAACCGTCTCATTAATGCCTCAGGTCTAATTTATAGAGCACCAGAAGATGTGTATTGGGAATACAATGCAGGAATTGGGAATATCTTTAAAGTATTACGAATCGATTTCGCATGGAGAGGAAGTTATTTAACCATTCCTGATGCCAATAAATTTACCGTTAAGGCTTCTTTCGGATTTTATTTTTAATCCTTTGGGTGTTCCCTTTCAGGTCGCGTCTTTCACTCTATCTTTTTTGTTTCTTGAAAACAAAAAAGGATGCCGTTACAACCGCTAACACAAAAGAAATAACATGAAAAGAGCCATTCCTTTTTTACTTCAAAAAGACGCTGTTTTTCAGGAAATCTTGAATTTGTATGGACAGCCCCATATTTCCACAAGACCAGAAGGTTTTGTGTCACTTTGTAAGCTAATTATAGAACAGCAAGTGTCCTTAGCTTCTGCTAAAGCATGTTTTCTAAAATTAGAATCTTTCTTAGGAATGGTATCACCAAAAACAATTCTCAAGGCTTCAGAAAAAGATTTGAGAAATAATGGTTTGTCCAAACAAAAAGCCAATTATCTCAAAGCATTAGCAATTGCTGTAATTGAAAATGAATTGGATTTGGAAAGCCTTTCCCAAAAAGAGGAAACAGAAATCAGAAAACAACTAACAGCTATAAAAGGAATTGGGAACTGGACTGCCGATGTGTATATGATGTTCTGCCTTCAAAAAGAGAATGTATTCCCCATAGGCGATATCGCTTTGCAAAATACCCTTAAAGAATTATATCCAGTAACAACTAAAGAAGAAATGCTAACTTTAGCCAAAAAATGGGAACCACATACTTCTTTAGCGACTTATTTTTTCTGGCATTATTACTTAAAAAAGCGCAATAGAGCACCTTTGGTTTATTAAATTGTTAAATAACAATTATTTTACCTTTAGTTGCAAAATAAATTGGGAATTCATTCTTTAAAAAAATCTAGAATGATTACATTTGCACCCGCTTTAAAAATAAAAAAAATGACAGCAGATAAAGTTACAACATTTGATGTATTGATAGAAATTCCAAGAGGAAGTAGAAACAAATACGAATATGATTTCGAGTTAAAAAGAATGCGTTTTGATAGAATGTTATTTTCTTCTATGATGTATCCTGCAGATTACGGATTTATTCCAGAAACTTTAGCTTTAGATGGAGACCCATTAGACGTTTTAGTTTTAGTAAACGAACCTACTTTTCCAGGTTGCGTTATGGAAGTAAAACCTATTGGTGTATTCCATATGGCTGATGACAAAGGACCAGATGAAAAAGTAATTTGTGTACCTGTTTCTGATCCAATTTGGAATAAATTAAACGATTTAAGTGATGTAAATCCGCACTTAATTAAAGAAATCGAACATTTTTTCCAAGTTTACAAAGACCTAGAAAATAAAAAAGTAGATGTAGAAGGTTGGGGAGACGTAAATGAAGCAAAAGAAATTTTAGTAAAATGTACCAACCGTTTCAACGAATTAGAAAATAAACCAGAAGGATTATTTAGTATTAAATAAATTGTGATAATCCATGTAAAAAAGGCAATATTCATTAGGAATATTGCCTTTTTTGTTTATTTTTGTTAAAAACCTTAAAATAAGTTTAACTAAAACAACCAAAAAAACTGTATGGATTCAATAATGATTTATGTGCCTGTAATTATGGCATTATTAGGTTTAGCTTTTATGTTTTATAAAAGAGCCTGGGTTTTAAAACAAGATGCTGGAGATGGTAAAATGAAAGAAATCTCCGACTATATATATGAGGGAGCTTTGGCTTTCTTAAAAGCAGAATATAAATTGTTAACTTTTTTTGTTATTGGAGCCAGTATTGCTCTAGCGGCAATTTCATTTATAGTGCCAACAACACATATACTTATTGTAGTAGCTTTCATCTTTGGAGCTATTTTTTCTGCATTAGCAGGAAATATGGGGATGAAGATTGCTACCAAAACGAATGTTAGAACAACTCAGGCTGCAAGAACCAGTTTACCTCAGGCGTTAAAAGTGTCTTTTGGCGGTGGAACTGTTATGGGTCTTGGTGTTGCAGGATTAGCCGTTTTAGGTTTAACAGTGTTTTTTATTATTTTATTCCAAGTTTTTATGAATGGAGTTTGGGAATCAACCATGTTTGATGGGGTTCAAAAATCTCCAACTGAATTGATGACTATCGTTTTAGAAACCTTAGCAGGCTTTTCTCTTGGAGCAGAATCCATTGCTCTTTTTGCACGTGTAGGTGGCGGAATCTACACTAAAGCGGCTGATGTAGGTGCGGATTTAGTAGGTAAAGTTGAAGCAGGAATTCCAGAAGACGATCCTCGAAATCCAGCTACAATTGCTGATAATGTGGGTGATAATGTAGGTGACGTCGCAGGTATGGGAGCGGATTTGTTTGGTTCTTATGTAGCAACGGTATTAGCAGCTATGGTATTAGGTAATTATGTTATCAAAGATATGGGTGGTGCCATCCAAGATGCTTTTGGAGGGATTGGACCTATTTTATTGCCAATGGCAATTGCTGGTTTTGGAATTTTATTCTCTATCATTGGAACTATGTTAGTAAAAATTGCTTCTGATGATGCTAAAGAAAAACAAGTTCAAGGTGCTTTAAATATTGGTAACTGGGTTTCTATAGGATTAACATTAGTTTCTTGTTATTTCTTAGTACAATATATGTTGCCAGAAACCATGAAATTAAATTTCTATGGGGAAGGCTTAAAAGAAATTTCATCTATGCGTGTTTTCTACGCTACAATTGTTGGTTTGTTTGTAGGTGGAGCTATTTCATCAGTTACAGAATATTATACAGGATTGGGTACGAAACCCGTCTTAGCGATTGTTCAAAAATCTTCAACAGGTGCTGGAACTAATGTGATTGCTGGTTTAGCAACCGGTATGATTTCTACTTTTCCAACAGTATTATTATTTGGTGGCGCTATTTGGGCTTCTTATGCTTTAGCAGGGTTTTATGGTGTTGCTTTAGCAGCTTCTGCAATGATGGCAACAACTGCTATGCAGTTAGCTATTGATGCATTCGGACCTATCGCTGATAATGCAGGTGGAATTGCTGAGATGAGTGAGTTGCCAAAAGAAGTGCGTACTAGAACTGATATTTTAGATTCAGTAGGGAATACTACTGCTGCAACTGGAAAAGGATTTGCAATTGCTTCTGCAGCATTAACTTCATTGGCTTTATTTGCTGCTTATGTTACTTTTACAGGTATTGATGGAATTAATATTTTTAAAGCCCCAGTATTAGCCATGTTATTTGTAGGCGGAATGATTCCTGTAGTTTTCTCAGCTTTGGCGATGAATTCTGTGGGTAAAGCTGCTATGGATATGGTGTACGAAGTACGTCGTCAATTCAAAGAAATTCCAGGAATAATGGAAGGAACTGGAAAACCAGAATATGGTAAATGTGTGGAAATCTCTACAAAAGCGGCTTTACGCGAAATGATGTTGCCAGGTATTTTAACTATTGGCTTCCCTATTGCAATTGTTTTATTAGGAATGTTAGTATATCAAGATAATAACCAATTAGTAGCAGAAATGTTAGGAGGCTATATGGCTGGAGTTACCGTTTCAGGCGTGCTTTGGGCTGTTTTTCAAAATAATGCGGGTGGTGCATGGGACAATGCTAAAAAGTCTTTTGAAGCTGGTGTTGAGATTAATGGAGAAATGACTTATAAAGGTTCTGATGCTCATAAAGCAGCTGTAACTGGTGATACAGTAGGGGATCCTTTCAAAGATACTTCAGGACCTTCAATGAATATTTTGATAAAATTAACGTGTTTGATTGGTTTGGTTATTGCTCCAATTTTAGGAGGGCATTCCGCTACTTCTGAAATGGCTATGGGGGCGTGTTGTCATAAACATGGTGCAATGGTGGAATGTGCATCCATGAGTGAGGCTGAATGTATTGAAAAAGGCTGTATGAATCCTAATTGTAAGATGTTACAAGGTGAAGTTATACACAGCTTAAACCATGATGTTCATGCAAATTCGGAAACTCGTAAAGAAGTACAAATTGAAAAAACAGTTGCTGAAAATGGTACTGTCAAAGCGGTTGTGAAAATAACTGAAATGCATGATGGAGAGGAGAAGGTGTCCGAAAAAACTTTTGAAGGTACAGATGCAGAAGTTACTGCACAAATAGAAATGCTTAAATAATTTTTTCTAAAATATTTTCACACAAAAAATCTCTTTTAATGTATTTTGAAAGAGATTTTTTGGTTCTAGTATAGGTTTCAATACATTTATAACTGATTTAAAAACAATATGAAAAACAGAAGAGATTTTTTAAAAACGACAGCAGCAGCTTCTGTTGGTTTAGCGTTATATTCGTTTAAAACGAAGGAAGAAAATAGCAATCAAAAGAGCAGTGCAATAAATAAACCTATAGTTTTGTCAACTTGGAATTTTGGAATTCAAGCTAATGAAGAGGCCTGGAAAATTCTAAACAATAGAGGAAGAGCTTTAGATGCAGTAGAAGCGGGTGTTAAAATTCCTGAAGGAGATCCGAATGAAAGAAGTGTTGGTTTTGGTGGTAGACCTGATAGAGATGGGAAAGTAACTTTGGATTCTTGCATTATGGATGAATTTTCAAATATTGGTTCTGTAGCTGCATTGGAACATATTAAACATCCTGTATCAGTTGCTAGAGCTGTTATGGAGAAAACACCTCATGTCATGTTAGTGGGAGATGGTGCTTTACAGTTTGCACTTTCTCAAGGATTTCAGAAAGAAAATTTATTGGTTGAAGCTTCTGAAAAAGAATGGAAAGAATGGCTGAAAAAGAGTGAGTATAAACCTATTGCTAATATTGAAAACCACGATACGATTGGTATGATTGCTTTAGATAGTCATGGTAATCTTTCTGGAGCTTGCACTACTAGTGGAATGGCTTTTAAAATGCATGGAAGAGTAGGTGATTCTCCTATTATTGGTGCAGGATTATTTGTAGACAATGAAATTGGAGCTGCTACTGCCACAGGACATGGAGAAGAAGTCATTAGAATTGTAGGCTGTCATTTAGTGGTCGAATTAATGAGACAAGGAAAAACACCTCAAAAAGCTTGTGAAGAGGCAGTGGCACGAATTGTTAAACTTACAAAAAACAGAAATAAAAACTTAAAAGATATTCAAGTTGGATTTATCGCGCTAAATAAAAAAGGAGAGTATGGCGCTTATTGTATACAAAGTGGTTTTAATTATGCAGTACAAGATACTTCTGGAAATAAATTAATAGATTCGGCTTACTTTTTGAAATAAATTGATCCAATAATGCCATCATTAGAAATTGCCTGCTTTAATTTAGAATCTGCTGAAATCGCTCAAAAAAACGGAGCTGATCGCATAGAATTATGTGTTGAAATGAGCATAGGAGGTACAACGCCTTCACTCGAAATGATTCAAAATGTGAAAGCAAAAATAAACATTCCTATATATGTGATGATTCGTCCGAGAGGTGGAAATTTTGTTTATAATGAAACAGAATTGGAATGGATGCAATCAAAAATAAAAGTAGTAAAGGAAATGGGAATTAATGGATTTGTTTTCGGAATTTTAGATGTTGAAAATAAAGTAGATGTGATTCAAAATAAAGCTTTAGTTTCTCTAGCAAAACCTTTACCGTGTACTTTTCATAGAGCTTTTGACGAAGTTTCAAATCCTTTCCAAGCATTAGAAGAACTTGTTGCATGTGGTTTTCAAACGATTTTAACTTCTGGAAACGCAAAAAATGTTAACGATGGTGCTACTCAGTTAAAACGGTTAGTTCAAAAAGCAAATAACAGAATAATTATTATGCCAGGAGGAAGTTTACGTTCTTCGAATTTGAAAATGATTCAACAAAAGACAAATGCAATATTTTATCATTCTTCTGCTATTACTGATGGAACAGAAACTGCCGATCCCATAGAAATTCAACGCTTAAAATCGATATTAAATGAATAAGTATTTGGTCTTGTTTTTCTTCCCTATTGTGTTTTTTGGGCAAAACTTAAAACGGTCATTAAGTAGTGAAAATTGGAAATTTAAACAAGTTGATACAAAGAATTGGTTTACCGCAACAGTTCCTGGTACGGTTCATACTGATTTGTTAGCCAATAATGTAATACCTGATCCTTTTTTGGAAACCAATGAAAAAAATGTACAATGGGTCGAAAAAAAAGATTGGGAATATAAGACTTCTTTCTTTCTCTCTCAATCTGAAATGAATTTTAAAAATATTGATTTGCAGTTTGATGGTCTTGATACATATGCTTCTGTTTTTTTAAACAACCAACTTATTTTGGAAGCCAATAATATGTTTCGAATTTGGAAAATTCCCGTTAGAAAGTATTTGTTAGAAGGAGAAAATATACTCAAAGTGGTTTTCAAATCAGCAGTGATTGAAGAGCAACATATAGCTAAGAAGCAATCGGTTCAATTGCCTACAGATGAAAGAGTGTATTCAAGAAAAGCACCCTATCAATATGGTTGGGATTGGGGACCAAGATTGGTTACAGCAGGAATTTGGAAAGATGTAAAATTACATTTTTGGAACCAACTTACTTTGGTAAACAGTAGTTACAAACAAGTTCAATTGGATTCTCAAAAAGCTGATTTAGAGTTTAACACAACAGTGTTTTCTGAAAAAAAACAAGTAATTACAATAAAGGTTAATGACTCAATTGCAAAGGTTGAATTACAAAAAGGATTGCATAAGATTCCAATAAAATATAGGATAAATAACCCTAAATTGTGGTGGTGTAATGGTTTAGGTGAACCCAATTTATACGCTTTCAAGATTAGTTTGTTTGACGATTTACAAGAAATAGAATCACAAGAAATGAACATTGGTTTACGAACCATTGAATTAATTCAAGAACAAGATGCTATAGGGAAAAGTTTTTATTTTAAGCTGAATGGCAAGCCTGTTTTTATGAAGGGAGCCAATTATATTCCAGAGGATAGTTTTTTGCCAAGAGTTGCGGATAGTGTTTCTCAAAAACGAATTGAAGACGCAGTGGCAGCAAATATGAATATGTTGCGTGTTTGGGGAGGCGGTGTATATGCTAGCGATGCTTTTTATAACGCTTGTGATAAAAATGGAATTCTAGTGTGGCAAGATTTTATGTTTGCTTGCGCCATGTATCCAGGAGGGAAAGATTTTTTAGAAAACATAAAGCAAGAGGTAATCGATAATGTAAATCGAATTCAAAATCATCCTTCTTTAGCACTTTGGTGTGGCAATAATGAAATAGATGAAGCGTGGCATAATTGGGGTTGGCAAAAGCAATTGAAGTATTCTAAAGCAGATTCTACTCAAATATGGAAGGATTACCAAAAAGTATTTCACGAATTACTTCCAAATACGTTGGATAGTTTGTATCCAGAAAAAAAAGCGATTTATTGGCCATCTTCTCCTTCCATTGGTTGGGGAAGAAAGGAAAGTTTGCTACAAGGAGATGCTCATTATTGGGGTGTTTGGTGGGGAAAAGAACCTTTTGAAATATACGAAGAAAAAGTGGGACGTTTCATGAGTGAATATGGATTTCAAGGAATGCCAGATATGACTACTTTTAACTATTTTTCGAATGGAAATCAATTAGAATTTGATTCCGAAAGTATAAAAAGCCATCAAAAACATCCCACAGGCTATGAAACCATAAAAGAATACATGCAACGCGATTATATAATTCCAAAGACCTTTGAAAATTATAGTTATGTTTCTCAATTGTTGCAAGCAAAAGGCATGAAAGTAGCTATTGAAGCGCATAGAAGGGCAAAGCCTAATTGTATGGGAACACTCTATTGGCAGCTCAATGATTGCTGGCCTGTTACCTCTTGGAGTTCTGTTGATTATTTTGGGAATTGGAAAGCGTCGCATTATCAAGTAAAGCAAAGTTTTGAAAACCTCCTTATTTCGGTTGGAGAAGACAAAGAAAAATATCAGGTGTATTTGGTAAATGATAGTTTGCAAGATATTTTAGGTAATTTAATTTTGAAAACTATAGATTTTAATGGAAAAGTACTTTTTGAAAAGACTATTCTAACAGAAGTGAAAGCAAATTCAAGTCAAATCGTGTATACCTTTTCAAAAAAAGACATTCCTAAGAAATATCGAAAAAAATCAGTGGTGCAACTTCAGTTTGTAACGAAAGAGAAAAAAGTGAATACTACTTTTTATTGGGTTAAACCCAAAGACTTACAGTTGCTAAAACCAGGTCTAAAGATTACAAAAATAGATGAAGTAACCTATGAAATTACATCAAATGTAGTAGCTAAAAATGTGTGTTTGTCTTCAGATGAGAAAACTCATTTTAGCCACAATTATTTTGATGTTTTGCCGAATGAAGTCTATACCATAAAAGTCACACAACCTGTAAAAACAGTTTCTGTTAAAAGCTTATTTGATACCCTAAATTAGATATGTTTGCCAACTTCCCAGCCTGTTTTTTCTAAATATTGGTTCCCACTTTCAATGGCTCCTTCTTCTAAGGTAGTTCCCATAGAATCATTCCAACGATTTAAATAACCAAAAAGTGAGATAACTCCTAGCATTTCTACTATTTCACCTTCGTTCCAATGCTTATATAATTCTGTTTTAATAGCTTCATCAACAGTATTTGGAACCAAAGAAGCTGCTAATGAAAAATCTAATGCGGCTCTTTCAGCATCTGAAAAAGCAGGATGCGTTTTATATTCCCAAATGTTATTTAATTGCTCTTGTTCTGCACCGTAGCGTTCTGCTGCTCTTATCGCATGCGCTTGACAATAACGACAGCCAGTAGCATTACTACTTACCCAGGCAATCATTCTTTTTAAAGCTGAAGTAACGCGACCTTGGTTTTCCATTACTGCCATATTTAAATTGATAAAGGCCTTTGATATGGCAGGTCTGTGTTGCATTGTTAAAACCGAATTAGGACAAAAACCTAAAGTCTCATTAAAAAAAGTGGCTAACTCTTTTGTTGCAGTATCATGATCAGGGTGTAAAGGAGTGACTAAAGGCATGTTATTTTTGTTTTAGTTGTTAAATGAAAACCCCCTCTTTTGGAGAGGTTTAAATTAAAATAAACCGTTTAATTCGGCATCAATTTTGTTAATAATACTTCCTAAATCTTCAGGATTGTCTACAAAATTTATATTGTCTACATCGATAATGACTAATTTTCCTTTGTCATAGGTTTCAATCCATGCTTCATAGCGTTCATTTAATCGACTTAAATATTCAATAGAAATTGTGTTTTCATAATCTCTACCTCTTTTGTGAATTTGACTTACTAAATTAGGAATTGAACTTCTCAAATAAATCAATAAATCAGGCGAGCCTACTAAGCCTTCCATTAAATCAAATAAAGATTTGTAATTGTTGTAATCCCTATTAGTCATTAAACCCATAGTGTGAAGGTTAGGCGCAAAAATATGCGCATCTTCATAAATTGTTCTATCTTGAATGGTAGTTTTACCTGATTCTCTAATTTGCAATACTTGTCTAAAACGACTGTTTAAAAAGTAAATTTGTAAATTAAAACTCCAACGTTCCATTTGATGGTAAAAATCATCTAAATACGGATTATCAACAACATCTTCAAAATGTGCTTCCCATTTAAAATGTTTTGCTAATAATTTTGTTAAAGTGGTTTTCCCGGCTCCAATATTTCCAGCAACTGCTATATGCATTACGGTAAAAGTATTTTATAATTAATAACTTTGTTTGGGGTAAAAATAGATAAAATTCCATTTTTATAATAGAATTTATCAAATGAATTTTTAGAAATATTTATTTCATACTGTTTGTTTTTCTTGATGTCTAAAAAAATAAGCTTTTCTTCTCTTTTGAAAATGCAATTTTCATCCGAAAGGATTTGTATGCTATCATACTCGGGTAGTTTGCCTAAAGAATTTATTTTCCCAAAGATTGAAATACGATATCCATTTTTTTCATCATCTATCCAATAAAAATAATTATAATCGGTAGCATAATCTACTATTTTATGGGTTAAAGGTGTAGATAAATAGTTGTAAGTATTTGTATTGAAATTGTACAAACCTATTTTTTGACTTATAAAATCATAAAACCAAATTTGATTTTGAATAGCGAGTCCAATACAGTCAAAATTAATAATGTCATCAATTGTGTTTCCTTCTATTTTATGTGTTTCGTTTAATTGATTATCAACCAGTATAATAGTGTTGAAATCTTTATAAAATAAAACAATTTGTAAAGGATTATAGATATCAACATGAGTTAAATTTCCTAATGAAATAGCATTATAACTTATTGTTTTATCTGCTGTTTTTTTGTAAAAAACATTATTGGTTACATAATAAAGATTTTGATTGTTGTTTTCAAGAAACACTTTATTTTCCTTAGGGATAGAATCCAACGGAACGGTTGTAATTTTTTCTTGTCCAAATGTTACAATAAAAAAAATAAAAAATAAAAATGTGTAATTCAATTTCATCTAAGAAAAATTAAACCTTTTTTAAAAAATAGAATCTAAAGATAGTATTTTAACTTTATATTTACTGAAATACTGTAACAAAAACCATTTTTGAGAGTCTATATAATAGCTGTAAAAACTAAAAAAACATGAAAAAAATACCTTTATTGTTGGCTTTATTTGTTTCCCAATACTTTTTTGCGCAAGAGTTTCAAGGTACTGCTGTGTATGAATCAAAGACAAGTACGGCAGAGCTTATGAAAAATTTTGGAGGCAATCGAGAAATTACTCCAGAAATGCAAAAAAATATTGAAGAACGAATGAAAAAAATGTTTGAAAAAACGTTCATTCTAAACTTTAACAAATCGGCTTCTATTTATAAGGAAGAAGAAAAATTAGATGCACCTGGAACCAATAATGGAGGGCGCATGATGATGTCGATGATGGGTGGCGGTGGAACGCAGTATAAAAATGTAAAAGAAAAGATGTATGCTGTAGACAAAGAGTTTTTTAGTAAAGAATTTTTAATTAAAGATAGTTTGCCAAAGTACCAATGGCAAATGGGTTCTGAAACTAAAAAAATTGGGGAGTACACTTGTTTTAAAGCTACTGCAGTAGTGGCAACAGATCCAACAGATTTTAGAAATTTTAGAATGAGAGGTTCGCGTAACGATGAAAATAAAGAAAAAGAACAGAAAGAAAAAGATTCTGTTAATGGATCCAAAAAAACAAATTTCATGAATGACGATATCGAACAGATAAAGGAAAAAACAATTACGGCTTGGTATTGTCCTGAAATTCCTATTAATCAAGGGCCTGATAAATATTGGGGTTTGCCTGGATTAATTCTAGAGGTTAATGATGGCACAACAGTATTACTATGTTCTAAAATTGTATTGAATTCTAAAGAGAAAGTAGAAATTAAAGCGCCTACAAAAGGAAAAGAAGTTACTCAGAAAGAATATGACGAAATTGTCAAGAAAAAAATGGAAGAAATGAGAGAAATGTATGGAGGTCAAAGAGGTGGCGGTCCAGGAGGAAGAAGAGGATTCTAATTTTTAACCAATTAATTTATAACCTCGACCTCTACTGTTAATGATTTGAACGGTAGGGTCGAGGTTTAATTTTTTTCGCAATCGCGTAATAAAAACATCCATACTTCTGCCGCTAAAAAAATCATCATTTTCCCAAACAATAGTTAAAATAGTCTCCCTAGTAATTATTTCTCCTTTGTTTTTTAATAATAATTCTAAAAGTAACGCTTCTCTATTCGTTAATGAAAATGTTTCTTTGGGATGTGTTAATAGCTGTGTGTCAGGATTGAAGTGATACTTTCCTATTTGAAAATTTGTTTTTTTCTCGATTTGGAGTTTTCTTTCTGTTAAAGCAATGATTCTAACAATTAATTCCTCCATACTAAAAGGCTTTCTAATGTAATCATTGCAGCCAATTTTAAAACCCGTAACTACATCTTGTGTTTGAGATTTAGATGTTAAAAATAAAATAGGAGTTACTTTGTCTGCTTTTCTTATTTCGGTTGCCACTGAAAAGCCATCTTTTTTAGGCATCATGATATCTAATACGATTGCATCAAATGAATTTTTGTAAAACACTTCTAATGCAGTTTCTCCATTTTCACACAAATGGACTACAAAATCACGATTTTCTAAACTCTCTTTGATGATTAAACCTAATGAGGATTCATCTTCTGCTAACAATATTTTAAGTTTAGTATCCATAAGGTAAAATAATTCTAAAGACAGTAGGGTTTGTGTTCAGTAATTCTAATGTGCCGTTGTGTTTGTGAATGATTTCTTTTGAATAATACAATCCAATTCCATATCCTTTCACATCGTGTAAATTTCCAGTTGGAATTCGGTAGAACTTTTCAAAAATAGATTTTTCTTCAGTTTTTGGAATACTATTACCATTATCTTCGACATCAATAATAATATTGTTGTTCTCTTTTCTACATTTTATAGTTATTGTGTTTCCACCATATTTAATTGCATTATCAATCAAATTTGAAACAACATTATCCAAATAAAAGGAATCACCAGAAACAAAAAGCGGTTTTTCGGACCCAATAAAAGCAATCTCTTTAGTTGTGATGGTTTTGTATTTTTCAGTAATGTTTTTTAAAAAAGAAGTAATATTGATTTCTTCATAACTTAAACTTAATTCTTCTGTAGATAAAGTAGCGGTCTCTAAAATCTTTTCTACCATACTTTCTAGTTTTATAAGTTGGTTTTTAGAAATGGAAATGTATTTTTTATTTTTTTCTAAATCATTAGTAGGATTGAAATTACTCATGCCTTCTAAAGCTGTAGCAATGGTAGTTATAGGTGTTTTAAATTCGTGAGTAATATTGTTAATAAAATCGTTTTTTATTTCATCCATTTTTTTTTGTTTGTTAATGGTGTAAAGCATAAAAAATAAACAACCTATTACAGCCAATAAGAAAACAAAAGATAATAAAAGTTCAACTCCCATGCGTTGAAAAAGTTGCAAATTGGAATACTTAAAATCTAATAGTAAAGTTTCATCTGGTTTGAAAAAGGAAGATTTAGGGATGATTTTTTCAGAAAACGACGTTTTATTTGCAGAGAAATAATAAAATAGAGAATCTTTTTTTCGATGTTCAAAACCATATTCGAGTCCAATTTTTTTTCGGTCTAATTCTAATTTAAAAATTGAATCTAAGGTTTTATATCTAATGGTGTCACTAGACATATTAATTACAATTCGATTCGGAAATTGTTCTACACCACCAATTTCTTTTTGAGCTGTCATGCCTTTTAAAACTCGAATGGATTTGTTTTTTGGGTGCGAATCTTGTTTTGTGTCCGCAAAAAATATTTTTGTATCAATTTTGATATTATCATCGCTAAAACTTTCCAAAAAAAGACTATCTGTTTCTTTTCTTTTAGGAGATTTCGTCCTAATTTCATTCTTGAAAAGAGGATCTTTTAAAACCAGATTGATAAAATCTTTTGATTTTAAATTTTTATCCGTACTAAAAAAACTAATTACATCTTTTTTAGATTGTTCAGTAAAATACATTTCTAATGCTTTGTCATAAGCAATCTGAATTTCATTAAAAAGTCGGTTTTTATTGGTAATGTAATTTTTATAATTCCAATATACTTGAAGACATATCGTACTTAAAATAACGATACTTATAAATAAAAATATTTTTTTGATATTCACATTCATGTTTCAAAAATAGGAAGTATTTCAAAAGAATTAACACTGTTAACATACGTTAACAAACATTAACCCTTTGTTTGTATAAGAATTTTTTAGTTTGTCTCATAATTTTAAATAAGCGAAAATGAAAACTTTAACCTTTACAACATTATTCTTGTTTTTTGTATTAATTAATTGGGCTCAAAGCCTTGAAGGTGTAGTGTATTATACCTCAAAAACGCAATTAAAAGATTTTAATATTACAAGTAATGATCTAACACCTGAAATGAAAGAGGATATGATGGAAAAAATGAAAAAAGCATTTGAAAAAACCTTTACTTTACATTTTACCAACTTTGAATCTATTTATGAAGAAGAGGAAAAATTAGCGAAACCAAAACCTTCTTCGGGTCCAAATATAAAAATGGATTTCATAGGGAGTAGTACTTCTGGGAAACTGTATAAAAACTTTAAAAATAGGCAATACATAAAAGAAGACGATATTTTTGGAAAAGAATTTCTAATAGTAGATTCTTTGCAAAAGATGAATTGGAAATTAACAGAGGAACAAAAGAAAATAGGAAATTATCTATGTTTTAAAGCTGAATTGAGTATTCCAGTTAGTGAAGAAGACAAAAAACAATATGAAGAATTTAAAAAGAAAAAAGAAGCAGGTAAAACCAATCTGTTAGAATTGAAAGAACCAAAGGAGGAGATTATAGAAGCTTGGTATACTTTAGATATTCCTATTTCAAATGGTCCAGGAAAATATTGGGGGCTACCTGGATTAATTTTAGAATTACATGAATTTAATACTGTTTTTTTGTGCAATAAGCTTGTTTTAAATCCAAAAGATAAAATTGAAATAAAAGTTCCAAAAAATGGCAAAAAAGTTTCACAAAATGAATTTGATTCTATACAAGTGAAAAAGTTAAAAAGTATGACGAATGAAAATGGGGTAATTGAAATTAGAATCAATTAAACCTTTTTAAAAATAGAAGGTCTAAACGATGAAATTAACGAATTAAAATGTAACAAATGCCAATAAATTTAGTCTTGTATATGAATAAAAAAACAAATCTCATGAAGCAAATTCTTTTTTCAATTTTATTATTTGTTACGTCTTTTAGTTTTGCTCAAAATATTCGGTTTGAAGGAGTAGTTAAAGATAGTACAGGTTTAGGCTTAGAGATGGCCAATGTAATGGCAATCAATACAGAGACTAAAGCAATGGATGCCTATGCGATTACCAATGAAAAAGGAAAATATGCCTTGAATTTGAAAGCCAATACTTCGTATCAAATAAAAGCCAGTTATATAGGATTTCAATCCTTTGAACAAAATGTAAAAACAACTGCAGAAAACACCAATTTTGACATAAAAATGTCACAAGGTGTTCAATTAAAAGATGTAGAAGTAGTGTATGAGATGCCTGTTTCTATATCTGGAGATACGATAATATACAATTCGGATTCCTTTACCAATGGCACGGAACGCAAATTAGAAGATGTTTTGAAAAAATTGCCAGGTGTTGAGGTGGATTCTGAAGGTCAAATTACAGTGGAAGGAAAATCGGTTCAAAAAGTAATGGTAGAAGGCAAAGATTTCTTCGATGGAGATACCAAAATTGCCACTAAAAATATTCCTGCAAACGCGTTAGATAAAATTCAGGTGTTGCGTAATTATAATGAAGTTGCCAATCTTCGTGGTCTAGAAAATAATGAAGAAAACGTAGCGTTGAATATCAAATTGAAAGAAGGGAAAAAGAATTTTTGGTTTGGTGATATTACTGCTGGAATTGGTGTTGGACATGAAGAAGATCGGTATTTGATAAATCCCAAATTGTTTTATTATAACCCTAAAATTAGCATCAATGTAATTAGTAATTTTAATAATATTGGAGAATTGCCTTTAACAACGGGTGACTATTTTAAATTTACAGGTGGTTTTCGAAACATGATGCGTAAAGGAGGTTCTAATTTTAATATTGCTTCTAATGATTTAGGTATTGGGAATTTGAATAACAATCAAGCGGCCAATATTGATACTAAATTTGGTGCGGCCAACTTTAGCTACAATCCTACAAAATCGTTAACATTTAGTGGTTTTGGCATCGTTTTAGGAAATAAAACCAATACTAGAAATCTTTCAATTACGGATCGACCTAATGAAGGTGATTTACAAGATGAAACAAGAGAAGATGTATCCAATCAAACTACGACACAAACCTTGTTGAAATTAAGTTCCAGTTATGTGCCATCAGATAAATTGCATGTTGATTATGATGCTTTGTTGAAGTTTTCAGATCAAAAAGAAAATCAATCTTCTATATCCAATGTTTTAGGAGCGATTTATACCAATAAAAAACAAAATCCAATTTCGTTAAATCAGAATTTCAATTATTATTATACTTTAAATGATAAGAGTGTTTTTGCTTTTGAAATGCAACATTTGTACCAAGAAGAAGATCCTTTTTACAATGCTATTTTAGCTAATAATCCATTTCCAATAATTGATTTTCAAGCACAATCGCTATATGATATTAATCAAAATAGATTTGTTAAAACGAATAAATTAGACGTAAAAGGGGATTATTATTATATGGTAACTCCAAAAAGCAATATTAATCTAACAATTGGCAATACGTATTCGTATCAAAATTTCAATTCTGATATTTTTCAAATTTTAGATAATGGTGCTATAAATACTAACTTAATTGATGCTACTAAAAATGATGTAGACTATGCTTTTAATGATGTTTTTATGGGCTTGCATTATAAGTTTATAACGGGTAAGTTTACTTTTAATCCAGGTTTCAGTGTGCATCAATACAACACCAAAGATAATCAGTTACAAAGTTCAAATACCATGAGTTTCACTCGCTTTTTGCCAGATGTATATGCTTTATACCAAATTAAAAAATCAGAAACATTAACCTATAATTTTTCCTTACAAAATAATTTTACAGACATTGCAAAACTTGCTGAAGGCTATGTGTTCTCCAATTATAACAGTTTGTTTAATGGAAACCGAAACTTGGAAAACTCCTTATCTCAAAACCATAGTCTGCGTTATTTCAAATACAATATGTTTAACTTCGAAAATATTTTCGGATTCTTAAATTATACGAAACAAGTAGATGCGATTAAAAGTAAAGCGTTGTTGAATAATGTTTTTCAAACCTCTACTTCGGTAAACATGCCTTCTAATTTTGCTGATGAATCCATTTCGGGCTCTTTTAACTACGGGCGTTCATTTGCTAAATATTACAAAGGATCTTTAGGCTTAAGTATGAATTGGGGGAAATTTAATAATATTCGTGTATTCCCAGATGCGGATTCGGATCCAACAAACAACCCAACCACAATTCAATCTACAGAATCTTTTACGCAAAATTATAATGTGAAATTTGCAACGAATTATAAAACCTTGCCTAACATATCGTTAGGTTATACGTATACAATTAATGATAATTTTACCGATACTTTTTATACAGATAGCCCAACGATAGGTTTGGAATATTATTTCTTAGATGCTTTTTCATTTGTTTCTGATTATACGTTTAATCATAATAGAAACAAATCAAAATCGGTGGACAATGAATATGATTTTCTAAGTGCAAGTTTGATTTATCAAAAGAAAGATAGTAAGTGGGAGTATAAACTTTCGGGAACGAATATCTTGGATACAAAATCTTTAAATAATAATAGTTTTAATCAAATTGCCGGAATCAGTAATTTTTCCAGTTATTTTGTTCAACCAAGATACATTATCTTAAGTTTAAAATACAATTTATAAAGAATAATAGTGTTAGTTATAAAAAAAGCCCGACATGTAAATTAAATGTCAGGCTTTTTTGTCTATTAGTATTAAAATTAAAGTCCGAATGCACTCTTAATTTTATCTACAAAGTCTAATTTTTCCCATGTAAACAATTCTACAGTAACTGTTTTTTCATTACCACCAGGAGCTGAAAAAGTTTTTGTTACGGTTTCTGATTTTCTACCCATGTGGCCGTAAGCTGCCGTTTCACTGTAAATAGGGTTTCTTAATTTTAAGCGTTGCTCAATAAAGTAAGGTCTCATGTCAAATATTTCAGCTACTTTTTTAGCAATTTCACCATCTGTGCTATTTAATTTACTTGTTCCATAAGTATTTACATAAATATTAGTTGGTTCTGCTACTCCAATAGCATATGAAACTTGTACTAAAATTTCATCTGCTACTCCAGCTGCTACTAAGTTCTTAGCAATATGTCTCGTTGCATAAGCTGCTGAACGATCCACTTTACTTGGGTCTTTTCCAGAAAAAGCACCACCACCATGAGCTCCTTTTCCGCCATATGTGTCTACGATAATCTTTCTACCCGTTAAACCAGTATCACCATGAGGTCCGCCAATTACAAATTTTCCAGTAGGATTAATATGATATTTAATACTATCGTTGAAAAGATGAGCGTATTGTGGATTTTTAGCAATAACTCTTGGGATTAAAATTTCGATAATGTCTTTTTTAATCTTTGCTAGCATAGTTGGTTCATCAGCAAAATCATCATGTTGTGTGGAAACAACAATAGCATCAATACGAACAGGTTTGTTATCGTTATTGTATTCTAATGTTACTTGGGATTTTGCATCAGGTCTTAAGTAAGTAATATCTCGATTTTCCCTTCTTAATTCTGCTAATACTTGAAGAATTTCATGAGAAAGCTTTAATGCTAACGGCATGTATTCTTCTGTTTCATTAGTTGCATAACCAAACATCATCCCTTGATCTCCAGCTCCCTGTTCCTCTTTTGTGGCTCTATCAACACCTTGATTAATATCGGCAGATTGCTCATGAATGGCAGAAAGAACACCGCAAGAATCTGCTTCAAACATATATTCACTTTTGGTATAACCAATTTTACGAATTACTTCTCTTGCAATTTGTTGTACATCTAGATATGTTTTGGATTTGACTTCACCTGCTAATATTACTTGGCCAGTAGTAACTAGGGTTTCACAAGCAACCTTTGACTCAGGGTCAAATGCTAAAAAGTTATCAATTAATGCGTCACTAATTTGGTCAGCTACTTTGTCTGGATGTCCTTCACTCACAGACTCTGACGTAAATAAATAAGCCATAGTTTCTTTTTAAATTAAGTGAGGTATATTTGAGCTAATTGTATAGAAAATACTAAAGTAGTAGGTACTGCTTTAGCATTTTTTTTAATACTAACAAATAGTATTAAGAGGTTGCAATCAGTTCAAATTTTTCCTCTTTTTTATTAATGGGGCAAATTTAGGAAATCAATTCGAATATAAAAGCGATTCGTTTTTATTTTTTAAATATATTAACATTTTTAATTAAAAACTAGAATGGTTGGTTTTTTTGGTTTTTAAAATGGATTAAAAGTTGTTTTTTAGTTTTTTAATTTGCTTTTGACTTTTAAATGTGTAAAAATTAGAAAATTATACTATTTAGTTTTTTTAAATAGTTTTTTTTTCTACTTTTGACACAAATAAATACTAGAAATAAAAATGATGTTATTCGTATGCAATATGTGTTGTATGATGTGGAAAAATCCGCAGAGTATCTCTATTGCTTAAAAATAATAATTATTATACGAGTTATAGGACCTCTGCAGAAATGCAGAGGTTTTTTTGTTTAACACACTATCGATTAAGTTACCAAGTATATGAAACAAATGACTATCAGTGCTGTCTTATTTGAAAAAAATAATTCTACTCAGAGCCTATCTATTACTAAGAAGAAAATAGAATTTTGGATTGAGGAATTGTTTGCGTGGTTGTTTTGTAAAAGTGGTGAATGTACGAATATAGAATTGTTTAAACATACAGAAGAGGCTTTGCAATTGGATTTGCAGTTGTTTCTATCTCAAGTTGGTGTTTTGGATAAAATTACTACTGCAACGAGTTTGTTTGAAGATTTAATCATCATTCATAGTGATTTACTTGATGATTTGGAAGCCATTATCGAGTTTGATCCAGCTGCAAAATCTAAGGATGAAGTCTTACTTTCCTATCCTGGTTTTTTTGCTATTGCAGTCTATCGAATTGCAAATAACCTTTGGAATAAGGGAGTTGCAATTTTACCGAGAGTTTTGTCTGAATATGCACATGGAAAAACGGGAATAGATATACATCCAGCGGCTAGTATTGGGCAACGTTTTTTTATTGACCATGGAACAGGAATTGTTATTGGTGAAACTGCAATTATAGGGAACGATGTAAAAATATATCAAGGTGTAACATTGGGCGCATTAAGTGTCAGTAAAGATAAAGCTACTCAAAAAAGACATCCTACGATAGAAGATAATGTTATTATTTATGCAAATGCAACTATTTTGGGAGGAAATACTGTTATCGGCAAAGGTTCGGTAATTGGAGGGAATGTTTGGTTAACTGAAACCATTCAAGAAGAAACCTTAGTGTATCATAAAAGTGAAACTATTGTAAAATCAAAACACAAATCAAGTGAACCTATAAACTT
The DNA here is from genome assembly GCF_024054195.1 of Flavobacterium sp. NRK F7. Taxonomy (GTDB): domain Bacteria; phylum Bacteroidota; class Bacteroidia; order Flavobacteriales; family Flavobacteriaceae; genus Flavobacterium. The sequence continues at coordinate 130,575 of NZ_JAMXLB010000001.1, read as the reverse complement.
TATAATTTAATTTAAAACATATGAAAGTAGAAAATATCTTAAATACAATTGGGAATACCCCAGTAATTAAAATTAATCGAATGTACGGTTCAAATAAAAATATTTGGATCAAATTGGAAAAAGCAAATCCTGGAGGAAGTATTAAAGACAGGATTGCGTTAGGTATGATTGAAGATGCTGAAAAAAAAGGATTACTTAATCCTGAAAGTGTAATTATTGAGCCTACTTCTGGAAATACAGGGATTGGACTTTCATTAGTTGCTGCCGTGAAAGGATATCGAGTTATTTTGGTAATGCCTGAGTCTATGAGTGTGGAGAGAAGAAAATTAATGGAGATTTATGGAGCCCAATTCGAATTGACCGCTAGAGAGAAAGGAATGAAAGGTGCTATTGAAAGAGCTGCTGAATTGGTTCGTGAAATCCCAAATGCTTGGTCGCCTTCTCAATTTGATAATCCGGCTAATGTGGAGGCGCACAAGAAAACAACCGCTTTAGAAATTATCGAAGATTTTCCAGAGGGTTTGGATTATATTATCACTGGTGTAGGAACGGGTGGACACATTTCTGGTGTTGCTGAGGTATTAAAGAAAAAATTTCCAAAATTGAAAGTAATTGCCGTGGAACCTGAATTGTCTCCAGTTTTAAGTGGTGGAGCTCCAGGTCCGCATCCTTTGCAAGGTATTGGAGCAGGTTTTGTTCCAGGAAATTATCATGCTCAATTTATTGATGAAGTCATTTCTGTTTCTAAAGACGAAGCGTATGATTTTGCTGGTAAAATTGCTTTGGAGGAAGGTGTTTTTGTGGGAATTTCAACGGGTGCTTCTTTAGCTGCTGTCGCAAAAAAAATAGCAACACTACCTGATGATGCAGTGGTGCTGACATTTAATTATGATACAGGTGAGCGTTATCTTTCTGTAGAAGATTTGTTTTGATAATTAGATGCAATTAATTTATTGAGACAGGTTATTTAGAAGATAAAAAAATAAAAACTTTAATTACTTACTCTATAAAACCTATGGGGTAAGTGTTTTTTAAAAATTAATAATGATACAAATTTCAACAAAAGGTAAGGTAATACTTGCTGGTGCAGGTCCAGGGGATCCTGATTTAATAAGTGTAAAAGCACTTAAATATTTGCAAGTGGCAGATGTGATTTTAATAGACCGATTGGTTTCTCCCATTCTAGTAGATGAATATGCAAAAAAAGAGGCGACTATAATTTATGTAGGTAAACAATGTTCCAAAGGAATTCATACGCCACAAAGTGAAATTAATGAATTAATGGTTGAATTTGCTAGTCTTGGAAAGTTAGTGCTTCGATTAAAAGGAGGTGATGTTTCTTTGTTTTCAAATGTTTTAGACGAATTGCAAGTTTTGGTTGAAAACCAAATTCCCTATGAAATTGTTCCTGGTATTTCTGCTGCTTTTGGTGCTGCTGCTTATACAGGGATACCGCTAACAGCTAGGTCGTATTCAAGAGGAGTGCGTTTTCTTACTTTATATGATTTGAAAAATGTTACCCATGAACAATGGAGAAACTGGTCTAGTACCGAAGATACGCTTGTTTTTTATATGAGTGGGCAACGTTTGAATACTTTGGTGAATCAATTTATACTTCACGGAGTTGAAAAAAATAAAGGTTTAGCTGTTGTGCAACAAGCGACAACACCAGAGCAAAAAACCCAAGTATTTCAATTTACAGACTTAGAAAAAAAATCGTTACCAAGCTTTGAATATGTGCCTACACTATTGATTGTAGGTAATGTGGTGAATTTGCACCACGAATTTTCTTGGTTTAAAGAACAAAATGAAACCACATCCTATTTTGATAATCATAAAACCCTTTTACAAAATGCTATCTGATACTAAATTAAATTATTTACAACAACTCGTTCAAAATGCTTCTAGAGAGGAAATAATATGGACAAAAGGCTACTTGGCAGGTTTTTTAGAGGGAAGTAAAAACGAAATTCAAATTCCAGTGATTGCTTCAACAGAAAATGTCGCTGTTAAACCCTTGATTATTTATGGAACGGAAACGGGGAACTCTAAGAAAGTAGCTTCTCAATTACTGGCTAATTTCAAGAAAAATAAAATTCAAGCTAAAGCAATCGATGTGTTTCAATACGACACAGCAAAATTGGAAAAAGAAACTATTATCCTATTTGTAATGAGTACGCAAGGAGAAGGTGAATTTCCTCAAAACGCGATTCAGTTTTACAATTATCTACAAAAAAATGATTTGGATTTGCAGCATATTTCCTTTGCGGTTCTTGGTTTAGGGGATTCTTCATATCCATTATTTTGTCACGCGGGTGTTTTATTGGATGAAATTTTATCCAAAAGAGGAGCAAAGCGTTTGTTACCTTTAGTAAAGTCAGATGTTGATTTTGCTCCAAATGTGTTACAATGGGAACAAGATTTGCAACAAGTTTTCAAACAGCAAACAACTACTGAAGTTGTGATTTCAAAGATGGCTACTACAACATCACATAAGAAAAGTTATGTGGGGAAAATTAATAATAAGATTATCTTGAATGATATAGGTTCTAATAAGAAAACCTATCATATTGAGATAGTTACAGAAGAAGAGGTCTTGTATGAACCTGGTGATGCTTTAGGAATTATTCCTAAAAACAGTAAAGAAGATACTCAAGCTATTATGAATTATTTTCAAGCAGATGCTCAAAAGTTAATTACCATAAATGGCGAACAAAAAACAGTGGAAAATTGGTTACAAGAAAAAAATATAAAGGGACTTAGTAAGCGTTCACTTGAACAATTAGGACACTTATTGCAAGCTGAAATTACTTTTGAAAGGGCAGATTTAATAGATGTTTTGCAAGTATATCCTAAACCTGATTCTTTTCAAATTGAAAATTTATTAGAAATTCTTTTACCCATTGCGCCAAGATTGTATTCTATTGCTTCTTCCAATGAAGCACATGATGGAGAAGTACATTTAACCGTAAATTTAAATACTTTTAATGTAAGCAATCAACTTAAAACAGGATTAGCGTCACAGTTTTTAGCAGATTTTCCGTTACATGAACCTCTCGATTTTTATATTCATAAAAATCAAAATTTCAGATTGCCTAAAGAAGATACCGACATTATAATGATTGGTCCAGGAACTGGAATTGCGCCTTTTAGAAGCTTTTTATCGCAAAGAGATGCATCAGGAGCAGAAGGTAAAAACTGGCTGTTCTTTGGGGAACAACATTTTGTCCATGATTTCTATTATCAAACCGAAATTCAAGAATGGATTGCAACAGGCGTTTTAACAAAATTAGATACGGCTTTTTCTAGAGATCAAGAGCGTAAAATATATGTGCAAGATCGTATTAAAGAAAAAGCAAAAGAATTTAATGCTTGGCTTGAAAACGGAGCTCATTTATATATCTGCGGACAAAAGAATCCTATGAGTGCTGATGTGGAAGAAGTAATAGTGGAAGTGTTATCTCAAGAAAGAAACATAGCTACAACAGAAGCAAAACAAATTTTAGAAGAGTTAGAAGCAACAGGAAAATATCAAAAAGACGTGTATTAAATCCATTCGTCAGTTCGCGTGTTTTTTGTGGAAGGGAATAAAACAAAAAATGTATCGAGAACATTTAAAAATCAAATTTAAAATAAAAATGAGCACTAAATTATCTCCAGTAGAATTTATAAAAACAAAAAGTGACGGTTTACGAGGAACTTTAAAAGAAAGTATCGACTTAGATAATCATACCGGTAATGTACGACCAGATGATGAAACATTGGTTAAGTTTCATGGAATGTATGTGCAAGATGACCGAGACAGAAGAGCAGAAAGAGCGGCTAAAAAATTAGACAAATTATACTCTTTTATGATTCGTTTGCGTATTCCTGGCGGACAAATTACAGCAGATCAATGGTTGGCCATTCACGAAACTTCAGAATCATATGGAACCGGAACGTTGAAAATTACTACGCGACAAACCATTCAACTACATGGGTTGTTAAAGCATCAATTGCGACCTACGATTCAATCTTTTAATGTGGCAAAATTAGATTCAATCGCAGCTTGTGGCGATGTAAATAGAAATGTTATTGTTTCTGCACATCCGCAATTATCACCATTGCATAAACAAATTCACGATTATGCGGATAAAATTTCAACCTTATTATTGCCCAAAACGCAATCGTATTATGAAGTTTTTATTGATGGAGAAAAAATATACGAGCGTTCGGCTGAAGCAGATCCGTTATATGAAGATCGTTATTTGCCAAGAAAATTTAAAATAGCAATTGCCATTCCGCCAAGTAATGATGTGGATTTGTTTACCAATGATTTAGGGTTAATTGCTGTTGTTGAAAATGAGGAGTTGAAAGGGTTTAATCTTGTTGTAGGTGGTGGTTTAGGAACAACACATGGAAATGAAAATACGTTTCCGCGTTTGGGAAATGTACTTGGGTTTATCGATTCTGAAGAAAAAATCTTAAATGCAGTTTATGAAGTGCTAACCATTCAAAGAGATTTTGGAAACCGATCCGATCGAAAATTATCTCGTTTGAAATATACTATCGAAAAATTGACAGTTGACGGATTTAAAAAAGAATTAGAAAAAAGAATTGGTTTCTCTTTGGAGGTAGCAAAACCTTTTCAATTTACAGAAAGAAATGATCGTTATGGTTGGGAAAAAAACCATCAAGGGAATTGGTTTTATACTCTTTTTGTGGAACATGGTGTAGTGCAGCCGAATCAAAAAGCTTTTTTACTAGAAGTAGCGAAATTAAAAATATCCAATTTTATTTTTTCGGGGAACCAAAATTTAATTCTAGGTGAAATTAAAGATAGTGAAAAAGAAAAAATAGAAGCCTTGTTGAAGCAGTTTGTTATTGAAACCCATGTTAGTGCGCTTAGAAAAAGTTCGATGGCTTGTGTTGCTTTACCAACTTGTCCTTTGGCTTTAGCCGAGGCGCAACGTTATTTGCCAGTTTTGGTAACCAAAATAGAGCCTTTATTAGAAAAATACAATCTATCCAACGAAGAAATTTCAATTAGAATGACGGGCTGTCCTAATGGTTGTGGGCGTCCTTATGTAGCTGAATTGGGTTTCATTGGTACAGGTCCAGAACAATATAATTTTATGCTAGGAGGTGATCGTTATGGGGAAAGATTGAATAAACTATACAAAGAAAAACAAACCGAGACTCAAATTTTAGAAGAAGTTGATCTTTTATTAGGGAAATATGTGAAAGAAAAACTAGAAAACGAAACTTTTGGTGATTTTGCTTTTAGAACTGTGTTTTAGATGAAAAATAGAATAGAGAAAGCAGTACTTGTTTTTTTATTGCTTTCTCAAATTGCAATTTTCGGACAAAAAAATATAATTCATCAAAAATTGTTTTGGATTGGATATTATCCAACGTTTGTTTTTAATGAAGACTGGAGTTTGAAAAGCGAAATTCAAGAGCGCGTTTTTTTAGAACCATTTCAACAGCATCAGTTATTGTTTAGGAGTGATTTAGAAAGAAAGTTACTAGAAAATTGGATTGGTTTTGTTGGTTTTACTTTTTTTCTTCAAAGTCCGAATAACCCTTGTACAAAGAATATGTTAATGGTTCCAGAGTTAAGACCTAATATTGGTATACAAAATAGTCAAAAATATGCTTTCTTTTCAGTGTCGCATCGGTATAAATTAGAAGCACGTTTTTTTGCATTAATTAAAGAAAATGAATTGACTGATAACTATGTTTTTTCAAATTTAAGAATGAGATATCAATTAGGGATAGATTTCCCATTATACAAAAAAGAGCAATCTGACAAAATAATTTTAAAAGTAAAAGATGAGGTGCTGTTTAATATAGGAAATAAAATTGTAAAAAATACATTTGATCAAAATCGGATCTACTTGGGTTTACATACTATAGTTAATTCAAATGTTGCTGTCGAATTAGGATATCTAAATTGGTTCCAGCAGCAAGCGAACGGTATCGATTTTTACAATAGAGATATTCTTAGATTGTCATTCTTTCATAAAATAGATTTTAAAAATAGTACAAATGAGTAACACACTTTTTCCAGTTTTTTTAAAAACAGATACAGCTCACTTTTTGATTGTTGGAGCAGGAAATGTTGGTTTAGAAAAAACAGAAACCTTATTGCGACAAAATCCTACTATTCGAATTACCATTGTTGGGATACAAATACATCTAAGATTAAAGCAAATTGTAGATTCTTATGCTACTATTACTTTTTTTGAAAGACCTTTCGAAGAGAATGATTTAGCTGAAAAAGATTTTGTAATCATTGCTACTGATAGTGCTGAGGTAAACTTAAATGTAAGAAACTTAGCAAAAGGAAGAGGTATTAAGGTAAATGCAGCAGACCAACCCGATTTATGTGATTTTTATTTGGGATCTATTGTAAACAAAGGAAATCTTAAAATTGCAATTTCAACGAATGGCAAGTCGCCTGTTCTAGCAAAGCGAATGAGGGAATATTTTACTGCTATTATACCAGATACTATTGATGAAAACTTAGCTGTTTTGCATCAGTTTAGATCAAATCATAAAGGAGATTTGCAGCAAAAATTAAATGATTTAAACACAATTACAGCCGCTTTTTCTGTTCAAAAGAAACCGGGTTTTTGGAATAAATTCAAAAGATTATTTGCGATAAACTGAAAAAGGGACAACTTGTAATTTTTTTTAGGCTTAACAAACGGTAATATAGAATAAAAATCTATTTATATTATTTTAAATAGTAAAATTTAGAAAAATATACTAATATATTTGTAAATGTAGAATTTAGTTCTAAATTTGCAAAGTAATAAAAACAAAAACGATGAGAACAATTATGTGTATGATGTGTAAAATGATGTGGAACATTCCGCAGAGGTAACGTATGCATAATTCTAATAAATGATACAAAACCTCTGTTAAACAAAACGGAGGTTTTTTTATATCCTTAATTTAAAAATATAAAAATGAAAAATAATAATAAAATGTGTTGTATGATGATGATGTGCATGTGCGCACCACCTTAGTATGTCCAAAAGATAATGGTTAAACTTTAGTTATGTTTAAAAATGGAACCCTTTTGGAAAAACTTTCAAAAGGGTTTTTTTAATGAGAAAAATCAAAAAATAAATAATAAAAACAATTAAATCAAAAAATTATGAGTACTCAAAAATTCGCAACAAACGCTTTACATGCTGGTCACGATGTTACAAAAAATGCTGGAACAAGAGCTGTACCTATTTATCAAACAACCTCTTATGTTTTTAATAATTCAGATCACGCAGCCAACTTATTTAATTTGTCTGAAGCAGGTTATATCTATACTCGATTGAACAATCCTACAAATGATGTGTTAGAACAACGATTGGCGGCTTTAGAAGGTGGCATTGGAGCTGTTGTAACGGCTTCAGGAACAGCTGCAATTGCAACCGCTTTACAAGTTTTATTAAAAGCAGGTGATCATATTGTAGCTTCTAGTAGTTTATACGGCGGAACTTACAATTTATTGAATGTTACGTTACCAAGACTAGGAATTACAACCACTTTCGTTGATCCTTCCAACCCTGAAAACTTTAAAAATGCCGTTCAAGAAAACACACGCGCTTTTTTTGCTGAAAGTTTAGGAAATCCAAAATTAGATGTGCTAGATTTAAAAGCGATTGCTAAAGAAGCACATGATTATAAAGTGCCTTTTATTGTAGATAATACGGTAGCTACACCTTACTTGTTAAATCCTATTGAACACGGTGCGGATATAGTAATTCACTCTTTAACAAAATATATTACAGGAAACGGAACTTCTTTAGGTGGAGTAATTATCGATGCTGGAAAATTTGACTGGAGTAACGGAAAATTTCCGGAATTTACAGAACCTTCTCCAGGATATCATGGCTTGAAATATTATGAGGTGTTAGGTGCAGCTTCTTTTATTGCAAAAGTGAGAATTGAAGGATTACGTGATTTTGGTGCCGCTTTAAGTCCGTTTAATGCGTTTCAAACGATTCAAGGTTTAGAAACCTTAGAAATTAGAATTAAAAAACACTCTGAAAACGCTTTGAAATTAGCACAGTGGTTAGAAAAACAAGAGGAAGTAGCATGGGTAAATTATCCTGGATTAGAAACTTCTTCATACAAAGATTTAGCTGATAAATACCTTCCAAATGGGAAAAGTGGTATAGTAACTTTCGGATTAAAAGGTGGTTTTGATGCGGCTAAGAAAGTAGTAGACGAAACCAAATTATTCTCTCTTTTAGCAAATATTGGTGATACGAAATCCTTAATTATTCATCCAGCAAGTACTACACACCAACAATTGTCTGAAAAGGAACAAGCAACTACAGGTGTAACACAAGATTTAATTCGTCTTTCAGTAGGGTTAGAAGATATTGAAGATTTAAAAGCAGATTTGAAAGAAGCATTTGTAACAGTTAAAAACGGATTAAAAGTATAAATATGAGCGCAAAAACAGTAACTATATATGGTAGAGCAAAAAGAGATGAGCAGTTTTTAATAAAAACAGAAAACCACGATATCCGAATTAGTAAAAATAAAAACCACCCTGATTTAGATGCGCCAAGTCCTTTGGAATACGTTTTGGCTGGTTATGCAGGTTGTATTAATGCAGTCGGTACTTTAGTGGCTAAAGAACTAAAAATTGAATATAAATCTTTACAGGTAGATGTTTCAGGAGATATTGATGTTGATAAATTTTATGGAAGGGAAACTACTGAGAGGGCTGGTTTTAGCAAGCTAAAAGCAACGATTAAATTAGAAGCTGATATATCTAAAAAACAATTAGAAAATTGGTTGAAAACAGTAGAAAGTCGTTGTCCTGTTTATGATAATCTTGTCAATCCAACTCCTATTGAAGTGGATTTAGTAAGTGCATTCGATACAGTGAGTGTAATTTAAAAATTAAATGAATGGCTACGTTTGTTGTGGAAAAGGTCTTTGGTTGACAAAATCAAAGACTCTTTTTCAATTTTAAATGTGTTAAGCGGAAAAAAATATGCTACAAAAAATAGAAATTGCAAATTTTGTCTTAGAAAACGAGAAAAGAAAAGCTGATGTTTCTTTGTTTTATCAAGTTTTTGGGAAACCTATTGGCAACGCTCCAATAATTTTAATCAATCACGCCTTAACTGGAAATTCAAATGTGTCTGGTGAGAATGGTTGGTGGAAAAATGTAATTGATTACGACCATATTATCGATTTGCATCAATATACCGTTATTGCTTTTAATATTCCAGGGAATAATTTTCAAATTGAAAATGGCTTGTCTTCTGATTATAAAGAAATATCAACTCTAGATATTGCTAAGTTGTTTTGGTTGGGCTTAGAAACAATGAATGTTACAAACCTTTACGCTGTAATTGGAGGTAGTTTAGGAGGAGGTATTTCTTGGGAAATGGCCGTTTTGCATCCCGAAAGAATTCAAAAAGTAATTCCTATTGCGAGCCATTATTTTGCTAGTGATTGGGTAATTGCAAATGTAGGTATCCAAGATGATATTCTTAATTATAGTAAGAATCCAATTGCAATTGCTCGAAAACACGCTATGTTGTTGTATAGAACGCCTTTGTCTATTAATCAGCGGTTTAAAAATGCTAAAGAAGGAAATATTTACACTGTAAATGATTGGTTGTCTTATCATGGTATTTTATTAACGGAACGTTTTTCTTTAAATGCTTACCGACAAATGAATTTCTTATTGGGTACCATTAATATTGTAAAAAATGGATTCAATCTGAATTGTTTTCTAAAAGAGACCAAGATAGAAGTTCATGCCATTAATATTAATTCTGATTTGTTGTTTCAAAATAATTTAGAAGAATACCAAACCTTGCATAAAAATAACGCCAATTTCAATCATTACATAATCAATTCTATTCATGGGCATGATGCTTTTTTGATGGAATACCAACAACTGAACGAAATATTAAAACAAATTTTTTTAAATTAAAACCTATGAATACAACAATAAATATCATCATTTTTGGAATTGGCAATGTGGGTAGTACACTTGTAGATCAAATTATTGAAAAGCATGACTTTTTTAAAGAAAAGTTTAAAGTTAATTTGAGAATTCCGATTGTCTGCAATTCTAAATTTGCCTTATTTACTAAAAGACCGTTGCCTTTAAACTGGGTGGAGGAATTTAAATCCTTAAGTCAAAATTATGTTATTGAAGATATTTATAATTATGTACTTCAGAATGAGTTAGAAAATGTTATAGCTGTTGATGTTACAGCTGATGAAGGAATCGTTACAAATTATATTCCGTTTATTCAGAATAATTTTAATATAGTTGCAGCTAATAAAAAAGCGAATACTTTGCATTCTGATTTTTATAAAGAATTAAGAAGGGTTTTGCATAAAAATGAAAAGCAATTTTTGTATGAAACGAATGTTGGTGCAGGGTTACCTGTTATTAATACCATACAAGATTTGTATTTGGCAGGAGAAAAAATTACCAAAATAAGAGGGGTGTTTTCAGGAACTATAAGTTATATTTTTAATCGATTTGGTAACGAAAATGTACCTTTTTCTAAAATACTAATTGAAGCCGAAAAATTAGGTTTAACGGAACCTGATTCTCGAGAGGATTTATCTGGAAAAGATGTGGCTAGAAAATTATTAATCCTCTCTAGAGAATTGGATTTAAATAATGAATTTGAAGATGTAAAAATTACCTCGCTTACCACTGAAAAGATTGACGCATTATCGAAAAGGAATTATTCCATTAGCAAAGAATTATTGGATAAAGATTATGAAATTGCAAAAATTACTCAAAGTGAAAATCATGTGTTGCGATATGTAGGTGAATTGGATGTATTGCAAAATAATTTAGAGGTTAAATTGGTTTCGGTGCCCATACAATCTGCATTGGGACAACTAAAAGGAGCTGATAATCTAATTGAAATTTTTACAGAATCCTATGGTGATATTCCTATAGTTATTCAAGGTGCTGGAGCAGGTAAAAAAGTCACTGCAAGAGGTGTTTTGTCTGATATTATTAAAATTGCCAAACAATTTAAGGTTAAAAAACAACTTTTAGAGGTGTAGAGAAAATAGTTTTAAATTATGGAATTTCAAAATTTTATAATCTATAAAACTATTTTTTTATTTTTAATTAGTTTTTAAAACTAAAATTATATTCAAGTTAAATTAAAATTAGAAAATATTTCTATTTTGTAAAAACATTAGTACTTTTGCGGGGTTCGTAAAAATACTGATTGTTATCATGAAAGCTGGAGAGATTAGACTCTGTGAAAGCTTAGCAACCCTATTTCTTATAGAAGGTGCTACATTCTATTCTGATGTGATGTGTCAGAAAAAGATAACGTAAGAAAGTCTCCTTTTCTTGATAACAAAATTTTAAAAAATAAATGCTGTAGCGCAAAAAGATGCATATGTCAAAAATTTTGGATGAAATTCAAAAAAGAATATTAGTGCTCGATGGAGCCATGGGAACGATGTTGCAACGCAATAATTTTTCTGAAGAAGACTTTAGAGGGGAACGATTTAAAGATTTTCCACATCCGTTGAAAGGAAATAACGATTTACTCTCCATTACACAACCTGAAGCGGTAAAAGCGGTGCATCGATTGTATTTTCAAGCGGGTGCAGATATTGTAGAAACGAATACTTTTTCAGGTACCACTATTGGTATGGCAGATTATCATTTGGAAGATTTAGTTTATGAATTAAATTATGAGTCTGCTAAAATAGCACGTGAAGTGGCGGATGAATTCACAGACAAACCGCGTTTTGTAGCGGGTTCTATTGGACCTACTAACAGAACAGCAAGCATGAGCCCAGATGTAAATGATCCTGGTTTTAGAGCGGTAACTTTTGATCAATTGAAAGAAGCCTATAAACAACAAGTGGAAGCCTTAATTGATGGTGGATGTGATGTACTTTTAGTAGAAACCATTTTTGATACTTTAAATGCAAAAGCAGCACTTTTTGCTATTGAAGAAGTTAAAGAACTAAGAAAAATTGACATTCCGGTAATGGTTTCTGGTACCATAACAGATGCTTCAGGTCGTACTTTGTCAGGACAAACAGTGGAAGCTTTTTTAATTTCAATAAGTCATATATCCTTATTAAGTGTTGGTTTTAATTGTGCTTTAGGAGCAGATCAGTTAAAGCCGTATTTAAAAAGACTAGCAAATAATACGCAATTGAATATTTCTGCTCATCCGAATGCAGGTTTACCCAATGCTTTTGGTCAATACGATCAATCTCCAGAAGAAATGCAATTTTTAATTCGTGAATATCTTCAAGATGGTTTGGTAAATATTATAGGAGGGTGTTGTGGTACAACTCCAGAACATATCCAATTAATTGCAGAAGTTGCTAAAGAATTTAAACCTAGAAAAGTTGAAGTTGAAGCATAATGAAAGAAGGGGATTGTAAAAAATATTTAAAATTATCGGGCCTTGAACCCTTAATTATTACTCCAGAAACTAATTTTGTCAATGTTGGAGAACGTACTAATGTAACGGGTTCACGTAAATTTCTTCGCCTCATTAAAGAAGGAAATTACGATGAAGCATTGGATATTGCTAGAAATCAAGTTGAAGGTGGCGCGCAGATCATTGATGTTAATATGGATGAAGGGATGTTGGATGGTGTTGCAGCAATGACTAAATTTTTAAATTTAATTGCTGCTGAACCAGATATTGCCCGTGTACCGATAATGATTGATAGTTCTAAATGGGAAATTATTGAAGCTGGTTTAAAGGTAATTCAAGGAAAAGGAATTGTGAATTCCATATCTTTAAAAGAAGGAGAGGCAACTTTTGTACATCATGCTAAATTAATAAAAAGATATGGTGCGGCTGTTATTGTGATGGCTTTTGATGAGGTTGGTCAGGCTGATACCTATGAAAGGCGTATCGAAATTTGCAAAAGATCGTATGGAATATTAGTAAATCAAGTGGGTTTCCCTGCTGAAGATATCATTTTTGATCCCAATATATTTCCGGTTGCTACTGGTATGGATGAGCATAAACTAAATGCTTTAGACTTTTTTAGAGCTACGAAATGGATTAAAGAAAATTTACCTTATGCCGGAGTTTCAGGAGGCGTAAGTAATGTGTCTTTTTCTTTTAGAGGTAATGATAAAGTGAGAGAAGCCATGCATGCTGCTTTTTTATATCATGCCATTCAAAATGGAATGACAATGGGAATTGTAAATCCAGAAATGCTTGAGATTTACGATGAGGTAGATACAAAGTTACTGGAGCATGTGGAAGATGTTTTACTTAACAGAAGAGAAGATGCTACTGAAAGATTATTAGAATTAGCGGAAAGTTATAAAGGAGATGTAACTAAAATCAATGAAAAGGCTATTCAAGAGTGGCGTAATGGAAGTATTCAAGACCGATTGACACATTCTTTAGTAAAAGGGATTGATGAATTTATCGAAATTGATGTAGAAGAGGCAAGATTGCAATCTAATAAAGCTATTGAAGTTATTGAAATCAATTTAATGGCTGGTATGAATGTAGTTGGAGATTTGTTTGGAAGTGGTAAAATGTTTTTGCCTCAAGTGGTAAAATCTGCCCGTGTGATGAAAAAAGCAGTGGCTTATCTATTACCTTTCATTGAATCTGAAAAAACAGGAAACTCTTCAAGTGCTGGAAAAGTATTGATGGCTACCGTAAAAGGAGATGTACACGATATAGGTAAAAATATTGTTGCTGTGGTTTTAGGATGTAATAATTTTGAAATCATTGATTTAGGGGTTATGGTGCCACCCGAAAGAATTATAGAAACAGCAATTCAAGAGAAAGTGGACATCATTGGTTTGAGTGGTTTAATTACGCCGTCTTTGGATGAAATGGTGTATTTAGCCAAAGAAATGGATAAGTTAAACATCAAAATACCCATAATGATTGGTGGTGCAACCACTTCTAGGGCGCATACCGCAGTGAAAATTGCTCCTGAATATAAAGAAACTGTAGTGCATGTTAATGATGCTTCAAGAGCAGTAACTGTAGCTAGTAACCTGCTTCAAAAGGAAACCAAGGAAAATTATGTTAAAGCAATTAGAGAAGAATATAATACCCTTCGTGAAGGCTATTTAAATAGGAGTAGAGAGAAAAATTTCTTGTCTATAGATGAAGCACGTCATAATAAATATAAAATTGATTGGTCAAATTATGTGCCTTCCAAGCCTAATTTTATAGGTACCAAGGTTATTCAAGTACAATTATCAGAATTGGTAGATTTTATTGATTGGACACCCTTTTTTCAATCTTGGCAGTTGTTTGGTAAATATCCAGCTATTTTAAATGATGAAGTGGTAGGAGAACAAGCGACACAGTTGTTTCAAGATGCTCAAAAAATGTTACTGCAAATTGTTGAAGAAGTATGGTTTGAAGCCAAAGGTGTTTTGGGAATTTTTCCAGCCAATCAAATAAATGATGATGATATTAGTGTTGTGACTTCGGAAGGAATCGAGAAGTTTCTAACATTAAGACAACAGTCTCAGAAAACAGTTGGTGCTCCCAATTTTGCTTTGGCTGATTTTGTAGCGCCTAAAGATTCTGGAATACAAGATTATATTGGTTGTTTTTGTGTTTCTACTGGTTTTGGTGTAGACGAAAGAGCAACTGTTTTTGAACAACAATTAGATGATTATAACTCCATTATGGTGAAAGCTTTGGGGGATCGATTGGCAGAAGCATTTGCTGAATATCTGCATTTAAAAGTGAGAAAGGAGATTTGGGGTTATGCAACAGATGAAAATCTTAACAATCAAGAGTTGATTAAAGAAGTTTATAAAGGAATTCGTCCAGCACCTGGTTATCCCGCTTGTCCAGATCATCTAGAAAAGCCCACGATATGGAAGTTGTTGCAAGTAGAAGAAAATATAGGTGTTACTTTAACTGAAAGCATGGCAATGTGGCCTGCAGCATCGGTTTCTGGATATTATTTTGCACATCCTGAAAGCAAATATTTTGGATTGGGAAAAATAAAAGAAGATCAAGTAAAAGAGTATGCAAACCGTAGAGGTATTTCGGTAGAAATGGCTTCAAAATGGTTAGCTCCAAATATAGCAGATTAAATTTGTCGTATTGTCAAATGTTTCAAAGTCTAAAAATAGACTTTCGACTTTCGACTATATGACCTTAACACATACATATGAAAGTAACACAACATATAGAAAAAGCCAACGGTAAAACTCTTTTTTCATTCGAAATTTTACCCCCTTTAAAAGGACAAAATATCCAATCTATCTTTGATAGTATTGATCCGTTAATGGAATTCAATCCGCCATTTATTGATGTTACCTATCATCGAGAAGAATACGAATTTAAAGAATTACCAAGTGGCTTACTGCAAAAGAAAATTGTTAAAAAAAGGCCTGGTACAGTAGGTATTTGCGCAGGTATTCAAAATAAATATGAAGTAGATGCTATTCCTCATGTTTTGTGTGGAGGCTTTACCAAAGAAGATACGGAGAATTTATTAATTGATTTGGATTTTTTAGGAATTGACAATGTGGTGGCTTTAAGAGGCGATGCTTTAAAGAATGAAATCTATTTTAAACCAGAAAAAGAAGGGAATGCCTATGCTTCTGATTTGGTAAAACAAATTTCAAATCTCAATAAAGGGGTCTATTTAGATGAGGATTTGCAAAATTCTTCCTGTACTAATTTTTGTATTGGAGTGGCTGGATATCCTGAAAAGCATATGGAAGCGCCTAGTATGGATAGCGATTTGCATTTTTTAAAGCAAAAGATAAAAAATGGAGCCGATTACATTATTACTCAGATGTTTTTTGATAATCAAAAGTTTTTTGACTTTGTCGAGAAATGTAGAAAAGCAGGAATTACGGTTCCTATTATTCCTGGATTAAAGCCTATTGCGACAAAAAAGCAACTCAATTTAATTCCGCATCGTTTTAAAGTTGATTTGCCTGATGATTTAATTATGGAAGTGGTAAAGGCAAAAGATAATGATGCTGTTAAACAAATTGGTATTGAATGGTGTTTGCAACAAAGTAAAGAATTAATTCAAGCTGGAATTCCTGTATTGCATTATTACTCAATGGGTAAAGCAGAAAATATCAAAGCAATCGCTTCTGAAATTTTTTAGAAATGGCTAAAATGTTGTATTTCATCGATTAAAAGTATGTTTTTTTAGATGAAATGCACTTTTTTTTCATTTTTACGAATTTTTCACTTTTTTGCATCGTCTCTCTTGATGATATTGAATAATTTTTAAAAAAACAGATTAAAATATAAATTATATTTATCAATAATGTTAAAATGTTGCTTCAAAAACCTTGTTTTTTGGTGTTTTTCATAGGATTTTCATAATGTGAATTTGGTAGATACATTCGAATGTTATACTTTCGTAACGTAATAAATCACAAGACATTATGAAAAAAATTGTATTAATCCTGTTATTTTCTTTAGCATGCCAATTGAATTATGCTAACTCAAATGATCCACTTTTAAATAAAGCTAAAGAATTGAGTTCAAAAGAAAATTATTCTGAAGCAATTTCAGTTTATAATCAATATTTAAGTAAGACTGAAGATAAAAACTTAAAGAATGTATATGTAGACATTGCAAATTGTTATTACAAGTTAAATGATAAGGATGAAGCTGTGAATTATATTAAAAAAGCAATCACTAACTATGGTTTTTCTGAAGAAGATTTTATTTATAATGAAACTTTAGATACTGAATTGTCTAAATATGCTCTAGCTATTGTTTATGATGATTTAGATACCTTACACAATAAGTATATAGCCTCTTTAAACTAAATAAAACAAAACCCAATCAAATGGTTACAACTTTGAATTAGTAGTTGTAACCATTTTTTTATGGATTTAATTCGTTGATAATCAATTTTTTTCCATTTAACGATTATTTGTTTCTATAGAACGAAAAAAAAGAATACTTATCAAATTTTACCACATTTTTGTTTTCAAATTACCAGTTTTATTAACTATTACTATTTTTATGAAAACAAAAGCAATATTCATTCTGTTTCTTTTTTTTGTAGCGAATTTAAGTTTTTCAAATACCATTTTTTCAGTTCAATTAGCTAAAGCTGAAGTTTTTAAAAAAGAACAAAAATTTACTAAAGCTATCAATTGTTATCTAAAAGCCATTCGATCTGTACAAAATGACGATGCAATGGTGAAAGAAGTGTATTTTGATATTGCGGATTGTTTTTACAAATCGGGAAAAGAAAATATGGCTGTAAAAGTATTAAAGTTTTCAATTTATCGCTTTGGAGCCGTAAAGCAAGATTTACTGGATACAAATAAATTAGAAGACCAATTGGTTGATTCCTTATTTGAAGTAATTGGTGATAAATACGATTCGTATAGAAATAAATACGTTTCTAAATTTGATAAAAAAGAAAAACTATTAGCTGAAGTTGCTTCTGAAACTAAAACTTCTTAATTGTTATACGGTTTTATTGTTTGACGTTTTTTCTCTAAAGATTTGCTCTAAGTTTTTGTTTTTTAAGCTTAACTGTAGAATCTTTAATTCTTTTTCTTTTGCAAAATCAAACAATAAAGGACGCATGTCGGTTTCTGATTCAAAAGTTAATTCAAATGAAGTTGGTGTTACTACAACAAGCTGTATTAAATTAGTAAAAATTGCAAAATCTTCTTTTTGTAGCATTTGATCAAACTCAATACTTACCGTTTGATGTAATTGTTCTTTAACCAAATGTTTTAAATTTTTGTCTTCTACTATTTTGCCTTGATTGATAATGATAACTCGTTCGCAAATGGCTTCCACTTCTTGCATAATGTGAGTTGATAAAAATACCGTTTTATCTTTACCAATGTTTTTAATTAATGCTCTTATTTCCACTAACTGATTTGGGTCTAAACCTGTTGTAGGTTCGTCTAAAATTAAAACTTCCGGATCGTGTAACAAAGCGCAAGCTAAACCAACTCTTTGTCGGTAACCTTTTGAAAGTTGACTTATTTTTTTGTCACTTTCAGGTGTTAAACCAGTTAATATAATTACTTCGTCTATTCTTTTTTTAGAAACATGGTAAACGTCTGCATTGAAACTTAAATATTCTCTAACATATAAATCTAAATATAGCGGATTGTGTTCAGGAAGATAACCAACAGATTTTTGTACAGATTTAGTTTCGGTTTGAATATCAAATCCATTTACTTTTCCTGTTCCTTCTTCAGCACTTAAATAAGTAGTTAAGATTTTCATTAATGTTGATTTACCAGCTCCATTTGGGCCTAAGAAACCCACGATTTCTCCTTTTTTTATTGAAAAGGATATTTGATCTAATGCTTTTTGATCTCCATAACTCTTGGAAATATTAACTACTTCAATAGACATACCATATAAGTTTTAGCAAAAATAAAGTTTTTTACTCAAAATATTTTTTTTTGAAAAAGTATTTTGGAAAGTTTTTTTTTATATATTAGCTACTTCAAAATAGAGCAACTAATGTTAGCAACAACAACATTTTATTTTAACAATTCTTTTTATTATTTCTGGAGAGAGATAAGGGATTGTTATGCTATACATTAATTTAAAATAAATTATACAATATAAGATACAATCCCGATGAAAATCGGGATTTTTTTGTTTATAACCATTATGGATTTAAAAATTGCAATACAAGGAATAAAGGGGTCTTTTCATCATCAGGTAGCCCAACAATACTTTGGAGAATCAATTCTTTTGGAGGAATGTGATTCTTTTAATGAAGTAGTACGTGCTCTAAAAACGAACCGTTCTGAGAAAGCGGTTATGGCAATTGAAAATTCTATCGCAGGATCTATTTTGCCTAACTATGCTTTAATTGATAAGAATAACTTGCATATTATTGGTGAATATTATTTAGATATACATATGAATTTAATGGCTTTGAAAGGGCAAAAAATGGAGGACATTAAAGAAGTGCATTCGCATCCTATTGCCTTGCTGCAATGTGAAGTTTTTTTTAGTCAATATCCACATATTAAATTAGTAGAAAGTAGTGATACAGCTGAAACAGCACATCGTATTCAAAAACATAACTTAAAAGGAATTGCTGCTGTTGCAGCTCCTATTGCTGCACAAATGTACGATTTGGAAATTTTAGCAGCTGGAATACATACGATAAAAAGTAACAAAACACGATTTGTTGTTGTCAAAACAAGAAATAAAGAATTGCCTAAAGAAGAAATCAATAAAGCATCCTTGAAATTTGAATTAGATGACACTCCAGGAAGTTTAGCTACTGTTTTGAACGTAATGAATAATTGTAAATTGAATTTAACTAAGATTCAATCACTACCAATCATAGAAACTCCTTTTCAATATGCATTTTTCGTGGACGTTATTTTTGAAAAATACAAGCATTATGAAAAAGCCAAAAGATTATTAGAAATTATGACAACTCATTTTAAAGTTTTAGGTGAATACAAACAAGGTATGCCATGATCACAACAGCCAATAGATTAAACACAGTGGAAGAGTACTACTTTTCTAAAAAACTGAAAGAAGTAAATCAATTAATCATAGAGGGTAAGCCAGTGATTAATATGGGAATTGGAAGTCCTGATTTAGCGCCACATCCAACCGTTATAAATGCCATTCAAGAGGCGCTTCTGGAACCAAATGCACATATGTATCAGAGTTATCAAGGGCTGCCAGATTTACGAAAAGGATTTTGCGATTACTATGTTAATAATTTCAACGTTAGTATTGATGCTACTTCTGAAATTTTACCATTAATGGGATCCAAAGAAGGGATTATGCACATCGCAATGGCTTTTTTAAACGAAGGTGATGGTGTTTTAATACCAAATCCAGGATATCCAACCTATCAATCGGTTTGTAATTTGTTAGGAGCCAAAACGCTGTTATATGATTTAGCAGAGGAAAATCATTGGTATCCTAATTTTGAAGCTTTAGAAAAACAAGATTTGTCGAAAGTAAAATTAATGTGGGTGTGTTATCCTCATATGCCAACAGGAGCTCAAGCGAGTTTGGAATTGTTTGAACAATTAATTGCTTTTGGTAAAAAGCATCACATTTTAATTGTAAATGATAATCCGTACAGTTCTATTTTAAATGATACTCCTTTGTCAATTCTTCAAGTAAATGGAGCAAAAGATATTGCAATTGAGTTGAATTCGTTAAGTAAAACTTATAATATGGCAGGTTGGAGAGTAGGTATGGTCATTGGGAATTCGGAAAACATAGCTTCTGTGTTAAAGGTGAAAAGTAATATGGATAGTGGAATGTTTTTTGGTATTCAAAAAGGAGCTATAGAAGCTTTAAAATTAGGGAATGAATGGTTCGAAAGTTTGAATGAACAATATAAAAGAAGGAGGGAGCTTGTTTATGTATTGTGTGAAAAATTAGGAGTAGTTGTGAATAAAAGACAAGTAGGTATGTTTGTTTGGGCAAAATTACCCCAATCTTCTTCATCTGAATTATTTATAGACGAGTTATTGTATGAAAAAAGTCTTTTTGTTACTCCAGGGACTATTTTTGGATCACAAGGTGAAGGCTATATTCGTTTTTCTTTGTGCGTTAAAGAAGAAAAAATTAAAGAAGCTATAAGTAGGTTGTAATGGAAATAGGAGTTGAAAAAATTGTTGTTATTGGGCTCGGATTGATTGGAGGTTCTTTTGCTTTAGATATTAAAGATAAAAGGCCTAATACATTAATTGTGGGTATAGATACTAATTCAGAACATCTTTTAAAAGCGAAAGAATTAGGAGTTATTGACATTGAAGGAACACAAGAAGACATACAAGAAGCAGATTGGGTGATAGTTGCTGTTCCTGTAGATAAAAGTATGAATGTTTTGGTCGATGTTTTAAATAAAATTAATTCAACTGCAATCGTTTTTGATGTGGGTTCTACAAAAAGTCAAATTTGTGAAGCGGTTAAAAATCATCAAAATAGAAGAAACTTTATAGCTGCTCATCCCATTGCTGGAACTGAATTTTCTGGTCCTCAGGCCGCTTTGAAAGGGTTGTTTGTAGAGCGTACCAATATTATTTGCGAAGTAGAAAAAACAGCCTTTGTTTTTCAAGAGAAAGCATTAGAGTTGTTTAAGCAAATTGGCATGAGAATTCGATATATGGATCCTATTTCTCATGACAAACACATCGCTTATATGTCACACTTATCGCATATTAGTTCTTTTATGTTGGGTAAAACCGTCATAGAAGAAGAAAAAAATGAGCGGGATATTTTTGATATGGCTGGTAGTGGTTTTGAAAGTACGGTTCGTTTGGCAAAAAGCTCACCAGCTATGTGGACACCCATTTTTAAGCAAAATAAAAATCATGTTATCAAATCATTGTCAGAATACATTGCAAATCTGAATAGTTTTAAGGAGCTATTAGAGCAAGAAAAATTTGAAGAAGTATTTACCACATTAGAAGAAACCAATAGAATAAAACAAATATTAAAATAAATTGAGTGGAGTATTAGTAAGCTGATAGTTAACTCAAGAATTAAGTGAAATTATGGAAAATAAAAAAGAATTAAGAACATGGTTAGAGGATTTTAAATTAGATCATCCTTTAGTAATTGCGGGACCATGTAGTGCAGAAACAGAAGATCAAGTTTTAAAAATTGCTCACGAATTGAAAGATTCTGATGTTTCTATTTTTAGAGCAGGAATTTGGAAACCAAGAACTCGACCAGGAGGTTTTGAAGGAGTGGGAGCCATTGGTTTGAAATGGTTGCAAAAAGCTAAAGCAGAAACGGGTTTATTGCTAGCGACCGAAGTTGCCACTGCTGCACATGTTAAATTAGCGCTTGAGCACGACATCGACGTCTTGTGGATTGGTGCTAGAACAACGGTAAACCCTTTTGCAGTTCAAGAAGTGGCCGATGCTTTAGAGGGAACGGATAAAATTGTGTTGTTAAAAAACCCAGTTAACCCAGATTTAGCGCTTTGGATTGGAGGACTAGAACGATTGCATAATGCGAATATTAAAAAATTAGGTGTTATTCACAGAGGTTTTTCTACCTATGATAAAACGAAATACAGAAACAATCCAGAATGGCAAATTGCTATCGAATTACAAAATAGATTTCCAGATTTACCACTTATATGCGATCCATCTCATATTACGGGTAAGAGAGACATGATTCAGGAAGTTTCCCAACAAGCATTAGATTTGAATTATGACGGCTTAATCATCGAAACGCATGTAGATCCTGATAATGCTTGGAGCGATGCAGCACAACAAGTTACTCCAGATACTTTAAAGCAAATTTTTACCGATTTAAGAGTTAGAAAAGTTACTGATGATGAAAGTGAATTCAATCAAAAAATGGCGCAATTAAGAGCACAAATTGATGAATTTGACGGAAAATTACTTGAAATATTAGGTAATAGAATGAAAGTTGCGGATAAAATTGGTTCCCTTAAAAAAGAAAAGAATGTAGCCATTCTTCAGAATAAACGATGGAATGAAATTTTAGGTAAAATGATTTTAGAAGGGGAAGAAAAGGGATTAAGTAATGAATTTGTAATGCAAATGTTTAAAGCAATACATCAGGAAAGTATCCAACATCAAGAAAAGATTGTAAATAAATAAAATTATTTTTTTTGGCATAATAGTTGTATTATTGAGCCAAATAAGTATTAACTAAAAAATTTTTAAAAATGAACAAAATTATTTTATTAGCGGTCTTTCTTGTTGGCTTTATGTCAAATGCACAAACAGACAAAATTTACAAACACAGTGGAGAAGTTGTGGAAGGTAAAGTAAAAAAAGTGGAAGAGTATACAATTGTATTTGTGTATAACGGTGAAGAAGCTGAAAACACAATTGGGAAGTATGCAATTGAAAGAATTGTATATGGTTCAAGTGGTCGTGAAGAAGAAGTAACAGAAAAAATTGTTATCAACAGTGAGAAAGATTGGGAAAAAGTAGTTATTCTTGAAGATAAAGCATATATCGCAGGATTAAAAAAAGCTGGTGAAGTAAGAGGAAAAACAGGATTAATTAATTTTCAAACAGGAAATACTGGAGATAAAAAAGCAGAAAAAAAATTAAAAATGGATGCAGCGGCTCAAGGTTGTGCATTTATTTTGTTAACTGCTGATAAAACAACCGTTGGAGCAAATTCTAATGCTTTAGGAGGTTCACAAGCAATTAAAAAAGGAATTGCATATAAATATTAATACGTTTTTCAAATTATATATTTAAAAGCTACTTTTTTAAGTAGCTTTTTTTATCTTAAATTGTTTTTAATTAATACTATATTTGTAAAAAGACAATAAAGTGAATACGTTATAAGAAATAAGGCGTCTTACTTTCAATTTCTAATTTTTTGCATGACAGGAATCGTTTATAAATCTACAGGTAGTTGGTATACCATAAAAAAAGAAGATGGTAGTTTTTTAGAATGCCGTATCAAGGGTAAATTCCGTATCAAAGGGATAAAAAGTACCAATCCAATAGCGGTAGGTGATATGGTAGATTACCATATAGAAAACTCAACAGATGAAACTACTGGAGTAATTACAGCTATTCATGAACGTAAAAATTATATTGTAAGGAAATCAGTAAATCTCTCCAAACAAACGCATATTATTGCCGCAAATATTGATGTGGTATTTTTACTAGTCACCATTAATAATCCACCTACGACGACTAGTTTTATTGATCGATTTTTAGTTACAGCTGAAGCCTATGGGATTGAAGCAGTGCTTGTATTTAACAAAATTGATACTTTTGACGATACTGCTTTAGATGACCAATTATTTTTGCAATATACATATGAAAGCATTGGGTATAAGTGTTTACGAGTTTCTGCTAAAGAAAATAAAGGAATTGAAGCACTGAAACAACTGATGCTAAATAAGGTTTCTATGTTTTCGGGTCACTCAGGTGTTGGAAAATCTACTTTGGTCAACGCAATTGAACCTTCACTTAATTTAAAAACAAAACAAATATCAGAATCGCACTCTCAAGGGCAACATACCACGACTTTTGCAGAAATGTTTGATTTGTCCTTTGGAGCTCAAATTATTGATACTCCTGGAATTAGAGGTTTTGGAGTAGTTGATATGGAAAAACAAGAAATAGGAGACTATTTTCCTGAATTTTTTGCCTTAAAAGAAAACTGCAAGTTTAATAACTGTTTGCATAAAGAAGAACCACATTGTGCAGTTAAAGAAGCTTTAGAAAAAGATGAAGTTTCTTGGACACGTTATAAAAGTTATTTACAGATTTTAGAAGGAGATGATGAAAACTACAGAGCAGACGAATATGCTGAGGAAAGAAAGGCTAGTGACGAAACTAGAAAATCATAAGAATAAGTATGAAAATAGTAATTCAAAGAGTTGCTGAGGCATCTGTAGTTATTGCTAAAAAAACAGTTGCGAATATAAACAAAGGATTAGTAATTCTTGTAGGTATTGAAGCTGAAGATACATCAGAAGACATACAATGGCTTACATCAAAGATTGTAAATCTTCGAATTTTTCCCGATGAAAATGAGGTAATGAACTTATCCGTAAAAGATATGGATGGAGAAATTATTGTGGTGAGTCAATTTACATTACATGCTTCCACTAAAAAAGGAAATAGGCCTAGTTACATTAAAGCGGCTAGACCCGAAATTGCTATTCCATTGTATACCCATTTTATTGACAGATTGACTTTAGATTTTGGTAAACCCATTCAAACGGGTCATTTTGGAGCAGATATGAAAATAAGTTTAATAAACGATGGTCCAGTTACCATAATTATGGATAGTAAAAATAAAGAATAGTCATGAAAGTGAAAGTGTTGTTTTTCTTATTGGTAAGTATCAATCTGTTTTCTCAAGACAATTGGAATATACTATTAATTCCAAAAGAATTAAAAGAAAAAGCCAATAGTGTGGTACGATATCAAAACATTGATATTGAAATTGTATCTCAAAAAAATTATAAATTAAAAACTAAAAAAGTAATTACAGTTTTAAATGAGTATGGTTTAAGGAATATAGATGCGCGTGAATTTTTTAGTAATTCTGAGAAAATAAATACTATTGAAGCTAGTATTTATGATGCTTTTGGAAAAGAGATTAAAAAAATAAAGCGAAAAGATTTTATAGATCAAAGTGTGGCAGATGGGTATTCCATTTTATCAGATAACCGTGTTTTGTATTTAGATTATACACCTACGCAATATCCTTTTACCATTGTTTATGAAAGTGAAAAGCAAAGTATAAACACCGCTTTCCTTCCTTCTTGGTACGTAATAGATGATTATTTTGAAAGTATTCAAAAATCAGAATTTACTATTAAATTTCCTGAGGACATCGGCTTTAAATATAAAGAACATAATTTTAGTCAATATGATATCTTAAAGCAAGAAAAAGCCAATTCGTTGCATTATTCCATTGAAAATTTATCAGCTTTGAAACCAGAGGATTATTCACCCGCTTTTGAAAATATTGTACCCAATGTTATTTTCGGCTTAGAAAAATTCTCATTAGAAGGTGTGGTTGGTGTTGGTAATACTTGGGAAGAATTTGGGAAAGTTTATTATGATGAACTTATTAATTCAAATACTGAGATAAGTCCTGAAACGATTCAAACCATTACAACCTTGACTCAAGGTGTAAAAGATCCCATTGAAAAAGCAAAAATTATATATAAATATGTACAAAGTAAAACGAGATATGTAAGTATCCAATTAGGAATAGGAGGATGGAAGCCAATGTTAGCAAAAGATGTTGATCGATTAGGATATGGCGACTGCAAGGCTTTGTCTAATTATACGCGAGTACTGCTAGATAATGTTGGAGTAGCCTCTTATTATACCGTAATTTATGGAGATACTAATCGAAAAGATTTAGATAAAGATTTTGTTTCTTATCAAGGGAATCATGTAATCTTAACGATTCCTTCAGAAAAGAAAAATTATTTTTTAGAATGTACAAGTCAAACTAATCCTTTTGCATTTGGTGGGGATTTTACAGATAATAGATTTGCTCTAATGATAAAACCTGAAGGAGGATTTATTGTAAAAACTAATGAATTTACACCCTTGGATAGTTATCAAAAAACCATTGGAAAATATTCCATAGACAAAGATGGGAATTTGAAAGCCAGTGCTCAAATTAAATCTGGTGGAATTCAATATGATAGAAGAGCTTATTTGTCAAGAGTAAACAATGAAAAAGAGTTGCATAAAGCCTACAAAAATAGATGGAATTGGATTAGTAATTTAAATATTCAAAACATTGATATAAAGGAAAATAGAGAGACGATAGAATTAGTAGAAAATTTTTCTTTTTCAGCTGAAAATTATTGTAATAAAGCAGGTAACAGCGTATATTTTACATTAAATGTTTTTAATAAGAATGAAAATATTCCAGATAAGTATAGAAATAGGAAAAATGATTTTGAAATAGTTAGAGGCTATTATGATTCAGATGAAATTGAAATTACACTACCAAATGATTTCGAAATAGAATTTTTACCAGAACAAATTGATCTTACTACAGAATTTGGAACCTATTCAATGTCTATCGAAAAAAAAGCAAATAATCTGTTGTATTATAAGAGAGATTTAACCATTTATAGTGGCGACTTTCCAAAAGATAGTTATGAAGCCTATCGAAAATTTAGAGAACAAATTGCTAAAAATGATAATTTAAAATTGGTATTAATAAAAAAATAGAACAATGAATTTTAAAAAAAGATACATTACTTTTTTATTCGCTTTTTTCTGTTATATGGGGAATGCACAAAAATATGAATTGGGAAATGTAACAATTGAAGAATTAAAAGAAACAAAGCATCCTATTGATTCATCAGCTTCTGCAGCTATCATTTTTAAAACAGGCAAAACAGACTTCAACATAAATAATGATGGAGAATGGAAAGTTACAACGGAAGTGAATTATAAAATTAAGTTTTATAAAAAAGAAGGCTTTGAATATGCCACACATTCCATTCCTTATTTTTCTGGAGGGTCTAGAAATGAAATAGTAAACTTTAAAAATGCTTATACGTACAATCTAGTCGATGGTAAAATTGAAAAGACAAAATTAAAATCGGATGGAGAATTTAAAGAAGAAATAAATGAAAAAGTTAAAGTAAAAAAGATTACAATGCCTCAAGTTAGAGAAGGGTCAATTGTCGAATTTACATATACTTTTACTACACCAAATATTACGACTATAGAGGATTGGTATTTTCAAGGAGATATACCTATGAACCATGTGGAGTATCGTGTTTTTATACCAGAATTTTTTAAATATAGAACCGTTTTAACGGGTTATGAAAAAGTGAATTCAACAAATGAGACAGTAACTTTAGGGCAGTTTTTAAAGCAAAAGTGTAGTTATACGATTGATAATGTACCTTCAATTAAGGAAGAGAATTATATTAATAATATTGATAATTATACAGCTATTTTAAAGTATGAATTGGCTTCTATTAGTTATCCAAACGAACCCATTAGAAACTTAGCAATTACTTGGGATGATGTGGTGAAAAGTATATATGATCATGAAGACTTTGGCAACGAATTAGAAAATAAATCCTATTTTGAAGATGATTTAAAAATTATATTAGAAGGACTAGCTTCAGATGAAGAAAAAATTAAGGCTATTTTTAATTTCGTAAAGAATAGAATGACTTGGAATGAATCCAATGGAGTAATCACAGATAAAGGCGTTAGAAAGGCATATAAAGAAAAAACTGGAAATGTGGCAGATATCAATTTGATGTTGACTGCCATGTTAAGATACGCAAATATTCAAGCCAATCCAGTTCTGTTAAGTACAAGAAGAAATGGGATTGCTTTATTTCCTAATAGAACAGCATTCAATTATGTAATAACAGGAGTAGAAGTAAAAAATGATGTACTGCTATTAGATGCAACAAATAAGAATGCGACAGTAGATTTACTACCTTTGAGAGCTGTAAACTGGAGCGGAAGAATTATCAGAGAAAGGGGAAGTTCAAACGAAATTAATTTATTAGATGTGCCTGTCTCAAAAGATAATGTAATTATTTTAGCAGAAATAAAAGAAGACGGTAAAGTAGAAGGGAAATTGAGAAGAGTATTAACTGATTATAATTCGTTTTTACATAGAGAAAATTATACAAATGCCAATGAAGATTCTTATTTAGAAAAATTAGAAAATAGATATAAAGGAATACGTATAGAAGAGTATAAAGTGGATAATTTGAAGGATTTAAGCAAACCTGTAATTGAACAATATGCTTTTCTACATGAGAATGATGTAGAAATAATTGGTAATAAAATATATATAAAGCCTTTGTTGTTTTTTACCTTGGATGAAAACCCTTTTAAATTAAATCAGAGAAAATATCCCGTCGATTTTCCTTTTCCTTTTAAAGATTCATACAATATTTCGATTAAAATTCCTGAAGGTTATGAAGTAGAATATTTACCAGAAGGGACGAGTATTGCTATGGAAAATAATTATGCGACATTTAAATATTTAGTTTCTGTTACTAATAATAACATACAATTAGTCGCTAATTTAGATGTTACTACTTTTTATGTTCCAGCTGAAGGTTATGAAGCATTAAAAGATTTTTTTAGATTGATTGTTGAAAAAGAAACCGATAAAATTATTTTAAAAACGAAAAATTAATTTAGATGAAAAAAAAGATTTACTATCTCTTTATATTTTTACTTTTTACAGTTGTAAATTTTGCTCAAAAAAACGAATTAGGAGAGGTTACAATAGAAGAATTAAAAGAAAAACAATATCCAACCGATCCTTCAGCTGAGGCTGCCATTTTGTTTGAGAAAGGGAAAACGTATTTTCAATATGATACCAATACAGGTTTCTATACATTAACTGAGGTAGAAACTAAAATTAAAGTGTATACAAAAGAGGGGTTTGAATGGGCTACAAAAATAGTTCCTTACTATATTGTAGGGAATGCAGAACAAAGAGTAACTTTTACCAAAGCGATTACTTATAATCTTGAAGAGGGAAAGATTGTAAAAACCAAATTAAAAAGCGATGGTGAATTTGACGAAAAAAAGAATAAATATTGGTCCTTAAAAAAAATTACAATGCCTAATGTTAAAGAAGGTTCCATCATAGAATATAAATATACCATAAAATCACCTAGTTATGGTATATTTCCTGTTTGGAAGTTTCAATACAAAATACCAGTAAGTTATTCTTCATTTGATACCTACATTCCTGAATACTTTGTATATAATAATCAGTTTAAAGGAAGTTATAACCCTGTTGTAGAAACAGATAGTAAAACGAAAACATTTTCAGGTAGATATACTGCTCAAAAAAACAATCCAGGAGGTTTTTCATTTGATAGAGAAAGTTATGAGATTGAATACAAAGAATATATGACATCTTATACCTTAAAAAATGTTCCTGCAATAAAAGAAGAAAAATATGTGAATAATATTGAAAATTATGTTTCTTCTTTGCATCATGAGTTGTCATCTGTACAAATGCCTAAACAAGCAATACAAAACTATTCAGTAGACTGGGAGTCTGTAGTGAAATCAATTATGGCAGATGAAGATTTTGGTAATGAATTGAAAAAGCAGGATTATTTTAAAAATGATATTGATAATTTACTAAAAGGGATTACTAGTCCAGACGAAAAAATTATTACCATTTTTGAATTTGTAAAAGCAAAAATGAATTGGAATAAATTTTACGGTTATTCTTGTGATGAAGGAGTAAAAAGTGCGTATAAGAATAAAGTAGGAAATGCAGCTGAAATTAATTTAATGTTAACCGCTATGTTAAAATATGCTGGTATTGAAGCTAATCCAGTATTAATTAGTACACGTTCAAATGGAATACCCGTTTTTCCAAATCGATCCGCCTTTAATTATGTAATATGTGGAGTCGAATTAAAAGAAAACGTAGTGCTATTAGATGCAACAAGTAAAATAGCTTTACCTGATATTTTACCTTTCAGAGATTTGAATTGGTTTGGTAGATTAATACGTGAAAATCAATCTTCTACGGTTGTAAATTTAATTCCAAAGATGAAATCCAATTCGAATACTATTTTGCTTTGTGAAATCAATGAAAATGCCAAGATCACAGGAAAATTAAGAAAACAGTTTTCAGACTATTATGCTTTTGAATTTAGAGATAAATACTTGAATGTAAATAAAGAGAATTATTTAGAAATCTTAGAAAATAAATTAGATGGGATTTCAATTAGTGATTACAAAATTGAAAATGACCAAGAATTGTATAAAAAAATAACAGAAACGTTTAGTTTTGAAGATCAAAAAAATGTAGAAAAAATTGGTGATAAATTATATTTTTCGCCACTTCTTTTTTTTCAAATGAAAGATAATCCATTTAAAATTGAAGACAGAAATTACCCAGTAGATTTTAATTTTCCTTTTAAAGATAGTTATGTTTTAAACATTAAAATACCAGATAACTATGAAGTAGAATTTTCACCTGAAGATACTAATTTGTTTATGGAGAATAATTATGGGGCCTTTACCTATAAAATTACACAAATGAATACTACTTTACAAATAGCGATAACTTTTGAAGTAAATACTCCAGCAGTGCCTTCAAAAGATTATAAAGGGTTAAAGAGTTTTTATAATATGATGTTAGAAAAGCAATCTGAAAAAATAATTCTTAAAAAGAAAATATAATGAATATAAGGAACGCTCAACAAGAAGTGGATGCTTGGATTAAAGAGCATGGAGTACGTTATTTTAATGAATTAACGAATATGGCGCAACTAACCGAAGAGGTAGGTGAGGTAGCTCGAATTATTGCGCGTAGATATGGTGAACAATCGGAAAAAGAATCTGATAAAAACAAAGATTTAGGAGAAGAACTAGCCGATGTCGTATTTGTTGTTTTATGCTTAGCTAATCAAACAGGAGTTGATTTACAAGCTGCTTTCGATAAAAAAATGAATTTAAAAGCGAAACGAGATCATGATCGTCATCATAACAACGAAAAACTGAAATAACTTCTTTGTTTTATGCCTAATTTTTTACAATTATTTGAGGTACTCATCTAAATTATGAATGCAACTTTAAAAAAAACAATTGTTCATCAACAAGCTACTATAAAAATTACAGGTTCAAAATCAGAAACAAATCGATTATTGCTTTTGAAAGCCTTATTTCCAAATATACATGTGGAAAATGTTTCTAATTCCGATGATTCTGAAGCCATGCAAAAAGCATTACAAGAAGAATCACAGTCTTCAGATATACGAATTGTTGATATTCATCATGCCGGTACAGCCATGCGTTTTCTTACCGCTTTTTTTGCTACCAAAGCGTCAAGTGATGTGATATTGACTGGTTCACCAAGAATGCAAGAACGACCTATTCAAATTTTGGTAGATGCTTTGCAACAACTCGGTGTGGAAATCACCTATGAGAAAAACATGGGATATCCTCCCATACGAATTAAAGGAAAAAAAATAACCGCTAATGAAGTTACGCTTAAAGCGGATATTAGTAGTCAATATATCTCTGCCTTGTTACTAGTTGGTCCTCAATTAGAAAATGGTTTGCAATTGAACTTAGTAGGAACTATTACTTCAATGCCTTATTTAAAAATGACATTAGCTTTATTGGATGAAATTGGAATAGCTACACATTTTGAAGGCAACTGTATTACTGTAAAACCTAAATTAGAGGTGCTTAACCAAGTAATAACGGTAGAAAGTGATTGGAGTTCTGCCTCCTATTGGTATTCTATAATGGCTTTGTCAGAAATAGGGACTCAAGTAACATTGTCCAGTTATAAAAAAAATAGTTTACAAGGTGATGCAGCCTTAGTTGAAATGTATCAAAAATTTGGAGTTGAAACAGTTTTTAATGCAAACCATTCTATTACCCTTTCTAAAATAAAACATGTAACAGATGAAGTAGTTACTTTTGAATTAAATAATTCTCCAGATATTGCTCAAACTATTGCAGTAACCTGTTTTGGTCTAGGAATGGGATGCGATTTATACGGTTTGCATACGTTAAAAATTAAAGAGACAGATCGTTTAGAGGCACTACAAACTGAATTGACAAAATTAGGAGCTGACATTTCTGTTACCAATGATTCCTTGCACTTGAAAGTTTCAAAGGGAAATCCTTCAGAAAATGTAAAAATTGCGACGTATCAAGATCATAGAATGGCCATGGCTTTTGCACCTTTAGCATTGAAAGTTCCTATTATTATTGAAGAAGCAGAAGTGGTAAGTAAATCCTATCCTGATTTTTGGAATGATTTAAAAAAAGTAGGATTTCTGATAGAACAAAATTAAAAATAAAAAAGTCGGGATGACTGGATTCGAACCAGCGACCCCTAGCACCCCATGCTAGTACGCTACCAGGCTGCGCTACATCCCGAACGCTGCAAATGTAAATAAATTTTATCGTTTTACAATTTGAATTTGATTTAAAATGGTTTGTACTTTATCTGAGGTAATCGATAATTGCAAACCATTTCTTAACTGTACCGAACCGCCATCTGACTTGTTATAGGCGGTAATGTATCTAACGTTTACAATGTATGACTTGTGGATTCTAACAAAATTAGGATTAGCACATAGAATATCTTCAAAATTTTTCAAATTTCTACTCACTACATATTTTACATCGTTAACACATTTAATTTCTGAATAGGCACCATCACCTTTAATAAACATAATATTTTCGGTTTCTAAAAATAGAATGCTATTTCCGCTTGGTACAGCTATGCGTTGTAATACATCCTGTTTTATAGTTTCTTTTAAAAGGGAATAATTTTTTTCGGTAGTTTTTTGCTTTTCAACACGTGAGATTGCATGAATTAACTCTTCTGGATTAATTGGTTTTAATAAATAATCGACAGCTGAAAATTTAAAAGCTTGTAAGGCATATTCATGATAGGCTGTGGTGAAAATAATTTTAAAATGAATTTCATTTTCATCGAAAAAATCTAAAAGTTCTAAACCGCTATGACCTGGCATTTCAATATCAAGCAACACAATATCAGGTTGGTGCTTGCGAATTGCTTTTACACCTTCAGGAAGGTTTTCGCACTCAGCTACAATCTCAATATTTTTACAATATTCATCAATTAGCAACGATAAATTTAAGCGCGCTCTCTTTTCATCATCAATTATGATTGCTTTCATATGTTTACAATAGGGATTATTATTTCTACTAATGTTCCAATAGGTTTGTTTTGTAGATTGTATTTGTCAATTATTTTTAAAGAGATGTTTTTATGATTGTATTCATTTAACAAATCGATACGATTTTGCAAAGCTTCTGTTGCAAAAGATTGATGTTTTTTATTTTTAATTTGATTCAATTCGTTACTTTTTTTTCTACCGATACCATTGTCATCTATACTAATATAAAGTTCATTATTTTGTATTTCAAATTGTAGTGTGACCTTTTTATCGCCTTGTTTGTGAAGCAAACCATGTTTTACAGCATTTTCTACATAAGGCTGTAACAGCATAGTAGGTATTTTTATGTTTTCCTGATCGATATTTTTAGCGACCTGTATCTCGTATTTAAAATTTTCATCAAAACGACCTTTTTCAATGTCTAGATACAGTTGGAGCGTTTTAATTTCCTCTGCAATAGAAACGAAATCTTTTTCTGTCATCTCTAAAATAGTTCGAGTTAAATTTGAAAACTTCGATAAATAATCAATAGCTAATTTTTTTTCATTAGATAAAATAAAGGATTGAAGGGTATTCAATGCATTATAAAAGAAATGAGGATTCATTTGCGATTTAATCGCTTTCAATTTGGATTGGTTCACATTTTTTTCAAGATTAATTTTGTCTAACAATAATTGGTTGCGTTTTTCTAGTTTCTTAATATTTTTTTGGTATAACCAAAATATAAAAGTAAGTACTGATAGAATAGCAATAATAATAAATGGAAGTTGGAGCCAAAAAGGACGATGGATAGTAAAATTAATTTTATGTGTATTTTTAGAATCTGAATTCAACATAAATTCTACTACATATTTACCGTGATTTAATGAATTAAGTACTAATTCTGGATTAAGAATGTCTGCTTTTTGCCATTTGGATTCATTAACTCGATACAATAAATCATGTTCTTCAAAAGGTGCTGTGGATAGAAAACGGTAATTAATTTGAATATTGTTTTCGTTATAATCAAGCTCATTCCAATTTGTTTTTTTGTAAAATGTGTTGTTTACTACTATAGAGTCTATAGCAAAATAAGGGGTAGAACGATGGTGTCTTTCTTCTTTTTTTATAATTAATCCACGATTGGTTGAAATATAATACGTATGCTTTTTTAGTAGTATGTCATTAATTTCTATGTTACTGCTTATGTGAAGAATTTGTTTTAATTTTTTGG
Source organism: Flavobacterium sp. NRK F7 (assembly GCF_024054195.1). Classification (GTDB taxonomy): domain Bacteria; phylum Bacteroidota; class Bacteroidia; order Flavobacteriales; family Flavobacteriaceae; genus Flavobacterium. The sequence continues at coordinate 96,257 of NZ_JAMXLB010000001.1, read as the reverse complement.
AGACTAATTCATATTCGAAAATGTATTTGTTGGTAATTATATAAAGAAAACCATTTTTTAAAAAACTTTTTTCTACATTCTCTTTTGAAATACTATTTGGGAATTCGATTTCTGAAATGGTATTGTTTTTAATTTCAAATACTACTAAATCTCCGTTACATGCATATAATTTTCCGTTTTTAAAGGAAAGTTTTGTGATGTTCAAGGAGTTATTTTTAAATTTTAATTCAGAAAGTAGTCCGTTTAATCCAATAAAGTACAAACCATTATTAGTTGCAAAATAGATTTTTTTATGAATGCTGTCATATACGGTAGACTTACCTTTTGCATTAAAAATAATGTTGTTGTAAGAGGTGTTTTTTAAACGTATAAAAGCATCATACACAAAATCCCAATCACTGTTTTGAGTTGGATTAGTTCTAAAAATACCACACGAGCTGCTGGCAGCAAAAGCAATATAATTTGAATCCACGCTACAAACACTTTTAACCGCAACAGGTAATTCTTGAGTAAGCTCTAATTTAGAATTTAGAATTCCAAATTTGGAAGAAGTGAAAAACAATTCATCACTGTAGGTGTTATAAAAAAGTTGACCCATTTGATGATTGTCTTTACCAACATACGCTGTTTTTAATTGGTCCTCTTGTAAACTAAGAATTTTATCATTTTTAGTACCAATGAAAAGTTGATCATTTTTAAAACACATTGCAGTAAGACTTTCTTGTGAACTCACCAATTGTGTGTTAAAATCTTCAATAAAATACAAACCATCGGTTAGAGTGGCAATCCAATAATTGTTTTTCTTGGTTTTATAGATATAAGAAATATTTGTGTTTTTAAAAAAAAGCTTTTTTATTTCGGTTTCACAATCCATTTCAATAATTCCAGTGGTGGTACAAAGCCAGTTTTTTTCATTGCACCAACTTAAATTTTGTATAATGGTATTTTCAAGAGGTAACTCTTTTCGAATGAATACACCTTTGTTAAAAATGTAATAATAGTTTGAAAATTTGGAACCAATATAAAGACCGTTTTTTGTTTGCTCAACGAGTATAGAGGTAAAATGGGTTAAGAAATCCTTTGGGTACGGAATCTCTTGCTGAATGTGGTCATTTTCAATCACCATTAATTGGTTGGTAAAAACATAAATCCTGTTGTCATTAAAAAAAACAGAACGTATATCTTTAGTGTTGATTACTATTTTTTTCTTAAAATGTAACGTTTCTAAATCATAAACATCTATGGCGTCTTGATTTACAATGTATAATTGGGTTTTAAGGATGCCAAATTTAAAATACCCAATCGATTTATGTTGGTTCAGTTTGTGTAACTGATTGTTTTCTACATAGTATAAATACCCATCAAAATTTTCATACCAAATTCTTCCAAAAGCATCTTGTTGAATACAAGAGCCCGCTTTTGATGTCATACCCTCGAGACTGAAATAGTGAAAAGTATATCCGTTAAACTGACACAATCCTTTATCAGTTGCAAACCACATATAATTTTCCTTGTCTTGAAAAATATCATACACACTATTGGTTAACAGTCCTTGTGATTTGTCAATAGTATTGAAATACGGATTTTGACCCAAAAGAACTTGGGTGATGAATATTAAAAATAAAGTGTAGCCGTATTTCAATTTCAGATTTTTTTCAAATGTAAGTATATATTGAATAATGTAAATATTCAGTTAATGAAATTCGTATTTCAGTTAAGCAACCTATCATTTTTACGTGGTGCTTTCATTCGTTAACTCAAACTGCTGTTTGGTTAACTTCTTCATTTTATGCAGTATCATACTCCTAATTTTACCAAAAATTTAAAAAACACAAGTATGAGAACAAAATTATTTTCTTTTTTAATTGTACTGTTTTACAGTGCCTTGAATGCTCAAGTTCCAACATCTGGACTGATTTATAATTTTAAATTTGATAATTCCCCTACTAGCGAAGCAGGTACTGAAACATTTACTTCCAATTCAACTATTTCTTACACAAGCAATCGTTTTGGTAATACTAATAAGGCTATAGCGAAATCTTATGGACAGCTTATTTATACTAATTTAACAAATTTACCAACAGTGAATGAAAGTAGAAGTATTAGTATTTGGATAAAACCAACTGTGGTAAATTCCGACAATATTATTTTTACTTATGGGACGGGTTCAGGAAGTCAAATTTATGGTGCTTCATTTAACTCAACAACAATTTATAACTTTACTTATTCTTCAAATGTTGCAGCAAGTTCTTCAGTTGTTGAAGATAATTGGAAGCATCTAGTAATTACATATAATAATTCAAATACAGTTGCTAAAATTTATGTTAATGGAGTATTAATAAACCAAGGGAATATTGGTCTAAATACATTTAATACTCAATTTTATTTGGGAAGTTTACTGAATAGTCCTACAGCTTCTCATTTTATTGGTGCTATGGATGATTTATTAATTTATAATAGAGAATTAAGTGCTTCAGAAGTTTCTCAAATTTATATTGATGGAATTCCTCCCTCTAATAGTACTATTGCTGAATATTCATTTGATAACACGTATAATAATATTAATGGGAATAGTCCTTTTTCAAATAATTCAGGAACTTCTTTTGTAATGGATCGACATGGTAATTCAAATGGAGCATTAAATATTAATAACACAGGGACATCAGCAACAATTATTAATTTACCTTATAGTAATACAGCTCGTACAATTTCTTTTTGGGCTAAAGTAAATAGTATGCAAAGTCCTTATAATATGACTTTTTCTTATGGACAATCATCAAATAGTAATGCTTGTGGAGGTTCTTTTAGAAGTGATAGAGTTGAGTTTTTTGGTTTTAATAATAATTTTGCAGGTTTAAGTGCCAATACTACTGGTGTATGGTATCATTTTACGTATACTTACGATGGCAATGAAGCAAAAATTTATAAAAATGGTGTTGTTCTAAATGCTTTTAATTTAAACTTAAACACATTAAACAACAACGATATATTTAAATTAGGTGTTGGAGTAGGAGGTGAATTAAATTTTAATGGTGCTATAGATGATTTAAAAATTTATAATTACGTTTTATCTGACACACAAATCACAAACTTATATACTAATAATACGTTATCAGCAAACGATTTTAATCATGATGAAGTAGCTATTAAAATGTATCCAAACCCTGTTCAAGATATATTAAATGTTGATTTACAAACGAATTTGAAATCAGTTGAGGTTTATACTATACAAGGTCAAAAAATACTTGAGTCAGATCAAAATCAAATCAATGTATCAAGTTTAGTTTCTGCAATTTATATGGTAAGAATTCAAGATGAAAACAATGCAGTTATAACAAAAAAAATCATTAAAAAGTAAGTTTTTTTTAAAATAAATCCTTAGGGGTTGTTAGGTAAATAGAGGTTAGTTAAAAATAAATCTCATTTTACTTGACAACCCCTATTTCACAATCGTATATTTGCACCCGTTTTGATTTCAGAAAAAATCTGATTTCTAAAATCTTAAATTTAAAATTTAACTATGAAGTTATCACATTTCAATTTTAATTTACCTGAAGAGTTATTAGCTGAATTCCCAGCAGAGAATAGAGATGAATCTCGTTTGATGGTTGTTAATCGTAAGACAGGAACAATTGAGCATAAGATGTTTAAAGATATTATCGATTATTTCGATGATGGTGATGTAATGGTATTAAATAATACGAAAGTTTTTCCTGCTCGTTTATATGGTAATAAGGAAAAAACAGGTGCACGTATTGAAGTATTTTTATTAAGAGAGCTTAATGCAGAGCAACGTTTATGGGACGTATTGGTTGATCCAGCTCGTAAAATTAGAATTGGTAATAAATTGTATTTTGGTGATGATGATTCTCTAGTTGCTGAAGTAATTGATAATACAACTTCTAGAGGAAGAACGTTACGCTTTTTATATGATGGATCTTATGAAGAATTCAGAGAAAAATTAGTTGAACTTGGAGAAACTCCAATTCCTAAATATATTAATAGAGAAGTTACTCCTGAAGATGCAGAACGTTACCAAACGATTTATGCAAAAGAGGAAGGTGCTGTAGCTGCTCCAACTGCTGGATTACACTTTTCTAAGCATTTATTAAAACGTTTAGAAATTAAAGGAATTAATTTTGCAGAAGTTACCTTACATGTTGGTTTAGGTACTTTTAATCCAGTTGAAGTGGAAGATTTATCGAAACACAAAATGGATTCAGAAGAAATGATTATCAGTCAGGAAGCTTGTGATATCGTAAATAAAGCAAAAACTTCAAAGAAGAAAGTTTGTTGTATTGGAACAACTTCTATGCGTGCGATGGAAAGTTCGGTTTCTTCTCAAAGAACTTTAAATCCATATGTAGGTTGGACGAATAAGTTTATTTATCCTCCCTATGATTTTAGTATTGCTGATTGTATGGTAACGAATTTTCATACGCCAAAATCAACTTTATTGATGATGGTTTCTGCATTTTGCGGCCATGATTTAATGAAAAAAGCCTATGCAGAAGCGATTGAGCAAAAGTATAAGTTTTACTCTTATGGAGATGCTATGTTGATTTTGTAATTAGAATTAATTCAAAATAAATAAATCTCATCAGAAATGGTGAGATTTTTTATTTAGGTGAGATTTCAAATTGTTTTTTAAAAGACAAACTTTATGTATACAATAAGTTGTTGTTAGCATAAATTCGAATTTTAACTTTTATAAAAACTTTCAAACCTTTAAACTTTTCAATACTTTTACGTGCAAATACAAACACAATGAATTTTCAAAATACGAGAGAATTTGCTCAAGAGTTAGATCGTCAAGACGAATTAGCGAAATATAGAGAAGAATTTATTTTTCCACAAGTTAACGGAAAAGATGTCATTTATTTTACTGGGAATTCCCTTGGATTGCAATCTAAAGCAGCTAAAAAATATGTAGAAGAGGTGATGCAAGATTGGGGAAGCCTAGCTGTAGAAGGCCATTTTTATGCAGACAAACCTTGGTGGGATTACCAAGAACGTTTCTGTCAACCGTTAAGCGAAATTGTAGGTGCAAAACCTACAGAAGTGGGTGTAATGAATACATTAACTGTAAATCTTCATTTGTTGATGGTCTCTTTTTACCAACCTTCATCAAAAAAATTTAAAATAATTTGTGAAGAAAAAGCATTTCCTTCCGATCAATATATGTTTCAATCACAAGTAGCTTTCCATGCGAAGAGTATTGGATTTGATCCAAAAGAAGCCATTGTTGAAATCAAACGAAGAGAAGGAGAACATAATATTAGAATAGAAGATGTACTTTCTAAAATTGAGGAAGTCGGAGAAGAATTGGCTTTGGTCTTAATTGGTGGGGTTAATTATTATACGGGTCAAGTTTTTGATATGAAAACCATTACAGAAGCTGGACATAAAGTGGGTGCTTTTGTAGGTTGGGATTTAGCGCATGCTGCAGGAAATATTGAACTAAAATTACACGATTGGAATGTGGATTTTGCCGCTTGGTGTAGTTATAAATACATGAATTCTGGACCTGGAAACGCTTCTGGTTATTTTATTCATGAAAAACATCATAATGATACCACTTTATCTCGTTTTGCAGGTTGGTGGGGACATAATAAGGAACGTCGATTTTTAATGGAACCTAATTTTGATCCAGCTCGTAGTGCAGATGGATGGCAAATTAGTAATTTACCCGTGCTAACATTGGCTCCATATTTGGCTTCTGTACATATGTTTGCTGAAATTGGTATGCCCAAATTAATTAAAAAAAGAGACCTAATAACGAGTTATTTAGAATTCATTCTTCACGAAATTGATGCAGAAATTGAAGGGACAGAATTTGAAATTATCACTCCTAGTAATCCCAATGAAAGAGCTTGTCAATTATCGGTTTATTTACACGGACAAGGAAGAGCTTTATTTGAGTATTTAATGAAAAATGGTGTTATCACTGACTGGAGGGAACCAAATGTAATTCGATTAGCTCCTGTTCCTTTGTATTCTTCTTTCGAAGACATGTATGAATTTGGACAAATATTAAAAGAAGGGATAATTAGATAGTTCGATTAATAGATAATTAGAAGTTTCAAAAACTTACATAATTAAAATATGCACAGATACAAAGATTTGGAAATTTGGAAATTAAGTAGAAAGTTTTGTGTTTCAATCTATGAACAAACGTCTAATTTTCCAGAATCTGAAAAATTTGGTTTGGTAAGCCAGTTAAGACGTGCTTCAGTTTCTGTACCTTCAAATATTTCTGAGGGTTGCTCTAGAAATTCTAATAAAGATTTTTCTAGATTTCTTGAAATTGCCATCGGTTCATGTTATGAAATCGAAACACAACTTTTAATTGCTACTGATTTAGATTTAATTAATAAAGAAACTTCAATTACGCTATTAAATGAATTGAATAAGATTATACAAATGACTTCAAAATTTAAATCAACATTAAAATAATAACATTCTTTAGAGTTCAAATTGATTTCCAAAAATCAAATAATCTAAAAATCAAATAATCTAAAAATCAAAAATGACAAAACAACAAATTATAGAGAATTTTGATCCTAGTCAACCAGGATTAGCGGATGCAACCATTTTTGGGTTGCCTTTTTCAGCAGAGCAAAGTGAAATTATTGTAATTCCTGTGCCTTGGGAAGTTACTGTGAGTTATGGAGCAGGAGCATCTGAAGGTCCAGATGCAATCTTAGATGCTTCTTTTCAAGTGGATTTATTGCATCAAGATTTTCCAGATTTATGGAAATTAGGGATTTATATGGATGAAGTTCCAGAGCATTGGGCAAAAAATTCTGAAAAATACAAAGGTTTGGCACAGCCAATTATTGAAGCTTTAGAAAATGGTGAAGATGTAGCTACTTTTCCAGCGTTGCAATCCGATTTAGATAAAATCAATAAAGTATGTAGAGACTTGCATACGGAAGTAAAAGAGCGCGTACAATATTGGATGGACAAAGGGAAAAAAGTAGTCCTGTTAGGAGGAGATCATTCTACACCTTTAGGTTATTATGAAGCTTTGGCATCCAAATACGAAAGTTTTGGTATTTTGCATTTAGATGCGCATATGGATTTGCGAATTGCTTATGAAGGATTTACCTATTCGCATGCTTCTATTATGTATAATGCGTTGCAATTGCCACAAATCAGTAAAATTGTGCAAGTTGGTATTCGCGATTTCTGTGAACAAGAAGTAGAGGTAGTCCAAAAAGAAAACGGAAGAGTATTGGTACACACCGATTTAGATTTGAAAAAACAATTGTTTGAGGGCAACACTTGGCAACATTTGTGCGACACCATTATTAATTCTTTACCAAGAAAAGTTTGTGTTTCTTTTGATATCGATGCGATGGATGCTTTATATTGTCCTAACACTGGGACGCCAGTTCCTGGTGGATTAACCTATGAGCAAGCAGTTTATCTGTTAAACAGATTAGTAGAATCGGGCAAAGAAATTATTGGTTTTGATTTAGTAGAAGTAGCACCAGGAGAAAATGATTGGGATGGAAATGTAGGTGCAAGAATGTTGTTCCAAATGTGTGGTGCGTTTGCCAAATCACAAAAAATGGAGGTTGGAGAAAAAATAGTGTTTAAAAAGTAAGATTTTTCTTTAAATATTGTTTAAATATAAACTTTTAAAAAAATAATGTAAAACGAATCATAGCTTTTGCGTGTAATTTTGAATTGTTAATTTAAAGATCAGAATTATGAAAAAGTTAATGATAGTTATAGGATTAATTTCAATGGTTTCATGTAAGCAAACAGATACTGAAATGGAATTAGCAAAACAAGAAGTTTTAGATTCAATACAAGTTGCTCAAGAAAAACAACGTGTTATCGATTCGATGGAACTTGTTGCAGCAAGACAAAAAGAAGTGATATATGTAGATAATACACAAGCAGCACCAGAACGAAAAGGAATGAGTAATGCCGCAAAAGGAGCTTTAATTGGTGCTGGAGTTGGTGCTGCAACAGGTGCTATTGTAAGTGATAAAAAAGGTACTGGTGCCATTATCGGTGGTTTAGCAGGTGCTGGTGTGGGTGCAGGAACTGGTGCCATCATAGATGAAAAGAAAAAGAAAGAATAGTTATAGTTTAGGTTAGGTTGGTAAAAAAGAGTTGGGAATTTTTTTCAACTCTTTTTTCGTTTAATAAGCATCTGGGTTTTCAATAATGTCTTGTGCTTTTTCTTTAATTTTGAATAATTCTTCTGGTTTTATTTTTTCAAGTAGCGCTAACATCATTCCCATTCTTTGATTATTTTTAAAAAATTCTTTTTTATCATCTAAAAAATTCCAATACAAACTGTTGAACGGACAAGCCTTGTTGCCTATTTTTTCTTTTACTTTATAATGACAATTTTTGCAATAATTACTCATTTTATGGATATAACTTCCTGAGGAAACATAAGGTTTTGTTGCTAAAATACCACCATCCGCATACTGACTCATACCTCTTGTATTGGGCATTTCTACCCATTCAATGGCGTCAATGTAAACACCTAAATACCATGCGTCTACTGCATCAGGATGCAACTGAGTGAGTAAAGAAAAATTGCCAATTACCATTAGCCTTTGAATGTGATGCGCATAGGCTTCGTTTAAACTTTGATTTAAACTATGTTGCATGCATTTCATTTTGGTTTTCCCTGTCCAATAAAAATCGGGTAGTTTATTGTAGTTTTCTAATGTATTTAAAGTAGCATATTTAGGCATTTCTTTCCAATAAATACCTCTTACATATTCTCTCCAGCCTATAATTTGTCTTACAAAGCCTTCTATTTGAGCAATGTCAATTGTATTTTTATTTTTTTCATAATAGGAAACTACCGTTTCAATTACTTCTTTTGGAGATATCATTTTCGAATTCATAGCAAATGATAAACGAGAATGAAAAAGAAACGAATCGTTACTATACAAAGCATCTTGAAATGCTCCAAAATGTTCCAAAAGATTTTCACAAAAATAGGTCAATAAAGAAAGACTTTCTTTTCTGTTGGTTGGCCAAGGGAAATTAGTTAGATTAATGGAGCCAAACGTTTTTACGCCCGTTTTTTCAATTTCTTCAACCAGTTTGGTTGCATCTTTAGGATATAATAAGGGTTTTGGAATCGTAACTTCTTCATTGTATTTATTTCTATTTTTATGGTCATAATTCCATTTTCCGCCAATAGGTTGTTCATTGGTAACTAAAATATGATGTTTCTTACGCATCATGCGATAAAAATTTTCCATCAAAAGGATTTTTTTCCCTTCAAAGAATGTGGTTAATTCAGATCGTGTAGTGTAAAAATGTTCCGTATCAAAAGTTTCAGATGTAATTTTTAAATTTTTACAAATTTCTTTCAGTTGTTGGTCTAATCGAAATTCATCAGGTAACTGGTATTCGAATTTTTCAATTTGTTTTTCTTCAATAACTTGTGCAATTATTTTTTCCAAATTTTGAAGGTTTTTTGGGTCTGAAATAGTAAAATAGACAATTTGATGCCCTGCTTTTTCAATGGCTTCCGCAAAATTTCGCATGGACAGAAAAAATGCTACTACTTTTTGAATATGGTGTTTGACATAATCGGTTTCCTGACGCATTTCTGCCATCAGATAAATAGTGTTTTCATCTTTTTCTTTGAACCAAGAATGTTTTGCATTCAATTGGTCCCCTAAAATAAGTCGCAGTTTTTTCATGCTTAGAGTTTATCAGTTATAATTCTTGTCCAGTTTCCTTTTATAGATTCAACCACAGTTTTTGATAGTCACCTTTTGGATCATAAAGTTCCGCTTGTCTTTGAATATTGAATTTTCGATCTCTAGGATCATTTCCCACCCCAGAAGTGTACATCCAATTGCCATAATTTGAATGCACATCATAATCTATAAGCATGCTTTCAAAATAAGCAGCACCTATTCTCCAATCTTGTTGCCATTCTTTTGCCCAAAAACTTGCTACGTTTTGCCGTCCTCGATTGCTCATAAAACCCGTTGCTGCAAGTTCTATCATATTGGCATTCACAAAGGGTTCGTTAGTTTGTCCTGAAATCCACTGGTTAAAAGCTTTTGAATTAGTGTTCCAATGGTATTCTTTATTTAAAACACCTTTTAATTGGAATATTTTGGAGCCTTGTTGTAAGGAAATATATTTAAAATAATCGCGCCAAAGAAGTTCAAAGAATAACCAATAGGTATCTTCATTAGCACCTATGGTACTCTCATATTCTTTAATTTTCCAATAAATAGTTTTGGCTGAAAGGCTGCCATTGGCTAACCAAGGTGAAAACTTCGAACTATAATCAGTTCCAATTAATCCGTTTCGGGTTTGTTTGTATTGCGATAGATTTTGGGTTTCCCAAAAATAATTTTCTAAACGTAGTAAGGCTTGATTTTCGCCACCTTTAAATGGAAATGCTGTATTCGGATGTTTTTCAAATGTTTGAAAACCTAACTCTTCTAAAGTTGGTATGGTAGTATTGTTTGGAATAAAATTATCCTGTTGTTGTTTTTCTATTGAAATTGTTGCTGAAATGGAGCCTTCTTTTTCGCATTTTTTTCGAAAAGCTGTAAATATTTTTGGAATTGTGGCTATTTCAAAAGGAATGTTTTCTGGATGAAATAAGAATTGGTCATAACTTTCTATAAAATCTACTTTTTTAAGTTGCGTTTTCAAATTTTGATTGATTTCGCTTTCTTCATCGGTCCATTCTTTTTGAGTGTAAATGCTGTCAATTTGATGTTCTTCAACTAATTTAGGAATTATATCTTCTGGTTTTTCCTGATAAACGAATAAAGAAATATTTTTCTTTTTTAAATTTTCTTTTAATTCAGCTACGGTTTCAATAAGAAATTGTGCTCGAAACTTTTCTGTTTTTTTAAAACCATAGTTTGTAATTGCAAAATGTCTTGGGTCAAAACAATACACACCAATACATGTTTTTGAGTTTTGAATAGCTTTAAGTAAGGAGAGATTATCCGCTACTCGTAAATCATTTCTAAACCATACTAAATTATTTTTCATATGTATATTTTGAAGTTGCTTCTTATTAAATAACTTTTATAAGTTCTTTTTATTTCTTCTACATTTTTCACTACAATACACTACTTCCTCCCAATTTTTCTCCCATTTTTTTCTCCAAGAAAAAGAAAGTCCACAGGTTTTGCATTTTTTTTGAGGTAAGTTTATTTTTTTATGAGCCATTTTTAAGTAAAGATTGGGCAATAGTGTTTGGACGAGCATATTCAAAACGATCTAAGAGTCTTGGTAAACAATAACCATCTAAACCATTAATCGTTACAATTTTTCCTTTTTCTAAATGTACCCATTTGTCTTTTTGTATAAGATTTTCATCAAGGTATATCGCTTCAATAGAGGCAATTATAAGAATACAGTCATTTTCAATAATAGGATATTCATTTACATATTTACACCATAATTTAACCGGACTTTCTTTTACAAAAGGTTGGTCTATATTTTCTATGAACTCGGATGCAATTTGTGTAACCTCAAATTCTGAAATTATTTCAGGATAATTGGCAGCGGTTTGATGTGCTTTTTGAATTAGACTTTCAGTAACTGCATTAACCGTAAAAGAGCCTGTTTCTTTAATGTTTGCATAGGTGTTTCTTGGAACAATAGTTGGTCTAACAATAAAACCTAATAAAGCAGGATCACTTCCTAGATGTGTTATACTACTAAAAATGGCAAGATTAAGAATGCCTTTTTTTGAAACAGTTCCAATTAAGTTGGCTGATTTATAACCCGTAATGCTGTTTATTAAATTTAAGCGAGCAATTTTATCGAAGTCTTCTAAATCCTTTTTAGTGATTTTTTTCATAATTTATTTTTGTTTAACAAAAATAGTAAATTATTAAACAAAAATATTTTCTTTTTAAAAAAAGTAAGGGTTCTCATAGCTACCTTCTTTTTTTATTACTTATTTTTGTAAGAAGAAATAGTTTAAAATGCAGAATCCCAAAGAAATTGCTGTAGTAGGTGCTGGTTTAGTCGGTTCACTTTTAGCCATATATTTAAAAAGAGCAGGACACACTGTTGATGTTTATGATAGAAGTCCAGATATCAGAAAAATAAATTTTACAGGTCGTTCCATAAATTTAGTATTATCTGATAGAGGTTTACGAGCGTTAAAGGAAGTAAATTTAGATCAAGAAATTATTAAGATTGGTATTCCAGTGGATAAACGTTGTATTCATACGGGACAGGATACCTTAACCTATCAATCTTATGGTAAAGATGGAGAAGTAATTTATTCTTTATCTCGAGGCTTATTAAATAAAAAGATGGTTGACTTAGCAGTAGCTGAAGGAATTAATTTTAATTTTGAAAGTAAGATTTGGGATGTAACTTTATCAACAGCAACCCTACATACAGGTCAGGAAGAAAGAGGAGAATGGACTGAAATAAAACATGATTTAGTTTTTGGTGCTGATGGCGCTTTTTCAAGAATAAGACATCGCATGCAACGACAAAGTATGTTTAACTATTCACAAGAATTTTTACAACTAGGTTATAAAGAATTACACATTCCGGCTAATCCTGATGGAACACACAAGTTAGACAAACATTCTTTACATATTTGGCCTAGAGGACAATTTATGTTGATGGCTTTAGCCAATTTAGACGGAACTTTTACTTGTACCTTATTTATGCCACATGATGGAGACAATTCTTTTGCTTCCTTGAAAAATGAACAAGACCTTGTACGTTTCTTTGCACAGCATTTTCCAGATACCAAAGAGGTAATTCCGAATTTGGTAGAAGATTTCTTCAAAAATCCAACCTCTTATTTGGTAACTATGAAATGTTATCCTTGGACATATGCTGATAAAGTGGCTTTAATAGGAGATGCTTGCCATGCGATTGTGCCTTTTTATGGACATGGTATGAATGCAGGTTTCGAAGATATTACGGTGCTAACAGAAATGATGTCGAAATATGGTGATGATTGGGCGAACCTCTTGAACGATTATGAAAATTCTCGTAAACCAGATACAGATGCTATAGCAGAATTATCGTATCGAAATTTTATTGAGATGAGTACCAAAACAGCTGATCCAAACTTTATCCTACAGAAAAAAATTGAAAGATGGTTTTCTGAAAAACATCCTGATAAGTGGGTACCTTTATATAGTATGGTTACCTTCAGTCATCAACCGTATTCAGAAGCATTAGCTATTGGTGACAAACAAGATGCAATCATGCAGGAAATTTTAGCTATTGATAACATTGAACAAATTTGGGAAACTGAACCTATTGAGCAACATATCTTAGCGTTATTAGAACAAAATTAATTTTTTTGCTTCCAGAAATAAAGATTACATTTGAGAGAATATAATCATTAATGTATGGTAGAGACTTTACTTTTAATTGTTTTAGTGTTGTTGTTGATTGTTTTATCAAACTTGAATTCGAAGCATAAAGAATTACAAAATTCTATTTATAGATTACATGAAAAATTCAATGACTTCAAAAAAGAAATAGATACTAGGACTTTTGGACAACAGCAAGTGAAAGAAACAACGCAAGAATCTATTGATAAAGAAAAAGTAGTTTCATCTGTAGTCGTTGAAAAACCAATTGAAGTTGTTCCTAAAAAAACAGAACCAGAAACCATAAAACCAGTTGCAGAGAAACCAATTGAGATTGTTGCCAAAATTGAAGCAAAACCCATTTCTGAAAAAGCACCTACTACTAAAACACCTTTGGTTCCTAAGAAATCATGGTATGAAGCCTTTAAAGAGAATAATCCAGATTTAGAAAAATTTATTGGTGAAAACCTTATAAATAAAATTGGAATTTTAATTCTTGTTTTAGGAATAAGCTTTTTTGTGAAATTTGCTATTGATAAAGACTGGATTAACGAACCAGCAAGAGTAGGCATTGGTGTTTTGGCAGGTTCTTTAGTGATGTTTATAGCAAATAAGCTAAGGAAAAATTATGCTGCTTTTAGTTCCGTACTAGTCGCAGGAGCAATAAGTATCTTTTATTTTACCATTTCTATTGCCTTTCATGATTATCATTTGTTCAGTCAAACGGTTGCTTTTATAATTATGGTTGTAATTACAGCATTTAGTGCTTTGGTTTCTGTGTTTTACAATCGTCAGGAATTAGCCGTTTTGTCTTTAATAGGAGGTTTTGCAGTTCCTTTTATGGTTAGTACGGGTTCGGGTAATTATGTGGTATTGTTTACCTATATCGCCATTTTGAACTGTGGTATTTTAGGTATTGCTTATTTTAAAAAATGGAATGTAGTTACAGTTTTATCCTTTGTATTTACAACTTTATTGTTTTTATCATGGTACATTAGAGAATTATTTGATAATAAATTACCTCACCAGGGTGCGCTGGCTTTTGCCACTTTGTTTTACTTTATTTTTAGTGTTACTTTGGTAGTCAATAACATTAGGAAAAAGGGTACTTTCTCTTTAATTGAATATTTTATTTTAATTCTGAATACTTTTTTCTTTTTTGGTATAGGTATGGGAATAATCCATAATTGGGGGATCAATTTCAAAGGCCTTTTCACGGTATTATTAGCTGTTTATAACTTAGTATATGCTGCTATTTTATATAAGAAATTTGGTTTAGATAAAAATGCAGTCTATTTATTAATTGGCTTAGCACTAACTTTTGTTACTTTAACGATACCTATTCAATTTGAAGGTAATCAGATTACGATATTTTGGGCAGCTGAAGCAGTGTTATTGTTTTGGTTATCTCAGAAATCAAAAATTGCGTATTTTAAGACGGGAGCTTTTGCGGTACAAGTATTAACCATAATAAGCTTGTTTTTAGATTGGATTAAATATGATTACTATGAGACGAACTATGCTATTATTTTAAACGCATTATTTATGTCTGGTTTTGTTGTAAGTATTTCTTTTTTCTTAACGTATACAATACTTCAAAAAGAAGTAGAAGAAGAGAAAGCTAAAGTCGCTTTATTTTCTATTTCTTTTTATAAAAAGCTAGTTTTTGTAGTAGCCATAGGGGTAACTTATTTTACAGGATTTTTAGAAGTAAATTATCAATCGAGTAAGTTTTTTCTCAACCCTGCTTCTGCGTTATCATTTCCAGTAACGTATCATTTTGTTTTTGTAACCATTTTATTGTTTTTGGTTGACCGATTTAAAAAAATATTTTTTCAAAAAGTAGTATTGCTCATTAGCGTATTTTCCATAGTAACTTATATAATTAATTTTTATAGCTTACCGAATAATGAACTGGTGCAGAATTTTGCTTTGAATACCACTTCTAAATATGCATTTTACTTTCATTATATTATTTTGGGATGCTTGGTTTATTTCGGAGTCCAGTTATTTAAATTGGCGAAATCACAATCTAAAGCGACTGTTTTACAACATAAAATAATGCCTTGGTTGTTTGTATTTGCAACGGTTTATATCTTAAGTAATGAAGTGTTGGTTCATGGTTTGCATTTTTCTGCAACACAGCAGGTAGATATAAAAACAATTAATGCAGATATAACTAAAAGAGGCATTACAGATGCCTATGAAGTGCAATATCAAAGGGAATATTCCGTGAAAGGAGATTTAGAAAAAATAAAACGACAAATTATAAAAATTGGTTACCCTATTTTATGGGGCTTGTTTTCCTTTGTGTTTTTAATTATTGGTATTAAAAGACAATGGAAAAACTTGCGTGTTATTGCGCTTTCATTATTAGGAATAACCATTCTGAAATTATTTATTTATGATATTAAAAATGTTTCTGAAACAGGTAAAATCATTGCCTTTATTCTTTTAGGTGTTTTAATTTTAATTATTTCTTTTGTATATCAGAAAATCAAAAAATTAGTAGTCGATGAGCAACCAAAATCAAATGCAGATGAAAAAGTGGATTAGTTTGGTACTTTTATTTGTTACTTTTTGGGGTTGGTCCCAAAATTATAAAGCCGAAATTAAAAATATTCAGGAAGATGGTTTCCATCAAATACAATTGTCATCAGAAATACGTGCAGTTGCCAATGAAAATCTTGCCTTCTTACGAATTTTAGATACAAACAAAAAGGAAGTCCCTTATGTGATTTCAAATTTTAAAGGAGAATTAGAGAACTATATTTCGTTTAAAATTCTTTCCAAGAACAGTATAAAAGATTCGATTACTGCTATTGTAATTCAAAATGAAACAGGGAAAAAAATCAATCAATTAAATCTGAAAATTGCTAATGCAGCTTTAACAAAACAATATCAAGTAAGTGGCAGTTATGATCAAGAAGAATGGTTTGGATTAGTAGCAAATGAAACTTTAAAAGATTTGGTTGCAACTAAAGGAATTGATTTAGAAAAGACCATTTATTTTCCTGTTAATGATTATCCTTATTTACGAATTGAATTTAATGATAAAAAATCTCTTCCCATTAATATTCAAGCTATAGGGATTAATGAAAACCAATTTTTACCTGATGAGCTAATTGAAGTCAATGCTTTTACTTATAAAATAATAGAAGATAAAGAAAGAAAAGTAACTCAAATTGTGTTTTCTGCACAAAAGAAGTATCAAATTGATGCTATTTCTTTTGCAATTGCAACTGAATTATATGCTAGAGAAGCTAGAATCACTATAAAAAAAGAAATAAAAAACAAGAAATCAACTACTATAAGAGATGGTCTTTTGAGTTCATTCCTTTTGAATTCAAAAATGGATTCAAAAATTAGAGTTAGTAATTTGAATGAAAAAGAATTCACTATTGAAATTGAAAATAAGGACAATCAGCCATTGGAAATCCAAAACATTCAATTGTTTCAAAAACCGATTACTATTATTTCAAGATTAAAAGCCAATGAGAAGTATGAAGTAGTTATCGATTCCACTTATTCAAAACCAATATATGATTTGGTTAATTTTATGGAAAGTTTTACTGTTGGAATGCCTAAAGCAACTATAACTAATTTTTACAAAATTGAAAAAGAGAAACACATAAAAGGAAAGTCTTTTTGGCAAACGAATCTATTTATGTGGATTTGTATTGTTTTAGGAATAGGAATTGTAGTTTATTTTGCTTTAGGTTTGTTGAAAGACATGAAGAATGAATAAATACATGGCAATATCAATGTCAAATTCAAACTTAAATTAACAATTTTAACGTACAACTTAAAGTAGAAAATAAACTAACTCTTTTCTCGATGCACTTTCTGAAAATCAAATGCTGGTTTGCAAATGGCAAGGTATTCACAAGGCAATTCAAATGGATTGGAATATTGGACTCTTGTATTCGCTTCAATTTTTATGGATTGACCCGCTTCTAAAATTAGGGTTTCACCTTCAATGATGAATTGTTTTTTTCCTGAAATAATATAAGTGTATTCTTCAAATTCTGGAGTTTGAAAAGGTTCGCTCCAGCCCGGTGGTGCAATCATGTGTGCTATAGAAATAGCAGGATTATTGGTCGCAACAATACCGTGATGTTCTTCAATTAACTTGCCATCTGTAGTAGGAACTACAAACGGTTTTTTTTGTAGGGTGTATTTTTTCATTCTGATGTCATTGCGAGGGACGAAGCAATCTCCTCATTATAATTAAACAATCATTATATTTTCAATTTCGCTAAATAAATCATTCCATTTAGGATTCGCTTTTTCTATTAAGCCTATTTTTGTAGCTCTTGAACCAGCTTTAAGTTGTTTTTCTCTTGCAATAGCATCTCCAATCTGCTGAAATTGCTCGTAATAAACTAATTTATTCAAATTATATCTAGAAGAAAATGAATTTTCATATCGTTTTTCTATGTGTTCCAAAATCCTTTTTGGTAAATTACTTGTAACTCCGATGTATAAAGTGGTATTGTTTTTATTGGTAACTATATATACGAATCCAGGTTTCATTTGTGTGAAGTTTAGTTTTAGATTGCTTCGTTCCTCGCAATGACTAATTATTACTTCTTCAGCATTTTCATTAAAACACCCATGGCTCCTCTAATGAATGTAGCACTTGTTAATACTTTTACCACTCCTTTGGTAACAGTGTTTGTTGTAGAAGAACTTCTTCTAGAAGAAGCCGCTTTTTTAGCTTCTTTTTCTTTTTCTTTCTGAGCAGCTTCTTTTTCAGCTATGGCTTGTGCTTCTTCCATTTTTTTGCCTAGAATTTCATAAGCACTTTCTCGATCAATGACTTCATTGTATTTTCTAGTTAGTTTAGACTTTGCAATGCATTCATTAATTTCGGTTTCTGTTAAAACGTCCATTCGACTCATAGGAGCGCGTAGCATAGTTGCCGCAAGTGGTGTTGGTATTCCTTTTTCATTTAAAGCGGTTACGAAGGCTTCTCCAATTCCTAATGAAGTAAGCACTTCATCTGTTTTGTAATATTCCGAGATAGGATAATTTTGAGAGGTTTCTTTGATAGCTTTTCTATCATTTGCGGTAAAAGCACGTAAAGCATGCTGGATTTTTAACCCCAATTGAGCCAATACACTACTGGGAACATCCATAGGATTTTGTGTTATAAAATAAACGCCAATGCCTTTGGAACGAATCAACTTTACAATGGTTTCAATTTGATCGAGTAAAGCTTTACTTGCTTGATCAAAAATCAAATGCGCTTCATCTATAAAAATAACCAACTCAGGTCTTCCAGCATCACCTTGTTCTGGCATCGTATTATAAATTTCAGCCAGTAAGCTCAACATAAAGGTAGAAAAAAGTTTAGGTCGATCTTGAATATCTGTCAAACGAATAATATTAATATACCCATTCCCATTTTGATCAATGCGCATTAAATCATCAACTTCAAAAGATTTTTCTCCAAAAAAGAGTTCGGCTCCTTGTTGTTCCAATTCAATGATTTTTCTTAAAATAGAACCCGTGGAGGAAGTGGAAATACGTCCATATTCTTTTTCAAACTCTTCTTTTCCTTCTTCAGTAGAATATTGAAGTGCTTTTTTAAAATCTTTTAAATCTAAAAGTGGAATTTGTCTGTCGTCACAATATTTAAAGATAACCGATACAACTCCTGATTGCGTATCGTTTAAATCTAAAATGCGCGAAAATAAAACCGGACCAAATTCTGAAACAGTGGCACGTAATCGTACGCCATTTTGCTCCGAAATTGTCATGAGTTCTACAGGAAAGCCTTTGGTTTCATACGGCAATGTGATTTTAGCATGTCTTTCGGTTATAAAAGCTTTTTCTTCTCCTGGAACAGCAATTCCGGAAAAATCACCTTTAATATCCATCATTAAAACTGGAATTCCATTTTGTGAGAGCTGTTCTGATAAAACCTGTATGGTTTTGGTTTTACCCGTTCCAGTTGCACCAGCGATTAAACCATGACGATTTAGGGTTTTCAAAGGAATAGTTACATGCGTATTGGCAACGGGTTCCCCATCTAAAATGGCACCACCAAGCGTAATAAAATCTCCTTTACAAGTATAACCATCAACTATATGTTTGCTAAAATCTTCTGTTCTGCTCATTGTTTTTGAATTTTCAACTCAAAAATAATAAAAAATACTTTTGCAGAAGATTTTATTGTCTTATTTCAATTTGGTTATACCAATGTTAAAATTTAAAGCGTCTAATGGAGTACCATTATTATTTAAAACATATTTAAAAGTAACGACATCACCTACTGAGAAATTCTCGACTAATGTTCCAGATGAACCCCATGTGTCTTCAGCACTTAAAACAATTGTTCCTCTTGTAGGATAACCTACTAATGTTCCATTTTTATAAATACCAATTACAAATTTTCTTGTGCCACTTGGTACATTTTCAACTGAAAAAGCAGCATTCATTAAATAAGTTCCCGATTCATTAATAGTAATTTGACCGTTTCCAGTTACCGTATAAACGGAACTTGTGTTCGCAATAACATCAGTTGAATTTAAAGGAAAATTAGCATACGTATTGGTTTGAGTAGCAATAACTGTGTCAGAACCTGGAAAATTTTTATTTAAAGAAATGGTTGGATTGGAAGTTCTGGAAATATTTTCCCAACCTAAATTAGTTCTCATATACAAAGCATCGTCAGAGGTATTATAGATGACTGAGCCAATTAGAGGATTCGAGATGGCTTGCATTTGTGAATTGGTCATTCTTGGAGGTACAAAAGTTTGAGTTGTACTATTTAATTCTAATAAAGATGATGGGCTTGGTGAAGTTGTTCCAATGCCTACTTGAGCATTTATTATAAAAGAACATGTAAAGGTTAATAAGGTAGCAGTAATTTTTTTTATCATGATGTGAATGAGTTTATAATTAATTTATTTTAACAAAGCTGAAAGCAGCAAAAACCAAACTTAGATTTGCATTATAATTAATGAGATATTTAATTTCGATTTCATCGTTTATACTTAGGTTAAATGTCATCATACCACTAGTTCCCCAATAATCTGTTATTGTCTGTTCACTTTCGTTTTTGTTAAGAAGTCCTAATAGAACTCCATTTTTAAATATAGCAAGTGAATACCCTTTCTTGCCGCTTGGCATATTGTTTACAGATAGTTGTGCACCAATCATGTAAATGCCATTTTCTTTAACCCTAATTTTTCCACTAGAGAGGATCTCATAGGTAATAGGGTTTTGGGTCTGTACATGATGATGATTTAGTGGAAAATTGTAGTAGGTGTTTATTGATGTGGTAAGTGATCCTCCATTTTTTTTACAAATCAAACTCGAATTATCGGTGTCGGAAGCATTTTTCCATCCTAGTGAATTGTAAATATAAATAGCATTAAAAGTAGTGTTGTACACAATGGAACCTATAAGAGGGTTTGTAATTGCTAACATTTGAGAGTTAGTCATTCTTGGAGGGACAAATACTTTATCGGTGCTCGAGATTTCTAATAAAGAATTTGGATTGGGTGTATTAGTGCCAATGCCAACTTGACTAAAACAAGTATAGCCTATTAGCAAAAACGCAAATAAGGTTTTCATATCAGTAAAATGTTAATAGCAGTGCAAATATAGTTTTTTCTTGTTAATTATGGAGTTATTCAATTGTTAAAATGGTTGATTATTAAGTGTTTAAAAAAAGAATGCTTTTAGATTAGTTTTCATTACCTTTGCAAACTATTTTTATTAGAAATGTTACAGAAAGAAATACAATTGGCAGTTGATAAAGGAGAAATGTTACCTTTAATGGAGGAGTTTTACACCATTCAAGGAGAAGGCTACCATACGGGAAGAGCTGCCTATTTTATACGAATTGGAGGTTGTGATGTAGGTTGCCATTGGTGTGATGTTAAAGAAAGTTGGAATGCCGATTTACATCCTCCAACAGCTACCGATGTTATTGTTGCAAATGCAAAAAAATATGCTGAAACAGTTGTGATTACAGGAGGTGAACCATTAACTTGGGACATGACCTATATTACATCTCAGTTAAAAGCATCTGGTTTACAGGTACATATAGAAACTTCTGGAGCTTATCCCGTAAGTGGTAGTTGGGATTGGTTTTGTTTGTCACCAAAAAAAATGAAATTACCTGTGCAAAGTGCTTATGATATTGCTAATGAATTAAAGGTAATTATCTACAATAAGCATGATTTTCAATTCGCAGAAGAACAAGCAGCTAAAGTAAATAAAAATGCTATTTTATTTTTACAACCTGAATGGAGTAAAAAAGAAGAAATGACCCCTTTGATTATCGATTATGTGATGAATAATCCAAAGTGGAGAATTTCATTACAAACGCATAAATATTTGAATATACCTTAATAAATTTAATAAACAAAATGAAAAAAATCTTAGTAACATTAGTTGTTGTATTAGCAGCTCAGTTTGCAAGCGCACAAGATGCTTTTAAAGCAGATGTATTAAAAGTATTAAAAGCATCTGGTTCTGCTGCACAAATGGAAATTGCAAAAGAACAAGTAATGAACAATATTCCAGAAAGTAAAAGAGCTGAGTTTTCAAAAGATTTTGATGCATCTTTACCTGCTTTGTATGATAAAATGGCAAAAGTATATATGGAAGTGTATACACACAATGATATCAAAAAAATGTTGGAATTCTACAATTCACCAGTTGGGAAAAAAATAGCAGAAAAAGCGAGTGAGTTGACTAAGAAAAACATGGCTGCTTCTCAGGAATGGGGAATGGAATTACAAGGAATGATGATGAAATACATGCAATAAGTATCAAGTTACCACAATAAAGTAAAACCCAAATTTAAAATTTGGGTTTTTTTATACTTTTATAAAGTGATTCTGGCTAAATAATCAAAATGGTTACCTTCCATAATTAGTTCACATTGTAATCCATTGGCATAACAAGCATTTTGTAATGTGTTATAATCGAGATAGAGCCAAGGAAATGGATCTTCAGTTTCATTTTTATATTGTAAGATAAATGTCAATTCACCATAATAACCAGTAGCAGGGACTTCGTAAGCACCATCTTCATCTTGATCGAACATGTAAATGATATCTGAAGAATCAATTAAAATTTGTCCGTTTGGTTTTAATAAAAATTTTAATTGTTTTAAGTGTTTCGCAATTTGTACTAGTGTACCAAAAATTCCGGTACCATTCATTAATAATAAAATAGTGTCGTATTTGTTTTCTTCATTAAAAGCATCTAAATCCAATATGTTTTTGATATAAGCCTTTTGTAAGCCTCTTAAGGCACAGGTTTTTATGGCATTTGGTGAAATGTCAATACCCGTTACATCATATCCTTTTTTTTGAAGATATAATGCATGACTTCCAGCTCCACAGCCCACATCTAATATTTTTCCTTTTGCCAATTGTAGTGCTTTTTGTTCTAATTTAGGCATTGCCTTAAAATCTCGAAACAAATAACCCACATCCATTTCGTCTGTATCACTAATAGAAGTTTCGGTGATAATAGGCTCAGGATTATTATTCGTTTGATAATCTAAAATAGCTTTGCCAAAAAGATCTTTCATAAAAAAAGTTTAGGAGTTTAAAAATATAAGAGTGTAAAGGTTTAAATTTGCTTAACTTTTGGTAAAAGACAATTGTAAACTTTAGTAAACCATGTTAAACCAACTTGAACAGCTTCAAAAACAAGCCAAAGATAAGCATAACGAAAACAAAAAGTATTTCGATAAGCTAAAAAAGAAAACACCAAAAAATTTAGATTATGTTATGCAAGATTTGCATGATGCTGAATTTAAAAAAACTGATTGTTTGGAGTGTGCCAATTGTTGCAAAACGACAGGACCTTTGTTTACTACTGCCGATATTGAACGAATCTCTAAATTCTTTAGACAAAAACCACAACAATTTATAGCCCAATACTTACGTGTTGATGAGGATAATGATTATGTGTTGCAAAATGTACCTTGTACATTTTTAAATCAAGATAATAAATGTTTTATTTATGATGTTCGACCAAAAGCCTGTCGAGAGTTTCCTCATACAGATCGAAAAAAGTTCCAACAAATCTCCAATTTAACTTTGAAAAATGTGGCTATTTGTCCTGCAGCTTTTAATATCGTGGAAAAAATGAAAGAGAAACTACCTTTATGAATATATATATAAGTTAATAAGTTTTTTTTGCTAGTTCTCAACGTAAAGTAAATACGGTTTTCTCATTTCTTTAAATTGCCTTAATCCTTCTTGCCAAGAAGCCCTAATTTCTGCTTCTAACATACCTTTTTCAATTTGCTCTTGTAATTTTTTAGTTCCCGCAAGTTTAGTGAAGAATGTATTAAAAAATTTTGATTTATCAGAAGTTCCTTTATAAGCCTTAATCAACCACTTTAATTCAAGTTGATTTACTTTAGTAACTTTTGTTAAATCTTCGCCATAACATAATACACCATTATATAAAGGATCTTTAGCACCTTCATTAGGTTTAGGTGTAAAACTATAGTTACTTTTTGGTAAGTAAGGTGAACCATAAATTTGAAATTGATTGCTTGTTCCACGTCCAACACTCACATTCGTACCTTCAAAAAAACACAAACTTGCATATAAATTAATTGCTTTTGCATTAGGTAAATTGGGAGAAGGTTTAATGGGTAAATCATACGATAAGTTTTTAGTATAATTTAAACAAGGAATAATTTGTAAAGCACATTGAATTCCTTCCTTTAACCATTTTTCACCATTTATCATTTGTGCATATTCACCAATGGTCATACCGTGTAAAACAGGAATAGTATGCATCCCTACAAAACTATGGTTTTCTTTCTCTAATGTAGGTCCATCTACAATATTTCCATTAGGATTGGGTCTGTCTAAAACCATTACTAAAACCTTATTCTCAGCACAAGCTTCCATAATGTAGTGCAGTGTAGAAATGTAAGTATAAAAACGAGCGCCTACATCTTGTAAGTCAAAAACTAAAACATCAATATCGTTTAGTTGTTCTGCTTTTGGTTTCTTATTCGCTCCATACAAAGAAATAATAGGTAAGCCTGTCGTAACGTCTTTGTCGTTTTTTATAGTTTCACCCGCATCTGCAGTGCCTCTAAAACCATGTTCTGGAGCAAATATTTTTCTTACATTGATTTTTTTAGACAATAAAAAGTCAACTAAGTGCGTGCCATCACTTAAAATTCCAGTTTGGTTGGTTACAATTCCTATTTTTTTATTCTCTAACAAGGGTAGGTACACCGCATAATTATCGGCTCCAGTCTTTATTCCTTGAGACCATAGTTTTTTATTTGGAATTGTATGTTTAAATTCTTTTTGACCAACTTCTGTTTTTTTAACAGAATTTCCACAAGAAAAAATAAATAAAACCAAGAATAAAAATGTATTTTTGAAGACCAATTTACTAAGCATAAACAGATTGAATTTAGAATATTTTATAGCCAAAAGACTTGTTACCACTAAAAAGGATAAAAGTAGTGTTTCTTCTCCAATTATTAAAATTGCAATTACTGCAATTGCTATTGGAGTAGTAATGATGATTATTTCGGTGGCAACTGGAATTGGTTTGCAAAAGAAGATAAGAGATAAGGTATCTGCTTTCAATGGACATGTGGTTATTTCTAATTACGACGATAATCAGTCTCAGGTAAGTACGGTGCCAATTTCGATTAAACAAGATTTTTATCCTACATTTTCTTCTGTTTCTGGTATCGAGCATATTCAGGCAGTAGCTGCAAAAGCAGCAATGATACGTACCGAAGTGACTGTTGAGGGTATTATCTTTAAAGGGGTGGGTGTGGATTATAAATGGAATAATATTGCTGAATATTTAGTGGAAGGAGAATTGCCTACTATTACAGATAAGTTAACTGATGATGTAGTTATTTCGCAGTATTTAGCAAAAAGATTGAATTTAAAATTGCATGACGTTTGTAGAACTTATTTTATAAAGCCAGATAATCAAGGCTATAATCTAAGAAGTTTTAAAATTGTAGGGATATTTAATTCAGGTTTCCAAGAGTTTGATGCTAACTTCATGATAGGTGACCTCAGGCATATTCAAAAAATTAACAAGTGGAATGAGGATGAGGTGGGGTCTTTTGAAGTTTTTTTAAACGATTTTTCCCAGATCGAACAAAAAGGACAAGAGATTTATAAAGAAATACCACCTACCTATAATAGCGTTACTATATTAGATAAGTATTACAGTATCTTTGAATGGTTAAAACTCTTCGATTTTAATATTATTGTTATTTTGGTTGTAATGATTTTGGTTTCCACTATTAATATGATAGTTGCGCTATTAGTGCTTATTTTAGAACGAACACAAATGATAGGGATTCTCAAAGCAGTAGGAGCCAGTAATTGGAATGTTCGAAAAATATTTGTTTACAATGCAGGACATCTAATTGCGAGAGGTTTATTGTGGGGTAATGCCATTGCTCTAGTGTTACTTTTGTTGCAGAAATATTTTGGTTTGATAAAACTAGATCCTGAAAATTATTACGTGAGTGAAGCACCAGTGGATATTAATATACTATATATAGTATTCATTAATTTAGGAACCATACTCATCTGTTTATTAATTTTAATCATACCTTCTTATATCATAACAAGAATAACTCCAGTTAAAGCCATTCGTTTCGATTAATAATTAGGAGCAGAGGTTTAGTAGTATCAAGCTATCTGTTCCCGCTTTTCGTTCTATCTTTTTATTTTTTAGGGGAAAAAAATAAAAAGGATGCCACTACAATCGGGGCTATTAGAGGTTTTTTGTTATTTAGGAGTTATTTTTCTTTTTACCTTATATATATAGTATGTTTAGAATAGTTTTCTAGAATTCTTCAAAAAAGCATTTGTTTTTGTGATAGGAGTTATACAAGTTGTTTTTTTTTTGTTTTGTAAGTATCTTGTAATCAGTGCGAAGAAAAAAAGATAAAAAAATAGTTAAGAAAAGGTTAGGATTGTACTCGAGAAAAAGTTTAAACCCGAAGGTTCACTTCGGGTTTTTTTATGTTTAAAAGTTTGTATTTGCTTATTTGTAAATTTTAACAAGAAAGGCAGAAATCTTATATCCAAGTTAACAAAATTCAAGCGTATATTTGAAACAGTTAATAGCAGTAAATTTTCCAAATTAAGGAAAGGGTAAAAATTTTAAAGGCCGAATTTCTCATTTTTTCGGCCTTTTTTTATGCTCAAAAGTGAAGCATAAACTTTAACAAGAAAGGCAAAAATATTGTATCCAACTTAACAAGATTCAAACGTATATTTGATGTTAGTTAATAGCAGTAAATTTCCAAATTAAGGAAAAGGGTAAAAATTAAAAGGTCGGTTCTATCTCATTCCGACCTTTTTTTATGGTAAAATATGTAAATTTTAACATAATTGGTAAAAAAGTTGTAATCATTTTAACAAACGATAGTTGTATATTTGTAATGGTTAATAGCAGTAATTTTTTCTACTCGAGAAAAAGTTTGAAAAGCCGAAGCTCATAGACTTCGGCTTTTTGCATTTTATAAAGTTTCTATTCTAATAAAAATCGTTAGAAACATTAAGAAATTCCATTCAATAGTTCTAACGCACGTGTAATGGTTTTTACATTTTCAAAAGTCAGTAATAATCGTAAACCACTCTTGGTTTGTTTTTCCTTCATTTTGCAAATATTCCCATTTTGTTGTACATATTGCAGTACTTTCATAAAACGATTACTCTGATAAAAATTACTTTGTTGGTCACCAATAAAATAACCAATCATTTTTCCTTGTTTTATCACTACTTTTTCAATTCCCATAGCAGTAGCTTTCCATTTCAACCGCACACTGTTTAGTAAAGCTACAGCGGGTTTCGGTAAAGGACCAAAACGATCTATTAACTTTTGTTCGAACAAAACTAAATTAGCCTCGTCTTTTATAAGGTTTAATTCATTATACAAATTCAAACGTTCTGTAATGTTATTGATATATTCATCGGGAAAAAGAATCTCAAAATCAGTATCAATTTGAATGTCTTTTACATATTCTTTCGTCTCTACATCATTATCTTCTGGATATAATTCCGCAAATTCATTTTCTTTTAATTCTTCTATGGCTTCGTTCATGATTTTCTGATAGGTGTCAAATCCTATTTCATTGATAAAACCACTTTGTTCACCGCCTAATAAATCACCAGCACCTCTAATTTCTAAATCTTTCATAGCAATATTAAAACCACTTCCTAACTCACTGAATTGTTCTAAAGCTTGGATTCGTTTTCTAGCATCATCGGTCATGGCTGAATAAGGTGGTGTGATGAAATAACAAAAGGCTTTTTTATTACTTCTTCCTACGCGACCTCTCATTTGATGTAAGTCCGATAAACCAAAATTGTTGGCATTATTAATGAAAATCGTATTGGCGTTGGGTACATCTAAACCACTTTCAATAATAGTGGTGGCAACTAAAACATCAAATTCACCTTCCATAAAGGAAAGCATTAACTCTTCCAGTTTTTTACCATCCATTTGACCATGACCAATACCTACTTTGGCTCCTGGAACCAAACGCTGAATCATTCCAGCCACTTCTTTGATGTTTTCTATCCGATTATTGATGAAAAATACTTGTCCGCCTCGCTCAATTTCATAAGAAATCCCATCACGAATTACTTCTTCGTTAAAAGAAACAACCTGTGTTTCAATTGGATATCGATTGGGTGGCGGTGTTGTAATAACGGATAAGTCTCGAGCAGCCATCAAAGAAAACTGCAAAGTTCTTGGAATTGGCGTTGCTGTTAAGGTTAACGTATCTACTGTTTCAGAAATGGTTTTTAATTTGTCCTTTACGTTTACACCAAATTTTTGTTCTTCATCAATAATCAATAAACCTAAATCTTTAAATTTTACATTTTTATTGACCAATTGATGCGTACCAATAAGAATATCTAAAGTGCCTTCTTCTAATTCTTTTAAGGTTTCTGCTTTTTGTTTGGCAGTTCTAAAACGGTTAAGATACCCTACTTTTACGGGTAAATCTTTTAAACGTTCAGAAAAAGTTCGAAAATGTTGATAGGCTAAAATAGTAGTGGGAACAAGAACGGCCACTTGCTTACTATTGTCCACTGCTTTAAATGCAGCTCTAATAGCAACTTCTGTTTTACCAAAACCAACATCACCACAAACCAAACGATCCATAGGTTTGTCGCTTTCCATGTCCATTTTTACATCATTGGTAGCGGTTACCTGATCGGGTGTATCTTCATATATAAAAGAGCTTTCTAACTCTTTTTGTAAATAACTATCGGGTGCAAAGGCATAACCTTTTTCTAGTTTTCTTTTCGCATATAACTGAATTAAATTAAAGGCAATATGTTTGACTCTTGCTTTAGTTTTTTGTTTTAAAGCTTTCCAAGCATTGCTCCCTAATTTGTAAATTTTGGGTGGTGCGCCATCTTTACCGTTGTATTTTGAAATTTTATGCAGGGAGTGGATACTCACATAAACAATATCATTATCAGCATACACTAACTTTATAGCTTCTTGTTTTTTGCCTTCAACATCAATTTTTTGTAAGCCACCAAATTTTCCAATTCCATGATCAATATGTGTTACATAATCACCTACTGATAATGAGGTTAATTCTTTAAGCGTAATGGTTTGCTTTTTAGAATAGCCGTTTTTAATGTTGAACTTATGATAACGTTCAAAAATTTGATGATCGGTATAACAAGCAATTTGTAACTCTTCATCAATAAATCCTTGGTATAAAGGGAAAACAACTGTTTTATATTGTTTTCGAGTCGCTTCATGATGTTCAGAATCAATATCTTCAAAAATATCATGAAAACGGTTGGCTTGATTTTCATTGGCACAAAACAAATAGTTGGCAATATGATGCGCGTGATTATCACTTAGATTATGTAATAATAAATCAAACTGTTTGTTGAATGAGGGTTGGGGTTGAATATGAAATTCAAAAGTCTTCGAAGTTTTAAACAAGGGTTTCGAATGAAGCTCCACTATTGAGAAGTCCAATGCTTTATGTAAAAACTGTTTTTCATTTACAAACAATTCTTCAGGGGTAGCGTGTTTAATATCGCTTGATAATTTATCAAAAGCTTCACTTGCTTTGTCAAACAATTTATTCAATTGTTGGCCTAATAGTTCGGTGTTTTGAATAAACAGAACGGTTTTTTCATTAATATATTCTAAAAAGCTTTCTCTACTTTCTTGTAATAATTTATTCTCAACATTGGGAATGATACTAATTTTTTTTAGTTTTTCTACTGATAATTGGGTTTCCACATCAAAACTTCGAATGCTGTCTACTTCATTACCAAAAAATTCTATTCGATACGGATGATCGTTAGAGAATGAAAATACGTCGACGATTCCTCCACGAACTGAAAATTCTCCAGGTTCGGTTACAAAATCTACGCGTTTAAAATTATATTCAAAGAGGGTTTCATTGATGAAATCGATAGAAACTTTATCGTTAACACTAAGTTTTAAAGTGTTTTTTTCAAGTTCTCTTCGCGTAACCACTTTTTCAAAAATAGCATCTACATACGAAACAATAAGGGCCGGTTTTTTACGAGAGTTAATTCGGTTTAAAACTTCCGCTCTTAAAAGAATGTTTGCATTATCGGTTTCTTCTATCTGATAGGGTCTTCTATAGGAACCAGGGTAGAATAATACATCTTGATCATTAATTAAATGCTCTAAGTCATTTAAATAATACGCAGCTTCTTCTTTATCATTAAAAAGGAGTAAAAAAGGCACTTCTGATTTTTTAAACAAGGCGTCAATTACAAAAGAAAAGGAAGAGCCTATAAGTCCTGTAACATGTATCTTAGAGTGATGGGTAATAGATTCAGAAATTTGAGAAATTTTAGGAAGTCTCTCATATTTTTGGATTATTTCAGAAGCTTTCAAGATGAATCAGTTTGTTTTAAATTAAAAGATTATTCTTTAGTTATGGTATCAGTTGCTTTATTTTTATCGTTTTCAATAATTTCTTCTTGAAATTTTTTATTGGCTAAACGGGTGGTATCCAAAGCACGAATCATATCGTCTTCTCCTACTTCTTTAGGAATTGCTTTTTTAATAAAGACTTCATCCCATTGGGTGTAAACCCCTTTTATTTCTTCATTAATTTCATCAATTAGAGTCACTACTTTTTTTTCTGGAATTTCATCAAGATGAATATAAGTGTCTAATGATTTAATCTTTGTATTTAAAGTTACCAATCGACTTCTCACTTGAGGAATATCGAAAGTTTCAGGGACAGTAGTGCTTAAACTATCGGCTCTTTTGGAAACATTTTTTGCTTTTAACTGAAACGCTAACAACGAAGTTTTAGGTTTTTCTTGAAGTTCTCTTTTAAACTGTTCCCAATGTTTCCATCCGTCAATGGTTTTGTTTACTTCTGGTCTAGGTTCTGGAAAAACAAATTGCCATTTTTTAGAAATCGTTTCAAAAACAGCTTCTTTTTTTTCTGCTAATTTTAAAGATTCTTCGTTTTGTTTTGAAAAATCATCGCAGGAAAGTAAACTTAGAGATAAGATAAGTGCAACTAGGTATTTCATTTTCATTTGTAATTAAAGCAAAAATACTAATGTTTGTTCAAACTTGGATTTATTTAGGTATTTTCTTAACATTTCACTGCTAAATAATTTCTCAAAAATGAATACGTCGTCCTTACGAAAACCTTATATTTGTTCTCAAATTTCATTTAAAGCATGGATACAAAAATTTTAATCATTGGTGCTTGTGGACAAATTGGCACAGAACTTACTGCAAAATTAAGAGCTACTTATGGGGTGGACAATGTTGTGGCATCAGATATTCGAAAATTAGAGAATGAGGTAGTGAACAATGGTTTGTTTGAAGTAGTAAATGCTTTAGATTACAATCAAATTGAACATTTAATTGAGAAATATAAAATAACCGATGTGTATTTAATGGCAGCATTACTTTCTGCAACTGCCGAAAAAAATCCTGCATTTGCTTGGGACTTAAATATGAATTCGTTGTTTCATGTGCTCAACTTAGCAAAAGCTGGAAAAATCAAAAAGATATTTTGGCCTTCTAGTATTGCCGTTTTTGGACCTACAACTCCTGCTAAAAACACACCGCAATATACTATTATGGAACCGACAACAGTATATGGTATTTCAAAACAAACAGGGGAAAGATGGTGTGAATACTACCATAACCAATATGGTGTAGATGTAAGAAGTATTCGTTATCCAGGTTTAATTAGTTGGAGTACAGAACCGGGTGGAGGAACCACCGATTATGCGGTTGATATTTACCACAAAGCCATTACAGAAGGCAAGTTTACCAGTTTCCTTTCCGAAAATACAGGCTTGCCAATGATGTACATGGACGATGCTATTAAAGCAACCATCAGTATTATGCAGGCACCAAGCGAACAAATAAAAATTCGTTCTTCTTATAACTTAGCTGCCATGAGCTTTACTCCCAAAGAAATTGCAGCTGAAATCAAAAAACATTATCCAAATTTCACCATCGATTATGCACCCGATTTTAGACAGAAAATCGCGGATAGCTGGCCAGAAAGTATTGATGATACAAGAGCTAGAGAAGATTGGGGATGGAAGAATGATTACGACATGGAGAACATGACGGTGGAAATGTTAGAAATGCTTACAAAAAATGTTTATTAGTTAAATTATTGTTTTTTTGGTTGTTGTGCATACTAAACACCTACTTTTATAGTTTAGCTATCAGAAAACAAACAAACAAACAAACAAAAAAACAAACAACATGAAACCACCTTTACTATGGAAGCGCTTCTTTGCGTTTGCAATGCTTCTTTCTATGTATTGGGTTACAGCCCAAACCCAACCTTTTCCTGCTAATCTTACTTTTTCTAATGGTTTAATGCCAACCAATAAAAATGATGCGGATGCAAGCAGTAGTTATACGACTTGGAAAACCAACTTTATCGAGTCTTGTTCCAATGGGCGTTACAGAGTGCGATTTGATAATCCGAATGAAACGGTTTCGGAAGGAATAGGCTACGGCATGTTACTAACAGCTTATAAAGCCGATCAAGCTACTTTTGATGGGTTGTGGAATTATTACAAAGACAATAGGAATTCGAATGGCGTTATGAATTGGAAGATTCAAGGTTGTTCTGTTGCAACACTTGGACAAAATGGAGCAACCGATGCAGAATTAGATGCTGCTATGGCACTTATTGTTGCCGATTACCAATGGGGAAGTCTTGGAACAATTAATTATCGAAGCGATGCGGAAGCTTTAATTGCAGCTATAAAAGCGCATGAAATTGAAGCCAATACCTATGTTTTAAAACCAGGGGACATGTTTGGTGGGAGTTCGCTTACCAATCCTTCTTATTTTGCACCGGCTTATTACAAAGCTTTTGGTGCGTTTACCAATGATACTGCTTTTTGGAATGCAGTGGTATCCAATGCGTATGCCGTTATCAATGCCAATTTAACTCAAAATAATGCAGTTGGAGGTTTGGTTTCCGATTGGTGTGCCGCTTCTGGAGCCTATTCTGCTCAAAGTAATGGCTATCATGCGCAAGGGCATACTTATTATTATGATGCTGCTAGAACGCCTTGGCGTATTGCGGTGGATTATTTATGGTATGGTGATACTTCTGGGAAAGTATATGCTAAAAAATGTTCCGATTTTGTACGCGTAACTTTGGGAGGAACGGCTAATATTAAAGACGGCTACAATCAAAATGGAACCGTTACAGGACAATATCACAATGCTACTTTTGTGGGTGCTTTTGCTTGTGCGGCTATGGCTGGAGAAGACCAAGCGCACTTAGATGCTTCGTATACCGATTTGAAGAATTTAAATGAACCCAACGCATATTTCAATCAAACGTTAAAAACCTTGTACCAATTCCTGTTAACGGGTAACTTTTATTTGCCTGCTAATGCGACACTTTCAAATACAACTTTTACTACGAATACGAATGAGGTTGTGGTATATCCAAATCCTTCGCATGGAATTTTTACCGTAGTTGCAACAGAAACGACTCAAGTTACGATTACCAATATGCAAGGAAAAATTGTTTTAGAAACACCAATCCAAATAGGCAACAATCTCGTAGATATGAGTCAGCAAGCGCAAGGCGTTTATTGTATGAAAATAACACAGCAAGGACAACCAATCTTTAAAAAGATGGTCCTGCATTAAAAATACATCCTTATTTACAAAGGACACTCGAGCAGGAAGAGGGACCTGTTATAATCCTCATCTCAAAATTACTTAGTATAACCGTCTATTAAAGCATCCTCTATGGGTGCTTTAATTTTTATAGCTGCATCCACTTGGTCGTTTGGAACAGTCATAGACAAGACATAATGTTTGATTTTCCAAGCTTTACCTTCTTTAACCAAAACACCACTTCCTCTACAAATTTTCATTTGGGTATTTAATAATTCGTCAAACCAAGCCGTTTTACCATCTTTCGAAACAAAAATATGTCTTTCCAATGGTGTAAAACTCCACGCTTTTCCTTTATCGAAATAGGGTTTTGCAAAAGCGATAAATTCTTTTTTGTCCCAATTCTCGGTAGCATCGGTTCCAATGAAAATGGATTCATCAGCCATAGCATTGAAGTAAGCGTCAAATTGCGCTTTCGCTGCAGCTTGATGCCAAGCATCTAATAAAGCATGTATCGTTGCTTTTTCTTTTTCCTGATGTTGAGCCACTACAAAAGAGGTAAAGCAAAGAAGTAGGAGTATTTTTTTCATAAGGATGTATGGTTTTGTGCTATAAAAATAGTAAAAAGAAGGCAGTTATCCATCTCTTATTTTACAGTTACTTTTCCTTCTAAAAATGGTTCCTTATGTTGTACTCGACTTTAATATGGCTTTAATAAGGCTTTGATACGGCTTAGTAGCTTTTTATAAACCAATCTTTTTTTAGCTGTCCCTTAGAATTTTTCACCATGTTGGGATTGGTCTAATCCTATTTCTTCTGATTCTTCTGTAACTCTTAAAGGAATAATCGCATTGGTAAATTTAAACAACAAATACGCGCCTCCAAAAGTAAAAATAGAAACCAAAAGTAAAGCAGTCATATGATGTGCAAAAACACCCCAACCGCCATGTAGTAAACTGGCATCTTCGCCATGTGCAAAAATAGCGGTTAAAATCATTCCCATAATACCACCTACACCATGACAAGCAAATACATCTAGAGTATCGTCAATTTCTTTTAGACGTTTCCAATACACCATTTTATTGGATACAATAGCACCTATAAAACCAAAGAAAATACTTTCTGGAATGGTCACAAAACCTGCAGCGGGGGTGATGACTACTAAACCTACCACGGCTCCAATACAAGCTCCTAATGCAGATACTTTTCTTCCGTTGATGCGATCAAAAAAGATCCAAGTAATCATAGCTGAGGCAGAAGCAATAGTAGTGGTTGCAAAAGCCATGGCAGCTGTACCATTAGCAGCTAAAGCCGAACCCGCATTAAAACCAAACCAACCAAACCAAAGCAATCCAGTACCTAAAACTACAAAAGGAATATTGGTAGGAATATGTTCGTTGTTTTTGCGTTTTCCTAAAACAATTACTCCCGCTAAAGCGGCAAAACCCGCACTCATGTGCACCACCGTTCCACCAGCAAAATCTTTAACACCAAAAAAACTACCCAATAAACCATTCGGATGCCAAATCATATGACACAGGGGAGCATAGATGATTAAAGTAAACAAACAAATGAATAATAAAAAAGAGATAAAACGGATACGTTCTGCTAAAGCACCTGTAATAATTGCAGGTGTAATAACGGCAAACTTCATTTGGAACAAGGCAAATAAAATAAAAGGAATACTCGCTCCTAAACTTGAATGCGGTAGTACTTCCACTTGGTCAAAAAATAAAAAATCCAAGGGATTCCCAATGATACCATAGGTTTGGTCTCCAATTGTAATTCCGATACTATCTCCAAATGACAAACTAAAACCAACAGTTACCCAAAGCAAGCTAATTACGCCTAAACAAATAAAGCTTTTCAACATGGTCGAAATCACATTTTTTCTCCCCACCATACCACCATAAAAAAAGGAAAGTCCGGGTGTCATTAATAGTACCAAACAAGAAGCGGTTAATAACCAAGCCACGTCGGCAAAATTAATAGCAGTTGTGTCTAAGAATTGATTGGAAACAGCTGCTGGTTGGTGTGACCAAAATAAAGAAGTCAGTGCAATAAGTACAATAATTACAAAAGAGGCAATCCAGCGTTTTTCTAGTGTCATTTTTATGTTATTTGATAGTTAACCCTATTTTTTGAGTAGTAAAAATATAAAAATACTCATTTTAAAGAAACGATACCCTTTAAAAAAAGACGACTATTTTAAATAATTATTGTTTTAATAAAATAAAGTCTTTATTTTGAGAAATCCTCATTTTGAAAACCTTACTTTCTGTTGAAAAAGTAGTTTTATCAAAATAAGCCCTTAAACTTCAATACGTTATTGTTTCTATTTGTGAGCCATTGGTACAAAAAAACATCCCAAAGCATCGAAGGGATACTAGGGATGTTTTCACAAATTAAAATTTAAAAAATAGGAGTTGTATTGTGGGTTGAAATATTCCTTTTCTCGATACGCTAGTATCCCTAAAATTAAGGGATACTAGCACTCGTAATGACGGAATTATTTCCTAACTAAAATTTGTTCTATTCTAGGAATGTAAATAATGGTTTCAAAATCTTTTATTGCTTGATTATTTTAACCGTGGTTTGTTGGCCATCAGCTGTAATTTTCGCGAGATACATCCCTTTGGTATAACTTGCTAAATTCAATACCGTCTGACTTTCCTGAGGTACACGTATTTCTTGTAGTTTTTTGCCTAAAACATCATAGATGGCAACCTGTTCGATTCTTTGAGTAGTTGTCATTGCAATCGTAACATTATCTTGAGTAGGATTTGGATACAACGTATACGCTAAAGACTCAAAAGAAGTGGTTTTTAAAGTCGATACAGTATTGGCAATAGTTGTTAGTAACGAATACTGATTGAATGCATCTTGACCCAGTTCCCAAATCATCATACCGCCTAAACCTTCGTTATAAGCAAGCGTTACCTTGTCAGCCATCGTAGGACGACCGTTATAATATTCGTTATAGCCATTTGGATCGTTACCAATTTGGTCCACATCGGCATTGGCAGGATTGGCAGCCACAATTTCGCTGTAATTTCTATCCGGTCCTGCCGTAGTGGAATTTATAAAAGAGTGACTGTAAAAAGGCACCCCTAAATTCAGTTTGTCAGCTGTAACATATGATTTCCAAAAAGTAATCGCACTTTGCGCTTGTGCATACGAACTGTGTTGGCCTGGATTGCTCGGTTGCCAAGGACCCGTATAATCATACGCCATGATATTGATAAAATCGAAAGCAGCCAAAGCTTGCGGTGTAATTACACTAAATAGCGTGCCACCCGGTAAAGCAGCTGTCATTAATTTGTTTTCAGCATCTAGAGCTGCTTTTAATTCTAGTACGAACGGACTGTAATTGTTGTTCGCTGCAAAATCCCATTCCAAATCCACATCGATACCTGCGATATTATTGGTTACCGTATAATTCACCAATTGCGTAATAAATGACGCACGCGAACTAGAAGAAGCCAAGACCGCATTCCAGTTGGTCACATTCACCACACCACCACCAATAGACAGTAAGATTTGGATACTTGGATTAGAGGAAGCGATGGCATTTTTTAGAGGTGTAATATCGGTTACCACCAAATTTCCATAAGCATCGGGATTTCCAAAAGAATAGTTCACATGAGTGATTTTCGTAAAATCGATTTGGTTAACCGCATACAAGCGATAATCGGGTACGTAGCCAATCACGCGAGTCGTTTGAGCCGTTAGTAAAGAGCTTCCTAAAAGGAATAGCAAAGCGGCTCTTTTTTTCAAAAAAATAATTGTAGTTGTCAGCATGTTTGTTTTGTTTGTGAGTAGTAAGCATTACTATGTTTGTTGCTTCAAACATAAACAGAATGTAGGGATTAAAAAAATATTTTAAACGAATGGCTATTTTTGATAAACGAACAGCAGTTTTTGAAGGGTGAAAGGAAAGATAGGTATTCGTTACTTAATTGGGTTGAAAGTATATTAAGTTTTGTTTTCTACAAATTAAGTTCGGTTTAAACCAAATCAAATTCGGTTTATTATGAATTAAGTTTTGTTTAATGCGAATTAAGTTTGGTTTAATGTGAATCAAGTTTTGTTTAATACAAATTAAGTTTGGTTTAATGTGAATTAAGTTTTGTTTAATACAAATTAAGTTTGGTTTAATGTGAATTAAGTTTTGTTTAATACAAATTAAGTTTGGTTTAATGCGAATTAGATTTGGTTTAATATGAATCGAATTGATAATAAGCAAAAAGACAAGTTTTAATTTTAATACATAAATGTTTGTTAAAATGATTTTTTTGGCACAGCAATTGGATTGCGTAAAGTAAGTAAAAAACCAAATGTTGAATTTAAAACTTTAAAAGATGTCACGTAGAAAATTAGCGCGAGTTTTAGACCTTGAGAAGGGAATTACTCGATTATCAGCAGTAAGAAGTATTGATGCTTCTTTAGATTTAGGAAATGGTATTACGGTTCCTAATTATGAAACCGAACTTAATGCGATGTCTAGCAAATTAAGTGCTTACAACACGGCCTTGAGTACCATTGACAATTTGTATAATGATTGTATCGCACAAATTGCAGTATTAAAAGACTGGAACGAACGCATTTTAACAGGAGTAGCCACTAAGTTTGGTAAAAACAGTTCTGAATATGAAATGGCTGGTGGAAAGAGAAAAAGTGAACGCAGAAAACCGACTTCTAAAAAGTAACGCATGAAAAATTGGATTTAAAAGCCATCAGGTGTAAGCTTGGTGGTTTTTTTGTGAATGGTTATATATGTTATTCTTTAAGCTCTTTTATTTTTTTAATTAAATCCTCAACCTCATTTAAATATTTTATTTTAAATTCAGATTATGGATGAATCTCTAATTCTTGAATATTTCTTTTATAATAATTTAATGATTCTAAAATTATTCCTATTTCATTTTCAGTAAAGTTTTTCATATTTCCTAGTTTGTGAAATCATGTTCAAATGCATTTCGTGAAAGGTATTGCATAAACTGCTGTAATAAGTCATCAGAATATGGCGATTTATAATGAGAAACTCTTTTTAATTTAAACTTGAATATTTTTGTTCCAAAATCATAAATATCAGGTCCATTAATTTTTAAATCTTTTAAACATTCAGGTGCATATATAAAAGTCTTTAATGAATTATAATCATTGCTATTGTTTGGTATAGTATGAGTTGCTTTTAAGTTATTAAAATTAATTAGCCCTTTTTCAAACTTTTGGAATTCTTTATGTATATAAGTATATCTTTTTAACCATGGGAAATGGATTAACTCATTTTTGTAATTTTCAATTTTCATATCAATTACAGCTTCTCCTGTTTCATTAAAAACAACTAAATCAATTAAGTCAAGAGAAGCAATTTTGAAATTTGAAAAATCTACGTATTTAATTTTTCCAGTCAAGCCTGGTGATTCGATTTTAACATTTGTAACAGAGTTCAGTTTGCTAATATCTCCTTCACGTATTGGAACTAAAACTGCTTTTTTATAATCATAAGCTCTTTTTCCTTCTAAAGGATATTTTGCTCTAATTGCTAGATTGCAAGGCTGAACAAGTAAAATGTATTCTTTGTTGTTAATAGAAAATATATCTCCATTACTTACTGGAAAATGTAAAGGATTTAAAATATTTCTATTTAAGTATAATTCACTTTTTCTTAAATCAAATAATTGCTGATTAATTTCTAAATTGTTGTAACCAGTTTCAATTGCATCAACAGACCTAATTTTTTTAATCCCATCAGTAAAGGACGCTCTATTGGCTTCAATTGAAATATTATTTAAATTCTCCTCTTTTAAAATAATATTAAACAGTCTAAACAAAGTGTTAATCTCCCAAATTCCTTCTTTTAATGAAGATTTTTGAATAATTTGATTAAAAGTTTTAGGGGAAACTTTTGAAATCTTATCGATTGCTTGAGTTAATGAAGCTTTGAATGATTCAATTGATTTTTGTTTTAAATCTTCAACATATGGAAGTAATATTAAGTTTTTTATACCTTCAGCAAAAGCAGAAATCTTAGGGTCAAAAGCAAATCTATTTTTTGAAATAGTATAAAACTGCTTTTCAGGCAATCCTTTTGTTGTAATGTATTCTTGTCTTTTATCGTCTTCTTCTTCAATCGAAAAAAGATGAGAAAACACACCACAAATACATTTTGAATTATGTTCACTATCCAATAAATGCTTTGCTAAATCTAATCCATCTCTACCGTCTTCTAATTTTGCTCCATTGGTAAATTCTATATCGAATAAACATAGTAGCTTATTCCCTTCTTCTAATTCTTTGAAAATTTTATAATCATCTGCAATCCATTCTTTTGGACTAAATAATCTAATTTTTTCTTTAAGAAGTTCTTCTATTTCTAATGCAGGAATTGTGTTAGAATCATTATTATAAATTGATAGCCTATGAAAATAATCTTTTTTTTCAGGTTCAGAACTTTTGTCCCATAAATCAGAAATATATTGTTCAAATCTTTGTTTTGGCTTTATTGTCCAATCAATAAAATTTAACTCTTGTGGTTTATCTTCCTCATCATAAATTGAATTTATACTTCCTGTAAAGTTTGGTTTTGAGGAATCGATATCTGCTCTGTCATCGATATAGCATATTAGGGAAATATTTTCAGATTGCATAAAACTCTCGATAGAATCTGTTGCAGTCTTCTTTTGTGAAGAATTATCTGTTTCAATTGGATTAATTATATCCGTTAGATTTTGGCTATTATGTAGTGTTTTATCATTCATAATTTATTCAATAATATTTGATAGGTTAATAGCAAATATGTATTTTCTGTTCAATTTATTTTTTTCAGGCTCTAATGTAATTGAACATCCTGATGAATCGAGAAGTTGCTGAACAATAAATAGTCCTAAACCTCTACCTTTTCCTTTTGGTTTTGTCGTAACAAAAGGCTCGAAAATTTGATTTTCAATAGAAGGTGTTATGCCATAACCATTATCTGAAATATAAACCCAAGGACTATCTATTGTAATTGAGATTTCAGGTTTAAAATTAGGCTCATTTTGTTTTTTTTCAATCAACCAGAATTCTGAATTATTTAAAAGATTATCAACTATTTGAATGAATTTACCTTTATTAATTTTTATTGAAAAATTATTAATTGTTTTAATAGAAAAATCTATTTCGTTCTTCTTAAACCTATTTGAATAATATTCTTTTTCCTCAAGAAATAAATTTGATAAGGAAATACTATTTCTTTTCTCTTTATTATATTTTAATGCTGGGTCTAAATGTTTTAATTGAATTTTGAGACCATTAACTGTTGAGTTAATGTATTCCATTAATACATAAATATCGGAATCTGTTAGTTGTTTGCTTTTTAATTTATTTGAATAATAAGCAGCTTTTTCAGATAACCTTTCAGCAATTGAGGCAAATTCATGACTGACTGATTCAGCAGTCAAACCTAGACTTGCTAATTCGGAAAAATCATCTAGTTGTTCTTCTAATATTCTAATTTTTGGTTCAAGAATATTTATTATATCCTTTAGATTTTTTGTTTTTTCAACTATTTTTTCAAATTTTTCAAAAACTTCCTGTACTTTTTTAAGTCTTTCAAGGAGCTTTTTCGCTTTTTCGTATTCTTTTTTATTTTCATCTGAAGAAAATAAAGGATTGTTTTCTACTTCATCGACTATAACTTCTTGTTCGCTTACGGTTTCATTTAAAACTATTTGTGTTGTAGCGACTTGGTTTATAACTGCATCTGATGAAGTACTTATACTGTTTAATTCATTAAATGATTGAGTTACTGTTTGTATACCAGTGTTTTCTGTAGCGTATTCTTTTAAAAAATCATCATATCTTCTTCGGATACTTCTTTGATATTCATTTATTTTATCTCTAATGAAATATGCTAACGAGTAAAAATTTGTTGAATATGGGTTTGATATAAAACCTTGTCTATCAGTTTTCTCTTTTAAGTTTCTATTTTCGGATTCATCTATAGCAAAATAACCTATAACGTTTGAAGGTCTAATGTCGTAAAACGTAGTTTTAGTTTGAGATTCGGATAGTTTTAACCAATCTTGTCCGTCAATACCATATGGTAAAACTGCAAAACCATTTCGGAAAATTTTTATACCAGATTGATTTTGCGCAAAAGATCTATAATTAGATAGCTGTCCAAAAATATCTTTTACTTCTTCGTTTTCACTCATCCAAGTATCAAAATTGAATTCATCAATGATGCCTTCAAAAGGTCCTGGATTAGCTTTGATTGTCTTGTCTCTATTATTATCTTGAACAACAATAGTCTGTAAACGTGGAATGTCTAATTCAAAAGAAAATGATTGCTCAAATTCTAAAAAATAGTCTTTATCTGTTGATAGTTTATATTCAGGAAATTTTACTTTCAAAAATTCTCCAAATTTTTTTCCATTGTCATGTGCCAAAAACTTAAAGAACTCCTCTTTTTTATTACCTCTAAACTTTGATAATTTAGATTTGCCTTCTATTATTAGATTTTTTCCATCAAATTTAAACTTAAATCTTGAGGTGGCTAAATCTCTTAATTGCTCATTAGATTTTTCTAAATCTATACTAATACCATTGACCGAAATGTATACTTCAAATGGTCTATTCTCTTTATAAGGTGATATTAGTTGAGATACTTGTCCTTTAAATTTTTCTAGGTTTGGTCCATTCCATGCCTCAGAGTATTTGATATTGCTTAGAATTAATTTTGTACCATTTGGCTTTTTGGGATTAAAAGTATCAGATTGTATTTTTACATGACTAAGACGTTCTTCTGTTTCAAAATCTTTCCAGTCGAAAGCTAAATGAGTTCCAGTTTTAGAATTTTCATTAGTAAATATTTCGCAAATACTTGCTAATCTTTGTGTGCTTAATCTTCCTAAACCTTTATCTCCTAAAGGCGTTCTACCTTCAGGAGTTTTACTTCCTTTTTCTTTAAATTCTCTTTTTCCAGAATATGAGATTACAAGCCACGATTTTAAAATTGTATTTTCACTCATACCAAATCCGTCATCTTCGACTACAATAAACCCATTGTGATTTGGATAAGCTAAATCTTCTTTTAGATATTGACCAGTTGTATTTATTTCAATAGTAACATAACTAGCATCTGCATCATATGAGTTTTTTATTAACTCTAATAAAGCAGTAATTTCATCAGGAACTAGTTGTTCTCCAAGTTGTTTTACAATATGTGGAGTTATATCAAATCGGTATTTATTCCCCTCAATATTTTCTTCTTTATTATATCCCATTAAAACGGTTTCTTGAATATTAAAATCTTTTCTTTACTCATGGTGTCTGAAAAGTTATTTCTGCCAGGCATTCTTTTACTAAGAATATCCCTAGCTAAATCTGTTACTAAAAACAATCCTTTACTTTCTAACAGTTCAATAAGTATTTTATCATTTTTAACTTCCTTATTATTTACATTTCTGTTCCCAATAGTCCATACATGATGAGAGTTAACATCCATTTTATCTAATACATTATCTATTGTTATATTTAAATCATTAATAAAGTTCAGCACTTTTTTTGCTTTATTTCTTTCATCCGGATTAAGAAAATTAAAATATTCTTTTAACGTTGTGGATTTTGGAAATAATTTATCTTCTAACTCTTTAGATGAAACTAAATTTTTACCACCTAAACTGTTAGAATCAATTTCATTAATCACTTTTAAATAATCTAAAGTTATCGTTTCATCAATTTCATTTACAGGAATCCATTGTAAAGGTAAATATGAAAACTGACCATAGGTTACAGTTGTATGATTATCTCCATATGGTGGCGATGTAAGAAGCAATTGAAACTT
The DNA here is from genome assembly GCF_024054195.1 of Flavobacterium sp. NRK F7. Lineage (GTDB taxonomy): Bacteria > Bacteroidota > Bacteroidia > Flavobacteriales > Flavobacteriaceae > Flavobacterium. The sequence continues at coordinate 52,949 of NZ_JAMXLB010000001.1, read as the reverse complement.
TTTATCAGTTAAAACTTTGTGCATTGAGTTACCCCATTTTACTTCAGAAGTTCTGATGTATTTGCCATTCTCTAAAAGATTTTCTTTTTCAAGCGAATTTCTAAAATCTTCAATATCAGCAATGCTTTTTTTAGATAAATTTAGAAAAGTTATTAATGGAAAAATTTTTCTGTTTTGAATTTCTTCACTTGTTCTGATGTGCATTTTGAAAGTTGATGTTCTGTCATTGCTGCAATTTCTAACTACTTCTGCTAATGCAACCCAAAAAAACTTTCTAATGTATAAATCTTTTTCAGATAAAATAGCTCTTCTCAATTTTGATAGATCTTGTTGAACTTCAAGTTTGAACCACTTCGTTATATTATTGAAATTAATGTCAACTGCATTGCCATTATCATTTTCGATAAATAGTTTTATTCTAGTAAGCGCATCATTTAATTCTTGGATATTGTAATCAGCCGTTTTAACTTGGCTTATCAATATAGATAGAGGATTTATATCTTGTCCGTACACATTAAATCCATATTTCATTCCTGCAACAAGACTATTTGCAGCTCCCATGAAAGGGTCAATTAAAGAACGGTTTTCAGGCAAAAATTTAATCATTGCTTTAATTATAGACTCTTGTACAGAAGGTACCATCATGGCAGGATAGTTAAGAATTTTTCTTACGAACTCTCTTTTATCGTGATTTTCTCCGTTAAGTATCTCTTTATCAATTGCAGCTAAAGTTTCTTCAATTGTATTTTCAATAATCATGATAAGTTTTAAAATAATTAAATTTTTATCAAAAATACAAATTTTATAGTATTCAAATTAATATTATATAAACTTAAAAATCATTTTATAAACCAATCTATAAATGAATTAATTTACTAAATGTATTTCCACCTTCCACGCAAAACTACCTACACCCACCGTACTAGTACCCCATTTCTTTTTGGGGTAGAGGAACGTTACTTTTTTTAGAGTTGTCCTTTTAGCTTTGTAATCACATTTAAAAAACTTCGAAGGATACTAAGTGTGAGGAATAATTCAACTAAAACAAATAACATCATGAGTACAACAGATCCAAAAATTATTGAAGAACAATTTGAACAAAGTAAAAAAGATTTTAAAGCCACTTTAGACAGTCAGTTGGCAACCTTAAAAGAAATGGGAATTGCTGTGGCCGAACCTTCACTTGCTTATGACGAAGCACCTATGATGCGCAGAGCCGCTAGTGGTACTTCCGAACAAATATCGGCAAGCGTGCATTGGTGGGGCGTGGATATCGTAATGAACAACAAACTGACAGAAGATATCATTTCTGGTATAACAGGAACCGGTGCAGTGGGTGGACTTATTGCGTCTGCTTTAGGTGCAGCGGGTGTAGTTACAGGTGGTATTGCAACGGTAATTGGAGCAGGTATTGCGGCTGTTGTAGCGTTAAAAATTGCGCAAATTAAAATAACAAATAATGGAAACGGTGTGCATTGGCCGATTACTTGGGTACAATGGGCGGCTTTATTGGCAGCAGTTCCAGGTGGACCAGCCGCGATTTTAGCAGCAGGAGCCTTGTTTTTACATCCGGTACGTAACTAAGCGATGTAATAATTCAATACAAAAAGGAGTGTATCATGCACTCCTTTTTGTGTTGTAATACCTACAGGAAAAATCCCCTTTTTTAAACAGGAAAAATCCCCTTATAAATTTAGTGTAAGTCCTTGTAAGCGTTTGATTATTTGTTGGTTACTTTGTGTATTCTATTTCAGTACTTGGCGGTTCATAAGAAATAGGATACCAAAAAAACAAAACAAACATGGACTTAAAAGTTGTAATTGAGCAATTAAGTAAATTAATTGATCCTACTCAAACCGTTATCGACATTACCAACATTGCCACTTTAAATGATGGTGATGATTTTTTGGAATCGAAGTCTCCCATTGTTTTATCTATCGTAAATATTGAAGAGGATAAAACCCAAAAAAATCAATCGGTTTATCTGAAGAATAGTGTGGATGAAACCTCCATTTCGCGCTATACACAACCTACGCAACATTTAATTATTTCCATCCTATTCAGTTCCTATAATAAGGATTTGTCTAAATACTTAGATGGAATTGATAAGCTGAAAAACATCATCTATTATTTTCAATTGAACAAATCTTTCTTTTACAAAAATGATCATACAGAAATGATTGACTACGCTACTTTCTTGGCAAAAACAGAAGTAGAAAAAGAAGACTATGAAAAAGTAACCATGGAGTTTGTGAGTTTATCTATGGAACAATTGAACCAAATGTGGTCGTATTTGGGATCTAAATACATGCCTTCTGCCTTATATAAAATGAGATTGTGTACCATCCAAAATACGCCAACGGTAAGTGAAAGAGTGGTGAAAAAGATTGGTATTGCGCTTTGGGAAAACAATCCGCATAACCCAATAGGACTCCTAGAGTCGAACGAATTTGAAAGTTAAAAAGACAATATAAACAATAAATAAAAATGTCATGAATGTAAGTTCTCTTAAAACACCGGGAGTGTATATCAATGAAATTGATGCATTTCCTCCTTCGGTTGCGCAAGTTGCAACTGCTGTTCCCGCTTTTGTAGGATATACCGAAAAAGGACCTGCGGTTCCTACTCGAATTACTTCCTTTATGGAGTTTGAACAAACTTTTGGTGGAGCTCCTGCTCCTAAAGCCATAACGGTTGAGTTAGACGGTAATTTAATGCCCACTGACAATTGTAGTGTTGAAGAAAGTAAATTTAAATTATACAATAGTTTGCGTTTGTTTTATAGCAATGGTGGTGGCGTTTGCTATATCGTTTCTATTGGTGATTATTCGGCAGCCGTAACGAGTGATGCTGATTTTGTAACCGGATTGAATTTATTGAGAAAGTTTGACGAACCTACCTTATTATTATTTCCAGATGCGATTAATTTAACTGCGGAAAAATTAGGGTTAGTACAACAACAAGCTTTATTGCAATGTGCGGATTTAATGGATCGCTTTACCGTTATGGATGTAAAACAAGAAAGCGATTTAGTTACCGACAGCGCTACTTTTAGAGATCGTGTGGGGAACCAAAATCTAAAATATGGTGCTGCTTACTATCCGTATGTAAAAAGTGCTTTCCCGTATACGTATCGTTTTAGTGATATCAATGGGATAACTCCTGGAAAAGTGAATTTTAAAGGGATTTTTTCAACCAATACCACGGTAAAAAACAATATTGAAGAGTTTGAGAAAATCGCAACTGATGTGGCTGCCTTACAATCGGCTTGGACACCTACTGAAGTTGTGGTTCCAATTGATACACATGCCAAATTGAAAACGGCTACAGATGTATGTTGGACCTTATTAAAAACCATTGGAAAACCAGTAGCACCTACCTTAACCAGTACAAAATTACCAGCAGTAGCCCAAGATTTAGTGACCAATTTCTTAAAGAAATATGCACAAGAGTTGGTAGACTTTAAAAAGGCCTATGAAGTACTGAAAAAGGCAGATGGAACTACCGATGTAGATGATTTATCCGCTTTAGATAACGATACAGCTTTTAAAAGCGTTTGGGGAAATATTTCTGCGTATACAGAATCGGCTCCAAACCCATATACCGATTTAATTAAAGTAGCAGTTCCTGCAGACGGACCTATTCCTGCTCACGATGAGCCAGATTTTGGAAAAATACAATTGGCTATCCAAAAATTAAACGCGGCTATTATCAATGCAACGAATAATGTGTTGCAAAGTATGGACGATTTCCTACTTTTTGAAGAAAACAATTTGGTTTCTCAAATTCCATTTTATGAGGCTATTGTTGCCAAATTATCACAATCCATGAATACCGTTCCTGCTTCTGGGGCTGTGGTTGGAATTTATGCACAAACCGATAATACAAGAGGTGTTTGGAAATCACCAGCAAATGTGAGTGTTAATGGAATTATTGGTTTAACGGATGATGTAAATGATGCCGAACAACAAGACATGAATATTCATGAAACGGGTAAATCGATTAATGCGATTCGCAAATTCACAGGGAAAGGATTCTTAGTTTGGGGAGGTCGCACTTTGGCAGGTAATTCTAACGATTGGCGTTATGTTAACGTAAGAAGATTGGCAAACATGATTGAAGAATCGGTTAAAAAAGCGTGTATGCAATTTGTTTTTGAACCGAATGTTGCCTTAACCTGGGTGAGTGTTAAAGGAATGATAGATAATTATTTAACTACATTATGGAAAGATGGTGCTTTAGCCGGTGGGAAAGCGGAACATGCCTTTTTTGTTTCTGTTGGGTTAAATGAAACCATGTCAGCTCAAGATATTTTAGAAGGAAGAATGATTGTAAAAATCGGTTATGCTCCTTCAAGACCAGCAGAATTCATCATTCTTGAATTCAAACAAATGCAACAAAAATCATAACGAAATAAATAATAATTAAAAACATAGCGATATGCCTAATACAGATTTTCCGTTACCAAAGTTTCACTTCAGCGTAGTTTGGGGTGGTAGCAAAATAGCCTTTACAGAAGTTTCAGGCTTGAACAAAGAAATGGATGTTATTGAACACCGTGTGGGATCGAGTCCTAATTTTTTCAAAGAGAAAATGCCAGGCTTACAAAAACTAAGCAACATCACTTTAAAAAGAGGCGTGTTTTTGGGTGATAATGAATTTTATGATTGGTACAATACGGTGGCACAAAATACCGTAGAAAAAAGAACCATTACGATTTCTTTACTAGATGAAAATCAAGAACCAAGAGTGGTTTGGACGGTTAAGGATTGCTTTATTGTTTCTTTAAAATGTACCGATTTGAAGTCGGATGCCAATGAAGCTGCCATCGATACGGTTGAGGTTGCCAATCATGGATTTACTGTAGAATATAAATCGTAAGGAATATGCCAAGTAACGATCCCATAGTAGGTTTTCACTTTTCTGTCATTTTTGAATTAGTTCCTCAATTTTCAATTGATACTAAATTTCAAAGTGTTAATGGATTAAAAGTTACTATGGAAACGGAATCCTATACAGAAGGAGGCCAGAATAAATTCAAGCATACTTTCCCAGTACGTTCAGGATATCAAGATTTGGTATTAAAAAGAGGATTAACGTCTGATTTATCAGGATTGTCGATGTGGTGCAATCAAGCTTTGGAAGATTTTATCTTTTATCCCGCAAATTTAGTGGTTTCTCTATTAAATGAGAATGGAAATCCAATAAAAGTTTGGTATGTATCACACGCTATTCCAGTAAGTTATGAATTTAGCGATTTGAATGCAGAAGAAAATAAAATAGTGATAGAAACGATAACACTTCGCTATAATTTTTATAAAGAATTACCCATTCCTAACTTTTAATTGATAATAAATGGCTATAGAAATCAAAGAGTTACGTATTAAAGTGACGGTTGTAGAAAATGAGGTGCATTCTTTTGCTTCCGAACAGAAGATGAACAGTCAGAAATGGCAAGAAATGAAATCGGCTATAGTGAAAGAATGTACTTCTAAAGTATTGGAGAAAATTAAAGAAAGATCAGAAAGATGATACAAGGACTTTTAGGGATAATAGATAAAATGCGAATAGAGGTTTTTCCTACCAAAGAGTATGTGGAGCCTCCTAAAAAGACCATTTTCGTGCAGTTAAATCCAGAGAAATACTCTATGCGTCACACCGTTGATTTTTGTGAAGGACAAGCCATGGGTACTTCTGGAACAGATTTGCGCTTCAATCGAATTGAAGGTGAAGAGGTCAACTTTGAATTCTTTTTTGATAGTTCAGGAATTGTTCCACCAGGTAAAATTAAAGATGGCAATGGAGAAGCCTCTCTTTTAGATGCGGTGGGTGATATTGCTAATGCTTTAAAACCAGCTATCGTAAATCCTTTTGGTGAAGTGGAAACGGTAGAAAAAGAAGTGGAAGAGTTTAAAAACTTACTCATGGGTTACGATGGTGAAACCCATCAAACGGCTTATTTAAGGTTGCTTTGGGGTGGTTACAGTTTGAGTTGTCGTCTCAAAAGTATGGACATCGATTACACGTTGTTCAGGAAAGACGGTCGTCCTATTCGTGCCAAAGTAAAATGTGTTTTTAAAGGAACAGTCGATTATAAATTGATGGTAGCCAAAGAAAATAAAAACTCACCCGATTTAACACATGAACGAGTGATGAAAATGAATGATAAACTCACCTTATTATCTGAATCCATTTATCAAAACAATAGCTATTACATAGATGTGGCAAAGAACAACAAATTGTTGAGTTTTAGACAAGTACCTATCGGACAAAAAATACAATTTCCACCCATTAAGAAATAAATTATGCCAACGGTCAACCCATTTTTTCCTTCAGAAACCCTCTTAAAACTTGAATTTTTAATTAATAATGAAAATACAGGTTTGGATAGTCTTATGACTGAAGCGAAGGTGCATTTTGAATTGAATAAAATTCCCTTTGCTAAGTTTACTTTCATTGGTTCCCAAGAAAATTTGGAAGAAGACGAGGAACTGCCTTTAGATGTGTTAACTCGAAACCCTGATGAATCTCCGTTGGAAATTGAAGTAAAAGTAAGTTTTGAAAATGAATCAAAAACCTTATTTAAAGGGATAGTAAAATCGTTAGATAAGCAATATGAAAACAATCAAATTGTAGCTAAAATAGAATGTAAAGATATTGCTTTACGTTTGTCTCAATCTTCTACAGAACCTGAAAACAACAATCAAACCTTTGAGGATAAACTCACTTTGTTTACAAGCGATTTAACGGTAAGTGATAATTTATTAGGACAAGATTGGGGACAAGAACAAATTACACACAACACCTCAACGGTGCCATGGGATTATTTGATTGGGTTTTTAGATTCTATTGGAATGATGGTAGCCTTGCGCAATGCCGATTTTACAGGAATTGATATTTTGAGTCCGCCATCAGATCCAATTTATATGGCTGAAAATGGAATCAATGTTTTTGGATTTACAGGTAGATTGGATGCAGAAAGAAGAAAATCGGAAGTGACTATTGAAAGATGGGATGTGGAAAATCAAGAAACCGCTCGCGTTAGTGCTTCTCAAAGTACTTCTGAAAACACGCATACTGTACGTTTAAGTGAAACGGTTTTACAAGAAGGAACATTACAACGAATTGCAGATACCATTATTGCGAAAAGTAATATTGCTTCTATCATGGGTAAGGTAACCACTTTTGGAAATCTTATTGCCAAAGCGGGAGATTACATCAGTTTCAATAAAGTAAATCCTGAAATCGATAATCAAGTTTTATTGATTACGCAAGAAGAACATACGATTGAAAATGGTTGTTGGCGCACAGAGTATAGTTATGGATTAGAAAGCGAAAGAACTTTTACTCAAAGTACGACTACTGGAGTTAATAATACGCATGCAGAAATTGGACAATCCAATAGTATTAATGGTTTACAAATAGGTATTGTGACCAAAATTGTAGAAGATCCGAACAATCAGTTTCGCATAAAAGTACGATTGCCACAAATTTCTGAAAGCGGTGAAGGCGTTTGGGCAAGATTAGCGACTATGAGTGCCTCTAGCAATATGGGCAGTTATTTTATTCCAAATGTAAATGATGAGGTTATTGTGGGTTGTTTGAATAATAATCCAGATACACCGATTATTCTGGGAAGTGTTTACAGTAGTAATAAACCGATGCCTTTTCCAATTACTGAGGACAATTATAAAAAAGGATTCGTCACTAAAGAAGAAAATAAAATTGTATTAGATGATGAAACCAATACCATTGAATTAGTTACCAAAAATGGCAATTCCTTGAAAATTAGTGATGATTTAAAGGGGTTTGTCATTGAAGATGAAAATAGTAATAAAATTACCATGAATGATCAAGGCATTACGATTGAAAGTTGTAAAGATTTTAATGTAAAAGCTACTGGAAACATCAAGATAGAAGGGGTGAATGTCAATGCAGAAGGAAGTGGTAATATGGTTTTAAAAGGAGCTATGATTAATTTAAATTAACAATGGGAGCAGCAGCAAGAATTACCGATATGCATACTTGTCCAATGACAACAGGAACTGTGCCTCATGTGGGCGGACCTTTATTACAAGGAAGTAATTCTACGGTGTTTATAGGTGGATTACCAGCTTCTGTTGTAGGAGATAGTTGTGTGTGTACGGGACCACCAGATTCCTTAGCAGCAGGTTCTTCTTCCGTATTTATTGCTGGAAGTCCGGCTGTTAGAATGGGCGATTCTACCGCTCATGGAGGTGTCGTTACTGGAGGTTGTCCTCAAGTAATGATTGGTGGATAAAATAATAGTGAAATTACCCAAGAGGTAACCTTATAAAAAAACAACAATGAAAGAAAAATCATTTTTAGGAACAGGATGGAGTTTTCCTCCCACATTTAAAAACCAAACCGGAACTATTGAAATGGTATCCGATGAGAATGATATTTTTCAAAGTTTACAAATATTGCTTTCTACGGAATTAAAAGAACGCATTATGCGCTCCGATTATGGATGCGATTTGAATGCTTTATTATATGAGAGTATTACCATTACCCTACTTACAAAAATTAAAGGCATTATTGAAAATGCAATTCTAAAGTATGAACCTAGAATCGATTTAATTGAAGTAGATTTTTACACAGAAGACAGTAGTAATGGTGTCATAAACATCGTAATTACCTATAAAATAAGAGCCACTAACTCAAGGAAAAATTATGTATTCCCTTATTATTTAGAAGAAGGAACATTTGTAAAAAAATAAATTGGTAAACTCAAAAAAACAACATAAAAGTTCGCTTTAAACTAACACAAATTAATGGCAAACTATGAAAAATTGTAACTCAATATTATCTATACATGAAGGCATGGGAACGACTCAAAATGACAGAGTCAAACCCGCTTTAGACGTTCATTTTTTTCTTTTAGAAGAAAGAAACGAACAAGATTTTATTTTGTTTGTACAGCGACTTTCTAAATATGTAAAATTTTTTAATGAATTTGATACTCATGAAGGAGATTGGTCTGTTTTTTATCAAAAAGAATCTACGGCCATATTAATTTATTTAGCAAGTTGGAATATCGAAATACTACAGCAAACTTTTGAAATTAAGAAAAACGAAATCTATTTAAATGCAGATTTTGCTATCCAAAAAGACATACTGTTAACGTATTTTAATCAAATAGAATCAGAATATACTTCCTTTTTAAAAAGTGCTACACTTTTGGATGATAGCATTATTGAAAAAGAAAATTTAATTGCTTCCTCTTATTTAATTACGAATAAATTAGTAGCTATTGCTGCTTTAATTGAGGCAGCAAACGATATTCCCGCTTTACTTAAAAACTACGTTTTTATTAAAACAACGCAACAACTTTTTGGTTTGCTGTTGTCTTGGAAGAACTTTTCAGAAAAAGCAATTGCCAATCAATTGGAAAATTATTCCAAACACAGTCCTCATTATGCTTTATTTTTAGCTTTTTTGAAATTACTTCAAGTCGCTAAAGATAAAGTCAATGAATTTACGAAACAACATCTCGATTTTTATTATAAAGACGTATTAAAAATTGAAACCAAAGAAGCACAACCCGATTATGTTCATTTAGTAATTGAACCTTTTGAAACAAAACCCTTTTTGATTTCAAAAGACACTTTGTTTTTAGGAGGAAAAAATACAATCGGTCAAAAAAAATATTACGCAGCTACTCAAGATGTGGTTATTAATCAAATCAAATTGAACTCTTTTTTAAGTTATTCTCGTCAAGCGAATACTTTTTTTACCGCAAATAAATTACTTGATGTAAACGGTCAAAATAAAAACTTTGATGTGTTTACCAATGAGAAATCGGTTTTTAAAGAAGGATTTATGATAGCGAGTCCGATTTTGTTTTTGCAAAGTGGAGAACGACATATTTATCTTCGATTTAATGGAACCAATCATAAAGCAAGTGATTTTGATTTCTATTTAACAGGTGAAAAAGGAGTTGTTGAAGTGACTCAAAAAAGTGAAATAAAAGATTTTTTAACCAATAAAAAGTACCTTCATTTATCTATCCCTGCCACTGAAAAAGCAATTTTACCTTTTGATGCAAAATTGCATGAAGGTTTTCATGTTGTTACCTCTTTTCCCGTTTTAAAAATAATTCCTAAAAATAAAAACGTACTCACGTCTCTTCAAAGTGTCGATATTACCATTGCGGTTCGCAATTTTAAGTCCTATGTATTGAACTCCGATTTTGGTAGTATCGATGTAGAAAAAGCCTTTTATCCTTTTGGCGAATTTCCTAAAAATGGAAATGGAATGAATTTGAGTTCGAATGAATTTTTTATGAAGAAAAACGCGATTGCTTCTCTTAAAGTGGACACCCTTTTAAGTGATTTGGGAGAATTAATAGAAGATTATGTTGAAATATATACGGGTAAAGAGTTAAAAGATTGGATGGAAGATAAAGTTACTCTTTTTCAGTTGAATAATGGGAAATGGGAAAAAGAAACCACTTCTAACCTTAATAAGATTACCAATGAGTATCCGCTAGAGGAATACCATTTTGATAAAATTGTAACAGATACGATTGTTTCCAATGGGAAAATTAGAATTCAATTGAATCACACGGATTATGATGGTGAAAAGTACATGCAAAGATACATTGCGGCTAGTCAGGATAAAACCACATTACCCTACAAACCTAGAATTGAAGAGTTTGTTTTTAATTATACGGTTTCTGAAAAAATAGATCTTACAACCGATATAAAAACAGCCAATCCTATTTCAATATTTCAAGTAGAACCTTTTGGTTATACCTTAAAAAAGAATCAGAAACTTCGTTTTGCTACGCTACAAGAAAACCAAGGACATGTCTATTTTGGTTTTGAAGAAGTGGCACCGAATGATGGATTAAATTTTTTAATACAATTAGAAGAAGGGACGGCCAATCCTTTTTTAGAACCAGCTGCGCTTTCTTGGCATTATTTATCCAATAATACTTGGCAAGTTTTGGAACAAAATGCGATAGGTGACGAAACCTATTCCTTAACACAATCAGGATTAGTTTCGATTACTGTTCCCACATTTGAAGCAACTAACAATACGACTTTAGCACCCAATTTGTTTTGGCTACGTTTATCTATTTCAAATACACAAGCCATCTGTAAATTTTTAGGAGTTCATGTGCAAGCTTTTAAAGCAGTACTAACCGATTTTGAAAATAGCAATGCCGTTTTCTTAGAACCTACACCAAAGGAAACTATATCCAAGGCTTATAAGACCCTATCTGGAGTTAAAAAAATCATACAACCCTATGTTTCCTTTAATGGAGTTGCTGCAGAGCTAGACGAACATCTTTACATGCGTTCCAGCGAGCGTTTGAGACACAAAGATAAGGCGATTACAACATGGGATTATGAAAGAATCATTTTAGAGGCTTTTCCAGAAGTGTATCGTATTAAAACCTTAAATCATTATCGCTACGATACTAAAATATCGAATGTAGCGGCTGGTTATGTAACACTAATTCCTATTGCGAAAACGTCATTATCCGATCAAATCAATTGGAAGCCTTTGTTGAGTTTAAACAAGATGCAACGTATTAAAGAGTATTTATATACAAAAGCATCCTCACAAGTGCGAATCAATGTAAAACCACCACAATTAGAGCGTGTGGAGGTTAACTTTAAAGTAAAATATCATGTTATAGCGGGTGTTGACACACGATTATATACGGCTCAACTTATGGAAACGATAAATGCCTATTTGAGTCCGTGGGCGTATGAAGTTTTCGACGATATCAATTTTGCAGATGAAATTGCTTTTTCATCCTTGATTCAACTGATAGATAACCAAGAGTATGTCGATTATATAACCGATTTTAAGGTGACCCAATATCAATTAGACGAAAATGGGAACATCACAGGAAGTGCTATTCAAAACTTAGCACAAATAGTACCTCAAAGCGATTTTACCTTATTCGCTCCAACAGAAACACATCACATTCAAGAAATTAAATAAAAAGTCATGCTAACAGAATACTACATAGAGAAAGATAGAAAATTACTTCCCTCACAAGACTTTGACTTTTTGTTAAAAGAAGGATTGCGATATATTGAACAGTTTGGGTCAAAATTTTGGACCGATTATAATCCGCATGATCCTGGAATCACCATTTTGGATGTATTATGTTATGCCATTACTGAATTAGGGTATCGCGCAGATTTCGATATTAAAGACTTGCTCACACAAGCCAATGGAAAAATTGAAAATGATACTTTTTTTAGTGCAGCAACTATTTTTACGAATGCACCGGTAACGGTTTTAGATTATAGAAAACTGCTTATCGATTGTAAAGGGATTTCAAATGCATGGTTGTTACCCACCAAAAAGGAAACGGATTCAAACGGGTATTTTATGCCTCATGAAAGTGAAACCCTAATGTATGTAAACCCAGTTGAAGACAAATTAAGTCTTAAAAAGACAGACAAAAACAATACCTTATTAGAAGTTTTAAAAATAAGAGGATTACACAAAGTAAAAATCGAATTAGATGAAGATCCTGTTTTAGGCGATTTAAATGCTTTAGTTTTAGAATACGCTTTTTGGGAAAATAACCGTTGGGTAAACCTCAAAATAGTACCTCATTTTACAGCGTGGAATGATCCCGAAGCACAATTGTTTAAAAAAATGAACAAGCCTTCAAAAATTACCATTGATGAAGTGAAGGTTATGAATGACATTGTGTTTCTAAAAGTGAATCGATACACAAAACCAACCGATTCTTTGCGTTTCAGGATTTTTGTAGATGATCCTTCAGAGAAAGAAGAAACCGTTCATTATTTTTCCAAAGAAAAGAATGTGTGTGATGTTATTTCGTTATTCGAGAAGAAGAAAGATAAAATTCAAGAAATCTTTTCAACGGTAGCCATCAAACTACATGAAAATAGAAATTTAACAGAAGATTATTTATGTATTGAAACCATTGAGAAAGTTGAAATTGGGATTTGTGCCGATTTTGAATTAGAATTAGGTGCTGATGCTGTAGAAGTAATGACCCAAATTCAATTGGCTATAGATGGCATTATCAATCCCAAAATTACCTTCTATACCTTATCACAATTAGTACAAGAAGGGTTGCATTCGGAAGCTATTTTTAACGGACCACGATTAACGCATGGTTTTTTAAAAGAGGATGAAATTATTCAAGCCTCTTTACCAACTGCCATTCATGCTTCAGATATCATTGCTGCATTAATGGAGATAAAAGGAGTTAAATCTGTGAAAAATTTAATGATGACGGCTTATAATGCTTTGGGGAAACCTATAATAGGAGCCACCAATCAGAGTTGGGTATTACCGCTTTCAGGAGAAGTGAAACCCGTATTTACTGCGAATAAGTCCAAATTATTACTTTTTCAAAAAAAGATTCCTTTCCTTTTAACGGAAACTCAAGCGATGTTAGTGGAACAAAAAGTAATGTTGTATCAATCCCAATTCAATCAAAAGAAATTAGAAAATACAGCCAATGATTTTGAAATAGAAAACGGTACACATTATGAATTGAATCAATATTACAGTATACAAGATGATTTTCCGAAGACCTATGGTTTGGGCAAAAATTATGTTTCAGAAAAAGCAACGCCTTTAAGAAAAGCTCAAGCCAAGCAACTCAAAGGGTATTTGTATTTTTATGAACAAATTTTAGCTGATTTTTTCAGTCAATTGTATCATGCGAAAGACATTTTAGATAGTAAGTCGATACCGCAAACCTATTTTCCAACATTTTTGGATACAAATGACGCTACTGGTGAAGATTTTTATTCTAAGGAGCTTTATTCAGCAGCGCTAGAAGCAAAATTAGGTACGGGAGAATCCGACTATGATGTTTCTCTTTACGAATCCAAAGCTACATTTTATGATAGAAGAAATCGAGCTTTAGATCATTTAATGGCACGTTTTGCGGAAAATTTTAATGAATATGTCTTTATGATGTATGAGTTATCTCAAAGTACATCAGGCATGGGTTCACTCACTTTCAATTATGAAAATTTAATAGAAGATAAACAACGCTTTTTGGCAAACTATCCTAAAATTAGTAGTCGAAGAGGATTAGGAATCGACTATTTACATGCATCAATAAATGAAACTACAAAAGCATTTGATTTCTTACCTTTTTGGAATACCAATCATCGTGGCGGTTATGAAGAGCGCGTGGCTCGATTATTAGGGATTGATGAAATTCCGTTGCGCAATATAGTAACGGAAGAAAATCCACAAACCCAATGGACCGTAGAAACAACATCTGGAAATTATGTTTTCAAAATTATTGCACCAGCGGTTAACCTTCAAGAAAAATGGGATTGGGCTCAGCTTCATTTTCTAGACCAAAATTTGTATAAAATTGATAAATACGGAGCTTATTTTTATTTGTACTTAGAAGACAATACTCATAAGATTGCTCGAGTGGATAAAAAGTTCAATTCTGAAATGGAGGCTTATGATTATTTGGTTGCGATGATGCATAGTATCAATATTTATTATGAAAACTTTTATTGTTTGGAACATATTTTATTACGTCCATTTAATACTTCTCATTTTAAAGATGAGAATTTATTAACGGTTTGTTTAAATGACGATTGTAAAGATGAAGCAAACGAGGATCCCTATTCTTTTAAGGTTACAATAGTGTTACCAGGCTATGTTTCCCGATTTAAAAATATTCTATTTAGAAAATATGCAGAAAAGATATTTAGACAAGAAGCGCCAGCACATTGTTTGTTGAAAATTTGTTGGGTCAATCCAAGTGATATGTTAGGTTTTCAAAAAACTTATAGAAAATGGTTAGAAAATTACAGGCAATTTAGATTGCATTTTTGTGAAAATACGCTCACAGAATCAGAAAAAACAAAATATCAAAAAGCAGTACAAGAATTAATAGAAGCTTTAAAAGAGCTGAATACACTTTACCCAGAAGGCAATTTGTATGACTGTCAATTAAGTGAATCAAATAACCCTATCGTTTTAGGCAATACATCATTAGGAACATTATAAAAAAATTAACATGGAAGCATATAACAACTCAATTTATCCTGTTTTTGAGGCCGATCAAGTGTTGAGTCAAAAAGAACTTAATGCTTTAGTAAGTCATTTAGAAGAACAAGATCGTCTGACTAGAAAAAATCTCATAGGTATAGGAATCGTTTGTGGATTAGATATCACTTTTCCGAATACGAAATCTGTAACTATTGCTTGTGGAACAGCCGTTACTTCTTTAGGTTTTCAAATGGCTTGGAAAGGAGCTACTTTTACCCAATTCAGAGACTATGAAATTCCGGATACCTTTTTACAACCAGATTATACAAGGGAACCTTATTTACAGTCTATTTTTGAGTACAGTGCTTCTTATGAAGTAATAAAAAATTGTGTTGAATTACTTCCTAATACTACTACGGGGCCAGATGTTCAAGTATTGCCAGATGCTTTTTTTGAAGATAAAATTATTTTGCTTTTTTTAGAAGTAACGCTTATTGATCAAAAGAATTGTGTGACTACCAATTGTGATGATAAAGGTAAAAGAATGGAATTCAATGTAAGACCATTAGTTATTCCTTTCAATGAGATTACAAAAGAATGGCTTACCAAGTATGCTTCCACCAAAACCTATGATGCCTTAGCATTTCCTAGATATAATGTTTCTAACCAATTTAAAAAAATAACCACGGCTAATGAGGTTTTAGAAGAGTTTAAAAAAGTAATCAAAAACAACTATTTAAAAAATATATCAGATTCCATTCAAAATATATATACTGATTTTCAAAATATTGTCACTAGTACAGATGGATTATCTGCATTGGAACAAGCTTTACCCGTTTTAAACCAAACGGTTGATATCTATAAAGAAGGACTTTCAGTACAATATTTATGGGATTGGGTTTTTGATATTACGGAAGCGTATAATGAAATTGTTGCTTTTAGTAAATTGAACCCTTCTTTATGTTGTGTAGACGAGCAACTATTTCCTTTTCATGTCGTTTTAGGAGGAATTTCTTCGGTGGAAGAAGCTTATAGAACTCCTTTTATCCCTACATTAAATTCGAGTTATGAAACCAAGGCAAAACGAAAAGAAATCACCTTTTTATTTCAGAAATTAGCACTTCTCATTAACAGTTTTGAAATTCCAAAGCAGACCACTATTAAAGTGACTCCTTCTACCATTGGAAAAGCTACTTTAAGTGAAAAAGCAATCCCTTTTTATTACAATTCAATTGAAGAATTAAATAAAAAATGGAATCCTAAATTAACAGCAG
Organism: Flavobacterium sp. NRK F7; assembly: GCF_024054195.1. GTDB lineage: Bacteria > Bacteroidota > Bacteroidia > Flavobacteriales > Flavobacteriaceae > Flavobacterium. Next base: position 36,678 of record NZ_JAMXLB010000001.1, on the reverse strand, counting down.
AAAATAAAAACGACACCATTTTATCTTATCATGCCGATGCATCTAACTATACTGATAAGGATTGGGTAAAGCAGCCTTTGTTATATGATTTGGAACCCTATAATTTTTTTAGAATTGAAGGTCACATTGGTAAAAACTATGAAGAGGCATTAGTACAATTAACAAGTCTAAAAGACAATTTCAATTTGCCATTTAAGATTATTGCATTAAATGCACAATCATTTTTAAATAAAGAAGTAGATATAAAAAATCATCAAGGAGATTGGGGCGATTTGGAATTGGATTATGATATGTCAAGAACCAAAGTCTTTAATATTACTCAAGCGGTTGTTAATTGGATAACACTAAATAAACAAAAAATTATCTCAGAATCTTTAATGACTGAGAATACCATTGCGTCACTTAAAAATATTCTTACAGAAGTAAAAACATTACTTACAGAAGATTTGACCGAATTTCTTTCTAATTACAAAGGATTTTATGAAATCTTTAAAAACTTAAACATACTTTTCTTATTTCACCGTTTTTGTTTAACCTTAAACCGCACCAGTCTCTCTGTTATTGCAGAAGATTTAATCGATCATTTGGATGAAATTAATGAGTTGTTTTTAGAAGATCCTTTTACTGTAATTTATAATGAGGCACTTAAAAGATGGTCGCAAATTTATAAAGAATTATTTTTAAGTACTTTCCTAGAAAAACACAAAGGAATGGAACACAAAGCAGGAGTAACAAAAGGAGGAACTTTTATTATGGTTTATTCTGATAGTAGTATTTTCAAAAAGCGAATTATTCCTGTAAATCAACTCACTTTACTCAATACGATTACCAATTATAATGCAGCAATCAATTTAGGGGAAAATTCAGATAGTATTAAAGATGAAATTAAAGATAGTGTGGTTTTAACCAAGACCAATTTTAAAGAAGAATTACCATATAATCCAGATGCTTTAAAAGATTGTAAAGAGCAAACGGAAGTCATCAAACAGAATTTAATCAAATTGGCAAATTATAATCTGTCTACCAATTATCCGAAATACATGCAAGATTTCTTTGTGGGTAATTTAGGCTCCTTATTGCAATTTGAACCCAGCGAATCAGTTAATCAAAACAACATACAGGAAAAAGTGATTCTCGCTGATTTCTACATTCCTTATCTGTGCTGTTCGCAAGGAAACAATATCAATATCGTATTGGGAAATCAAGAGCCCACTATAGGTGATTTTGATCCAACAGATTTTAATACTGAAGATTTTCAAACCAACTAAAATAACATTAAAAAAACAATATTATGGCAACTAGAAACTCCGTAGAAACTAAAATAGCAGCAATTAATGATAGAGGAAACAATACCGCTGCTGAAGTTAGAGATGTACTAACTGAATTATTAAATTATACTGAAAATCAAGCTAGTTTAGAAACGTTTCAAGTTGTATCTGCAAGTCCTATTGCAAGTACTACAAACGATAAAAAATTATTTTTTTCTATTAAAGGAATTAAAGGAGAAACGGCTAACATGACTTTGGTGGTGAAGCCCATTCCAAATGCAACTCCTACAGATACGAATCAAGTACTTTTTATGGTTCCTTTTAATCAAACTAGTGGAAGTTTAACAGTTGAAAACTTCAATTTATTAGCAGGAAATGATACGGAGGGAATTCTTCCATTAATTGATAACCGAAATTTTTTAATGTATACCATTCCTATTAACGGAAATGAAACAGGACAAGGCAATCTTGTAATAGCTTTAGCAAGAAACTTTAATGATTTCCAAAATATGCTATTATTGTCTATTTCCAATTTCTCAACAGGTGTAATTTCAACTTCTATATCGATGCATGTTCAAAAATTTGAAGAATCGTTAATTGATAATGTAACTAATGGAAACATTAACGTTGCAGCAGGTCCAAGAGCGAGAGCTACAGCACCAACAGAGAAAGATATTGTCGCTTTTTTTAATCGATTATTTAGTAAAAAGTAAAAAGCAATGCATCTTATTCAGCAACATATGATCGAAATTGAATGCGCTTCCCAAAACTTTGGGAAAGAGCTACAAAATCAATTGAGCTTGCTGTTAGAAAAGGAATTTTATCCAAAACTAGAACTATTGCTTCAAAAATATGATGTAAAAAATCACATTTGGAATATCGATTGTTTGTCTTTGGAATTACCTATTCTTTCTAAAAAATACTGGAAGGAAGAATTTATTGAAAAAAGCTTACTTCAAATTGAAGACTATTTAAAAATGAACCGTGATGCCAAAGATTATGATTCTAGTGCTCATCCATGGAAGCATTTAATCACTAAAAATGATTTGGCTAAAGCCTTATTTTTTGAATATTTGAAAACAGGGTTGGTTAAAGAAAATAGTATTTCAAAAAATATTGCTTCTGTTGTATTAGAAATAACAGTGGATCAATTCTTTATTGAAGAGTTACTTTCCCTTTATAGAGAAAACTTAGATAGTTTAATGCGGTGGATTTTTTCAATTCCAGCTTCTTTTAAAAGAATAGTAGTCAAAAAAATAAAAGACTATTCGAATGAAATCATTTTTGTCTTAATTGCAATTTTTGAGCAAGAAGTAAGTAATAACCAGCGTATACTTAAAAAGAGCTTTAGTAAAATTACTCAAAATAAAGTGATAGAGAAGCAATGGTTTGAATTTGTGCAGTGGTTTATTTATTTAGGCAGGAATACAATTTCTCAGCCTCAATTAAAGAGTGCTTTTTTTAGACTTGCAAAAGCCTTTTGGGATTTAGATACAAGCGAAGTTGCAGCAATTAGTAGCTTTCTTTTAGAAAAAATGGAGTCTCACAATAGTATTGCAAAAAATGAAATAACTGCTTTTTTTCAGAATTGTTTGTCCAAGGAGGCCAATAATAATCAGAATGTGTTAACAATTGCTAATGAAGTAAAACAAAATATAAAAAACAATCCTTCAAATGTAGCATTTGAAAATATAAAAGATCAAGAAATAATATATGTAAGCAATGGAGGTTTAGTGCTTTTACACCCTTTTTTGAAAACGCTTTTTGAACAATTACACTTTTGTTCTTCTGAGGGTTTTTGGAAAGATAAGCTACAACAACATAAAGCCATTTTGTTAACGCAATTTTTAATAGATGGTTCTGACCGGTTTAGAGAATCTGATTTGATTTTGAATAAGATTTTATGTGGTTTTGCAGTTCAAGAAATTGTCAATGTAAAAATAAAATTAACAAAAAAAGAAAAACAAAAAGGAATTCGATTATTAGAAGCAGTAAAATCGCATTGGAAAGTAATGAGCACCTCATCAATAGAAGCGTTACAACAAACTTTTTTGCAAAGAGAGGCTAAGTTAGGGTTTTTACCAAACCATGAATATGAACTTTGGATGGAAGAAAAAGGAGTTGATATTTTACTTGATCAATTACCTTGGGGACTGGGTATGATTCAAACCCCATGGATGGAGAATTATTTAATTTGTCATTGGAATTAAAAAAAAGAAAGCATATGGAAAGCGTATTTTTACAAAGAGAGACCACTTCAACAGCGTCAAAAGGGAGTACTTTTTTTAAACCTACTATTCAAAAAAAATTAAGTGTAGGTAGTGCAACAGATTCTTATGAAGTAGAGGCTGATATAATGGCTAATCGGGTGATGAGCATGAAAACTTCTTCAAAAACTAATGTGAATCAAACTGGCTCATTGGTCCAAAGAAAATGTGCTGCTTGCGAACAAGAAGAAAAAATTCAAAAAAAACCATTAGCAGAAAGTATAACGCCATTAATTCAACGTTCCTCTTCAGAAAAAGGAGGTGAAGCATCTACTCAAGTTGAAAATCAAATCAACAGTTCCAAAGGGAATGGTGCTACTATGGATGGTGAAACCAAAAATTTTATGGAAACTCGATTTGGAACTGACTTTTCTGACGTAAAAATTCATACAGGGAGTCAAGCAGTACAAATGAGCAGGGAGTTAAATGCTCATGCTTTCACTGTAGGAAATGATATCTATTTTAATGAAGGAAAATACAATCCAAATTCGGATAGTGGTAAACATTTGTTAGCGCATGAATTAACGCACACAGTCCAACAAAGTGGTGGAATTGAGAGAAAAATCCAGAAACTTTCTATTTCTAGGGTTTCGAGAACATCTGGAACATGTGGACGTAGGAGTGTTAAATGGGATTTTACATTAGGAAGTGCAGCATCTAGTGATGGATATTTAGTTCAAAAAGTAGATGTCCACGAAATAAAATCTTCAGGTTGTCCTAGTATTTCTGGTCCACCAGCACCTATTTTAACTTTTTGGGAAGCTTTCCCTGTGGCTTCAGGAGCAAAAACTCATGGTTTGCAGCCTACAATTGGATATAGTGATGAAAGTGGATATGCCTCTAATCCAGGGACAAATGGAACCTCAGCTTCTTATGGAGAAGTTAAATTTTTTCTAAAAAGTGTAACAGGAGATTTAGGAGGATTTAGTACTGCTCCTGCTACACCAGGAGCTTGGGGGCCTGGAAGAGTGCCTCGAAGTGGAATAGTCCCCTCAACAGCATCAGAACCAAGTTGGTGGTCTGGAAGTCCAACTGAGGGACCCGAAAATAGAATGGCAAGTTCAGAATGGGATTGTTGCTCAACACCAAATGTTAGTAATATTACTTCAAATCCATAATTAAAAAATGAAAAAGGAACAAGAATTAGTAAATGCTTTGCATAATTTAAAAGCTTGGGGGAGTCAATATGAATTTGATGAAGAAGATTGGGAAAATTATAAAAAAACGGCAAAAATTATGCAAAAAAATAAGTCATGTATAGTGCAAGTCTTTGAACAATTTATGAATGAAACACTTCTCCTTCCTTTTTCTTCAGAAGAAGAATCAAAATTATTTCTCTTATTACGAATAATTTTTGATTTACCTGAATTAGATGATGTAAAGGATTTTAGACCTTTTAAAGGTTGGGTTAATTGGCCAGACTATACTAATGAAAACAAGGTTAACCTTTCTTGGCCCTTAAGATGGAAAGACAATAAACCACAACTTATTGCTAATTATGAAGGATCAATGGGATTGCCTTATCAAGCTTTAGACGAGTATAATTATTTTTTAGGGAAATACCCTTTTAGAAAGATTGAATGAAATTTATTGTTAACTGTAGATGGATATAACACAAAAAAAGACAGAAGCCAGCTTAAAAAAAGGTATAACAAAACCAAAAAAATCTTTTTTTAGTCCAGTTATTATGAAAAAACTTCAGATTGGTTCAGCCAATGATTCTTACGAAGTTGAAGCAGATAATATGGCCAATCGTGTGATGTACATGAAAGCACCTTCAAAGACAAATATCAATCCAACAGGTTCATTGGTACAAAGAAAATGTGAAGCTTGCGAACAAGAAGAAAAAATTCAAAAAAAATCATTAGCAGAATCTATTACTCCATTAATTCAACGTTCCTCTACTGAAAAAGGAGGTGAGGCATCTACTCATGTAGAGAATCAAATCAACAGTTCTAAAGGAAGTGGTGCTACAATGGATGGGGAAACCAAAACTTTTATGGAAACTCGATTTGGAACTGACTTTTCTAAGGTTAAAATTCATACAGGTAGTCAAGCGGTGGAAATGAGTAAAGAATTAAATGCTCATGCTTTTACAGTAGGAAATGATATCTATTTTAATGAAGGAAAATACAATCCAAATTCAGATAGTGGTAAACATTTATTAGCACATGAATTGACACATACTATTCAGCAAAGCAGTGGTATTGAAAAGAAAGTGCAAAGAATTCCAACTCAAAGTGGAATCGAAGAAGGGAGATACAATTTTTCTACTCATTGCGGTTGGATTGATTGGAGTCATGCCAGCCCGACAGTCCCACAGCGACTCATTCAAGAGATCCAAAATGCTTCAGATCGAATTGCTGCAGGTGGAACAACACCCCAACCTGTTTTTGCACCAGCTATGGAGTCAAATGCGCCATATATTGGAACTCTTTTAAGTGGAGTAACACCACATTTTACTATTACTCGAGCATTAAGTTCGTCTGAGGTTTTACAAGTGGCCTTACGATTATGGCAAATGCAATCTTTAGGTTTTGAAGCACTCCAAAATTGGACAGAAAGTATAGGAGCTTCTTCTTTCTCTGAAGAGGACCTTACGTCGAATATAATAGCTTTTTATCAAGCAGCACAAAGTTTAAATCGCTCTCAAATTAGAAGTATGTGTGATATCTGGAATGAAGAACGATCAGTTACTCATTTTGAAACGTATCATTTTACCAGATGGGGAAGTTTTCAACCTCCTCATCTTCCATCTGGAGGTTCATGGCCATTTAACACAATAATTCCAGCACCATTAGATGGAAGTATGATGAGTGTTCCTGATGCAACTTTTGAAACTACAACGGATTCAGGTAGGTACTCTCTCGGTGGAATTCATTTAATTATGGAGGGTGGCTTGGAAATTAACTCATTAGAGGGTGAAACAATTGATATAAGTAGTACCTCTACAGACGATAGTGATGCTCCAAGATTTGAAATTGCACCATTAACTATTTCAAATGATTTACAATTTCGATGGATTATTGCCGATGATTCAGACAGAAGATATCTCATGTGGGGAGATTCTGGAGATGTGAAGCATTTCGGGAATCATCCATCGGCATTCATAAGACATCGTACAAGAGATTTATTAAGAAGAGAAAATATAAGCAGCGCTAGAATTCTCTGTAGAGCCATTACAGGTAGAAATCAACCTGGAGGTGTACAAAGATTATATACAAAACAAGTGAATTTTACCTGGTAATAAATATGATCCAAACCGTAGCACATAAAGAATCAAAACCAAAAGCAGCTGTAAATACTACACCTGCCTTTAAACCAGTAACCGTACAAAAGAAAATGAGCGTAGGTGCTGAAAATGATTCGTATGAGGCAGAAGCCGACGCTATTGCAGATAAAGTTTTGCAAATGGACAATGTAAAGCAACATCGCTTTACACAAACAAGTGCTTTGGTTCAAAAGAAATGTGCACACTGTGAGGAAGAAGAAAAAATCAGAAAAAAGCCGTTGGCAGAAACCATTACACCTTACATACAAAAAGCATCACTTGCAGCAACAACCGAGGTACAAGCTCCAGTACAAGTCGAAAATCAGATCATCACCACAAAAGGTTCTGGAAACAGATTAGACAATAGAACTAAAGATTACATGGAAGAACGATTTGGAGTGGATTTTTCAGATGTACGAATACATACTAATAGTCAGGCTGTCCAAATGAGCCAAGACTTGAATGCCAAGGCTTTTACAGTTGGTAATGATATTTATTTCAATCAAGGTCAATTTAACCCTAGTTCAAGTTCTGGTAAACATTTATTAGCCCATGAATTAACACATACCATTCAACAAAGTGGAAGTCAAGTACAACGGGTTCAAAAAAAAGGGACAGCTCAAATTATCCAACGTAATATTTTGGGCGATATAGGGAGAGGTATTGGAAGTGCTGCTTCCACTGCTTGGGATTATACAGGTGGGGCAGCCATACGATTTGGAGGGCGAGTAATTGAATGGGTAGAAGATAGAGCTGAGGATATTATTAATGAAATAGCTCCAGGTTTATTGCGTTTTTTACGTTCTAGTATTTGGGAGCCAATTCGAGACTTGATTGCAAGAGGTTTAGATGCTATGACGGGTGGCTTGTTTTCAAGATTACAAGAAGAAGGATTGTCAGGAATACTGCATGAATTTGTGGATACTATTATTGAAACCTTACAAGGAAATATTGAAGATGCCTGTAGAAGTTTTGCACAATTAGCAGAGAAAATTTTCAATTTCATTAGTAGTTTAAGTAGTGAAGCTTTAAGAAAATTGAGAGACACATTTACAAGAATAAGTGGCTTTTTTAGTGGTTTATGGAGTGATTACGGGAAACCTGCAATGGAAGCTATTAAACATTATGCTAGAGCTGCTTGGGATTGGGTTGAAGAAAAAGCCAGATGGTTATGGGATTTGATAGCACCAATTCGGAATGCGATTCAAAGAGCTTGGAATTGGATTAAAAGAATGTTTAATATTGCTTGGGAAGGTGTTACTTCCGTGTGGGATTGGTTAGTAGATAAAGCCACTGAAGCTTGGAATTGGATTAAGAGAGCCATAGAACCCATAAAAACACCTTTAATGGTTATAGGTGGTATTATTGTATTATTATCCCCTCTAGGAATATTTGCTGTCATTGGAGCTGCAGTATACGGGGTTTATAGAGCGGTTCAATGGATACGTGCTAATTGGGATAGTGAAGTTTTTGTTCGTTTCAGAAACTTTTTAAAAGAAAGTATTTTTGATCCATTACAAAGAGGAATACAACAGTTAAGAACCTTAGTTAACCAAGCTATGCAATGGTTAAGTAGTCAATTTCAAAGACTACAAGCCGCTTTTCAATCTTTAGTAAACGCAATTGCACAGTCTAGTATTTTTTCTTTTTTAAGAGGAATGGTACAAACGGTTTCCAATATGATACGTAGCGTTACGAGTTGGATTGTAACGCAAGCGAGAAGACTTGGAAACTTTATAGCTGAGGTGGCTCAAACCGTTTGGGCATTTATTAGACCTGCAGTTGTACTTGTAACTAAATTAATCATCTTAGCTAATTTTCCATGGATGATTCCAATAGTTCTTATGGCTTGGTATTGGCGATTAATGCCAGATTGTTTCAAACCTCCGATTATTAATTTCGTTTTAAGAGTTATGATAGGAGTTTTAAGAGCCATGCCAAATTTTGCTATGTTTGGTGAAACATGGGTACAAGTTAAAACAAGAATTATTTCTTTTTTACAAGAAACATTAGAAAAATCTGATGAAGAAAAAATAACGGTTGCAAATCGAGTAGCTAGAATGGTATCCGAAATGGATTTAAGTTTGTTAAGTAACCAAATTGCAGCAGCAGCTGGAGCACCAGCAGAGTTTGAAGGACAAATGGAAGAAGAATTACTCGGTGTAAACTTAACGCTTCCTTTACCGTTTGAGAGAACAAGTTTGGAAGAACCTTCATTACTTTCTCAATTTCAGTCTTCTGGATTAGAAGATAGTGTTGAAGCAGGTGATGCTGCTTTATTTAATCGTACAGAATATACCAATCAACATATCGACGTTGATAGTGTGGGAGAATTTGCTCCAAGTGCCGAATTGCAACAAGCTATTTTAAATCGAACAGGTACAGAAGAAGGAACTGTTGAATTTGGAAATTCTGAAGATCGTTCTAGAACAGTACATGGGATATTGTCAGAAATGGTAGCTTCTGGACCAGCTGATTCTGAAGGAACTCTAGGTTCGGAAGGAGTAGCTGTTGCTGATGAAAACACTCCTGATTTTTCACAAATGACACATGAAGAAGAAACAGAATATCGTTTGCAGCAGATGATGTCCCAAAGTAATGAAGAAGTTGCAAGACAAGCTTGTACTCCTCCTGCAAATGAAGGAGGTGCAGGTCCTGAAGCGGCTGCTAGTGCTTTTCCAGAGTCAGCTAAATTTGGCCCTTTAACTCGTGCACAAAGAGGAAGATATACCATGAATCAGATGGCCACTGGACTAAGTCATTGGTGGAGATGCAATAGAAATTGGCTTATACCAACAATTATTGGAGTAATTATCGTAATTGTTTTAGCAGAAGTTTTAACTGGTGGAGCTGTAACAGCTGCTTTACCAGGCATTTTAGCCGCACTTGGACCTATTATGATTGGAGTGGCTGTAGTTAGAGCGGCCTACTACTTAGGAGAATATGTATATAAATCTATAAGTGGAGATATTGCTGGTGCAAGTCGAGCTTTGGCAAGAGGATTTGCAGTTGCTGCAGTGGAAGCAATTTTTGCATTATTAGGAAGTTCGGCATTTTGGAAAACTTTAAAAGGAGGAATAGTTGGTGCAGGAAGAGCTGTTGGAAAAGCTGGAGGTGCAATTATTAGAGGAGCTGGAACCGCTCTTGCTGCTACTGGACGAGTAGGAAGAGGTATTGTTGAAGCTGTTAGTGCTGGAAGAAGATATGTTTTAGCTACTGTTGGTGCAGTAGTTAGCAGAGGAAAATTATTACTTCAAGGTGTTAGAGGAAGAGTTGGACGCGGAGTTAGAAGTTTAGAAGAACTAGGAGAAAGATTATTTTCTAGAGTTCGCTTTAGAAGATTTAGAATTCGATTTGCTAGAGGTTGGTTTAGATTAGAAGGATATATTAATCCTTGGGTACTTTTAGCGACGGGAAGATTACAAGAGATTGAACAAGGAAGATTAAGACCAGCTGGAGGAGGAGGATTATTAGATGACACTGTAAGATTAGGAGATGAAGTTTTGATTGGTTCAGGAAATACTAGGGGAATTATAGTAGGAGTTGAAAGTAATCAGAGTAGATTTGTAAGAGAATTAGATGATTTATCTAGAACCGCAAGGATTGATGAGTTTAGAGAGCTAAGAGGACCATTAGGTGGAAGATTATCAAGAGCAGATAGGTTAAGGATTATTCAAAATGGAGAAACCACAGCTGCTTTAAGAAGAGGAATCCCAACACATTTGCCGAATGGAATGCACCCTCCTAATTTTCAAGCACATCATATTATTCCTAGAGAATTAAGAGGTACATTTGATGATTTCTTTAGAAGAATAGGATTTAATATTGAAGATGGAGCAAGAAATGGAATCATGGTTCCTCCAGATTTGGCTACGAGATCAGCTGCAATTGCAAGTCATCCTAATTTAGCAACTCATTTCGGTAATTCTGCCTTACACCTAGGTTCGCATCCTTCCTATACTTTGCGAATTGAAGCAGAATTAATTCCTATAAGAAATGCATTAACCAATGGAGTAATAACTGAAGCACAAGCATTAGCACAAGTTGACGCGGTAATTGCAAGAGCTAGAACAGCAATTACTAATGGTGCTGGAGCTTCATTAAATAGTATAACATTTTAACTTAAAAAGATTATGGATACATATAAAAGACTTTTTCCTAACCTTGAAACAGGAAACTGTTATATTTCGAATTTGATTATTGATAAAGAATATCAAATGATTTTACACTTAGGAAAATCTTTAAAAGGAATGAAACCTCCTTTAGCTACTTTAAAAAATGTGAATGGTAAGAAAACAGACCTAATTTATGCTTTGGGGGGTAAATTAATCGTATCTGATAAATTAAAATTGTTTTTAGAAGAATCGAAAGACGCTTCATATTTTGAATTTATAGAAATTCAATTTGAAAATGCTAAAATGAACCCCTATTATATGTTAAATATTTTAGAATTAGTAGATGCTTTTGATTGGGAGAAATCAATCTACGAATTATTTGATGAATTAGGTCCGAAAGGAAATAAAGTAATTAGAAATTTAATTAAAATGGAAATTGATACATCCAAAACAAATCATAGAATACTTTTTAATTTGTTGCATTTTGAAGGACAAAACATAGTAACTATCAACTTGTATCATCAAATGGTCCGTTCAGGAATTACGGGTTTATTAATTGATCCTTTAGTTGGACATAAATAAAATAATATGCTTTTTAAAAATTTAAAATCGTTTATAATAAATCAATTAGGTAAAGAGGAGCTTCAAAACGAACAGCTTACCTTTCAAAATACCTTTTCTGAAGTTCTAGGAAAAGAAACCACCCACGAAGAAGGTGTTGTTTTGTCTATTGCTTTGGTACCTCATGTTTATCCTAGTTTTTTTGAAGAAATTATAAAAGAAATATTTCCTCAAGGCGGAGATTTCCCTGAGTTAGGAGGTGTTAAGGCAGAAAATAGCAGGAGTTTTTTCCCCACAGGACAAACCGTTTTGTATTTACTTGCCAAAAACAATATTAATTATCGTTTGCAAATACAGCAACTCTTTTCACCAGAGCATTGGTTTTATAAAGAGAATGTATTAAGTGTTGAAGAAATGAAGGAAGGTGATCCAATTATGGACGGAAGGTTACTTTTGTCTAAAGAGATGGTTCATTTACTTTGTTATGGAGAAACAATCAAACCTAAATTCGGTGCTAATTTCCCTGCTAAAGAAGTAACGACTTTAATGAGATGGGATGATTTGATTGTCAATGAAACGGTACTTTCTCAAATTAACCAAATTAAACTTTGGATCAAACACCAAAAAACGCTTTTAGAAGAATGGAACATGAAAAAGCAAGTACTTCCAGGCTATCGAACTTTGTTTTATGGGCCTTCGGGTACTGGAAAAACACTTACAGCTACATTACTAGGATTAGAATTTAATAGGCCAGTATATCGCATCGATTTATCGCAGGTGGTTTCCAAATTTATTGGAGAAACAGAGCAAAATTTGGAAAAGATATTCAATCAGGCGGAACATAAAAATTGGATTTTATTGTTTGATGAAGCCGATGCTCTTTTTGGAAAGCGCACCAGTACCAAATCTTCAAATGACAGGTATGCCAATCAGGAGGTCAGTTATCTTTTACAACGGGTAGAAAATTTTAACGGATTGGTTATTTTAACTTCAAATTTTAAAAACAACATAGACGATGCCTTTTTAAGACGGTTTAATTCCATTATTAAGTTTTCTAAACCAAACACAGAGGAAAGGTTTAAATTGTGGCAAAATGCGAAACCTAAAAACATACAGATTGATGAGGAGTTATTGTATCAATTAGCATCTAACTATGAGTTAACCGGTGCTCAAATTGTTTCTGCGGTCATGCATGCTTCTTTGTTAGCAATTGAACAAAGTCAAAAGTTTTTGTCAAAAGATAATTTACTATTGGGGATCAAAGAAGAATTTAACAAAGAAGAACGGCAATTTGCGACATTGCAATAAGTATATAATAAAAAAAGAGTACCATTTCTGATACTCTTTTTGCTCCTTCCGATAACTATCGGAACTTGGGCTCGAACCAACCCCGATAGCTATCGGGGCTCTGATTAACAGTCAGTATATTTTTCTAATAGTTTGAGAATAATTTCAGGATATTGTAAAAGGTTTTGAATGTATGTTTTACTTTTCATATTTTTAATATGCTTTTCAATCGAAAGTGCTTGTTTTTTATTGGTACAATCGATTTTTAGGAATAGAATCCAATCTGTAGCATTATAGGTGAATTTTCTTGTATCAGCATTTTTATGAAATTCTAAACGCAAATCAAAATCTGAAGTATAACCGATGTAATATCGATTTAGTTTTTTAGAATAAAGAATGTAAACAATATTCATATTATTAAATCATATAATAAAAAAAAGAGTATCATTTCTGATACTCTTTTTGCTCCCCCTCTTGGGCTCGAACCAAGGACCCTCTGATTAACAGTCAGATGCTCTAACCAACTGAGCTAAGGAGGAAGGTGTTACACCGTTTTTGCGAGTGCAAATATAGAACACAATTTTATATTTGCAAACATTTTTTTCATTTTTTTTTAATTTTTATTGAAGAAAATTTCGCTTATCCAAATATAAATATCTTTACCAAAAGTTAAAGCCATCAAAGTCAGTAAGATAATCATTCCAGCAGTCTGAACATAGCCCATTGCTTTATCGCTTAAAGTTTTTCCAGTAATCATTTCTGCAATGGTAAAAAGAGCATGCCCACCATCTAATCCTGGAATAGGTAATAAATTCATAAAGGCTAAACCTATAGAAAATAATGCGGTAAAATTCCAAATAAATTCCCAATTCCAAGAATCTGGTAAACGTCTTGCAATACCAATTGGACTTTGTACTTGTGTATAGGCTCCTGTTTTAGGTCTAGCAATTAATTTTAAACTTTGGACATTATATTTAAATAAAGACCAAGATTGCTTTACAGCTTCAGGAAATGCAGCTGCAAAGCCTAATTTTTCAACAACTGTAAACTTTTCTTCTTCTTTATCATCTAAACCAATACCTAGTTTTCCTGTTTTATCTAACTTAATAGGTAGCGTTACTTCTTCTCCTTTACGTAAAACAGTTAGACTAATTTCTTTTTCTTTATTTTCAGATAAAATTTTATTCAATGCTTTATTTGTCTCTACAGCAGTATTGTTCACACGAATAATTTTGTCGTTAAACTGTAAGCCTTGTTCTTCTCCAATTGAATTTTCAGCAAAACCACTAATGATACTGTTTTTTAAATTATAATTATAGGCTAAGCCATAATTATTGAAATTTGTTAAGCTAGTATCTACTGCTGTTGTAACAAGAATTTCATTGTTGTTTCTGTTCAAAACAAGAGTGATAGAATCTGCTTTTAAATTTTTCATGGTATCTACAAACTCATCTACATATGTAAATCGCTTTTCATTGACACCTACAATTTCATCATATTTTTCGAATGTATTCTTTTTTCCTTTGAACGAATCCATAAAATAGCGATTCATTTCAGAACGTGCATGAACAAAACCTCTACCTTCTTTTTTTATAATTTCTCCTTTTTGTTCGTCAGATAATAATAATTCCACTTTTTCACCTTGACGATCAATTTCAATTTTGTCTCCAAAAAGAACACCCATGGTCATGAATTTAAAATCATCATAAAATTTGCCATCAATAGCAACGATTTTATCTCCGTTTTTAAAGCCAACATTTTGGCCTACTTCACCAAACGATAAGCCGTTTTTTTGCAGTTCTTCCGTTGAAATTACTTTTTTACCAACAGTTGTATACATAATGGTAAAAATGAACCAGGCTAATAAAATATTAACAATAATACCACCTAACATTATAATTAATCGTTGCCAAGCAGGTTTAGATCGAAACTCCCATGGTTGTGCTTCTTGTTTCATTTGTTCTGTGTCCATGCTTTCATCTATCATTCCTGAAAGCTTTACGTAACCACCTAGAGGTAACCAACCAATTCCCCATTCAGTTTCCCCAATTTTTTTCTTAATTAAAGCAAATCCTGCATCCATAAACAGATAGAATTTTTCTACCTTAACCTTAAACATTTTTGCCGTTATATAATGACCAAATTCATGAAGAATAACTAATACTGAAAGTATAAATAGAATTTGAGCTAATTGAATCATGTGTTTTTTAATTTTTTTTAATGAAAAAGCAAAAGTAAGGTTTTCACCTTACTTTTTATCATTATTTTTTTATGAGATTATTTTTTTATAAAATTTTTATGAATTACACCTTCAGAGGTATTTATTTTTACAAAATGAATTCCAGTAGCAAAACCTTCAGTAGAAAATTCTGGAGTATAATTTGTTAAAACCAACTGACCTAAAGCATTGTAACATTCTACTTTTTCAATTGTTATTGAATTTGGAATTTGGATTTTGATATTATGGTCAGTAGGATTAGGGTATAACGTAATGGTTTCTGCTAATTCGAATTTTTCATTTGCTAGAGTAGCGGTACTGTTTCTAGAAATAATGTGTTTATTTGGGTCAAACAAAACATCAGTTACTGTAAAAGGCACTGAAACAATAAATTCTTCTCCATTCGTTTGATGATTAATCACCACATCATGGGTTTGACCAGAACCTCCCAATAATCTAATTTCTAGTGGCATTTCAAAATAGGAAACACTTGCGTCTGATTGGGTTTGCGAAACGGTAATTTTAGCTTGTCCTACACCCCAATTTTGTGCAGAAATAGTATAGGTTGGGTAACCTTGCCCATACAGCCAATCGTTAAAAAATTCATCTAAACTACTACCATAAACAGTTTCTAAATGTGATTTTAAATCTGTAGTTATGGCATATTTGTAAGCTAAATTGCTATCTGCTAAATAATTTTTAATAGCTTGAAAAAAAGCAGTATCCCCCATTTTCCAACGCAACATATGAACCACCATAGCTCCTTTATTATAGGTTAATCGACCACTAAAAATGCGATTCACATTCAATGCTTCTGTATCTGTCAAATATACAGCACCATTTGTAGCAGAGGTAATACTGTTTATTTTATTGTTCTTCCAAGATACAAAGGAAGCTACTCCATCTAAATTTTCAACTACTAAACCCGATAAATATTCTGCAAAACCTTCATTTAACCAAATGTCTTTCCATGTGCCGCAAGTAATTTTATCTCCAAACCATTGGTGTGCTAATTCATGCGCGATTAAATTTCTGCCAAAACTATTCATAAAGGAAACGGTTGTGTGTTCCATACCTCCACCCCAACCAAATTGAGCATGCCCATATTTTTCATTATGGAAAGGGTATGGCTCGAATAAGGTTTCAAAAACGTTCATTACTGGTAAGGTTACCGCTAATTGCGTTTGAGCAGAGGAAAAGTTCTCTGGATAAATGTAATTCACAATAGGAAAATCATTTGGAGGTGTTCCTGCAGTTTGAGTGAATATTTGGTAATTTGTTACGGCAATAGCGACTAAATAAGCTGGAATGGGATAGCCGTGATGAAAATGAGTCGTTTTAGTTCCATTTCCATTATCTATTGCACTTTGCTCTAATCCATTGGATACACTTACATAACTATTTGGTGCTGTAAGATATACATCAATACTTTCGATTTTGTCATTTAAATCTTGTTTACAAGGCCACCAATCTCTTGCTCCAAAAGGTTCGGAAAGAGTGTAAATTACTGGCGTGCCATTATGTGTCGAAGCGGTAAAAGCCTGTTCTCCAGTTGCAGGAGCACCAGAGTAAGTAATTACTACAGTTCCAGTGTTTCCTGTGGTTAATATTGAAGGTAAAGTAATTACCACTTCATTATTTGCATTTTGAATAAAACTCAAATTGTTACTATTCATGGTTACATTACTCACTGTTAATTGATTGGTTAAATCAAAAGTTATGGAAGTCATATCAGATAAGGCGGTAAAACTAGTAGTAACTTGGCCAGAAATAAAGTAAACCGCAGGATCTACAGTAAATCGTAATTCTTGATAAGTGACATCATAGTTTTGTGTATTCGGATTGATTCTAACTTGTTGTAAAGATGCAGCTGATTTCATTTCAGATTCAACCATTCTATTAAATTCTTCAGTGTCATTTTGAGAATAACTTATCCAAGAAAATAATATAAATAAGTATGCAATTTTTTTCATGTTATGTAAAACGTTAATTGAGGTTTGTTTTTTGTTGTAAATGTAGAAAATTAATCCTAAAAAGAGAAACTTTGTGTAGGTGTAACACAATGATTTAGTGTAATGTCATTATCAAAATCATCGTTTATTTTTTCTTCTGGATCAAAAAATGAAACACCTATTTTGATAACCTCATTTTTGCAAGAACTCAAAAAACGATCGTAAAACCCTTTTCCATAACCTACTCGATTACCTTTTTTATCATAAGCTAACAGAGGAATAAATACCACATCAATTTTTGATACAGGAACTTCTAATCCATCTACAGGTTCCGGAATATGATACTCGTTTTTTTTAATTTTAGTAGCGTCAGTAAGTAAATAATGTGTCATAGATACGGTTTCAAAATGAGATTTTGAAAGCACTACTTCTTTGTCTTTACCGGCTAAAATTTGTAAAATATATTCGGTATTAACTTCTTTTTGTTCTTCAATAGGTAAAAAAAGATGGTAATAAGTATGTTGCCAAATATCTAGTTTTAATAATTGGTTGGCTATAGCTAAACTTTTTTCTTCCAATTCATTTTCAGAAAATTGCTGCCTTAAAGCTTTGTATTTTATTCGTAATTCTTTTTTATTCATTTTCTAATTGAGTTGAAATATGGAAAATAGCATCACCTTGATAAACGATAGCCCCATCATTAGCATTAATAATGTAACCACTATTAGGAGCTTTTACTTTATGTTCTACTTTACCAAATGGATCTGAAATAGTGGCTAAAACATCTCCTTTGGTTACATAGCTTCCTGTTTTGGTTAAACCAATAAATAGACCAGAATATTGCGCTCTTATCCAATTGGACTTTTCTATAAAAAGTGTTGGATCTACTGTGAAATCTGCATCTTTTTTTGGGTTGAGCATGTCTAGATGAAATAAGAAGCGTTTGGCTCCATCGATTCCTTCTTGCGTAATTTCCGTATTTAAATCCAATGATTTTCCGCCTTCAAAAAGGAGCATTTTTACACCTAATCTAGTGCAAACGCTTCGAAATGAACCCGATATATTCTTTGAATACAATGTAAAAGGTGCTTTGAAGACTTTCGCCAGTTCTTTAAGTTCTGGATTATTTTGTACAATCCTAATTTGTGGTGCATTAAAGCGACTGGCACCTCCAGCATGAAAATCTACTGCATAATCAAGTAAGGGAACAATTTCTTTTACTAAAAAATGGGCAAATCTACTGGCTAAAGAACCCGTTTTACTACCTGGAAAAACCCGATTTAAATCGCGTCCGTCTGGAAATTGCCTGCTTTGATTCACAAATCCAAAAATGTTAATAATTGGAATGCAAATAATAGTTCCACATTTTGGTTTATTGATTTTACGTCGAATAATTTGTCGGACAATTTCAGTTCCATTAATTTCATCACCATGCAATCCAGCACTAAATAAAACTACTGGGCCATCAATTTTTGAACGTTCTATAATAATAGGAACTTTAAGTTTGGTCATGGTATGTAGTTTGGCAATTTCCACTTCTACTATTTTACTTTCTCCTGGCAAAATACGTTCTCCCAATAAATAGATAGCTCTGTCTTTCATCGTTTTGTATTAAGGTGCTAAAAGTAAAAAATCTATTTAAAAAAATTATAACTCTCTACTATTAAATAAAATCTGACAATTTTAGTAACTTTGTTTACCGATTATTTTATAACCTCATTTTACTTAAATTGTATCCATGCAATCGTCTCTAGAACTTCAAATACAAACACTACCAGATAATCCAGGAGTGTATCAATATTTTGATAAAGATGATAAGATTTTATATGTTGGTAAAGCCAAAAATTTAAAAAAAAGAGTTTCTAGTTATTTTACAAAAAGCCATGATAATTATAAAACCAGTGTTTTAGTAAAAAAAATTGTTTCGATAAGACATATTGTAGTAGCTTCAGAATCAGATGCGTTGTTACTGGAGAACAATCTCATAAAAAAATTGCAACCTAGATATAATATTCTTTTAAAAGATGATAAAAGTTATCCTTGGATTTGTATTAAAAACGAACCTTTCTCTAGAATTTTTCCCACTAGAAGAATGGTAAAAGATGGCTCAGAATATTATGGGCCGTATACCAATTTTAAAATAGTGAATACGATTTTAGATATGATAAAAGAATTGTATCCGCTACGAACGTGTACATACGACTTGTCACCTTCGAATATTCAATCAGGTAAATATAAACTATGTCTAGAATATCACATTGGAAACTGCAAAGGCCCTTGTGAAGGATTGGAAACACTAGAGGATTATCAAAAACAAGTAGAAGCCATTCGTCAAATTTTAAAAGGTAATTTTAAAGACAGTTTAAAAGATTTTAAAAAGCAAATGATTCAATTTGCTGAAAATATGCAGTTTGAAGCCGCTCAAAAAATAAAAGAAAAAATTGAAGTTTTAGAAAGCTATCAGGCAAAATCAACGGTTTTAAATCCGAAACTTTCCAATATAGATGTGTTTTCCATTGTTTCTGATGAGACCATGGCCTATGTAAACTTTCTTCAAATTTCTTATGGAGCAATTGTGCGTTCTCATACCATGGAAATCAAAAAGAAATTGGAAGAAACAGATGAAGAATTGTTAGAACTGGCGGTTGTAGAATTAAGAGAGCGTTTTAAATTAAAATCAAAAGAAATTATTTTGCCATTTCCTTTAGCATTAGGAGAAAATTTAAAAGTTACAGTTCCGCAACTGGGTGATAAAAGACAGGTTTTAGATTTGTCGCTTCGCAATGCTAAATATTATAGAATGGATCAGTTGAAACAAATAAAAATTGTGGACCCTGATAGACACACCAATAGAATCATGGCACAAATGCAAAAGGATTTGCGTCTTTCAGTCGAACCAAGACATATAGAATGTTTTGATAACTCGAATATACAAGGGACAAACCCTGTAGCAGCTTGTGTAGTTTTTAAAGATGGTAAACCTAGTAAAAAAGAGTATCGTCATTTTAATATAAAAACAGTTGAAGGGCCAGATGATTTTGCTTCTATGGAAGAAGTGGTTTATAGAAGGTACAAACGGTTACTAGATGAGAACGAATCGTTACCTCAATTAATTATTATAGATGGTGGAAAAGGCCAACTATCATCCGCGTTAAAAAGTATAGATGCTTTAGGATTGAGAGGTAAAATCGCTATTATTGGAATTGCCAAAAGATTAGAAGAATTATTTTATCCAGGAGATTCGGTACCCTTGTATTTAGATAAAAAATCAGAAACCTTAAAAGTAATTCAATTTTTAAGGAATGAAGCGCATCGTTTTGGAATTACACATCACCGTGATAAAAGAAGTAAAGCTGCCTTAACAAATAGCTTAGAATCTATTCCTGGAATTGGAGAAAAAACGATGATTACGTTATTGAAACATTTCAAAAGTGTTAAAAGATTGCAAAATGCAACAGAAAAGGAAATTTCAGAGGTAGTTGGTGTTTCAAAAGCCAAAAAAATTACCGACTTTTACAAGGAAAATAAATTCAATTAAACTTATTTTGAAGGCTAACCTCCATGAAAATCGAATTTTAAAAATTGTGAAAGAAACTTTCTCAAAAAAAATCATTTTCTATAGTGTGTTCTTTTTAATTTATTTTCTTTTTTCTTTTCAAATCCAAGCCCAAAATAATTCGCAAAAGCCTAAAATAGGATTGGTGCTTAGTGGTGGAGGCGCAAAAGGGTTGGCGCATATTGGTGTTTTAAAAGTAATTGATTCTCTAGGCATAAAAATTGATTACATTGGTGGAACCAGTATGGGTGCCATTATAGGCGGATTATATGCTTCAGGATATTCTGGAGAAGAATTGGATTCTTTATTTAGAGAAGTGGATACAGATGCTTTGCTTCAAGATTACACGCCTAGAGAATCTAAAACTTTTTACGAAAAACGAAATGATGAAATTTATGCTTTTTCGTTACCTTTTAATAATTTTAGATTAGAATTACCCAAAGCTTTATCCAAAGGCTTGTATAATTATCATTTGATTTCTAGGTTAACCAAACACGTTTCTTACATCACTGATTTTGATAAATTACCGATTCCTTTTCTGTGTATTGCAACAGATGTTGAAACAGGACAAGAAGTAGTATTGGAAAAGGGAACTTTACCCAAAGCTTTATTAGCCAGTGGCGCTATACCAACATTATACAATCCTATTCAAATTGATGGAAAAATGTTAATAGATGGAGGTGTCGTTAATAATTATCCAGTAGAAGAATTATTAAAAAGAGGTGCCGATATTATTATAGGTGTGGATGTACAGGATGGTTTGAAAAAATTAACAGATATTAAAGGAGCAACTGGGGTTTTATCTCAAGTAACCAATTTTTCTATGATTGAAAAAATGGATAAAAAAAGAGAATTAACTACAATTTATATCAAACCAAATATTAAAGGATATACTGTTGTTTCTTTTGAAAAAGGAGGTGAAATTGTAGAAAAAGGAGAAAAAGAAGCACGTCATCATTTGAGAGAATTGGTTCCTTTACAAACTCAGTATAAAAGACCAGCTATACAAAAAGAAGCCTCCAAATTACTTTACATCACTGATTTGGAAATTAACAATTTGGATAAATTTACTAGAGCTTATGTAGTTGGTAAATTAAAATTCAACAGCAACTCAAGAGTAGAATATAAAACGGTTGAAAAAGGAATTAACAACTTAAATGCAACTCAAAATTTTGAATCTATCTTCTATTATTTCAAAAAAAATCATGTTGGAGAGAAACTCGTAATTGACGTAGCAGAAACAAAAAAAAATACGTTTTTAAAATTTGGCTTACATTATGATGGGCTTTTAAAGAGTGCCTTATTGTTAAATGTTACACGAAAAAATTTACTTATTAAAAACGATGTTTTTTCATTAGATGTGGGATTAGGCGATAACTTTAGATACAACTTAAATTATTATGTTGATAATGGATTTTATTTGAGTTATGGATTTGCTTCCAAATACGTAGGGTTAAATCGTAATCTGGAAAACGACTTTTCTGGGAATAATATATTAAGCAGTTCGGGATTAAACTCTCTTAATATAGATTTTTCCGATTTTTCAAATCAAGCTTATGTTCAAACTATTTTTGCTCAAAAATTTTCATTGGGAGTAGGTGTTGAATTAAAACATTTGAAAATCGAGTCACAAACGGTTATTGAGAATGTAGATCCAGTGATAGATGATAGTGACTATTTTTCTTTATTTGGATTTTTAAAATACGACTCTTTTGATAATAAATATTTCCCTAAAAAAGGATGGTATTTTGTGGGTGATTTAAAGCCTATTTTGTATTCCTCTGATCGAGCAAATAATTTTGAAAAATTCACCATCGCAAAAGCAGATGGCGCAATTGCGTTCACCTTACATAAAAAATTCACATTTAAACTACAATCTGAAGGAGGATTTTCAATTGGTGAAAATCGAGTACCTTATTTGGATTTTGCTTTAGGAGGTTATGGCTTTACCCAAATTAACAACTTAAGACCTTTTTTAGGATATGATTTTGTAGCTTTAAGCGGAAATAGTTATGTAAAAGGAAGTGTAGTTTTGGATTATGAAGTTTTTAGAAAAAACCACCTTAATTTTACTGCAAATTATGCTAACATTGGTAACAATATTTTTGATGATGGAACTTGGATTAAAAAACCAATGTATAGTGGATATGGATTTGGATATGGTTTGGAAACATTAATTGGTCCAGTTGAAATTAAACATTCTTGGTCTCCAGAAACAAGAGATCATCATACTTGGTTTAGTATAGGTTTTACGTTTTAAATTTTTTTCCGATATTTGTATATATGAAACAATGGGACAACTTATTAATCCATTTAAAATTCCTCATCAAGAGAAATCCTGAATGAGTTCTATTAATGTGCCAATTGGTCAAAATATCTGTTTTTAATAGATGTTGACACGTTAACGAATTGTTGAATTAACACATTAAAAAAATGCCAATATATCATAAACTTGGATCCATTCCTCCAAAAAGACATACTCAGTTTCGTAAGGAAAATGGAGATTTATATTACGAACAACTATTTGGTACAATAGGTTTTGACGGAATGTCTACCAATATGTATCATGAACATCGACCTACACAGGTTAAAGAAATTAAACAACAGTATAGTGTAGCTCCTAAAATTGCCAAAGCAAATAATATTCAATCCTATCGATTAAGAGGATTTCAAGTGACACCTCAAGACGATTATTTAGAGAGTAGGAAAATCGTTTTAACCAATTCTGATTGTCATATTGTTTTAGCTGCGCCTAAAAAATCAACTAATGATTATTTTTATAAAAATACCGATTCCGATGAAGTGCTTTTTATTCATAGAGGATCAGGTAAATTAAGGACCTTATTAGGAAATTTAGATTTTAAATATGGAGATTATTTAGTTATTCCTAGAGGAATGATTTATAAAATTGATTTCGATACGGAAGACAATCGTCTTTTTATTGTAGAATCAAGAAGACCTATATATACTCCTAAAAGATATAGAAACTGGTTTGGTCAATTATTAGAACATGCTCCTTTTTGTGAAAGAGACATTCGTAGGCCAGAAGAATTAGAAACCCATGATGAAAAAGGAGATTTTGTAATTAAAGTTAAAAAGAAAGACGAAATTTTCGAAATGATTTATGCGACACATCCATTTGATGTAGTAGGCTATGATGGTTATAATTATCCCTACGCATTTTCAATTCATGATTTTGAACCTATAACGGGCAGAATTCATCAACCACCTCCAGTGCATCAAACTTTCGAAACGGATGCGTTTGTAATCTGTTCTTTTGTACCAAGACTTTATGATTATCATCCTTTGGCAGTACCTGCTCCCTACAATCATAGTAATATTGATAGTGATGAGGTATTATATTATGTGGATGGTGATTTTATGAGTCGTAATGATATTGAAGCGGGTCACATTTCTTTGCATCCTGCTGGAATTCCACATGGGCCACATCCAGGAGCTGTCGAAAGAAGTATAGGAAAAACAGAAACACAAGAATTAGCCGTAATGGTGGATACTTTCAAACCATTAATGGTTACGGAAGAAGCTATGAAAATAGCTGACGAAAAATACTACCAATCTTGGTTAGAATAAACTATGAATTATAATAAATTATCTAGTGATCCTATTGCATTAATTTTAGCTATTATATCTTTAGTTCTAGGGGTTTTAGGTTGTTGTTGCTATGGTATACTTGCTTTTATACCCTTACTATTAAGTATAATTGGATTAGTTCTTGCGAATAATAGTTTAAAAGAATATTATCAAAATCAGGAAGCTTTTTCGATACAAAGTAAGAATAACGTAGATTTAGCTAAAATTTTAAATATTGTTTCAATAGTTATAAATGGAATCATTTTTTTATTTGGAATTATAGTTTTACTTATTTATGGAACTATTATTTCAAGTAGTGTTTTAAATGGGATACGACAAAAAGATAATTTTGAAAAGTTAGAGTACCAATTGGATTCACTAGAGACCCCTTATGAATTTCAAGAAGAAAGTAATACTAAAATAGACACAACACAAATAAAATAAAAGTAAAGATCATGTCAAAAGAAATAAAATC
Organism: Flavobacterium sp. NRK F7; assembly: GCF_024054195.1. GTDB lineage: Bacteria > Bacteroidota > Bacteroidia > Flavobacteriales > Flavobacteriaceae > Flavobacterium. The sequence goes on along the minus strand of NZ_JAMXLB010000001.1, from coordinate 12,117 downwards.
AGTAAACTACGGTTTAGAAAAAATATTTGAAGGAGCACAAGACTTCCTTCCATTGTTAGGTACAGATTATGTAGAATTTTATGTGGGCAATGCAAAACAAGCCGCTCATTTTTATAAAACTGCTTTTGGTTTTCAATCTTTAGCGTATGCAGGTTTAGAAACTGGAGTAAAAGACAAAGCTTCCTATGTGTTAAAACAAGACAAGATTCGTTTGGTCTTAACTACTGCATTAAACAGTAATTCACCTATCGGAGAACACGTGAAAAAGCATGGTGATGGAGTAAAAGTTATTGCGCTTTGGGTAGAAGATGCTCGTAAATCATACGAAGAAACAACAAGTCGTGGGGCAAAATCTTATTTTGAGCCTATGGTTGAAAGTGATGAAAATGGAGAAGTAGTTCGTGCAGGGATCTACGGAGCTTATGGAGAAACGGTCTTCGTTTTTGTAGAGCGCAAAAATTATAATGGAATTTTTATGCCAGGTTATAAAGAATGGAAGTCAGATTATAATCCAGAACCTGTGGGATTAAAATTTATTGATCACATGGTAGGTAATACCGGATGGAATAGAATGAACGAAGCTGTGAAATGGTTTGAAGATGTGATGGGATTTGTAAATTTTCTTTCGTTTGATGATAAACAGATTACTACCGAATATTCTGCCTTAATGTCGAAAGTTATGAGTAATGGAAACGGAAGAATTAAATTTCCAATCAATGAGCCTGCAAATGGTAAAAAACGGTCACAGATTGAAGAATATTTAGATTTTTATGAAGATGAAGGAGTACAACATATTGCCGTTGCTACTGACGACATTCTAAAAACGGTTTCAAGTATGCGTGCTAGAGGAGTAGAGTTTTTAAGTACACCTCCACAAGCTTACTATGATGCAATACCTGAAAGATTAAAAGATCATATGGCAAATTTTAAAGAAGATATTTCTGAGTTGCAAAAATTAGGTATTATGATTGATGCTGATGAAGAAGGGTATTTATTGCAAATTTTTACGAAGCCCGTTGAAGATAGACCTACCCTGTTTTTCGAAATTATTCAACGAATGGGTGCAAAAGGGTTTGGAGCGGGTAACTTTAAAGCCTTATTTGAGTCGATTGAAAGAGAACAAGCATTGCGAGGTACGTTATAAAATGTGAATTTTTTTTAATATTATTAAAAAATACTATTAAATGATAACAATAATTCTGTTAAAAGAGTTAAAGTTGATATTTTGATAAATAATCTTCAAAAAACTATATACATTTGCACTCGCAAAAAAGGAGATAGATTCTATGTCCAATTTTGTTAGTAAGTTTTCATAATTTATAGTTTTTGGTTGGTTAATAGCATAAAAACTCAGTCATTAATTTTGACTGGGTTTTTTTGTTTCTTATTTTTGGAACAGAAATTGCACTCTTTTCTAAAAAAATAAAATTATGAAAAAAATTATAATACTACTTCTAGTTTTTATTTCCACAAATTCATTTGTTCAAAAAGAGGATGCATTTACCACTGGAGAGTGGTTCAAGCTTCGTATTCATTATGGTGTAGTAAATGCTGGTTATGCTACTCTAGAAATTAAAGAAGCTGTTCGTGATAATCATAAGGTACATCATGTGCAAGGAAAAGGATGGACCACTGGTATGACAAAACTCTTTTTTGAAGTAAAAGATGATTACCAAAGTTTTTTTGACAAAGAAACAGGTAAACCTTATCAATTTTTAAGAAAAATTGATGAAGGAGGTTATACTAAATATCAAGAAGGGTTCTTCAATCAAGATAATAATACGGTTCGAGTTAAAGATTATAAAAACAATACAGAAAACACGTATTCCGTTCCAGAAAACGTGCAAGACATCGTGTCATCATTTTATTATTTACGAAATCATCCAAAAATTGATAATTTAAACGAAGGGGAATCTATTACGATAGATATGTTTTTTGATAATGAAACTACAAAGTTTAAGTTAAAATATATTGGTAAAGAAGATATAAAAACTAAATTTGGAAAAATTTCTTGTAAAGTTTTCAGACCTTACGTTCAAGCAGGAAGAGTTTTTAAAGAAGAAGAAAGTTTAACTGTTTGGATTTCAGATGATGACAACAAAATTCCAGTGCGAATTAAAGCGAGTTTAGCGGTTGGGTCATTGAAGGCTGATTTAGATGCTTTTAAAGGATTAAAACACTCTTTTAAAGTAAAAGTTGACTAATGGAAGTAACACCAGAATTACAGCATCAATTAAATAGAATTGACGAAAAGTACAAAGCAATTAATCAAAATACAGAAACTCATCTTGAAGGCCTTTTATGGTCTAAACCAATAACGTATTGGGATTACATTCAAACCGATGCGCTTTTAAATTTGCAAATCCAAAGAACCACTTTACCTGACGAAATGGTTTTTATCATGTACCATCAAGTAAATGAATTGTTATTTAAAATGATACTTTGGGAGATAGACCAATTATCGCATACAATAAGGCCTACAAGCGATTATTTTACTGAAAAACTAGGTAGAATAAGTCGCTATTTTGATATGTTAACCACCTCTTTCACAATAATGACAGACGGAATGGAACCTGCACAGTACTTAAAATTTAGAAACACTTTAACACCTGCTAGTGGCTTTCAAAGTGCTCAATACCGATTAATAGAATTTGCAACCACAGATTTAATTAATTTAATAGACAATCGTTTTAGGGCTACTATAGATAGAAATACACCTTATGAACACGCCTTTGAGCATTTATATTGGCAAGCAGCGGGTAAAGATTACACAACTGGTGAAAAAACATATCTCATAAAAGAGTTCGAAAGAAAATATAAAAAAGTATTTTTAGATTTTATGGAAGAATACAATACCATTAATCTTTGGAGAAAATACAAGCAATTACCTCAAGAAGATCAAGATAATAAAGCATTGATTGAAGCCATGCGTCATTTAGATAGAACAATAAACATTACTTGGGTTATGGGTCATTTTAATGCGGCTAAAAAATATATTGAAAGTGTACCTGGAAATCATGAAGCAACAGGTGGAAGTGATTGGAAAAAATACATGTTACCTAAATATCAAAAACGAATTTTTTTTCCTGAATTATGGTCAGATGATGAAATAGCAAACTGGGGTGAAAATGTTTAAAATTAAAAAAACTGATATATTGAGATACTTAGCACTATTACTACTGATAACCACTATTGTCGCTTGTGACAAAAAAGAAGAGAAAAAAGAAGTACCTAAAAAAGTTGAAAAAAAAGAGCCCATTATAAAAGAATATGGTTTTATTTTCAATAATTATAAAGTGGTTAGAGATACCATAAAATCAGGAGATAATTTAGGACTTATCTTTGATAAATATAAATTACCAGATAGCTTACGCACTTTTGATGTAGTAGAGAAAGTAAAAGATTCTTTCAATCCTAGAATGATTAAGATTGGGAAACCGTATCTTTTATTTTTAGATAAAAATAAACCCAACGAGTTACAAGCATTAGTCTATGTGAAAAATCCAATTGAGTATGCTGTAATTGATTTTAGAGATTCTATTCATGTGAGTAATAAAAGAAAAGCAACTTCTTTAAAAAGAAGGACTATTGCTGCAGAAATTGAAGGATCTTTTTCTGAAACTCTAGCGAATGCAGGAGCCAGTCCCGCACTAGCCTCAAGATTGGCAAAAGTATATGAATATTCTATCGATTTCTTTAAAATTCAAAAAGGAGATAAATTTTGTGCTACTATATATGAACGCTTTATTGAAGATTCTATATATGCAGGAGTTGAAAGCGTAGAGTCAACTTATTTTCAACATAGAGGGAAAGTGTTTTATGCGTTTCCTTATAAATTAAACCCAGAACAAAATTTGCCAGACTATTATGATGAAAATGGAAATGGACTAAAAAGTATGTTTTTAAAAGCGCCTTTAGATTATTTTAGAATCTCTTCTCGTTTTTCTGGAAGACGTTTTCATCCTGTGCAAAAAAGATGGAAAGCGCATAACGGTACTGATTATGCAGCTGCAACTGGAACTCCAATTAAAACGACAGCTTCGGGAGTTGTAGAAAGAGCAGGGTATACATCTGGTAACGGGAATTATGTGAAAGTGCGTCATAATGGTACCTATTCTACTCAGTATTTACATATGTCTAAAATTTTAGTTAAAAAAGGCCAATATGTTACGCAAGGTCAAGTAATAGGAAAAGTTGGTAGTACAGGTTTAGCTACAGGTCCACACGTGTGTTATCGTTTTTGGAAAAATGGGGTACAAGTAGATCCTTTACGATTGCAATTACCAAGTGCTGAACCTATGAAAAAAGAAGCAAAAGAACAATATTTAAAATACATTGAACCCTTGAAAAAAGAGTTGGATAGTGTAATGACCACTAAATTTAAAGAATAATGACTTTAGAAACAATTAATCCGTCTGGAACAGTTGCTTGGCAAAAATTAAGAGCTCATTTTGAAAAAATGGAATATGTTTCCATGAAAGAAATGTTTGCAAATGACAAGCAAAGAGCTGAGAAATTTACTATCGAATGGCACGATTTTCTCGTTGATTTTTCTAAAAATAAAATTACAGAAGAAACGATTAATTTATTGGTCGAATTAGCAAATGAAGTAGGATTAAAAAATGCTATTGAAGCTTATTTTTCTGGTGAAGCTATTAATCAAACTGAAAACCGTGCAGTCTTGCATACCGCTTTACGAGCAAAAGAAAATGATGTTGTTTTGGTTGATGGAATCAATGTAATGCCAGAAGTATATCAGGTTAAAAAAGACATTCAAAAATTTACTTCAGAAATTATCGATGGTACAAGAAAAGGATATACCAACAAAACGTTTACCGATGTCGTAAACATTGGAATTGGAGGTTCAGACTTAGGACCAGCCATGGTTGTTGAAGCCTTACAATATTATAAGAATCATTTAAATGTTCATTTTGTTTCTAATGTAGATGGAGATCATGTACATGAGATTATTAAGAAATTAAATACTGAAACAACACTTTTTGTTATTGTTTCAAAAACATTTACCACACAAGAGACCCTTTCTAATGCAGAAACAATTCGGGCTTGGTTTTTAAATCATGCAAAACAAGAAGACGTTGCGAAACATTTTGTGGCAGTTTCTACGAATATTAAAAATGTAACACAATTTGGAATTGCTGAAGAAAATATTTTTCCTATGTGGGACTGGGTTGGAGGACGTTTTTCTCTTTGGAGTGCTGTTGGTTTAACCATTAGTTTGGCTGTTGGTTTTAATCATTTTAATCAGTTGTTAGAAGGGGCTAATAAAATGGATACTCATTTTAAAGAAACTCCTTTTGACAAAAATATACCTGTTGTACTCGCTTTATTAAGTATTTGGTACAATAATTTTTTTGGTGCTGAAACAGAAGCTTTAATACCTTACACACAATATTTGCAAAAACTAGCTCCTTATTTGCAACAAGGTATCATGGAAAGTAATGGTAAAAGTATCGCTCGCGATGGTAATCCTGTAAATTACCAAACTGGAACAATTATTTGGGGAGAACCTGGAACTAACTCTCAACACGCTTTCTTTCAGTTAATTCATCAAGGAACTAAGTTAATTCCAACCGATTTTATTGGATTTAAAAAAGCACTATATGGAAACAAAGATCATCATGACAAATTAATGTCTAATTTCTTTGCGCAAACCGAAGCTTTGCTAATGGGAAAAACAGAAAAACAAGTACAAGCTGAATTTGAAAAGGCAGGTATTACAGGTGAAAAAGCAACTTTCTTATTGCCTTTTAAAGTTTTTGATGGCGATAAACCAACAAATACCTTGTTAATTGAAAAACTAACACCGGAAACTTTAGGTTCATTAGTTGCGCTTTACGAACATAAAATATTTGTACAAGGTATTATTTGGAATATTTTTAGTTATGACCAATGGGGTGTTGAGCTTGGAAAACAATTAGCGAATTCTATTCTATCAGAAATACATACTAGTGAAATTAAAAATCATGATAGCTCTACCAGTTTTTTACTAAAGAATTATTTAAAATAAAAAAGAAGTATTTAACTAATAAAAATCAACCACAATTTATGGTTGATTTTTTTTTTAAGTTTTCTTTAACTTTTTTAAAAAAAGCTAGTCAGGCATACTAAAAAAAGTATCTTTGCAAAAATTTTTTAAGCCATGATTTTTAGGGTTTTAGTTTTCTTTTTGTTAGGTTTTTCATTTCTTCATGCAAATGAAAATCATCCATTTTCTGATTCCTTAAGTCAGAAAAAAATGACAATTTCTAAATTTTCAAAACTGGATGCTAAAATTGCATTTAAAAAAGCCTTTCAAAAAACAGAAAATAATTTTTTAAAACCCGAATATGTCTCTTTTGATGTAACAGATTCTACTAACGTTATTAAACAATTTGCAGAAGAGTTATTTACAGAAGGGAATATCAAGTTTGTAGAGACTTTAACTGGTTTTGAAGAAGTTCAATTACCTATAGGTTTGTCAGGCTATACTAGCGATGCTTTTAGAGCTGAAATGGCTGTTGTAAAGGTAAAGGTCACTCCTGCTTTTTTAGAATTAACAGCATTTGCAAGAATTGAAACAAAATACCCTGGTGTTCACCTTTATTTTGCTGCTGATAAACTTAAATTATCACATGATGGTGGCGTGATAGGAGATTGGAAACTGTACTTATTGGGTAATCAAACCTTACCACAATTTGGAGGAAAAATGTTGCTAAGTATAATTGGAGGGGATTTCAATAGAACAACTGGAGACGTTAATAGTAAGTCTTTTGTAGAATTTGATTGTGACGGGTTTAAATCTTTTTCATTTGATATGGACGTTCGATTAGCTAGATCTTTAGTAGTACCAGTAGATAATGCTGGGAATAGAATAGAATACGATAAAGATTTAAATGATGACGGAATAAGAGCAATCGATAATCCTAATTATGTTGGAGCCAATATAAAAATGTCTGCTACAGGCTGGAGCGATATGTTGCTTCAATTAAATTTACCCAATTTTGAAATTAATGATCTGAAAGGTTGGACTTTTAATTTTGAAGAGGTAGTTTTCGATATGAGTGATACAAAAAATTCAAGTTCTATAGTTTTTCCAGAAGTGTATACAGTTAACCAACTTTTCCCTGGTGGTGATGTCAATGCTTGGCGTGGTTTTTATGCAAAAAATATAAATGTAACATTACCAGAACAATTTAAAGATAATTCTAAAAATGAAAGAACAAAATTTGAATCTACAGATTTGTTAATCGATAATTTTGGTGTTTCGGGTAAATTTACAGGATATAATGTGTTAAATAAAGGAAGTGCAACAGGCTGGCAATTCACTGTAGATACTGTAAGTGTAAATTTAGTTGCAAATCGTCTTACAGCTGCTAAGTTATCAGGAAGTATTAAACCAGCTGCTACTGGGTCTTATTTGAATTATACGGGTACCTTTAATAAAGATTTATATCGTTTGATTGTCAAAGTTGATAGTACGGATTGTAGAATGTTCAAGGGAAAGATGGTTTTTATGGAAAACTCTTGGATAAAAATGGAGTTAGATAATAACACCAAACAATTTAGAGGAGATGCTTATTTAAATGGTTGGTTGTCATTAAGTGGAGATGTTGGAGATGATCCTCTTGTGGCTCAATCACAAAATAATCAGACACAAGTATCTCAGACAGATAACTTTTATCAATTTAATGGAATTATTTTTCAAAATTTACGATTAAAATCTTACGAACAGCCCTACATCCAAGCTTCTTATTTTGGTTATCCAGGTGAAGCTAAATTTGGTAATTTTCCTGTTAGTTTTGAAAATATTCATTTGGTTACACCTGATTCTCAAACCGTAGGAATTGGGCTGAAGATAAAAGTAAACCTAATGGAAAATTCAGGTATTTATGCTGATACTGAAGTAAAAGTATTGGGTAAGTTTGAACAAAATGAAGGTTTTCAAAGTTATAAATTTGATCGAGTTGATGTAGAGTCAATTACAATAGATATAGAAAAAAGCTCGTTCCATTTATACGGTCAAATAAATATTTTTAAAAACGACTCTATTTATGGTAAAGGATTTGGAGGAGAACTTGATATCAATTTAAAAGAATTGAAAATAGAAGGTAAAGCAAAAGCTATTTTTGCCAAAAAAGATTTTAGATTTTGGTTTGCTGATTTTCAAATTAATAATACTTCTACAGCGAATAATAAATTTGGAATAGAAAGAATAGAAGGTGGACTTTCCTACAAAATGAAACGTTCGGATGGGAATATGGTTTGGACTTATGAAACTTCTAAATATTTACCTAATGAAGAATATGGTTTAGGATTAAGAGCAGGAGCTAAAATTAAATTTGGAAGTACTACTTCTTTTAAAGCTAAGGCATTTATAGAGTTAGAATACAATCAATATGGCGGATTAAATAGGTTGTATTTCCTTGGTGAGGGCGCTATGATGTCAGGAGATGGAGAGGTTCAAGGAGGCTTAAGTGAAACGTGGGCTACTTATGACTCTATTTTTGAAGGAGATGAAGCTACTCAAATGCAAAATTATTTGGGTCAAGGTAACTTACTACAAATTGCGAAAACAGGTCATCCAATGTCTGAAGTAGCAAAAGATGGAAAAATAGGAGTTTATGTAAGTATTGAAAAAGATTTTTTAAATAATTCGTTTGATGGACTTTTTGAATTGTATTTGAAACTTCAAGGATTAAAAGGAGCTGGAGCGAATAATAAGTTTGGAATGGTTCATATGTATTCTAGTCCTGCAAAATCCTATTTACATGTGGGAACTCCAATTGATAAACTGGGTGCTATTTTTAAAATAGGAGTTTATGATGTAAATGTTCAAGGATACTTTATGACTGGAGATGTTTTACCTAATCAAACGCCTCCACATCCTAGAGTAATTCAAATTTTAGGTCCGGATATTTTAAATGACAATAGAGATTTAAGTTTGCTCAACGATGGTAGAGGTTTTGCCTTAGGTCTTAATTTTTCTGTTCAGTTTGGGAAAGATGCAGGATTCTTTTATGCATTCCTAGAAGCAGGAGGTGGATTTGATATTATGCACCGAAAATTAACAGGTGTTTCTTGTGTTGGAATGAACGGACCAATAGGAAATGATGGTTGGTATTCAATGGGACAAGTTTATGCTTATATTTATGGAGAAGTAGGAATTAGAGTGCGTATTTTAGGAAAAACAAAAAAATTCTCAATTTTGGAAGCAGGTGTTGCAGCCATGCTGAGAGGTGAATTTCCAAATCCAACTCATTTACAAGGTTACTTAGGAGTTAGATATAAAGTTTTAGGAGGATTAGTAAGAGGAAGTTTACGATTTAAATTTGAAGTTGGTGAAAAATGTGAATTTATTGGCATGTCTAATCCTTTAGGGATTTCCGTAATTTCAGAAGTAAGCCCAGATAACGAAAATGGAGTTGATGTGTTTAAAAAGCCACAAGTTGCTTTCAATTATGCAATGCTAACCCCTTTTACGGCAGAAGATTTAAATGGAGTAACCAAAACAGTTCGTATTAACGTACAAAAATATGAGCTGAAACAAAATGGACAAACTATACCTGGTACTTTAGAATGGTTAGACGACAATACTAAAGTCAATTTTATTTCAGATGATATTTTACCACCAAACACTACAATCGAAGCAACGGTGGAAGTGGGGTTAGAACAGAAAAATGGTGCTACTTGGGGAATTTTAACTGGTGGTGATGGTTCTGGTAAAGAAATTAAAACATTTTCTTTTACCACTGGAAACGCTCCAGAATATATTCCAATGGAAAACATTGCTTACACTTATCCTGTAGCAAATACAAATAATTTTTATCCTGAAGAACATAAAAATGTTTACATTAAACTTAAACAAGGCCAAGATTATTTGTTTGATGGGACTATTGAAAATTGGGATATAAAAGGAGAAATTAAACAAGGAGATGTATTAAAAACAAATAGTACATTAACCTATGATACCCATCTAAATAAAATCACTTTTCCATACGATAATATTTCAGTAAGTACTAATAATCATTTACAAATTATGGCTTATCCAGAAGGGAATAGTCCACAAAATAGCACATCAAATGGAAATACAGATGGTTCAATTGTAGATTCATCAACTTCGGCTAATGATACAACGGAGATAAATGAAGTAACTGTTACCAATAATTCAGCTGAAGCTGAAAATAATGAATCGAGTATTAAAACTATATTAGAATTTGATTTTACTTCGAGTCAATACCCAACATTTATTAGTAAAATAAATGATATTCAAAAAACAGGTGATCTTTTAGAAATAATTTATGCAGATGTTCATGCTCTATATTTCAAAACCGCGCCATATGAGATATTTAATGCATCTGAACTATTTGGTTCTCAGTATACAGATAGTAAACCTTTGATAAAAGTAGAAGCTATTTTAGACGACACCTATTATACAAATGCTATTTATCCTTTGGTTTACCAAAATTATCCTCTAGATGGCAACATCAGTATCTTGACTAGAAATGTTAACGAATTGGGATTGCCAGCTATTCGTGCGATAGATATTCCTGTATATTACCAAACTTATTTGGAGATGAACCCAAACTCCTCTCTAGTGAATCAAAGATTGCCTTTTAGATATAACTTACCTTTAACTTATAAAGGTGATTATTTGAATTTGAGATATCAAGTGGTGAATAGGTATATGAACACACCAATTAACTGGCAAAAATATGAACAGTTTAAATATATTATAGATAGTACTTTTCCAATAATGCCAATTGGATCATATAAGTTTAAATTAATCTATTCTTTAAATAATGAAGAATTTAGAAGTGAAAGTGAAAAAGTATTTAATAGAAACTATTAATGAAAAATGATGAATAAAAGCTTATTATTTACAGCAAATAGAATACTTCTTGCATTATTTTTTGCATTGACCAGTTTTTTAGTAAATGGGCAAACATATATTGTAAAAACAAATGTATCTTCTTCGCAAAGTAGAAGTACGGTTTATGATTATTATTTTAGATCTAATAGTACAAATATAACACCTATAACATCTGTAACAGCTAATTATTATTATCTTATTTTTAATCAAAAGCCTACACAATTTTATTATTATGAATATAATCCAGAGAACTATGGTTGTAGTGGGCCATGTGGAGAAGAGTGGACAGCTGGTTTAAATGCAATTTTTAGTAGTAATTCATGTGATCCATTAATTGAAGGTTTTTATTATGGATATGATGGTCCATTCAATTCCGAAGTCCCATTTGTTTCTTTAATTTCCAATCAAGTTTTAGTACCACCAACAGCAACGACAGATACTTTTTGTGATTTTGTGACATTAAAAGCAGAAGGATGTACGGGTACACAGCGTTTTTTTTGGCATTATAGTACCAATGGGAGTACATATGTTAATACAAATATAAGCACAGGTTTTAATGAAGATTTTGTTTTTGATAAAGCAACTTATTTACCAGCTAATTATTCTGGTAATATTTATTTTAAGGTATTAATTGATTCGGATAGTTCTATAACGGGCGATAATATTTTTTCGAACATTGTTTCCTATAATGTTAGACCCTGTTCTCCCCAAATAGTGGGTTCACCAGTATTGGTTCAAAATGTATGTAGTGATAGTAATCATGCTACGGCTACATTTACTTTTGACCGACCTTTGAATTCTGGGGAATATTTTAGTATGACCTTATTGCAAGAGACTACTCCAGGTAATTTTTCTTTTTTTAATAGTGAGCCGATTTATGCGGCTGATTTTACGAATCAACAGTATACTGCAATTAATTTAGAACCGGGTGTTTATTTGTTGCGTTATCAAACACTCTTTACGTCAAATAATTTGGCTTCCTCACAACCTGAAGACAGTGATCCTTTTACTATTACAGCCCCTGCTCCAGTAACCTTTAGTACAACTCAAGTGAATGTGCTTTGTAAAAATGAGCCTACAGGTAGTATAACGGTTACGGCTTTAGGCGGTAGTGGTTCTTATTTGTATAGTAAAGACAATGGAACTACTTGGCAAACTACAAATTTATTTTCAGGTTTAGCAGCAGCAAGCTATGATATTCTTGTAAAAGACAGTAATGATTGTTTGGCACCCGATGGTTCCCAAAC